>NZ_CP027665.1:2594758-3892138 GCF_003008555.2 Pukyongiella litopenaei | reverse complement strand
GCGCGGATCGCGAACAGGCGCGGCTGCGCGACCTGATCCTGCGCCATGCCGGCGCGGGGGCGATGCTGACAGAGCGCATCGCCGCAGAAATCGGCCCCGGTCCCCTTGAAAACCTGCTGACGCTTCGCCATGTGGCCATCAGCCCCTGCCTGCGCAGGCCCGGCGATGTCGAAACGGCCCGCATGACCGTGGCCGAGGAACTCGCAAAACTGAAGGCGCGGCGCGGGGCGATGGCCGAGATCGAGGAGGCCGCCGAAGAACTCACCGGCGCCGCCGACGAGGCGCTGACATGGCGGTTGGGTCAGGCCGCGGAAGCCCGGAACCGGGCCGAACGCAGCGAAACCAAGGATAGGGCGGAATATGACATCGGCGACAATGGCGCACGCATCGACCGCGCCGAGCGCAGCGCCCTTGATGCACTTCTGGAGGGAATCCGTTTCGACAAACCGCGCCGGTAGCGCGGTTTTTCCCGCGGAAACTCACCGAGAAACCGGGTAAACGGGTGGCCGAATCACTTCGAATCGCTAATGATTCGGCGCGAGCGAATCACCTTGAGCCCCGCAGGAGCTAAGCAATGGCAGCCAAAGATACCGACGACCGCAAGCCGGACAATCAGGACGCTGAAATCTCGCTCGACATGAGCCAGGCGGCGGTCAAGAAGATGATCGCCGAGGCCCGCGAACGAGGCTATATCACCTACGACCAGCTCAACCAGGTGCTGCCGCCGGACCAGGTCAGTTCGGAACAGATCGAGGACGTGATGTCGATGCTGTCCGAAATGGGCATCAACATCATCGAGGACGAGGAGGCCGAGGAGGAAGAGCAGAAGGGCTCGACCGCCGTGGCCACCACCGAAAGCGCCCGCGAGGTCACGGTCGCCAGCCAGCAGACCGAAAAGCTGGATCGCACCGACGATCCGGTGCGCATGTATCTGCGCGAGATGGGCAGCGTCGAACTGCTGTCGCGCGAGGGCGAAATCGCGATCGCCAAGCGGATCGAAGCCGGCCGCAACACCATGATCGCCGGGCTGTGCGAAAGCCCGCTGACTTTCCAGGCGATCACCATCTGGCGCGAGGAACTGCTGTCCGAGGACATCCTGCTGCGCGACGTGATCGACCTTGAAACCACCTTTTCGGGCCAGATGGACGAAGAGGGCGAGGTCGAGGAACCGGTGGTTGATACCTCGGCGGTGCAGGAAACCAAGACCGAGGACAAGGGCCCCGAACTGGATGCCGATGGCAACCCGATCGCCAAGGACGATGATGACGACGAGGACGACCAGGCCAACATGTCGCTGGCCGCGATGGAGGCCGCGCTCAAGGACCAGGTCCTGAACACGCTGGAACGCATCGCCAACGACTATGCGCAGCTGTCGGAAATGCAGGACAGCCGGATCTCGGCGACGCTGAACGAAGACGGGTCGTTTTCCAAGCGGGACGAGGCGACCTATCAGGCGCTGCGGTCCGAGATCGTGGAGCTGGTCAACGAACTGCACCTGCACAACAACCGGATCGAGGCGCTGGTCGACCAGCTCTACGGCATCAACCGCCGGGTGATGTCCATCGACAGCTCGATCGTCAAGCTGGCGGACCAGGCCCGCATCAACCGGCGCGAATTCATCGACGCCTATCGCGGGCGCGAGCTCGACCCGGCCTGGTTGTCCGACATGTCCGACAAGCCCGGGCGCGGCTGGCAGATGTTCATTGAGCGCAGTAGTGACAAGGTCGAGGAACTGCGCACCGACATGGCGCAGGTCGGCCAGTATGTCGGGCTCGATATCAGCGAATTCCGCCGCATCGTGCAGCAGGTGCAGAAGGGCGAGAAAGAGGCCCGCCAGGCCAAGAAGGAAATGGTCGAGGCCAACCTGCGGCTGGTGATCTCGATCGCCAAGAAATACACCAACCGTGGGCTGCAATTCCTTGATCTCATTCAGGAAGGCAATATCGGCCTGATGAAGGCGGTCGACAAGTTCGAGTATCGCCGCGGCTACAAGTTCTCGACCTATGCAACCTGGTGGATCCGGCAGGCGATCACCCGGTCGATTGCCGACCAGGCGCGCACGATCCGTATCCCGGTCCATATGATCGAGACGATCAACAAGCTGGTGCGGACGGGCCGGCAGATGCTGCACGAGATCGGCCGCGAGCCGACGCCGGAGGAACTGGCCGAAAAGCTGCAGATGCCGCTGGAAAAGGTCCGCAAGGTGATGAAGATCGCCAAGGAACCGATCAGCCTGGAAACCCCGATCGGCGACGAAGAAGACAGCCAGCTCGGCGATTTCATCGAGGACAAGAACGCGGTCCTGCCGCTCGATTCGGCGATTCAGGAAAACCTGAAAGAGACGACGACGCGGGTTCTGGCCTCGCTGACCCCGCGCGAGGAACGGGTTCTGCGGATGCGCTTCGGCATCGGCATGAACACCGATCACACGCTCGAAGAGGTCGGCCAGCAGTTCAGCGTAACCCGCGAACGCATCCGCCAGATCGAAGCCAAGGCGCTGCGCAAGCTCAAGCATCCCTCGCGCTCGCGCAAGCTGCGCAGTTTCCTCGACCAGTGACGGCCTGACGGGTCCGGCGCCCATGTGACGCGCCGGATCTGCGCCATGCCGCCGGGTGGTATCAGGCGCATCCTAAAACCCGGGTCATTTCGGTCCGGGCTGTCGCAAGGCTGCGGGCGATAGACCTTGCGCGGTCGATGCCTCTATACTGGGGCAGGCGCCTTTGATGGGCCGGTTCCGAACCGGGGCGATTTGCAGCGGAGTTGACATGCGCAAGAGATTTGTTCTGACGGCGATGCTGGCGGGCCTGGTTCCGCTTTCGGCCCTGGCCTTCAGCGCGCCGCATGGTGCGCGGGTCAATCCGGTGAGCAACGCGGTGTTCGAGGTCGTTCCGCGCAGTTCCGGCAACGGTCCGGTGTTCTGGTGCGCCGCCGCCGATTATGCGCGCCGCGCGCTCGGGGCGCCCTGGACCGCGCGTATCTACATCGCGCGCGGGCGCGGCGTCAGCGAAACCACCGGGCGGCGGTCATCGGTCCAGTTCACGCTCGACCCGGCCGCCGCGGGCATCCAGCCGATGCCGCCGTCAGTTTCGCTCAACGCGCTGCGGGCGGGTGACAACATGTCGGTGCAGGAGGCCAACAGCTATTGCCACATTCCGCCGCGGCGGTTCTGACCGGATGTCGCGGCGCGGGCACGCATTGGCGGTCGGGGTGGCGGCGGCCCTGATCCCCGGGATGGCAACGGCCTGGTGGGCCGCGAACCGCCACGAGGTGTTTCCGGTTTCCAAGACGGTATTCGAGGTCATCGGTCGCCCCGGTTCAGGGGCGGCGGATTACTGGTGCGCGGCGGGTGATTTCGCCCGCACGGCATTGCGCAGCCGGACCGCGAACCGGCTCTATATCTGGAAGGCCGTCGGCCCCAGCGTGACGCAGCCGGGGCGCCGGGCGGTCCAGTTCGCGTTCTCGCCGCCGAAAGGGGCGGAAAATGTCGATCCCGGTTATTCGCTGTCGGTCAGGCTGGTCGGCGACAACCTGACCATCGGGGCGGCGTTCCAGTATTGCCTCGGCAATGATCCCTTCGACTGGCAGAGGAGGCTGGGTTGGTGAAGACGATGCGAGGATTTGTGATGGCCACCGTCCTTGTTGCGGCGATGCCCGCCTGGGCCGCCGATTTTCGCGCCGCGAACCGGCTGCGGGTGGCGCCGGTCGACGATCAGGTGTTCGAGGTGATCGCCGGCCCCGGCCTGAGCGGCAGCGCGTTCTGGTGCGCAGCCGGCGATTATGCCCATCGGGTGATCGGCGCGGGGGCGACACAGCGCATCTACCTCGTGCGTGCGCGGGGGCCGGCGGTGACGCGGAACCGCAAGTCGGCGGCGCATTTCTCGCTGGTGGCTCCTGATGGCGTCGATACCAGCCCGGGATACTTCCTGTCGCTGCGACGGGTGGGCGAGAACCTGACCGCCAACGATGCGCAATCGCACTGCCTCGATCCCTATCCCAACGGCTACTGACATCGCCGGGCCGCGCATGGTGACCGAATTCGAGATCCGGACAACGGGCGCCGGCCTCTATGAGTTCACCGACGAGGTGATCCGCTGGTGCGGCCGGGGCGGGGGCGACGGTCTGCTGACGCTTTTCGTGCGTCATACATCCTGCTCGCTGCTGATCCAGGAAAACGCGGACAGCGATGTGCAACGCGATCTGGCCGCGTTCCTGCATCGGCTGGTGCCTCCGGCGGATCATCCGGACATGCGTTACCTACGTCACACGCTGGAAGGGCCCGATGACATGCCCGCCCATATCAAGGCGGCGCTGCTGCCGGTCAGCCTGGGCATCCCGGTGATCGGCGGGCGCCCGGCGCTGGGGACCTGGCAGGGGATCTACCTGTTCGAACATCGCCGTGCCCCGCATCGCCGCCATGTCGCCGCATATCTGGGATGACGGATGCCGCATCTGGTGGCGGAAAATCCCCTCTACCCAAATCCTAGAGGCTCGCCTATAGTTGTGGATAAGTGAGCCCTCGCGCCCACAAGCAGAGCAGGATTTTCAGGGGGATACAGGCTCATGCGCTGCCCATTTTGCGGAAATGTCGATACGCAGGTCAAGGATTCACGCCCGGCCGAGGATCATGTGGCGATCCGGCGCCGCCGGTTCTGCCCGGCCTGCGGGGGCCGGTTCACCACTTATGAACGGGTGCAGCTGCGCGACCTCGTGGTGATCAAGTCCAATGGCAAACGCGAGGATTTCGACCGCGACAAGCTTGAACGTTCGATCCGCATCTCGATGCAGAAACGCCCGGTCGATCCCGAACGCATCGACCAGATGATCTCGGGGATCGTGCGGCGGCTCGAGAGCATGGGCGAAACCGACATACCATCGAATCGCATCGGCGAGATCGTGATGGAGGCGCTGGCCCGGATAGACACCGTGGCCTATGTGAGATTTGCAAGCGTTTACAAGAACTTTCAGGCCGCTGATGATTTCGAGGAATTCGTCTCGGAACTGCGGCCCAATCCCAAAGCCGACGAGTGAGCGCCGCTGACGAACGGTTCATGGCGTCGGCCCTTGGCCTGGGGCGGCGCGGTCTGGGCAATTGCTGGCCCAACCCCGCGGTCGGATGTGTCATCGTCCGGGATGGCCGCGTAATCGGGCGCGGCTGGACCCAGTCGGGCGGGCGGCCGCATGCCGAGACCCGGGCGCTGGCGCAGGCCGGTGCGGGCGCGCGCGGTGCCACCGCCTATGTCACGCTCGAGCCATGCGCGCATCACGGCGAAACACCGCCCTGCGCCGAGGCGCTGATCGGCGCCGGGATCGCCCGGGTGGTTGCGCCATTGTCCGACAGCGATCCACGGGTTTCCGGGCGCGGGTTCGACATGTTGCGCGCGGCGGAGGTCGAGGTCACCACTGGGGTTCTGGCCCAAGAGGCTGCCTGCGATCATGCCGGGTTCTTTCTAAAGGTCGACGCCGGGCGGCCGCTGGTGACACTGAAACTGGCGGCCTCGGTTGACGGGCGCATCGCCACCGGCACCGGCGAAAGCAAGTGGATCACCGGGCCGCTGGCCCGGCGCGCGGTCCATGCCATGCGGGCGCGGCATGACGCGGTGATGGTGGGGGCGGGCACGGCGCGCGCCGATGATCCGTCGCTGACCGTGCGCGATCTGGGCATCAACCACCAGCCCGTGCGCGTGGTTGTGTCGCGTCATCTGGACTTGCCGTTGATGGGCCAACTGGCGCGCAGCGCAGGCGAGGTTCCGCTGTGGCTCTGCCACGGGACCGGTGCCGACCCGGACCGGCTGAAGGCCTGGGACGGGCTCGGCGCGCGGCTGATCCCCTGCGACCTGAGCGGGGTGCAGATCGACCCGGCCGACCTGCTGCGGCAACTGGCCGATGCCGGGCTGACGCGGGTGTTCTGCGAAGGCGGCAGCGCATTGGCGGCGTCGCTGCTGGCGGCGGACCTGGTCGATGAACTGGCGGTGTTCAATGCGGGGCTGGCGATCGGCGCCGAGGGGCTGCCCGCGATCGGGGCGCTGGGGCTGGAGCGGCTGGCCGCCGCGCCCCGGTTCGACCTGCGCGAGGCAACCGCCATCGGGCCGGACCTGATCCAGCGCTGGGTGCGGAAGCCGCGCTAGCCCGCCGCGCGGAAATGCTTGGACAGTTTCAGCCCCTGGCCCTGATAGTTCGATGCGATGCCCGCGCCGTAGAGCCGGCTGGGCGCGAGGGCCATGCGTTCATAGACCAGCCGGCCCACCACCTGGCCGTGTTCCAGCACGAACGGCGCTTCGTGGCAGCGCACCTCGAGCACGCCGCGTGATCCCGCGCCCCCCGCATGGGCGTGGCCGAATCCGGGGTCGAAGAAACCGGCGTAATGCACCCGGAACTCGCCCACCATGGCGAGGTATGGCGCCATTTCGGCAGCGTAATCCGGCGGGATATGCACCGCCTCGCGGCTGACCAGAATGTAGAACGCGCCGGGATCGAGAATGATCCGGCCCGCATCGGCCCGGACCGTTTCCCAATATTCGGCGGGGTCGTAATACCCGATCCGGTCGAGGTCGATCACGCCGGTATGCGGCTTGGCGCGATAGCCGACCAGGTCGCTGCCCGGCAGTTGCAGGTCGACCGAAAACCCCAGCCCGTCACGGATCAGGGCAGGGCCGTCCACCAGCGGCATCTCGGCATTCAGCGCGGCCAGTTCCACATCGCTGAGCACCGCCTGCCCGCGCCGGAACCGGATCTGGTTCAGCCGCATTCCCGGCCGCACCAGCACCGAAAACGACCGGGGGCAGATCTCGGCAAAAAGCGGGCCGTCATACCCGGCCGGGATACGGTCAAACTCCATGCCGCCATCGGTGATGGTTCGGGTCAGCAGGTCGAGCCGTCCGGTCGAGCTCTTGGCGTTCGCCACCGCCGAAACCTCGCCGGGCAGCGCCAGCGATTCCATCAGCGGCACCAGATAGACGCAGCCCTTTTCGAGAACGGCCCCGTTCGTCAGGTCGATCCGGTGCATCTCGAACTCGGCCAGCCGGTCGGTGACCTTGCGATTCTCGCCGGCCAGGAACGAGGCGCGGACCCGGTAGGCGACCGTGCCCAGCCGCAAATCGAGGCTGGCCGGCTGCACCTGTTCGGGACGTATCTCCGGTTCGGCCCGGATGGTGCCGTCGGCAATCATCGTCTCGATCATCTGGTTGGGGCAGACGCCGGTCGGGGCGGTTGTCATGCGACCTCCTGCTGTCGCGCGGCAACGCGGCGGAGAAATGGTGGGAGGATTGGTTTGGTCGGGCTAGCAGGACTCGAACCTGCGACCTTCCGTCCCCCAGACGGACGCGCTACCAGGCTGCGCCATAGCCCGACGATGGGGTGTTCATACCCGTTTTGGGGCGCAGGGCAAGAGGGAATCACCGCGAATCCTTCAGGCTGCGCCGGCCGCTACCGCGCGGTCATGCCACTGGCGCAAAGCCTGCGCGAGCGGCGCTATTTCGGCGGCCTGCGCGGCGGTCAGGCTGTCGAGCGCCGCGACCTGTGCCAAGGCTCCGGGCAGCGCGTCGATCTCGGCCGGTGCGGCCGGTTCCGGGGCCGTTTCCTCGTCAGGCAGCTCCGGCCGATCGTCCGCGGCGGTCGATGTGGATGGGGTGGGTGCTGGGGCAGGAGATTCCGGTGATTCAGGGGCAGGGGGCACGGGCGCGATCTGCTCCGGGTCCGCTGCCGGTTCATCACCTGTCTGTGCGGCTATCGGTTCCGGCGCGGCGACTTCGGGCGCGTCCGGTTCATCTGCCGCATCCGGCACGGGCTCGGCCGCAGGCTGCGGTTCGGCAACAGGTTCGGTGACGAGCTCGTCGTCATCCTCCGGTTCGGGCTCTGGCGGGATCTCGGATTTCGACGGCAGGGGCGGTGCCCCGCGCGCGGGTTTCAGCGGCGCGAGAGCCGCGCCATTGCCATCGCCCCCGGCCGGGGCAGAGACCGCATCGAGCGGCTGGGAGAATGAAGAAACATGGGCAACGCCCTGTTCGCGAATGATTTTCTGGACGCCCTTGATCGTCAGCCCGTCATCGTGCAGCAGCTTCTTGATGCCCCCGAGAAGCTGCATGTCGGCAGGGCGGTAATAGCGGCGGCCGCCGGCGCGTTTGACCGGTTTGACCTGCGTGAACCTGCTTTCCCAGAATCGCAGCACATGGGCCTGCAAGCCCAGCCAATCCGCGACTTCGCTGATGGTGCGAAAGGCGTCCGGGGACTTGTTCATGATGCGCTGTCCCGGTGTGCGGTCACTTGCGGTTGCCGGCGGCGACCCGATCCTTCATCAGGTGCGACGGGCGGAAGGTCAGCACCCGGCGCGGGTCGATCGGCACCTCTTCGCCGGTCTTGGGGTTGCGCCCCATGCGGGCCGTTTTCTCGCGCACGCTGAACGTGCCGAAGGACGAGATCTTGACCTGTTCGCCGCGGACCAGCGCGTCGGACATATGGTCGAGCACGCTCTCCACCAGTTGGGCGCTTTCGTTGCGCGACAGCCCGACCTCGCGGAACACCGCTTCGCTCAGGTCCATGCGCGTCAGGGTCTTGCCAGACATGTCGATCCTCTCCTGTGGTGGTCGACAGGATGCGGGATCAGATTTTCGCTGTCAATATCAACGCGTTGCGGGCGCGGCTTTGGGCCGTTTCCCGCAGGCCCTACCAGCGCAGCACCACCGCGCCCCATGCCAGCCCGCCGCCGATCGCCTCGGACACCAGCAGGTCGCCCGGTTTGATCTGCCCGCGCGCCCGGCCGACCGACAGGGCCAGCGGGATCGACGCCGCCGAGGTGTTGCCGTGATCCTGCACGGTCACGACCACGTTGTTCATGCTCAGGCCCATCTTCTTCGCCGTGCCCTTGATGATGCGGATATTGGCCTGGTGGGGCACCACCCAATCCACGTCCGAACTGCTCAGCCCGGCCTTGTCCAGCGCGGCCTCGGCGGTGGCGGCGAGCTTTTCGACCGCGTGGCGAAAGACCTGGTTGCCCTGCATCCGCAGGTGGCCTGTGTTCCGGGTCGACACGCCGCCATCGACATAGAGCAGGTCGCGATAACGCCCGTCCGAATGCAGGTCGGTGGACAGGATGCCGCGATCGTCCGAGGTCCCCTGGCCCTCCTGCGCCTCGAGCACCACCGCACCGGCTCCGTCGCCGAACAGCACGCAGGTCGAGCGGTCGGACCAGTCCATGATCCGGCTGAAGGTCTCGGCGCCGAGGACCAGCACCCGGCTGGCCTGCCCGGATACGATCAGGGCGTTGGCATTGGCCAGCGCATAGACGAACCCGGCGCAGACCGCCTGCACGTCGAAGGCGAACCCGCGGGTCATGCCGAGGGCGGACTGCACCATGGTCGCGGCGGACGGAAAGGTCAGGTCGGGGGTCGAGGTGGCCAGCACGATGGCGTCGATGTCATCGGGCGCGCGCCCGGCATCCGCCAGCGCCGCGCGCGCGGCATGGGTGGCGAGATCCGACGTGGTTTCGTTCTCGGCGGCGAAATGGCGCCGCTCGATCCCGGAGCGGGTGCGAATCCATTCGTCGGTGGTGTCGAGCCTGGCCTCGAATTCCGAGTTGGTCACCACCCGTTCGGGCAGGTAATGTCCCACCCCGGTGATCACTGCGCGGCATGTCATGTCTTGTCTTCTTCCAACGGTTTGCCCGAGCCTGCCTCGGGCCCGTTCGAAGCATCTTGGGTAAGCTCGGCCGTGGATGCAACCCGCGCCGCCAGTTTTTCGGTGAACCCGGATTGCGCCAGCTGGAAGGCCAGTTTCACCGCCGCGGACACGCCGGTGGCGTCGGCGCTGCCATGGGATTTCACCACCGTTCCGTTGAGGCCCAGGAACACGCCGCCATTGACCCGGCGCGGGTCGATCCGCTTGCGCAGCCGCCCCAGCGAGGTCAGCGCCAGCACCGAGGCGAGGCGCGACAATGTCGAGTATTTGAAGGCTTCGCGCAGCAGGTCGCCGATCAGGCTGGCCGTGCCTTCTCCGGTCTTGATCGCGACATTTCCGGTGAACCCGTCGGTGACGATGACATCGGCCATGTCGCCGGGGATGTCGCTGCCCTCGACGAACCCGACATAGTCGAACTCGGCCCGCGCGGCGAAATCGCCGATCATCCCATGCGCCTCGCGCAGTTCCGGGCGGCCCTTGTGTTCCTCGGTGCCGACATTCAGCAGCCCGACGCGCGGGTGCGGCAGGTCGAGCCCGTTGCGGGCATAGGACACGCCCATCAGCGCGAATTGCAGCAGATCGCCCGCATCGGCGCGCAGATCGGCGCCGGCGTCGAGCATGACGTTGAAACCCTGCTTGCTGCGGGACGGGAACAGGATGGCGATCGCGGGCCGGTTGACGCCGGGCAGCTTGCGCAGGCGGATCATCGACAGCGCCATCAGCGCGCCGGTATTGCCGCAGGACACCGCGCAGGTGGCTTCGCCGTTGCGCACCGAATCGAGCGCGGACCACATCGACGTGCCCTTGCCGTTGCGCATCACCAGGCTGGGCTTGTCCTCCATCCGCACCACGTCATTGGCGTCGCGGATGACGACCAGCCCCGCCAGTTCCTGGCGCTTGGCGAGAAGTTTTTCCAGCCTGGCGCGGGGACCATGCAGGATGAACCCGATTTCGGGGTTCTTGCGCGCGGACGCGGCAATGCCGGCGACGACGGCCTTGGGGCCGTTGTCGCCTCCCATGGCGTCAACCGAAATGACAATGCGGCCGGACAGGGCCTCAGGCAGATCGGGAGGCAGATCGGGAGGCAGATCGGATGCCTGCGGCTGATCGGGCCGGGCCGTCATGCCTGTGCCGTTCCGCCCCGGCCTCAGGCCGCGTCTTCGTCCAGATCGATGTCGTCGGTCAGCGCGACGACTTCGCGATCATCATAGTGACCACAGGATGCGCAGACGTGATGCGGACGCTTGAGTTCACCGCAATTGGGGCATTCATTCGGGTTCGCGGCGACCAGCGCATCATGTGCGCGGCGGTTGTTGCGGCGCGAACGGGAAACCTTGTTCTGTTGGACAGCCATGTCTCAACCCTTGCTTTCGATAGAGGCCGGCGGACGGGTCCGGCGGCCTGTGTTGCGATATTCGTCTCGTGTCGTATTCAGCGGCGCGTCAGGCGGCGTGACGTGCATTTAGGCCCGTGCCGCTGCGATGTCCAACCGAAAAACCGATGAGCGCGCGAAAATACTGTGTTTCCCGGGTGGCGCAAGTGGTTTTTCGCCGCCCGCGCCCCGCGATCTCAGTCATCGCCCCTGAGCCGGTCGCGCAGGGCCGAAAGCCCGGCAAAGGGGCGGGTGTCCTCATCGCGCAGCGGGGTCTTGCCGGCCTCGGTAAAGACCGCCTCGCCCAGTTCCGCGCCGGGGCTGCGGGGCCAGTCCGGCAGCGCCAGCGCAAGCTCTTCGACCATCACCGCCGCCGGGTCGATCGTCTTGCCCAGCGCATCGCGGGTCTCGTCCTCGGGCATCTCGGTTTCGGCGCCGTCCGGCACCTCCATTCCGGCGACATAGAGGCGGCGCAGATCGGTTTCGATTCGGGTGGTTACGGGCGCCAGCGTCACCACGCAGGGCTGCACCACCGTCGCGCCCAGCCGCCCGGTCAGCAGCCAGTCCGATTTGCCATGCGATTCGATCTGCCCGGTGAATGACAGTTTGCGCAGGGCCGACAGATCCAGTTCGACCGCCAAGGCGCGGCAGGCATCGGCATCCGGACGCAGGGAAAACGCGGTCGGGCGGTTCTGGGGCAGGTCGGCAACCCTGAATGCGGCAGTCTCCGACATTGGCGGCCTTTCATTTCTTGAACCCGGAGCGGGGTTAGTGCTAACGGGATAAAAGCCGATTGAAGCCATGGCAAGAGGCCCCATGTCCGTGACCAGTCCGATGTTCCGACGCGCTTGGCGCGCGACCCTTGCAGGGGTGGCGCTGTTCGCGGTGGCCTCCTGTTCGTCGGTTTACCGCAATCACGGTCATGTGCCGTCCGAGGCCGAGCTGTCCGAGATCAAGGTCGGCGTCGATACGCGCGACACCGTGGCCGAGTCGATCGGGACGCCGTCGGTGTCCGGGGTGCTGGATTCGGGCAACTATTATTATGTCGCGACGCGTTTTCGTCACTATGGCCCGCGCGAACCCGAAATCGTCGACCGCCAGCTTGTCGCGATCAGCTTCGACAGCCGTGGCGTGGTGCGCAACATCGAACGCTATGGCCTGCGGGACGGCCAGTTCGTGCCGCTGCAGCGCCGGGTGACCGATTCCGGCGTGCAGGACAAGACGTTCCTGCGCCAGTTGCTGGGCAATCTCGGCCGGTTCAACCCCGGCACGGTTCTGGGCGAATAGCCCATGCCCGCCCGCCGGTCGCGTGGCTGTTACCTGTCCGTGCCAGGACGGGGCCGGGATCGACGGCAAGCCGGAGGACGGCATCGTGGGACAGCGGACAATTCTTGAGCGTGGCCGGCTGCGCGCCCGGTTCGGGCAGGGGCCGCGGGACCTGGCCGCGGCCCAGGCGCTGCGGGGGCGGGCCTTTGGCACCCATGGGCCGGATCGCGATTCCCACGATGCGGAGTGCATCCACCTGCTGGTCGAGGATACCGCCGGCGATGTGCTGGTCGCCTGCTGCCGGCTGATGCTGTTCGACAGCGGCGCTGAACTGCATCGCAGCTATTCGGCGCAGTTCTACGACCTGGGTGCGTTGTCGGATCATCCCGGCCCGCTGGCCGAAATTGGCCGGTTCTGCCTGCGCCCCGGTTGCGCCGATCCCGATATCCTCCGGATCGCCTGGGGCGCGCTCACCCTGCTGGTGGACGAAACCGGGGTCGAGATGCTGTTCGGCTGTTCGTCCTTTGCCGGGACGGAAACCGACCGCTATCTCGATACGTTCGCGATGCTCAGGGAACGTCACCTGGCCCCGAAACGCTGGCTGCCGCGGGTCAAGGCGCCTGATGTGTTCCGGTTCGCGGCGCGGTTGCGGCGCAAACCCGACGTGAAGCGGGCGATGCTGCGGATGCCGCCGCTCCTGCGCAGCTATCTGGCGATGGGCGGCTGGGTCAGCGATCACGCGGTCGTGGATCGCCACATGAACACGCTGCATGTCTTTACCGGCGTCGAGATCGCCGCCATCCCGCCGGCCCGCAAGCGTCTGCTGCGGGCGGTGGCGGGGTAGGCGGCACCGCGAGACGTTGACGCCCGGCGCCGCTGCGGCTAGCGGTCTGCCATGGCGCGCGCACCTCTTCTGCAACTCTCCGGCATCTCGCTGACCTTCGGCGGCGACCCGGTTTTCGACACCCTCGATCTCGTGGTGCAGCCGCGCGACCGGGTGGCGCTGGTGGGGCGCAACGGATCGGGAAAATCCACGCTGATGAAGGTGATGGCCGGGCTGGTCGAACCGGACACGGGGCAGGTGGCGCTGCCGCCGGGCCGGTCGGTGGGCTATATGGAGCAGGATCCCGACATGGCCGGCTTTGCCACGCTGGGCGATTTCGCCGCGGTCGGGTTGCCGCCGGGCGAGCTCTACCGGGTCGAACGCGCGGGCGAAGGGCTGAATTTCGACCCCTCCCGCGCGGTGGCGACCGCCTCGGGCGGGGAACGGCGCCGCGCGGCGCTGGCGGCGCTGATGGCGCGCGCACCCGACCTGATGCTGCTGGACGAACCGACCAACCATCTCGATATCGCCGCGATCACCTGGCTGGAACGGGAACTGGCGGCGACGCGGGCGGCCTTTGTGGTGATCAGCCACGACCGGGCCTTTCTGCGGGCGCTGACCACGGCGACGCTGTGGATCGACCGGGGGGCCGTGCGCCGCCAGGACAAGGGGTTCGAGGCGTTCGAAGCCTGGCGGGACAAGGTGTGGGAGGACGAGGACACCGCGCGTCACAAGCTCGATCGCAAGATCCGCTCGGAGGCGCGGTGGGCGGTCGAGGGCATCAGCGCGCGGCGCAAGCGCAACCAGGGGCGGGTCCGGGCGCTGCAGGCGCTGCGGGCCGAACGCGCGGCGCAGATCCGCCGTCAGGGCACGGCGGCGCTGGCGCTGGACACGGGCCGGAAATCCGGGCGGAAGGTCATTGAAACGATCGGTATTGCAAAGGCCTACGGGGAAAACCTGATCTGCCGTGATTTCTCGGTCACGATACAGCGTGGCGACCGCGTGGCGCTGGTGGGGCCGAACGGCGTGGGCAAGACCACGCTGTTGAACCTGATGCTGGGACGCGTGGCCCCGGATGCGGGCACCGTGAAGCTGGGGACCAATCTCGAGATCGCGTATTTCGACCAGGCCCGGGCGCAGCTCGACCCCGATGCCAGCCTATGGGAAAACCTGACCCATGACCCGGCCATGCGGGTCTCGGGGCAATCGGACCAGGTCATGGTCCGTGGCCAGCCCCGGCATGTGGTCGGCTATCTCAAGGATTTCCTGTTCGACGAACGCCAGGCGCGCGCGCCGGTGCGGTCATTGTCGGGCGGCGAACGGGCGCGGCTGCTGCTGGCGCGGCTGATGGCGCAGCCGTCGAACCTGCTGGTGCTGGACGAACCGACCAACGATCTGGACGTGGAAACGCTGGACCTGTTGCAGGAACTGCTGGACGGGTTTGACGGCACCGTGCTGCTGGTCAGCCATGATCGCGATTTCCTGGACCGGGTGGCAACGCTGACGGTGGCGATGGAGGGGGACGGGCAGGCCACGGTCTATGCGGGCGGCTGGAGCGATTACCGGGCGCAACGCGGCGAGGATGCGGGCGAGAAGGCGGAAAAGGCCAAGCCCGTTTCGCGGTCGAAACCGAAACCGGCCGCGGCGGCCCGGCAGGGGCTGAGCTTTACCGAGAAACACAGGCTCGAGGCTCTGCCCGATGAAATCGAGCGGCTGGAGGCAGAGATCGCCAAGTTGGAAACCCTGCTGGCGGACCCCGGATTGTATGCGCGCGAACCGGCCAAGTTCACCAAGGCGACCGAGGCGCTGGTGGCGCGGCAGGGGCGGCTTGCGGCCAGCGAGGAGGAATGGCTGGCGCTGGCGGAGAAGGCCGAGCAGTCCTGAGCCCTGGTGGCCGGTTGCGCCGCCTCTGGCCGGATGTGGGAGTGAGGGGCCAGCCCCTCACGCTCCCCGGAGTTTACCTGGCAAGATGAAGAGGCGCGGTCAGCGCATCCGCAGTGCCCCGTCGAGGCGGATCACCTCGCCGTTGAGATAGCCCATTTCGACCATGAACCCGGCCAGGCGCGCGTATTCGGACGGATCGCCCAGGCGCGACGGGTTCGGCACATCCGCTGCCAGCTGGGTCTGAACGTCCTCGGGCAGGCCCTTCATCATCGGGGTGAGGAAGATGCCCGGCGCGATGGTGTTGACGCGGATGCCGAGCGACGCGAGATCGCGGGCCATCGGCAGGGTCATGCCGACGATGCCGCCCTTGGAGGCGGAATAGGCCGCCTGGCCCTTCTGCCCGTCGAAGGCCGCGACCGAGGCGGTGTTGACGATCACGCCGCGCGCGCCGTCGGCGTCGGGATCGTTGCGGGCCATTTCGGCGGCGGCGAGCCGGGCGACGTTGAAGCTGCCGACGAGGTTGATGTCGATCACCTGCCTGAACCGGTCGAGCGGATGCGGCCCGTCGCGTCCCACCGTCTTGATGCCGATGGCGATGCCCGCGCAGTTCACCGCGGCGGTGATCCGGCCCATCCTGTCCAGGCCCAGGGCGATGGCGGCGGCAACCGAAGCCTCGTCGGTCACGTCGGTCTGTGCAAAATGCCCGCCGATCTCGGCGGCCACGGCCTGGCCGCGGGTCTCGTCACGGTCGAGGATCGTCACCTGCGCACCCTGTGCGGCAAAATGACGGGCGGTGGCCTCGCCCAGACCGGAGGCGCCCCCGGTGACAATGGCGGCGGTGGTTTCGAGTTTCATGCGCTGGCTCCGACAAATATGAACATGTGTTCAGTTAACCTGCCGCGAGCGGCCTGTCCAGTTCGCCCGGGAACTGTGCGAAACAGCGGCGAGGCGGGGCCGTTTCCGGCCCCGCGCCGGTCAGGCGGCGACACGCACCAGAGCGTGGCGCTTACGGCCCGCGCTGAGCTTGACCGGGTTCGCCAGCGTGCCGGCATCCAGGATCAGGCCCGCATTGGTCAGCGGAGCGTCGTCAAGCCGGGCGCCGTTCTCGGCGATCAGGCGTTTGGCTTCCTTGCCGGATTTCACCAGCCCCGAGCGCACGAAGAGCTGCACGACCGAGATGCCGTCGCCAATCTCGTCCGCGCTCAGGGTGAGGGTTGGCAGGTCATCGCCCACGCCGCCCTTTTCGAACACTTCCCGCGCGGTGGCAGCAGCGGCATCGGCCGCCTCGGCCCCGTGGCACAGGGTGGTCACCGCGTTGGCGAGGATGATCTTGGCCTCGTTGATCTCGGACCCGGCCAGCGCGCCCAGCCGGTTGCATTCGTCGACCGGCAGTTCGGTATAGAGCTTGAGGAACCGTTCCACATCCGCGTCGGTGGTGTTGCGCCAGAACTGCCAGAATTCATAGGGAGACAGCATGTCGGCATTCAGCCACATCGCGCCGCCCTGGCTCTTGCCCATCTTGCGCCCGTCGCTGGTGGTCAGCAGCGGAGAGGTCAGCCCGTAGATGTCGTGATCGAGCACCCGCCGCGTCAGGTCGATCCCGTTGACGATGTTGCCCCACTGATCCGAGCCGCCCATCTGCAGCAGGCAGCCATAGCGCCGGTTCAACTCCAGGAAATCATAGGCCTGCAGGATCATGTAGTTGAATTCGAGGAATGACAGGGATTGCTCGCGGTCCAGCCGCGATTTCACCGATTCAAATGACAGCATCCGGTTCACCGAGAAGTGTCGGCCGATATCGCGCAGGAAATCCAGGTAGTTCAGATCGTCCAGCCATTCGGCATTGTTCAGCATCAGCGCGTCGGTGTCGCCGTCGCCATAGGTCAGGTACTTGGCAAACACCCGCTTCATCCCGGCGATGTTCGCGTCGATCTCGTCCGGGCCCAGCAGCGGGCGTTCGTCGGAACGGAATGACGGATCGCCGACCTTGGTGGTGCCGCCGCCCATCAGCGTGATCGGTTTGTGCCCGGTCTTTTGCAGCCAGCGCAGCATCATGATGTTGAGCAGATGGCCCACATGCAGTGATTTCGCGGTTGCGTCATAGCCGATATAGGTCGGGACCACCCCGGCGCGCAGCGCGTCGTCGAGCGCCTGGTAATCGGTGCAGTCGGCAAGGTAGCCGCGCTGCATCATTACCTGCATGAAGTCGGATTTGGGATGGTAGGTCATGGCTTGCCCCGGTCTAAGGTTGCGGCGCAGTGTATAGGCGGCAGCCGGACGGAGGAAAAGGCCATGAATGACGATCAGCAGCGGCACCGGCGGTTCCGCGCGCTCGGGGCGATGAGCGGCACCTCGCTCGACGGGGTCGATGCGGCGATGGTCGTGACCGATGGCGAGACGATCCATGGCTTCGGTCCGCATGGCTACCGGCCCTATACCGATGCCGAGCGCGATCTGTTGCGTGGCGGGCTGGGGCGGTGGGACGGCGCCGAGGTCGAGGCGGCCGCGTCGGTGATCGACGCCGCCCATCGCGCCGCGCTGGCGGGGTTCGGCGATGTGGACCTGATCGGTTTTCACGGCCAGACGCTGGCACATGATCCGCGCGGACGCGGCACGCTGCAGGTGGGCGATGGCGCCGGGCTGGCCGGCGCCCTGGGCGTGCCGGTGGTGTGGGATTTCCGCAGCGCGGATGTGGCCGCAGGCGGCGAGGGCGCACCGCTGGCGCCGTTTTTCCATTTCGCCTGTGCAAGATGGATGAGGGCCAATGCGCCGCTGTGTTTCCTGAACCTTGGCGGGGTCGGAAACCTGACCTGGCTGGACCCGGCCCGCGGCCGCCCGGAGGACCCCGGCGCCCTGCTGGCCTTTGATACCGGTCCCGCCAATGCGCCGGTCAACGACCTGATGCAGGCGCGGCGCGGGGTCGCGATGGACGAAGGCGGCGCGCTGGCCGCCACCGGGCAGGTGGACGAGGCGGTCGTGGCCGCGTTCATGGAACATGCGTATTTCTCAAGAAAGCCGCCGAAGTCGTTGGACCGGAACGATTTCGATGACATTCAGGACCGGGTGTCGCATCTGGGCGATGCGGATGCCGCCGCCACGCTGACCGCCATCTGCGCGGCCTCGGTGGCGGCGGGGCTGGAGCACTGCCCGGACTTGCCATCCCGCGTGCTGG
Organism: Pukyongiella litopenaei; assembly: GCF_003008555.2. NCBI lineage: Bacteria > Pseudomonadati > Pseudomonadota > Alphaproteobacteria > Rhodobacterales > Paracoccaceae > Pukyongiella > Pukyongiella litopenaei. Next base: position 3,873,952 of record NZ_CP027665.1, on the reverse strand, counting down.
TCACCGGCGGGGGGCGAAAGAACCCGGTGGTGATGGCGATGCTGAATGCGGCCTTGCCCTGTTCGGTCGAACCGGTCGAGGCGGCCGGGCTGAATGGCGACATGCTCGAGGCGCAGGCCTTTGCCTATCTCGCCGTCCGGGTGCTGCGCGGCCTGCCGACATCCTGCCCCGGCACGACCGGGGTCGGAACGCCCCGATGCGGTGGCCGGGTCAGCCGTCCGGCGGCCGAAGGGAATGCGGCGTAGAATACATACAATAACCGCGACTTACGGCGTTGTCTTGATGCGGGGAATGTCGAACGTCGGGTCGGCCAGCGTAAAGCCATCGAACCGGAACCCGGGTGATACGGCGCAGCTGACCAGCGTGTAGTCGCCGGTGCTGCGCGCGGATTGCCAGTGATGCGGCGGTACGATCACCTGCGGCGCGCCGCGGGTCGGATCGGGGGACAGCAGGTGGTCGGTTGCGGGGCCGGTCTCGGTTTCGCTCAGCGACAGAACCAGCGGTGCACCCGCGTGAAAGAGCCAGATCTCGGTGGCGTCGACCCGGTGCCAGTGGCTGCGTTCCCGCGCTTTCAGCAGGAAATAGATGCAGGTCGCGCTGGCGCGGCCGCCTGCGACGGGCATATCCGAAATCCAGGTCTGCCGATACCAGCCGCCTTCGGGATGCGGTTTCAGGTCGAGGTTACGGATGATGTCGGCGGCGGTCGGATCTTGCATGGGGCCATCCAAGCACAATCACGCGTGATCGCCTATGGTATTCGGCGGGTGGTGCCCTATCCTTGGCCCATGCCCGTTTCGATCCCGTTCGACAATTCCTATGCCCGCCTGCCAGAGGGGTTCTTTGCCGCGCAGGCGCCGCAGCCGGTGCGGTCGCCCCGGCTGGTGGCTTTCAATGACGACCTGGCCCGGCTGCTGGGGATCGCGGCGGGCGATGCGACGGAAATGGCGCAGGTGTTCGGGGGCAACACGGTGCCGCAGGGGGCCGAACCGCTGGCGCAGCTCTATGCCGGTCACCAGTTCGGCCAATACAACCCGCAGCTTGGCGACGGGCGCGCGGTCCTGCTGGGCGAAACCGTGGGCACGGACGGGCAGCGTCGGGACATCCAGCTCAAGGGATCGGGGCGCACGCCATTCAGCCGCATGGGCGATGGCCGGGCCTGGCTGGGGCCGGTCCTGCGCGAATATGTGGTCTCCGAGGCGATGCATGCCCTCGGCATTCCGACCACGCGAGCGCTGGCGGCGGTCGAGACCGGCGAGGAGGTGATCCGCGAAACGGTTCTGCCCGGCGCGGTGTTGACGCGGGTGGCGTCCAGCCATCTGCGGGTCGGCACGTTCCAGGTCTTTGCCTCGCGGGGGCAGATCGACCGGCTGAAGCGCCTGACGGGCTATGCGATCGCCCGGCATTACCCGGATGCGGACGGGCCGATGGCGTTGCTGGCGGCGGTGCGCGACGCGCAGGCCGTTCTGATCGCGCAATGGATGGGTGTCGGGTTCATCCACGGGGTGATGAACACCGACAATTGTGCGATCTCCGGCGAGACCATCGACTATGGCCCCTGTGCATTCCTCGATGTCTATCACCCCGACACGGTGTTCAGTTCGATCGACCGTCACGGGCGCTATGCCTATTCCAACCAGCCGGGGATCGCGGTGTGGAACCTGGCGCAGCTGGCCACGGCGCTGATCCAGCAATTCGACGACCCGGCGGCGGCGGTCGAAGAGGCGACCGGGATCGTTCATGCCATGCCGTCGCTGATCGAACAGGCGTGGCTGCGGATTTTCCGGGCCAAGATCGGGATCACGACGCCGCGCGACGGCGACGACGCGATGATCACCGACCTGCTGGCGCGGATGGCCGCAGGGCAGGCCGATTTCACCAACACGTTCCGGGCGCTGGCAGGGGAGCGCGCGCACGACCAGTTCACCGATCCCGCCGCGTTCGACCAATGGGCCGAGGGCTGGCAGGCGCGGCTGGCGGACGAACCGGACCCGCAGGCGGTTATGCGGGCGGCGAACCCGGCCTTCGTTCCGCGCAATCATCGGATCGAACAGATGATCTCGGCGGCGGTGGGTGGCGATTATGCCCCGTTCGAGCGGCTGAACGCGGTGCTGGCGCACCCGTTCGAGGACCAGCCCGATCACGCCGACCTGGCCCGGCCACCGACGCCGGACGAAGTGGTGCCCGCTACATTTTGCGGGACCTGAGCCTATTTGCGGTTGATCAGCACCAGTCCGGCGGCCACCAGCGCCAGCGCCGCCCAGACCGAAACCGAGACCTGTTCGCCCAGCAACTGCCACCCCATGAACACCGCCAGGACCGGCGACAGAAAGCTGAACGAGGCCACGCCCGAGGCGCGGTAGATCGTCAGCAGCCAGAACCACACCAGGTAGCCGATGCTCACCACGCCCACGGTCTGGAACGCCAGCCCGGCCCAGTGCAGCGCGCCGGGTGCGCGGAACAGGTCGCCCATCAGCGGCGACAGCAGCAGCAGGATCGGCACCGACGTGGCGACCTGGATGAACAGGCATTGTGTCGGCCGGGCAGCCGCCAGTGGCGTCAGCCGGAGCACCAGCGCGATCGACCCCCAGAACAGCGCGGCCCCCAGCGCGAACAGGTCGCCGGCGAGGCTCGCCTCTCCACCGCCGTTTCGCGACAGGATGGCCAGCGCCACGCCGCCCATCGCCAGGGCCAGCCCGGCGGCGCGCGGCGCGTTCAGCCGCTCGCCCGGCAACAGCAGATGCGCCGCAAGCGCCAGCCAGACCGGCATCGAATAGAAGATCACTGACGCCCGCGACACCGTGGTCAGGTCGAGCGCGATGAACAGGCAGACGAACTCGGCGACAAACAGAAGCCCCGCCGCCGCGCTCCAGAGCAGCACCTGGCGCGACGGGATCAGCGGGATCCCGCGCCAGATCATCCACAGCGCCAGCACGCCGGTCGCGCCGACCGATCGCAGCGCGGCCTGAAACACCGGGCCGAACCCGTCACCCGTCACCTTGATCACGACCTGGTTGAACGCCAGGATCAGCGCGAATGCGCTCAGCGCGGCGGCGCCGGGGCCGTCGATTGCACGTTTCTCCTCCATTTGCGTATCGGGTGTGCAGTTGCCGGCGCTGTCAATCGTTCCGTCCCGTCGCGACTTGCGCAAATTCCGCGCGTTGCGCAGAAAGGACGGATGACGCGACGCGACCGCACCATCAGGCTGGCCAGCTACAACATCCAGAAATGCGTGGGGCTGGACATGCGCCGCCTGCCGCGGCGTATCCTCCAGGTTCTGGACGGTCTGGGGGCCGAGATCGTCGTGCTGCAGGAGGCCGACAAACGGTTGCCGCCCCGGCCCGCCGCGCTGCCGCATTTCGTGCTGGAAGAGGCGGGGTGGCAAGTGGCGGATCTCGGCGGCGCCGGGTCGCTGGGCTGGCACGGCAACGCGGTCATCTGGCGGGGCGACGACCTGCGGATGACCGGCATGGGCCACATGCCGCTGCCGGGGCTGGAGCCGCGCGGGGCGGTGCGGGCCGAGTTCGTGACCGGCGCGGGGCCGTTGCGGGTGATCGGCATGCATCTGGGACTGGTCGGCCATTACCGGCGGCAGCAGCTGATCCACCTGCATGACGAAACCCGGGCCCTGCCACGGATGCCGACGGTCTGGGCCGGGGATTTCAACGAATGGTCGCGCCAGCCGGTGCTGGACAGCTGCGCGCCGGGCATGCGGTTCCTGCCGCCATTGCCGAGCTTTCCGTCACCGCGACCGGTCGGGCCGCTGGACCGGATCGCGCTGGGACCGGGGCTTGCCGCGCGCGATCACGGGGTGCACGGCGCCCGCCCGGCGCATATCGCATCCGATCATCTGCCGGTCTGGGCCGACCTGACCATCACCGCCGCGTGATCCCCGTGCTCTCAGTTTCCCCTTTCCTTGCCGCGCAAAACCGTCACTCTTGATCCCGGTAAACGGGATTGGGAGCCAAGACATGAGCATGATGGGAACTCTGGCCAAGCTGGCCATCGGATACGCGGCCGCGCGCGGGGTCGATCACCTGACCGGCGGCAAGGGGATGATGGGCGGCGCACGGGTCGCGCCGGGCAAGGCCAGGGCGAAACCCGCGCCGGGCATGGGGCAGGTCCAGGACATGATGTCATCTCTGGGCGGCGGCGCGGGCATGGCCAGCGTTCAGGACATGCTGGGGCAGCTGACCGGCGGCGGGGCCGGCGGTCTGGCCGACATGCAGAAAAACATCGCCGCGATGGCCAAGCAGAGCGGGTTCGACCTGTCGGCGATCCTCGGCGGGGCTCCGGACAGCGCCGCGAAGGGCGGCCTGCTGTCCTCGCAACCCGAGGCCGGGCCGGGGCTGGCCGGGGTGCTGGCCGCGCTCGGCGGGGCCGCCGCCGCGGGCGGCACGGGCACGGCGCAGATGATCGACCAGTTCAAGACGGCGCAGGCGGCGCCGCAGGCCGAGGAAGCGGCCGGGCTGATGCTGCGCGCGATGATCCAGGCCGCGAAGAGCGACGGCGAAATCGACAAGGCCGAACAGCAGAAGATCATGGAGACCCTCGGCGACGATGCCGATGCCGAGGATATCGCGTTTATCCGGGCGCAGCTCGCCGCGCCGGTCGATGTCGAGGCGCTGGCCGCCGCGACGCCCGCGCCGCTGGCCGCCCAGGTCTATTCCATGTCGCTGATGGCGATCCGCCTCGACCGGCAGGGCGAGGCGGATTATCTCGATGACCTGGCGCGTGCGCTGGGGCTGAACCAGCAGATGGTCAACACCCTGCACCTGCAGATGGGGGTGCAGCCGCTTTACGGCTGAGACCGGGATCAGGCGGCCGAGCTCCGGCCGCCACCGCCCCCCTGAGCGCCGCCCCGCTTGCCGCGCGGCGGGCCGCGCCGCCGGCGGCGCTGGCCGCCGGGTGCGGCACCGGATTTGCCGCCGGGGTTGCCACCGGGTTTCCCACCGGGGCCCCGGCGCCCGCCACCGCGCCGCTTGGGCGCTGCGGGATCCTCGACCGGTTCCCAGGGGCGGCCCGAGGCCACCGGGATCGACAGGCCCATCACCTTCTGGATCGCCTTCAGTTCGCCCATCTCGTCGGGCGCGCAGAACGCGATCGCGGCGCCGTCCTTGCCGGCGCGCGCGGTGCGCCCGATGCGGTGCACATAATTGTCGGGCACGTTGGGCAGGTCATAGTTGTAGACGTGTTTCACGTCCGGGATGTCCAGCCCCCGCGCGGCCACGTCGGTGGCCACCAGCACCTTGATCTCGCCGGCCTTGAAGGCGGCGATGGCGCGGTCGCGCTGGCCCTGGCTCTTGTTGCCGTGGATCGACCCGGCGGCAAACCCGGCCTTTTCCAGCACCCGCATCAGTTTTTCCGATCCGTGCTTGGTCCGGCCGAACACCAGGGCGCGTTCGTCCCGGTGCGCGTCCAGAAGCTCGATCAGCAGGTTGGTCTTTTCCGCCTTGGCGATGAAATGCACCGCCTGCGTCACCTTGTCGGCGGCTTTGCCCGGCGGCGAGACCTCGACCCGGACGGGCCGGTTCAGATAGCTCTGGGCGATCTCGTTCATCTGTTTCGACATCGTGGCCGAGAACAGCATCGTCTGGCGATCCTCCGGCAGCAGCCCGGCGATCTTGCGCAGCGCGTGGATGAACCCGAGATCGAGCATCTGGTCGGCTTCGTCCAGCACCAGGAAATCGCAGCTTTCCAGCGTCAGCGCGTTCCGGTCCAGCAGGTCGAGCAGCCGCCCCGGCGTCGCCACCAGCAGGTCGGTGCCGCGTTCCAGCCGTTTCATCTGGGCGTTGATCGACTGGCCGCCGACGACCATGCCGACCTTCAGCGGCGTGTCCTCGGCCATCGCGCGCAGGGTCTGGACGATCTGCCCGGCCAGTTCGCGGGTGGGCGCCAGCACCAGCCCGCGCACGGTGTAGCGGTCGGGCTTGCGCCCGTAGCCCAGCATCCGCGTGACCAGCGGCAGGCCGAAGGCCGCGGTCTTGCCGGTGCCGGTCTGCGCCAGCCCCATCACGTCGCGCCCGTTCAGCGCGTGCGGGATCGCCTGTTTCTGGATCGGGGTCGGTTGGGTTATGCCCATGTCGGCCAGCCGCTGCACCAGCGCCGCCGGCAGGCCCATCATGTCGAAATCGCTCAAGTCATATCCTTTCGGGCCCGCACGGCTGTGGGGCCGGGTTTTGCCGCGGATGCGCGGCGTCGGTGGGGCGCCATCCCTCGGGTTCGGTGGCCTCGTGCCAACGACGAACCGGTCTGGCGTTTGGCCCCACGCGTGATTTTGGGATCAATCGGGCAGCGTCCCGGTGGCCTGCGGGATGTATCCCGCTCCATCTTGGTTCTGTGTCCTGCTCACGCGGCAGCGGACGTTGCCTTGAGGGGCCACATGGGCGTTGCCGGGGCGAAAGTCAACAGCCGAAAGCGGTCAGAACCCGGTGGCCCCGGAAACGGGAACCGGCTAAACCCGGAATCCAGAGCTGTTTCGGGGGTTCCATGTCAGAGTCGATCATCGCCCGCTGCGAGGCCAAGGGCCTGCGCATGACCGGCCAGCGCCGGGTGATCGCGCGGGTTCTTCAGGACAGCGACGACCACCCGGATGTCGAAGAACTCTATGCCCGCGCCTCGGCGCTGGATGCGGGTATCTCGATCGCCACGGTCTATCGCACGGTGAAGCTGTTCGAGGAAGCCGGGATCCTGGAACGGCTGGAGTTCGGCGACGGGCGCGCGCGCTATGAAGACGCCGAGCGCGACCATCACGATCACCTGATCGACATGAATTCGGGCGAGGTGATCGAATTCGTCGATCCCGAGATCGAGGCGCTGCAGGAAAAGATCGCCGCCAAGCTGGGCTATGAGCTGCGCGGACACCGGCTCGAACTCTACGGGGTGCCGCGCAAGCCGGACGGCGCCGGCTAGGCGTTCGCCCGCACCCGGCGCAGCGACAGCGGGATCAGCAGCGACAGGATCATCAGCCGCACGAAATGGCAGGCGGCGACAAAGCCCGGGCTGGCGCCCATGGCCGCACCGAGCGCCACCATGGTTTCCAGCCCGCCCGGCGAAAAGGCCGCCAGCACCTGCGCGGCGGGCATCGACAGAACCGCCGCCACCGGCAGCGCGATCAGCGCCGCGACCGCCACGGCGATCGCGGTGGTGATCAGCCCGGCGGCCAGGGCCGCGCGGAACTGCGCCAGCGACATGCCCGAAAACCGCGTGCCGATCAGGGTGCCGAGCACGGCAAAGGTCGGCATCATCAGCCCGGACGGCACCGCGCCGGGCGTGAGCGAGGTGGCATGGGTTGCCGCGGACACGCCCATCGCGCCCAGCAGCATCGGTGCGGGCAGGCGCAGCCGGGTGCAGGCCAGCCCGGCCAGGATGCCCGCCGGTATCAGCAGGACCAGGTGCCACGGCACCATCGGCGGGCCGAACTCGATCACCGCGCCGCGCATGTCGATCCCCATCGCCAGCGCCACGAAGGGCACCGTGACCGTCAGCGCCAGCAACCGGATGGTCTGCACCACCGCGACCCGCCCGACATCGCCGCCGGTATCGGCTGCCAGGCCGAGGACGAAACTCAGGTGACCGGGCGCCGAGGCCAGCAGGGCGCTGGTCGGATCGAACCCGAAGCCCCGTGTCAGCACCGCGCGGCACAGGCTCATCGTCGCCAGCAGGCCGGCGGCGAGGGCGGCGAAGGCCAGCGGCCAGCTCAGGATGGCCGCCGTTGCATTGGGGTCGAACCCGGCGCCGATGCCCAGCCCCATGACCACGAAACAGCCGTCGCGCAGTCGGTCGGACAGGGCGGCCTGCACGCCCGCCAGCGCCGCGAGGCTCACCGCCAGCGCCGGGCCGATCAGAATCGGCACCGGCAGGCCCAGCACCCAGGCCAGCACCGCCCCTCCGGCGCCGAGCGCCAGCGTGCGAAGGGTCACGACCCAGGAGGGCGGCGTTGCGTGCATGCCGGTTGCGTAGCACCGCGATGGTCAAAGGGCAATTCGGCCACCGGCATGCTTGCGGGTGTCCGGGATTTCGGTCATGGCAGCGAGATACCCCTTTGCCGGAGTCGCCCCGATGGACAACCTGCGCGGTGCCGCCCTCATGACCCTCGCCATGTTCGGCTTTGCCGTCGAGGACATGTTCATCAAGCTGATGGCAGGCTCGATGCCGCCGTGGCAGATCATGCTGTTCATCGGCTCGGGCGGGGCGATGATCTTTGCCACGGTCACGCTGCTGAAACGCCAGTCGCTCTGGTCCCGCGCGTTCCTTGCGCGGCCGGTCCTGCTGCGCAACCTGGGCGAGATGATCGGGACGCTCGGCTTCGTGACGGCGCTGGCCCTGATCCCGTTGTCGCAGGCCTCGGCTGTGCTGCAGGCCACGCCGCTGGTGGTGACGCTGGGGGCGGCGGTGTTCCTGCGCGAACCGGTTGGCTGGCGGCGGTGGTCGGCGGTCATCGTCGGTTTCCTCGGCGTGCTGCTGGTGATCCGTCCCGGAACCGACGGGTTCAACATCCTCACGCTCTGGGCGGTGCTGGCAACGCTGGCGCTGGCCGGGCGCGACCTGGCGACCCGGTCGGTGCCGCCGGCGACCTCGTCCTTCCAGCTCAGTTTCCTGGCCTTCCTGTCGCTGGTCCCGACCGCGCTGGTGCTGGCCGCGTTCAGCGATGTGCCGTTCCATGCGCCGCGCCCGCGCGAACTGGGATTCATCGTCTGCGCCGTCGGTGTCGGGGCGCTGGCCTATTACGCCATCGTCGCGGCGATGCGGATAGGCGAGGTGTCCTTCGTCACCCCGTTCAGGTATTCGCGGCTGATCTTCGCGATGGTGATCGGCGTGGCGATCTTTGCGGAACGCCTGGACGGGCCGATGCTGATCGGCTCGGCGATCATCGTCGGATCGGGCATCTACACGGTCTTGCGGGAACGCAAACTGGCGCGCTCCGCGCGCCAGCCCCTTTCCCCGCGCCTTCGCGCCCGTTATGACGCGGGCGAATCTATGTTTCGTGACCAGCAGGGACCCATGATATGAGCACCATCATCGACATCCACGCCCGCGAGATCCTCGACAGCCGGGGCAACCCGACCGTAGAGGTGGACGTGATCCTCGAAGACGGCACCATGGGCCGTGCCGCCGTGCCGTCGGGGGCCTCGACCGGCGCCCATGAAGCCGTGGAACGGCGCGACGGCGATGCCGCCCGTTATCTGGGCAAGGGCGTCCTCGAGGCGGTCGCGGCGGTCAATGGCGAGATCGCCGAAGAATTGCTGGGCCATGACGCCACCGAGCAGGTCGCCATCGACGAGGCGATGATCGAACTGGACGGCACCGCCAACAAGGGGCGGCTCGGCGCCAATGCGATCCTGGGCGTATCGCTGGCGGTGGCCAAGGCGGCGGCGGATTTCACGACCCAGCCGCTCTATCGCTATGTCGGCGGAACCTCGGCACGGGTGCTGCCGGTGCCGATGATGAACATCATCAATGGCGGCGAACATGCCGACAACCCGATCGACATCCAGGAATTCATGATCATGCCGGTCGCCGCGGACAATATCCGCGACGCGGTGCGCATGGGTGCCGAAGTGTTCCACACGCTGAAAAAGGAACTCTCGGCGGCGGGGCTGGCCACCGGTGTCGGCGACGAGGGCGGCTTTGCCCCGAACATCGCCTCGACCCGCGAGGCGCTGGATTTCATCCTCAAGTCGATCGAGACCGCGGGCTACAAGCCGGGCGACGACATCCATCTGGCGCTCGATTGCGCGGCGACCGAATACTACAAGGACGGTAAATATGTCCTTGCCGGGGAAGGAAAAACCCTGAGCTCGGAGGAAAACGCGGCCTACCTGGCGGCGCTGGTTGCCGATTACCCGATCATCTCGATCGAGGACGGGATGGGTGAAGACGACTGGGACGGCTGGAAGGCGCTGACCGACCTGCTGGGGGACAAGGTGCAACTGGTTGGCGACGACCTGTTCGTGACCAACCCGGCGCGGCTGGCCGAGGGCATCGCAAAGGGCTGTGCCAACTCGATGCTGGTCAAGGTGAACCAGATCGGGTCGCTAACCGAAACGCTGCGGGCCGTGGACATGGCCCATCGCGCCGGGTTCACCAACGTGATGTCGCACCGGTCCGGCGAAACCGAGGATGCAACCATCGCCGATCTCGCGGTGGCCACCAATTGCGGGCAGATCAAGACCGGGTCGCTGGCGCGGTCCGATCGGCTGGCAAAATACAACCAGTTGATCCGTATCGAGGAATCGCTGGGCGAAACCGCGATCTACGCGGGCCGGTCGATCCTCAGGGGCTGAGATTCAGCCGGGGCGCGGGGCTGTCGCGCCCGCGCCCGGCCGCTCAGAACACGCGGCTCATCAGCATGTAGCGTTCCCTCGGGCGGAACCCCGCCCGCAGGTAGATCCGCTGGGCGGCTTCGTCGTCGCGGTCAACCTCGAGATGCAACGCCTTGACGCCGGCCCCGGCCAGCGCCTTGGGCAGTTCCGACAGCACCTCGGTGGCGATGCCACGGCGGCGCACGGCCGGCCGCAGCCAGATTTCGTCGACGAACCCGTCCATGCCGCCGAACTCGACCGACCAGCCGAAGGTCACGATCACATAGCCGATCGGCGAGCGCGCCGGTCCGATCAGGTAGGCCGCGCCATAGGGCGACCCGTCAAGCAGCGGCGCCAGCGCGTCCTGGCGGGTGGCGGCATCCTGTCTGATGCCCATTTCGTCGTGAAAGGCGGCAACGAACCCGGTCAGGCGGTCCAGATCGCCGGGTCCGGCCAGATGCAGCGATGCGCTCATAGCCGGGACAGCCTCTCGGTCAGCAGCGCAAAGAACCCGTCCGCGTCCACATCGCCGATGAAGGTTGCGTTGGGGGGGCGGTCGGTCACACCCCACCAGTCGGCCACGGTCATGCCCAGCGTCAGATCCGACCCGGTCTCGATCTCGACATTGACATGCCGCCCGGAAAACAGGTCGGGCCGGATCAGGTAGGCGGTGACGCAGGGGTCGTGCAGCGGCGCGCCGTCGCTGCCGTATTTCTCGCGATCGAACCGTTCGAAGAAATCGGTCATCTCGGCGACGGCGGTGCCGACCTTCGTTCCCAATGCGCGAAAGGCGTCGTTGCGCGGTCGGGTGACCAGCACCTTGTGGGTTACGTCGAGCGGCATAACCACAATAGGAGCGCCCGATTTGAACACGATATCAGCGGCTTCCGGGTCAACGTAAATGTTGAACTCGGCGGCGGGCGTGATGTTGCCCACCTCGAAATAGGCGCCGCCCATCAGCACGATTTCCTGCACGCGCGGCACGATATCCGGCGCGCGCCGGAACGCGGTGGCGATATTGGTCAGCGGTCCCAGCGGGCAGAGCGTCACCGTGCCGGGATCGTGAGCGCGCAGCGTGTCGATGATGAAATCGACCGCATGACCCGGCGCCATCGGCATGACCGGATCGGGCAGGGCGGGACCATCGAGCCCGGTCTTGCCATGCACATGCTCGGCGGTAACCAGTTTCCGCGTCAGGGGCGCGTCGCAGCCGGCAAAAACCGCAATATCGGTCCGGCCCGCCAGTTCGCAGACCATCCGCGCGTTTTTCGCGGTCAGCGGCAGCGGCACGTTCCCGGCCACGGCGGTGATGCCCAGCAGGTCGATATCGTCGGGACTGGCCAGCGCCATCAGGATCGCGACGGCGTCGTCCTGTCCCGGATCGGTGTCGATGATGATCTTGCGCCGTGTCATTGCCCTCTCCGCCGGTCGCGCGGACCCTCGCAGGCGGGCGGCGGGAAGTCCAGCGCTTCAGCCCGCGCGTTCGGCACGTTTCACCGCGTCCCACAGCGCATCCATCTCGGCCAGATCGCTGTCTTCGGGGCGCTTGCCGGCATCGGCCAGCCGCGCCTCGACCCCCTCGAATCGGCGGATGAACTTGGCATTGGCACGGCGCAGCGCGGCCTCGGGTTCGATCCCCAGGTGCCGGGCGAGATTGGCGATCACGAACAGCAGGTCGCCGAATTCCTCTTCCAGGTGGTCCGGGTCGGCATTGCCTTTCGCCTCGGCCAGCTCGGCGGCTTCTTCGGCGATCTTTGCGATCACCTCGTCGGTGGCAGGCCAGTCGAACCCCACCCGCGCGGCGCGTTTCTGCAGCTTGTAGGCCCGCAGCAGCGCCGGCAGGTTCGCGGCCACCCCGTCGAGCGCGCCTTTCTGCGCCTTCTCGCTGCGTTCGGCGGCCTTGATTTCTTCCCAATCGCGGGTCTGCTGGTCGGCGGACTTGTCGCGGCTTTCATCGCCGAACACATGCGGATGGCGGGCCACCATCTTGTCGGACATGCCGCGCACCACGTCCTGAAAGGTGAAATGCCCGGCCTCGGCGGCCATCTGCGCATGGAACACCGACTGGAACAGCAGGTCGCCCAGTTCGCCGCGCAGCTCGTCCCAGGCTTCGCGGTCGATCGCGTCGGCCACCTCATAGGCCTCTTCGATTGTGTAGGGGGCGATGGTGGCGAAATCCTGCTCGATATCCCAGGGGCAGCCGGTTTCGGGCGCGCGCAGCCGGCGCATGATTTCCAGCAGGCGTTCGATTCCGGCCTCGGGATCGTGGATGAGCGCGTCGTTGGGCATTGCGGTGGCCTTTCATCCGGTGTCAGATGCATCCATTCCCGAGTGTGCCGCAGGAGTCCACCCCATGCCCGTGATCAACCGAATCGCCGAGTTCGCGGCCGACATGAAGGGCTGGCGCCAGCAGTTGCACCGGATGCCCGAGCTCGAATTCGACCTGCCGCGAACGGCGGGTTTCGTCGCCGACAGGCTGCGCGAGTTCGGCGTTGACGAGCTGCATGAAGGCATCGCGCAGACCGGTCTCGTGGCCATCGTCGAAGGGCGCGGTCCCGGGCCGGTCATCGGGTTGCGCGCCGATATGGACGCGCTGCCGATCACCGAGGAAACCGGTGTCGGTTATGTGTCGGAAAACGTGGGGAAAATGCATGCCTGCGGCCATGATGGCCATACCACGATGCTGCTGGGCGCGGCGCGTTACCTGGCCGAGACCCGCAATTTCGCCGGCAAGGTCGCGCTGATCTTTCAGCCCGCCGAGGAAAACGGCGCCGGGGGCAATGTCATGGTCGAGGAAGGCATCATGGACCGGTTCGGGATCGACCAGGTCTATGCGCTGCACAACGCGCCGGGGGTCGAGGCCGGTGCGTTCTATACCACGCCGGGGCCGATCATGGCGGCGGTGGATACGTTCGAGGTGCATATCCAGGGTGTCGGCGGACATGGCGCGATGCCGCATGAAACCCGCGACCCGGTGATCGCCGCCTGCGGCATGGCGCAGGCGATCCAGACCATCGTCAGCCGCAATCACTATGCGCTGGACGATCTGGTGGTTTCGGTCACGCAGATCCACGCGGGCACGGTCGACAACGTGATCCCCGACACCGCCTATATCAACGGCACGATCCGGACCTTCGATCCGCGGGTGCAGCAGATGGTGATGCGCCGGTTGCAGGAAATCGTCGACGGGCAGGCCGCCAGCTACGGCGTCGGGGCGCGGCTGGATTACGTCGTGGGCTATCCCGCCACGGTCAACGACCCGGACCGCGCCGGTTTCGCCGCCGCGGTCGCCGCCGAGGTGGCGGGCGAAAGCCGCGTGGTTGCCGATGCCGGGCGCGAGATGGGGGCCGAGGATTTCTCCTACATGCTCCGGGCGCGGCCCGGCGCCTACCTGTTCATCGGGCAGGGCGACACCGCCGGGCTGCACCATCCGAAATACGATTTCAACGACGAGATCGCCCCGGTCGGTGCATCGTTCTTTGCGCGGCTGGTCGAGCGGGCGCAGCCGTTGGCGGGGGCATAGGCGGGACACAGGCGATGGCGCTGGAGGATGCAAAGAACGAGGTCGATCACGCCTTTACGCGCGATGATCTGCGCGGGCCCAGCTTCGAGGGCACGTTCGGCGGCGCGCTGTCCTTCCTGCGCCGGCGCTATACCAAGGATCTGAGCGGCGCCGATTTCGCCGTCACCGGAATTCCGTTCGACCAGGCGGTGACCAACCGGCCCGGCACGCGGCTGGGGCCACGCGCGATCCGCGAGGCCAGCAGCTTGCAGGCGCCCGATCCGCCCTATGGGTGGCCTTTCGACCTGCTCAGCGAGTTTGCGATCGTCGATTATGGCGATCTGGCCTATGACTATGCCGATATCCCGTCCTTTCCCGCGCGGCTGACCGCGCATATCGGCGGTATCCTCGACGCGGGCGTGGCGCCGGTGTCGCTGGGTGGGGATCATTACATCAGCTTCCCGATCCTGCGCGCCTTTGCCGAGCGGTTCGGGCCCATGTCGCTGCTGCAATTCGATGCCCATACCGACACCTGGGCCGATGACGACATGGACCGGATCGACCACGGCACCATGTTCTACAAGGCGGTGAAATCGGGGCTGGTGGACCCGGCGCGGTCGGTGCAGGTGGGGATCCGCACCAGCAATGCCGATACGCTGGGGGTGAACATCATCGACGCCCGCGCGGTGCATGAGAACGGCCCTGCCGCCACCGCGCGCAGGATCCGCGAGATCCTGGGCGATCACCCGGTCTATCTGACATTCGACATCGACGGGCTGGACCCGGCCTATGCGCCGGGCACCGGCACCCCGGTCTGGGGCGGGCTGACCAGCGCGCAGGCGTCGATCATGCTGCGCGACATCGCCGGGATCGACCTGCGCGGCGGCGACGTGGTCGAGGTGTCGCCGCCCTTTGACACCACTGGCGCGACCGCCATCGCCGGGGCGCATGTGGCGACAGAAATTCTCTGCCTGCTGGGCGCGGCGCGGCGCGGGACCTGACCGACGGCGGGTGCGCAAATAGGTCGCGCCAGCGTTCGCGGCCGGGCATGCTAGGGTGCCGGAAGGGCGGCAGAGGTGCCGGGTTTGAGGACGGACAGGGCCGGGGGAGGCACGCGCCGGCCGGGAAGGGACATGAGACGGGTCATACTGGTATTGTGGGTGTTGCTGGCCGCGGCCGCGGTGGCCATAGGCTATGTTCGGCTTGCGCCCAGCGATCCGATGCGGTGGCATGTCGAGATCCCCGATGACACCAACCGCGATTTCCGCAACGGCTCGATCCGGGTGCTGGAAACCGGACCCGACGGGCTGGCGCGGCTGGCCGGGGCCGTTGCCGGGATGCCGCGCACCAAGCCGATGGCCGGTTCGGTGAAAGACGGGCGCATCACCTGGGTCACGCGCACGCCGGTCATCGGTTTTCCCGACTATGTGACCGCCGAACAGCGCGGCGACCGGCTGCTGGTCTGGGGGCGGTCGCGGTTCGGCAGTTCAGATCTTGGGGTGAACCGGGAACGGGTCGAGACCTGGCTGCAGGTGTTCCAGCCGTGACG
Organism: Pukyongiella litopenaei; assembly: GCF_003008555.2. Classification (NCBI taxonomy): domain Bacteria; kingdom Pseudomonadati; phylum Pseudomonadota; class Alphaproteobacteria; order Rhodobacterales; family Paracoccaceae; genus Pukyongiella; species Pukyongiella litopenaei. The sequence continues at coordinate 3,858,600 of NZ_CP027665.1, read as the reverse complement.
ACAGGCAGCCCTGGCGAATCTCGCGCCACATCGGCACGTTGAGCGACATCTGGCACTGGGCCATGAACATGCGCCCATCGACCTGCAGGCAGATGGTTTCACCCAGCTCGACCCGCGCCCCCTGGCTGTCGGTGCAATAGCAATCGCGCAGCTTGCCGCCCGGACCGATGACATCGGCCAAAACGGGGCCGGTCATCGGGGCGGCGATCAGGCAAACTGTGCTCAGGACGCGGATCATGGCGGCATCCTAACACGTTCCGGCCCTTGACCAAAGCCGTGCGATCTTTCACACCGCCCCAATGGTTCCCGAAGAACGCCTTGAACAGATCACCCAGCGGTTCGGCTATCTCGAAGCGGCGATGGCCGAGGCTTCGGGCAGCGACATCGCGGCGCTTGCGCGCGAATATTCCGAGCTCAGGCCGGTGGTGGAACAGATCGCCGCCTGGCGCGCGCTGCTCAGCGACCTGTCCGAGGCCGAGGCGCTGCTGGACGATCCCGACATGCGCGAACTGGCCGAAGAGGAAATCCCCGCCCTGCGCGCGGCGATCCCGCAGGCCGAGGCCGCGCTGCAACTGGCGCTGCTGCCGCGGGACGAGGCCGACAGCCGCCCCGCGATCCTCGAGATCAGGCCCGGAACGGGCGGTGACGAGGCCGCGCTGTTCGCCGCCGATCTGCTGCGCATGTATCAGCGCCATGCCGAGGCGCGCGGCTGGCGGTTCGAGATCATCGAGGAACAGGCGACCGAACTGGGCGGGATCAAGGAGGTGGTCGCCCATATCAGGGGCGACGGCGTGTTCGCGCGGCTGAAATTCGAATCCGGCGTGCATCGGGTCCAGCGGGTGCCGACGACCGAAAGCGGCGGCCGGATCCATACATCGGCCGCCACCGTTGCCGTGCTGCCCGAGGCCGAGGACGTGGATATCCAGATCGACGCGGGCGATCTGCGCATCGACACGATGCGCAGCTCGGGCGCGGGCGGGCAGCATGTGAACACCACCGATTCGGCGGTGCGCATCACCCACCTGCCCACCGGGATCGTGGTGACCAGCTCCGAGAAATCCCAGCACCGCAACCGCGAGATCGCGATGCAGGTGATGAAGACCCGGCTTTATGATCTCGAACGCCAGCGCGTCGACAGCGAACGATCCGCCGACCGGGCGGCGCAGGTCGGCTCGGGCGACCGGTCGGAACGGGTGCGCACCTACAATTTCCCGCAGGGCCGCATGACCGATCACCGCATCAACCTGACGCTCTACAAGCTCGACCAGGTGATGCAGGGCGATCTGGACGAGGTGATCGACGCGCTCATCGCCGACGACCAGGCCCGGCGCCTGGCCGAACTGGGCGGCTGAGGGCGCGGTGGCGAACGGCCCACAGACCGCCGCGCAGGCCATGGCCGCCGCCGCCGCGCGCCTGCGGGCCGCCGGGGTCGGCGATCCCGCCCGCGATGCCCGCGTGCTGCTGGCCCATGCCGCCCGCATCGACGCCGCCCGGGTGACCCTGATCGCGCCCGAGGCGCTGACACCCGAGATCGCCGAACGCTATGAGCAGCTGGTGGCCCTGCGCGCGGTGCGGGTGCCGGTGTCGCATCTGGTCGGCGAACGGGATTTCTATGGCCGCCGGTTCAAGGTGTCCTCCGACGTGCTGGACCCGCGCCCCGAAACCGAGACCCTGATCGAGGCGGCGCTGGCCGAGCCATTCGCGCGGGTGCTGGATCTCGGCGTCGGGTCGGGGTGCATCCTGGTGACGCTGCTCGCGGAAATGGCGCAGGCCACCGGGCTGGGGGTCGACCTGAGCGATGCCGCCTGCCTGCAGGCCAGCGCCAACGCGGTGTTGCACCGGGTCGCGCCGCGCGCCGATATTCGCCGGTCGGACTGGTTCGGTGCCGTGACCGGCCGGTTCGACCTGATCGTGTCGAACCCGCCCTATATCGCCGCGGACGAGATGGGGCGGCTCGACCCCGAGGTGCGCCGGCACGAACCGGAAATGGCGCTGACCGATGGCGGCGACGGGCTGGGCGCCTATCGCGCGATCGCCGCGGGCGCGGGGCGGCACCTGGCACCCGGTGGCCGGCTCCTGGTCGAAATCGGCCCGACCCAGGCCGAGGCGGTTTCGGCCATGTTCGCCGGGGCCGGGCTGGCCTCGGTCGCGGTGCTGCAGGATCTCGACGGCCGTGACCGGGTGGTCGCGGCGCGGGCGGTTTTCGGCTGATCCGGTGGGAAAAATCGCGCGCGCGGCCAGATTTTCGCGACAAAGCGCCGGGAAACACTTGTCTGCGGCGGCAGGACGTGCTTACTCGAACTTGTCGCGACGGTGACGGATCCTTCGATCTTCCCATGTGACGCCAAGCCGAAATGTCAGTCTCTGGATGGCAGGCGCAGGATGCGCAACACGGGTGGCAACGACACTGAAACAAATGCTTAAAGCGATATGAGATCATCCAAATCACGCTCGCGGTCGAAATCCAACCGCAACCGGCCTTCGGGCGGCAACGTCATCAACCGGGTTTTCGACAGCTCCGGACCCGAGGGCAAGGTGCGCGGCACGCCGCAGCAGATCATCGACAAGTACAACCAGTTGGCCCGTGACGCGCAGCTGGCCAATGACCGCGTCGCGACCGAGAATTTCCAGCAGCATGCCGAGCATTACCTGCGCCTGCTGAGCGAGGCGCAGCGCGAGCAGGACGCCCGCCGCGAAGAACAGGAGCGGCAGAACCGCGAACGCCAGGCCGAGCGCGACCGCGAACGGGCCGAGCGCGCCGAGCGTCAGGAACGCGAGGCCGCGCAGCGGGCCGCGGCGGAACAGGCCGAACCCGCGCAATCCGATGTGTTCGAGGTCGCGGGCGGGGATGACAGCGATACCAGCGGGCTGGTGGAAACTCCCGAGGATGCGCCGCGCAAACCGGCGCGGCGGACCAGCCGGCCCCGCAAGCCGAAGGCCAAGGCCGACGGCAATGGCGACGGTAATGGCAACGGCAAGGCGGAACCGGCCTCCGAAGCCGACGGTCCGTCGCCCGAGGCCGCAGAGTAGCGGTCAGCCTGCCGGCGCGATTGCGCGGGCCAGGGCGCAGAACCGGTCCAGCGACACCTGTTCGGCCCGTTGCGTCGGGTCGATCCCGGCCGCTTCGAGCGTGCTGGCGATGTCCGGGGCCAGCCCCTTCAACGCGGCGCGCAGCATCTTGCGACGCTGGTTGAACGCCGCCGCGACGACGCGCGACAGGATCGCCGGATCGGCCGGGTAGCGTGGCGCGGGCAGGGCGGTCAGCTGCACCACCGCCGATGATACCTTGGGCGGGGGGGTGAACGCCCCCGGCGGCAGCGACATCACGATCCGCGCCTCGGCCCGCCACTGGGCCAGAACGGCCAGCCGGCCATAGGTCTTGGAGCCGGGCGCGGCGACGATCCGCTCGGCCACCTCGCGCTGGAACATCAGGGTCAGGCTGGACCAGAAGGGCGGCCAGTCGGCTGGGGTCAGCCAGCGCACCAGCAACTCGGTTCCCACATTATAGGGCAGGTTGGCGACCACCCGCACCGGCGGGGTGAGATGGGCCAGCGGATCGACCTGCAGCGCGTCACCGTTGATCACCTCGAGCCGGCCGGGATAGGCGGCGGCGATCTCGGCCAGCGCGGGCAGGCAGCGGGTGTCCTTTTCCACCGCCAGCACCCTGCGCGCGCCGGAGGCCAGCAGGCCCCGGGTCAGCCCGCCGGGGCCGGGGCCGATCTCGAGCACGTCGCTGCCGCTCAGGTCGCCCGCCTGCCGTGCGATCTTGGCGGTGAGGTTGAGATCGAGCAGGAAATTCTGCCCCAGCGCCTTGCGCGCCGACAGCCCGTGTGTGGCGATCACCTCGCGCAGGGGCGGCAGGGTGTCGATGGCGCTCATGTCCGGGCCACCGGGGTGCGGGCCGCGCCGTTGCGCAACGGTTTTCGTGCCTCCGGCGGGAGTTTTTCCGGCAAGATGAAGGAGGCGCGGGTCACGGTGCTGCCAGGTCCCGTGCCATTTCCAGCGCAGCGATCAGGCTGTCGGGGCGGGCGGTGCCCTGGCCGGCGATATCGAACCCGGTGCCATGATCGGGGGATGTGCGCACGAAGGGCAGGCCCAGTGTCACATTCACGCCGGTGTCGAAATCCAGCGTCTTGATCGGGATCAGCGCCTGGTCGTGATACATCGCGATGGCGGCATCATAGTGGGCGCGGGCGGCGGCGTGAAACAGGGTGTCGGCGGGGTGAGGGCCGGTGAGGTCATGGCCGTCGCCGCGCATCCGGTCAATCAGCGGAGCGATCCAGTCCAGTTCCTCGTGCCCCATCGCGCCGCCTTCGCCCGCATGCGGGTTCAGACCGGCGACGGCCAGCCGTGGCCGGGCGATGCCAAACCGGTTGCGCAGATCGCGTTCGGTGATCTCGATCGTGGCACGCAGCAGGTCGGGGGTCAGCGCGCACGGCACCTCGGACAGGGCGATGTGGATCGTGGCGGGCACCACCCGCAGCCGGTCGCTGGCCAGCATCATCACCACCCGGTCCACGCGAGCGAGCGCCGCCAGGAATTCGGTGTGGCCGGGATAGGCGAAATCCGCCCCGTCGATCAGCACCTTTTTCGAGATCGGCGCGGTGCAGAGCGCAGCGGCGGCGCCGGTCCGGACCAGGTCCACCGCCCGTTCGATCGCGGCGACGACCATCGGGGCGTTCGCGCTGTCCGGGATGCCGGGCCGGACCGGCGCGGGGAAGCGCAACGGCAGGACCGGCAGGGCCCCGGAGCAGGCCGCGGCCGCATCGGACGGGTCCGACAGTTCGGCCACGGGCGTGCCTTGGGGCAGGTGGGCCGGGTCGCCGATCCAGATGAAGGGGCAGCTGTCGCGCAGCCTGTCCCAGGCTTTGGCGGCAAGTTCGGGGCCGATCCCCGCCGGATCGCCGCAACTGAGCGCGACCGGGCCGGGGGCACGCGCGGCGGCGGTCATTCTTCGACGATCAGCGCATCCGCCCGCAACTGTTCGAGATAGCTGTCCGAAAAGGCGGACAGCCGTTGCTGGGTGAGCGCGTTGGCGACCTGTTCGCGCGTGGCTTCCTCGTTCAGCGCGGCGGTGCGGTTGCACATCATGACCAGCATCAGCGTCTGGCCGTTCGACCGGGTGAGCGCGGTCGAGATCTCGCCATTGTCGAGCTTGGCCAGTTCGAGCGCAACGTCACGCGGGATCTTGCCCGGCGGCAGTTCGTGACGTTCGAGCAGTTCCGGCGGCAGGTCCTTGTTGATCCCGTAGAGATCGTCGCAGCGGTCCACCCGCGCGATGATGTCGCCGGCGCGGGCCAGTGCGTCGGGCGTGCGGCCGCCGGGGATCAGATAGGTGGCGTAGTCGATCGCCGAATAGCTGGGGCGTGCCGGCGCGGTTTCACGAATGCCGCGCATCTGGAACAGCGCGACCGCGTCGGGCAGAGCGATCGGGTCGGTGACCTCGCCCGGGGCAAGCTCGAGCAGCACCGGCTGCAGCCCCGCAGGCAACCGGCCCAGCGACAGCCAGTCCATCCGCCCGCCATTGGTGCGGGTCTGCGCTGCGGAATAGCGTTCGGCGGCGGCGGCGAAATCGGCCTGGCTGGTGATCCGCGACAGTTCCTCGGCGAGCGCCTCGGCCCGTTCGACCGTCTGCGGCGTCACCGGGATGATGATCTCGGAGAGCAGCACCTGCACCCCGCCGCCCTGCGTCTGGCCCAGGGCGCGGTCGATTTCGGCGGCGGTGGGACGCGCCTTGGCCAGGAACCGTTCCTGGATCAGGTTGCGCCAGGCCAGGCTGACCTCGGTGAAATCGCGCATGGTTTCGGCCTGCACCCCGCCGGCGGCAAGCGCCTTGAGAAACTCGTCGGCAGAGAGTTCCGTCCGGCCCGCGAATTCCTCGATGCCGAGTTGCACGTCCTCGGGGGTGACAGAGATCCCCGCCTCCTTGACCGCCTGCTGTTTCAGGCGGTCGTCGATCAGCGCCTCGCGCGCTAGCCTGGCCGGATCGCCGGGCGCGCGCAGCAGGCTCATCAGCCGGGTGCGCTGGTCCAGTTCGAACTGGGTGACGACGGTTTCGTTGACCCTGATCGCGGGCGAAAACAGCCCCTGCGCCATCGCCGGGCCAATACCGGTTCCGGCCAGGATCGCCGCGATCGCGAAAGCGCGGGTGCCGCGGGCCAGCCAGCCGCAGGTCGGGTAAGGAATGGTCAACTGCATTTGCGCCTGTATCTGTCTTCGTTGCCGTCGATCGAGAAACCGTTCAGCGCGATGGTAAAGCCGAAATCCGTTGTCGGCACAACACTTGTTGACGAGGTATAACGCCGCTGTACCGAAACATCGACGGTCACGCATTCGTTGCGATAGACCACGCCGAACCCGGCCCGCGTGGCCAGGTTGTCGGTGATGTCATAGCGCAGATGCGCCCGCGCGGTCCATTGCGAATGGATCAGGTATTCGCCGTCGAACCAGAATTCCGACTGGGCCTTGCTGCGCCCTTCGATACTGTCGGCCCCGAGCCAGAGATAGGTGCTGGACAGGCCGAGCCGGTCCCCGAACCAGTCGCCGCGGATCTCGGCCTTGTTGATGCCGAGATCGCCGTCGAGCAAGGTGCGCCCTGTAAGCGCCAGCCCCTGATCGGTGAGGATCTGCCCGGCCACCAGCAGGTCCGACGAGGTGCCGGACAGGCCGGAGGACACCGAGAAACCCGGATTGGCGGTGGTCCGGAACACCTGGCCCAGCGTGGCCGATGCCTGCCAGCCTCCCGGGGCATAGCGCGACCAATTCACGCCGTAAACGAATGTCGGCCTGTGTTCACGCTGGTCGGGGGCGGGAAACCGCGACAGCGACAGCAGGTTGCCGCGGTCGAACTCGACGAACCGGCTTTCGTCAACCGGCACATTGCCGCCATGCAGGTCGGTCCAGCCGACCTGGACCACCGGTTCGATCAGGTGGGTCGCTCCGGTCGCGGTGGTGCGCATCATCGGATAGGCCAGTTTCAGCGCCGCGCGCGGCGAGGTGCGCAGGATGTCGCCCGGATAGGTGCTGTCCTGGTGGATGCGGAACAGGTCGGCGGAAACGCCCATCAGCCAATCCGCGCGCAACCCGTTGCCGAACACCCAGTTGCGGCGCCAGCTGAAATCGGCGGTGGCGCGTTGCACGTCGCGGCCGATCACGTCCTCGTCGGACCGGCGGTGGTGGGTGTGGAACAGCAGGCCGGTCCGCAGCTCACCACCGATGCCACCCGGATGGAACCGTTTTTCCCAGGCCGCGTCAGCGACAAAGCTGGGTAGGGTTTCCTCGTTGTCCGAGTCGCGCAGCGATTCGAAATGGATCAACCCGATGTGAAAGAAATCGTCGCGCTTGATGCGTTCCAGCCTGATTTCGCTGCGCAGGCGATCGACATCGGGAAGACCGTAGTCGTTGACATAGCTGTCATCCGACACCGCCTCGATGTCGAAGGTGAGCCGGAAGTCGCGGGGCAGGTTGAACCAGCCATCGCTGAACAGGTATCCGCGATGCTCTCCGGGCATCAGGTCGTCGCGGGTATAGGCCCCCTCGATGTTCAGGCGACCGGCGCGATAGGCCTGCCGATAGCGAAAGCCCAATGTGCGCGTCTTGGGCGACAGGTAGGGTTCCACGGTCAGATCGCGATGCGGCCCGATCGGAAAGAAATAGGGGATCTTCACCCCCGGCCCGAGTTCCGAGGTCGTCCGCACCGACGGCACCAGAAAGCCGCGCGCCCGATCCAGCGTCGGGTCCGGCAGGCGGAACCGCGGAAAATAGAACACGGGTATGTCGAGAACCCGGAACTGCGCATCCTCGAAATACAGTTGCCGTTCCTGCTGGTCGTGGATGATCTTGCGGGCGCGGATCTGCCAGAGCGGCGGGCGCCCGTCCGCGCAGACCCGGCACGAGGTCACGGCGGTCTTGAACAGTTGCGAATAGCGGCCGCCGACACGGGTCATCTGCAGGGCGGCAAGCTGCAACTGCTGGTCCATCACCACCCGCGCGCCGCTGATCAGCCCGTTCTGCAACCCGGTATCCAATTCGGCGCCGGTGGCCAGCACGGTGATGCGGCCGCCCTGGTCGATACGCACCGGGCCTTCGATCGACAGTTTGTCGTTGTCCCGGTCGAAGGTGATGCGGCGGGCGCTGATGCGGGTATCGCCCTGGAACGCCTCCACGTTGCCCTCGGCCACCAGCGTGCGGTCGGGGGTGATGAAGACACGATCCGCCACCAGCGAGGACGGCGCGGGCGCGGTGTCGGCCTCCTGCGCGGTCGCGGTGTCGGCCTCCTGCGCGGCGGCGGACAGGCCGGTCCCCAGCAGTATCGCGATGGCGGCGATCCAGCGGCGCATCATCCGTCCTCCGCGTGCAGCAGCAGGCCGATGGTCAGCATCACCGAGGCCAGCGGCGGCGCCCAGGCCGCCAGCAGCACCGGCAGCTGGTCGTTCTCGCCGAGGATCTGCGCAAAGTTCCGGATGAAATACAGGCCGAACCCGAGAAGCACCGCCATCAGCACCGCGATGCCGGTGCCGCCGAACCTCGCGTGCCGCATGGTAAAGGCCGCGCCGACCAGAACCATCGCCACCAGGAACAGCGGGCGGGCCAGCTGCACCTGGTAGAGCACCTCGTGCCTGGTGGTCGAGAACCCGGCCTCGCGAAGCTGGCGGATCATGTCGGGCAGGGCGTAGATCGAGATGCCCGAGGGCCGGCCCAGGCTGTCGCGGATGCGTTCCTCGGTCAGCGTCGTCGGGATCTCGAGCTGCTCATGCCGCGCCGAATTGGTCTCGGGGTTCATCCCCGCCACCAGCGGCCAGACCTTTGCGTCCCGCAACAGCCAGTGATCGCCCATGTAGCGGGCGGTCGCGGCCTCGATCCGGCGCACCGGCGATCCCTGCGGGGCGTAGGACAGCACCGTGACGTGAATGAGCGTGGGCCGGTTGCCGGACCCCGAATAGCCGGTGGCATGGATCACCGACTGGCCCTGCGCGCCGCCCTGGCGCAGCCAGAGCCCTTCGCCGGACAGCGACAGGGTCGACACGCCGCCGGTGCGATAGGTGTCCGACAGCTGCTGGTAGTATTTCGACGTGGCGGCCACGATCGGGTTCAGCGTGCTGGCCGCAAGCAGCCCCACCAGCGTGGCCACCGCCACCGGCGCGGCGAGCGCCCGGATGCCCGACCGCCCGGTGGCCCGCGTCACCACCAGTTCGCTGCTGCGGGCCAGCCCGACGAACAGCACGACGGTGGACAGGATCATCATCAGCGGCAGGATCTCGTCCAGCGCCGCCGGGGCGTTCAGCAGGGTCAGCTGCACCAGTTGGGCAAAGGTCACGTCGACCTCCTCGAACCGGCGCAGCTGTTCGATCAGGTCGATCAGCAGGATCAGCGACAGGAAGATCGCGCCGATCATCAGGAACGACTGCAGGAACCGCCGGGCAAAATAGCGATCGAGGATCATGCCGGTTCACCTCGGCCGGACCGGTCGCGGCGAGCGGTGCGGCGCCACGGGACCAGGGCGGAAACGGGCCGTGACGCGACCTGCATGAACAATGCCGCGACGGCGAGCCCGGTCACGGTGGGCAGGTAGATGATCGGCCACATGGCGGGGTTTTTCAGCACCGGTTCGGACACCACCCCGCGCATGACCTCGAGCAGGATCAGCAGCACGAAGGCCGCCAGCACCTGCCGCCAGACGCCGAACCGCGAATAGCTGCCCAGCATCAGCGTCGAATACCCGATCAGCGCCACCGCGATACAGACCAGCGCACGGGCAAAGCGCAGGTGCAGCTCCTCGGCGAGCTGGCCTTCGCTGTAATTCTCGGTCTTCGCGATGCCGGCGCGGTCCCGGATGAGCTCGAGGGTGGGGATCTCGCGGATGTTGCGGCTGCCCTTGTCGCGTTCCTTGATCAGGGCGCTGATGTCATAGGAAAAATCGGTAAACACCGTGGTGGACAGACTGTTGGTGTCCGCGTCCAGCCGCTGCGCCATGCCGTTGACCATGATCAGGTTGCCGCGGTCGCCGTCGCGCACCAGGTAGGCCTCGGCCGCCGTATAGGTGGTTTCGCGGGTCTCGTCGCGCCGGTCGGACAGGAACACGTCGCGCAGGGTGCCGTCCGGGTCGATTTCCCGGATATAGAAGGTCACGCCCGCCGTGGGGTGCAGGAAATCGCCTTCGGTCAGCAGCCGCGCGGTGACGTTGCGGGCCATTTCGGCCTCGCGCACCGCCAGCTGCTTGATCGACGCGGGCATCAGGACATGGGTGAGGATGCTCATCATCAGCGCGGTGATCAGCCCGAAGGCCAGCGCCGGGCGCGCCAGCCGCCAGGGGCTGGAGCCGGTGGCCTGCATCACCGTCAGTTCGCTCTCTGAATTCAGCCGGTTGGTGACCCATACGGCGGCGGCAAAGGCCGCCATCGGCAGCACCATGCGGATCAGGTTGGGCAGGATCAGCGCGGTGAACTCAAAGAACACCAGCGCCGATTGCCCGTCGCCGATCAGCCGGTCGAACAGGACCACCGCGCGGTTGATCCAGAACACCGACACCAGAATCAGCGCCGAGAAACCGAAAAACAGCAGCAACTGCGACAGCACATATCTGTCGTAGCGTGACAATGCGTTCTCCCGGACCTGCCCAATTTCCCGGCGACATTAGAGCAATCGCGGAGGCGGGAAAACTGCAATCTGGCCGAGGCTGCCATCTGGTCAAGCCCGCCGGTGCGCGTTACCCATCTGAAAACGTCATCAGAACCGGAGCCCGTCATGACCCGTCCCACCCCGATCCGCTTTGTCGAAACCGATCTCGATTCGATGGCCGAGGCCGAGGGCCGGGTGGCCGTGCTGCTGGCGCCCGACGGGCGGATGAACCCGGCGGCGCGGCGGGCCAATCGGCTGACCCGGGGCGCCCTGGCGCGGCTGGTGGACAGCGACGGGTTCGCCAAGGCCAAGCCGGGCGACGTGATTTCGCTGGCCTGGCCCGCGGGCCTGCGGGCCGAGGCGCTGGACGTGCTGCTGCTGGCTCCGAACGCGACCGATCTGGATGCCCGCCGCGGCGGCGCCAAACTGGCCGCCCGGAAGGGCGACAAGCCGCTCGTGCTGTTCGCGGCCAGCCATCGCAGGGTCGCCGAACTGGCACTCGGGCTGGCACTGCGCGACTATCGGTTCGACGCGCACAAGACGGGCGAGGAAAGCGGCGCCGGACGGACGCCCGCCGGGATCGTGATCCAGCACAACAGCCCCGATGCCGCGGACGAGGCCGCCGCGCCGCTGCTCGCGGTGGCCGAGGGCGCGCACATGACCCGCGACCTGGTCAACGAGCCGGCCAACGTGCTGACCACCACCGAGTTTGCCGCGCGGGCCGAGGAATTGCGCGGTCTTGGCCTCGAGGTCGAGGTGCTGGACGAGGACAGGCTGCAGGAACTGGGCATGCGCACCCTGCTGAGCGTGGGGCAGGGTTCCGAAAGCCCGACCAAGGTCGTGGTGATGCAGTGGAAGGGCGGCCGGGACGGTGACGCGCCGCTGGCGCTCGTCGGCAAGGGGGTCGTATTCGACACCGGCGGCATTTCGCTGAAACCGGCGGCGGGCATGGAGGAGATGACCATGGACATGGGCGGGGCCGGCGTCGTCACCGGCACCATGCGCGCGCTGGCGCTGCGCAAGGCCCGGGCCAATGTTGTCGGCCTGATCGGGCTGGTCGAAAACATGCCGTCCGGCAACGCGACACGGCCCGGCGACGTGGTGCATTCGATGAAGGGCGACACGGTCGAGATCATCAACACCGATGCCGAGGGGCGCCTGGTGCTGGCCGATGTGCTCTGGTACGCGCAGGACCGGTTCGACCCCGCCGGGGTGATTGATCTGGCCACGCTGACCGGTGCCATCGTGATCGGGCTCGGACATGAAAACGCGGGCGTGTTCTCCAACGATGACAGCCTGTGCAACGCCTTTCTCAAGGCCGCCGCCGCCGAGGGCGAGGGCGCGTGGCGGATGCCGCTGGGCAAGGCCTATGACAAGGCGTTGAAATCGCGCATCGCGGACATGAAGAACGTGGGCGGGCGCCCCGCGGGTTCGATCACCGCCGCGCAGTTCCTGCAGCGGTTCATCAAGGATGGAACGCCGTGGATTCACCTCGACATCGCCGGGGTCGCATCGGTCGGCAACGACACCGATTTCGCGCCCAAGGGCGCAACCGGCTGGGGTGTCGCGGCGCTCAACCGGCTGATTCAGGACCGGTTCGAAACCGGGATGTGATATGCTGGACCGGGACCAGAGGGAGACTGGACGATGTTGATTCCCGCGACGCGCTATCACGATTGCGAGGCGGCGCTGTCCTTCATCACCGGCGTGCTGGGGCTGCATGCCCATTCGGTCTATCGCGACGATGCCGGGGCGATCGTTCACGCGCAGATCGCCCTGGGCCGGGGCATGATGATGTTCGGCCCCCATGGGGACGGGGAATTCGACCGTTTCATGGTGGACCCGGCGCAGGCGGGCGGCGAAACCACAACCATCTACGCGGTGGTCGATGATGTCGCGGCGGCGCGGGATCGCGCGGTTTCCGGCGGCGCCGAGATCGTGATGCCGATGCGGGATCAGGATTACGGCGGCTCCAGTTTCACCATTCGCGACCCCGAAGGGCATATCTGGACCTTTGGCGACTACGATCCCTGGCCCACCGAAGACTGAAGGACAACACGGGATGGGCGCGGTCTACTTCTATCACCTGACCCGGCAGCCGCTCGAGCGGACCCTGCCGATGCTGCTGGGCAAGGCCCGCACCGCCGGCTGGCGGGTGGCGGTGCGCGGGGTGAACGCGGACCGGCTGGCCTGGCTCGACGACCAGCTGTGGCTGGGCCCCGAGGACCAGTTCCCCGCCCACGGCCTGGCCGGCGGGCCCCATGATGCCGACCAGCCGGTGCTGCTGACCACGGGCGCGGCCGCGAACGGGGCGCAGTGTGTCATGTGCATCGACGGGGCCGGGATCGGCGCCGATGAGGTGGCCGCGCTGGATCGGGCCTGCGTGCTGTTCGACGGCAACGACCCGGCGGCGCTGGACCGCGCCCGCGCCCAGTGGTCGGCGCTGACCGGGGCCGGCGCGGCGGCGCAATACTGGTCCGAGGCATCGGGGCGCTGGGAAAAGAAGGCCGAACGCTGACCGGCCCGGATCGAACAGGCCGGGCGCAGGTCGATTTGGGCTCTTGCGTGGGTCAGGCCGAGCGTTTAAACGGACCTCCGCCGATGCCGCATTAGCTCAGTTGGTAGAGCAATCGCTTCGTAAGCGATGGGTCGGGGGTTCAAGTCCCTCATGCGGCACCAGCAGATCCCCGCAAGGCATTGTAATCAATCGGGAATCGATGCCACGGGCGTTCGGATTTCGCATGCGGTTGCGCGGCCTGAAAATCCACGCCGTCCCGCGTCAGCCGGGGTTCTCACCGGTTTGTTCGCCCGTCTCGGTCAGGATATGGTCGAGCGGGATGTCATGCGGTTGCGGATAGATCGTGGGCAGCACCGCCATGTCAAAGCCGATGCCGATGCTGTGGGGCCGGGGCGACAGCGCCGCCAGCGTCCGGTCGAAATACCCCCCGCCATAGCCGAGCCGATAGCCGTCCCGCGTCCATCCGACCAGCGGGGCCAGCGTGATCTGGGGGGTGATGGCCGGCGCATCGGGCGGCGGCACGGGTATGTTCCAGTCGCCGCGCACCATCCGCGTGTCGGGCGTCCAGCGCCGGAACACCAGCGGGGCGGCCTTTGTCTCGACGATCGGCAGCGCGATCACCACGCCGGCGGCGTGCAGTTCGGCCATCAGCGGGCGCAGATCGGGTTCGCCCTTGATCGGCCAGTAGGCGGACAACACCATCCCGCGCGCGCCAACGAACCGGTCGCGCAACAGCCCGCGCAGGTGTCCGGCTAGCGCCGCGCCGATCGCGTTGCGTTCGGCAACCGACAGGGCCATCCGCGCCGCCCGCAGCCGCGCCCGTTCGGCCTTGCGCCACCGGGCCACATCACTGGCCTGTTGCGCATCGACGGCCAGCGGATCGAAATAGTCGGGGGCAATCTCTGCCGCATAGCAGGGCGGTGACGAAAACCCGCCCTGGCAGCGAAAGCTCTTGAAGGGGTCGCTCATCGGTCGCCTTTCTCATCCTGGTCCAGAAGCTGGCACAGATAGCGGCGCAGGACGACCGCGTTGTTGTGGTCCTCGTCCTTGGAGGCATAGAGCAGCGTCACGATGCCCTCCCGCGCATGGTCCGCGATCTCCCGCAGCTTGTCGCGATGCTGGTCGAGTTCGGCGCCATAGCGTGCCGCGAAATCGTCCCAGCGGTCGGGATGGGCGTGAAACCATGTCCGCAGATCGTCGCTCGGGGCGATGTCGCGCTCCCAGGAATGCAGGCGCGCGCGATGCTTTGCCATTCCGCGCGGCCAGATGCGATCGACCAGGATCCGCCGCCCGTCCGAGACGCGGGCGGCCCGATAGATCCGCTTGACGCGGATGTCTTTGGTCGGGTGGGGCGGGCCGGGGTTCATGGGGGACAGCTTCGCCGGTCAGAGCAGCGACGGAACCGAGCGGGGTTTCGCATCCTCGACCGCCATATGCAGAGACCGCGCGATCCGCTCTGCCCGTTCGATCAAATGATCCGCCCCTTCGGGCGTGCAGGTTTCGCGGGCGGTTTCCCGGAACAGCACCAGCCAGCGTTCAAAGTCGGACCAGTTGACCGGCAGGCTGGCATGAGCGGGCACCGGGGCGCCGCGATAGCGCCCGGTCATCAGCGCCACCGAAGACCAGAAGGCCGACATGCGTTCGAGATGGGGCTCCCAGTCGTCGATCCGCGCATCAAAGATCGGGCCCAGCACCGGGTCGGCGCGCACCTTGGCATAGAAGCGATGCACCAGCAGGGTGAGGATCTCGTCGTCGAGACCGGTCTGCGCCATCAGCGTGGCGGTCATCTGGGGGCGCACCGAAACGAGGTCGGGATCGACCGGGTAAGCGACTGGGGAATCGACTGAGGACATGGGTCACTCCGGCGTTTTGGGGTTTGCAGATGAGGCTACGCCTGTTAATAGGTATTGTAAATGCAGATTGAAGGGTGCGCCATGCGTCTGACATCCTTTACCGATTACGGGCTGCGCATGCTGATGCGGATGGCCAGCGCGCCGGGACAGGCGTTTTCGACCGCCGATCTGGCGCAGGAATTCGGGTTGTCGCGGAATCACTTGACCAAGATCATGCAGCAGCTGGCCCGTGGCGGCATCGTCGAAACCCGGCGCGGCGGGGGCGGGGGCGCGACCCTGCGGCACCCGCCCGCCGAGATCCGGCTGGGCGACGTGGTGCGGCTGCTCGAACAGGGCCAGGTCCTGGTCGAGTGTTTCGGCGCTGACGGCAATGCCTGCACCATCGACGGGTGCTGTCGGCTGAAATCGCGGCTGCGCCGGGCCGAGCATCGGTTTCTGGAAGATCTGAACCTGTCCACACTCGCGGACATCGCCTTGCCCGCCCGCGCGGCCGCCTGACCGCACAGGTGGGCAAGGCGGGTGGGCAAGGCGATGCAATACCCCATTGAATACGAAAGGAACATCTCATGACAAGCTGGCTGCCGACATTGATCACCGCCACCCCGGAAGAGGGTTATGAACTGGCCATCAAGCTGTCGCGCGTGGCGGTCAAGGCGACCCAGCCCGACGCCGATATCCGTGACCGTCTGCGGCCTGAATATGCCGAGGATGCCGAGGCGCTGATCGCCGTCAGCCATGTGGTCGCCACCCATTTCGCCACCGTTGCCGCGGCGAATGACTATTGGCGCCAGACCGAATGAACGCGGTCGAAAAACAGGATGACGGCTTTGTGGTGGATGCCGGGATCGTCGCCGAGGCCTTTGGCATTCCGGCGTCGAAGGTCCGGACCCTGATGCGCGAAGGCGCGATCACCACGATCAGCGAGACCGGGCAGGGCGAGGACGAAGGCCGCTGGCGGCTGACATTCCGCTATGGCGCGCGCGCCTTGCGCCTGACGGTGGACGAAACGGGCGCGATTCTGGCCCGGTCAACTTATCCGGTAGCGCCGCGCGATACGGCCGACCCGGCCTGACGGCCCTTGCCGGCGATCCATCGGTTCGCCACCGGTCCCGGACACGCGGCCTGAACACACGGTCGATTTCGCCACATTGACATTCTGACGAAAACGCTCAGTTTCCCCTGGATGCAGGCAGCGACTGATGACCCGGATATGTTTCCCAGCCCGCCAATTGCCCTCGGCCGGATCCTGACCCGCTGCGCGGTGGCGGGGCTGGCCTGTGCCGGAACCGGCGTGGCGCTGGCGGGGCAGCCCGATGACCCGCATCTGCGCATCGTGCCGCGCACCGATGCGGAAACCGCGCGGATCGAGGCGGTCACCGCGCCGGCCACCGGATTTGCCGCCGCCGAGCCCTTCGAGGAGATGAGCGCCGGGGCCGCGACGGTGCGGGTGCGGCGCAACCGCGACGCCTTTTCGCAGCCGTCGGCCAATATGGAGCTTGCGCGCGAACTGGATTTCAAGGTCGGCAACGGGCTCTTCCGCAAGCTCTGGGTGTCCTCTCCGTCCTCGACCCGGGCCAGCGACGGGCTCGGACCACTGTTCAATGCCCGGTCCTGCCAGCGCTGCCACGTCAAGGACGGGCGCGGCCATCCGCCCGAACATGAAGGGGACAGCCCGGTGTCGATGTTCCTGCGCGTTTCGGTGCCGGGCGGCGATGCGCCGGACATTCCGGGGTATCACGCCACGCAGCCGCACCCGGTCTATGGCGGGCAGTTGCAGGATTTCACCCTGGCCGGGCTGGCCGCCGAATACCGGCTGGTCATCGACTATCTCGACAGGGTCGTGGAGCTTTCGGAAGGGGAAACGGCGATCCTGCGCGCGCCCACATATACGGCCGCCGAGCCGGGCCATGGCGCGTTCGGCAACGATACCATGTTCAGCCCGCGCGTCGCGCCGCAGATGATCGGACTGGGCCTGCTCGAGGCGGTGCCGGCCGCGGACATCCTCGCATGGGCCGATCCCGACGATGCCGATGGCGACGGCATCTCGGGGCGGCCCAACATCGTCTGGTCGCGCGAATTCGACCGGCCGATGCTGGGCCGGTTCGGCCACAAGGCCGGGATGCCGACCATCCGCGAACAATCCGCTGCCGCATTTGCGAGGGATATCGGCATTTCCAGCCCGCTCTTTCCCGCCCCGTGGGGCGATTGCACCGCCGGTCAGCCAGCCTGCCGCGATGCCCCGCACGGGGACGGCGATGCCCGGGTCGACGAGATCGACGGGACCGGCATGGATCTCGTGACCCATTACAGCCGCAACCTGGGCGTTCCGGCCCGCCGCAGGGTCGCGGATCCGCAGGTGCTGCGGGGCAAGCAGGTCTTCTATGACACCGCCTGCACATCCTGTCACCGGCCCAAATTTGTGACCCACCGGCTCGAAGACCGGCCCGAGCAGAGTTTTCAGTTGATCTGGCCCTATACCGACATGCTGCTGCATGACATGGGCGAGGGGCTGGCCGACAACCGCCCCGAGGCGGTCGCCGATGGCCGCGAATGGCGCACGCCGCCGCTATGGGGGATCGGGCTGACCCGGCAGGTCAGCGGCCATAGCTATTTCCTGCATGACGGTCGGGCGCGCAGCCTGCTCGAGGCGATCCTGTGGCATGGCGGCGAGGCGCAGGCCGCGCGCGATGCCGTTGTCGCCATGTCCGCCGCCGACCGTCAGGCGCTGATTGCCTTTCTGGAGAGCCTCTGATGCGGTGTCGTTTCACGATTTTCGCCGCGACGCTGTGCCTGTGCGGACCGGCCGCTGCCGAAACAGCCCTGAGCGATACGGTTGCGCTGGCCGTATCCGATCACGTCCTGCCTGCGGTGTCCGCCTTTGAACAGGGTGCGGGCCGCCTGGATGATACCGCGCGGGCCGGGTGCGGCGCGGGACCGGACCGCCTGCGCGCGGCGTTCCACGCCACGGTCGACGACTGGACGCGCATGAGCCACCTGCGGTTCGGCCCGACCGAGGACGAGGATCGTGCCTTTGCCATCGCGTTCTGGCCCGACAGCCGCGGCAAGACGCCCAAGGCGCTCGCCGGGCTGTTGTCGGGGGATGCGGCCCTGCTGGAGGACGCCGACGCGTTCCGGCAGGTTTCGATCGCCGCGCGCGGGCTCTATGCGCTCGAATTCCTGTTGTTCGACGAACCCACCATGACCACCGGCAGCGCCGCGGCCCGGTGCCTGCTGGTCCGGGCCATCGCGCGGGACGTTGCCGCGAATGCGGTGGCCATCGCCGGGGCGTGGCGCGGGGGATATGCTGCCGACCTCACCGAACCGGGCGAGGGCCGCCGCTATCGCAGCGACACCGAAGCGGCGCAGGAGCTGTTCAAGGCCCTGTCCACCGGGTTGCAATTCACCGCGGATGCGCGTTTGGGCCGTCCGCTGGGCGGCTTTGACCGGCCGCGCCCGAACCGGGCGGAACTGTACCGGTCGGGGCGGTCGCTGCGGCAGGTCTGGCTGTCTCTGGAAGCGACCCGCGACCTTGCGCTGATCCTGGCGGCAGGTGCCCCGGATCTGGCGGACCGACTGGACCAGGCCTATGCGCACGCGCTGCGCCAGGTTGACGCCCTGGCCGACCCCTCGCTGGCGGGCGTGGCCGACCCGCAGGGCCGGTTGCGGATCGAGGCCCTGCAGCAATTGGTGAACGACATCCGCGATCTCGTCACCACCGAGCTTGGCCCGATCCTGGGGGTGGCGGCGGGGTTCAATTCACTGGACGGAGACTGACCGTGACCCATCGGCGAGGATTCCTGGCGGGACTGCTGGCTGCGGGCCTGGTGCCGCGATCCGGCTGGGCCGAGGCCGGATCGCCCGCCTATCTCAGCGCGGCCCGCAGCGCCGGTGGCGACTATGTCCTGGTCGGCCTGTCGGAAACGCTCGATGAGGTGTTCCGCCTGCCGATGCCGTCGCGCGGACATGCGGCGGCGGCGCATCCGGCACGGCCGCAGGCGGTGGCCTTTGCCCGCCGTCCCGGCATGTTTGCACTGGTGATCGATTGCCGGACCGGGCAGGTTGCGCACCAGCTCACCGCGCCCGGGGGGCGCCATTTCTATGGGCACGGGGTGTTTTCCCCCGACGGCACCCGGCTGTTCACGACCGAGAACGACCATGAGAACGCGCGCGGTGTCGTGGGCGTCTGGGACGTGGCGGCGGGATATGCCCGCATGGCCGAATTCGGCTCGGGCGGGGTCGGGCCGCATGACATCGCCCTGTTGCCGGATGGCGAAACCCTGGTGCTGGCCAATGGCGGCATCGAAACCCATCCCGACAGCGGCCGGGCCAAGCTCAACATCCCGACCATGGCGCCGAACCTGTCCTATCTCGATTTCAACGGCAACCTGCTGGACCTGGCCGAACCGGACCGGCCGCTGCGCCGCAACTCGATCCGCCACCTGTCGGTGCGCCGTGATGGCCAGGTCGCGTTTGCGATGCAGTGGCAGGATGACACCCATGACGGGGTGCCGTTGGGCGGGCTGCACCGGCGGGGCGGGGCGTTGTCCCTGTTCCGGGCCGAAACCGGGCTGTGGCGGGACATGCAGGGCTATGCGGGCAGCATCGCCTTTTCGCGCGCGGGCGATCGCGTCGCGCTGACCTCGCCCCGCGGCAACCTGTTTGCGACTTTCGACGCGCGGTCGCTGAACCTGCTGGAAATTCTGCGCCGGTCCGATGTCTGCGGGGTTGCCGAGGCCCGCTCCGGGTTCGCGACCACCGGCGGGGACGGGTCCGTGGCGCTAACTGGCCAGCCCGTCCGCCAGGTGCCGGGACTGGCCTTTGACAATCACCTCGTGCGGGTGCGCGAATTCTGAACGCCGATGGCGTTCGTCGTGGCCTGCGCTCTCTGCCCCGGCAGCCATATGGCCTGCCGGTTCTCATTTCTTATAGAAAAACTCGGATTGACAATCCTGACTGAACAAGTCAGCTAAAGGGGGGATAAAACTGGCGTGATCATGATGTTGACCGAGCCCGAACACCCGGACCCGACGGAACCGCGATCTGACTTTCGTCCGCCCGAGCCGGACAGGCTGACCCTTGGCGATGTAACCGGAGACCACCAATGGCCGCAGGACTGGAACCTGGAAGCGCTGCTGGACCGGATCGCGGACGGGCGGAGGAACCGGTAGGCGCGGATGAGGGGGCATCCGAACCGCCCGCCGATGCCACAGGCGCGGCCGTTCCCTGCTGGCAGGCCAAAGACCTGACCGAGGGCGGCCAGCTGGCCCGCATTCGCCTGGGTGACGCCGATTACATGCTGCGCATCACCCGGTCGGCCAAGCTGATCCTGACCAAATGACCAACCCGCCCGGCAGGCCCGTGCCGCGCCAGCAACCCATACGACTGACACCGAAAGGAACCCCGACATGAAACACGTCCTCCTCGCAACCACCATACTGGGGCTGGGCAGTGCCGCCATGGCCGGAACCAGGGCCGAGGTTCTGAACACCTATGCCGATATCGCGGCGGCGGGCTACCAGGACAGCGTCACCACCGCAAAGGCGTTGCAGGCGGCGGTGAACGCCCTTGTCGCCGACCCGACCGAGGACACGCTTGCGGCGGCGAAAGAGGCATGGCTGGCCGCGCGGGTGCCGTATCAGCAGACCGAGGTGTTCCGGTTCGGCAATGCCATCGTCGATGACTGGGAGGGCAAGGTGAACGCCTGGCCGCTGGACGAGGGGCTGATCGACTATGTCGACGGGTCCTATGGCGGGCCGTCGGATGAAAACGAATTCGCCGTTCTCAACGTGATCGCGAACCCGAGATTCACGCTGGCCGGCGAGGAGATCGACGCGACCGAGATCACCCCGGAACTGCTGTCCGAAACCCTGCACGAGGCGGACGGGATCGAGGCCAATGTGGCCACCGGGTATCACGCCGTCGAATTCCTGCTCTGGGGGCAGGACCTGAACGGGCACGGCCCCGGCGCGGGCGCCCGTCCGGCCACCGATTTTGCCACCGGCGATGCCTGCACCGGCGGCAATTGCGACCGCCGCGCGGATTACCTTGTCGCCGCGACCGACCTGCTGCTCAGTGATCTGGAATGGATGGCCGCGCAATGGGCCGAGGGCGGCGAGGGCCGGGCCACGATCACCGCCGACGAAGACAAGGGCATCGTGGCCATGCTGACCGGCATGGGGTCGCTGTCCTACGGGGAACAGGCGGGTGAACGGATGCGGCTGGGCCTGATGCTGAACGACCCCGA
The DNA here is from genome assembly GCF_003008555.2 of Pukyongiella litopenaei. Classification (NCBI taxonomy): domain Bacteria; kingdom Pseudomonadati; phylum Pseudomonadota; class Alphaproteobacteria; order Rhodobacterales; family Paracoccaceae; genus Pukyongiella; species Pukyongiella litopenaei. Next base: position 3,837,368 of record NZ_CP027665.1, on the reverse strand, counting down.
GGAGGAACATGACTGTTTCTCGGACAACACCCACAACAGCCACTATTACGATGGCCAGGGGGTCCGGAACGTCTATCTCGGGCGCTATACCCGCATCGACGGATCGGATGTCGGCGGCGCGTCCCTGTCCGATCTCGTGGCCGCCGCTGATCCGGCGCTGAACGACGAGATGATCGGCAAGCTGGACACCACCATGGCGGCGCTCGGCGCGATCAAGGAGGCGGCGGAAGGCGGCTTTGCCTATGACCAGATGCTGGAGCAGGGCAGCGAGAAGGGCGAGGCGCTGGTCATGGGCGGCGTCAACGGCCTGATCGACCAGGCCAAGACCATCGAGCGGATCGTTGCCGCGCTCGGGCTGGAGAATATCGAATTCGAAGGCTCGGACAGTCTCGACAACCCCGGTGCCGTGTTCCAGTAGCGGCCCGGATCGACCTCCTGCGCGCGATTTCCCTCGGGCGAACCGGAGGCGGCTGATTCGGCGCGGTCGGTGATCTTGTCGCGTCTGGATCGGGGCAGGGGGCGCAGTGTTCTGCGTCCCCGTGTTTTTTTGAAAGGGCCGCGGGTGAATACCTGATATTATTGGTAAAGTTCTGCTGGTCTGCCGCAAATAATCCGACTAATATTATCGGGTATGAGATTTCCGCTCAGGATCGACCCGTGATCGTCTGTCATTGCATGAACATATCGGACAATGAGATCCACGACGCCATCGACTGGATGCGCGCCTCCGACCCCGACACGATCATCAGCCCGGGCAAGATTTATCACGCCCTGGGAAAATCCGCCGATTGCGGCGGCTGCATGCCGCTCTTCCTCAGCACGATGCGCGGCAACTCAAACCTTGAAGTGCCACTGAATCTCCGCGACCATGTTTCCGAACAACGAGGAGACAGCGGACATGAAGGGCGATCCAAAGGTCATCGAGTATCTGAACAAGGCGCTGCGTAGCGAACTGACCGCGGTCAGCCAGTACTGGTTGCACTATCGGCTCCAGGACGACTGGGGGCTCGGCCGCATGGCCAAGAAGAGCCGCGAGGAATCCATCGAGGAGATGGAGCACGCGGACAAGCTGATCGAGCGGATCCTGATGCTCGAAGGCCATCCCAACCTGCAAAAGCTCGACCCGATCCGGACCGGGCAGTCGCCCAAGGAAACGCTGGAATGCGACCTGGCCGCCGAGGAAGAGGCCCGCGCGCTCTACAAGGAAGCCCGCGATGCCTGTCATGCCGCCGGCGACTATGTGACCATGGCCCTGTTCGAAGAGCTTATGGCCGATGAAGAAGGGCATATCGATTTCCTCGAAACCCAGCTGGACCTGCACGCCAAGATCGGCGCTGAGCGGTATGCCCAGCTGAACGCGACCACGATGGACGAGGCGGACTGATCCCGCCAGACCCCGACCCGGCCCCGAACCTGTCTGACAGGCTTCGGGGCCGGCGTTGAGATTGCGCAATTTCCCACGGGCAGGGCGTGCTGGTGCTGTCGGGTCGGGTTTTCCGCGCCCGAGAGACCAATTGTGACATATCAGCCATATGTTTTCCCGCCGATCCGAATCTCGCGACCATCTGGCCAGACATCGTTGCATTTGGCGGTGGAGATGCCGATGATATGGAGTTAACGCTACCATGGCGCAGGCCATTGGTCGCGTCGGATGTCATATCTATGCGAGGAGACAACATGATTAACGAGTTCAAGGATTTCATCGCCAAGGGCAATGTCATGGACATGGCCGTGGGCATCATCATCGGTGCCGCCTTTACCGCGATCGTCACGTCGCTGGTGGGCGATCTGATCAACCCGATCATCGGCCTGTTCACCGGGGGCGTCGATTTCACCAACAATTACGCCGTTCTGTCAGGCGAGGTCCCGGCGGGTGCCAGCCTCGAGGCGGCGCGCGAAACCGGCGCTTCGGTCTTTGCCTACGGCGCCTTCCTGATGGCGGTCATCAACTTCCTGATCATCGCCTGGGTCGTGTTCATGCTGGTCAAGATGGTGAACCGGGTCAAGGAAGCCGCCGCCAAGAAAGAAGAGGCCGCGCCCGAAGCGCCGGCAGGACCGACCGAAAAGGACCTGCTGATGGAAATCCGCGACGCACTGACCAATCGCGGCCCGGCCGCCTGATGATCTCCGGCCCGATGGCGAGGGACGGCATCCAAGCCGCTGCTGTCGGGCCGACCCGGTTTAGTTTCTGAACGGGCGGGTTCTTTCCCGTGCGTGACGGCGGCCTGCGGCCAGAGGCAGACCGTATTGCTCGCTATCGCAGAACAGGTGGCGTCGTCCCGGTCGGTTCAAAACCGCGCGGGACATTTTGTCAGTCTGACGCTTGCGGGCATGAGATCGGTCCGTCCGGTTTCCGGTTCCCTGATGGAAACACAGTAATCAGGCCCAACCGCAGGTCCCGGTGTTCAGTCCCACCCGCACAAACGTCAGGAGCAGCGAGATGCTCCGATCGCAGCCAAATCGAGAGACCGCCTTGGCGGGGGATAGTGGCGGAGAGACAGGGATTCGAACCCTGGGTGGGCTTGCACCCACAACGGTTTTCGAGACCGCCCCGTTCGACCACTCCGGCACCTCTCCGCGGGGGTCTGGGGGCTGCGTTTAGCTGCCTTCTTCGCGGCTGGCAAGGGCCGATTTTCACGCCTGCGCAGGTTTGAAACCGGTTGTTCCGGTCGCGATTTGGGATAGGTTTCACATATGTATGCAATTGCCACCACGTCTATGCGGCGGATCGCCTGTCTGACCGCCGGCCTGATGCTGATCCTGCTGACGGGCATAGCCGCGCGCGCGGCGGATTCGGCCCGGATCGCGGAATTCCTGCGGGTCACCGGGTTCGACGTGGCGCTGGACAGTATCGCGCTATCGGCGGAATCGGCACCGGCGATGCTGGGATTCGAAGATGACGCGTTCGGCGATGAATGGGCGCGGCTGGCAAGGCTGGTCTTCGACGCCGGGGTCATGCGCGGGCTGGCCGACGACCTGCTCGAGGCCGGGCTGGACGACGCGCTGCTCGATCACGCGGTCGGCTTCTACGCGACCGATCTCGGGCAACGGCTGGTCGAGGTCGAAAACGAGGCCCATTCCGATCCCGACGGCGATGCGCGGCTGGCGCGGGCGGAACAGCTTGTCGCGCGGCTCGCCGACACCGAACCGGCCCGGCTCGAATTGCTGGAACGGATGAACCGGGCGATCGATGCCTCGGGCAACAGCCTGAGAGCCATCCAGGAGGTGCAGGTGCGATTCCTCGTGGCGGCACATATGGCCGGCATCGTCGAACTGCGCATGGACCCCGATGAAATGCGGGCCTTCATGCGTGAACAGGAGGCGGAAACCCGTCGCGAGATGGAGCGCAGCGCGCTCCTGGGTGCGGCCTGGACCTACCGCGATTTCACCGATGCCGAGATCGAAACCTACCTGCATGCGCTGGAGGAACCGCAGATGCAGGCGGTCTATGCCTTGCTCAACGCGGTGCAATACGAGATCATGGCCAACCGGTTCGAGGCGCTGGCCGCGCAGATGGCCGGCTGGCGCCGCGGACAGGATATCTGACCCGGCCTGATATCTGACACCGGCCTGTCCGATCCGGCCCGCCGGGGCCTGAAACCGCTTGACAGTCCGGACCTGCATGGCCATAAGCGCGCATCCCGGCCGGATGCCCCGCGCCGGGTTTTGCAGTCAATCACGCCCGACGGGGCGCGCTGTCCGCGGTGGCCGAGCCATGTGTTCAGGCCGAAACGCCCGAAAGGGGGCCCCAGGACGCGGTGAAGAAGGAAAATGCGATGTTTGCGGTCCTCAAGACCGGCGGCAAGCAGTACCGGGTCGAATCCGGTGACGTGCTGCGCGTCGAGAAGCTGGCGGCTGCCGCCGGCGAGAAAATCCAGTTCAACGATGTCCTGATGCTGGGCGGCGACGAAACCGTCGTCGGCACGCCGCTGATCGAAGGCGCGGGCGTGCAGGCCGAGGTCATCGACCAGATCAAGGGCGAGAAGCTCATCCATTTCGTGCGCCGCCGCCGCAAGCATTCCAGCAAGCGGACCAAGGGCCACCGCCAGAAGCTGACCCTGGTGCGGATCACCGAGATCCTCGCATCCGGCGCCGACAAGACCGGTGTGAAGGCCGCAGCCGGTGCCGGTTCAGCCGTTGCCACGCCCGCCGCCAAGGCTGAGGCGCCCGCGGGCGCCGACGATCTCAAGAAGCTGTCGGGTGTGGGTCCCGCGCTCGAGAAAAAGCTGCACGCCGCCGGTGTCACCAGCTTTGCCCAGATCGCGGCATGGACGGATGCCGATGTTGCTGATATGGACGAGAAACTGTCGTTCAAGGGCCGGATCGAGCGTGAAGGCTGGATCGAACAGGCCAAAGAACTGGCCAAAGGCTAAGGAGAGAGAGAATGGCACATAAGAAAGCTGGCGGTTCCTCCCGCAACGGTCGCGACTCTGCGGGCCGTCGCCTTGGCGTCAAACTTTTCGGTGGTCAGGCCGCGATCGCGGGCAACATCATCGTGCGTCAGCGCGGCACCAAGTTCTGGCCGGGCGAAGGCGTCGGTATCGGCAAGGATCACACCATCTTTGCGACTACCGATGGCGCCGTGACCTTTCATAAGGGTCTCAAGGGCCGAACCTTCGTATCCGTGATGCCGGTGGCGGAGGCTGCCGAATAGGGCCGAACCTGAACGATTTACGGAAAATCATCGGGGACCGGCTGAAAGGCCGGTCCCTTTTCTTTTGCCGCTGACCTTGCGGCAGGGACGACGAGAAAACATATTGAGCGGGTGGGGAGAACATCCAACAAAACCCCCGCTTGTATGTTGTGTTACCGAGGAGGGCGGAACATGAAGCTGGATCTCATCATCAACCAGCCGGTGGTGGAAACCGAACTTTTCGATCTGCGCCCGTTGCGCAAATCCGATGAGGGTCTGATCGAACATTATGGCAGCGACGAACGGGTGGCTCGCATGACCACCTCGATCGCGCATCCGTTGCCACCGGGCGCGACCGAAGCTTTCGTCGCCCGTGCCATGACCGACGACCGCGACGAAGATGTCTGGGCGATGGATGGCACCAAGACCGGCGGCGCCGAGGTGATGGGGCTGATCTCGCTCCAGAAACTCGACCGCAACCAGTCGGAAATCAGCTATTGGGTTGCCCCGGTCTATTGGAACACCGGGCTGGCCACGCGCGCGGTGCGGGCGCTGGTCGATGCCAACCCGTTGAAGAACGACACCATGTTCGGGTCCGTTTTTCAGGACAACCCGGCCTCGGCCCGGGTGCTGATCCGCTGCGGTTTCGAATATCTCGGCGATGCCGAGAGCTATTCGGTGGCGCGTGACGCAACCGTTCCGACCTGGACCTACAGCCGGAAACTGTGATTGGCCCCGCCGGGCCTTTGCGCTAGAGCGTTTCCGGATTCAACTTGATCGAAGCGGCGGAACGCTCGGGGGACCGGCATGAAATTCCTGGATCTTGCAAAGGTTCACATCCGTTCGGGTGCGGGTGGCGGGGGCTGTGTCAGCTTCCGCCGCGAAAAGTTCATCGAATATGGCGGCCCGGATGGCGGGGATGGCGGCCGGGGCGGGTCGGTCCGGGCCGAGGCGGTCGACGGGCTGAACACCCTGATCGATTTCCGCTATCAGCAGCATTTCTTTGCCAAGAGCGGCCAGCCGGGCATGGGCCGGCAGCGCACCGGCAAGGATGGCGACGATATCGTGCTGCGCGTGCCGGTCGGGACCGAGATCCTGGACGAGGACCAGGAAACCGTGATCGCCGACATGACCGAGCTGGGCCAGAGTGTCGAACTGGCGCGTGGCGGCAATGGCGGTTTCGGCAACCTGCATTTCAAATCCGCGACCAACCAGGCCCCGCGCCGCGCCAATCCGGGGCAGGAGGGGGTCGAACGCACGCTGTGGCTGCGGCTCAAGCTGATCGCCGATGCCGGGCTGCTGGGCTTGCCCAACGCGGGCAAATCCACCTTCCTGGCCGCCACCTCGAATGCCCGGCCCAAGATCGCGGATTATCCGTTTACCACGCTGCATCCCAATCTCGGCGTGGTCGGCGTCGATGGTGCCGAATTCGTGATCGCGGACATTCCCGGCCTGATCGCGGGCGCCCATGAGGGCAGGGGGATCGGGGACCGGTTCCTCGGCCATGTCGAACGGTGTTCGGTCCTGCTGCACCTGGTGGATGCCACATCGGCGGATATCGCCGGTGACTACCGGACCATCATCGACGAGCTGGAAGCCTATGGCGGCCACCTGGCCGACAAGCCGCGTGTGACCGCGCTCAACAAGGTCGATGCGCTGGATGACGAGGAACGCGCGGCGGCCAAGGCCGCGCTGGAAGAGGCTAGCGGCGCCAACGTTCTGGCGATGTCCGGCGTCAGCGGCGAGGGGCTGACCGAGGTGCTGCGGGCGCTGCGGGCCGGGATTCGCGAGGATCGCCTGCGCCATGCCGACACGAGCGAGGCCCAACCGTGGCGGCCCTGACCGGCGCCCGCCGGCTGGTGGTCAAGATCGGCTCGGCGCTGCTGGTGGATCGCGACAGCGGGGCGTTGCGGGCCGACTGGCTGGACACGCTGGCCGGGGACGTGGCGCGGCTCAAGCGGCGCGGCTGCGATGTGATCCTGGTCTCGTCCGGTTCGATCGCGCTGGGGCGGGGCGTGCTGGGGCTGGGGCTGGCCGACCTCAAGCTCGAACAGTCGCAGGCCGCCGCCGCTGTCGGACAGATCCGGCTGGCGCGGGCCTATGAACAGGTTTTGGCGCCGCATGGTATCACCACGGCGCAGGTTCTGGTGACGCTGGAGGACAGCGCCGACCGCCGCCGCTATCTCAATTCCCGCGCCACGCTGGAAACATTGCTGAGCCTTGGCGTGGTGCCGATCGTGAATGAAAACGACACCGTCGCCACCGACGAGATCCGCTATGGCGACAATGACCGGCTGGCGGCCCAGGTGGCGGTGACGGTGGGCGCCGACAGGCTGGTGCTGCTGTCGGATGTGGACGGGTTCTATTCGGGCAATCCCAATACCGATCCCAACGCGCGCCGGTTCGACAGGATCGACGCGATCACGCCCGAAATCGAGGCGATGGCGGGGGATGCCGGGTCGGGCCTGTCCAAGGGCGGCATGAAGACCAAGCTGATGGCCGCGCGGCTGGCGACCGGCGCCGGTTGCGCCATGGCGATCACCGAAGGATCGCGCGACAACCCTTTGACGACACTGGAAAACGGCGCGCCGGCTACATGGTTCACCGCGCAGCTCGACCCGCAGGCGGCCCGCAAGAGGTGGATCGCGGCAATGAAACCGCGGGGCGAGATCGCGGTGGATGCGGGCGCCACCCAGGCCCTGTTTCGCGGCAACAGCCTGCTGCCCGCCGGTGTGACCGGGGTCAGCGGCAGTTTCGGGCGCGGCGACCCGGTGGTGATCGTCGGCCCTGACGGTGCGCGGCTGGGGCAGGGCCTGACCCGTTACACCGCCGCCGAGGCCCATGCGATCCGGGGCCGGAAATCCGCCGAGATCGAACCGACCCTAGGCTATCCGGGGCGGGCCGCTTTGATCCATCGCGACGATATGGCAATCTGAGACCCGATCGCAGCCCCCGGCCTAGGGGGCGCAACCCGAGACCTCTACAAAGGCGCGCTATTTCATGAAAGACCTAGACAATATCCCCGAGTTGATGGCCGGTATCGGCAAACGCGCCCGTGCCGCGGCGGCCGAACTGGGCTTTGCCAGCGCCGAAGCCAAGCGCACGGCCCTGATCGCGGCGGCCGATGCGGTCTGGGCCAGCCGCGGCGCCATCATCGACGCCAATGCGCGCGACCTCGACTATGGCCGGGACAAGGGGCTGTCACCGGCGATGATGGACCGGCTGATGCTGGATGAAAGTCGCATTCAGGGGATCGTGGACGGGCTGCGCGCCGTTGCCGGTCAACCCGACCCGGTGGGCGAGGTTCTGGCCGAGTGGGACATGCCCAGCGGGCTGAACATCCGGCGCGTGCGCACGCCTCTGGGGGTGATCGGCGTGATCTATGAAAGCCGGCCCAACGTGACCGCCGATGCCGGGGCGCTGTGCCTGAAATCGGGCAACGCGGTGATCCTGCGTGGCGGGTCCGAGAGCTTTCATTCCTCGGCGGCGATCCATGCCTGCCTCGTCGACGGGGTCAGGGCGGCGGGCCTGCCCGAAGACGCGATCCAGCTGGTGCCGACCCGTGACCGGGCGGCGGTGTCCGAGTTGCTGACGATGACCGAACATGTGGACGTGATCGTCCCGCGCGGCGGCAAGGGGCTGGTCGGGCTGGTGCAGCGCGAGGCGCGCGTGCCGGTTTTCGCCCATCTCGAAGGCATCGTGCATATCTATATCGACAAGGCCGCGGACCGGCAGAAGACGCTCGACGTGGTGCTGAACGCCAAGACCCGCCGGACCGGCATCTGCGGCGCCGCCGAATGCCTGCTGATCCACCAGGACGTGGCCGAAACGCTGGGGCGCGAGGTGATCGGGGCATTGCTGGCCAGCGGTGTCGAGGTGCGCGCCGATGCGGCACTGGCCGGTATCGACGGCACCGTCGCGGCCGACAGCGGTGACTGGGGGCGCGAATATCTCGATGCGATCATTGCCGCCCGGGTCGTGCCCGACATCGATGCGGCGATTACGCATATCCGCCGCCACGGGTCGAACCATACCGATTGCATCATGACCGCGGATGACCATGCCGCGGCGCGGTTCTTCGAACGGCTCGACAGCGCGATCCTGATGCGCAATGCCTCGACCCAGTTCGCCGACGGGGGCGAGTTCGGCATGGGCGCCGAAATCGGCATCGCCACCGGCAAGATGCACGCCCGCGGGCCGGTGGGCGCGGCGCAGCTGACCAGCTTCAAATACCTGGTGACCGGGGACGGAACCGTGCGCCACTGAGGCGGCTCAGAATTCGAGCACCAGCCGGTGATCGCTGTCGCGGCTGTAGGACATGCGGCGTCCGAGATCGCGGGCGACCTGGGGGATCAGCGCGAACTGCACTTGCGCCGGGGTCACCGGGTCGGGTGGCGGCGCGCCGTCGAATATCGCCCAGAGCGCGGCATCCATCGTCATTTTTCCGGCCTCGCCGACCATGCGCCACCGGCCGGCGCGGCTGTCCACGCAGACGGTGCCGCCATAGGGCATCGCGGTTTCAAAACACTGCAGCGCGAGAAAGGCCAGCCTGACCTCGCTGCGCGGCAGCGGATCGGCGGGGGACCAGTCCACCCGCAACCGCCCGCCGCGGCCCATGTCGTCGAGAACCGAAACGATCTCGGCCCGGCTGATCATCTGGTCGTCGGCCCGGCCATAGGCGATGCGAAAGAACCGGATCCGCGCGCCCGCATTGCCGACACTGTCGGCGATCAGTTCCATCTCGGGGCCCTGCGTGGCGCCGGTCAGGTCGAGCAGTTCCAGGCCGTTGGTGATCGCCCCGATCGGGCTGATCAGGTCGTGGCAGATCCGCGACCCTATCAAAGCCGCCAGATTGACATTAGTATCGCTCATGAAATTACCCCCCGAAGGACCGGAAAAATGTCCGATCTCAATGCCATACTTGCACCCGGCATGCTGGTGCGCCATCCGGGAAAACCCCAATGGGGAACCGGCCAGGTGCAATCCAGCATCGGCGGCCGGATCACGGTGAACTTTCCCGAAGCGGGCAAGGTGGTCATCGATGGGTCCCGTGTCGAACTGATCCCCGTCTTTGATCCGTGAAACTGGTTGACGAAAGGTAAACGTGCTGCGGTTGCGCCATACCGGTGCTTTGGCTAAGACCGGGCGGCAATGCCGCGCCATCCAGTTCACGACATGCTGACCCAGAGCACCGATTTTTCCGTCAGGCTTGCCCGTTCCGAAGACGATCTGCGCGCCGCGCAGGCGCTGCGTTACGACGTCTTCGTCCGCGAACTGGGCGGGGGCGGGGACATGGTCGATCATGCGGCGGGGCTGGAGCGGGACCGGTTCGATCCGTTCTTTGACCACCTGATCGCGCGCGACGACAGCACCGGGCAGGTCGTCGGGGCCTATCGCCTGCTGCGCGAGGATCAGGCGGCGCGCGCGGGTCAGTTCTATTCCGAAGACGAATACGACCTGTCGGTTCTCAGGGCATCAGGCCGGCGGCTGCTGGAACTGGGCCGGTCCTGCCTGCACCCCGATTATCGCGGCGGCACGGTGATGGTCCACCTGTGGTCGGCGCTGGCGGATTATGTGGCCGAACACGGGATCGAAATCCTGTTCGGCGTCGCCAGCTTTCACGGCACTGATACCGAGGCGTTGGCGCAGCCGCTGTCGATGCTGCATCACAACCATCTCGCCCCGCCAGACTTGCGGGTGCGCGCGCAACCCGCGCAATTCCAGCGGATGGACCTGTTGCCGCCCGAGGCGCTCGACCGGCGCCGCGCGATGCTGCAGATCCCGTCACTGATCAAGGGCTATCTCAAACTGGGCGGCGCGGTGGGCGAGGGCGCGTTCATCGACCACGCGTTCAACACCGTCGATGTCTGCCTGGTGATGGATACGCGCCGCATGAACGAGCGGCAGAAGCGGCTTTACACCCGCAGCCGGGATGCATGACGCCGCTCTGGGATAGCGAGATCCCGCCCGATCCGGTGGAAATCACGGCCACAGGATGGCTGCGCGCGCTGGTGCGCGGGCTGGTGCTGGGCGGGCTGGTATTCGGATGCCTGGCGCTTTTGCTGGTGGTGCGGCTGGTGGAACGGCCGCTATGCGGCCTGCGGCGCCCGGTGACGCCCTACATCACGCAATTCGTCTGCCGCAATGCGTTTCGCGTCCTGGGCATGAGGTTTCGCAGCACCGGAGACCTGATGACCGGCATGGGGGCGGTTGTCTCCAACCATGCGTCGTGGCTGGACATCTTCGCGCTCAATGCGCGCAAGCGGATCTATTTCGTCTCGAAGGCCGAGGTGGCGGGTTGGCCGGGTATCGGCTGGCTGGCCCGCGCCACCGGCACCGTTTTCATCGAACGCGACCGCAAACGCGCGCGCGAACAGACCGAACTGTTCGAGGCAAGGCTGCGCGCGGGGCACAAGCTGCTGTTCTTTCCCGAAGGCACGTCCACGGACGGCCTGCGCGTTCTTCCCTTCAAGACAACCCTTTTCGCGGCGTTCTTTACGGATGCGCTGAGGGACCGGATGCAGGTTCAGCCGGTGACGCTGGTCTATACCGCGCCTGACGGGCAGCCCGAACGGTATTACGGCTGGTGGGGCGAGATGGCGTTCGGCCCGCACCTGCTGGCCACGCTGGCGGCGCGGCGGCAGGGGTCGGTCGAGGTGATCTATCATGCGCCGGTGCGGGTCGCCGAGTTTGCCGACCGCAAGGCGCTGGCCCGGCATTGCGAGGCCGCGGTCCGGTCCGGGCTCGATGTGGCATTGAGCGCACGAGACGATCACCCGGCGCGACCGTGACGCCGGGTTGCGGCACTGCAACTTGCCCCTTGCAGGGGATAGCGAAACCCCATATATGCGCGCCATTCAAACCCGCAGGCGGGGTTTGGGCCTGTCCGGGGGAGACATCCCCGGAAGACCACCGGTTGGGGCACATGCCCTGAACCCCCGCCGAGGCTAAAACCGGAAAGGAAAACGAGCATGGCTCTTCCCGAGTTCACCATGCGTCAGCTGCTTGAAGCCGGCGTTCACTTTGGCCACCAGACCCAGCGCTGGAACCCGCGCATGGGCGAATACATCTATGGTGCGCGCAACGGCATCCACATCCTGGACCTGACCCAGACCGTGCCGATGCTGGACCAGGCCCTGCAGGTGATCCGCGACACCGTGGCCAAGGGCGGCCGCGTGCTGTTCGTCGGCACCAAGCGCCAGGCCAGCGCGCCGATCGCCGAAGCGGCCGAGAAATCGGCGCAGTACTACATGAACCACCGCTGGCTCGGCGGCACCCTGACCAACTGGAAAACCGTCAGCCAGTCGATCAACCGTCTCAAGGAGATCGACGAGGCGATGGAAACCGGCGCCGAAGGCCTGACCAAGAAGGAACGCCTGGGCATGGAACGCGACCAGGGAAAGCTGCAGGCTTCGCTGGGCGGTATCCGTGAAATGGGCGGCACGCCGGACCTGCTGTTCGTCATCGACGTGAAAAAGGAAGCCCTGGCCGTGGCCGAGGCCAACAAGCTGGGCATCCCGGTCGTGGCTGTGGTCGACACCAACTGTTCGCCCGACGGCATCGACTACATCATCCCCGGCAATGACGACGCAGCACGGGCGATCGGGCTCTACTGCGATCTGGCCGCGCGTGCGGCGCTCGACGGCATGAGCGCGCAGCTCGGCGCCGCCGGTGTCGACCTGGGGGCGATGGAAGAAGCGCCCGCCGAAGAGGCCGTGGCCGAAGACGCCGCCGCGGAAGCACCGGCTGAAGCACAGGCCGAAACACAGGCCGAGGCACCGGCCGAAGGCTGAGCATTCGTCACCGTTACGACATGCGGGGCAGGCTATGACCTGCCCCAGACCCGTTGAAATGAGGAGAGCCAAGAGATGGCAATCACAGCAGCACTGGTGAAACAACTGCGCGACGCGACCGGCGCCGGCATGATGGACGCCAAGAAGGCGCTGACCGAAACCGATGGCGACATGGACGCCGCGGTCGACTGGCTGCGCACCAAGGGCCTGGCAAAGGCCGCCAAGAAATCGGGTCGCACCGCGGCCGAGGGTCTCGTGGCCGTGGTCGTCGATGGCAACAAGGGTGTTGCGGTCGAGGTGAACTCGGAAACCGATTTCGTCGGCAAGAATGCCGAGTTCCAGGACATGGTCGCCGATTTCGCCAAGACGGCGCTGAGCGTTGATGATGTCGAGGCGCTGAAGGCTGCCGATCTGGGCGGCAAGACCGTCGCCGACGTGCTGACCGACAAAATCGCCACCATCGGCGAGAATATGAACCTGCGCCGCATGGCGTCGATCGAAGGCGGCACCGTCGTGTCCTATGTCCACAACGCGGCGGCGCCGGGCATGGGCAAGATCGGTGTCCTGGTTGCCATGACAGGCGGTGACGAGGCGTTCGGCAAACAGGTGGCGATGCATGTCGCGGCCGTGAACCCCGCCGCGCTGAGCGACGCCGACCTGGACCCGGCCGTGGTCGAAAAGGAAAAGCAGGTGCAGATGGACATCGCCCGCGAATCCGGCAAGCCCGAGCAGGTGATCGAAAAGATGATCGTCGGCCGGATGAAGAAATTCATGGCCGAGGTGACCCTGCTGAATCAGTCCTTCGTCGTGAACCCGGACCTGACCGTTGGCGCGGCGGCCAAGGAAGCCGGTGCCGAGATCACCGGGTTTGTCCGTCTCGAGGTCGGCGAGGGCATCGAGGTCGAGCAGGAAGATTTTGCCGCCGAGGTTGCCAAGGTCGCGCAGGGCTGACCGCGCGGTCGATTCGTTCGTGCACCGACAATCTACAAACAAGAACGGGGCTGCGCCAGGCGCAGCCCCGTCCCATTTGGGGGGGATTGTGAACATTCTTCGCAGCCGGAACGGCACAGGTCTGGCGTCGAAGCACTTGATACTAGAACTAGATTCCGGCCCGAAGATCCGAAAAGAAACCTCCGGACCGGACAGGTCAGAGAGCCTTGTAATTGCAAGGATCATTTCCCGATGTTCCCAGGCCAAAGCCACCACTCACGGAACATGATCAGTTTGCTACAAAACCGGCTCCCGCAAAAGTAGTGTTTTCCTTACCTTGGGTCATGTGTGCGTTGACCGGTTGCCCCGGTCGCCCCGGGGGTTACGCTTCCAGCACGAACATCTGGTTGTGCAACGATGCCTTCAGCACCGCCTGTGCCGTGGTCTCGACGGACAGCGTTTCCCGTGCCAGCCGCAGGTGTTTTTCGACCGTCGCCGGGGTCAGCCCCATGAGCAGCGCGATGTCCTGCGTCGTCTTGCCGTCACCGACCCAGTGCAGCGCCTCGCGCTGGCGTTTGGTCAGGCCGCGATTGGGCGGGCGATAGGGCAGCGCCAGGATCTTGAGATGGGCCGCGTTGTTCATCAGCAGCAGGTCCTGGCCCTGGCGTTCCCAGATCTCATCCACGTCATCCTGGGTCAGATCCTTGTTGGCGCATAGCGACATGACGCCCTTGGATCGCGGCGACACCGACCGGAAACTGACCGTGCACCCGGCGGTAACGCCCATCCGCTTGTTGAACTCGTGCACCTTGCGTTCCTCGGGCGTCATCTTGCCGTCCGGGAGCAGTTCGGGGATCTGGCTCCAGCAGCAATAGCCTTCGTTCTGCAGGGCCCATTTCAACATCGGCGAATGGAAATACAGCCCGGTATGTACGAACCCCTCGACATATTTTTCCGGCTGGTTGGTCAGGATCACGAAATCCTCGGGGTCGCCCAGCGACGTATCCGTCCAGTAATAGGTGCTGCCATAGACCAGGCGATCAAACCCGTAATCCGCCATCTCGGCGGTGTGGGCGGCCCACAGTTCTTCGAGCGTTTGTGCATTCAGCAGATAATTCAGATAGTTGCTGATCTTCATTCAACTTTCCTCTGCGCTCAGATGCGCGGCCAGCGCATCGATCGCCAGCAGGTATCCCTGCGGGCCGAAACCGCATATCTGCCCGAGGGCCACCGGGGCGATCAGGGACCGATGGCGGAATTCTTCCCGGGCATGGATGTTGGACAGGTGAAGCTCGATCACCGGCAGCCCGACCGAACTGATCGCGTCGCGCAGCGCGATCGAGCTATGGGTATAGGCCCCGGCATTGAGCACGATACCGGCATGGCGCGTGCGCGCATCATGGATCGCATCGACCAGCGTGCCCTCGTGGTTCGATTGCCGGCACTCGGTCTCATACCCGCGTTCCGCGGCGCGGTCCCGGCACATCGCTTCGATCTCGGGCAGCGTCGAGGCGCCGTAGATCTCCGGCTGGCGGGTGCCCAGCAGGTTCAGGTTCGGTCCGTTGAGAACGAGAAGGCTCGGCATGGGCGGTTATTTCCTGTCAGTGCAGTAAACGCTAGCCTGTCCTGACGCCGGATGTCCAGCGAACAGGAATGGACGGCCGGGTATCGCCGCCCGACATCGCCGGATGCCGGCCATCAGTTGCCGGGGGCAAACACCGTCAGCCCGAGCCAGTCGGCCACCACCGCCGGCACGTCGCTGCCCTCGATCTCGATCGTCAATATGTGTTCCTGCAGCAGTTCGGTGCCGGACCGTTTTGTGGCCGATTTCAGGACGAACCGGCCCCTCAGCCGCGAGCCCGCTGGAACCGGCTTCAGGAACCGCAGCTTGTTGAACCCGTAATTGATGCCCATGACGGCACCCGGATGATGCGGCAGCGCGTCATAGGCAAAGCGGCTGGCCAATGACAGCGTCAGGAACCCGTGCGCGATGGCGCCGCCGAAGGGCGTGTCGCGCGCGGCGCGGTCGGGATCCACATGGATCCATTGTTCGTCATGGGTGTTGGTGGCAAAGCTGTCGATCATCGGCTGATCGACGGTGATCCAGTCCGAGACGCCGATTTCCCGTCCCAGCCGCGCCTCGGCCCGTGCCAGCGCGTCGTCGGTTGCACTCATGTCCTTCTCCCCTTCATGGATCCGGGCCGACGCGCACCATGCGCTTGCCCCGGTTGTCACCCGCCAGCAACCCGATCAACGCGCCCGGCGCGTTTTCGAGCCCCTCGACGATATCCTCGGACACCCGGATCCGGCCCTCGGCCACCCAGGTCTGCAATGCCCGCAGCGCGGTGGCGTCCCGATCGGCGAAATCCATCACGATGAACCCCTCCATCCGCAGCCGTTTCACCACGACCAGCCCCGGCAGGTTGCGCGGGCCGGTGGGCGTCGCGGTGTCATACTGGCTGATCGCGCCGCAGCAGACCACGCGGCCGCGCTCGTTCATCACCGCCAGCGCGGTTTCCAGCGTTTCGCCGCCGACATTGTCGAAATAGACATCGACCCCGTTCGGGCAGGCGGCGCGCAGCGCCTTGTAGAGGCCCGGCGCGCGGTAATCGACACAGGCGTCGAACCCCAGGTGATCGACCACCCAGGCGCATTTTTCGGCGCCGCCGGCGATGCCCACCACGCGGCAGCCCAGCGCCTTGCCGATCTGGCCGACATAGCCGCCCACCGATCCGGCGGCGGCGGAGACGAGGATGGTTTCCCCGGCGATGGGCCGCCCGACATTGACCAACCCGTGAAACGCGGTCTTGCCGGCGATGCCATAGACGCTCATCAGGTGGGACAGCGGGCGAATCTCGGGCTGTTTCAGCACCAGCCGGGCAGGGCGGGTGACGTAATCGGCCCAGACCGATTCGGTTGCGACGATATCGCCGGGCGCCAGCCGGTCGCTGCGGCTCTCGATCACCTCGCACAGCGCATAGGTGGGCATGGCGTCCCCGGCGCGCACCGCGTCGCGATAGGTGGCGCCCTGCATCCACGACCGGTTGGCGGCGTCGATGGACATCAGGATCGTGCGCAGCAGGACCTCGCCCTCTGCGGGCTCGGGCATCGGCGCCTCGGCCAGCGCAAAGTGGCGCGGCTCGAGCGCGCCGTCGGGCAGGTCGGCGACGGTGATCTGGCGATTCCCGGTCATTGGTGCAGTCCTTTCACTCTCGGTCTGTGTGGCATTGCATCTCGGCGTCAAAGACGCGCATTCTGCGCGAAACTGGAAAACGAAGGGGCGTGACCATGACCCGTGAATATCGCCAGCATGTCTATGCACCGCCGCCTGGGGCCTGCGACATGCTGCTGATCCGCCACGGCGAAAGCCAGCCGGCCGTGCCGGGCGAGAGCTTTCCAATGACCGGCGGGCATGGCGACCCGGCGCTGCATCCCGATGGCGAGGCACAGGCGCGCGCCGTGGGCGAGCGGCTGAAGGGCGAGACGCTGGCGGCGATCTATGTCACCACGCTGCGCCGGACCCATCAGACCGCCGCGCCGCTGGCCGCGCATCTGGGGTTGACGCCGGTCGTCGAACCGGACCTGCGCGAGGTGTTCCTGGGCGACTGGGATGGCGGTGAATACCGCATTCGCGCGGCCAATGGCGACCCGGCCTTTGCGCGCGCGAAGGCGGGCCATGAATGGGGCGAAATCCCCGGCGCGGAAACCACCGCCGCCCTGCATGGCCGCGTGCGCTTGGGGCTCGAGCGCATCGCCGCTGCCCATGCCGACCAGAGGGTGGCCGTGTTCGTGCATGGCGGCGTGGTCGGCGCCGCGATGAGCATCGGCAGCGGCGCCCGGCCATTTGCCTTCAACGGCGCGGCCAACGGGTCGATCAGCCGCATCGTGATCCGCGGCGGCGACTGGGATGTGCGGGGCTACAACGACTGCGCGCATCTGCCCTAGTCGTCGTCGCCCATCGTGACCACGACCTTGCCCATCACCTTCCGGTCCTGCATCGCAACCAGCGCCTCAGCGGCCCGCGCGAGCGGGTAGGTGGCGGAGATGCGCGGCCTGATCCGGCCCTCGGCATACATCCCGAACAGGTCGGCCATGTTCTCGGCATGGCCCGCCGGATCGCGGAACACCGATGCCCCCCAGAAGACGCCGACGATCTCGCAGCCCTTGAGCAGCGGCAGGTTCAGCGGGATGTTCGGTATGCCGGCGGGAAACCCGACGACGAGGAACCGGCCCTGCCACGCCATCGCGCGGATCGCGGGTTCGGCATAGTCGCCGCCAACCGCGTCATAGACCACGTCGACACCATCGCCGCCGGCCAGTTTCTTGATCTCGCCCGACAGCGCCTTTTGCGCATCGCGGTCCATATCGCGGGGGTAGATCAGCGTTTCATCGGCGCCGAGATCACGGCAGAACATTGCCTTGTCGGGCGAGGAGACCGCCGCGATCACCCGCGCACCGGCGGCCTTGCCCAGTTCGATCGCCGCCGCGCCGACACCACCCGCCGCGCCGAGGACCAGCAGCGTTTCACCTTCGCCGAGATGCGCGCGGTCCTTCAGCGCGTGATGCGAGGTGCCGTAGGTAAAGATGAAACAGGCCGCATCTTCATAGGGCATCGCGTCGGGGATCCTGACCGCGCGGCTGGCATCCAGCATCATGTGGGTCGCAAACCCGCCATGCCCGGTCAGCGCCAGGACCCGGTCACCGGGCGCAAAGCCGGTCACGCCGTCGCCCAGCCCGACCACCTCGCCGGCGACCTCGCCGCCCGGCGCGAACGGCCGGGGCGGTTTGATCTGGTAGAGATCGCGGATCATCAGCGTATCGGGATAGTTCACCCCGGCGGCATGAACCCGCAGCAGCAATTCGCCCTTTTTCGGCTCGGGCATCGGCAGTTCTGTGAGTTCCAGGGTTTCCGGGCCGCCGGGGGCGGTGGACAGCAGGGCCTTCATGTTTCATCCTCCCGTTCGACGCGCGGCACGCGCCTTTGGCACAAGTGATCCAGCCGCCGGTCGGCTTGTCAATCGCGGGTGGTCCGCACGGCCCGCGACGTGGCGTCAGGGCGCGATGGCGGAATTTTTCCTTGCCCATGGCGGCGCGGCGGCGATTATCGCGGCAACGACGGGGGGAGGAGAGCAGATGAGCATCAGGTTCGACGGGCGCGTGGCCATCGTGACGGGGGCAGGGGCCGGGCTGGGCCGCAGCCATGCGCTGGGGCTGGCGGAACGCGGTGCGCGGGTCGTCGTCAACGATCTGGGCGCGGCAACCGATGGAACCGGTCGTTCCTCGGACGCGGCACAGGCCGTGGTCGAGGAAATCCGCGCCGCCGGCGGCGAGGCGATGGCGCATGGCGCCGACGTGGCCAGCGAGGAGCAGGTGGCCGACATGGTCGCCCGCACGATGGACGCCTGGGGGCGCATCGACATCCTGATCAACAATGCCGGGATCCTGCGCGACAAGACATTCGCCAAGATGGCGCTGGACGATTTCCGCAAGGTGATCGAAGTGCACCTGATGGGGTCCACCACCTGCACCCATGCCTGCTGGCCGATCATGCGCGAACAGGGCTATGGCCGGGTGGTGCTGACCGCGTCCTCCTCGGGGCTCTACGGCAATTTCGGTCAGGCCGGCTATGGCGCGGCCAAGGCGGCGATGGTGGGGCTGATGAACGTGCTGCACCTGGAAGGCGCGCGCGACAACATCCGGGTCAACACCCTGGCGCCCACGGCGGCCACCCGGATGACCGAAGACCTGATCCCGCCCGATGCGCTGGCCCTGATGGCGCCCGAGAAGATCACACCCGGCGTGCTGTGGCTGGTGTCCGAGGACGGGCCGTCGCGGTTCATCATGGGCGCGGGCGCCGGGTGTTTCGCCCGGGCCCGGATCTTCGAGACCCCCGGCATCACGCTGACCGACGACGACCTGTCGCCCGAAGCCGTGGCCGCCGCCTTTGACGCCATGTCCGACACCGAAGGGCAGGAGGCGCTGGTCGATGCCTTTTCGCAAACCCGCAAATACGTCGCCAATGCAGCACGAGCCCGCGGGCTTTCGCTGGACTGGGGCAACTGACAGTTCCGAACGAGGAGAAACCCATGCGTGACGCAGTAATCGTATCGACAGCCCGCACCCCGATCGGCAAGGCCTATCGCGGGGCGTTCAACGCCACCACACCGCAGGCCCTGGCCGCGCATGCGGTATCGAACGCGGTTGCCCGCGCCGGTGTCGATCCCGCCGAGATCGCCGACTGCATCGTCGGCGCCGCGCTGCAACAGGGCCATTCCGCCGGCAACATCGCCCGCCAGACGGCGATCCGCGCCGGGCTGCCGGTCACGGTCGCGGGCATGTCGGTCGACCGCCAATGCGCCAGCGGCATGATGGCGATCGCGACCGCGGCCAAGCAGATCGTCCATGACGGCATGGACGTTGCCGTGGGCGGCGGGGTCGAAAGCATCTCGATGGTGCAGACCAACGACATGCGCGTCAGCCCCGATCCCTGGCTGATGCAGACCAAGCCCGACATCTACATGTCGATGCTGGAAACCGCCGAAACGGTGGCCGCGCGCTATGACATCAGCCGCGAGGCGCAGGACGAATACGCGGCCCAGTCGCAGGCCCGCACCCATGCGGCGCAGCAGGCGGGCCGGCTGGGCGATGAAATTGTGCCGATGACCACGGTGATGAAGATCCAGAACCGGGACACCGGCGAGATCAGCGACCACGAGGTGACGCTGGACAAGGACGAAGGCAACCGCCCCGGAACGACGGCCGAGTCGCTGGCCGGGCTGCAGCCGGTGTTCAAGAACGGGATGAAGATCAAGGAAGGCGGCTATATCACCGCGGGCAATGCCAGCCAACTGTCCGATGGCGCGGCGGCCAGCGTGCTGATGGAGGCCAGGCTGGCCGAACAGCGCGGGCTGGAGCCCCTGGGCCGCTATATGGGCGTGATGGCCGCGGGCTGCGAACCCGACGAAATGGGCATCGGGCCGGTATTCGCGGTGCCGAAGCTGCTGAATGCGCATGGGCTGAAGATGGACGATATCGGCCTTTGGGAACTGAACGAAGCCTTCGCCGTGCAGGTGCTCTATTGCCGTGACAGGCTGGGCATCCCGGACGAGTTGCTGAACGTCAATGGCGGCGCGATATCTATCGGGCATCCCTACGGCATGTCCGGCGCGCGCATGGTCGGTCACGCGCTGATCGAGGGCAAACGGCGCGGCGCGCGCTATGTCGTCTGCACCATGTGCGTGGGCGGCGGCATGGGGGCGGCCGGCCTCTTCGAGGTGCTGTGATGGACGGCTCGGCTATCTGGCGGCGAAACGACGACCATCTGCCCGCCGCGCTGCGCGGCCTGCGCCTGCCGCTGGTGGGTTCGCCGATGTTCATCATCTCGGGCCCCGAACTGGTGATCGCCCAGTGCAAGGCGGGGATCGTCGGGTCCTTTCCGGCGCTGAACGCGCGCGAGGCCGAGGGCGAGCCGCCCTTGCTGGAGGCATGGCTGCGGCAGATCACCGAGGAACTCGACCGCCACAACCAGGCCAATCCGGACAATCCGGCAGCGCCCTTCGCGGTGAACCAGATCGTGCACCGGTCGAATGCGCGGCTCGAGCGCGATCTCGAGATCTGCGCGCGCTGGAAGGTGCCGATCTGGATCACCTCGCTGGGGGCGCGCGTCGAGGTGAACGAGGCCGCCCATTCCTGTGGCGGCATTACCCTGCACGACATCATCAACAACACCTTCGCGAAAAAGGCGATCGAAAAGGGCGCGGACGGCCTGATCGCGGTTGCCGCCGGCGCGGGCGGTCACGCGGGGCCGCAATCGCCCTTTGCCCTGATCCGTGAAATCCGCGCCTGGTTCGACGGCCCGCTGCTGCTGTCTGGGGCCATCGCCTCGGGCGAGGCGTTGCTGGCGGCCCGCGCGGTGGGGGCCGATTTCGGCTATATGGGCAGCCCGTTCATCGCCACCAGCGAAGCCAATGCGCAGCCCGGCTACAAGCAGATGATCGTCGATTCAGGCGCCGAGGATATCGTCACTTCGTCCCTGTTTACGGGGGTTTCCGGGAACTACCTCAAGCCGTCGATCGCCGCGGCCGGGCTCGATCCCGACAACCTCGCCACCGCGACACCGGACAGCATGAATTTCTCGTCGGGGTCGTCCAAGCCGAAGGCCTGGAAGGAAATCTGGGGATGCGGGCAGGGTATCGGCGACGTGCACGACGTCACCGACGTGGCCACGCTGGTCAACCGGCTCGACCGTGAATACCGGGCCGCGGGGGCGCGGCTGGCGGCCGAGTTCGCGGCCGGTTTCGCGGCCGGGTTTTCGACCGGGGCCACGGACTGAGCGATGGCCGAACTGCTGGTCGTCCGGCACGGGCAGGCGTCGTTCGGCGCCGATGATTATGATCGCCTGTCCGAAACCGGGCACCGGCAGTCCGAACTGGCGGGTGCCGCGCTGCGCGGGGCGGGGTGGGTGCCCGACCGGCTGATCACCGGCACGCTCGCGCGGCAGCGCGACACGCTGGCCTCGATGGGCTTTGACGCGGAACCGGAAACGCATCCGGGTCTGAACGAATATGATTTCCACGACCTGCTGTCGGTCAGGTTCGGTGGCGATGTGCCCGATCCGGTGCGCCATGACCGCAAGACCCATTTCCGCACCCTGCGCGAAACCATCCTCGACTGGCAGGCGGGCGGCCTGACCGCAGCGCGGGAAAGCTGGGCCGATTTCGCCGGCCGGGTCGAAGCGGCGCGCGCGTTTGCCACCGACACCCCGGCCAGGCGGGTTCTGGTGATCAGTTCCGGCGGGCCGATCGGACAGCTCGTGGCCTCTTCGCTGGGGGCACCCGAGGCGCAGATGCTGGCGCTGAACCTCCAGGTAAAGAACACCTCGTTCACCCGGTTCATCTTTACCGGCAGCAGGTTTTTCCTGCACGAATTCAACACCACGCCCCATCTGATGGCGGCGGACCGCGACCATCTGCTGACCTACAGCTAGAAAGGACAGGCTATGACCGATACGCAGACGCTCGACCTCGATGCCGTCGGGGCCTATCTGAAGGACCATCTGGACGGGTTCGACGGCCCGCTGGAGGCGACGAAGTTCGAGACCGGCCAGTCCAACCCGACCTTCCTGCTGAAGACACCGGCGCGCGACTATGTCCTGCGCCGCAAGCCGCCCGGCGTGCTGCTGAAATCCGCCCATGCGGTCGACCGCGAATTCCGGGTTCAGAAGGCGCTGGCCGGCACCGATGTGCCGGTCGCGGCGATGCACCTGCTGTGCGAGGATGACGGCGTGATCGGCTCGGCCTTCTACGTCATGGATCATGTCCCGGGGCGCAACTTCAAGGACCCGGTGATGGAGGGTGAGACCAACGCCACCCGCACCGCGGTGATCGACGAGATGAACCGGGTGCTGGCGGCGCTGCACATGGTCGATATCGATGCGGTCGGCCTGTCCGACTATGGCCCCGAAGGCAGTTACTATGAACGCCAGATCAGCCGCTGGTCCCGGCAATACCGTGCGTCCGAAACCGAGGCTGTCCCGCAGATGAACCGGCTGATGGAGTTGCTGGTCGAACGGATGCCCGAGGATGACGGTCAGCGCACGCTGGTGCATGGGGACTACCGGATCGACAACATGATCTTCGACGCGGAATCGGCCGATTGCCGGGCGGTGCTGGACTGGGAACTTTCGACCATCGGGCATCCCTATGCCGATCTCGCGTCGGTGATCATGCAGTGGCAGATGCCGCAGGGTGGCATGGGGCGTGGGCTCGCCGGTGTCGACCGGGCCGAGCTGGGCCTGCCGTCGGACGAGGCCTTTGTCGCCGCCTATTGCGAAAGGCGGGGTTTGCCGGGCATCGAGAATTTCGGCTTCTACCTGTCCTTCTGTTTCTTCCGCATGGGTGCGATCCTGCAGGGCGTCCTGAAACGCGCGCTGGATGGCAACGCGTCCAACCCGGAGCGCGCGATGCGGCTGGGCGGCTTCGTGCCCGTGTTCGCTGAAAGCGGCATCGCTGCGCTCAAAGGTTAGGCATCCGGGCGGTCGCAGCCTGAAATGACGCTAGGTCACCCCCGCAGGGCGTCCCATGTGGCGCGTGCGGGGGCGTGCCAGAGCGCATCTCAACCGCTCCTCGGTTTGTGGCGGGGTGTCCTGAAATGGTCGGATTCCATATGGTTACGGACCATTCCTGAACTTGAATTCCGCGATCTCCGCACCGAACCCGGCACACCGCCGGGCGTGATGATCTTCCGTGGTGGATGCTTGACTTTGAACCGCGATGTGCAACTCTCGGTGCATGGGCCCCGGGGCGCGAATGGGAGCGTGCGAACGGAACCGGCCTGACATGAAGGGGAGGAAACCACATGAAGAAGAAAACGATTCTGGGTATGGGGACCGCTCTTGCCCTGACCCTGGGGGCATCCGCGGGTTTTGCCGAGAACATCAAGATCGCATTCATCGATCCGCTGTCTGGTCCGTTTGCAAGCACCGGCACCAATGGCCTGCACCAGTATGAATTCGCGGCGCAGGCACTGGTCAACGACAAGGGCGGCGTGCTGGGCGGCGACATGTTCGAGATCGTTCCCTTCGACAACAAGATCAGCCCCAAGGAATCCCTGATCCAGTTGCAGGTCGCGATCGACCAGGGCGTCCGCTATGTGGTGCAGGGGAATTCCTCCGGCGTTGCCCACGCGATCACCGACGCAGTGGCCAAGCACAACCGGCGCAACCCGGACAGCCGCGTGCTGTTCCTGAACTATGCGGCAGTCGATACCGCGCTGACCAACGAGAAATGCAATTTCTGGCATTTCCGGTTCGATGCCAATGCCGACATCAAGATGGACGCGCTGACCGACGTCATCGCCGCGAACGAGAACATAAAGAAGGTCTATGTCATCGGGCAGGACTATTCTTTTGGTAAGACCGTCGCCGAGGCGGCCGAGAAGAACCTGGCCGAGAAACGCCCGGATATCGAGATCGTCGGCAACGAGCTGCATCCGATCGGCAAGGTCAAGGACTTCACCCCCTATGCCCGCAAGATCGTGGCATCCGAAGCCGACGCGGTGA
Organism: Pukyongiella litopenaei; assembly: GCF_003008555.2. Lineage (NCBI taxonomy): Bacteria > Pseudomonadati > Pseudomonadota > Alphaproteobacteria > Rhodobacterales > Paracoccaceae > Pukyongiella > Pukyongiella litopenaei. The sequence goes on along the minus strand of NZ_CP027665.1, from coordinate 3,812,953 downwards.
TCACCGGCAACTGGGGCTCGGACATGCTGGGCCTCGGCAAGGCGGTGATCGAGAACGGGTTCAGCGGCCCGATTTACACCTATTATGCCGCCGGCAGCGGCATGACAGCCGCCTTTGGCGAAACCGGCAAGGGGTCGATCCGCCTGATCGGCGAGGGCCAGATCAACCCGCCGCCATCCGACGAGGCCACCGCCTATTACGAGGCGTTCAAGGCCAAATACCCCGATGGCAACATTGATCAGCCACGGATCAGCAACGTGATCGCGATGCTGGCCAAGGCGATCGAAGAGGCGGGAACCGCCACGGATGTGGTTGCCGTTGCCAATGCGCTGGAAGGCATGGAATTCGAGAGCATGTGGGGAACCAAGATCTACATGCGGCCGGATGATCACCAGGCGATCCAGAACCTGCATGTCGGCGCGCATACCGACGAGAACATCACCTTTCCCTACGACAATTCGGACTATGGTCTGCTGTCCGAGTCCACGGTCGAGATGGCCGGCATGGACAGTGCCACCACCTGCGACATGAAACGCCCGTGACAAGACATGCCGGCCCGCCCCGACCGAGGCGGGCCGCTGCCTTCATGCGTCGTCGTTCCAAACCTGATTACCGGAGGGGCCTATGGACCTCATACTCGTCAACCTGATTGACGGGCTCGTCACCGGGTTGCTGCTGTTCATGCTGTCGGCGGGCCTGACGCTGATTTTCTCGATGATGGGTGTTCTGAACTTTGCCCATGCCAGTTTCTACATGCTGGGCGCCTATTTCGCCTATCAGATCAGCCTGGGCCTGGGGTTCTGGATGGGGCTGCTGGTCGCGCCGATCATCGTCGGGGTGATCGGGGCCGGCGTCGAACGCTACGGTCTGCGCCGGGTGCACCAGTATGGCCATGTGCCCGAGCTGATTTTCACCTTTGGACTGGCGCTGCTGATCGAGGAGATCGTGCAGTTTTTCTGGGGCAAGAACCAGATGCCCTATTCGCCACCCGAGGCGTTGCAGTTCACCCTTTTCTCGATCGCCGGGAACGCGATCCCGGCCTACAAGATCTTCATGATCTTTGTGTCGATGGGCATTTTCATCGCGCTCCTCTATGTGCTGACACGCACCCGCGTCGGCATGGTGATCCAGGCGGCGCTGAGCTATCCCAAGACGGTCGAGGCGCTGGGGCATAACGTGCCGCTGGTCTTCATGGGCGTGTTCGGGGTCGGCACCGCGCTGGCCGGGGTGGCCGGCGTGATTGCCGGGCCGGTGCTCGGGACCTTTCCCGGCATGGCCTTCCTGCTCGGGTCGATCGTGTTCGTGACCATCGTGATCGGCGGGCTGGGGTCCTTGTGGGGCGCCTTGGTGGCATCGCTTCTGATCGGCTGGCTGACCACTTTCGCGGCCTCCTACAATGTCGAGTTCGCCGACATACTGATGGCTCTCGGCCTGCAAAAGCCCGAGGACATGGATACCGCGCTGCTGCGCGACCTGTGGTCGCTGACCCTGCCGCAGATCGGGCCGATCCTGCCCTACCTGCTGATGGTGCTCATTCTGGTGTTCCGGCCCTATGGCCTGTTCGGGAAGCGTGACGTATGAGCCGCGCCATCCGCACCGCGTCCGCCGCCGCACCCGATCACCTGTCGCTCAGATCGGCCGTCCCGTGGGTGATCGCCGGTCTGTGCCTGCTGGTGATGCCCTATGTCTTCACCTCGAACAGCGCCATCACCATCATGAACCAGATGGCGATCACCATCGTCTTTGCGCTGGCCTACAACATGCTGCTGGGGCAGGGCGGGATGCTGTCCTTCGGCCATGCGGTCTATATGGGGGCCGGGGGGTTTTTCTGCGTTCACATCATGAACATGGAGGATCTCTTTGCCCGGATGCCGCTGCCGCTGCTGCCGGTGTTCGGGGGCCTGTTCGGCATGGGGCTGGCAACCATCGTGGCGTCGTTTTCGACGCGCAAGGCCGGAACTGTGTTCGCGATGATTTCGCTCGGCGTGGGTGAACTGATCGCGGCCTGCTCGATCATCATCGTCGCGTTCTTCGGCGGCGAGGAAGGGGTGTCGGGCGACCGCACCTATGGCCTGCCGGTGTTCGACATCGAGTTCCTGCACCAGATCGAGGTCTATTACCTCACCGCCTTCTGGCTGCTGCTGTCGGCCCTGCTGATGTACCTGTTTTCGCGCACCCCGATCGGTCGGATGGCCAACGCGGTGCGCGACAATCCCGAACGGGCCGAGTTCCTGGGCTATTCCGCCCGCTGGGTGCGGTTCTTTTCCTTTGTCGCCAGCGGGTTCTTCTGCGGGATCGCGGGCGGGCTCTTCGCGATAAACTACGAGATCCTGACCGAGGAAAACCTGAACCTGGTGCAGTCGGGAACCATCCTGCTGATCACCTTCCTGGGCGGGGTCGGCTTCTTCTTCGGGCCGATCATCGGGGCGATCGTGTTCACGCTCTTGCAGACGGTGCTGAGCCTCGAGACCGAGCTTTGGCAGCTTTACGTCGGCGCTCTGTTCGTGTTGACGGTGATGTATTTCCCCGGCGGGCTGGCCGGCGTGCTGATGATGCATCTTCCGGCCTGGAAACTGGGCAAGCTGCGGCTGCTGCTGGTGCCGTATCTCAAGACGCTGCTGCCCGCGGCAATCGGCATCCTGGGGCTGGCATCGCTGATCGAGATCCTGTTCCACTTTCGCCACGCCTCGGTCGGGGACGAGGAAATGACCCTGTTCTGGATCACCTTCAACAGCCACGCGGTCCTGCCCTGGCTGGTGGCCGGCGCCGTGACGGTCGCGGGCTTCTGGCTGGCGCGGCGCGGGGCGCCCGACCTGGCGGCAACCTGGCATGAGGCGAACAGCACCGATGGAGGGCAGGCGGCATGACGGCGGCGCTAGAGATTGCGGGACTGCGCAAGAGCTTCGGCAAGACCGAGATCATCCGCGGTGTCGATCTTTCGGTCGGAAACGGCGAACGCCATGCGATCATCGGGCCGAACGGCGCCGGCAAGTCGACATTGTTCAACCTGATCACCGGGCGGTTCCCGCCCAGTTCCGGCACCGTTCGCCTGCATAGCCACGACCTGACCGGGCTGGCGCCGTTCCAGATCAACCGTATGGGCCTGAGCCGGTCGTTCCAGATCACCAACATCTTTCCCAGGATGACGGTGTTCGAAAACGTCCGCTGTTCGCTGCTGTGGTCGCGCGGATATCGCTATTCCTTCTGGAACATCGTCAGCCGGTCGCGCGACCTGACCGAGGCGGCCGATGAAATTCTCGAGCAGATCAACCTGACACAGCGCCGGAACCTGCCTGCGGGTGTGCTGTCCTATGCCGAACAGCGCGCGCTCGAAATCGGGATCACCATCGCCGGCGGCGCCAATGTGATCATGCTGGACGAACCCACCGCCGGCATGAGCCATTCCGAGACCGATTACATCGTCGACCTGATCCGGCAGGTCACCGACAACAAGACCCTGATCATGGTGGAACACGACATGGGGGTGGTGTTCGGGCTGGCCGACCGGATCTCGGTGCTGGTCTATGGCGAAATCATCGCCACCGGCCGCCCCGAAGAGGTGCGCGCCAATCCCAGGGTGCAGGAAGCCTATCTGGGCGCGGTGCTGGAGGCAGAGCATTGATGCTGAACGTTCGAGATCTTCACGCGTTCTATGGTAAATCGCACATCCTGCAGGGCGTGAACCTGTCCATCGGAGAAGGCGAGATCGTGGCCCTGCTGGGGCGCAACGGGGTCGGCCGGTCGACCACCTGCAAGGCCGTGATGGGCGAGGTCGCGCCGCAGGGAAACGTTGAATTCAAGGGCCAGCAGATCGCCGGCAAGAAGGCCTTCGAGATCGCCAATCTCGGGATCGGCTATGTCCCCGAGAACCGCGATATATTCCCCGGCCTGACCACGCGCCAGAACCTGGTTCTGGGGCTGAAACCGGGGCAGAAGGACGGGCAGGGGCGCTGGTCGATCGAGGACATGTTCGAAATGTTCGAGAACCTTCGCAAACGTGCCGATGTCGAGGCATCGGTGCTGTCGGGGGGCGAACAGCAGATGCTGACCATGTGCCGCACGCTGATGGGCGATCCCGATTTCATCATGATCGACGAGCCGACCGAGGGCCTGTCGCCGCAGATGACCCAGAAGGTCGCCGAACTGCTGCAGGAGATCGCCCGGCGCGGGATCGCGACCCTGCTGGTCGAACAGAAACTGGCCATCGCGATGGACATCGCGCACCGGGTCTATGTGATGGGCCACGGGCAGGTGGTGTTCGAAGGAACGCCCGACGATCTGCGCCAGCGGGCCGATATCCGCAAGGAATGGCTGGAAGTATGAGCCCCGCCTCGGCGCGCCGCACCCATGGCGATCCGCAACACCGCGCCCGCGGCCGGTCCTGACGCTTCGCGGGCGCGCAGCCTTGCGCATGACCCGCCATTGGGGTTCCATATGCGCATCGCGGCCGCGCCCGGCTCGACCGGCAGGAGAATTTGCATGTTATCGGATAACTGGATCCTGCGCAGCGATCATGGCGGCGGTGTCATCGAACTGTCCCTGAACCGCGCGCCCGTGAATGCGCTGAGCGCGGATTTCCTGATGTGTTTCGGCGAGATGCTGGACGATCTTGCAACCGAACAGGCGGTTCGTGCGGTGGTGCTGACCAGCCCGTTCGCGGTCTTTTCGGCGGGGCTCGATCTCAAGGAGGCGCCGGATTTCGACCTCGCCGGGCAACACGCGATCGTCGAGGGGCTGAATGTCGGGTTCCTGCACCTGTTCAGCTTTCCCAAACCGGTCGTGACCGCCATCGACGGCGCGGCGATTGCGGGCGGGCTGTTCTTCGTGCTGGCCGCAGATTACCGGGTCGCGGGGCCGCGCGCGCGGTTCGGACTGGCCGAGGTGCGTGTGGGCGCGGAGTTTCCGGTCGGCCCGCTGGAAATCGCGCGGGCGACACTGGGTCCGAACGATCTGCGCCGGCTGATGCTGACCGGCCGTCCCGTTGACGCCGGGACCGCCGCGCAATCGGGCATCATCGACGAATTGGTGGCGCAGGATGCGGTCGTCGCGCGCGCAATCGACGTGGCGCGGGATCTCGCCGACAATCCGAAAGCGACCTATGCCGCGATCAAGCGCCAGATCCGGGGCGCGGTGATCGAGCGGATCGAACTGGCGATGGCGGATGGCGCGAACGCACCCGATGGCGGCTGGTTCAACGACGAAACACGCGACGCGATGAAGCACATGATCGGTGCGGGGCGGCATGGCGACCAGAGGGCCGAAATGGGACGAAAGGACGACAGCGAATGAGACCAGTGGATGTGGGGCAGCGGGGGTTCGATCCGGGTCGGCTCGATCGGATCAACACATGGATGCAATGCTATGTGGATGAACGGAAATTCCCCGGTGCATCCCTGTTGATCGCGCGCGGGGGCGACGAGGTGCATTTCAACGCCTGCGGCCTGCGCGACATCGCGACCGGGGCGGCGTTTGAACGCGATACGGTGGTGCGGATCTATTCGATGACCAAGCCGGTGACAACGGTCGCGCTGATGATGCTGGTCGAACGGGGGCTGGTGCATCTCGATGCGCCGGTATCGGGCTTCATCCCCGCCTTTGCCGATGCGCGTGTGCTGGTGCCCGGCGCGGTGTCGATCGACCAGACCGAACCCTGCGACCCGCCGACCCTGCACCAGTTGCTGACCCATACCGGCGGGCTGAGCTATCCGTTCAATCCGGGGCTGCTGAGCCAGGCGATGGAGGAACAGAACCTTCTGTTTGCCCCCGACCAGGGGGATCTCGCTGGGATGTGCGACCAGGTCGCCGCCCTGCCGCTCGCGCATCGGCCCGGCACCGGGTGGGAATATTCCGTCGGCATCGACATTATCGGCCGGGTGGTGGAAATCGTATCGGGCAAACCGCTGGACCGGTACTTTGCCGATGAAATCCTTGCACCGCTCGGGATGACCGAAACCGCCTTTACCGTGCCCGCCGGTGCACGGGACCGGTTTGCCGCGCTCTATACGCCGCTGGCCGGCGATGCCATGGCGCTGAACGAGGCGGAAAAGGGCGGCGATCCGCTGCGGCTGGTGGATGCGCCCGAAGAGTCTCCATTTCTCGACACCGCGATGCGCTCGGGCGGCGGCGGGCTGGTCGGGACCATCGACGATTACATGAAATTCTGCGAGATGCTGCGCCGTGGCGGCGAATTGCGCGGCGAGCGGCTGCTCAGCCCGCTCACGGTGGCGTTCATGCGGCGCAACCATCTGCCCGGCGACATCGCGTCGATGGGTCCGCAGAGCTTTGCCGAACAGCCGATGGAGGGTGTCGGTTTCGGGCTCGGCGGGTCGGTCGTGCTGGAACCGGGGCGGACGCGTGTGCCCGGCAGCGTCGGCGATTTCAGCTGGGGCGGCATGGCTTCGACCTTCTTCTGGATCGACCCGGTGCTCGATCTCAGCGTGGTGTTCTTCACCCAGCTCGCGCCCTCCAGTTCCTACCCGGCGCGGCCGCAGCTCAAGGCGCTGGTCCACGGCGCGTTGGTCCGATGAGCGGCGGGCGTCCGATCCTGTGGACACCCGGCGCGGACCGCGCCGGTGCCACCCGCATGGCCGCGTTCATCCGCTGGCTCGACGAGGAACACGGGCTACGGTTCGAGGATTATGACGCGCTCTGGTCCTGGAGCATTCGCGACCTGGATGCGTTCTGGCAGGCGATATGGGATTTCTCCGACATTCGCGCCTCGGCCTCGCACAGCGCGGTTCTGGCCGAACGGAAGATGCCCGGCGCGGTGTGGTTTCCCGGCGCACGGCTCAACTATGCCGACCAGATGCTGCGGCAGGCCGAGATCACGCCCGACAGGCCGGCGGTGATCGTGCAATCCGAGACCTTTGGCCGGTCGGAACTGAGCTGGGCCGAATTGCGGGACCGGGTGGCCAGCGTCGCGGCGCGGTTCCGGGCCATGGGCGTGGGGCAGGGCGACCGGATCGTGGCGGTTCTGCCCAATACCGAAACCGCGCTGATCGCCAGCCTTGCCACCATCAGCATCGGCGCCATCTGGTCGCTCTGCGCGCCGGACATGGGCCATGTGGCAATTCTCGACCGGTTTCGCCAGATCGGGCCAAAGCTGCTGATCGCGCAGGACGGCTATGTTCATGCCGGGCAGTTGATCGACCGGCGCGCGGTGCTCGACACGATCCGCACGGGCCTGCCGACGCTGGAGGCGACGGTGATGGTGCCGGTGGCCGGGCCGCTGCCCGACGATGCCGTGGACTGGGCGTCGCTGACCGGCGATCAGGCGGTGCCCGATCACGCGCAGGTGCCGTTCGATCACCCGCTATGGGTGGTCTATTCCTCGGGGACGACCGGCAACCCGAAGCCGATCGTGCATGGCCATGGCGGCGTGCTGCTCGAGGGGGCCAAACAGGCCCTGCACCAGGATGTCGGACCACAGGACCGGTTCTGCTGGCTGACCTCGTCGGGCTGGATCATGTGGAACGCGCAGCTCGCGGTGCTGGGGCAGGGGGCGACGCTGGCGATGTTCGACGCGGCCCCGCACCATCCCGACCTGCTCGAACTCTGGCGGTTCGCCAGCCGCGAACGGCTGACCTATCTCGGGGCGGGTGCGGCGTTTTTCGCTGCCTGCCAGAAATCCGGCCTGCGGCCGCGCGACGCGGTGGACCTGGGCGCGCTGCGGTCGCTCGGCGCGACGGGGTCACCGCTGACCTCGGACAATTACGGCTGGATCTATGACGCCGTGAAACCCGATATCTGGCTGGCGCCGATCTCGGGCGGGACCGACCTGTGCGGCGCCTTTGTCGGCGGCAACCCGATGCTGCCGGTGCGCGCGGGCGAGATGCAGTGCCGGTTCCTGGGCAACGCCGTGCGCAGCTTCGACGCGGACGGCAATGACCTGATCGGCGAGGTCGGTGAGCTTGTCTGCACCGAGCCGCTGCCCTCGATGCCGCTGTTCTTCTGGGGCGACGACGACGGATCGCGCCTGCATGACAGCTATTTCGACACCTATCCGGGCATCTGGCGGCATGGCGACTGGATCGAGATCACGCCCGAAGGCGGCGCGGTGATCTATGGCCGGTCGGATGCCACCATCAACCGCAAGGGGCTGCGGCTGGGCAGTTCCGAGATCTATCAGGCGGTCGAAGGACTGAGCGCCGTGATGGATTCGCTGGTGGTGGATCTCGAATTCCTCGGCCGCGATAGCTTCATGCCGCTCTTCGTGGTGCTGGCCGAAGGCGTGGACCTGGACGACGCCCTGCGCGACCGGATCAACACCGTGATTCGGGATCAGGTTTCGCCGCGTTTCGTGCCCAGTGACATCATCCGGATCGACGAGGTGCCTCGCACCCTGTCGGGCAAGAAGCTCGAGGTGCCGGTGAAGAAGCTGTTGCTGGGCGGCGACCCGGAGCGGGTGGTCAACCGCGACTCGATGGCCAATCCCGGCAGTTTCGATTACTTCATCGCCTATGCGGCGGACCGCGCGGGACCGCCTGAAAACGGGACGTAGGACACATGGATGCAAGTGCGCGCGAGCTGCTCGAACTGCTGGATATCGAGCAACTGGAGGTCGATCTGTTCCGGGGCGACGGGGCCGGCGGGGAAACTCCGCTTCGGATCTTCGGGGGGCAGGTGATCGCGCAGGCGCTGGCCGCGGCCTATCGCACCGTGCCCGACCGGCTGTGCCATTCGCTGCACGCCTATTTCATCCGGCCGGGCGATCCGTCGATCCCGGTGATCTACCAGGTGGATCGGGCCCGCGACGGCGGCAGTTTCACCACCCGGCGGGTGGTGGCGATCCAGCACGGGCGGCAGATCCTGAACATGAGCGCCTCCTTTCATGTCGAGGAGGAAGGCTGGGATTTCCAACATCGGATGCCGGATGTTGCGGGCCCCGAAGGCCTGCAGAACCGCGCCGACCAGAGGCAGGAACAGGTTCATCTCGTTCCCGGTAAATTCCGCGGCGATTTCCTGCGCCCGCGCCCGATCGAGATTCGCGAGGTTGCCCCTTACGATCTGTTCAACCCGGCGGCGACGGGGGACGAAAACCAGCTGTGGTTCCGGATGCAGGCGGCGGCCGGCGCCAGCCCGCAGATGCAGCATATCCTGCTGGCCTATGCCTCGGACATGAACCTGCTGGGGTCGTCGCTGCGCCCGCACGGGCTGAGCTGGTTCACCGGCAACGTGATGACCGCGAGCCTCGATCACGCCATGTGGTTCCACGCGCCGATCCGGTTCGATCAATGGCATCTCTACGCGATGGACGCCCCGTTCACCGGCGGCGCGCGCGGGTTCAATCGCGGGTTGATCTACAACGCCGACGGCACGCTGGTTGCGAACGTGGCGCAGGAAGGGCTGGTTCGGCCGATAAAGCCACGGAAAACCTGACCAAAGACCCTATGTCTTGCTGCCATAGACGCGGTTGAGCTTGCGCATTCCACCGATCCAGCGGTCGTAATTCTCGGCCTTGTTGCGCAGGTAGCCCAGCACCTCGGGATGCGGCAGCACGAGGAAGGTTTCATCGCGAATGGCCTGCACGCAGGCCTCGGCCACCGAATCGGGCTCGATCATCCCGTCGATGGCCGCGACGTGATCTTCGTGACCGCGGGTCATGTCGGTGCGCACGGCCTGCGGGCAGAGCACGGACACCTTGATGCCGTCATCGCCATAAGTCATCGCCAGCCATTCCGCCAGGCCGACCGCGGCATGTTTGGTGACCCCGTAAGGCGCCGATCCGACCTGGTTCAACAGGCCGGCGGCCGAGGCGGTGTTGAGCAGGTAGCCGCCGCCGCGGGTGGCCATGCGCGGCACCAGATGGCGGGCGGCCCAGACATGGGACATGACGTTGATATCCCAGAGCCGCTGCCAGTCCTCGTTTGGTATCTCGACACCACCCGCCGCCAGAACGCCCGCGTTGGAACAGAACAGGTCGATCGGTCCGGTTTCGGTTTCGACCCGCTCGATCAGTGCCGCGATCTCGGTTTCGCTGGCCACGTCAACCCGCAGGCCGGTCCCGCCGATCTCCGCGGCGGTGGCCTCGGCGCCCGGACCGTTCAGATCGGTGCAGACAACATGGCTTGCGCCTTCGCGCGCAAATCTCAATGCCATGGCCCGACCGATGCCACCGGCCGCGCCGGTGACCACGATGATCTTGTCTTTCAGTTCCATTTCATATCCTTGCAACCTGTTCCTGAGGTTTATCCGGATCGGAAAAGGCCGCTCACGCCTGCCTCTCCGCCGCCAGTTTCTGCAGACAATCGCGCGCCAGTACGCGGCGGTCGGTCTTGTCGGTGGCGCCACGGGGCAGGGGGTCGTGACCGATCCAGTAATGGTCCGGAATCTTGAACCGGGCGATCCGCTGGTCGAGCCAGCCGGAAATGTCGCTTTCCGTTGCATCGGCACCAGGGCGCAGCTGGATCGCCGCTCCGACGACCTCGCCCAGCCGGGCATGGGGAACCGGGAACACGCAGGCTTCGGCCACGGCCGGATGGTGATGCAGCGCACCCTCGACATCCAGGCACGAGATGTTCTCGCCGCCCCGGATAATGATGTTCTTCTTGCGGTCGACGATGGTGACCACGCCATCGGCATCGACATATCCCAGGTCGCCCGAATGGAGCCAGCCGTCGCGCAACACCTCGGCGGTGGCTTCGGGCTTGTTGAGATAGCACCGCATGATATTCGGCCCCTTGATCGCGATCTCGCCGACACTGCCGACGGGCAGCTCGGCGCCGTCATCATCCACGATCTTCAGGTCCTGCAACGGCGGATAGGGCCGGCCCGCCGCGTCGGGATGCGCCTCGTATTCCGCGCCGCCCAGCCCGATCCCCAGCGCATTGGTTTCCGTCATGCCCCAGCCGGTGGCCACCTGGGCGCGCGGGAAACGCCGCGCCAGTTCGGAAACCTGCGCCGCTGGCCGTTTCGCGCCGCCCGAGCCAAGGAATTCAAGCGTTTCCAACGATGTATTCATCCTGTCTGCCGCGTCGATCAGGTCGGCGCATTGGGTGGGCACGCCTAGGAACCGGGTGACCGCTTCGGCCTCGATGATCCGTGCCGCCTCGTCCGCATCCCATTTCGACATCAGCACCACCTTGGCGCCGGCCGGCAGGCTGAGCAGGAACATCGGATGCGACGCGGTGACATGAAAGAGCGGCGTGACGATCAGCACGCAGGGTCGTGGGGCAGGAGGTGCATCCTCGGGCGGCGGGTCGATCAACGGCGCGAGAACCGCCTGCATCAGCCAGGAAAACACCGCGTTGATCGCGCCCCGATGGGTCAGGACCACGCCCTTGGGATCGCCCGTGGTGCCCGATGAATACATGATCGCAAAATCATCTTCCGGATCGACCGCGACATCGGGCCAGTCCGCATCGGGTGCATGTTCGCACAGCGCCGCATATCCGGGCGCCGTCATGGCATCGCCATCGCGCAGCCCGATCAGGGTCAGGCCGTAACGGTCGACCAGCGGCGCAATACGTTCGACACGCGCGCCGTCGGCAAAGACGCAGCGTGCGCGGCTGTCTTTCAGCGCGTAATCGAGCTCTTCCGTGGTCCACCATGCGTTCAGCAGAACGGCCACCGCACCGACCGAGGCGACCGCCATCATGATGATCGTAAACTCGGGGCTGTTGCGGCTGGCGATTGCGACCGGATCGCCTTTGCCGATCGCCAGATCATGTTGAAGGACATAAGACAGGCGCTTGATATCCCGACAGAACTCGTCATATGTCCAGCGTTCTTCGCCAAACACCAGATACTCGGCGTCACCGCCGCCCTGGGCTTCGCGCGATGCCTGCAGCAGCGCGCGCAGGTTCGGCGGGACGTTGCGAAAGATGCGCGTCTCAACCCCATGAAGCGTTTCGGTGCCGACCTCGAATGTCGGGTTGGTCGTCGTCACATGGGCGATTGCCTCGTCGAGCGTCATGGCCGTCATCAGCCAAAGCCCCCATGCCTTGGTCCGGCACACGGATCTGCAAACATTCCGGATTGTCCTCCCATCACCACAGGAACTGTGATGGGGAAAGCCTAGACCCGAAAACCGGATTGTTCCAATAGCGTAGCGCGATACAATACGCGGCATGACGTAACGGCAAACATGTTTTACCATAATACCGATTACAAGATGAATAGCAGCGACCAATACACCGCTCGCACCCCGGCATGCACAATGCTTCCGTCGGGTGGCTCAGCATCCAGGTAGAAATCACTTGCCCTATCGTTGGCGCGAAACCGATGGCTCGGATGAGCGGAACTGGTCGCTGGAGCTTTGGGCCCATCGGTCATTGCCGCCACGCGGGCGCGCCGCGTTCGTCCTGATCACCTTCGTCCTGCTGCTGTTGCCGCTTGCGCCCGTCATCGGCACGGTATTGCTCTGGGGCCTGCTTCCGTTTCTGATGCTCGCGCTGTTCGGCCTGTGGTTCGCGCTCGAGCGCAGCCATCGCGATCGTGGCGTCCGCGAGGTGCTGACGCTGACCGACACGCACGCCCGGCTGCGACATCATGATGCAGCTGGACGCGAACATCGCTGGGACTGCAACCGGCATTGGGTTACGGTGCATTTACATGAACATGACGGGCCGGTTCCGTATTATGTTACCCTTCGCGGTGAAGGCCGCGAGGTCGAGATTGGCGCGTTCCTGAGCGAAGACGAACGTTTGGACCTGTATCACGACCTGCGGCTCCGCCTGCGACCAGACTGAGACGGGCCATAATTTGATCAAATTGCGTGACAGGTGGCGACTGTTGCGATAGTGCTGCCTCAAACAGGAGCCTCGACGATGGATCTTTCGACATTGCCGACCTTCCGTGTCGCGACCTGTGATCTCAACGGGCAGATGCGCGGCAAACGCGTGCCGGGCAGCTACGGACCCAAGCTGGATCGCGGCGCGGTTCGGATGCCGCTGTCGACGCTGAATGTCGATCTCTGGGGCGCGGACGTTGCCGACAGCCCGCTCGTGTTCGCCACGGGCGATGCCGATGGCGTGCTCCGCCCGACGGATCGCGGCCCGGTCCCGGTGCCGTGGATCGACACGCCGACGGCGCTGGTGCCGATGGTGATGCAGCTCGATGACGGCACCCCTTTTGACGGCGACCCGCGTCACGCGCTGCGCTCCGTGCTCGATCGCTATGCCGAACGCGGCTGGCAGGTGATGGCGGCGACCGAGATGGAGTTCACCCTGCTCGACGATACCGGCGATGCCCCTGCCCCGCCATGCAACCCGCTGACCGGCCGCCAGCTCGCGGCCGAGGCCGTGTTGTCCGTGGCCGAAATGGATGCGTTCGACGCCTTTTTCACCGATCTCTATGATGGCTGTTCGGCAATGGGCATTCCGGCGCAGGCGGCCATTTCCGAAAGCGGCCTGGGCCAGTTCGAGATCAATCTGCTGCATGGCCCGGCCATCCGTGCCGCCGATGATGCGTGGCTGTTCAAGGGGTTGGTGCGGGGTCTGGCCCGCAAACATGGCTTTGCCACCACCTTCATGGCCAAGCCCTATCCGGATGATGCAGGAAACGGGATGCATGTGCATTTCTCGGTGCTGGATGCCGAGGGTCGCAACGTGTTCGACGATGGTGGCGATGCCGGCAGCGCCGCGCTGCACGCGGCGGTCGCGGGCTGTCTCGCCGCGATGCCGGCCAGCACGCTGATATTCGCGCCGCATGGCAATTCCTATGACCGGCTCGTTCCCGGCGCGCATGCCCCCACGGGCGCGGCCTGGGGCTATGAAAACAGGACGGCGGCCATTCGCATTCCTGGCGGCGCGGCCACGGCGCGGCGGATCGAGCATCGGGTCGCGGGCGGTGACGTGAACCCCTACCTGATGTTGTCGGTGATCCTGGGCGCCGCGCTGACCGGGATCGAGGACGGCATGTCGCCCCCTGCCCCGGTTGCCGGCAACGCCTATGACGTTGCGGGCGTTCCGCAGCTCGCCGACAGTTTCGGCGCCGCCATCGACCTGTTCGAAACCGATCCGCTGATCGCGCGCATCCTGCCGGCGCAGCTGATCGAGAACCTCGTTCTGACCAAGCGGCAGGAACGGCAGCGGTTTTCCGAGATCCCGCCCGAACAGCGCTGGCTGCACTATCTCGACGCGCTCTGACTGCCCTCTTGCCCAGTCACGCAACCTCGGCTACGCTCGGATTTGATCAAATTACGCGACCTCCCGGTGAACCATGAGAATCGGAATTCTGCAGACCGGTCACGCCCCGGACGACCTGATGGAGGCGACCGGCGACTATGACGCGATGTTTCGCCGCCTGCTCGCCGGCAACGGCTTTGATTTCGACACCTACGCGGTGGTGGATGGCGATTTTCCCGAAAATGCCGGGTCTGCCGATGGTTGGCTGATCACCGGCTCGAAACATGGCGCCTATGACGATCTGCCGTGGATCGCGCCGCTGGAACGCCTGATCCGGGCCATCCGCGACAGCGGCCGTCCGCTGGTCGGCATCTGTTTCGGCCACCAGATCATCGCACAGGCGCTGGGGGGGCGGGTCGAGAAATTCGCCGGCGGCTGGTCGGTGGGCGCGACCGACTATGACAGGGGCGACGAGCGGCTGACGCTCAACGCCTGGCACCAGGACCAGGTGACCGCCCTGCCCGACGGGGCGCAGGTGATCGCCGGAAACGATTTCTGCGCCAATGCGATCCTCGCCTATGGCGACACGATCTGGACCGTGCAACCCCATCCCGAGTTCGGCAGCGACTTCATCGACGGTCTGTTGCGAACCCGGGCGAAGGGCGTGGTGCCCGAGACGATCCAGGCCCGCGCCGCCGCCCGGCTGGACATCCCGACCGACAGCCGCCGCATCACTGATGAGATCGCGGCATTCTTCATGAAAGAGAGGGCCTGATGGCCGACTGGACCGACAATATCCCCGACGCCGCCCGCGCCTATCTCGACGGCCGGCGGCTGGACGAGGTGGAATGCATCATCTCCGATCTTCCGGGCATCGCGCGGGGCAAGGCCGTGCCGGCGAGCAAATTCGCGCGGCAGGACTATTTCCACCTGCCCGACAGCATCTTCTTCCAGACCATCACCGGCGACTGGGGCGAGGCCGCCGGCGACGAGGGCTTCATCGAACGTGACATGATCCTGCGCCCCGATTTCGGCACCGCCACGGCGGCGCCGTGGACCGGCGACTGGACGTTGCAGGTGATCCACGACGCCTATGACCGCGAAGGCGTGCCGATCCCCTGCAGCCCGCGCAACGTGCTCAAGCGGGTGGTGAAACTCTACCATGATCGCGGCTGGAAACCGGTCGTGGCACCGGAGATGGAGTTCTTTCTGGTCGCCCGCAATCTCGACCCGGCCAAGGAAATCGAACCGATGATGGGCCGGTCGGGCCGTCCGGCGGCCGCGCGGCAGGCCTATTCGATGACCGCCGTGGACGAGTTTGGCCCTGTCATCGACGACATCTATGACTTTGCCGAGGCGCAGGGTTTCGAGATCGACGGCATCACCCAGGAGGGCGGCGCCGGCCAACTCGAGATCAATCTGCGTCACGGCGATCCGGTCAAGCTGGCCGACGAGGTGTTCTATTTCAAGCGCCTGATCCGCGAGGCGGCGCTGCGGCATGATTGTTTCGCCACCTTCATGGCCAAGCCGATCGCCGACGAACCCGGGTCGGCCATGCATATCCACCATTCGATCATCGACATCGAAACCGGACAGAACCTGTTTTCCGGCCCGCAGGGTGGCGAAACGGACGCCTTCTATCACTTCATCGCGGGCCTTCAGAATCACCTGCCCTCGGCGATCGCGGTCTTTGCGCCCTATGTGAATTCCTTCCGCCGCTATGTGAAGGATCACGCCGCCCCCATCAATCTCAGCTGGGGCCGCGACAACCGCACCACCGGCATCCGCATCCCGTTGTCCGGCCCCGATGCGCGGCGCATCGAAAACCGTCTCGCCGGCATGGATTGCAACCCCTATCTGGGCATCGCCGCCAGCCTTGCCTGCGGCTATCTCGGGCTGCTCGAGGAACGCCGGCCCGAACGCCAGTTCAGGGGCGATGCCTATGACGGCGACGAGGCCCTGCCCCGCGACATGGGCCGGGCGCTCGACCTGTTCGACGGCGCGGTGGACCTGCACCGGGTTCTGGGCGAGGATTTCGCCCGCGTCTACGGCATCGTCAAGCGCACGGAATACGAAGAGTTCCTGCAGGTGATTTCCCCCTGGGAACGCGAACACCTGCTGCTGAACGTCTGACCGGGTGAGCGCCGCATGAACCTCCTTCACGCCAATGACCGGCAGGGCGAATACCCGGCCAGTTGGTATACTGCCACCGCCACCGCGCTCGACCCCTTCCCGCCCCTGCGCGGCGAAACCCGCGCCGATGTCTGCGTGATCGGCGGCGGCTATACCGGGCTGTCGGCGGCGCTGCACCTGGCCGAGGCCGGGCTGGATGTGGTGCTGCTCGAGGCGCAGCGCGTCGGGTTCGGCGCGTCGGGGCGCAATGGCGGCCAGCTGGGCAGCGGCCAGCGGATGACCCAGGACGGGCTGGAAAAGCTGGCGGGCGATGCCGATGCCGCCAGGCTCTGGGACCTGGCCGAGGATGCCAAGACGCTGGTGAAATCCCTCGTCGCGCGGCACCGGATCGCGTGCGACCTGAAACCGGGGGTGGCCTGGACCGGCTTCAGCGCCCGCGAAACCGTCGACCTGCATCGCTATGCCGGACATCTCGCCGATCGCTATGGATATGACCGGATCGAGCTGCTGGACCGCGATGCCATGCAGGCGCTCTGCCCGTCGCCGGCCTATGCGGGCGGCATTCTCGACATGGGCGCGGGGCATCTGCACCCGCTGAACTTTGCCCTCGGGCTGGCCCGGGCGGCGCGGGATGCCGGCGTGCGCATCTTCGAGGGCGCCGAAGTGCATCACATCGCGCGCGGCCAGCCGCTCGTGATCCAGACCGGACAGGGGCGGGTCGTGGCCGACCATGCGATCCTTGCCTGCAACGGCTACATGTCCGGGCTCGATCGCGCGGTCGCGGCGCGGGTCATGCCGATCAACAACTTCATCGCCGCCACCGAGCCGCTGGGATCCGAGGTTGCTCGCGTTCTGACCCGCGACGTGGCGGTGGCCGACAGCAAGTTCGTGGTCAACTATTTCCGCCTGTCGGCGGACGGGCGGCTGCTGTTCGGCGGCGGCGAAAGCTATGGCTACCGGTTCCCGTCCGACATCGCCGCGCTGGTGCGCAAACCCATGACCGAGATCTTCCCGCATCTGCGGGAGGCACGGATCGACTATGCCTGGGGCGGTACGCTCGCCATCACCATGAAAAGGATGCCCTATCTGGCGCGGCTCGGCCCCAACCTGCTGTCCGCTTCGGGATATTCCGGCCACGGGGTCGGCACCGCCACCCATGCCGGTCAACTGATGGCGCTGGCCATACAGGGCGAAACCGACGGGTTCGACACCATGGCGCGCATTCCGGCCCCGCCATTTCCGGGCGGCGCCGCCATGCGCACACCGCTGCTGGCTCTGGCGATGACCTGGTTTTCCCTGCGCGACCGCCTCGGCATCTGATCGTGGTGCAATCGGCTGATTGCAGCCCATGGCACGGGTTTCACTTGGCAGTTACATTCATCTGATTTAGAATTTCCAAAGATTCAATTCAGGAAATCCAAAATGATGGCGACGCCCCGGACCCTGCCCCCCAATGTCCATGACGCAGAACCCATCCCCGAGGCCGCGCGGGCCGCGATAGATGCGCTGATGCAGTCAGGCGACCTGTTCCGCTACACCGCCCCGCAGGATGCGCCGGTTTCCCTGCTCGAGGGTGAATTCGCGAAGCTCCTGGGCAGCAAATACGCGCTGGCGGTGTCGTCCTGTTCGGCGGCCCTGTTCCTGTCGCTGAAGGCGCTGGACCTGCCCCGCGATGCCCGCGTGCTGATCCCCGGCTTTACCTTCGCGGCGGTTCCGTCTTC
This sequence comes from Pukyongiella litopenaei, assembly GCF_003008555.2. Classification (NCBI taxonomy): domain Bacteria; kingdom Pseudomonadati; phylum Pseudomonadota; class Alphaproteobacteria; order Rhodobacterales; family Paracoccaceae; genus Pukyongiella; species Pukyongiella litopenaei. The sequence continues at coordinate 3,795,033 of NZ_CP027665.1, read as the reverse complement.
GGTGATCCATGCGGTTTGCGTGCCGGTCCTGTGCGAGGTCGGCGACAATTACCGCGTCGATCTGGCCGATTTCGAATCCCGGCTCGACGACGTTCAGGCGGTGATCATCAGCCACATGCGCGGCCATACCTCGGACATGGACGCGATCATGGCGCTGTGCGACGCGCGCGGCCTGCCTGTGATCGAGGACGCGGCCCACAGTCTCGGCACCACCTGGAACGGCCGCAATATCGGCACCATTGGCGCGATCGGCTGTTTTTCCTTCCAGTCCTACAAGATGATCAATGCCGGCGAAGGCGGCATCCTGATCACCGACGACGCCGACCTGGTGGCGCGCGCGGTCATCATGTCGGGCGCCTACGAACATAACTGGCAGAAACACAAGGGCCCGCGCGGCGACAATACCGGCGCGCTCGACGCCGCCTTTGCCCGCTGGCAGAACCGGCTGCCGCTCTACAACCTGCGCATGTCGAACCTCAGCGCGGCGGTGATCCGGCCGCAGCTTCCCGAACTGGCCCGGCGCGTGCGTGACGGCCTGGTCAATCACGACTATGTGGCCGACAGGCTCAACACCTCCGCGCATCTCCATGTGCCGCCGCCGCTCGCCCCCGAACGCCGGGCACCGGATTCGATCCAGTTCAACCTGGTCGGCATGGATGATGCCGAGGTTGTCGCCTTCGCCGATGCGGCCGCCGCGCGCGGGGTCAAGGTGCAGGTTTTCGGACATAGCGAGGACAATGCCCGCGCGTTCTGGAACTGGCGGTTCCTCGACGAGCTGCCGGACTTGCCGCAGACCCGCGCCATGCTGATGCGGGCCTGCGACGTGCGCCTGCCGGTGCGGCTGACCCGGGCAGAGCTCGATTTCATCGCCGATGCGCTGCTGGGCGCCGTTGCCGATGTCACCGACCCCCTGCCCGCCTTCGGAACCTGATCGCGGCGCAACGACGCCCATCCCGGCCCTTTCAGGTGACAGCGGCGCCGCGAACGCCTATATACCCTGCCAAGGCCGGCAAACCGGCCATGACAGGCAATGACAGGCAGACCCATGAGCAGACACAGCAATTCCCCGATTTCGCGCCGCGTCTTCACGCTTGGCGCATTGGCAGGCGCGGGCGTCCCCGCCGCCTGCGGCAACCCGGTGGGCAGCGACGCCGCCGCCAAGATCGACGCAAGGGTGACCTCCACCCTCGACCAGATGTACAGGCTCTATCCCAACACGGTGGGCCTGTCCGAAAAGGCCGCCGGCATGCTGGTCATGCCGCTGGTGACCGAAGCGGGCTTCGGCTTTGGCGGCGCCTACGGGCGCGGCGCGCTGCGCATCGACGGTGTCACGGTCGACTATTACTCCACGGTCAAGGGCAGCGCCGGTTTCCAGATCGGGGCGCAGCAATATGCCCATGTGCTGTTCTTCATGACCGAAGAAGCCCTGCGCGATTTCCGCCACGCCTCGGGCTGGGCGGTTGGCGCGGACGTGGAATATGTGGTCACCGATCAGGGCAGCTCCATCGCCGCCGATACCAACACGCTGCTGTCGCCGGTGCTGGCGGCGGTGTTCGGCCAGGCCGGGCTGCGCGTCGGGGCCACGCTGGAAGGCACGAAATACACGCGAATCATTCCCTGATCGCGGCTTCCTCTTGCCGGAAATATCCCGGGGGTGAGGGGGCAGAGCCCCCTCTTCCGCCCGTCTATCCCGTCGCGCGCAGGCGCTTGATCAGGCTCGACGTGTCCCAGCGCCCGCCGCCGAGTTTCTGCACATCCTTGTAGAACTGGTCGACAAGCGCCGTGACCGGCAGGCTGGCGCCATTGTCATCCGCCGCGTCCAGGCAGATGCCCAGGTCCTTGCGCATCCAGTCCACGGCGAAACCGTGATCGAACTCGTCATCCAGCATGGTCTGGTACCGGTTCGACATCTGCCACGACCCGGCCGCCCCCTGGCTGATCACCTCGACCACGGCGTGCCCGTCCAGCCCGGCCTTGTCGGCGAAATGCAGCGCCTCCGAAAGCCCCTGAACCAGCCCGGCAATGGCGATCTGGTTGCACATCTTGGTCATCTGGCCCGCGCCGCTCTCGCCGATCCGCCGACAGATGCGCGCATAGGCGGAAATCACCGATTCAGCCCGGTCATAGGCGCCCTGGTCGCCGCCGCACATCACGCTGAGCACACCGTTTTCCGCACCCGCCTGCCCGCCCGACACCGGCGCGTCGACAAAACTGATCCGGGCCGCGCTGGCGGCCTCGAACAACTCTGCGGTGACGCGGGCCGATACCGTTGTGTGATCGACGAAAACGCTGCCCGCGCCCATGCCCGCGAACGCCCCGTCGGCGCCCTGGCAGACCGAACGCAGATCGTCGTCATTGCCGACACAGGCCATGACGAACTCGGCGCCGTCCGCCGCGGCACGCGGGGTCGGAGCGGCGGTGCCGCCATGCTGTTCCACCCAGGCCTCCGCCTTGGCTGCCGTGCGGTTGTAGACCGTCACCGCGTGGCCGGCGGCCTGCAGGTGGCCCGCCATCGGGTATCCCATCACGCCCAGTCCAAGAAATGCCAGCTTTGCCATCCGCTTCCCCCTTGATTGATGCCCGGCTACATAGGACATCTACCTACCAGCCACGGGCGCGGGGTCAATCGATCCACTGCAGCCGCTGGCCAGAACGGCAGATGGAGACAGGATGGGCAAGCTGTTTCGCTGGTTGATGCGAATCGCGACGGCGCTGGTGGCGCTGGGGGTCGCGGCGGTGATGCTGGTCTGGTTCCTGGCCAGCCAGTCCCTGCCCGATTACGACCAGACGCTGACGGTCGAGGGGCTCGACGCACCGGTCGAGATCCTGCGCGACAATGCCAACGTGCCGCATATCCTGTCGGCCAGCGACGGCGGCGTGTTCTTCGGGCTGGGCTATGCCCATGCGCAGGATCGCCTGTGGCAGATGATGGTGCTGCGGCGCACGGCACAGGGCCGCCTGTCCGAGGTTTTCGGCGCCGCGACGGTGCCGGTGGACCGGCTGATGCGGCGCTACGACCTCTATCGTCTGGCCGGGCAATCCGTGGGCGCGCAGGACGACCTGGCGCTGGCGGCGCTCGAAGCCTATGCCGCCGGCGTGAACGCACGGCTGGCCGAGATCAACGACCGTGCGCTGGGCCGCGGCGCGCCCGAAATGTTCCTCTTCGACATGCCGGTGGCCCCGTGGCGGCCGGCGGATTCGATCGCGGTGATCAAGCTGATGGCGGTGCAGCTCTCGGGCCAGTTCCGCAACGAGATCCTGCGCGCCCGCGTGTCGCTCGCCCTCAGCGATCCCGCCCGGCTCGTCGACATCATGCCCGACATGCCCGGACAGGGCGTTGCAGCGCTGCCCGAATATGCCGATCTGGCGCCGGGTGTCCGGCGGCAGGCCTTGGCGGTTCCGGACCTGCCGCGGCATCCGCTCGACCCGGTTGCAGCAATCGGCCTGGCCGGCGCCTCGAATGCCTGGACGGCGGCGCCCACCCGATCCGCATCGGGCGGCACTCTGCTGGCCAATGACCCGCATCTGGGCTTTACCGCCCCGTCGATCTGGTATCTTGCGCGGCTCGAACTGCAATCGGGCGGCGTCATCGGCGGGACCATCCCCGGCATTCCCGCCGTGCTCACCGGGCGCAGCGCGCGGCTTGGCTGGGGCCTGACCTCGGCCTATGTGGATGACCAGGATCTGCATATCGAGAAACTCAACCCGGACAATCCCGAGGAATACCTGACCCCCGACGGCTACAAGCGGTTCGAAACCCGGCCGTCGATCATCGAGATCCGGGACCAGCCCGCCATCACCCTGACCCTGCGCTGGACCGAGAACGGCCCGGTGCTGCCGGGCGGCCGGTTCGGACTGGATGCGATAACGCCGCCGGGCCATGTGGTCAGCCTGTCCTGGACCGCGCTCAGCCCGAACGACACCACGATGTCGGCGGCGCTGGCGCTGCTGGAATCGGACAGCGTCAACGCGGCGATGGACGCCATCGAACCCTTTGTCGCTCCGGCGCAGAACCTGTCGCTGGTGGATCACGACACGATCGCCCTGAAACTCGTTGGCGCGATACCCGCCCGAGATCCCGGCCACCAGAGCAAGGGACGCCTGCCCAGCCAGGGCTGGAGGGCCGAGAACCGCTGGACCGGCACCCTGCCCTATGCCGACAATCCCGAATTCGTGGCCCCTGCCGGCGGCATTCTCGGCAACACCAACAACAAGATCGTCGACCGCCCCTTTCCCGACCATGTGTCCTATCTCTGGGGCGACAGCCAGCGGATCCAGCGCTGGCAGCGGCTGATGCAATCGCGCGAGGTCCATACCCGCGACAGCTTCATCGAGGCGCAGCTCGATCCGGTCAGCGTCACCGCCCGGACCCTGCTGCCGCTGATCGGCGCCGATCTGTGGTTCACCGGCGAAGCCGCGCCCGAAGGCACATCCGAACGGCAACGGCAGGAGGCGCTGAAACTGCTGGCCGAATGGAACGGCGAGATGAACGAGCATCTGCCCGAACCGCTGATCTATTCCGCCTGGTTGCGCGCGCTGCAGAAACGCCTGATCGAAGACGATCTCGGCCCCGTGGCGCAGGAGTTCGCGCATGTCGAACCGCTCTTTATCGAACGGGTGTTCCGCGACGTGGACGGCGCATCCGCATGGTGCGACGTGCGGCTGAGCGCGCGGGTCGAAACCTGCACCGACATGGCCCGGCTGGCGCTGGACGATGCGCTGGTCTGGATCGGCGACACCTATGGCACGGCGCTGGAATCCCTGCGCTGGGGGGATGCGCACCAGGCCACCCATGACCACCCGGTCCTGGGTGATGTGCCGGTCCTGCGGTATTTCGTGAACATCCGCCAATCGACATCGGGCGGCGACAACACGTTGCTGCGGGGGCGCATGTCGGGCCAGGATCCCGACCCGTTCGAAAACGTGCACGGGGCGGGCTATCGCGGGGTCTATGATTTCGCCGATCCCGACAGTTCGGTCTTTGTCATCTCCACCGGCCAGTCCGGGCATTTCCTGTCACGCCATTATGACGATCTCGCCCAGCTCTGGCGGCGCGGCGAATACATCCCGATGTCGCTCGATCTCGACCTGGCGCGGGCCGCCTCCGTGGGGGTGACGACCCTGTTGCCCGCGCAGTAACGCGCAGGAGCACTCAGAGCGCGGCGAAGCGCTCCGCCTGCCTAGCGGTCCAGTTCACCGTGATCTCGAACCCGGTCTCGGTCTGGCGTTCGTCCTGCACCACGTCCTGATCGTAGAGCCACGCGCGCTGCCGCCCGTCGCCGAACCCGAGCGTCAGCGTCTCCACATGGCGCACCCCCTGCAGGGCGGCGGCCATCGCGGCAACCAGCCTGTCCAGCCCGTCACCCGACAGGGCCGACACCGCCTGCACGCCGTCGTCCCGCGCGGCCCGCGACCGGGCGGCGGCACGGTCCTCGTCGCTCAGCAGGTCGAGCTTGTTCCAGACCTCCATGCGGGCCCGGTCGTCGCCGACACCGAGCGAGGTCAGGATCGCCTCGACATCGGCGGCCTGCGCCTCGGTCTCGGCGTGGCTGACATCGCGGACATGCACGATCAGATCGGCGGCCAGGACCTCTTCGAGCGTGGCGCGGAACGCGGCGACAAGCTCGGTCGGCAGGTCCGAGATGAACCCCACGGTGTCGGAGACGATCACCTCGGGGCCGTCGGGCAGTTCGACCCGCCGCATCGTCGGGTCAAGCGTGGCGAACAGCATGTCCTTGGCGACCACATCGGCGCCGGTCAGGCGATTGAACAATGTCGATTTGCCGGCATTGGTATAGCCCACCAGCGCGACGATCGGATACGGCACCTTGGCCCGCGCGGCGCGGTGCAGGGCACGGGTCTTGACCACCTTGTCCAGCTGCCGGCGCAGCCGCACCAGCTGTTCGTCGATCGCCCTGCGGTCCGCTTCGATCTGGGTTTCCCCCGGCCCGCCGACAAAGCCCAGCCCGCCGCGCTGGCGTTCCAGGTGGGTCCAGGCCCGCACCAGCCGCGTGCGCTGATACGAGAGCGCCGCCATTTCCACCTGCAGCACGCCTTCACGGGTGCGGGCGCGGTCGCTGAAGATTTCGAGGATCAGCCCCGTGCGGTCGAGGATCTTGACCTCCCAGGCCCGTTCCAGGTTGCGCTGCTGCACCGGGGTCACCGGCCCGTCGATCAGCACCAGCTCCACATCCTGTTCCGCGAACAGCGCCTTCAGTTCGTCGATCTTGCCGGAGCCGAAGAGCAGGCCGGCCCGCGCCCGCGGCAGCGCCACCACGTCGGCCCCGACCACGTCGAGCCCAGGCAATGCCGCCGCCAGCGCAACGGCTTCCCCGAGCGCCGGTCCGGCGCTGCGTCTTGCCGCGTCGCTGCGTATGTCGGGATGCAGCACCCAGGCGCGGGTGGGCGCGTGGTCGTTGCCGGTCGGTTCCGCCGTCAAGCGCCGTTTTCGCCTTCATACAGGTTGATCGGCTGCGACGGCATCACGGTCGAGATCGCGTGCTTGTAGACAAGCTGTGACTGACCGTCCCGGCGCAACAGGACGCAGAAATTGTCGAACCATGTGATCACGCCCTGCAGCTTGACGCCGTTGATCAGAAAGATCGTCACCGGCACCTTGGTCTTGCGAACATGGTTAAGAAAAGCGTCCTGCAGGTTTTGTTTGTCAGAGGCCATTTATTCTTTTTCTCTCTAAAAATCGCGCTGCGGACCAGCGCCTCCCTCTGCGTAAGTATGAAACGCCAAATCGGGAGATTCCACCCCCAAATGGCACCCTTGCGAAAACAAGCTCATACGCGCCACAGATCGCGGGTGAACAGCGCGATGATGGCCAGCGTTTCGAGTCGGCCCAGAACCATCGCGCTGCACAGCACCGCCTTTGCCCCCAACCCCAGTTCCACCAGCTGGATCGGCGCGGCCGATGCCAGTTCGATCACCGGGCCGGTGGTCGACAGGGTCGCGACCGCGAGTATCATCGCCTGCTCGAACCCGATCCCCAGCAGCGACAGCGCGAGACAGACCGCGGCCAGCGAGGTCGCCAGCAGCATGAACGACACCCAGGCGATGAAGGCCCCATCGCGCTGGATGCGCCGGTTGCCGCCGCGGAACACGCTGACCGAATTGGGATAGACCAGCCGTTCCAGTTCGCGCAGCCCGTGCAGGTAGAGCGCATAGACCCGCAGCAGCTTGACCCCTCCGGCCGTGGTGGCGACGCCGCCGCCGATCAGCGTCAGGCCCATCAGGATCAGCCCCGGCGTTTCCAGCCCCGACCATTGCTGCGCCTCGGCCCAGTCGGCGCTTTCGAACCCGGTCGTCGTCAGGAACGACATCACCGTGAACATCGCGCCCCACAGCGCCCGCAGCGCCAGGGTGAAGTTCTCGCCCTGGTCGATGTCGAAGGAGGCCAGCCAGTGCCGGGCAAACAGCACCACGGGAATGGTCAGGACGATGAACAGGCCGACGCGGAACTCGGGGTCGCGGTCGAGCCGCCCGCCGCCGCGCTGCACGGTATCGTTGGAAAAGGTCAGGCGCGACAGCGCGAAGAACAGGAACAGGAACAGCACCGCCTCGCCGGCAACGCCGGTCTGTGCCCCCTGCAGCCCGCCAACCGGCGAGATGCCCGATGTCGCCATCACCGACATCGCATGGCACAGCGCCGTCAGCGCGGTTTCGCCCAGCACCATCTGCAGGATCCACAGCAGCCCGGTCAGCCCCGCATAGAGCGGCCCCAGCACATAGGCGACCTGCAGCAGGCGCGCGCGCGGGTGCATCGGCCCGCCCTGCGTCGGCAGTTCCTCGGAGCGACCGGGTTCGCCGCGTGCGGTCACCTCGAACCCGCCGAGGCTCAGCGGGGCCATGATCGCCGAGGCACCGATCCACATCAGCAGCCCGCCGAGCCAGCCCACCTGCGCCCGCCACAGGTGCAGCACCGGGTCCAGCCGCGACGGATCGCCGAACATGTCCGCACCCGTGGTCGTGATCGCGCTGACCATGTCGAAATAGGCATTCTCGAATGCGGTGGTCCTGAGCGCGTCATGGAACGGCACGGCCAGGTAGAGCGGCAGCACCGTGAAGGCCGCAAAAAAGGCCAGCAACTGCCCCAGCGCCCCGAAGCGCGACTTTCGCCCTCCCATGGCGGTGGCGATCATGGTCACGCAGAACAGCCCCAGCGTGCCGGAATAGAAAAACGACTGCGAGGCCGGGTGATTGTCGCGGATCAGCGCGTATGTGGCCGGCACATACATCGACATCGCCGCCACCCCGCAGATGACCAGGAACAGCGGCAGCCGCATCAGCAGGCCATGGCCATCCCTGTCAGCCATCACAGCACATAGTCATGCGCGACCAGCATCAGCTGCTCGACCGCGGGTATGTCCTCGGACAGCGCGAAGATCGCCACAGTGTCGCCGACCTCGACCCGCAGGCCGCCGCTGGGCCGCAGCACCTCGCCGTTCTTCATCACGCCGCCGACCAGCGCGCCTTCGGGAAACGCCACGTCGCGCAGCCGCGCGCCGGCCATCGGCGAGGTGGGCAGAACCTCGGCCTCGATGATCTCGGCCTCGCTGTCACCGATGGAATAGACCGATTTCACCCGCCCGTGGCGGATATGCCGCAAGATCGATCCCACGGTGGTCGCGCGCGGGTTGATATGGGCATCGATGCCAAGCGGTCCCATCATCGGCTCGAGCGACGGGTCGTTGATCAGGGCGATCGCCATCGGGCAGCCGGCATGTTTTGCCCGGACAGCCGCGAGGATGTTGGTCTTGTCGTCATTGGTGACCGCCAGCATCGCGTCGGCGCGGGCGATGCCGGCCTCGTTCAGCAACTGTTCGTCGAGCCCGTCGCCATGCAGCACGATGGTGCGCTCCAGTTCCTCAGCCGCCTCCTCGGCGGTTGTGCGGCTGCGCTCGATCATCTTGGCGCGAACGCGGCCGGGGCTCTCCTCGAGCCGATGCGCCACCATCCGCCCGACATTGCCGCCGCCCACGATGACCATGCGCTCCAGCTTGCGCTGGCTCTTGCCGAACGCCTCGAGCGTGCGTTCGACATCGTCGGAATGACAGAAGATATAGCAATCGTCGCCGGGCAGGACCTGATCGTTGGGTTCGGGGGCGAACAGCTTGCGGTTGCGCCGGATCCCCACCACCACCGAGCGCAGCGTCGAAAACAGGTCGGTGAGCTGGCGCAGCGCCGTGTTCACCAGCGGGCAGTCCTCGCCGATGCTCAGCCCCAGCAACTGCGCCTTGCCGTCCATGAAGATCTCGGTGTCGAAGGCCGCCGAGGCAGAAAGCCGCCGCATCGCCGCCTCGGCCACCTCGCGTTCGGGGCTGATGATGACCTCGATCGGCAGGTGGTCGCGCATGTAGAGATCGCCATATTCGGGATCGTTGTAGGACTTGGCCCGCAGCCGCGCGATCTTGCGGTCGATGTTGAAGATCGAATGCGCCACCTGGCAGGTGACCATGTTCACCTCGTCCGAATGGGTGGCCGCGATGATCATGTCCGCGTCCTCGGCCCCGGCCGTCTTCAGCACGTCGGGATAGCTGGCATAGCCGGTCACGCCCTGGACATCGAGCGTATCGGTGGCATGGCGCACAAGGTCCGCGTTGACATCGACGACGGTGACATCGTTCTGTTCACCGGCCAGGTGGCGCGCGATCTGCAGGCCCACCTGCCCCGCGCCGCAGATGATCACCTTCATGCTGCATCCCCCTGCATCAGCCCGGCTGTCGGACCCTTTGCATGGCAGAAGGCCCCGATACGGTCAAATGAATTGTCCCGCCCATCCGGATCGGCCAGAATGGCCCCATGAACAGGACCTTGCCCCTCGCGCTTGCCGCGTCTGCCCTGCTGGCTGCCTGCGGCGGCCCGATGACGATCTTCTACCGGCCCGACGCCCCGGTCAGCCGGATGCAGAGCGATACGCTCGATTGCGAGGTCAAGGCGGTGAACCAGGCTCCGGTGGCAAACCAGATCCGGCAGAACCCGCCGATCTATTTCCCCGGCAACCGCTATTGCAACGCCAACGGCTGCTACAGCACGCCGGGCTACTGGATGGATGGCGGCATCTACAGCGTCGATGTCAATGCGTCGCTGCGCCGGCGGATCGTCTATGCCTGCATGGCGAACAAGGGCTATGCGCCGCAGACCCTGCCCCGGTGTTCGCAGCAGATCGCGTCGCGCGTGCCCAGACAGCAGACGCTGCGGCTGCCACCCCGGATCGACGGCGCCTGCGTGGTGCGTCATGACGATGGCAGCTGGCAGATCGTGCCCCCGCAGCCCGGCACCACCGCATCCTCCGGCTGAGGAGACGCGGGCGCCCTACTCCGCCGCCTCCGAGACCGCCTCGGCATGGGCCGTCCGCCCGCCACCGGCCTTGGCCCCGGTCACCACGCCCAGCGATTTCAGCTTGCGGTGCAGCGCGCTGCGCTCCATGCCCACGAACTGAGCCGTGCGGCTGATATTGCCGCCGAACCGGTTGATCTGGGTCAGCAGGTATTCGCGTTCGAACGCCTCGCGCGCCTCGCGCAGCGGCAGCGTGGCCAGCGCGCCGGACAGCACCACGCGATCGCCGTCGGAGTCGCGATCTTCGTTGCTGAGCAGCTCGCGGGTTTCGATCGGCCCGGTCTCGTCGCCGAGGATCAATACCCGTTCCACGAGGTTCTTGAGCTGCCGCACGTTGCCGGGCCAGGACATCGTCTGCAGCAGCGCCACCGCCTCGTCGCCGAGGTCGCGCAGCGGCAGGCCCTGTTCGGCATTGCAGCGTTCGATGAAATGCGCGGCCAGCACCGGGATGTCCTCGCGCCGCTCCTCGAGCGACGGCACCGCGATCGGAACCACCCGCAGCCGGTGAAACAGCTCTTCGCGGAACCGGCCGGCGCGGATTTCGGTGTCGAGATCGCGATTGGTCGACGACACCACCCGCAGATCCACCCGCACCTTGTCGCCGCCGCCGACGCGCTGGAACTGCTGGTCCACCAGCACCCGCAGGATCTTGGACTGGGTGCCGATGGGCATGTCGGCGACCTCGTCGAAATAGACCACCCCGCCATGGGCCTCTTCGAGCAGGCCGGATTCGACGCCGCGTTCGGGGGATTCGCGCCCGAACAGCACCTCCTCCATCCGCTCGGGCGCCACGCCCGCGCAATTCACCGTCACGAAGGGCCCGCTGGCGCGGTTCGACTGGGCGTGAATGTAGCGGGCGGCGATCTCCTTGCCGGCGCCGGCCGGCCCGGTCAGCATGACCCGGCTGTTGGTCTTGGCCACCTTGTCGAGCTGCCCGACCATCGTGCGGAAGGTGGGGCATTCGCCGATCAGCTCGGTCGCCGAGGCCTCGCCCCGCTTCAGCGCGCTGTTTTCGCGCCGCAACCGCGAGGTTTCCATCGCCCGGCGGATCACCACCATCAACTGGTCGATATTGAACGGCTTCTCGATGAAATCATACGCGCCCTGCTTGATTGCGGCCACGGCGATCTCGATATTGCCATGGCCCGAGATGATCACCACCGGCACGTCCGGGTTGTCCCGCTTGACCGCCTTGAGGATGTCGATCCCGTCCATGCGGCTGTCCTTGAGCCAGATGTCGAGGATCAACAGCGCCGGCGGCGCCGCGTTGATCTCGGCCATGCAGTCGTCGGAATTTCCCGCGAGGCGGGTCTCGTAGCCCTCGTCCTCGAGGATATCCGCCACCAGTTCGCGAATGTCGCGTTCGTCGTCAACGATCAGAATGTCACTCATGTCGATCCTGCTCCGTGTGTTTCCTGCTCAGTGATTTGCCGGGGTCGAGCGCCGATGCCCCGATCGGTTGTTTCCTGCGGCCGTCCGGTTCGGCGCCGTCGGCCCTGCCCGCCCCGGTGATCGGCAGACGGATCACCGCCATCGCGCCCACGCGGCCGCTGTCGTCAAAGGCGGGCGCATCCTCCAGGACCAGGCTGCCGCCATGTTCCTCGATGATCTTCCTGACGATCGGCAAACCCAGGCCGGTCCCGGCATCGCGGGTGGTCACATAGGGCTCAAACAGCCGCGCCCGGTCCTCGGGCAGACCGATGCCGTTGTCGGCAACGGTGATGACGCCGCTGTTGCCCTCGGTCTTCAGGGTGACGCGAATTTCCGGTTCGAACCCCTGCGGCACACCGGTTTCCTTCAGGGTATCAATGGCTTCGCCTGCGTTCTTGATAAGGTTGGTCAGCGCCTGCGACATCATCGTGGCATCGACCTCGGCCCCCAGCGGGGCGTCTGGCAGATCGGCGGAAATCCTGACATCCGGCTGCCCCGTCTGCTGCAACAGCACCGCGTCCCCGACGATCTGCACCAGGTCCTCGGCGCGGCGCTGCGGTTCGGGCATTCGCGCAAACCGGGAAAACTCGTCCACGATCCGGCGCAGGTCGCCGGTCTGGCGCACGATCACGTCGGTCATGTTTTCCAGCTTCTCGCGGTCTTCCCCCACCGCCCTGCCGAACTTGCGCTTGATCCGTTCCGCCGACAGCTGGATCGGCGTCAGCGGGTTCTTGATTTCATGGGCGATGCGGCGGGCCACGTCGCCCCAGGCCGCCATCCGCTGGGCGCTGACCAGATCGGTCACGTCGTCGAACGCGATCACATAGCCTTCCAGCCCGCCATCGGCGCCGCGGCGGGTCGCCAGGCGCACCAGCAGGATCTCCTGCCGGCCCTGCCGCGTCACCTTGATTTCGCCCTGCGCAACCTCGCGGTCATCCGCGCGCAATTCGTCATAGAGCGGGCCGAATTCGGGCACCGCCACCTTCAGCGCCAGCGATTGTTCGTCGCCGGACCAGTCCAGCAACCGTGCGGCGGACCGGTTCACAAAGGTCACATGGCCATCCGGGTCCAGCCCGACCACGCCCGATGTCACTGAGCTCAGCACGGAATCGAACAGCCGCTGCCGCCCTTCGATCTGTCTCGTGTAATCCAGAAGAGCTTCGCGCTGACCTTTAAGTTGCCGCGTCATCTGGTTGAAATAGCGTGACAACATGGCGATTTCGTCATCGCCTCTTTCTTCCTGCACCTGCACGTTGAGATCACCGGCGCCCACCTTCTGCGCCGCGTCCGTCAACCGTCCGACCGGCCGTGACAGGCGTTCCGCGAACCACAGGCCCAGCCAGATCGCAGCAAGGATCAGGATCACCGCAAAGCCGATGTATAGCAATCCGAACTCGAACAGCACCCGCCCGCGTTCGCTCTCCAACTGCTGATACAGCCGCACCGTTTCCTTGGTGTCGTCCAGCAGGTTGAGGATCGCGCCATCGACATCGCGGCTGACATAGAGATAGCGGTCCACGAAGGCCGCAAGCGGCACCAGCGCCCGGAATTCGTTGTTGTTCCAGTCCTGTATGATCAGGATCTCGTTTTCCGACGCCTCCCTGATCTGATCGGGATCGGGGCGTTCATAGTTGAACAGATAGGATTGTTCGCCGCGCGCGCGGATCTCGCCGCTGCCGTCGATCACATAGGCCTCGCGCAGCCCGCGCTGGATCTGTGCCTGCCCCTGGGCCAGGAACTGCCGCAGCTCGGCATCGCCGGCAAAGAAGGTCACCTCGCGGCTGGCATCCAGGAACTCGGCCAGCGCGGTGGCATCCTCGACCAGCCCCTCGCGGTGTTCGGCCTCATAGGCCTGCGCGGCGGACAGGGACGACCCGACCACCTGCCGCACCCGGTCCGAGAACCAGCCCTCGAGGCCGATATTCACCGTCAGCCCGGCAAAGACCGCCACCGTCACCGCCGGAATCAGCGCCAGCAGGGCGAACACACCGATCAGTCTCAGGTGCAGCCGTGCGCCGGCCGATTGCGCCCGGCGCGCCGCGACGAGCCGCGCCACCTGGCCCAGCACCAGCGTCGCCACGACCAGGATATAGACGAGATCGGCCAGCAGGATCGACCGCAGCGCCGGGGCGGATGATCGCAGATCGAACGGGCCCAGCACCATGTAGGTGGCAAAGGCCAGCAACGGGCCCAGCAGCACCATCCCCAATGTGCCGAGATTGCGCGCCCGCCGCGTGCGCCGCCAGGTATTAAAGGCTGATACCGGCCTGCCTTGTGACCAGGTCGCCACTGCTGCCCTCGTTTTCATGCGCCGCTTTCGCAGCCAACCGCCATATGTTGTGGTCGTCCACAGGCGGTGAAGCCCGTGCGCCACGCTTATGTGGCCTTTTTACATCAACTTGCGGCGGCGTGTCACCTGAATATCGAGGCCGAGAATTTTCTTGCGCAAGGTATTGCGGTTTATCCCGAGCAGATCGGCACATTTTGCCTGATTACCGCCGGTTGCGTCCAGCGCGATCTCGATCAGCGGCTGTTCCATTTCCCGCAGGATGCGTCCGTACAGCCCCGGCGGCGGCAACATCTTGCCATGCAGGTCGAAATAGCGCCGCAGGTGGCGCGCGACCGATGCCGACAGCTTGTCGCCATCCTGCGCCCCCAACAGCGGCTCCATGTCCGGCTGGTCGGCCAGCAGGGTTTCGGCCTCGGCACGGGTGATCTCGGCGTTGCGGCCGGTCAGCATCAGCCGGCGCACGGCGTTTTCGAGCTGGCGCACATTGCCGGGCCAGCTATAGGCGCGGAACAACTCCGCCGCCTCGCGCCCCAGCCGCCGCTCGGCCAGGCCCTCGCGCGCGCCGCGTGACAGGAAATGCGCGGTCAGCAGCGGGATGTCATCGACGCGTTCGCGCAGCGCGGGGACGTGCAGGCTCGCCCCGCCGAGCCGATAGAACAGGTCGTCGCGCACCCGGCCCGCGCCCACGGCGGCCACCGGATCGCCCTGGGATGTGGACATGAACCGCGGCGCATGGTCGCCGGGGCTGTCGATCATCCGCACCAGCCGCCCCTGCATCTCGTCGTCGAGATCGCCGATCTCCTCGATCAGCAGCGTTCCGCCGCGCACCCGCGCCAGCAGGCGCGCCGGGCCTTCGAGGTCGCGCAGGTCCGAGGCCGTGGCGGAAACGAACGGCATCGCGCGCCGGTCCGAGAAATCGTGCAGCGCCCGCGCGATCAGGGTCTTGCCTGTGCCGCTCTCGCCATGGATCAGCACCGGAAGCTCGGTGTTCATCACCCGCGCGACCAGCCGGTAGAGTTCCTGCATGACCGGGGTGCGGCCCACCAGCGGCAGGTCCTCGGGACGGTCCTGTTCGGGCGGCACGGCGGCGCTGCGCCGGGTGCGGCTGCCGATCTCCAGCGCCTTTGCGGTGCGTTTCATCAGGTCCGGCAGGTCGAACGGCTTGGGCAGGTAATCATAAGCATCCGCCTCGGCGGCCTGGATCGCGGTCATGATCGTGTTCTGCGCCGAAATCACGATCACCGGCAGGCCGGGCCGGTCCTGAGAAATCTTCGGCAGCATTTCCAGCCCGTTGCCATCGGGCATGACCACGTCCGAGATCACCACATCGCCCTTGCCTTCGCCGACCCAGCGCATCAGCGTCGTCAGCGAACTGGTGGCATGCACCTTGCACCCCGCCCGCGTCAGGGCCTGGGTCAGAACGGTGCGGATCGTGCGGTCGTCATCGGCGACGAGAACGGTGCCATCCATCAGATCGTTTCCTTGTTTTCTGTCGAAGTCATGCGGGCCCGCGGCAAGGAGAGGCGGAACACGGTCCGGCCCGGCACCGAGGTGACCGAGATCCAGCCGCCGTGGTCGGACAGGATCTTGCCGACCAGCGCCAGCCCCAGCCCGGTGCCGTTCTCGCGCCCCGACACGAACGGGTCGAACACGCGGTCGCGGATCGTATCGGGCAGCCCCGGCCCGTCATCGATGATCTCGACCTGCAGCGGCAGGGAATGGCCGGACCCGTCGGACCGCCGCAGGCGGAAGGAATGCTCGAAATAGGTTCGCAGCCGGATCGTGCCGCCCTGGCCGCTACTGGCTTCGGCCGCCTCAGCGGCGTTCTTGAGCAGGTTCAGAACCACTTGCAACAGCTGGTCCGCATCGCCGCAGGCCATCGGCAGCGACGGATCGTAATCCTCGATGATGGTCATGTGGGCCCCGAACCCGACCAGCGCCGACCGCCGGGCGCGGTCGAGTACGTCATGCAGGTTGACCGGCGCCAGTTCGGGCGGGCTGAGATTGCCGAACTGCTCGACCCGTTCGAGCAGTTTGACGATGCGGCGGCTCTCGGACACGATCAGGTCGGTCAGTTCGAGGTCGTCGCGGTCGAGATTCATGCTCAGCAGCTGGGCGGCGCCGGTGATCCCGGCAAGCGGGTTCTTGATCTCATGCGCCAGCATCTCGGCCATGCCGATCGCCGATTGCGCGGCGGAACTGACCGCGTGCGGACCGGCCATCCGCCCGCTCAGTTCGCGGGGCGAGATCAGCAGGATCATCTCGCCGTCGCCGGCCGCCAGCGGCGCCACCTGCAGCGAACATTCCATCGGCGCCCGTTCCCCGGTGCCGATCTGCACGTCATTGACAAAGAGCGGCGTGCCGTTGCGCCGCGACCGCGCCAGCGCGGCCTCGATCGGGGCATCGACGGCGACCTGATCCCAGACTGGCTGGCCCGCCACCGCACGGCATGACGCGTTCAGGAACCCTTCGGCGGCGGGGTTCACGTCGACAATGCGATCCTGCCCGTCGATCCGGAACGCCGGCACCGGCAGCGATGCCCAGATCACGCTGTCGGGGGTCATGCCGCCACCTGCCCGGATGATGCCAGCGCATCGCCCAGAAGCCGCAGCACCGCACCGGGGTCGCGCCCGGTCAGCACGGCGCGGCGCAGCGCCGGGATCGTGCCCGCCCCATCCATGTACCAGCCCAGATGCTTGCGCGCGACGCGCAGCCCCAGGTCGCGCCCGTAAAAGCCGAGCATTGCTTCGTAATGGGTCGCAACCATGTCGGTGAACGCCCCGCCCCGCGGGATCTGGGGCGCGGGCGTGTTCCAGAGATCATGGGCGATCTGCGCCAGCAGCCACGGTTTCCCCTGCGCCCCGCGCCCGACCATGACGCCGTCCGCCCCCGACGCCTCGAGCGCCCGGCGCGCCGCCGCGCCGTCGGTGATGTCGCCATTGGCGATCACCGGGATCGTGACCGCGTCCCGCACCGCGCGGATCGCGTCCCAATCGGCGGTGCCCTTGTAGAACTGGCACCGGGTGCGGCCGTGGATCGTGACCATCCGCACCCCCGCCGATTCGGCGCGGCGCGCGATGTCGGGCGCGTTGAGCAGATCCTCATCCCAGCCCAGCCGGGTCTTCAGCGTCACCGGCAGGTCGACCGCCGCCACCACCGCCTCGATCAGGCGCAGCGCGTGATCCGGCGTCTTCATCAGCGCCGAGCCCGAATAGCCGTTGGTCACCTTCTTGGCCGGGCAGCCCATATTGATGTCGATGATCGCCGCCCCCTGCCCCGCCAGACGCCGCGCCGCCTCGGCCATCCACCCGGCATCGCGCCCGGCGATCTGGACCGCGGTGCGGGCCGCCTCGACGCCCAGTTCGGCCCGTTCGCGCACCCCCGGCTTGGCCTGCACCATTTCCTGGCTGGCAACCATTTCGCTGACCGCCAGCCCGGCGCCGAACCGTGTCACCAGGTCGCGATAGGGACGGTCGGTGATACCGGCCATCGGGGCCAGGATCACGGGCGGGGTCAGATTGGCGGAACCGAGCGTGACGGGCATGAGCCTCAACCTTGTGCAACAGGGACGGTTCTAGCGCCCGGCCGGCGCGTCCACAATGCGCGGCCCCCGTCTTTCCGCCACGTTTTCGAGCGCATGCCTATTTTTTGGGCGGTGGTTCGGGGGCAATTGCCTGTCCCGGACACAGGGCCTAAACCGGACCCGATTTACGGAACGGACCTGCCCATGACCATAGCCGCATTGATCGTCGCCGCGGGACGCGGAACGCGGGCCGGGGGCGATTGCCCGAAACAATGGCGCGAGATCGCGGGCCGGCCGATGCTGGCTCACACCATCGCCGCCCTGCGCGCCGCGCGGCGTGTCGGACCGGTGGCGTTGGTGCTTCATCCCGACGATATGGCGCGTGCCGCCGGGCCGGATTTCGAGGGCTGCGTGATCGCGCAGGGCGGCGCCGACCGGGCGGCGTCGGTGCGCAACGGACTGGCGGCGCTGGCGGCGTCCGCACCGGACAAGGTGCTGATACATGACGCGGCGCGGCCATGCGCGGGCCTGCGGGTGATCGACGCGGTAATCGACGCGCTGGAACATGCGCCCGGCGCGGCCCCGGCGCTGGCGGTGACCGATGCGCTCTGGACCGGGGCCGATGGCCGGGTGACCGGCACCGGCGACCGGTCGGGGCTCTATCGGGCGCAGACGCCGCAGGGGTTCGATTTCGAGGCGATCCGCGCCGCCCATGCGGCCCATCCCGGCGGTGCCGCCGACGATGTCGAGGTGGCACGGCTGGCCGGGATCGAGGTTGCCATCGTTCCCGGCGACGAGGACAATCTGAAGGTAACCCTGCCCGGCGATTTCGCCCGGGCGGAACAAGTGTTGCGAGGGCGTCATATGGCGGGGCCGGATATCAGGCTGGGAAACGGGTTCGACGTGCATCGGTTCGGACCGGGCGATCGGGTGACCCTGTGCGGCGTGGATGTGGCGCATGACCGGGGATTGCAGGGGCATTCGGACGCGGATGTGGGCATGCATGCGATCACCGACGCGATCTATGGCGCGTTGGCGCAAGGCGATATCGGCCAGCATTTCCCGCCCTCCGATCCACAATGGAAAGGCGCGGCCAGCGATATCTTCCTGCGCCACGCGGTCGATCTGGCGGCCCGGATGGGCTATCGCATCGGCAATGTCGATTGCACCCTGATCTGTGAATATCCCAAGATCGGGCCACATGCGCAGGCCATGCGCGATGCGCTGGCCGGCATCATGGGGCTGGACCGGGCCCGGATCTCGGTCAAGGCGACCACGTCGGAACGGCTGGGCTTCACCGGCCGGGGCGAGGGGATCGCCGCGCAGGCCACCGCGCTGCTGGTGCCGGCATGAAGGGCTGGGCGCGGCTGATCGCGACGGCGGGCGGGGTCGGCTATCTGCGCCCTGCCCCGGGCACCTGGGGCTCGCTCGCCGCGCTGCCGCTGGCCTGGCTGTTCCATGTGATCGGCGGCTTTCCCCTGCTGCTGCTCGCCACCATCGCCGGGTTCGCCAAGGGCTGGTGGGCCACCGCCGAGACCACCCGCGGCAGCGACGATCACGACCCGTCCGAGATCGTGATCGACGAGGTGGTCGGCCAGTTCATCGCGCTGCTGCCGCTCAGCTATGCCGCCTGGGCCCATGGCCTGTCGGTCACCGCGCTGTGGCCCGGCTGGGTCGCGGGCTTTGCGCTGTTCCGGCTGTTCGACATTCTCAAACCCGGCCCGGTGGGCTGGGCGGACCGGCGCGGCGACGCGCTGGGGGTGATGCTCGACGACGTGATCGCGGGCGTCTTTGCCGGGCTTGGCGTGATGCTGCTGGCGGGGCTCTGGCACGGGGTCCTGGGGCTGTGACCCCGGCCGCCGCCATTCTCGATGCCGCCCGCGCGCAGGGTGTGATGATCGCTACGGCCGAGAGCTGCACCGGCGGCATGGTCGCGGTGGCGCTGACCGATATCGCCGGGGCCTCGGATGTGATCGACCGGGGGTTCGTCACCTATACCAACGCCGCCAAGCGCGACATGCTGGGCGTGCGCGCCGAAACGCTTAATGCCTTCGGGGCCGTGTCGGAACAGGTGGCGCGGGAAATGGCGGAGGGCGCGCTGTCGCGGTCAGGCGCCACGCTGGCGGTGTCGATCACCGGGATCGCCGGGCCGGGCGGGTCCGAATTCAAGCCCGAAGGCCGGGTCTGTTTCGGCCTCGCCATGTCCGGGCGGGATAGCCTTGCCGAGACCGTCGATTTCGGCGCTCTGGGACGCGGCAGCGTGCGCGCGGCGGCCCGCGATCACGCGCTTGGCCTACTGGCGCGGGCGCTGGCGGCCTGACCCGGCAGCGCCGGCCCAGCCGGGTCAGGCCGACATCAGCGCGGCGAAACCGGCCACATCCCCGCCGCCGCTCAGCATCGACCAGACCTCTTGCGCCATGTCGGCGCCGATCAGCCCCGCCGCCTTGCCGCGAACCCGGTCTTCCCGCGTCTCGGGCGTCATCGGCGCGGACAGATCGTGCCGCGCCTCGAACCGCGCGCCGTCCCGGCGCAGCACTTCCAGCCGCGCCTCGGTCTCGGCCAGCGACCCGTCCACTTCGACCATGATGCGATCCCGCAGGTCGATCACCCTTGGATCGGCGCAGAGGTGGTCCGCATAGCTGTCGAGCCGCGCGGTGTCATGTCCGAGCGCCTGCATCGCCAGCACGGTGCGATAGCTGAACTTGGCCCCCAGACCGGTGATGGGCGCGGGCTGGTTGCAGACCGACATCCAGCGCGGATGGGTCCGCACCGTCAGCCGCGCGATCTCGGGCGCGGCCACGTCAAGCTCGCGCCCCGCCTCGAGCGCGGCATGCAGCCCGTGGCAGCAGGCGTGGAATTTATGGCTGACCTGTTCGAACAGCCAGTCCCGCCCCAGCCCGGCCAGCGCGTCGTCGCGACCGGACTGGCCGTGATGGGTGGCCCCGAACCCGAACTCACCCTCGAGCGCGACCGGGTTGGCGACAAATCCCCGCTGCACCAGCAGAACCGATTCGATGCCGGTGCTGGCGGCGATCCCGGCATTGTAGGGCTTGCCCATTGTGCCGAACTGCGCCTTGAGCCCGGACGCCCGTGTCGCGGTCAGCCCCAGCGCCATCGCGGTGGCCGCCGCATCCAGCCCCGCCAGCCGGGCCGCGGCGGCGGCGGCGCCAAAGGCACCGGCGGTCGCGGTCATGTGAAACCCGGCCTGGTAATGCGGCCGCCCGAGCCAGAGGCCCAGCCGCACCGACAACTCCATGCCGACCAGCGCCGCTTCGAGCATTTCGGCGAGCCCGGCCCCCCGCGCCTCGCCCATCGCCACCGCCGCCGAAAACACGGCCACCGACGGGTGGCCGATATGGGCGAAATGGGTGTCGTCATAATCGAGCGCGTGGGAAATCGTGCCGTTGACCAGCGCCGCCTGACGCAGCGGCGCCATGGTGGCGGTGCCGAACAGATGCGCCGCGCCGGCGCCGCCATCGTCCAGCGCCATGTCGCGGACGATGCGCGACACCGGTTCACCGGCGCCCGCGCGCCCGACCGCGATCCAGTCCAGCGCCGACAGTTGCGTGACCAACCGCGCCAGCGGCGTGGTTTCGACCGGGCCGGCGGCAAGACCGGCCAGCGTTTCCGTGAAGCTATCTGTCATGGCGCCAGTCTAGCCCCGCCCGCGCCCGCGTCCATCGGCAAGTGTCAGCCGTGAAGCTCTTTTGCCCGGGCCTCGAAGGCCGCCACGATCCGGTGCATGGCCTCGTGGAACACGACACCGATCATCTTTTGCAGGATCGCGTTGCGAAACTCGAAATCGACAAAGAACGAGACCTCGCAGCGGCCATCGGGCAGGTCGGCAAAGGCCCAGTTCGACCGCATGTATCGGAACGGCCCGTCCAGGTATTCGGTGTCGATCCGCTTGCGATCCGGCCACAGGGTGACCCGGCTGCCGAACCGTTCGCGGAACACCTGGAACCCGATCACCAGGTCGGCCTCCATCACCTGCGCGTCGCCCTGCGGGACGACCTGGCGCACGCGCGCGGCCACGCACCATGGCAGGAACTCGGGATACGCCGCCACGTCTGCCACCAGATCGTACATCTGCTGCGCGCGATACGGCAGCGTTCGGGTTTCGGAATGGGTCGGCATATGTTCGGTTCTGTTGGCGCGATCCGGGGCGAATGGGGGTGACAGTGGCGCGTTCTGTCGTATGGTTGGCCCGGAAAATCAAGGGGGCAGCCATGGCGAAGCGGCCATATGTCATAGATGAGATGATCTCGGCCAAGACCATCGCCGCGCGAATCGAGGGGCTTTCCCACGAAATCCGTGCCCAGTTCGGAGATACCGACAAGCTGGTGGTGGTCGGCCTGCTGCGTGGCTCGTTCGTCTTCATCGCCGATCTCGTTCGCGAACTGGATCTGCCGATCGAGGTCGATTTCCTCGAAGCTTCGTCCTATGGCGATTCGACCGAAAGTTCGCGCGAGGTGCGCATTCTCAAGGACCTGCGCAGCCCGGTCGAAGGGCGCGACGTGCTGGTGGTCGAGGACATCGTGGACACCGGCCACACCATGCACCACGTTCTCAACCTGCTGGCCAGCCGCGGCCCGGCGCGGCTGAAATCCATCGCCCTGCTGGACAAGCCGTCCCGGCGCGAGGTCGATTGCCGCGCCGACTGGATCGGGTTCGAGATACCGGACGAATTCGTGGTCGGCTACGGGATCGACTATGCGCAGCGCGACCGCAACCTGCCCTTTATCGGAAAGGTGCGATTCACCGACGGCGCAGGCTGACCCGATGCGCTGGCTCTTGCACATGTCCCGCTGGGCGCGCACCCCGCCGTCGCCGCGCAAGGTGCTGCTGGTGTTCGGCGTGATCGCCCTGTGCCTGGCCCTCTACGGGCTGGAAAAGGCCGGGGTCTGGCCCGACTGGGCGCAGGCGGAACGGCTGCGGCGCTAGGCTGTCGCCGCCCTGATCATCCGCACGCGGCTTGTGCAAAAATTCACACCACCCCACCGGAAAGTGATGGTGACCGCCGCACACAACTGTGTAATCTGACCCTGCGTTAGCCAACAAAATCAGGAGCCAGCCAGCATGAAACGGGGACTTCTTCTCGCAGCCGGGATTCTCACCGCCGGGATCGCCGCCACATCCGCAATCAGCGACAATGCCGCCGACAAGGCCGCGCTCGCCGCCGTGAAGGCCCGGCAATCCTACATGCAGCTCAATGCGTTCAACATCGGGCTGCTGGGCGGGATGGCCAAGGGCGAGATCGAGTATGACGCCGATGCCGCCGCCGGCGCCGCCGGCAACCTGGCCGCGCTGGCAGAGATGAAGCAGTTGCGGTTCTGGCCGGAGGGAACGGACAATGCGACCCTGGGCGACGAGGCCACCGAGGCGCTGCCGGCAATCTGGGCCGACGGCTCGAAGATCGGCGAGGCCGCGCAGGCCTATGCCGATGCCGCCGCGGCGATGAACGAGGCCGCCGGTGGCGGGCTCGAGGCGCTGCGCGGCGCGATGGGGCCGCTGGGCAAATCCTGCGGCGGCTGTCACGAAAATTTCCGCAAGCCGAGCAACTGACCCGTCGCGCGGGCAGGATCGTCTGACATGATCGGCAAGGCCATTCGCGTGCTCATTGCGCTATCGGTGCTGGCGGCGGCGATGTTCTGGGTGTTCACGCGCCCGCAGCCGCTGCCTCCCGATGCCATGGCCGGCCTGACCGGCGACAGCGCCCGTGGCGAAACCGTGTTCTGGGCCGCCGGCTGTGCGGCCTGCCACGCGGATCCCGAAGCCAAGGATGACGACGCCCGGCTGGTGTTGTCGGGCGGCTACCGCATGGTGTCGCCCTTCGGCACCTTCGTGGCGCCCAACCTGTCGCCCTCGCCCGCGGGCATCGGCGGCTGGAGCGCGCAGGACCTGGCCAATTCTCTGATCGCCGGCCTGTCGCCCGACGGGACGCATTACTATCCAGCCCTGCCCTACGGCACCTACGCGCATATGGAATTGCAGGATGTGGCCGATCTCAAGGCGTTCCTGGACACGCTGCCGCCCTCGGACGCGCAGAGCCAGCCGCATGAGCTGGGCTTTCCCTTCACGCTGCGGCGCGGGCTGGGCCTGTGGAAACTGGCCAACATGACCCCCGATTGGGTGCTGGAGGACGCGCCGACACCCCAGCTCGAACGCGGGCGGTATCTGGTCGAGGCGCTGGGTCACTGCGCCGAATGTCACACGCCGCGCAATGCGATCGGCGGCCTGGACCGGTCGCTCTGGATGACCGGCGCACCGAACCCGTCCGGCAAGGGCAAGATCCCCGGCATCGACCCGGTATCGCTGAAATGGAGCGAATCGGACATCGCCTATTACCTGGAGACCGGCTTTACCCCGGATTACGACAGCGCCGGCGGGCAGATGACCAAGGTGATCGCCAACATGGCGCATCTCTCCGGCGAGGACCGCGCCGCCATCGCCGCCTATCTCAAGGCGTTGCCCTGACGGCAATCACGGCCGCTGCACGGGGCCGGCCCTTACCGCGATTTCAGAGGCGCAGGGCGGCCGTTCAGGCCTGCCCCAGCTTTGCCATCCGGGCGTCGCGCAGCCGGGCGAAATCGTCACCGGCATGATAAGAGGACCGGGTCAGCGGCGTGGCCGAGACCATCAGGAACCCCTTGCCGAACGCCGCCTTTTCATAGGTGGCAAATTCGTCGGGATGCACGAACCGCGCCACCGCATGGTGTTTCGGGGTCGGTTGCAGGTATTGTCCGATGGTCAGGAAATCCACGTCCGCGGCGCGCATGTCATCCATCACCTGCAGCACCGCCTGCCGGTCCTCGCCGAGCCCCACCATGATACCGGATTTGGTGAACACCGTTGGGTCGAGTTCCTTCACCCGCTGCAACAGTCGCAGCGAATGGAAGTAACGCGCGCCCGGACGCACCTCGGGATAGAGCCCCGGCACGGTTTCCAGGTTGTGGTTGAACACATCCGGTTTCGCCTCGACCACGGTCTGCAGGACCTCCGGAGCGCATTTCAGGAAATCCGGGGTCAGGATCTCGATCGTGGTCGCGGGGCTGCGATGGCGGATGGCGCGGATGGTCTGCGCGAAATGATCGGCCCCGCCATCCGCGAGATCGTCACGGTCGACCGAGGTGATCACCACATGGTTCAGCCCCAGTTTCTCGACCGCATGCGCCACCCGCCCCGGTTCGAACACGTCGAGCGCGTCGGGCCGCCCGGTGGCGATGTTGCAGAAGGTGCAGCCACGGGTGCAGATCTCGCCCATGATCATCATGGTGGCGTGGCCCTGGCTCCAGCATTCGCCCACATTGGGGCACCCGGCCTCTTCGCAGACGGTGACGAGATTGTTGTCGCGCATGATCCGGCGCGTGTCCGCATAGCCCTGCCCGCCCGGTGCCTTGACCCGGATCCATGCGGGTTTCTTGGGCTGCGCATTGTCGGGCCGGTGGGCTTTCTCCGGGTGGCGCTGCTCGGGTATCTTCAGATCTCGCATGGTCGGGGGTCCCGGGTTGGAATGACGTAACGTCCCTAGCATATTCGCGGCCCGAGGGAACCACCAATGCGGCATGGGCGCGCTGCGCGGCAGGGTCATCGCGGGCCCGGGCGGCTGTTGGCAGTTTGTTCAGATTTCCGGCGCTTATGTGAACCAGGCACTTGCCCGAACGGGTTTTCTGCCCCGATAGTTGGCCATTGCCATTTACCCGTATGTTCCGTGACCCATTTTCAGCACTCACATGAAAGGATCCGTCATGGCCAAGGCCTGGGACGAATTTCGCAAGGAATATGACGACAAGACTCTGAAAGCTATGGAAAACTCCGTCAAGGAGGTTGCCAAGATCAAACAGCAGATGCTGAAGTTTCTCAACGACGCCTACACCAGGGAGGACGCGCTGGCCGATACGATCCCCAAGGCGAGGATGGCGGGAATCACCGGCAAGAGAACCGATGATTTTCGCGCCAACAAGGAATTTTCCAAGGCGCTGGGGCTGTGGAAGAAGGCGGTTGAAACCTATCAGGACGAACTCGCCGCGCTGTCGGCCTATTGCGATGCCGCCGAAAAAACCCATGCCGCGCTGAAGCGCAAGCGGGATGCCGCCGACAAGGAGTTCAAGAAGACAAAGGCGTCGATGGACGCCAAGGCCCAGAAGGACGGCCTGGTTGCCCTGAAGAAATCGGCGGCGGTTCTCGACGGGTTGAAGAAATCCGCCGGCACCTATGGCACCCTGAAAACGCACGAGGTGTTCTATGCGGCGCGCCTGAAAGCTTCGATCGACGGTATCGTCGCCAAGGCGGTGAAAGACTGCGAAGGCGAGGAACTGCCCGAGATCCTCGAGGACGCCAAGCGCAACAAGAACATCAAGGCCGCGCTGCGCATGGTCAAGAGCATCGGCAAATACTCGAAATTCGCCGGTGAACTGGCCGAGAGCGATGTCGACAAGGCCAAAAAGAGCCTGAAAGAGGCGTCCAAACACATGACGACGCTGGCGGCGATGAACAAGGATTACCAGGCGGCGTTCAAGAAACAGAAGAAATTCATCAACGCTCATAACGACAAGAAGGCGATGATCGAGGTGATCTCGAAAATCGCCAAGGCCCACAAGACCTGCACCAGGATCTACGAGGATGCCGAGGACAAGGTCGAGGATGCCGTGTCGGCCAGTTGATCGGCGCGGCCGGAGGCGTTCCGCCCGCGCCTGTCGCCGCTGTCAGCCGATCATTCAGCCGATCATGCGATCCGTTCCGGCCTGTTCGTCGTAGTGACGCTTGAGGCGTTGCAGCGCGATGCGCAGCACGATCTTGCCGGAACGGGCCGACCAGCCCATCCGCTTTTCGGCCAGTTCCAGCCCTTCGAGATAGCAGCAGCACCGCAGCGCCACGTCGGACAGGCCCGGCCCCAGGTCGGTCAGGGCGCGTGCCACCCGGTCGCGGGCACCGCTGGGGCCGTCGCCCACGCCGCTGTCGGGAACGAAGCCACCGCGCCCGCCTCCGGTCAGGAACCGGTCCCAGTTCTGGGCCACGCGCGGCCCCATCTGCGCCAGTTCGAAATCCTCCCGCAGCCGTTCCCCGGCGGCGACGAGATCGGCGCTCAGGAACAACCCGCCGTCACGGTCCTTGCGGCGGGCCAGCGCCAGCAGCGGGCTTTCGGACATGTTGTAACGCACGCGGCGCAGGTTCCCGTCGTCGCCCCGCACCTGTTTTTCGGCAAAGGCGCGGTGCTGGTCGCCGAACGGCGTCTGCGCCTCGGCAAAGCCCTGGTCGGATTGCGCACGCGCGCGGTTTTCACGATCCGCCAGCATCCGCGCCAGTTCGCTGCGCCCGCTGGTGGTGATCCGGTAGCGGCTGACGCGGCCCGGATTGTCGCAGGTGATCCAGTCCCGCAGCGCCAGCACGCGGGCGATTTGGGTATCGACCACAGCGGTTCTCGTGCCCGCGGCGGCGCCGTCGTCGCGCACCACCACCGCCTTATCCATGCCTTCGGCCACCGCCAGCACCGCACCGGATTCGCACAGGCGCCGCATGACCCGTATCGCCTCCGCCTCCAGTGCCGTGGCATCGGGCGGCGCGTCGCCTCCGGTGTCCCCGGATGAGCCCGGCATCGTCTTCAGCGTGGCCGCCAGCGCGGTCAGCGCCGCGTCGACCAGCGGATCGTCGCGCCGCAATTCGACGCGCCGGACCTGGCGCATGATCGTCGAGGCGTGACAGCCGGCAACGCGCGCCAGTTCCCTGATCGACAGCCCGGCCTCGGTATGCGCCAGGTAGCGTTGCGCCCCTTCCGGCACCCAGGGCGGCAGCGCCCCGGCAAGTTTCGGTTCCATCCCCATATGTCCCCGTCTTCTGTTCTTTCGGGTTTGGAGCAGATCAAACCCAAGCACAACCTAAGGGCGAGTTTATTACCTGATCGTTAATAAGTCGCCCGATGTTCAGCATTGTTTCTAAAAGATAAACACTCATGAAACCAACGAACGGTGGACAGCGAACCTTCGCAACACCCGCTCAGGTTGAGTTACATCTCGGGCAACGACGATTGCAGATGGAAGGATCACCCATGCAAGACCTGTTCACCATGCTCACCACCCTGCGCCGCCCGCGCCTGCTGATCCGCGCCGCCCGCATGGGGGTGCAGGACTATCGCCGCGACCGGCACCTGCAGCGGTTGCTGGGCTATGGCACGCTGCCCCGGCCGGCCGCCGCGCTGATGCGCCTGATCGAGATGGAACGGGCGATGAACGAACAGCGCCGGGACGACGATGCGGGATATTCCCTGCCCCGCCATCTCGACGTGTTGATCGCGATGATGGGCGAGGCGCAGCTGCTGCGCGCCGCCCGCCCCGCCGCGGTGGCCTGACCGCCGCCTGCCGGGCCGGGCGGCTCCGGCCCTACATGAAGGCGTCGGGCATGGACGCCTTCTTTTCTGCCACATAGGCGGCCAGCGCCTCGGCGATGGCCGGGTCCAGCGCCGGCTGCTGGTAGTTGGCCAGAAGATATTCGACCCGGCGGGCGGCCAGGGCCTGCGTATCCGGCGCGCCGGCTTCGTCCCAGGTTTCGAACGGCCGGTAATCCAGCACCTCGGATCGCCAGAACGCGGTCTTGAAATTGGCCTGGGTATGGGCACATCCCAGGTAATGCCCGCCCGGCCCCACCTCGGCGATTGCATCCATGGCCTGGGCGCTTTCGTCAAAGGCGACGCCCTGGGCCAGCCTGTGCAGGACGCCGAGCTGGTCCGCGTCCATCACGAATTTCTCGAAACTGCTGACCAGCCCGCCCTCGAGCCAGCCGCAGGCATGCAGCATGAAATTCACGCCCCCCATCAGCGCCGCGTTGAGGGTATGGGTGGTTTCGTATGCGGCCTGCGCATCGGGGAGCTTCGAGGCGCACAGCCCGCCGCCCGACCGGAACGGAAGCCCCATCCGCCGCGCCAGTTGCCCAGCGCCGTAGAGGATCTGGCTGGCCTCGGGCGTGCCAAAGGTCGGCGCCCCGGAATTCATGTCGATGGATGTCACGAAGGCGCCGAAGATCACCGGCGCGCCCGGGCGCACCAGCTGGGAATAGGCGATACCCGCCAGCACCTCGGCCAGGACCTGCGTCAGCGTCCCCGCGACCGAAACCGGCGCCATCGCCCCGCCCACGATGAAGGGCGACACGATGCTGGCCTGCCCCGCCTCGGCATAGACCTCGAGCGCGCCCATCATCACGTCGTCAAAGGTCATCGGCGAGTTGATGTTGATCAGCGATGTCATCACCGTGTTTTCAGCCACGAAATCCCTGCCGAACAGGATTTCGCACATGTCGACCGAATCGCGGGCGCGGGACGGTTCGGTGACCGATCCCATGAACGGTTTGTCGCTGAGCGTCATATGCGCCAGCAGCATGTCCAGGTGGCGCTTGTTCACCGGCACATCGGTGGGTTCGCAGACGGTGCCGCCGGAATGATGCAGCCATTTCGACATGTAGCCCAGCTTCACGAAGGTCTCGAAATCCGCCATCGTGGCATAGCGGCGCCCGCCGGCGGCATCGCGGACAAAGGGCGGGCCATAGACCGGCGCGCAGACCAGCGTCTTGCCCCCGATCACCACCGATTTCTCCGGGTTGCGCGCATGTTGGGTATAGGAGGACGGCGCGGTTTCGCACAGCTTGCGGGCCAGGCCGCGCGGGATGCGCACCCGTTCGCCTTCGATCTCGGCACCCGCATCCCGCCACCGCTCCAGCGCGGCGGGATTGTTGACGAAATTCACGCCGATCTCGGCCAGCACGGTTTCGGCATTGGTTTCGATGATCTCCAGCGCCTCGTCGGTGAGGATCTCGAAATTCGGGATGTTGCGCTCGATGTATTTCGCGGTCTCGATCCGGACGCTGGTGCGTTCGGCGCGCCGCGCCGCCCCGCCGCCGCCACGTCCCCGCCGCCGGGTGCCTGCTTCCGCCATGTTGTTTTCCTTGTCCGATCAGCCAGTGCTGGCCGTTTCCTAGCGCAGTATCCGCGCAAGGCGGATCACGGTTGCGGCGCATAAGGGGAAAAAGCGACATAGGCCGCTTGTCAGCGACCCGCCCGCGCCCTAAAGGCAGACCATGACCCAGACATCGCATGACCGCCTCCTGATCATCGACTTCGGCAGCCAGGTGACCCAGCTGATCGCGCGCCGCCTGCGCGAGCTGAACGTCTATTGCGAAATCCACCCCTACCAGGGCATCACGATGGATTTCGTGCGCGCCATGGCCCCGCGGGCGATCATCTTTTCGGGCGGGCCGGACAGCGTGACCCGCGAAGGATCGCCCCGCGCCCCGCAGGAGATTTTCGATCTCGGCGTCCCGATCCTGGGGATCTGCTATGGCCAGCAGGTGATGATGGAGCAGCTCGGCGGCAAGGTCGTCAGCGGTGACGGCACTGCCGAGTTCGGCCGCGCCTATGTCACGCCCGAGGGTCGGCTCGATCTGCTGGCCGGATGGTTCGACGAGGGCCGGGAACAGGTCTGGATGAGCCATGGCGACCATGTCAGCCAGATCGCACCCGGTTTCGCGGTCTATGGCACGTCGCCGAACGCACCGTTCGCGATTACCGCCGATCCCGCCCGCCATTTCTATGCGGTGCAGTTCCACCCCGAGGTTCACCACACGCCGAATGGCCGGAAGCTCTATGAGAATTTCGTGCGGCTCGCCGGGTTCAGCGGCGACTGGACCATGGGCGCCTACCGCGACGAAGCGGTGGCGAATATCCGCAAGCAGATCGGCGACAAACGGGTGATCTGCGCCCTGTCCGGCGGCGTCGACAGTTCGGTCGCGGCGGCACTGATCCACGAGGCGGTCGGCGACCAGCTGACCTGCGTCTTCGTCGATCACGGCCTGCTGCGGCAGGGCGAGGCCGACGAGGTCGTCGGCATGTTCCGCGATCACATGAACCTGCAGGTGATCCATGCCCAGGAACAGGATCTGTTCCTCGACGCGCTCGAAGGCGTTTCCGACCCGGAAACCAAGCGCAAGACCATCGGCCGGCTGTTCATCGACGTGTTCCAGAAATATGCCGACCAGATCGACGGGGCCGAATTCCTGGCCCAGGGCACCCTGTATCCCGATGTCATCGAATCGGTGTCGTTCTCGGGCGGCCCCTCGGTCACGATCAAATCGCACCACAACGTGGGCGGCCTGCCCGAAAAGATGGGGCTGAAGCTGGTTGAACCGCTGCGCGAACTGTTCAAGGACGAAGTGCGGGACCTGGGCCGCGAACTGGGCCTGCCCGCTCATTTCATCGGCCGGCACCCCTTTCCCGGTCCCGGCCTCGCGATACGCTGCCCCGGCGAGATCACCCGCGACAAGCTGGATATCCTGCGCAAGGCCGATGCGGTCTATATCGACCAGATCCGCAAGCACGGGCTTTATGACGAGATCTGGCAGGCATTCGTGGCGATCCTGCCGGTGCGGACGGTCGGCGTCATGGGCGACGGGCGCACCTATGATTATGCCTGCGCCCTGCGCGCGGTCACCTCGGTCGATGGCATGACCGCGGATTACTACCCCTTCAGCCACGAATTCCTCGGCGAGACCGCGACGCGGATCATCAACGAGGTCAAGGGGATCAATCGCGTGACCTATGACGTGACCAGCAAACCGCCGGGCACGATCGAATGGGAATGATCCCGGCTGCGGTCTGACCCGGACCGGCATCCGCGCCGGGCGGCGATCCGCCCCATCACCGCCAATGCCACGGGGATGATGGGGCTTCGCGTCGTGCAGTCGTCAGCGCACCATTCTGACCTGCCGTGACAGGCCAGCATGAGTCTGGTTAAGAACAGGTTAACATTGCCGCTCGGATTTTTCCTATCCGGCCCTGCGGCAAACGACCGGCCGGGCCCGGATTGCGGCATCCGCCTTGCCGGGTGATGCCGTTGGGTTTATCCACGACAGGAACGGAGACGCGGCATATGGCCAAGAACACATCCGGACGCGGACAGCGCGACCTCAAGGTCAAGGTAAAGACCGCGCGCGGGCGCAAGCTGTCCTCGACGCGCTGGCTGCAACGGCAGCTGAACGATCCCTATGTGAAACGGGCGCAGGCCGAAGGTTATCGTGGCCGCGCCGCCTTCAAGATCCTCGAACTTGACGACAAGTTCCGCTTTCTGGTGCCCGGCGCGCGGGTGGTGGATCTGGGCTGCGCGCCCGGCGGCTGGTGCCAGGTCGCCGTCGACCGCGTCAACGCGCTGGGTGAAAAGACCGGCAAGAAGGTGGGCGCCGTTCTGGGCATCGACCTGCAGGAGGTCGAACCGATCCCCGGCGCCGAAATCCACCAGCTCGATTTCTTGGCCGACGATGCCGACGAAACGGTCAAGGGCTGGCTCGGCGGCAAGGCGGATGTGGTGATGTCGGACATGGCCGCGGCGTCGTCGGGCCACAAGCAGACCGACCACCTGCGCATCATCGCGCTCTGCGAAACCGCCGCGTGGTTTGCTTTTGACGTGCTCGAAGAGGGCGGCACGTTTGTCGCCAAGGTGCTGGCGGGCGGCGCCGAGGGTGAATTGCAGAAGCTGCTGAAGCAGAAATTCACGAAAGTCGCCAATGTGAAGCCGCCGGCATCGCGGTCGGACAGTTCCGAGAAATTCGTGGTCGCGACCGGGTTTCGCGGCTGAGTATCAGCGCCCCATCGTCGCTCTCAGCTGCAGCAATCCGGGATCCACCGGCAGCCGCGCCAGCGCGCGGTCCAGAACCCGCAGCGCCGCCGGCCGCCCCTCCACCGCATCCGCCAGCCGCACCAGCATCGTCCAGGCCTCGACCCGTTGCGGGTCGAGCCGCACCGCTTCGGCAAAGGCCGCCTGCGCGGCGGCGGCATTGCGCTGGGTCAGCGCCATGCCCCCCAGCACCAGGTGGGTTTCGGGAAAATCCATCCGCGACATCAGGCTGCCCTGCCAGTCCGCCATGGCCGCGCCCAGTTCTGCCCGCTGGCCGGGTTTCAGCATCGCGGGATCGACATCCAGCAGCTGCCTCGCGGTCGCCAGCCTGACCGAGCGCATCGGATCGCGGAGCAGCGGCATCAGCCGCGCGATCCGCTCGGACGGGTCCGCCGCCCGCTGCAGGGCCGTGGCAGAGGCCCGCACCAGCGGATCGGCGTCGGTCAACAGCGGCGCGGTCGCCGCGGCCTCGGCCGGTCCGGCGGACTGCTGCATCAGGAACAGCGCCGTGGCCCGCACGATCCCGGGCTGGTCCGGGTCCGTCGCAAGCGCCGCGAGATCCCCCGCCGCGGCCCCCGGATCGTCCCGTCCCAGCGCCAGCACCTCGCCGTAATGCGCCCCGCGATGGGCGCTGTCGGGGAACCGCGCCGCGATCTCGGCCGCGGCCCAGCCGGGTGTGCGGTCGGAATGGCAATCGGTGCAGGTATCCGGCGCGCCGGTGATGGCGGCCAGGTCCGGGCGCGGCACCCGGAACGAATGGTCGCTGCGCGCGTCGATCCCCATATAGACCCGTTCGGGCATGTGGCAGTTCCGGCATTGCGCCCCGTCGCTGCCGGGGTCGTGGAAATGATGTGACGGGTCGTCATAGGACGCCCGGCGCAGGCTCGGAAAATCGCTGTTGCCCGCAGGGGAATGGCATTGCGTGCACACCGCGTTGCCCTCGGCCTTCAGCGTCGCCGCATGGGCGTCGTGGCAGTTCGAACAGGACACGCCGCTTGCATACATTCTGGATTGCAGGAACGAGCCATATACATAGACCTCGTCCAGGATCTGCCCGTCGGCCTCATACAGCCCCGGCGTCAGCAACGAGAGTCGGTAGGCATCGTGGTATGGCGTGCCGGGCAGCGGGTTGCCGTCCTGCAACGGTTCGCGCCGGGAATGACAGCCCGCGCATTGCTGGATGGTCGCTTCCGCAGCTCCGAAATTTGCGGTGAACCCGTAGAGCGGCGGTGCCGGTTCGGTCGCGCCCGCCTCGGCCCAGGCCAGGTGGGCCGACCCCGGCCCGTGGCAGGCTTCGCAGCCGACACCGATCTCGGCCTGCTGCGGGGCGTAGCGGCGGGTGCGCAGGCCGAAATTCCGTTCATAGCCGGTGGCGTGACATTCGGCGCAGCGGGCGTTCCAGTTCTTGTAGGGACCGGTCCAGTGCAGCCCGTCATCGGGCGGCAGCGACTGGTCGGGATAGAGGTGATACCAGCGCCGCCTCTCCGCGTCCCAGGCCACGTCAAAGCTCTGCAGGCGTCCCGGTTCGATCTGCAAGAGCAGCTGCTGCAACGGCGCGATCCCGGCCAGCGAATGCACCTCATACCCGGTGGTGGTGCCGTCGGATTCGGTCACTTCGACATGATAGCGGCCGTCCTCCTCGCTGAAACGCGCGGTCATGCCGTCATGGGAAAACTCCGCGTCGCCGAAATCGCCCAACACCGTGTCCGGCCCCGGACGGGTCCAGGCCAGCGCGTGATGCGACCCGGCCCAGGCCTCGGCCTCGGATGCGTGACAGCCGGTGCAGCTCTCTGACCCGACATAGGCGGGCCGATCCTGCGCGGCGGCGTTTTCGGCGCAGATCAGCAGCGCGAACGCAACGCCCAATCGATGAAAACCCTTCATTTCCCGCCCCTTGCGCCACGTCGTTTGATCAGCGCGCCGTTGAATTCGGACCCGAATATCAGGATCGCCGCCATCAGGTAGAGAAAGATCAGCGCCGCGATCATCCCGGCGAGCCCGGCATAGGTGGCCGCGTAATTGGCAAACCGCGTCATGTAGATGGCCAGCGCCTGCGCCGCCAGCGCCCAGAGCAGAACGGTCAGCAGAACGCCCGGCCAGATCTGCGACAGCCGGTGAACGGTGCCCGGCAGCACCACATGGCATGCCCCGACCCCGATCAGCGCGATCAGCAGGGTCAGCACCCGGTTCAGGCGCGCATCGGTGAACCATCCCGCGATCCCGTCGGGCACCGCGTCCAGCACGAAATGGACATAGAGCGGCAGCGCCAGCCCCACCGTCAGCAGCGCGACCAGCAGCGCCCCGCCCGCGATGACAAAGCCCAGGCACAGCAGGCGCGTCTTCCAGAACGGGCGCGGATCGGTGTCGCGATAGGCATGGCTCATCGCCACCCGGACCGCATCCACCCCGTTGGACGCGAAATAGAGCGTCAGCAGCCCGCCCACGGTGATCAGCCCCGATTTCGGCGATGCCAGCACCCGGTTCAGTTCATTTTCGATCGGGCCGGCGATCTCGGCGGGCCAGGCGCCGAAGATCAGTTCGGTCATCTCGTTCAGGTCCAGGTCCTGCGACAGGAACCCGGCCAGCGCGACGACAAAGAGGATGAACGGGAACAGCGCCAGCATGATCGACATCGCCACATGGCTGGACATGATCCAGCCGCCCTTGTCGTTGAACCGCCGCACCGCGTCCCAGAGCGCGGCGGCAAACAGATTCAATGCACTGGTTCCCTGCCCTGTCATGGCGG
Source organism: Pukyongiella litopenaei (assembly GCF_003008555.2). NCBI lineage: Bacteria > Pseudomonadati > Pseudomonadota > Alphaproteobacteria > Rhodobacterales > Paracoccaceae > Pukyongiella > Pukyongiella litopenaei. The sequence continues at coordinate 3,760,048 of NZ_CP027665.1, read as the reverse complement.
CACCCTAGCCCGCGCCGAATGCCGAAACCAGCCCCGCCGGATGGCTTGCGCGTGGCTGCGGATGCGGGCTAGACCGGAACCGTCATGCCGCTTTCCGACCCGATTTCCGACCCGAATTCCGACCGGCCTTCCGACCCGCAGCCCGAACGCGCCGGCCTGACCCAGACGCTGGCACGGTGGCGCGATGTGCTGCTGGTGGTCACGCTGAGCATCTACGGCCTCTATGCCGGGGCGCGGTTTCTGGTCCCGCTGGCGGTGGCCTTCCTGGTATTCGTGCTGATCACCGCGATCAGCGACCGCCTGGTGCGGATCGACCTCGGGGGCTGGCACCCGCCGACCTGGCTGGGCAACCTGCTGGGCGTCACCGCGGTGCTGACCGGGTTGTTCGCGGTGATGTTCATCTTTGGCACGCAGGCGACCAGCTTCGCCCGCGCGATTCCCAGCTACGAAGCCCAGCTCGACCAGTTGATCAGCCGTCTCGCCAACATGATCGGCAATGACGCCGCCCGCGAGATCAACAGCAGTTTCGTCAATATCGACATGGGACAGGTCGCGCGCAGCGCCGTCGGCGGGGCGCAGTCCTTTCTCACCACCTTCCTGCTGATCTGCCTCTATGTCGGGTTCATGCTGGCCGAACGCAGGGTGCTGACCCGCAAGCTGGAACGGGCGCTCGACACCGAGGGGCTGGGCGGCGAACTGGGGCCGATGATGGCGACCATTTCCAGCGGCCTGCAGGGATATATCGGGGTCAAGAGCTTCATCAGCGCGATCACCGCACTGCTGTCCTACGCCGTGTTTCGCTGGCTGGGGCTGGAGTTCGCCGAAACCTGGGCCGTGCTGACCTTTGCGCTGAATTTCATCCCCTCGATCGGGTCCGTGTTCGCGGTGCTGTTCGCCACGCTGGCGGCGTTGATCCAGTTCGACACGCTGACGCCGGTGCTGATCATCCTGCTGGGATGCGGAACGCTGCAATTCCTGATCGGGAACATGCTCGACCCGGCGCTGACCGGGCGGCGGGTCAACCTGTCGACCTTCATGGTGATCATCGCGCTGACCTTCTGGACCACGATCTGGGGCATTCTGGGCGCGTTTCTCAGCGTGCCGCTGACGGTCTGCCTGCTGATCGTGTTCAGCCACATCCCCGCAACCCGGCCGCTGGCGGTGATGATGTCGAAGGACGGGCGGCTGTCGACCGATCCCGCCGGCGCCTGAGCCGGGCGCAAACACGGTTCCGTTCGCCATCATCGCCCCCTAGGATGCCTGTCGTGGGTCAAGGACCGTGGCCAGGCAGCGGAGCAGGCGGATATGTGGATCATTCTCAGTTCGGTGCTGGTCGCGGCCCTGCTCGCCGCCGCGGTCGCGTTTTCGCTGCGCGCCGCGCGCACCGCGCGCACGCCGCAGGGCGCGGTCGGCTGGGTGGTGTTCCTGTTGTCCGCCCCGCACCTGGCAGTGCCGCTCTACCTGTTTCTCGGCAACCACCGGTTTCGCGGATATGTCACCGCGCGGCGCCAGTCCGAACAGGTCATCGCTGGCATTCGCAACCAGGCGCTGGCCTACAGCCCGCCGCCCGGCGCCACGCCGATCGATCTGGGCCCGTTCGAATACTGCGCCGGACTGCCCGCATTGCGGGGAAACTCGGGCCGGCTGCTGGTGGACGGCGCAGCCGCGTTCGACGCCATGTTCGAGGCCATCGACGCCGCCAGGCATTATCTGCTGGTGCAGTTCTATATCTTTCGCGACGATGAACTGGGCCGGGCGCTGGCGGACCGGCTGATCGCCGCGGCCGGGCGCGGCGTCACCGTGCGGATGATCATGGACCCGGTGGGCAGTTTCCGCCTGCCGCGCGCCTATGTGCAGCGGCTCTATGACGCCGGAATCGAACTGGTCGAAGGCGATACATCGCCGCTGCCGACGATCCGGTTCCGCCTCAATTTCCGCAACCATCGCAAGACCGTGATCGCCGATGGCGAAACCGGGTTCACCGGCGGGCTGAATGTCGGCGACGAATACATGGGCCGCGATCCGCATTTCGGCGACTGGCGCGACACGATGATCGAACTGCGCGGGCCGATGGTCGCGCAGTTGCAGCTCATCTTTGCCGAGGACTGGCACTACGGCACCGGCGAGAACCTGCTGGAAAGCCTGAACTGGCATCCCACCCATGCCGAGGCGGATGCCACCGGGCTGATCGTCGCCACCGGCCCGGCCGACCAGAACGAGACCGGCAACCTGATGTTCTTTTCGGCGATCAACGCGGCCCGGGACCGTTGCTGGATCGCGTCCCCCTATTTCGTTCCCGATACCGACATTCTCAGCGCGCTGCGCAATGCCGCGCTGCGCGGGGTCGATGTGCGCCTGCTGGTGCCCGACGTGATCGACCACCGGATGCCCTGGCTCGCCGCCTTTTCCTATTTCGACGAGATCCGCGAGGCCGGCGCGCGGGTGTTTCGCTATACCAGCGGCTTCATGCACCAGAAGGTCATCCTGATCGACGACACGATCGGCGCGGTGGGCACCGCCAATCTCGACAACCGGTCCTTCCGGCTGAATTTCGAGGCCATGGCGATGTTCTTCAACGCCAGCGTCGCACGGGACGTGGCCACCATGCTCGACGCCGATTTCGACCGCGCCTACGAACTCGACCGCATGCTGGCGCAGCAACCCGCGCATATCCGCTGGGCCGCACCGCTGGCGCGGCTGTTTTCACCCCTGCTGTGAGCGAATTCAGCGGTTGCGCCCCAGCAGCCGGTTCAGCACCGCCATCAGGTAGGCGGTCGAGATGCCAAAGCCCAGCAGCCCGGTCACCGCGGCAAAGACGCCGAACACCCGCGACCCCGGCTCGAGCACCACATCGCCATATCCCAGCGAGGTATAGGTCACGAGCGAGAAATAGGTCGCCGTGTTCCAGTCGTCGAACACGCCAAAGGAGATCCAGGCGCTGGCCCAGATCCAGATCTGGATGGTGAGCGCGACAACGATGATGGTGACGGAGGCAATCAGGATCCCCGACAGCCTGATGATCAGACGACGATGCGCCAGCCACTGCGCCAGCCGCTCCAGCGGGCCGGCCCCGACCGCGAGGCAGATCACATGCACCAGCAGGCACAGCGCCAGAAATCCGCTGCCCCAGAGGATCTGGTCGGGCAAGGTCATGGGAACCCCCGTTGCTTTTCACCCTTGTCGCGGCACCGCACCGGACGATCAACCCCACAATTTTGCCGCATGCGGCCAACATTCGGGCCAGGGTGCCGCGCCGGGCCAGATGCGGCACCGGTGGACAGGGCCGCGGAATGCCGCTTTGCTGGGCGCGGATTGTCCGGGATGCCCAGATGCTGCTGACCATCGATACCGTCACCAAGACCTATCCCGGCCCGGGTCAGCGCCGGCCCGTGCTGCGCGGCGTGTCACTGGCGCTCGACGCGGGCGAAACCCTCGCGCTCACCGGCGAGAGCGGCAGCGGCAAGAGCACGCTGCTGCACCTGGCCGGCGCCCTCGACCGGTTCGATACAGGCGAGATTACGCTCGATGGGGTGCCGCTGTCGGGGCTGGGTGATGCGGGCCGGGCGCGGCTGCGGCGGGAAACCGTCGCGCTGGTATTCCAGCAGTACAACCTCGTGCCGTCGCTCACGGTCGCGCAGAACCTCGCCTTTCACGCCCGGCTGGCCGGGCGCGACGATCCGGCGCGGCAGGCCGATCTCGCCCGACGCCTGGGGCTGGACGGGTTGGGCGCGCGCTATCCCGAAGAGCTGTCCGGAGGCCAGCAGCAGCGCGTCGCGATCGGGCGGGCCCTGGCGCTGGGGCCAAAACTGCTGCTGGCGGACGAACCGACCGGCAATCTCGATGAAACCGCCAGTGCAGCGGTGCTGGATCTGATGCTGGATCTGGTCGCCGAGAGCGGCACCGCGCTGCTGCTGGTCACCCATTCGCGCGAGATCGCCGCCCGGCTCGGCCGCCATGCGCACCTGACCGGCGGGGTGATCGCATGATGCGTGCAGCGGCCATCGCGTTGCTGTCCCACTGGCGGCGGCGGCCCGGTCAGGGGCTTACCCTGGTTCTGGGGCTGGCGTTGGCAACCGCGCTGTGGGTCGCGGTGCAGGCGATCAACGCCGAAGCCCGCGCCGCCTATGCCCGTGCGGCCGACCAGATCGGCACCGGCCGCTATGAAAGCCTGACTGCCGAAACCGGCCGGATCCCGGTCGCCACCTATGTGCGCCTGCGCCGCGCGGGCTGGCCGGTGACGCCGCTGCTCGAAGGCCGGTTCCGGGTCGCCGATGGCACGGTTTCGCTGATCGGCGCCGACCTGCTGAGCTACCCGGCCCGCCCCGAACCGCAGCCCGGTATAGACGGGCCTGAACCGGCACAGCTATTCGGACGGCCCGGGATCGTGTTCGGGCGTCCCGACACGCTGGCGCGGCTTGGCGCGGCGGAGGGTCTGCCCGCGCCGCTGCCGACCGATGAGTTGCCCCCCGACCTGCTGCTCACGGATATCTCGACCGCGGCGCGGCTGCTCGACCGGCCGGATACCGTCACCCGGCTGCTGCTGATCGCGCCGCCGGGCGCCGATCTGCCGCCGCTCGCTGACATCGCCCCCGGCCTGCAGCGCCACCCGCCCCGGACAGGGCTGGACGCGGCGCAACTGACCGACAGTTTCCACCTCAACCTGACGGCCTTTGGCCTGCTCTGTTTCGCGGTCGGGCTGTTCATCGTCCACGGCGCGGCGGGGCTGGCGTTCGAACAGCGCCGGGCCATGTTCCGGACCCTGCGCGCGCTGGGCCTGCCGCTGCGGCGGCTGGCGTTGCTGCTGCTGGCGGAACTGGTGGCGCTGGGCCTACTGGCCGGTATCCTGGGGGTGATCCTGGGTTGGGTCGTCGCCGCGCTGTTGCTGCCCGACGTGGCCGCCACGCTGCGCGGCCTCTATGGCGCCCCCGCCGAGGGGGGGCTACACCTGCGCCCGGGCTGGATCATCTCGGGCCTTGCCATGGCTCTGGCCGGTGTCCTGCTGGCCGGGGCACAGGGATTGCTGAGGCTGCGCGCCCTGCCCCTGCTCGCCGCCGGCAGCCAATCCGCCTGGACCCTGGCCGAAACCCGCCGGCACCGCTGGATGGCGATCGCGGGCGGTGCGTTGATCCTCGCGGGCCTCGCCGCCGCCATGGTCGACGGTCTGTTGGCCGGGTTTGCCCTGCTGGCGGGGCTGATGCTGGGATCGGCGCTGCTGCTGCCGCCGCTGCTGGCGGCCGCGCTGCGCCGGATCGCGGCTCGAACCCGCGATCCGGTGATGCAATGGGTCTGGGCCGACCTGCGTGCGCAATTGCCCGGCCTGTCGCTGGCACTGATGGCATTGCTGCTGGCGATGGCCACCAATATCGGCGTCGGCACGATGGTGTCGGGCTTCCGCCTGACCTTCACCGGCTGGCTCGATCAACGGTTGCCGGCCGAGCTCTACCTCACCGCCCCGAGCGAAACCGAGGCAGCGGCGATTACCGAATGGCTGGCAACGCGCGCCGATGCGGTGCTGCCCACCGCGTCCGTCCGGACCGGCGCGGGCACCCAGGAGATCTGGGTGCATGGCATCACCCCTCATGCCACCTATCGCGACAACTGGCCGGTGCTGCGGGCGTTGCCCGATGGCTGGGACCGGCTGGCGGATGGGAGCGGCGCGATGATCAACGAACAATTCGCCCGGCGCGGCGGCATCGCGCTGGGCGACATGTTGATGCTCGATGGCAATGACGCCTTGCAAGTGGTTGGCATCTATAGCGATTACGGTAATCCGACCGGGCAAGCGATGGTGTCGCTTGAGACCCTGCAATCTATCATGGGGCCGCTGCCGGTCATGCAGGCGCTGGTCCGCGTGGCCCCCGGGAATGCCGCCACCCTGGCCGCCGAGCTGCGCGGGGCCTTTGCGCTGCGGCGCGAGGCGCTGCGCCCGCAGGCCGCGATCAAGTCCGCGGCACTGGCGGTGTTCGACAAGACCTTTGTCATCACCGCGGCGCTGAACCTGTTGACCCTGGGTGTCGCGGGGTTCGCGATCTTCACCAGCCTTCTGACCCTCTGGTTGATGCGCCTGCCGCAGGTCGCCCCGGTCTGGGCGCTGGGTCTGAGCCGGGCGCGGCTGGCGCGGCTGGAACTGATCCGCAGCCTCGCGCTGACCGCGATGACCGCCCTTCTGGCCCTGCCCCTGGGGATGGTGCTGGCCTGGGTGCTGATGGTCGTGATCAATGCCGAGGCATTCGGATGGCGTTTGCCGTTCGCGGTGTTTCCGATGGACTGGGTGCGGCTGGGCGCGCTGGCCCTGCTGGCCGGCGCATTGGCCGCCGCCCTGCCCGCGCGGCGCCTGCACCGGTTGCCGCCCGCCGAATTGCTGAAGGTCTTTGCCAGTGAACGCTAGGGTTTCGGCATTGGCGATCATCCTCGCCCGCGTGATCGTCCTGGGCCTGCTGGTGCCTGCGACCGCCGTCGCGCAGGGCTTTGCCGGTCTGGGCAGCGATGCCGGCGGCTTTGCCCTGCCCGACCCGGACCATGTCCTGAGCTTTCCCGCCGATCACGGCCCGCACCCGGATTTCCGCATCGAATGGTGGTATCTGACCGCCACGCTCGACGGGGCGGACGGGCGCGACTACGGGGTGCAATGGACCCTGTTCCGGGCCGCGCTGGCGCCGGGCGAGGCCGGGGGCTGGGACAGCCCGCAGATCTGGTTCGGCCATGCCGGGCTGACCACACCGACCCGCCATTTCCATGCCGAGAAACTTGCTCGCGGCGGGATCGGCCAGGCCGGGGTGCAGGCCGCGCCCTTTTCGGCCCATATCGACGACTGGGTGATGCAGAGCAATGGCGGGACCGGCATTTCGGCGCTGTCGCTGTCCGCGCATGGCGATGGGTTCGGCTATGACCTGATGCTGGATGCCGGGGATCGGCCGCTGGTCCTGCATGGCGATGGCGGGTATTCGGTCAAATCGCGCGACGGCCAGGCCAGCCATTACTATTCGCAGCCCTTCTATCGCATCAGCGGAACCCTGCAGCTTCCGGATGGCACGGTGAAGGTTACCGGGGACGGCTGGTTCGACCGCGAATGGTCGTCGCAGCCGCTGTCGGCGTCGCAAGAGGGCTGGGACTGGTTCTCGCTCTCCTTCGACAGCGGAGACAAGCTGATGGGGTTCCGCCTGCGCGGCAACGGCGATTTCACCTCGGCCACCTGGATCGCGCCGGATGGGCAGGCGACCGCCCTGCCCGACGGGGCGCTGATCGTAGCACCTCTGGAACGCAGCAAGGTCGCGGGGCGCGAGATCCCGACCGCGTGGACCCTGCGTCTGCCCGCGCGCGGCGTCGATGTCGAGGTCACGGCACTGAACCCGCACAGCTGGATGGACACCTCCTTTGCCTATTGGGAAGGCCCGGTTCGGGTCGCCGGTAGTCACAAGGGGCGCGGCTATCTCGAGATGACCGGGTATTGAGGCGCGGCCGGTTCGCAAGACTGGCATGTTTCCGCCGATATGCGGGCCCGGACCGGCCGTTTCATAAACAAACCGTTATCGCCGGCGGCCGGCATTAACCCCTCGGACGATCCCTTGTAGTAAAGTCGTAGACGCGGCAGATCCATGAAGGGCCCAGACAATGCCGGGGAACGCCAGGACAAATTCAGGGTCCGACATCGCCGAGGCGCTCGTGCGCGGCGATTTTGGCCCGGTCAATCGGCTGTTTGCCGATGCGGGTTCTCCGCCGCCTTACATCCAGTGGTCGCCCGATCTGCGCATGGTCGGCAGCAGCCTGGTGTCCAGGTTCGCCTATGCCTGCCGCCCGATGTGCCGCGAGGACGGGCTGCTGCAATCGCGGGATTTTTCGCTGCGGACCTTTGGCGCCATGCGCGACTGGCTGATGCATGTGCGCCGGTTGCCCGGCGAGACCGCGTTCACCTACCTGCATTACGGCAACGGCATCGCGCAGCATTACGGCAAGGACATGACCGGCGCGACGACACAGGATTTCCCGAGCCATGTCAGCGACTTCTTCCTCGCGATCTACCTGGCGGCCTGCGCCCGCGAGGAAACGGTGCTGACAGTTCACCAGCCGCCCCTTCAGATGTTCGTCTCGACCTGGCGGCGGGCGGTGATACCGGTGCGCGGCACCGATGGCGCCGTCGAGGAACTGCTGGTGCTGAACACCCCGGAAAACGCGTTGCAGCCGGGGCTGGAGATCCTGCCGGTGCCGGTGTTGATCGTCGATGACGCGTCACGGGTGCGCTATGCCAACAAACCCGCGCGGATCGCCTTCGACCAGGGCGGATACGGCCCCTGGGATCGCACGGTGTTCGACTATGCCGGGCTCGACCTGATGTTCGATGAAACCCCCGAGGACGCACTGCGCCACGGCATGCCCAGCATGACCCGGTGCCTGCACCTGCAACACCAGCGGCTGAGCAGTTTCAACGCCACGATCAGCCCGATCCAGCATTTTGAACAGGCCTTCTATGTGGTGTTGTTGACGCCGGTCGACGGCTAGCAGGCGGCCCGGTCAGCGCACCACATAAACCGAACAGGTCGAATGCCGGATCACCCGGGCCGCGTTCGGGCCCAGCAGGTAGTCCTTGAAATCGGGCTTGTGGGCGCCGATCACGATCAGATCGGTGCCCGCCTTCTTGGCCATTTTCAGGATCGCCTCATAGGCGGTTCCGGTGGCGACCACATGGCGGACCGAGGCATTGCGGTCATCGCCCAGCACCTTCACGCAAAGGTCGCGCAACTGCCGGTTGGCCTCTTTCACCACCCGGTCGTGGTGGTGGGTCTCGAAGAACGAGGCCACCAGCGATTGCCCCCAGTCGGGCACGACCGTGATCACGTCGAGCTGCGCCCCGTCCAGATCGGCCAGCTTGGCCGCCTGCCGGATGACCGGCGCGTCGATTTCGCCATTGCTGATATCGACCGCGCAAAGAACGGAGTTTGTCATGCTGGTTCTCCCTGTTTGCCGGCGCGGGCTTTCTGAAGGAAGGCGACCAGTCCCAGCAGGATCAGCGCCGGGATGAACACCAGTTCCTTCGGCAGCTGGCTGGCCGGTGCCTTGACCGATACGACCCTGACCGGGTCGTCGCCGTAGAAATCGAAGCTTTCGAGCTTGTCCGCCACCGGGGTGCCGAACATGGGTTCATCCAGTTTCATCACCCCGTCCTCCTCCAGCGGCATCAGCCCCAGCGCGTCGAGCCGTTCCTGGCCGGTCGCTTCGGGTCCGACATTCAGCACCAGCGTGGTGTCCTTGAGTTCACCGGTGTCGAAATCGGGGCCGGCGACGACCATCCGCAGCTCGCCGCCTTCGGGCGCGGTTTCCAGCGCCTGGACGAGTTCGGTGGGCTCGACCGCGGCATAGGGCGGCATGATCCGGTTCATGAAGAAATCGGGCCGGAACAGCGCAAAGGCGATCAGGATCAGCGCTACGCTTTCATAGATGCGCGACCGGGTGACGAACCACCCCATGGTTCCTGCGGTAAAGACGAGGATCGCGATCGAGGCGGTCACCGCCACCAGTATCCCCTGCATCCAGCCGACATCGATCAGCAGCAGATCGGTGTTGAAGATGAACACGAACGGCAGCGCCACGGTGCGCAGGGAATAGAAGAAGGCGGTAAAGCCGGTGCGGATCGCATCCCCGCCCGACACGGCGGCGGCGGCGAAACTGGCCAGCCCGACCGGCGGGGTCACGTCCGCCATGATGCCGAAGTAGAACACGAACAGGTGCACCGCGATCAGCGGCACGATCAGCCCCGACTGTGCCCCCAGTTCGACCACGACGCCGGCCATCAGCGACGACACGACGATGTAGTTTGCGGTGGTCGGCAGCCCCATGCCCAGCACGAGGCTGAGAAGCCCGACCATGATCAGCATCAGGATCAGGTTGCCACCCGACAGGAACTCGACCAGGTCGGCCATCACCTGCCCCACCCCGGTCAGCGTCACCGTGCCGACGATGACACCGGCGGTGGCGGTGGCCAGCGCGATGCCGATCATGTTTCGGGCGCCGTCGATCAGCCCCTGCCACAGGTCGGCCACGCCACCCATGAAGGCGTTGGCGGTGTCGTTTTCACCGCGAAAGATGGATTTCAGCGGCTTCTGCGTGAGCAGGATCACGAACAAGAGCGCGGTGGCCCAGAATGCCGACAGGCCGGGCGATTTCTGTTCGATCATCAGGAAATAGACCAGCACGATGATCGGCAGCAGGTAATACAGCCCCGCGCGGTAGATCTCGGACACCACCGGCAGTTCGACATGCTCGGCATTGGGGTCGTCGGGCTCCAGGTCGGGCGTGCCGGAGGCGAGCCAGAGCAGGACCAGGTAGACCAGCACGACGAGCGCCGACAGCGCCAGCCCCGAGGCATCCGGCATCAGCGCGATCACCCAGCGGACCGGGTATTGCACCCCGTAGCAGAGCGCCGCGAACCCGGCAAAGAAGATCGCCATGCCGCCGATGGTCCGGCCCAGCGACACCACGCGGTCGCCCAGCGTCGGCATGTTCCGCTTCACCGCTTCCAGATGCACGATATAGACCAGCGCCACATAGGAAATCGCCGCGGGCAGGAAGGCGTGGGTGATCACCTCGACATAGGAGATGCCCACATATTCCACCATCAGGAACGCCGCCGCCCCCATGACCGGGGGCATGATCTGACCGTTCACCGAACTGGCCACCTCGACCGAACCGGCCTGTTCGGAGGTGAAACCGACCCGTTTCATCAGCGGAATGGTGAAGGTGCCGGTGGTGACCACGTTGGCGATGGACGACCCCGAGATCAGCCCGGTGGCCGCGGAGCCCACCACGGCGGCCTTGGCCGGCCCGCCGCGCAGATGCCCCAGCGCCCCGAACGCCATCTTGATGAAGTAGTTTCCGGCTCCGGCCTTGTCGAGCAGCGCCCCGAACAGCACGAAGAGGAACACGAACTTGGTGGAGACGCCGAGCGCGATGCCGAAGACCCCCTCGGAGGTGATCCACATGTGGCTCATTGCCTTTTTCAGCGTCGCGCCCTTCCAGCGGATCACGTCGGGCACCCAGTCGGAGGCGCCGAAGAACACATAGGCCAGGAAGATCGTCGCGATGATCGCCATGGCGGGTCCGAGCGCACGCCGGGCGGCTTCGAAGAGCAGGATCAGCCCGACCAGCGCGACCCATTTGTCGGTGTCGTCGGCGAGCCCGCCGGACGCGACGATCTTGGTATAGAAGATATAGCCGTAAAGCGCGATGATCGCCCCGACAACGGCAAGGATCCAGTCCTGGAACGGGATCCGGTCGCGCGGGCTGCTCCGCAGCGCGGGATAGGCCATGAAGGCCAGGAAGATGGCAAAGGCCAGGTGAATCTGGCGCGCGTTGTTGATGACGCCGCCGGGCAGGACCATGTTCGAAACCGGTGAGGCCAGCACCACCTGGAACAGCGACCACACCACCGCGACGATGGCCAGGAACAGGCCGATGCCGCCGGCGGGATCGCGGGCGCCCGCATCGGAGGCGGCGACGAGTTCCTGTAGTTCTTCTTCGCTGAGCGGACGCCCGCCCTGTTGCTGGTCCGATGCCATCGTCATTCTCCCTGTTCCGCCGTCATTCGGCTGTTTTATCTGTCGGACGGGAAAACGGGGCGCTCGATGGCGCCCCGTTCATGGGTGGTCGATTATTCGAGCCAGCCCTGTTCCTTGTAGTATTTCTCAGCTCCCGGATGCAGCGGGGCCGACAGGCCGTCCTTGATCATCTCCTCGGGCTTGAGATGGGCAAAGGCGGGGTGCAGCTTCTTGAACGCGTCGAAATTGTCGAACACGGCCGACACCACGGTATAGACCGCATCGTCGGACACCTGGTCCGAGGTCACCAGCGTCGCGCCGACACCGAAGGTCGTCGTGTCGCCATCGGTGCCGCGATACATGCCGCCCGGAATCGTCGCGCTGCGGTAATAGGGGTTGTCGGCGATCAGCTTGTCGATCTCGGGGCCTTCGACATTGACCAGCACGCTGTCACAGGCGGTGGTTGCTTCCTGGATCGTGCCCGACGGGTGTCCGACGGTAAAGACGATCGCGTCCACCTGGTTGTCGCACAGGGCCGCCGACTGCTCGGCGGGCTTGAGTTCGGCCGCCAGCGCGAAATCGTCGGTCGTCCAGCCCTTTTCGTTCATCACGATCTCGAAGGTACCGCGCGCGCCCGAACCGGGATTGCCCAGGTTGACGCGCTTGCCCTTGAGATCGTCGAAGGTCTTGATGCCGCTGTCGGCCCGCGCCACCACGGTGAACGGTTCGGGATGCAGCGAGAACACCGCGCGCAGACCTTCGAACGGGCCGTCCGCCTCGAAATTGTCCGAGGAGCCGTTGAAGGCGTGGAACTGCCAGTCCGACTGGGCGACGCCGAATTCCAGCTCACCTTCGCGGATGGTCTTGATGTTGTAGACCGACCCGCCGGTCGATTCGACCGAACAGCGCACGCCATGTTCCTTGCGGCCCTTGTTCACCAGCCGGCAGATCGCGCCGCCGGTGGGATAATAGACGCCGGTGACGCCGCCGGTGCCGATGGTGATGAATTCCTCGGCCCAGGCCGCCGGCGCCATGAAGGCCGCCGTGACCAGCGCGCCGAGGCCCGCCTTGGCAAAATGTTTCATTTCAGAGTCTCCCCAGTTGCGTTTGCATCACGTTCGAAAGGGACGATTGACCAGCCTCGGTTTCCTGCCCGGCGGCGCGGTTTGGTCAACCGAAAACCGATGGGCTTGAAAAAGCGCGGAAAATCGTCCCCTATCAAGGTAACTCAGGGTTCCACCGGCATTTTCACTTGTCAACCCTGACGGTATGCCGTTGCGTTGCCGAAACGCTGCTTTCGTCGGATATGAACCATGAGCCATATTTTTCCCCGCCACACCCTGATCCAGCCCCCCCGCATCGCCGGCGGCGACGGGGTGTATCTGATCGACGCCGATGGCAAACGGTATCTCGACGGGTCGGGCGGCGCTGCGGTGTCCTGCCTGGGGCATTCGGACCGCAAGGTGCTCGATGCGATCAAGGCCCAGCTCGACCGGATCGCCTTTGCCCATACCGGTTTTTTCACCTCCGATCCGGCCGAGGAACTGGCCGACCGCCTGATCGCGCTGGCGCCCGAGGGGCTGGAGCGGGTCTATCTGGTGTCCGGCGGCTCCGAGGCGGTGGAGGCGGCGCTGAAACTGGCGCGGCAGTATTTCATCGAGACCGGCCAGCCGCAGCGCCGGCACGTCATCGCCCGCCAGCAGAGCTATCATGGCAACACGCTGGGGGCGCTGGCCACCGGCGGCAACCGATGGCGGCGCGCGCCCTTTGCGCCGCTGCTGATGGAAACCCACCATGTTTCGCCCTGCTACGCCTATCGCGGCCAGCAACCGGGCGAGACCGCCGACGCCTATGGCCTGCGTCTGGCGCGGGAATTCGAGAGCAAGCTGGAAGAGCTTGGCCCCGACACGGTGATGGCCTTTGTCGCCGAACCGGTTGTCGGCGCGACCCTTGGCGCGGTGCCCGCCGTGCCGGGCTATTTCAAGGCGATCCGCGAGGTGTGCGACCGCCATGGCGTGCTGCTGATCCTCGACGAGGTCATGTGCGGCATGGGCCGCACCGGGACGCTGTTTGCCTGCGAACAGGACGGCGTGCGCCCGGATATCTGCGCCATCGCCAAGGGGCTGGGGGCCGGATACCAGCCGATCGGCGCGATGCTGTGTTCCGGGACGATCTATGAGGCGATCGCGGCGGGCAGCGGTTTCTTCCAGCACGGGCATACCTATATGGGCCACCCCACCGCCTGCGCCGCCGCGCTGGCCGTGCTGGGCCGGCTGACCGACGACGGAATCGCCGCCGATGTTGCCCCGCGCGGCGACCGGCTGCGGGCGGCGCTCGAGGACCGGTTCGGCCAGCACCCGCATGTGGGCGACATCCGCGGGCGCGGGCTGTTTCTGGGGCTCGAACTGGTGGCCGATCGCGAAAACCGGACCCCGTTCGATCCCGCCCGCAAGGTAAACGCGCGGGTCAAGCGCGCGGCCTTCGAGGCCGGGCTGGTCTGCTATCCGATGGGCGGCACCATCGACGGCCAGCGCGGCGATCACGTCCTGCTGGCGCCGCCTTTCATCCTCGATGAGGACCAAACCGGCGAACTGGTCGACAAGCTCGGGGTGGCGATCCGCGAGGCCACCGGGGCCTGATCTGCGCCACCTGCCGCACGAGGGTCAGGAAATCCCGCATTTGCCTGACCCGCCGCAAGCCCGTAGAGTAAAGGCATTGTAGAAGATTGATGTGATCTCGGCAGTCCGATTCCATCCCACCGGCACATTGCGCCGGGGCGGCGGGGGCATGAAGCCCGTCGTGAGGCTGCCGCAGAGACAAGGACATGACGCGATGCCGTATCGACGCGCCGACCGGATGTACCCCCTGCCCCGTCACGGGCGGCACAGGATCGCGGCGCTGGGCGTTTCGGCAATGCTGGCCGCGGCCCCCGCACCGATGGCCGCCTCTCCCGAGCCACCCTTTGACGCCACCGCCGACACCGTGTTCGACATCATCGCGACCGGCGACGCGTCGGCGTTTCTCTGTCTCGAGGACCGTGGCCGCGAGGTCAGGCAGATGTGGGACAAACGCATCGACGGCGAACGCGACCTAAACGCGTTCCTGTTCGTCGCGCATTTCAGCGACAGCGCCCCCATCGACATCGTGCTGAACCCCGAGTTCGGCGATACCGGCAGCGCGCGCGCCGAGGCGGAACGCTATGCTAGGCCGCTGGGTCAGCTCCCGGCGCTGCTGCGGTCGGGCCTGCGCCAGTTCGGCATCCACAAGGGCGACAAAGGTTACCATGGCGGACCGGGCAAGGTGTTCGTCTATTCGGGCAAGACCGACCTGCGCCTGTCGCAGGACCATCTCGAGGAATCGCTGTTCCACGAGGCGGTGCATGCCTCGCTCGACCGCGACCATGCGCGGTCGGATGACTGGCGGGCGGCGCAGGCGGCGGATGATGCCTTTGTCACCCGCTATGCGCAGGAACACCCCGAAGGCGAGGACCTGGCCGAAACGGCGCTGTTTGCCTATGGCCTGATCTACCGCCCCGGCCGCATCCCCCCCGCCGACGCTGCCGCGATCCGCGCCCGGGTTCCGGCCCGGCTGGCGGTGCTGGCGACCATCCTGTCGCTTCCGCCGCCGGCCCATGACGGCACGCCCGCCTGCCCATGAGAGAATTCCAACCCATTTTTTCAACGATACGACCAAGGAGATTGAGATGACACGCACCGTTCGCACGATCGAGACCGAAGGCGGCAATGACGAGCTGCGCCGCGACGATTATTTTCCGACGCTCGTCTTTTCGTCCAAGCTGCATGACGCGGAAACGATGAACCGGGAAATCCTCGATGCGATCCTCGAAGAACGCAAGAAGGACACCAAGGGCATCGAACGGTCGAACTTCCGCAGCCTCGGCGGCTGGCACAGCCATAACCACCTGCAAAAAGACCCCAAGTTCAAGCGCTTGACCGACAGGCTTCACATGATGCTGGCGGGCGTGTCCGACAATCTGGGCTATGACAAGTCGCGCGAACTGAAGATCACCACCATGTGGTCGATCACCAACCCGCCGCTCAGTTCGAACCGCGCCCATGTTCACCCCGGCGCGCTGTGGAGCGGGGTCTATTATGTGCAGGCGCCCGAGGGCGCGGGCCAGATCGAGTTCACCGATCCGCGCACGGTCACGATCATGAATTCGGCCAGTTTCATCCCGAAACAGCGCCGCCAGGTGGAATGCTGGACCAAGGTGAAGGTCAAGCCGGTGGCCGGGAAAATGCTGTTCTTTCCCTCATGGCTCTATCACAGCGTCGAACCCAACCTGGCGCAGGGCGACGGGCTCGAAAGCGAACGCATCATCATCAGCTTCAACATCAACCAGGTGAAGAAACCCAAATAGGCGCGGCGGGCGGCTGGCCGGTCAGGGGCAGACGTTCAGCGCGGGCGAAACATCATTGCCCGCCTTCGGCACCACGATCGGCCGACCGTCATGGCGCAGCACGTCGAATGCGGCATCGTAGAGCCGTTCCAGCAGCGGCCGGTTCAGGATCCGGTCGGTTTCACCTTTGGCAAACACCCGTCCGGCTTTCATGGCGACGACCTGCGATGCCAGCCCGGCGGCGTGGTTGAGATCGTGCAGCACGACGACCACCGTCTTGCCCAGGGCCTGCGACATGTGATCGACCGCGCCCATGACCACCTGCACCTGGGCCGGGTCGAGATTGTTCATGGGTTCGTCCAGCAGGACCACCTCGGTGTCCTGGCACAGGACCATCGCGATCAGGACCCGCTGTTTCTGCCCACCCGACAGCGTGTCGAAATAGCGCCCGGCAAATTCGGTCAGCGACAGCCGTTCCAGCGCGGTGTCGACATGGGTGCGGTCCCGCGCCGTCACCCGGCCCCGGTGGTGCGGAAACCGGCCGAACCCGACCAGTTCGCGCACGGTCATGCGGCTGGGTTGCCCCTGTTCCTGCCGCAGGATCGCCAGCCGGCGGGCCAGGTCGCCGGTGGGCACCTGGTGCACGTCGGTGCCGTCCAGCGTCACGTTGCCGGTATCGGGCCGCAACAGCCGCGCCATCTGCGCCAGCAGCGTGGATTTTCCCGCGCCGTTCGGTCCGATCAGCGCGGTGATGCGGCCCGGCACGATATCGACCGTGACCTCGCTCAGGATCGGGGTGCCGCCGACGGCATAGGACAGGTTGCGCACTGAGATCACGACCGGCTCCTTCGGAAGATCAGGGTCAGGAAAACGAGCCCGCCGAAAAACTCGATGGCGATGCTCAGCGTGCTCTGCAGCGACAGCACCCGTTCGAACACGGTCTGCCCCAGAACCAGCAGCAGAACCGCGACCATGACCGCGCCGGGGATCAGGACCGCGTTGCGGTGGGTGGGCAGCGCGACCCGCGCCAGGCTGACGACCAGCAGACCGACAAAGACCATCGGCCCGGCGAGCGCGGTGGACACCGAAACCAGCGCCGCCACCACCAGCAGCGCGCGCCGGACCATCCGGTCATACTCGACGCCGAGGCCGATTGCCGTCTCGCGGCCAAGCTCCATCGCGTCCAGCACCCGGTGCCAGCGCCAGATCGCCGCCGCCGAGATCGCGACGGTGACGGCGGCGATCAGCAGCCCGTCCTGTTCGATACGGTTGAACCGCGCAAAACTGGTGGCCTGGATCACGGCAAAGGCGTTGGGGTCGATCATGCGCTGCAGGAACGCCGTCAGGCTGCGCAGGCCGATCCCCAGCACGACGCCCGACAGCACCAGCCGGTTCAGATCGCGCTGTCCGCCGCGCAGCATCACCCCGAAGAGCAGCAGTGCCGCCGCCATCATGATCGCGGCCTGCGCGAGAAAGAACAGGCCGGGATCCAGCGCCGCGTAGGCGGTGGCGCCCAGGGCCCAGACCAGGGTCGTCCGGATCAGCAGGAACAGCGCGTCGAACCCCATGATCGACGGCGTCAGGATGCGGTTGCCGGTGACGGTCTGGAACAGCAGCGTGGACAAGGCCACGGCGATGGCCACGGTCACCAGCGCGGCCAGCTTGCCGGTCCGGAACCCGATCACAAAGCCGAGGTCGCCGCCGCGCGCGCCCCATGTCAGGTAGAGCACGCAGGCCGCCGCCATGAGAGCACCGAGGATCGCCAGTCGCCTAGCGGGCATCGGACCGCCGCGCGTTCAGGAGCCACAGAAAGGTCACGGCGCCGACGATGCCCATCACCGTGCCGACCGGCACCTCATGCGGATGGCGCACGATCCGTCCCAGGATGTCGCAGCCCAGCACCAGCCCGGCCCCGGTCAGCGCCACCAGCGGCAGCGACCGGCGCAGGTTGTCGCCGCATATCCGGCTGACGATATTGGGCACGACCAGCCCCACGAAAGGAACCAGACCCACCGTCACCACCGTCACCGCCGTCACCACCGATACCGCCAGCAGCCCCAGCGCCATGACCTGCCGGTAGCCCAGCCCGAGGTTGATCGCCGTGTCCCGGCCCAGCCCGACGATGGTCAGCTGATCGGCCGCCGCATAGGTCAGCGCGGCCGCCCCGGCGGCCACCCACAGCATCTCGTAGCGGCCGCGCACGACAGCCGAGAATTCACCGTTGGTCCAGATATCGACATATTGCAGCAGGTCCGCTTCGTAGGCGGTGAACGACACCGCCGCGCCGATCACGCCGCCATAGACCAGCCCGGTCAGCGGCACGAGCAGCGGTTGGTGAACCGGCAGGCGCGACACCAGCGCGAGAAACCCGGCAGTGCCCGCCAGCGCGGCCAGGATCGCCGCCATCATCTTGGCCGGCAGGCCCCATCCGGGGGCGAGCAGCGTGACGAGGACGATCCCCAGCGCCGCGCTTTGCGCGGTGCCGGCGGTTGCCGGTTCGACGAACCGGTTGCGGCTGAGGATCTGCATGATCAGTCCGGCCGCCGCCAGCGCGGCACCGGTCAGGATCGCCGCGATCGTGCGCGGCAGGCGGCCCGCCACGATCAGCAGGCGGGCCTGGGGGTCATGCAGCAGGTCGGCCAGTGCGATGGTATCGGCGCCGATCATCAGCGACGCCAGCGCCAGAACCGGCACCCCGAGCGCAAGCAGCGGAATTGTCGGGTTGCGCCTCATTCAAACGCGTCGATGATCTGCCCGAGCACGCGCATGGTCGCCTGGTGGCCGCCCGCGGCGATATACATCGCGGCCGGGTCGAGATAGACCACCTGCCCCGCGCTCCAGGCCCGGGTGCCGCGCACCAGATCGTTGTCCAGCACGTCCCGCGCCCCCTGCCCGGTCTGGCCGATGGCCGCCGTCCGGTCGAGAACGATCAGCCAGTCCGGATCGGCACGGGCGATGTATTCAAACGAGATCGCTTCGCCATGGGAAGCGTCGGCAATGTCCGTCACGGCCGGGTCCAGCCCCAGTTCGCCATGCAGCCAGCCAAAGCGCGATCCGGGGCCGAAGGTCGAGATTTTCGGCCCGTTGGTCATCACGATCAGGGCGCTGCCCGCGCCGGTCACCGCCGCGCGTGCCGCGTCGATCCTCGCGGCCAGGGTGTCCTTCAGGCTTGCCGCCTCGGGCGCGCGGTCGAACAACTCCGCGTATCGGTCAAACGAGGCCAGCACCTGCGCCAGATGCGCGTCGGGGGCAAAGGATGCGTCCATGACCGGGCCGATCCGGGTGAGATCCCCGGCAAGCCCTGTGCTGCGCTGCCCCACGATGATCAGGTCCGGGCCATAGGCGTGCAGCGCCTCGTAGTCGGGTTCGAACAGCGTGCCGACCATCTCGGCGGACGCGCGGGACGGCTCGAGGTAATCGACATAGACCTGCCGCACGGTCGCGCCCACCGGCACCCCCAGCGCCTGCAACGTGTCCAGCGCGGGAATGTCATAGACCGCCACCCGGTCCGGCGGGGCTTGCACGGTTGCCTCACCCGCTGCCGAATGCACGGTGACCTGCGCGGCCGAGACCGGCACCGCGGCAGCCAGCGCGGCGGCGAGAAGAGCGGCAAATTTCATGTCCTGTCCTTTCCGGGGCGCGGAATCGCGTTGCGATCCCGATACGCCATCTTTATTCTGAGTAAAACCATAGGATTTTCAGACCATGCTCACGAACACAGCCATCATGCCCACCGCACATGCCCGCAAATACCTGCAGCAGATGTGCAAACATTTCGCCCACAAGATCGAGGTCGCGTATTCCGAAACCGATGCCAGCTGCGCGTTTCCGTTTGGAAAGGCTCAGATGTTTGCCGATGACGCCGCGTTGCGGTTCGAGGTTGCCGCCGAGGACGCGGAAAACCTGGACCGGGCGCGGCAGGTGATCGAAAGCCACATCCTGCGCTTTGCCTTTCGCGAAAAGATCGAGGCGCTGGACTGGCAGGGCTGACCGGCAGGGCTGGCTGGCCGGGATGACTGGCAACGGAACGGGCGGCGGGCTGGGCGTTCATTCTAGCGCCCGAAATTGATCGGCAGCGAAAAGCCGTAGACCGGCTTTGTCAGCTGTTTGGGCGCCGCCGGGAACCGCCCGGCGCGCTTGACCGCCGCCACGGCGGCGGCATCGAGCGCGGGCTGCCCCGAGGACCGGCGCACGGATACAGATTGCAGCTGGCCGCTGCGCGCCACCGAGATCTTCAGCACAACCCGGCCCTTGGCGCGCCCGCCGGGATGGCGTTTGCGCCGTTCGACCTGCGACCGGATCCGGGCGCCCCATGTGGCAACCAGGCTCGCCTCCTTGCCGGGCGACAGTGTTTTCGTGGCGGCCTTGCCGCTGTTTCCGGCCTGTGCCGACCCGCCCGACCCCGCCGCCTTCTGAGCCGCCGATCCCGCCGAGGCACGCTGAGCGCGCTCGGCGGGTTTTGCCTTCTTCTTGGGCTTCTGCTCGGGCTTCTTGACGGGTGTGCGCTCGGGACGTGTCCGGGGGCGCTGATCGGCAGTCACCTGCGGCGGGTCGGGTTCGACCTCTGGCGGTGGCGGTGGCGCGGTATCGATTTCCGGCTTGTCCGGTGTCTCGGGGCGCGGCTCGATCATGGCCGCCAGCCTGAGCCGGGAATTCGGCGCCTCGTCCAGCCGCACCGAGGACATCGGCAGCAGCGGCCGTTCAATCTCGGGCAGGGTCTGGACCGGATCGACAACCGGTTGCGCGGGCGGCGGGCGCATCCATGTCTCGACCATGGTTTCGATCTGCGGTGTCGCGCCCACCAGCGTCAGCAACGCGTCCCCGCCCGCGCCTCCGGCCTCGGCGCCCTGTTCGGGGTAATCCGCCATCAGCACCACATGCAGCCCGATCGCGAGCGCACCGAACACACCGAATTCGACCGTTTTTCTCATTCCGGGCTCACCACGAGTTCGACCCGCGCCGCCCCCAGCGCGGTCAGCCGGCGCAGCATCTCCGCGAGCCGGGCCGCCTCGAGTTTGCGATCGACGACCAGCAGGAGCGGGTCGGCCTCCGGGCCGCGCCCGGCGAGCGCGGCATAGACCGCATCGCCGCTGGTTTCGCCCAGATGCGGGACCCCGTCGGCATTCACGAACAGCTTGTCCTCGCCGGGCGCTTCGGGTTCGCCGCCCGATTGCGACCTGGGCGCGGTCACCTCGACCGGGTCCGGCGGCGCGATCTGCGAGGTCATCAGGAAGAAGATCAGCAGCAGGAACACCACGTTGATCATCGGCACGATGCTTTCCTGTCCCGGCCGTCTGGAGGGTGCGTCGATCTGCATCGGCTCACTCCACCAGAACGATCGACCGGAACCCGGCGGCCGTCAGGATGTCGGCGACGGAAACGATCCGCTGCACGTCGGCCCCGTCGCGCCCGCGCAGGATCAACACGTCGGACGGTGTCGTCATCAGCGGCGCCAGTGCATCCGGCAGCGCCGCCTCCGCGATTTCGCTGCCGTTGAGACGCAGCCCCTGCGGCGCGATGTCGATCAGCCGGGGCGGGCCGTCATAGGTGCCGCCGCCCCCGGCCAGCGGCAGCGGCAGCACCTGATCCATCCCGAAACGCGACGCGAGCATGAAAAACACGAGCAGAAGGAACACCACGTCGATCATCGGCGTCAGGCTGGGCCGGCGGGATTTGCGGGGCTGCGCAAGCGAGATCATCGGTCACTCGGCGGCCAGAGGCGCGGCGGGATCGGCCCCGTAATCAGCCCCGTCGTCATCGGGCGTGGTTCGGGTGTCCGACACGAAAATCCGCGTCACCGCATCCTCGATATCCCGGCGCATGCGGTCGATCACCGATTCGAACCAGGTCAGCCCCGCGCTGGCCGGGATCGCCACCGCCATGCCCGCCGCCGTTGTCAGCAGCGCCTCCCAGATACCGCCGGCCAGCATCGAGGGATCGGCGCGGCTGCCGCTTTCCTGCAGCGCCTGGAAGGCGGCGATCATGCCCAGCACGGTGCCCAGCAGGCCCAGCAGCGGCGCGATCGTGGCGATCAGTTCGAGCGCCCGCAGGCCGGTCGCGGCCTCGGCCAGTTCATGCCTCGCGACACGGGCGGTTTCCTCGCGGGCCAGTTCGGCGGGCTTGTCGGCGCGTGCGGCAATCGCGGCGCGCACCACGCGGGACCGCACGCCCCGGCGCCCCTCGACGATATCAGCCGCCGCTGCGGGTTGCCCTGCCGCGTAGATATCGACGGCCTTGCGCGCGCGCCCCTTGGACCAGGCCCCGACCAGCGCCAGGCGCCAGATCTTCCACAGGATGATGGCGACGGTGATCACCGAAAGGGCCGCGATCGCCCAGATGGTCGGGCCGCCATCGCGGAGGAACCGCCCCGATTTGTCGGCGGCGCTCTGCGCCCAGTCGGCCTCGTCATGGAAGCGCTCGGGCAGGCGGTCACGAACCATGTCGAAATAGGGCTCTGTCAAGGAAATCTCGGGCGGCGGCGCCTCCCCGGCGCCCGCATCAACGGGGTCGGCGCCTGCCCCGGCCGGGGTGGCGTCAGGCGCGGCATCGGGTGCGGGCGTGTCACTCAAACCGGCGCCGCCTGCGGTTTCGGTATCAGGCAGCGCGGGCGCCGCCGGGGCCTGCGCGTCGAGCGACGGCACGGCGGATTGCTGCGCCGGCGCGGGTGCCGGGATCACCGCCAGCAGCGCGGCGGCACTCCAGCCGATCAGAACGTGGCGGAACGTGGTTGGCGTCGTCATGTCTGGCTCCGACTGTTGGTGTCATGCGGCCCGGCGCGGGACCGGGCCGCACGAAGGATCAGAAGAGGAAGGTCGCGCTCAGCACGAAGGTCCGGCCCGGTTCGTTGAGCGGAACGATCAGATCGTTCTGCCCAGCCCCGTTCGCGGTCCGCTTCTGGTAGGTCTGGTCGAACAGGTTGCGGATCTCGCCCCGGATCGACAGGTTGCTGACCGATTTCGGCTCGTAGACGGCAAACAGGTTGACCGCCTCATAGCCCGGCAGTTCGTACATCTTTGTGCCGCGCCCGCCGATGAGTCCGACGGTATCGTCGTTCTCCAGCGCGATCTCGGCGGTGCCGCCCACGCGCCATTCGTCGCTGAGCTGATGCACGGCCTGCAGCCCGAACAGATGCCCGACCGGGGTGCTGAGATAGTCGTTGGTGGTGCCCGGCGTGCTGCCGTCCTGGGTCACATCGGCATAGGTATAGTTCAGCCGGATCGCCCCCCGGCCGTAGGTATAGCCGATGGTGGCATCGACGCCCCGGGATTCGATATCCACCGCCATGCTGCGGTCAGAGCTGTTCAGCACCTGCGCGCCGTCGATCTCGGTATAGAACAGCGCCGCGCCGACATCGAAGCCGCCCGAGACATAGCTCATGCCCACGCGGGCGTTGTTCGACCGCGAGGTTTCCATGCCGCCATAGGTCCAGGTGGTGCCATGGGCATTGATCACGGCCGCCTCACCCAGCGCATAGCCGCCGAACACGCTGGACAGACCCGCCGTCAGCGTCAGCCCGCTGGCCAGCGCGTAATCCAGCGACACATTTCCGCTGAGCCCGCCCGCGTCGAATTTCGATCCGTCCGAGCCGGTGAACCACTGGTAGTCGTAGCGCCCGCCGTAAGAGAGCGTCAGCGCGTCGGTCAGCGACTGGTCGGCCTGGGCAAACAGGCCGATATTGCGCAGCTTCTCGGCGTGCTGGTTGCCGAAATCGCCGCCTTCGGCCTTGTCGTCAAAGAAATCGATCCCGGCGACCAGGGCGCCGTTGCCCAGCAGGAACCGGTTCTGGAACTTGCCGTTGAACGTGGTCATCGTGCCCGAGCGTTCGAAGTTCTCGAACCCCTGTTCACCCCAGGCCAGCGTGACTTCGGGGGTCAGCCAGCCTTCGGGGCTTTCATCCACATAGGACAGCACATAGCCGGTCCGGTCGATCTTGACCGTGTCCAGCACCGTGGGCGTTCCGACGATACCGCCGAAATTGGGGCGGTACTGGCGCAGGCCTTCGTCAACCGTGTAATCGGCCGAAAACTCGAACCGTTTGCCGGTGGCCGTGGTATAGGCGGCCTTGGCGACATAGGAATCGAGCGCCGCCGCGCTGCCCTGCACGACACTGCCGTCGCCGTCCTCGTAATCATCGCCCTGGGCGCCCGAATAGCTCAGCAGGTATTCGAACCCGCCGCTGCGCCCGTAGAAGGTGCTGCTGCCATAGAAGGTGTCGCCATTGTCGGCATAGTTCAGGCGGAACCGCGCCCCGAAATCCTGGCCGGTGGCCAGCAGGTCGCGCGCATCCAGCGTCTCGTAGCGGATCGCCCCGGCCAGCGCCTGCGGCCCCGCATCGGCGGTTGCGACACCCGGCGTCACCGTGACCGAGCGCAGCAGGAACGGATCGATCAGCACGTTGCCGGCATGGTGGAACGCGCCCTTGTTCGTCCGGGCGCCGTCAATGGTGACGTTCAGCTGGGATTCCTCGATCCCGTGCACGAACACCTTCTGCGCCGATGGCAGCGCATTGGAGCCCGTGACAGCGGTCTGGCCGTCGAACACCTGACCCAGCGTGGCCGGTTGCAGTTCTTCGAGCTGCCGTTCGCCGATCTCCACATCGCCGGGTTTATCTTTTTCAGCTTCGACGTTGATCGGGTCCAGAACCGATTCGTCGTCGGCCAGTGCCGGATATGCCGCGATCGCGGCGACGGATGCCAACAGGTATCCCGTTGCAGTTTTCCTCATGTGCCCCTCGGAAATTATCGTTCATGTCAGTCCGGTCCGAGTTGGCTGAAGCACTGGCTGGCTCTTGTCCGTCGGGGGGCTGATATTAATCCAAAGAAATTTTGTCAACTAATCGGCCGCGGCGCTGCTGCGACCATTCGGCGGTCGCCGCAGGCCTCACCGGGGCGGTTCTCCGACAAAGAACAGCGCGCGCCGTTCGGGCACGCGCTGTCGGGATCTTGCCGGTGCGGCCGGACAGATCAGAACCGCGTGGTCAGGAACACGCTCAGATACCGGCCCGGCCCTTCGATCTGGTCGATCGGCCGATAGGATTTGTCGAACAGGTTGCCCAGTTCGAATGTCAGGCCGGCATAGTCGGTCAGATCCACGCTGCCGCGCAGGTTCAGCGTGCCCCAGCCGCCGGTCTCTTCGACCACGACCCCGGCATCGTTGCGCTCGGTCGCCCGGCTCTCCGAGCGCACGAACAGATCCCAGGTGCCGCCGACGCCACCGGCGGTCCAGTCGGCGCGCAGCCCCGCGACCCCGGTCCAGTCCGGCGTGCCGCTGTCGCGGGTCGTGAACCCGTTGGCATAGGTGAATTCACGGTTCACATTGGCCACCGACAGGTAGGGCCGGATGCCGTTCTGCCAGCCGGGATCGAACTCGGCGGCCAGTTCCATCCCCCAGCTGTCGACGCTGTTGACGTTCTGGTAGATGGATTGCCGCGGAATGCCAGTGCCGATGGCGGTGATGTAATCCTTGGACCGGGTGTAGAACAGCGCCGCATCGAGAACGATGCTGCCGCGGTCGATCCGCGCGCCCAGTTCGTAATTGGTCGCCGTTTCCGGTTTCAGGTTCGGGTTGCCGATCAGGGTGCCGCCCCCGCCGGTCGAGGTCAGGAAAAGCTGGCTGAGCGACGGATAGGTATAGCCCTGCGAGATATTCGCGCGCAGCACGGCGTCGTCGGTCAGACGATAGACCAGCCCGGCCGAGCCCAGCCAGCGGTCGTCGCTGTTGCTCTGCCCCGGCTGGGCGACCCCGTTCTGGCTGTAGCTGCCGAGATTGCTGGAAACGTTGTAATAGCGGACACCCACGGTCCCGGTCAGCCGCCCGAAGGTTGCCTCGTGCTGGGCAAAGAGGCTGCTGGTCTCGATCGAAGCGTCCGCAAAGCTCGTCGACACCGACTGCGGACCAAAGGCGGGCATCATCGAAGTGGTCGTGTTCTTGCGGGTCTGCAGGTTGTCGTCTTCGTATTCCAGACCCACGACCGTGCGGTGACCGGCGGCAAACTCCAGGTTGGCCACCGCCTTGATCCCGCGCGTCGTCTGTTCGTCATCCGACATGGACAGCACGTTCATGCTGAACGGCCCGGCAGGAAAGGTGATGTCGTTGCGGAATTGTCGGTCGATGGTCTGGGTATAGGCGTCGAGCTTGAGCAGCGACATCCACGGCGTCAGGTTCTCGCCTTCGTAGAACAGGCTGTATTTGCGCAGATCGCGTTTCGGCAGCGAGATATCAAAGGCCGGGTCGCCGGTATAGACATCGGCGGAGAGATCGTAGTCCTGCGCCCGCGCGCCGATATAGTGGTTGCCGAAGCGGTAGCCGAGAAAGGCATTGATGTCCCGGTCCTCGCTGCCCGAGGGCACCAGCGGCCCGTTCGGGGTTTCCCGGTCGCCGAGATCCGATTGCGAATAGGACAGGCGGTAATCGAAGTTCTCGACCGTCCCGGCGATGCTGGCAGAGGCGCGATAGCCGTCATTGGCGCCCAGGTATCCGGCGCTGGCGGTGACCTCGACCGGCGTGTCGGCGCCGCGCTTGGTGATGATGTTCACCACCCCGCCGATGGCCCGGTTCCCCGATACCACCGAAGACGGGCCGCGCACGACCTCGATCCGCTCGATCTCGGTGGGGGAAATCAGGATCGGGGTGCCATAGGTGGTGTGATCCGATATGCGCTGACCGTCGATCATGATGGCGACACGCTGCGAGCTTTCGCCCCGGATGCGCAGCCGTTCGATGCCGGATTCTGTCACGCGCACGCCGGGCACATCGCGCAGCAGCTGCGCCACCGAACTGGGCGGAACGCGGCTGATTTCCTCGTTGTTGACCACGGTCACCGATGACGGGCTGTTCAGCACCTCGGTCGGCAGGCCCGAGCCGGTCACGTTGATCTCGTTCAGCGGAACGATCGAGGTATCGCTGGCCTGCGCGGCCAGCGGCGACGCGCCCAGCACGGCTTGCAGCAGGGCGGCCGATGCCGGCGCCAGAAGTGTTGATCGGGAATTCATCTTTTTTCCTGTCCGAGTTGGGGCGTCCTGGCCCTGTCGTGGTGGCGTCCCTCGCCCGTTGGCGGTGAACCTGTTCGGAACCTGGCGGAAAGCTGGGTGTATTGGCTGGGATCCCGGCGGCGGCGATGCGACCGGAATCGTGGCAGGCCGTCCCTATTGCAAATCTGACTTGTTTACTAGGAATATTGCGCGGCTCTGCGTCCGGTTGCCCGAAACCGTGCAGAAACGACACGGTTTTGGTCGTCGAAATCATCGTCTCAGCAAGACAAGCGGCACCCGGTAATTCTGCCCCCGCCGCAAAGAAATCTTGTAGCTGAGTATTTTTGTCGGTAATTCCGATTCGGAAATCAGGCCACAGGAACCGCGTCGCGCCGTCAGGGTGCGCCCAACCGTTCCGCCCTCAAGCTGAAGGAGAATCCCTTGCCCATCAAGGATATACCGTCCCCCGCTGACATCCGCGCCGCCCGTGTTGCCGATCCCGATCTGCGCGAACGCGACCTGGCCGACAGGATCGGCATCACCGAAGCCCAGCTCCTGGCCGCCCATATCGGGCATGGCGTGACCCCGATCTCGGCCGATCCCGACCGGGTGATGCCCGCGATCAACCGCCTTGGCGAAGTGATGGCGCTGACGCGCAACGACAGCTGCGTGATCGAAAAGATCGGCGTCTATGACGATTACCGGGGCGGCCCCCATGCCGCGCTGATCGTGAACGGTGAAATTGACCTGCGGCTGTTTCCGCGCCATTTCGCCTATGGCTTTGCCGTGGAAAAACCGCTCAAGGATGGTGGGGTCCGCCAGTCGCTGCAGTTCTTCGACGCGGCCGGAGACGCGGTTCACAAAGTGTTCCTGCGCGACAGTTCGGTGGTCGAGGAATGGGATGGCCTGATCGAGGAACTGGCCGTCTGCGACCGCGCCGAAACGCTGTCCGTGTCCGACCGGCGGCCGGTCGAGCCGGCCAGAGCCGACCCGGACAAGGCGGACCGCCTGCGCGCCGAATGGGACAACATCACCGATACGCACCAGTTCCTCCAGATGGTGCGCAAGCTCAAGATGAACCGGCTGGGGGCCTACCGGATCGCGGGCGCGCCCTATGTCCGGCCGCTGGCGACGACCTCTGTCGCCACCCTGCTGGAACGGGCGGCGGCAACCGCGCTGCCGATCATGGCGTTCGTGGGCAACATGGGATGTATCGAGATCCACACCGGTCCGATCTCGACGCTCAAGCCGATGGGGCCATGGCTCAACGTGCTGGATCCGGGGTTCAACCTCCACCTGCGCGCGGATCACATCGCCGAGGTCTGGCAGGTGACCAAGGCGACCCGGCGCGGCGATGCGATATCGGTCGAGGCATTTGACAAGGACGGCATGCTGATCGTGCAGCTCTTTGGCGTCTTGGCCGATCAGGACGCGGCGGCGCGCTGGAACGAAACCGTGTTCGCGCTCGACGGGCTGGCGCAGGAGGAAACCGTATGATCCGCCGCCACGGCCTGGCCCGGATCACCGCCGCGGCGGTTGCCGCGCTGATGGCGGCGGCCCCCCTGCCCGCCGATCCCGCGCAGCGGATCGTGTCGGTCGGCGGTTCGGTCACCGAAATCGTCTATGCGCTGGGACAGCAGGACCGGCTCGTGGCGCGCGACACGACATCCAACCACCCGCCCGAGGCGCTGGCCCTGCCCGATATCGGCTATGTCCGCCGCCTGTCCGCCGAAGGCGTGCTGTCGGTCAATCCCGATCTCATTCTGGCCGAGGACGGCGCCGGACCGCCCGAAGTGCTCGAATTGCTGAACGAGACCCAGATACCGGTTGCGACCGTCCCCATGGGCTTTGACCGCGCCGCGGTGCTGGCCAAGATCACCGCCGTGGCCGATGCGCTCGGCGTGCCCGAGGACGGCGCGAAACTGGCCGGCGAGGTCGCCGCCGCGATCGACACCGCCGTGGCCGAAACCGATCTGGGCGGCAAGAAGGTGCTGTTCGTGCTGGCCCTTCAGGGCGGGCGCGTCCTGGCCGGTGGCGAAAACACCGCGGCGGATGGCATCCTGACCCTGACCGGTGCCGAGAACGCGGTCGACGGTTTCGCGGGCTACAAGCTGCTGACCGACGAAGCGATCCTGACCGCCGCGCCCGACGTGATCCTGATGATGGATGCCAGTGGCACGCGCCATATCTCCGACAAGGATCTGTTCGCCATTCCCGCCATCGCCGCGACACCGGCGGCGCGATCCGGCGCGATCCTGCGCATGGACGGGATGCTGTTGCTGGGGTTCTCGGTGCGCACCGGGCAGGCGATCACCGAACTGTCCGAGAAACTGGACCGGATCGGAAGCTGACCGGTGGCCGATCTCGCCGCATCCGACTGCCCCGCCGTTCCGGGCGACCGCAGCCACCGGGCACGGGTGCTGATGGCGGGCCTGCTGGTGTCGTTGCTGGCGGTGGCGCTGCTGGGGCTGTCGGTCGGGGCGACCGGAACCTCGCTGCAGGATGCGCTGCTGACGATTGCGGCCGGCAACGAGGTGGCCATGCGCGACCGCGTGGTCCTGTGGGACATCCGCCTGCCCCGCGTTCTGCTGGGCATCCTCGTCGGCGCGGCGCTCGCCGTGTCGGGGGCGGTGTTGCAGGGGCTGTTCCGCAATCCGCTGGCCGATCCCGGCATCGTCGGGGTCAGCGCGGGCGCCAGCCTGGGCGCGGTCAGTGCCATCGTGCTGGGCGGCGCCCTGCCCGTCGCGGCGCTGCTGGGGGTGTGGCTGGTGCCGGCGGCGGCCTTTGCCGGCGCCTGGGGCGCCACGCTGCTGCTGTTCCGCATCGCGACGCGGCAGGGGCGCACCTCGGTCGCCACGATGCTGCTGGCGGGCATCGCGCTGACGGCACTGGCGATGGCGCTGACCGGACTGCTGGTCTACATGGCCGACGATGCGCAACTGCGCGATTTCACCTTCTGGAACCTCGGATCGCTCGCCGGGGCCACCTGGGGCAGGCTTTCGCTTGCCGCGCCGATGATCCTGCTGCCGCTTCTGGCCGCGCCGCTGCTGGGGCACGGGCTGAACGGCCTGTCGCTCGGAGAGGCCGCGGCGGGGCATATGGGCATCCCGGTGCAACGGCTGAAACAGGCCGCCGTGCTGGTCGTCGCCGCCGCCACCGGCGCCGCCGTGGCCGTCAGCGGCGGGATCGGGTTCATCGGCATCGTGGTGCCGCACCTGATCCGGCTGATCTCGGGTCCGGACCACCGGATGCTGCTGCCCAACGCGGCGCTTCTCGGTGCGGTTCTGCTGCTGCTGGCGGACCTGTTCAGCCGCACCGTCATTGCCCCCGCCGAACTGCCGATCGGGATCGTCACCGCCGTCATCGGCGGGCCGTTCTTCCTGTTCATCCTGCTGCGCCAGCGCGGCATCGTGGATCTGTGACCAGATGCTGAGCGCCAACGCCATCGCCTATCACAACCGTGGCAAGACCGTGTTGCAGGGCGTGGATTTCACCGCCCGGCCCGGCGAGGTCACCGCCGTAGTCGGCCCGTCGGGGGCAGGCAAGACGACATTGCTGAAGATGCTGTCGGGCGACCTCAGCGGCACCGGGCGGATCACGCTCAATGGCCGGGACATCGCCACCACGCCGCTTTCGGATCTGGCCCGGATGCGGGCGGTGCTGCCGCAGGCGACCCCGCTGGCCTTTCCCTTTACGGTGATCGAAGTCGTCCGCCTCGGCGCGGCGCAGGCGACCGACGCCAACCGGATCGCGCGCCTTGCCCTGCGCCATGTCGGCCTGGCCGGGTTCGAGGCCCGCTATTACCAGGAATTGTCGGGCGGCGAACAGCAGCGTGTTCAACTGGCCCGCGTGCTGTCGCAGGTCTGGGATCCGGTCGGCAACGGCACTCCGCGCTGGTTGTTGCTGGACGAACCGGTGTCGAGCCTCGACATCGGGCACCAGTTGCAGGTGATGGAAATCCTGCGCGATTTCGCCCGCCGTGGCGGCGGCGTGGTCGCCGTCATGCACGACCTGAACCTCACGGCGATGGTCGCCGACAGCGTTGCGTTGTTCCGCGGCGGACGGCTGGTGTTGCAGGCCCCGCCCGCCGAGGTCTTTACCGACGACCGGCTCAGCCATGCCTACGGGTGCGAATTGCGGGTCAGCCGCGCGCCGCGGGATTGCGCCTATGTCCTGCCGCAGGTTGCGACCGCCGCAATTGCCTGAGGGCGGGGGTCCGGTTCAGTCGCGCAGCACCGCCATCGCGTCGGCGGACCAGCCCGCCCAGATCTGCCCGTCCCCCAGCGCATGACCCAGCGCGGTGTCCACATAGGCCCGCAGCGGGGTTTCGTCACCGCCATCGACGCGGACGCCGACCTCGGTCCGGCTGCCCTTGAACACTTTCGAGACGATCCGCACCGGGACCACGTTGGGCAGGTCCGGCCTGGTTTCGGACAGCATCAGCTTCTCCAGTCTGACCGATGCGGCGACGGTCCCGCCCTCGACCGGGGCACCGTCGCGCGGCGCGCAGCCGATCAGCCGCTGGCCGTTCCAGTCCAGCGCCACCTCGTCACCGCGCACGGAAGCGACCCGGCCTACGATCAGGTTGGTTTCGCCGATGAAATCGGCCACGAACCGCGATGCCGGATGGAAATA
The DNA here is from genome assembly GCF_003008555.2 of Pukyongiella litopenaei. Taxonomy (NCBI): domain Bacteria; kingdom Pseudomonadati; phylum Pseudomonadota; class Alphaproteobacteria; order Rhodobacterales; family Paracoccaceae; genus Pukyongiella; species Pukyongiella litopenaei. The sequence goes on along the minus strand of NZ_CP027665.1, from coordinate 3,728,555 downwards.
GAGATCCTCGGGCGTGCCCACCTGCTCCACCCGGCCCTTGCTCATCACCACGATCCGGTCGGACATAGTCAGCGCCTCGTCCTGGTCGTGGGTGACAAAGAAGAAGGTCTTCGAGGTGCGGCGCTGTATAGATTTCAGTTCGGCCTGCACCTGGCCGCGCAGCTTGGCATCGAGCGCGCCCAGCGGTTCGTCGAGCAGCAGCAGATCGGGATCCGGGGCCAGCGCCCGCGCCAGCGCCACCCGCTGCCGCTGCCCGCCGGAGAGCTGGTCGGGCAGCCGGTCGGCCAGCGGTGCAAGTTCCAGGAACCCCATCAGGTCGTCCGACCGCGCGGCGATCTGCGGCCGCGTCAGGCCCTTGAGTTCCAGACCGAAGGCGATGTTGCGGCGCACGGTCATGTGCGGAAACAGCGCGTAATCCTGAAACACCATGTTGACCCGGCGCCTGTTCGGCGGCTCGGCGGTCACGTCGCGGCCGTTCAGGATCACCCGGCCGGTGGTCGGCGTTTCGAACCCGCCCAGGATACGCAGCGTCGTCGACTTGCCGCAGCCCGACGGACCCAGGAAGGTGACGAATTCGCCCGCCCGGATCGACATGTCCAGCCTGTGCAGGGCAACCGTGTCGCCGAACCGTTTGGACACGCCGTCGATCTTCACGATCTCGTCGGTCATTGCGTCGCTCATCTGCGTCATGTCCTTCATTGTCATGAGCCCTTGTTCAACCTGCGCATCGACCGTTCGGCCCATATGCCCAGCACGGCGGTGATCAGCAGCACCACGCTCGAGATCGCGTTGATCTCGGGCGACATGCCCGACCGCAGCTTGGCAAAGATCAGCACCGGCAGCGTCGGTTCATACCCGCCGAGAAAGAACGACCGGACGAAATCGTCGAAGCTGATCAGCAGGCAGAATACCCCTGCCCCGATCATGGCCGGCCGCAGATAGGGGATGGTCACGCGGAAGAAGGCGACGACCGGGTCCGCGCCGAGGTCGCGCGCGGCGTCGATATGGCTCTGCGGCAGGGTGCCGAGCCGGGCCGACACCACCAGCATCACGAACGGCACGTTATGCACGGCATGGGCCCAGATGATGGCGCCCATGCCCGGCTCGACGCCCCAGAGCTGCGCATAGATACGGAACGCGATCGCCGAGATGATGCCCGGGATCAGCGCCGGCAGGATTGCCAGCCCGAAGATCAGCCCCCGCCCCGGAAAGCTGCGCCCCACCAGCAGCACCGCGATCCAGGTGCCCACGAAGAGCGAGATCGCGGTCGACCCGAAGGCGATGGCCAGCGAATAGAAGAACGCGTTGATGGTCTCGGCATCCCTGAACACCGACAGATACCAGTCCAGCGTCCAGGACTTGATCGGAAAGCCGATGAACTTCGAATCCTTGAACCCCATCATCACCATGAGGATCAGCGGCACGAAGACATAGACGACGAACGCCCAGTAGATGAGCGACAGGATCAGGCGGCTGCTGCGGCTCATTTTCGCCCCCATTTCTGCAGATGTCCCATCACCCGGTTGAACACCGCGGTAATCGCCAGCGCCGCGACGAACATCAGGCAGGCAAAGGCCGCGCCGGTCGGCCATTCATCGCCCGCCGCGTGAAAGAACCCGGCGATGGTTTCCGCGAACACGGTCGAGCTGGGCCCGCCCAGCAGCACCGGCACCGCGTAGACCCCGGTCGAGATCAGGAACACCAGCGTGCAGCCCGAGGTGATGCCTTCCAGCGTCAGCGGCAGGGTGACCCGCCGGAACCGCGTCCAGGCGCCCGCGCCCAGATCCGCCGCCGCCTCGGTATAGCTGGCCGGCAGTTTTTCCAGCGCCGAATAGAGCGGCAACAGCATGTAGAGCGCGGTCAGGTAGATGATCCCGACCGACACCGAGAACCCGGTATACATGAACGGCACCGGGCGATCGATCAGCCCCAGCGTCTTCAGCACCAGGTTGATCGCGCCGTTGTTGCCCAGCAGGATCATGATCGCAAAGGTGCGCACGATCTCGCCGACCCAGAACGGGATCAGCAGTAGCAGCAGGAACACCAGCTGGTTGTCCCGTTTCACATGGCGGGCCAGGAAATAGGCGACCGGATAGGTCAGCACCAGGGTCACCAGGGTCAGCACCGCCGAGAACACCAGCGTTCGCATGAACGGCATCACGAAAATCGCTTCGCGAAAGAAGCGGCCGTAATTGTCCAGCGTCAGGTGCGGTTCGCGCCCCGCCGTCGCCGGATAGGCGTCGAGCACGCTGACATAGAGCATTTGCAGCATCGGCCCCAGATGCAGCAGCAGCACCCAGACCAGCGGCAGCATCAGCAGCATGACGAACTGGCGGCGCGGGGACGCGATCAGCACATCGACCATCGTATCATAGGCCGGCGACGCGGTCACCGCGCCCCAGAAGCTGCGGCGCCCGCCATCCGCGACGGTGGCCGCCGCGACCTTGCCGGTCCCTGTCCCCATGGTGCCAGACATCCAGAATTCTCCACAACGGCGGGCCGCCCCGGCCCCGACCGGAACCGGGACAGCCCGCTGGCGCCGGCCGGTCAGGCCGCCTTGATTTCCTCGACCGCCGGATCGACGAGCTTGTATTTCATCTCGTTGGCCTCGGCGCGGAAGAACTGCATGTTCGCAAGCTCTTCCTCGGGGAAGCTGGTGGCGGCGCGCTCGGCATCGGTGAGATGCTGCGCCGCGTCCTTGTAGGTCGAGATGAAGCCCGACGCGCGCGACATCTCGGCTCCGATCTCACCCGAGCCCAGGATCGCGTCCAGGAACGTATAGGCATTGTCCGCATTGGGAGCGTTGTTGACGATGTTGTAGGTATAGACAAAGCCATAGCTGCCTTCCTGCGGGATCGACATGCCGACCGGGAAGCCATCGCTCATCAGCGCCGCGATCGGGCCGTTCCAGGCGCAGGCCAGCGCGATGTCCTGGTTCACGAACATCTGCTGCACCTCGGCGCCGCCGTCATAATACTTGCGCACCTTGGATTTGTTCGAGATCAGGAAATCGCGGGCCTCGCCCACGATGCGGGCGGCTTCGTCGGGGTTGTCGAGATAGGCGACCATGTTGCCGTCATACCCCATCTTGAGCATCACGATCGACAGCATGTCCTGCAGCACATAGGCGGTCTGACCAGCATATTTGTCCGAGAACAGGGTGTCCCAGGTCCGTGCCTCGTCCGGCGACACCAGGTCGGTGTTGTAGGCCAGCACCTCCATGCCCGACAGGATCGGCGCGCCCCATTTGCTGTCCTTGATCGTGGACCAGTCGCTTTCCGAGAAGACCGGGTTGATGTTGCCCCAGTTGGCCAGCCGCCCGGTATCCAGCGGCGCCAGCAATTCGCTGTCGATGAATTGCAGGAACCGGTGCCCCGCGACGGTGACGATATCGACGGTCGGGTTCGTGGCCTCGGCCACCAGCAGGTTGAACTGCTTGCCCTGGTCGTCGACCAGGCGGATGTTGACCTTGATCCCGGTTTCGTCCTCGAACTGTTTCTTGAAATCCTCGGGCACGAAATTGTTGTAGGTCCAGATGTTCACCTCGCCGCCCGCGGCGTGGGCGCGGCGCAGATAGGCGGGCGATGCCAGCGCCGCCCCGGTCATGGCCGCGGTTCCCAGGAACTTGCGGCGATTGTAGATGAGCTTGGTCATTTCGGTATCTCCCGTTGGGTTCTGGTTATCATTGCACCGCGTTCGTCGCGGCGGTCCGGTTCTCCGCGCCCGCATCCGGCAGGGACGGCAGCCGTCCCGCGCGCAGCGCATCACGCAGGTCTTCTAGGCTCATGCGGTCGAGCCCGATCGCGGGCAGCAGGTCGTTTTCGGCGGCGAAGTCGCGCCCGTACATGGCCGAAAAGATCTGCACGCCAGCCTCGTGCAGCAGCGCCGGCCGGCCGACCAGCCGGCCGAGCGCCGCGGTCACGGCCAACCCGAAGGGCACGTCTTCGGTCACATAGCGGCTGTCGGCGCTTGCCGGGCCGGTGCCGCCGCGCCCCTCGCGGTGTATCTGCCGGTTCATGTCGCTGATCGAGGCCACCGGAACATGGAACGACAGGTGAAAATGTTCGAATATGGTGCGGACCGTCAGGCCCAGTTCGGCGGCGATGGCCAGCCGCTCGGCGTCCAGCGCCTCGAGCAGCCGCCCGACATTGGGGGTCACGTTCGCCCCCTGCCCCCAGGTTTCGCCATGTTCCATCCGGGTCATGTTCGCCAGCGCGATACCCATGTGGTTCTGCGGGTTCAGGTTGGACAACGTGATCGCCAGCAGCCCGTCGCGCATCACGAACCGGTCGCCGAACAGGGCCGTGCACAGCGCCAGCCCGGCCGCGGTGTCCGCCTCGGGCAAGGTGCACAGATCGACCTGCGCGCGCACCGTGTTGACCTGCACCCGGTCCGGGCCGGTGCGCCGGCCGGTCACGGCGGTGGTGCCCCATGCGGTGATCGGTGCGACGATCCCCCGCGCGGCAAGCCGTTCGGCCAGGTAGAGCGCCCCGAACGAGGCATGGGAGGACATGATCACCGGCTGGCCCGCCCGCAGATGCGGCACCAGCGCATCCATCACCGCCCTGTGCCCGTAGCCCGGCACCGCGATCAGGATCACGTCATTGTCTTCGGCCAGCGCCCGGGCCGATGCCGCCACCGCCGGCGCAAAGGCGATCCCGACGGCACCGTCGGCGGTCAGCACGCGCCCCTCGCCCAACCCGGCGGTGCCCGCGCCCGAAGGCGACCACAGCATCGGGTCGTGGCCGTTCTGTTTCAGCAGCGCCGCACTGCCAAAGGCGACCGACCCGGCCCCGGCGATGCCCACGCGGATCGGCGCGCCGGTATCGGTGCCCATGGTCATGCCGACCCCTTTCTGACCGGATCGCCGAGGATATGCATCAGCCGGTTGGCCCAGCCGAACAGCGCCGAGGACAGGATCAGATCGAAGATCTCGGCATCGTCCAGCCCCGCGTCGCGCAGCGCCTGCATCTGCTCCGGTGTTGCCTCGGACGGGGTTTTCGCCAGCGCAAAGGCGAGATCGAAAATCGCCCGGTCGCGCGGCGACAGGTCGGCGTCCTCCCCCTTGGCGAACAGTTCGTCGGTGACGGTGGTGTCCTTTGCCAGCTGCGCGTGGCGCGCGGCATGGACGGCGGCGCAATAGATGCAGCGGTTGACCATCGAGGCCGCCAGCGCGCTCAGTTCGCGCTCGGCGCGGCTCATGCCGCCGCTGTCATACATGATCGCGTTGAAGAGCGGCGACCGCACCTTCAGCGTTTCGACATCATGGGCCAGCGTCAGGACATAGTCCGACACTTTCGTGTTCGACGGCGTGACCTGCAACGCGTCGAGCTGCGCCGGGGTCGCCTCGTCCAGCCTGACCGGCGCAACCCGAGGCCGCCAGTCGGGCACGTTGCGGGTGAACTTGCCGATCACATCGCTCATGCCACCGTCTCCTGCATCAGCTTCAGCCCGGCGATGACCCGGGCCTGGTAGGCCATGAAGGCGCTGATTTCGCAGAGCCGGACGATATCGGCATCCGATATGCCTGCCGCCTGCAACCCCGCCAGATCGGCGGCGGTCACGTCGCGCGGACAGACCGAAACACCGTCCATGAAGGCGCAGACCGCCCCCAACCCCTGCGCGGCACCGTCCTTGCCGGGGTCGGCCAGATCGGCAATGGCGGCATCGCCGATCATCGCCGAATACCGCGTCCCGAGATCGCTCAACCCGTTCTGCCGCGCGATCCGGGCGGCCAGCGCCGCGCGCAGGTCATGCGACCAGCCGCCGGTTTCCCGCGGGCACAACACCGCGTCCTCAGCGGCGCGGGTCATCTCGATCACGTTGGCGCGGCCCGCCATCACCGCCGCCAGACGATCACCGGGCGCGACACAGGACATCTCGGTCAGCGTAGTCCTCGCGATCCCGTCCCGGCTCATGCGACCGCCCCCTTGCCAGCGGCTGCCGCCACCGGTTCGGGCACCGCCGACGCGGTCCATTCGTCGCCCAGCAATTCAGGCGTTGCATAGTCCTGCAGCCCCTGCCAGTGGGCCGCGATATCTTCCTCGTAGAGCTTGGCCGACAGCGCGGTCGCCAGCCATTGCGCCCCATCGGACACGCCGGGAATATCGCCCGACACCTTTCCCAAACTCGCCGTCGCCCCGAAATTGAAGCAATAGACGTTTTCCAGCCAGGGGGCGGTTCCGGGCACCTTCTCGCGGAAACTGAAATCGCCGTTGAGATAGGGAAACAGGGCCAGTTCGCGGTTTTCTTCGCCCTCGGGCGGGGCATAGACATCCTGCCACAGCGCGATATCGCCGGCCGCCGCGCCGAACTCGGTCCGCGCCATCGGATCGGTGGCAAAGCCGGTGCCGAGGATCAGGAAATCGGTGTCCAGCACCTTGTCCTTGCCCAGTGACAGCCGCAGGCCGTCGCCGCTCTCCTCGACCCGCGTCACCGGGCAGTCGAAATGGAAATGGGCATTGTCATGTTGCGAGACCCGCAGCGTCGAGCCGCGCGGCGACGGGGTCTGGGTCACGAAGGAATAGTTCATGAACCGCCAGCGCCATTCGTCGGAGAGATCGCAATAGCCGGCGACGAAACCGAAACTGCCGATCCCCATCATCTTGTTGATCGTCGGCATTTCCGCCCGGCGGATCAGGTGGCGCACCTCGGCGGCGCCACGCTCCAGCGCCTCGGCGGCGTTGTCCACGGCCGATGCGCCCACGCCCACCACCGCGACCCGCCGCCCCCTCAGCGCGTCGAAATCGATGTCATCGGAGCTGTGCGCCCAGAACCGCCGCGACACCCCGTCCATGAAGCCGGGAATGTTCGGCACGCCGGTGCCGTCGCGCCCGGTCGCCATGATCAGCTTGCGGGTCAGGACCGAGGCCTCGGGCGCGCCGCTCAGGTGCAGCCGCAGCAGGTCGCCCTCGGGGTCGACCCGGTCGAGCGATACGCCGTTTTCAACCGGCACGCCCAGGGCCTTGCGATACCAGCGCAGGTAATCCATCCACATCGGCCGCGGGATCTTGTCCAGTTCCTCCCATGCCGCGGTGCCGAACTGTGCCCGGAACCACGCCTGAAAGGTCAGCGCGCCATGGCCATATGCCGGCCCGGTCAGCTGTTTCGGAGACCGCAGCGTGCGCATCCGGGCATAGGTCACCCACGGCCCTTCCCGGCCCTCGGGGCTGCGGTCGATCACGCGGATGCGCTCGATCCCGGCGGTCCGCAGCGCCAGCCACGTCACCAGACCGCACATGCCGCCGCCGACGATCACCACATCCGCGACCGGCTCGTCACCCTTGCGGCGTTCGGGAACCCAGGGCTTTCCCGGCCAGCACAGATAGTCCAGATCCTCGCGAAGGCGGGCCTCCAGCGCGGGCAGGCCGGCCCCGTCGATCGGCATGGCGGACGTCTCGTCTGGCATCTCAGGCTTTCCTTCGCGATGTTCCATCTGCGTCGAGGGGTTCCATGTCCCAAGACGGATGCAATTCGTCAACATGAAACTCATGTTTATGCACGGACCCGCCGGTCGGGGCATGATCCCCCGCCAGATCCCCCGCCAGATGCGGGTGATCGGACGGCAGGTCCGGATGGGCGTGCACGCGCTCGGCCGGGTCGTCGGCGGGCCAGGCCCGCAGCCCGGCGATCACCACGACCGCGCAGCCCGCGCCCAGCACCACCAGGGCGATGGCCGGATCCAGCGCGGCGCCCAGCCACCCGGCCAGCGGATAGGCCAGCAGCCAGCCGGCATGGGATAGTGAAAACTGCGCCGCGAACACCGCCGGCCGGTCGGCCTCGGCCGCCGATCGTGTCAGGACCAGCCCGCCGGGCGTCAGCACCAGCGTCGAGGCGGCGCCGAACCCGGCCCAGAGCAGCACCAGCCCGCCCACGGGCGGCGCCAGCAGGATCACCGGCGTCAGCAGCGCGAACCCCAGCCCGCCGGCCGCGATGAGGCTGCGTTCACTGAACCGCCGCAGCAACAGCGGCACCAGCGGGGCCATCAGCGCGGACCCGACGCCCAGCCCGCCCATCAGCCATGGGAAATAGGCCTCGGCATCGCCAAGCCGGGCACCGGCATAGACAACGCTGTTGACCAGGATCCAGGCCATCGCCAGCGACAGGCCCGCATTCATCAGGAACAGCCCGCGCAGGCGCGGCGTCCGGGCGTAGATATGCAGACCGCGCGTGGCGCGCGCCCAGAACCGGCCACGCGATCCGGTCTGCACCTGATCGGCGATGCGCGCCCGGACCAGCGCGGCCACCGAGCCGATGAAACAGAGCGCCGCCAGCGTGAACAGGAATTGCGAGGAAATCAGCACCAGCGCCACACCGACCAGAACCGGCGACAGCAGCGTTTCCAGCGTATAGGCCAGCCGCGACAGCGCCAGCGCCTGCGCATAGTCGGATTTCTCCGGCAGTATCGCCGGGATCAGGGCCTGAAACATCGGCGTGAACGCGGCCGAGGCGGCAAAGAAAACGAAGGTCAGCGCCGCGATCACCCCCCAACCCTCGACAAGGGCCATCGGCAGCAGCAGCAGCAGCCGGGCCAGATCGAGCCCGATCAGCGCCCGGCGCCGCGGCACCCGCGCCAGCGCGGCCTCGGCCAGCGGCGCGAGCCCCACATAGGCGATCATCTTGAGCGCAAAGATCAGCCCCAGCATCGGTCCCGCCGTTTCGGCCCCGCCGATCCGCCAGGCGCCTAGCGAAAGCGCCGCCGTCATCAGCCCGACACCCAGCAGCGACAGAACCTGCGCTGCAAAGAGCCAGCGGAAGGTGATGTTGCGTAGCGGCTGAATCATGCCGGGATCATCCTTGCAGGACCGGGCGCGGCAGCAGGCCGGGCATCGTCGAGGCCCGCAGGCTGGACGCTTTTTTCCGCGATTTCACCACTGATTTCATGCACCAAACGGTCATCATTCGATCACAGGATAGGGCGTGCCGGAACCTGTCGGCAAGACCGGCGGCCAGATGGTGGCTTGGAACCGGTCTGCTACGCGCCGATGATGCGAGCTTCCGATGCGATGTCGAACATTTCTCTTGAAGCTATAGTCGCTAGAGGGCGTAGCCTGCATTCGAATCAGGAAACCATTGGTGCCAGAATGTCCCAAACCGCCAAACACCCCGCCAACCTGACCTTTCGGGTCGAAGGCATGGATTGCGCAAGCTGCGCGGCCACGATCAAGACCGCTCTTTCGGGCATGACCGGCGTGGGCGATGTCGAGGTTTCGGTCGCGCGCGAACGCATGACACTGACCGCCAGTGACGACTTGGCCGGACAAAGAACCATCGAGAACACATTGAAAACCCTTGGCTATACCGCGACGCGCCTGCCGGATGCCGCCAATGATCCGGGGCCGCGCGGGCCCGATCACGCGGAACGGCCCCGGCGCCGCATCGCCGAACCGGGCCAGCACACCCAGATGTTCCGCATCGACGGCATGGATTGCGCGAGCTGCGCGTCCACCATCACCTCGGCACTGGCACCGCTGCCCGGCGTGGCCAATCCGGACGTGTCCATTGCCCGCGAGATTCTGACCATGGATCTGGATCAGGACCGCACCCCCATTGACGAGATCGAACGGATCGTCGGCCAGCTCGGCTTTACCGCGACGCATGTTTCCGATGAAACGCCGGGCGCCCGGACACCCGGCGCGCAAGACAATCCGTGGTGGCGCAAGCCGCGCGGCCTGCACCTGCTGGCCAGCCTCGCCCTATGTGCCGCCGGTCTTGCGCTGACGAGGATCGCACCGGCGTTCGAGGCCCATGTCTTTACCGCCATCGCCCTGTTCGCGATCTTCCCGATTGCCCGGCGCGCCCTTGCCGCGGCCCGGCTCGGCGCGGTTTTCACCATCCAGATGCTGATGACCATCGCCGCGATCGGCGCCATCCTGATCGGCGAACAGCTCGAGGCGCTGGCGGTCGTCGTCCTGTTCATGATCGGTGAACTGCTCGAGGGTCTGGCAGCCGAAAAGGCGCGGTCGGGCATCAAGGCGCTGGGCCGGCTGCTGCCGCGCGATGCGCGCGTCGACGATGACGGGACGATCCGGCAGATCCCGGCCGACAGCCTGCGGATCGGCCAGGTCGTCGTCGCGCGTCCCGGCGACCGGATCGCGGCGGATGGCGAGATCGTCGACGGGATCTCCAGCGTCGATGAATCCCCAGTGACCGGCGAAAGCGTGCCGGTGACGAAATCCGCGGGCGACGCCGTGTTCGCGGGAACGGTCAACCATGACGCCACGCTACGCATACGCGTCAGCCGCGCCCCCGAAGACAACACCATCGCCCGCATCATCGCCCTGGTCGAGAACGCGCAGGATGCCCGCGCGCCCACCGAACGGTTCATCGAGCGGTTTTCCCGGATCTACATGCCGGTCGTCCTGCTGATCGCGCTCGCCGTGGTGATCGTGCCACCGCTGACCGGCCTCGGCACATGGGAGACATGGATCTATCGCGGGCTGGCTCTGCTGCTGATCGGCTGCCCCTGTGCGCTGGTGATCTCGGTGCCTGCGGCCATTGCCTCCAGCCTGTCGGCGGGTGCGCGGCACGGCATCCTGATCAAGGGCGGCGCGGTGGTCGAGAACATCGCCCGGACCGGCCGGGTGGTGTTCGACAAGACCGGCACGCTGACCGAAGGCCGACCGGTCGTGACCGACATCGTCGCCGTGGACGGGGACGACGCCGCGCTGCTGGCGCTCGCGACCGCTATCGAACGCGAATCCTCGCACCCTCTGGCCAATGCGATCACCGCCGCCGCCGAGACGCGCGGGATCGCCGCCCCTGCCGGTGACAGCGTGCATATCGTGCCCGGCAAGGGCATGGCGGGGCGGGTCGCGGGGCGTGCCGTGTTCATCGGCGCGCCGCGCTTTGCCGCCGATCACGCGCCGCTGGCGGACGACCTGTCAGGCCGGATCGGGGCGCTCGAGCGTGAGGGCAAGACAGTTGCGGTCGTTGTCGCCGACGGCGCGGTTGCGGGCCTGATCGCCCTGCGCGACGAGCCCCGCCAGGATGCCCGCGCGGGTCTCGCCGATCTCAAGGCCGCCGGTGTCTCGGCGCTGATGATGACCGGTGACAATGCCCGCACCGCCAGCGCCATAGCCGGTGACCTGGGCATCGAAGCGGTCGCGGAAATGCTGCCCGAGGAAAAGGCGGGGCGCGTCCGCGAACTGGCCCGCGCGGAAACGGTCATCATGGTCGGCGATGGCGTGAACGACGCCCCTGCCCTGGCCGAGGCCACCGTCGGCGTTGCCATCGGCTCCGGGACCGATGTCGCGATGGAGGCCGCCGATGCCGCGCTGATGCGCAACGTGATCGGCGATGTCGCCCGCATGATCGGCCTGTCCCGCGCTACGATGAGAAACGTGCGCCAGAACGTGGTCATCGCGCTGGGTCTGAAGGCGGTGTTCCTCGTCACCACGGTGACCGGCCTGTCGGGCCTGTGGATGGCGGTGCTGGCCGATACCGGCGCGACGGTGCTGGTGACCCTGAACGCGATGCGGCTTCTCGGTTTCCTGGGCCGGCGCGGCGACTGAACCACGCTGCCCCGCCGCGCGATCAGCCGGCGGGGCCGTCACCGGGCCGGGCCGGGGCCACACGGCCATGATCGGTCGTGCATTCCGCGTGATTGGCCAGCACCTCGATCACCCGGCAATCGCAGACGCGACCCTGCCGGCATTCGGAGACCATGCGTTCCAGCTCGTGCTGCAACAGCGTCAGCTGGTGGATCCTGGCCCGGATCGCCTCGAGATGGGTCCGGGCGATACTGTCGGCGGCGTGACAGGATTGCAGTGGCCGCTCCGACATCTCCAGCAGGTCGCGAATGCTGTCGAGATCGAAGCCCAGATCGCGGGCATGGCGGATGAATTTCAGGCGGTCCAGATCGACGGCTCCGTATCGGCGCTGGTTGCCCGCATTGCGCGGCACTTCGGGGATCAGCCCGATCTTTTCGTAATACCGGATCGTCGGCACCTTGATCTCGGATCGCCGGGACAACTCCCCGATGGACAGGTTCATGGCACATACTCCCGCTGCGGCAGGGTCTACCTAGGTATCGCGCCGCCCCGTCTCAACCGGTGATCGACGCGCACCGACGCGCCCCGACGACACCGACCCCAAATCAGGCCTTGATGTCATGGACACGGCCCCGGCCCGCCGGCGCGTCCGCTCATGCAGCGGCGGCGTGATGCCGGAGGGTTGCCGGTCGGGTAGCCGAAGCGCGATCGGCAAAGAAAAAGGCCGCGCTGGGCGCGGCCTTCTGATCTCTGGGATCCGGGGCCCAGATCACTTGATCTTGCCTTCCTTGTATTCGACATGCTTGCGGACAACGGGATCGTATTTCCGCACGACCATCTTTTCGGTCATGGTGCGCGCGTTTTTCTTGGTCACATAGAAGTGGCCGGTGCCCGCGGTCGAATTCAGGCGGATCTTGATGGTGGTCGGCTTCGCCATTCGTCTTCTCCGTCGCGCGGGCGGCATACGCCACCCGTGAAATCACTGAAGCCCGCCTTTTACCCGTGCGTTGGCCCGAGTCAACAGCAATTCTAGAGCCGGATCGCCTCGAGCACCTGCGGTTCGATCACATCGACCCCCGGCAGGCCGTCCGCCAGCACCTGCGCCGATTGTTCGAGGATCGGGAAGGTTCGGTAGTGACCGGGGATCACGGTCGAGAAGTTGAAATACTTCTTCGCCGCCCAGGCCGCGGCCTTCATGTCCATGGTGAAATGGCCGCCCGCCGACAGGATACCCACGTCCGGCGCGTAATATTCGCCCATCCATGCCATGTCCGCCATGATGTCGGTATCCCCCGACGCATAGACCGTGCGCCCCTCGGCACGCAGCATGTAGCCCACCTCGGACCCGCCGGTGCGCAGCCCCTCGGGCGTCGAGAAGGTCGAACTGTGCGAGGCTGGCACCATGCTCACCGCCACGCCGCCCAGATCGATGGTGCCGCCCTTGTTGAAGCCGACGGTTTCGATGCCTTCGGTTTCCGACCAGAGCCCCATCAGGTCATATTGCCCCGCCACCGGCACGCCCAGTTTCCGCGCCAGCGGCAGCACGTCGATCACATGGTCGAAATGCGCATGGGTCAGCAGGATATGGGTCGCCCCCTCGACGGCCTCGGCGTGCCGGTCCTCGGGCAGCAGCGGGTTGCCGGTCAGCCAGGGGTCGATCAGCAGCACCTGCCCCGCGGTTTCGATGCGGAAACTGCCGTGACCCAGCCAGACGATGTTCATGGTCATCTCCTCTTCTGTCCATGCCCGACGACCCTAGCACCGGGGGGGCGAATTGCCACCTCGAACGGGGCGGTTTTCCAGCTCAGGCTTGCGGGGCGACCGGCGCGGAGGTAAATGCCCGTGACAGCCGTCAGAGACACCGACGAGAGGTTTTCATGTCGATCGACACTAGCACCGCCGCCAAGGTGGCGAAACTGGCCCGGATCCGGGTCGAGCAGGACGCGCTGCCGGCACTGGCGGAGGAATTCAACACCATCCTCGGCTTTATCGAACAGCTCAACGAGGTCGATATCGACGGCGTCGAGCCGATGACCAGCGTGACCCCGCAGCGGCTCAAGCGCCGCGCCGACGTTGTGAATGACGGCAACCAGCCGGAGAAGGTGCTGTCCAACGCGCCGGATGCCCGCGAAGGGTTCTTCGCCGTCCCCAAGGTGGTCGAGTGACCCGCCGCCCCGCCCAGGAAAGACGACTGACATGACCGAACTGAACCGACTGGGGCTGGCCGAGGCCCGCGACGCGCTCCGCAAGGGTGAAACCACATCGCGCGAACTGACCGAGGCCTGCCTGGCCGCCATCGAGACCGCCGGCGCGCTGAACGCGTTTGCGCACAAGACGCCCGAGATCGCGCTGGAACGCGCCGCCGCCGCCGATGCGCGCCTGAAAGGGTCCGGTGAGACCCCCGCCATGTGCGGCCTGCCGATCGGCATCAAAGACCTGTTCTGCACGCGCGGCGTGCCGTCCCAGGCCGCCAGCCGCATTCTCGAAGGGTTCCGGCCGGAATACGAATCGACCGTGTCGCAGAACCTCGCCGACGCGGGGGCCGTGATGCTCGGCAAGCTGAACATGGACGAGTTCGCGATGGGATCGTCGAACGAGACCTCGGCCTATGGCAACGCGGTGAACCCGTGGCGGCGCGGCAATGACGACACGCCGCTGACGCCGGGCGGCTCGTCGGGCGGCTCGGCTTCGGCGGTCGCCGCCGATCTGTGTCTGGCCGCGACCGGCACCGATACCGGCGGCTCGATCCGCCAGCCCGCGGCCTTTACCGGCACGGTGGGGATCAAGCCGACCTACGGGCGGTGTTCGCGCTGGGGGATCGTGGCCTTTGCATCCTCGCTGGACCAGGCCGGGCCGATGACGAAATCCGTGCGCGACGCGGCAATCATGCTGGGCGCGATGGCCGGGCACGACCCTCGGGATTCGACCAGCGCCGACCTACCCGTGCCCGATTTCGAGGCGGCGCTGACCGGCGATATCCGCGGCAGAAAAATCGGCATCCCGCGCGAATACCGCATGGACGGCATGCCCGACGAGATCGAGGCGCTGTGGGCGCGCGGCCGCGAGATGATGCAGGATGCCGGCGCCGAGATCGTCGATATCTCGCTGCCGCACACGAAATACGCGCTGCCGGCCTATTATGTGATCGCCCCGGCCGAGGCCTCGTCGAACCTCGCGCGCTATGACGGGGTGCGCTATGGCCACCGGGCCCGGCTGGCACAGGGCGACGGCATCACCGAGATGTACGAGAAGACCCGCGCCGAGGGGTTCGGCCACGAGGTGCAGCGCCGGGTGATGATCGGCACCTATGTGCTGTCGGCGGGGTTCTACGACGCCTATTACAACCGCGCCCGCCGAGTCCGCACGCTGATCAAGCGCGATTTCGAGGAGGTGTTCGCGCAGGGTGTGGACGCGATCCTGACCCCGGCCACGCCGTCGGCGGCTTTCGGGCTGGGCGAGATGACCGATGCCGACCCGGTGGCGATGTATCTCAACGACGTGTTCACCGTGACCGTGAACCTCGCCGGGCTTCCCGGCGTGGCGGTGCCCGCGGGGCTGGACCGGCAGGGGTTGCCGCTGGGCCTGCAGCTGATCGGCAAACCGTGGGAGGAAGGCGACCTGCTCAACGCCGCCTTTGCACTGGAACACGCCGCCGGGTTCGACGCCCGGCCGGGCAACTGGTGGCAGGGCTGACGCGATGCGCCCTGCCCTTTCTGCCCTTCCTGCCCTGACCGCCCTTGCCGCGCTGACCGCCCTGTCGGCCTGTGCGCCGCAGATACCGGGTGGCCAGCCCGAAAATTATTTCGGCTCGCCCAAGGTGCTGGACGCGCAGCTGGCCGGAGGCACGGACGGGCAGCCCCTGCCCCTGCCCGCCGCGATCGCCACGCAACCGCTGCCCGCCGGGACCGCCGCGCCCGAAGACGACATCGCGGCCGCCACCGCCGCCGCGCTGGCATCGACCGAGACCACCGCGACGGCGACCTCGGCCCCGGTGTCGACTGCGGGGATCTCGGACGAGAACAGCTTTTCCGCGGTCAGGACACGCGAATCGATCGAAAGCGATGCCGAACGGCTGGCCCGATACCGCGCGCAATACGAGGCCGTCGAACCCACCGCCGTGCCCGTGCGCCCCGCCGGTGTCGGGCCCAACATCGTCGCCTATGCGCTGTCGCAGACCAACCCGCGCGGCACGCGGATCTACAGCCGGTCCGGCCTCAGCCTCGCCGGCGGCTCGCAGCGCAACTGCAACCGCTTCTCATCGCCCGACCAGGCGCAGATCGCGTTCCTCGAGGCGGGCGGCCCGCAGCGGGACCGCCAGAACCTCGACCCCGATGGCGACGGCTATGCCTGCAGCTGGGATCCCGCGCCGTTTCGCCAGGCGGTGCAGAACTGACCCCGATCCGGCATCCGTCCCCCAGTTTCGGCGACCGCCGGGACGGGCTGAAACCGTCGCTCATCGTGCTGCACTACACGGCGATGGACAGCGCGAGCGCCGCGCTCGACCGGCTCTGCGATCCCGCCATCGAGGTGTCGGCGCATTACCTGATCGGCGGCGATGGCACGATCTGGCAGATGGTGGACGAGGCCAAGCGCGCCTGGCACGCGGGCGCCGGTGAATGGCGCGGGCTGGAGGACATCAACTCGCGCTCGATCGGGATCGAACTGGACAATCGCGGCGACCATCCGTTTTCGGAACCGCAGATGGCCGCCCTCGAAGACCTGTTGCGCGACGTGATGCAGCGGCATCGTATCGGCCCCGCAGGCGTGATCGGCCATTCGGACATGGCGCCGGGGCGCAAACACGATCCCGGCCCCCGATTCGACTGGACCCGGCTGGCCCGGCAGGGGCTGGCGCTGAGGCCCGCTCCGGCCCGGGACCATGCCCAAAACCCGGCCCATACCCCCGATCCCGCCCCGTTCCGCGCCCTGGCCCGCGCCGCCGGTTACACTGCCCCCTGTTCGGATGCCGATTTGCTGGCGGCGGTGCGCCTGCGCCTGCGCCCCCATGCGTGCGGCCCGCTCGATGACGCGGACATGGCGGCCCTGGCCGGGTTCGGCCAGGCCGGTCGCCGTTGACGCGGCGGCCCGCAGCGCCTAAGCCGATGCCGCGCGGAGGGCCGGACGGCCGCTTGGCCGGTTCGCCGGCCGGGAGGAAAGTCCGGACTCCCTGAAGCAGCGGTGCCGGGTAACGCCCGGGCGGGGCAACCCGACGGAGAGCGCCACAGAGAACAGACCGCCCCGGCATGGCGGAGGTTCGCCTCCGGCAGGTCCGGGGCAAGGGTGAAACGGTGGAGTAAGAGCCCACCGCGCCCCCGGCAACGGGGGCGGCATGGCAAGCCCCACCGGGAGCAATGCCGAATAGGACCCCCGCGCGGGACCGGTCCCTTCGGGGAAACCGCCGCTAGGCTCGCTTCAGCCGAGAGGGGTCGGGTTGGCAGCACGAGCCGCACAGCGATGCGCGGCCCAGATGAATGGTCGTCGCCGGGGGCAACCCCGGAACAGAATCCGGCTTACAGGCCCTCCGCGCATGACATCCACGGCCCGTCCCGCCGTGCCGGGTCACCTGCGCGTGGCAAAGAACGCCCTGAGCAGGGCCGCGGCCTCGTCGCCCGCGATCCCGTCGTAGATCTCGGGCCGGTGATGCGCCTGCGGATGCGTGAACACCCGCGCGCCATGGGCAACGCCGCCCGATTTGGGATCAGCCGCGCCATAATAGAGCCGGCCGATCCGGGCCGCGGCAATGGCGGCGGCGCACATCGCGCAGGGTTCCAGCGTCACATAGAGGGCATGCCCCGCCAGCCGTTCCGACCCGGCTGCGGCACAGGCCGCGCGAATCGCCAGCAATTCCGCATGGGCGGTCGGATCGTTCAACTCGCGGGTGCGGTTCCCGGCAGCGGCCACGACACCGCCGTCCGGGGCCACGATCACCGCGCCCACCGGCACCTCGCCGCGTTCGGCGGCGGCCCGCGCCTCGGCCAGCGCCTGATCCATATGCGATCGGAACATCGCCTCACCCTGCCGCCCCGCCCGCCCTTTCGCAAGCCCGCGCGATGGTCTATGGGCGGGGCATGACCACGACCGACAATCCCGGCGACCGGATCGCCAAGGTGCTGGCACGGGCTGGCGTCGCCTCGCGCCGCGAGGCGGAACGCATGATCGCGGCCGGCCGGGTCACGGTCAATGGCCGCACCATCGAAAGCCCGGCCCTGAACGTCACCGCGTCGGACCGGATCACGGTGGACGGCGCCCCGCTGGCCGAGGCCGAGCCGCCGCGGCTCTGGCTCTATCACAAACCCGCCGGTCTGGTGACGACGGCCCGCGACGAACATGGCCGCGACACCGTTTTCGACGCGCTGCCCGCCGACATGCCGCGGGTGATGAGCGTGGGCCGGCTCGACCTCAACTCCGAAGGGTTGCTGCTGCTGACCAATGACGGCGGCATCAAGCGGCAGCTGGAACTGCCGTCGACCGGATGGCTGCGCCGCTACCGGGTGCGGCTGCACGGCCGCCCGACCGACACCGATTTCGACCCGCTGCGGCGCGGCATCGAGGTCGAAGGCATCCGGTTCCAGCCGATGCAGGTGACGCTCGACCGCCAGCAGGGCGCCAATGCCTGGGTGACCGTGGCGCTGCGCGAAGGCCGTAACCGCGAAGTGCGCCGCGCGATGGAGGCGCTGGGGTTCACGGTGAACCGGCTGATCCGGGTCAGCTACGGGCCGTTCCAGCTCGGCCAGCTGAAACCGGGCGAGGTCGAGGAACTGCGCCGCAAGGTGGTTCGGGACCAGCTGGGTCTGGACGATGCCGACACGACCGGGACGGCGAAACCTGCCCCCAAACGGCGCCCACGCCGCCGCCCGCCGGGGAAACATTGATCGCAGCCTCGCCTTTTTCCCTAGCCAGACCCCTGCCCTTGGCCTAGTCTGGCCGGGCGAACGTATCACGGCAATCGGTGACCGGAAGAAACACGGCATGGCGCGCTCGGGGCTTCAGAAAGTAGCGTATATCGCTTTGATTCTGCTGCTGTTCGGCATCACATCCGGCTGGCTGGGGGGGCTTTGACGCTATGGCGCAACGCTATGGCGGCAAATACAGCCCGGACGGCGCCGGCACCCGATCGGACTCTCCTGCCGCACGACCGCCCGCCCGCGGACAGTTCGATGGCGCGCGGGCCGACCCGGCCGGGCTGCGGGTCAACCTGCTGTTCCTGCCGCCGATCCTGCTGCTGTTCCTGTCGCTGAACGATGGCGCGACCGGGCTGGCGCTGGGGGGTATCGGTGCCGCGATGCTGGCAGGCGGCGCGTTTCTCACCCGCGAAGGCCTGCGCGCCGAGGCGGCCTGGGCCGCGCGCAAGGTCGCCCGCCGCCCCGCCTTTCCGCGCAAGATCGCCGGCAGCCTGCTGACCGGCGCCGGGGCCGCGCTAGCCGCCTGGCTGACCGAACCGGGGATCCTGGCGCCCGCGCTCTACGGCGCGGCGGCAACCGTGCTGCATCTGCTGTCCTTCGGCATCGACCCGATGCGCGACAAGGGCATGGAAGGCATCGACACCTTCCAGCAGGACCGCGTGGCCCGTGTCGTGGACGAGGCCGAGGAAAAGCTGACCGAGATGCGGGATGCGGCGAAACGCGCCGCCGACCGCGAGGTGATGGCGCGGGTCGAACGGTTCCAGGTCGCCGCCCGTGACCTGTTCCGCACCGTCGAAGAGGATCCGCGCGATCTGACGGCGGCCCGGAAATACATGACCGTCTATCTGCTGGGCGCCCGCGACGCGACGGTGAAATTCGCCGATATCTACAGCCGCAGCCGCGACGCGCAGGCCAAGACCGACTACCTGTCGCTGCTCGATGATCTGGAACAGAATTTTGCCGCCCGCACGCGCAAGCTGCTGCTCGACGACCGCAGCGACCTGACGGTGGAAATCGATGTGCTGCGCGACCGGTTGCAGCGCGAAGGCGTGCGGCTGGACCCGTCCGCCGAAACAACAGAAAGGTAACAGCCCATGTCCGACGACGTTCGCAAGAAGGCCGAGGAAAGCACGCAGCTGGTGGAACAGGTGAGCGCGATCTCGCTGCCCGAGCCGAAATCCGAAGTGGTGCCGCTGGCGCAGGCGGACGCGGCCGTCAGCGCCGAGATCCGCCGCCGCATGGACGAGATCGACATGGGCAATACCGGCTCGATCGTCGGGTTCGGCTCCTCCGCGCAGACCGAGCTGCAGGAAATCAGCCAGGCGATGCTGGCGGATGTGCGCAACAAGGATGTCGGCCCCGCCGGTGACAGCCTGCGCGATATCGTCACCACGATCCGCGGTTTCTCGGTCAGCGAACTGGACGTGAGGCGCGAACGCAGCTGGTGGGAACGGCTGCTGGGCCGCGCGGCACCCTTTGCCAAGTTCACGGCCCGTTTCGAAGAGGTGCAGGGCCAGATCGACCGCATCACCGACCAGTTGCTGGGCCACGAACACACGCTGCTCAAGGACATCAAGTCGCTCGACCTGCTCTATGACAAGACGCTGGGCTTCTACGACGAACTGGCGCTCTACATCGCGGCGGGCGAAGCCAAGCTGGCCGAGCTGGACGGCAATGACATTCCGGCCAAGGAGGCCGAGGTGCAGGCCGCACCAGAGGGCGAGCAGGTGATGAAGGCGCAGGAACTGCGCGACCTGCGGGCCGCGCGCGACGACCTGGAACGCCGCGTGCACGACCTCAAGCTGACCCGCCAGGTCACCATGCAGTCGCTGCCGTCGATCCGGCTCGTCCAGGAAAACGACAAGTCGCTGGTGACCAAGATCAACTCGACGCTGGTGAACACCGTGCCGCTCTGGGAAACCCAGCTGGCGCAGGCGGTCACGATCCAGCGCAGCAGCGAGGCCGCCGCCGCCGTGCGCGACGCCAATGACCTGACCAACGAGTTGCTGACCTCGAACGCCGCCAATCTGCGCGAAAGCAACAAGATGATCCGCCAGGAAATGGAACGCGGCGTGTTCGACATCGAAGCGGTGAAACAGGCCAATGCCGACCTGATCGGCACGATCCAGGAATCGTTGCAGATCGCCGACGAAGGCAAGGCCAAGCGGGCGGCCGCCGAGGAGGAACTGAAGAAGATGGAAGCTGAACTGCGCGACACCCTGGCCGCCGCCAAGGCCCGCCGCGACGGTGTCGGGGACAATTCCGGCACCGCGGTCCCCGGCTGAGACATGGCGCGGCAGGATCAGATCCTGCGTCGCGTCCTGCGGCCCGCGCCTGCCCTGGCGCTGTTGCTGCTGGCCGGCTGCGATCTTTTCATGCCGCAAACATCGCCCCATCCCCGCGCCCGGCCGTCGGGGCTGGGGCCGCCGCCGGTCGTCACGGCCCCGCCCCGCTCGGTCGAAAGCGCCGAACTGGTCGTCTATTATGGGCTGGTGGCCGAAAACCTGCAGGCCGAGGGCAAGCTGCGCACCGATGATGGCGCCGACATTCCCGTCGATGCGGCAACGCTGGCGCAGAACTTCGAGCGTATCGCCTTTTATGAGGAACACACGCGCGGCCGGCCCGGCGGCCCCAGCCCGCTGAGCCGGTGGGCGGGCCCGGTGCGGATCGGAACCGAGTTCGGCCCCAGCGTACAGGCCCGCGCCCGCGAACATGACCAGCGCGAGGTCGAAACCTTCACGCGGCGGCTGGCCGGGCTCACCGGCCATTCGATCACCAACGTGTCGCGCAATGCCAATCTCATCGTTTTCTTCGCCAGCCTCGACGATGCCGATTTCCTGCAGTCACGGCTGACCCGGCTGGTGCCCGGCATCACCGATGCCGAACGCGCCGTGTTCCGCGACCTGCCCCGGTCCTATTATTGCCTCGTGCTGGCGATGTCCGCGGCCACCGATCCCTATGTCTATGACCGCGCCGTGGTGCTGGTGCGGGCCGAGCACCCGCGGCTGGTGCGGTCGGCCTGTATCCACGAGGAAATCGCGCAGGGGCTCGGGCTGCCAAATGACAGCCCCCAGGCGCGGCCGTCGATCTTCAATGACGACGATGAATTCGCGCTGCTGACACATCATGATGAAATGCTGTTGCAGATGCTCTATGACGACCGCCTGCAGCCGGGCATGACCGCGGACGATGCGCGCCACATCGTGCGCAGGATGGCGGATGAACTGGTCGGCCCCCGCGGCTGAGACCCAATCGACAATACCGAGGAAGACCACATGGGCATATTCGATTTTCTGAGCGGCGAGTTCATCGACGTGATCCACTGGGTGGACGACACCCGCGACACCATGGTCTGGCGGTTCGAACGCGAGGGGCATGAAATCAAATATGGCGCCAAGCTGACCGTGCGCGAAGGCCAGGCGGCGGTGTTCGTGCATGAGGGCCAGATCGCCGACGTGTTCACGCCGGGTCTCTACATGCTGGAAACCAACAACATGCCGGTGCTGACCACGCTTCAGCACTGGGATCACGGGTTCCGGTCGCCGTTCAAATCCGAGATCTATTTCGTCAACACGACCCGGTTCAACGATCTCAAATGGGGCACCAAGAACCCGGTCATCTGCCGCGATCCCGAATTCGGACCGGTCCGCATCCGCGCCTTTGGCACCTATACGATCCGGATCAGCGATCCGGCGCGGTTCCTGGTCGAGATCGTCGGCACCGACGGCGAATTCACGATGGACGAGATCAGTTTCCAGATCCGCAACATCATCGTGCAGGAGTTTTCCCGCGTGATCGCGTCGTCCGGCATTCCCGTGCTCGACATGGCCGCCAACACCGCCGATCTGGGCAAGCTGATCGTGGCGCAGGTGTCGCCCGTGCTCGACAGTTACGGGCTGGCGATGCCGGAATTCTACATCGAGAACATTTCGATGCCGCCGGCGGTCGAGGCCGCGCTGGACAAACGCACCTCGATGGGGCTGGCCGGCGATCTCGGGCGTTTCACGCAATATTCCGCCGCCGAGGCGATGACGGCCGCGGCACGCAACCCGTCGGGCGGCGGAATGGCCGCCGGGCTGGGTGCCGGAATGGGCATGGCGATGGCGCAGCAGATGGCATCGCCCCAGGCCGGCCCCTGGGGCGCCCATCCCGCGCAGGCCGCCCCGCCGCCGCCACCGGTGGTCGAACATGTCTGGCACATCGCGGCGGACGGCCAGTCGCAAGGGCCATTTTCCAAGGCCCGGCTGGGCCGGATGGTCGCCGGAGGCGACGTGACCCGCGACACCTATGTGTGGACGCCGGGACAGGACGGATGGAAACCCGCGGGCGACGTGCAGGAACTGGCCCAGCTCTTTACCATCCTGCCGCCGCCGCCGCCCGGCACATAGTCCGGTCGCCATGCCGGTGACCACCGAGGAACACCGTTTCCCCTGCGACACCTGCGGGGGCGACTACCGGTTCGACCCCGCGCAGGGGGCGCTGGTCTGCGCCCATTGCGGACAGGTCCAGCAGGTGGCCTCCGGCCCGTGGCAGGGCGGCCGGCTGCGCGAGATCGATTTCGACGCCGCCGTCGCCGATCGGCTGCCCGAAACCGAGATCGAGGAAACCCGGGTCATCACCTGCCCCAACTGCGCCGCGCAGGTCGAGTTCGACCCCGACACCCATGCGGCCGAATGCCCGTTCTGCGCGACCCCCGTCGTCACCGACACCGGCACCCACCGCCACATCAAACCGCGCGGCATCCTGCCCTTTGCGCTGACCGAAGCTCACGCGCATGAGGCGATGGGCAACTGGCTGGGCCGATTGTGGTTCGCGCCCTCGGGCCTGAAACGCTATGCCCGCAAGGGGCGCCGGATGCAGGGGATCTATGTTCCCTACTGGACCTTCGATGCGCGCACGCGGTCGAATTATCAGGGCGACCGGGGAACGATCTACTACGAGACCCGCATCGTCATCCAGAACGGCAGGCGCGTGCGCCAGCAGGTTCCAAAGATCAAATGGAGCCGGACCTCCGGGCGGGTCGCGCGTTCCTTCGACGATATTCTGGTGCTGGCCTCGCAGTCGCTGCCAAAGGTCTATACCGACGCGCTGCAGCCCTGGGACCTGCCGGCGCTCGAACCCTACCAACCGGAGTTCCTCGCCGGGTTCCGCGCCGAGGCCTATACGGTCGAGCTTGGCCACGGCTACACCGAGGCGCGCGATGTCATGGGCCGGGTGATCGAACGCGACGTACGGTTCGATATCGGCGGCGACCGCCAGCGCATCCTCGCCATCGACACCGAGGTGAGCAACGTGACCTTCAAGCATATCCTGCTGCCGATCTGGCTGGCCGCCTACAAGTATCGGGGCAAGACCTACCGTTTCGTGGTCAACGGCCGCACCGGGCAGGTTCAGGGCGAACGCCCCTATTCCACCCTGAAGATCGTGCTGGCGATCATCGCCGGGCTGTTCATTGCGGCGATGTTCGGGGCCCTTGCCTCGGGCGGCGGCTGACACCGGCTGCAGGGCGTCTGTGGTCGCGGTTGGCGATCCGCAGCACCCGGTGTCAGCGTGTCAGCACCAGCGCGCCGCCGCCGATCTCGATCCGGCCCCAGCGTTGCAGATAGGACATGCCCAGCAGCGACTCGTCCATCTCGCCTTCGTTCACCGCGGCGGGCACGCCCCGGTCGCGGATCGGACCCAGAGCGATGTCGTCCAGCACCACCGGCGCGGTGCGGACGGTGCCATTGGCCGTGTTGGCCCGCCCGCTATAGGCCAGGTCACCGGGGGCGATCCCGACGCGCTCGGCATCTCGCCGGGTCAGCACCACCTGCGAGGCGCCGGTATCGATCATGAACCTGACCGGCGTGCCATTGACCTCGAGCGTCAGGTAGTAGTGGCCATCGCGGGCGCGCGGCACCTCGACCCGGTTGCCCTCGGTCACGGTCGCCAGGCTGGGTTGCACGGTTCCCCGGATGTCGTCCCACAGACCGATCGCCGCGATCGTGCCCAGGAAGATCAGCCCCCAGGCAATCGCCTGCTGGGCGAGCCTGCCCAGGTTGCGGCGGTTCTGGACAAAGGCCCAGGACAGCAGCACCGCCCCCAGCAGGAGCAGATAGACCAGGTTACCGATTTCGATATTGCTCATGGCGTTCCCGCAGTGCCGACATGGTCCCGATATGGGGCCGCGCGCTGGAAATGTCAGCCCGCAAAGCCATAGGCACGCAGCCCGTCCAGCACGAATTGCACCGCCAGCGCCGCCAGCAACATCCCCAGCAACCGGGTGACGATGTTGATCCCGGTCTTGCCCAGAAGCCGCTCCATCATGCCCGATGCCAGGAACAGCGCCAGCACCAGCACGAGGACGCTCAGCATCACCGCAATGACCAGCGCCAGCCCCTCGATCCCCGGTTTCTGCCCCGACAGCAGCACCATCGACGCAATCGCCCCCGGCCCCGCGATCAGCGGGATCGCCAGCGGAAACACCGATGGATCGGGATGTTCTTCCTCCTCGGCGCGATCCTCGCGCCGCTTGCTGCGCCGGTCGAACAGCATGTCGAGCGCGGTCAGCAGCAACAGGATGCCGCCCGCGACCCGGAACGCGGGCATCGATATCCCGACGAAGTCCAGCACCGCCTCGCCAAAGGCGGCAAAGATGGTCAGCAATATGGCGGCGGTGATACAGGCCCGGATGGCGATGGACCGGCGCAGGGCCGCATCCATGCCATGGGTCAGCGCCAGATACAGCGGCGCCAGCCCCGGCGGGTCGATGACAACGAAGAGCGTCACGAAGGCGGTGATGAAGAACCCGGTATCCATTCCCTGATGACATGCCACGCGCGGCCCGGCGATGCCAGAAATTCCTGCGGATGCAGGCGCAGGGTGACCGATGTCCCTCGAAAATTGCAGATCATCGGCCCTGACGGCCCCGGCAGGGATCGCGCCGTCGCCGATCCAATCCCCAGCCATTTCGAGCCGGATCAACATGGATGGGCAACGGGCCGGACAGTCGTCAGCCCTCGGCGGCCTCGAGCTTTTCCAGCGCCCGCATCCACAGCGTTTCGGCGCGGTCCAGGCCTTCCATCACCTCGGCATACTTGCGCTGCCAGACCTCGGCCTCGGCCTGCCTGCCATCTTCGTAGAGCGCCGGGTCGGCCAGTTTCTCGGCCAGTCGGTCGCGCATGTCGTTGAGTTTCTCGACGCGGGCCTCGCTCTTGCGGACCTCGCCCCGCAGCAGCAGCAACGTATCGCGGGACGGGCGCCGGGGTTTCGGTGTCTCGCGTTTCGGCGCCGGTTTGTCGCGGCTCAGCAACTGGGCGCGATAGGCTTCGAGATCGCCATCGAACGGCCGCACCGTGCCCCCGTCGACCAGCCACAGCCGGTCGGCGACGAGGCTCAGCAGGTGCATGTCGTGGCTGACCAGGATCACCGCGCCGGAATAGGCGGTGAGCGCCTCGACCAGCGCCTCGCGGCTTTCGATATCGAGATGGTTGGTCGGTTCGTCGAGGATCAGCAGATGCGGCGCGTCGATGGTCGCGATCAGCAGCGACAGCCGCGCCTTCTGCCCGCCCGACAGGCTGCCCACCACGGTCTCCGCCTGCGCGGCGCCCAGTCCGAACCCGCCCAGCCGCGCCCGCAGCCGGGCCGGCGCCTCATCGGGCCGCAACCGCCGCAGATGATCGATCGGCGTTTCGTCCACATGCAACTCGTCGACCTGGTGCTGGGCGAAATAGCCGATCCGCAGCTTGCGCGACCGGACCAGTTTGCCCGCCATCAGCGGCAACCGGTCGGACAACAGTTTCGACAGGGTCGATTTGCCCTGCCCGTTCCGCCCCAGGAGCGCGATCCGGTCGTCCTGGTCGATCCGCAGGTTCAGCCGCGCCAGCACCGGCGTGTCGCCATAGCCGGTGACGCCGCCCTCCATGTGGATGATCGGCGGCGACAGTTCCTCGGGTTCGGGGAAACTGAACGCCCGCAGCGCTGCCTCCTGCGGGGTGGTGATCGGCTGCATCCGCGCCAGCGCCTTGATCCGCGACTGGGCCTGTTTGGCCTTGTCAGCCTTGTAGCGGAACCGGTCCACATAGGATTGCAGATGCGCCCGCCGCGCCTCCTGCTTCTTGGCCATCGCCTCGGCCAGCGCCAGTTTCTCGGCACGCGCGCGGGCGAACTGGTCATAGGGCCCCTGGTAGAGCGTCAGCTTGCGATCCTCCAGGTGCAGGATCGCACCCACGGCGCGGTTCAGCAGGCCGCGGTCATGGCTGACGATGATGACCGTATGCGGATAGCGGGCCAGGTAGCTTTCCAGCCACAGTGCGCCTTCGAGGTCGAGATAGTTGGTCGGTTCGTCCAGCAGCAGCAGGTCGGGCTGCGAGAACAGCACCGCCGCCAGCGCCACCCGCATCCGCCAGCCGCCCGAGAAATCAGAACAGGGCCGTGCCTGCGCGGCATCGTCGAATCCCAGCCCCTTGAGGATCGACGCGGCGCGGGCCTCGGCCGACCAGGCGTCGATATCGGCCAGCCGCGTCTGCACCTCGGCGATGCGCGCCGGATCGGTCGCGGTTGCGGCCTCGGCCAGCAGCGCCGCGCGTTCCGTATCGGCCGCCAGCACCGTGTCCAGCAGCGACACATCCGAGGATGGCGCCTCTTGCGCGACGCCGCCGATGCGGGCGCGGCTGGGCAGGGTAACCGACCCGCTTTCCAGCGCCAGTTCGCCCCGGATCAGCCGGAACAGCGTGGTCTTGCCGGTGCCGTTCCGCCCCACCAGGCCAACCTTGTGGCCGGTCGGGATCACCGCCGACGCCGCTTCGAGCAACGGACGGCCGCCGACCGAATAGGTGATGTCATCGATACGCAACATGCGGGCGGTGTGACGCAGGGCCGGGGCACTGTCAATCGGGTCCGAAACGCCCTTCCCAAGCGCCGCCCCCCATGTTACGCGGCGCGCGGCATTGACCGGCGGGGCCGCCCGCCGCCACGAACAACCAGACGCAACCAGCCCCGAAGGAGATACCCCATGGCCCTGGAACGCACCTTTTCGATCATCAAGCCCGACGCCACCCGCCGCAACCTGACCGGTGCGATCAACGCCAAGCTGGAAGAAGCCGGCCTGCGCATCGTCGCCCAGAAGCGGATCCACATGACCAAGGCACAGGCCGGCAAGTTCTACGAGGTCCACGCCGAACGTCCGTTCTATGACGAACTGTGCGATTTCATGTCCTCGGCCCCGGTCGTGGTGCAGGTTCTCGAAGGCGACAACGCCATCGCGCGCAACCGCGAAGTGATGGGCGCGACCAACCCCGCCGACGCGGCACCGGGCACCATCCGCGCCGAGTTCGCGGAATCGGTCGGCGAAAACTCGGTTCACGGCTCGGACGCGCCGGAAACCGCCGCTGTCGAGATCGCCTATTTCTTCTCGGGCATCGAACTGGTCGGCTGATCCGGCCGATCCTCGCCATTGCCGCAAGGGCCGTCCCGCGACCGGGGCGGCCCTTGTCCTGTGTTGCTCTGCCGTTGACAGCCCGCCCGTCCTGTCCAAACGTGAACGCGGGAGGATGACGATGTGATGAACGGCGAGATGCGCGATATCGCGACGGGGTTCGACCTGGCCGCGCCGCCCGAGGGCTTTGCCGACAACCCGTTCCCGGTCTATGACGCCCTGCTGAACCATGCGCCGGTGCTGCGCCAGCCCGATGGATCGGTGCTGCTCTGCCGTCACGCCGATCTCGACCGGATCTATCGCGACACGACGCTTTATTCGTCGGACAAGACGGCGGCGTTCGGGCCGAAATTCGGGGCGGGCTCGCCGCTCTTCGAGCATCACACCACGTCGCTGGTGTTCAACGACCCGCCCCTGCATACGCGGGTGCGGCGGATCATGACATCGGCGCTGACGCCGCGGGCAATCGCACGGATGGAGCCGGGGCTGGTCGCGGCTGTCGATGCGCTGCTGGACGGGATGCAGGGGCACGGCAGCGTCGATCTGATCGAGGATTTCGCCGCCTCGATCCCGATCCAGATCATCGGCAACCTTCTCGATGTGCCGATGGCCGAACGCGGGCCGCTGCGCGACTGGTCGCTGGCCATTCTGGGCGCGCTTGAACCGGTGCTGAGCGCGGCGCAACTGGCCCGCGGCCATGAGGCGGTGCGGGAATTCACCGCCTATCTGCGGGATCTGGTCCGCCGCCGCCGCGCCGCGCCCGGCGACCCGGAAACCGATGTGCTGACGCGCCTGATCCGGGGTGACGGCGCGGACGGGCAATTGTCGGAAACCGAATTGCTGCAGAACTGCATCTTCATCCTGAATGCCGGCCATGAAACCACCACCAACCTGATCGGCAATGGGCTGGCGCTGCTGCACGACCACCCGGACCAGAGGGCCCGCCTGCTCGCTGATCCGGCGCTGATCACGCTGGCGATCGAGGAATTCCTGCGGTTCCGGTCGCCCAACCAGCTTGGCAACCGCGAAACCACCGCCCGGGTCAATATCGGCGGGCTGGACATCGCGCCCGGCACCAACCTGCATCTGTGCATCGGCGCGGCCAATCGCGATCCCGCGGTGTTCGACGATCCCGCGCGGCTGGATGTCGGGCGCAAGCCCAACCGGCATCTCGCCTTTGCCGCCGGTCCCCATGTCTGTGTCGGGCTGACGCTGGCACGGATGGAGGGGCGGATCGCGATCTCGCGGTTCCTGGACCGGTATCCCGGATTTGCCCTGCGCGACGGCCGCGTGCGCGGCGGGCGCCTGCGGTTTCGCGGCTACGCGGCGCTGCCGGCCGATCTCGGATAGATCCCCTTGCGGCCAGGCCGGAGCCCGGCCATTGTGCGCGGCAATCCGGGAGGCCCCATGAACGACCCACGATCCGAGCTCGACAGGCTGATGTCCCGCCGCTGGTCCTGCCGCGCATTCCGCCCCGATCCGGTGCCGCGCAGCCGGATCGAACGCATCGTGGAAACGGCGCAGAAAGTGCCGTCCTGGTGCAACGCGCAACCCTGGCAGCTGGTGATCACCAGCGGCGCCGAAACCGAACGGTTGCGCGCGGCCCTGATGCACGAGGCCGAAACCGCTGCGCCGTCGCCCGACCTGCCGCACCCGGACCGCTATGCCGGCATCTACCTGGACCGGCGCCGGGAAACGGGCTGGGCGCTTTATGACGCGGTCGGCGTCCGCAAGGGCGACCGCGCCGGGTCGGCCCGGCAGGCAATGCGGAATTTCGCGCTGTTCGACGCCCCCCATTGCGCCATCATCACCGCGCCCCGCGATCTCGGTGCCTATGGCGCGGTGGATTGCGGCGGGTTCGTCACCGCCTTCACCCTGGCCGCCGCGGAATGCGGCGTGGCGACCATCGCGCAGGCGGCCGTGGCGTCCCATGCGCCGTTTCTGCACCGCCATTTCGACATTCCCGATGACCGGCTGATCATCTGCGCGATTTCATTTGGTTACGCCGACGAGGTTCACCCCGCCAACAGGTTCCGCACGACCCGCGCCGATGTGCAGGACGTGGTGGACTGGCGCGGATGAAAGCAGATCGAGGAGCCCCGCCATGCGTGCCCTGATACAACGGGTCAGCGAAGCCTCTGTCACCGTTGACGACCGCATCGTCGGCCGCACCGGGCCGGGCCTGCTGGTTCTGGTTTGCGCCATGCAGAGCGATACCGAGGCCGAGGCCGAACATCTCGCCGCCAGGATCTCGAAGCTGCGCATCTTTCGCGACGATGCCGGCCGCATGAACCGGTCCGTGCTGGACGTGGGTGGCGGGGCGCTGGTGGTCAGCCAGTTCACCCTGGCCGCCGATACATCGCGCGGCAACCGCCCCGGGTTCTCGGCCGCCGCCGCGCCCGAAGATGGCAACCGGCTCTACGAACATTTCGCGGCTGCACTCGCCCGGCTGGGCCTGCCGGTGGCGACCGGCGAATTCGGCGCCGACATGGCGGTGGCGCTGGTCAATGACGGGCCGGTGACGATATGGATCGAAACGTGATGACGGATCTGCGCGACAGCGCCCGCGCCATCTGGCGGGCGGGTGTGGCGGCGGTGGACGGCCATGCCGCGACCGCCGCCGCGCTGGACCGCCAGCCGCGCCCCGACGCGGTGCTGGCGGTGGGCAAGGCAGCCGGAGCAATGGCGCGGGCCGCGCTCGACAGGTTCGGCCCGCTGCCCTGTCTCGTCGTCACCAAGGACGGCCACGGGGCGGGACTGCCCGATGCTGTCGACCTGATCGAAGCCGCCCATCCGGTGCCGGACGCGCGCAGCCTCGCCGCGGGCCGCGCGCTGCGCAAGGCGGTCGCGGCAATGGCACCCGGATCGCAGCTGTTGCTTCTGGTCTCCGGCGGCGCCTCGGCGCTGGCCGAAGACCCGGTGTCGGGCTACGGGCTGGCGGATCTCGACGTGCTGAACCGGCGCCTGCTGGCATCGGGCATGGATATCGGCGCGATGAACACCGAGCGGCGCAAGCTGAGCCGCATCAAGGGCGGCGGGCTGCTGGCGGGGTTTCGCGGGGCGCGGGCGACGGTGCTGGCCATATCGGACGTGCCAGGCGACGATATCGGCGTGATCGGCTCGGGCATCGGCGCAAGTCCCGCGTCGGCGGCCTTCGTCTCGGACCTGCGCATCGTGGCCAGCAACGCCACCGCCCGCGACGCCGCCGGACGCGCCGCCACCGCGGCGGGGTTCCCGGTGCTGAGCAATGCCGAAAGCCTGCATGACGACCTGAACGCGCTGGCACCCGCGATCGGGGCACGGTTGCGCGACATGCCGCGCGGGGCGCTGATCCTGGGAGGGGAACCCACCGTGGTTCTGCCCGACAATCCCGGCCGCGGCGGGCGCAACCAGGCGCTGGCGCTGGCGCTGGCACGCGAAATCGCGGGCATCGGAGACCTGGTGGTCGTCGTCGGCGGCACCGATGGCAGCGACGGGCCGACCGACGCCGCAGGCGGCGTGATCGATGGCGCGACATGGACACCCGGTGCGGAAACGGCGCTGCTGCAAGCCGACAGCGGCCCGTATCTGGAGGCCGCGAACGCGTTGCTGAGAACCGGACCTACCGGCACGAATGTCATGGATCTGATGGTGGCTCTGAGGGGCTGAACCGGGCTCTGCCCGGGCCCGATCCGCCGGCCGGCGCCGCGGACCGCCGGACTTTCCTGCTTGCCCATATGCCGGAAATGCGCGACCCTTTGGGGGATCAAGCAACAAAATTGCGTTCCAAACGCTGTAAGGATACGGGAGATAAGCATGCAAGATCAGATCAAGTTCCTCGCCGGCCATGCCATCGCCGGCAAGATGAGCCGCCGTGAATTCCTGAACCGCGCCGCCGCGCTCGGCATCGGCGCGATGACGGCCAACACCCTTCTGGCGCGGGCCGCCCATGCGCAGGAGCCGGTCAATGGCGGCACCATCCGCATGGCGCTGCAGGGCGGTTCGACCACCGACAGCCTCGACCCGGCGCTGACCACCAACACCGTCGGCCTGATGCTGATCCGCATGTGGGGCGAACCGCTGGTGGAACTGGACGATGACGGCGGCATCACGGGCAAGGTGGCCGAGAGCTTCGAAGGTTCGGAAGACGCCGCCACCTGGCGTTTCCGCCTGCGCAGCGGCATCACCTTTTCCAACGGCCAGGCGGTCACGCCCGAGGACGTTGCCGCCACGCTGGCGCGCCATTCCGACGATGAATCGAAATCCGGCGCGCTCGGGCTGATGCGCGATATCGAGAATATCCGCGTCGACGGGTCCGATATCGTGATCGAGCTCAAGACGCCCAATGCCGACCTTCCCTACCTGATGTCGGACTATCACCTGGTGATCCAGCCCGGCGGCGGCAAGGAGGCACCCGACGCCGCCATCGGCACCGGCCCCTATGTCCTGAAGGACGTGGACATGGGCGTGCGGTTCGTTGCCGAGAAGAACCCGCATTACTGGGGCGACCTCGGTCATGCCGATACGCTCGAACTGCTGGTGATCAACGACGACACCGCGCGGGTCGCGGCGCTGCAGTCCGGCCAGGTGGACCTGATCGACCGGGTGCCGCCGCGCACCGCGGGGCTGGTGGCGCGGGCACCGAATATCGACGTGCACCAGACTTCGGGACCGGGGCATTATGTGTTCATCATGCATTGTGACACCGCGCCCTTCGACAACAAGGACCTGCGGCTGGCGCTGAAATACGGCATCAACCGGCAGGAACTGGTGGACAAGATCCTGTCCGGCTACGGCTCGGTCGGCAACGACACCCCGATCAACGCCTCGTATCCGCTCTATACCGAACTCGAACAGCGCGCATACGATCCCGACAAGGCGGCGTTCCATCTCAAGCAGTCCGGGCATGACGGGCCGATCCTGCTGCGCACCTCGGACAACTCGTTCCCCGGCGCGCCGGATGCGGCGGCGCTGTTCCAGCAAAGCTGTGCCGCCGCCGGCATCAATGTCGAGATCAAGCGCGAGCCCAATGACGGCTACTGGTCCGAGGTCTGGAACAAGCAACCGTTCTGCACCAGCTACTGGGGTGGCCGTCCGACCCAGGACCAGATGTACACCACCGCCTACCTGTCCACCGCGGACTGGAACGACACGCGGTTCAACAACGAACAGTTCGACCAGATGCTGCTCGCCGCCCGCGCCGAGGTCGATCAGGCCAAGCGCAAGCAGATCTATGCCGACATGGGCCAGATCCTGCATGACGAAGGCGGCCTGATCTGCCCGATGTTCAACGATTTCGTCGAAGCCACCAGCACCCGCGTTGCCGGTTTCACACCCGGCATCAAGGGCCAGGTCCTGATGAACGGCTATGCCCCCCATCGGATGTGGGTAACGGGCTGATATGTCCCAGATCGCGAAACTACTGGCTCAGCGCGTCGCGCTGAGCCTGATCCTGTTGTTTTTTGTATCGATCCTGATTTTTGCCGGAACCATCATCCTGCCCGGCGACGTGGCGCAGTCCATTCTCGGCCAATCCGCCACGCCCGAGGCGCTGGCCAACCTGCGCGCCGAACTGGGCCTGAACGAGCCCGCCCTGACACGGTATTTCAGCTGGTTGGGCGGCGTGCTGCACGGCGACCTGGGCACCGCGCTGACCAGCGGCCAGGACATCGCCGAGAACGTGGGCAAGCGGCTCGGAAATACCCTGTTCCTGGCCTTCTGGGCGGCGATGGTATCCGTCCCGCTGGCGATCTTCCTCGGCCTGCTGGCCGTGCGCTATCGCGACCGCTGGCCGGACAAGCTGATTTCGGCGGTCACGCTGACGGCCATATCCATCCCCGAATTCCTGATCGGCTATGTGCTGATGTTCTTCGTCGCGGTGAAACTGGGCTGGTTTTCCTCGGTCGCGATGATCAACGACACGATGACGCTGGGCCAGAAGCTCTATGTCATCGCGCTGCCGGTCGCGGTGCTGACGCTGGTGGTGCTGGCGCACATGATGCGCATGACCCGCGCCGCCATCCTCAACGTGATGCAATCCTCCTATATCGAAACCGCCGAACTCAAGGGGCTGAGCCTGTTCAAGGTGATCTACCGCCACGCCTTTCCCAACGCGATCGCGCCGATCGTCAACGTGGTGATGCTGAACCTCGCCTATCTCGTCGTCGGCGTCGTCGTGGTCGAGGTGGTGTTCGTCTATCCCGGCATGGGCCAATATCTGGTCGATCACGTCGCCAAGCGCGACGTGCCGGTGGTGCAGGCCTGCGGGCTGATCTTTGCCGCCGTCTATATCGGCCTGAACATGGTCGCCGATATCGTGTCGATCCTCGCCAACCCGCGCCTGCGGCACCCGAAATAGGAGGGCGGCGAGATGTTCAGAAACATACCTGTCTCTGCCCTGATCGGGCTCTTCTTCATGGCGCTGTATTTCCTGATGGCGATCTTCGCGCCGCTGCTGGCGCCCTATGGCATGGCCGAGGTGGTCGGCGATGTCTGGGAACCCCGCTCGGCCGAGCACCTGCTGGGCACCGACAGCATCGGACGCGACCTGCTGTCCCGGATGATCTATGGCGGGCGCACGACCATCTGGATCGCGACCGCGGCCACCATCCTGTCCTTTGTCACCGGCTCGGTGCTGGGCCTGCTGGCCGCGGTGCTGGGCGGTTGGGCCGACCAGGCGATCTCCCGCTTCGTGGACCTGATCATGTCGATCCCGACCCTGATCTTTGCGCTGGTGGTCCTGTCGGTGATGCCGGTCACGGTAACCATCCTGATCATCGTCATGGGCCTGCTGGACAGCACCCGCGTCTATAGGCTGGCCCGCGCCGTCGCGGTGGATATCAACGTGATGGATTATGTCGAGGCGGCCAAGTTGCGCGGCGAGGGGCGGCGCTGGATCATCTTCCGTGAAATCCTGCCCAACGCCCTGTCGCCGCTGGTGGCGGAAATGGGGCTGCGCTTCATCTTCGCGGTGCTGTTCGTGTCCACCCTGTCCTTTCTCGGCCTCGGCGTGCAACCGCCCGAGGCCGACTGGGGCGGGATCGTGAAGGAAAACAAGGAAGGCATCGTCTATGGCATTCCGGCGGCGCTGCTGCCCGCCGTGGCCATCGCCACGCTGGCGATTTCGGTCAACCTGGTGGCCGACTGGATCCTGAACCGCACCACCAGCCTGAAGGGAGGACGCGGCTGATGTCCGACATGCTGCTGAACGTCCGCGACCTGAAGATCGGCGCCACCGTCTATCCGCCCGGCGAAACGCCGCGCAGGATCGAGATCGTGCACGGGGTGTCCTTTGATCTGGAAAAGGGCAAGGTGCTTGGCCTGATCGGCGAATCCGGTGCCGGCAAATCCACCATCGGCCTGTCGGCGATGGGCTATGGGCGCGGCGGCGTCGAGATCACCGGCGGCGAGGTCTGGGTCAATGGCCGCGACATCCTGCGCGGCGGCCTGAAAGGGCTGCGCGAATTGCGCGGGGCCGAAGTGACCTATGTGGCGCAATCCGCCGCGGCATCCTTCAACCCCGCCAAGAAGCTGATGGAGCAGGTCACCGAAGCCGCGATCCATCACAGGCGGTTCTCCCGCTCCGAGGCCGAGGCCCGCGCGGTCGAGCTGTTCGACAAGCTCGGCCTGCCCGACCCCGAACATATCGGCAACCGCTATCCGCATCAGGTTTCAGGCGGGCAGCTGCAGCGGGTGATGACCGCGCTGGCACTGTGTCCGCAGCCCGACCTGGTGGTGTTCGACGAACCCACAACCGCGCTGGACGTGACCACGCAGATCGACGTGCTCAAGGCGATCAAGGAAGCGATCAAGGATACCGGCGTCGCCGCGCTCTACATCACCCACGACCTTGCCGTGGTGGCCCAGGTCAGCGACGACATCATGGTGCTGCGGCAGGGCGAAACGGTGGAATACGGATCGGTCCGGCAGATCATCGAAGACCCGCACGAGGACTATACCCGCGCGCTGGTCTCGGTGCGCTCGATCGAGCACGAGGAAAAGCCGCCCTCGCCCGACCCGGTGCTGACCGTGCGCGGCGTCACCGCCCGCTACAAGGGGCTGAGTTTCGATGTCCTGCAGAACGTGAATGTCGAGGTGCATCCGGGCCAGACGCTGGCCGTGGTCGGCGAATCCGGGTCCGGCAAATCGACGCTGGCGCGGGTTATCACCGGTCTGCTGCCTCCGCGCGAAGGCGAGATCGAATTTGCCGGGCGCAGGCTGTCGCCCGGGCTCGACGGGCGCGCGCGCGAGGATCTGCGTGAATTGCAGATGATCTACCAGATGGCCGACGTGGCGATGAACCCGCGCCAGACCGTGGGCACGATCATCGGCCGGCCGCTCGAATTCTATTTCGGCCTGCGCGGCGCCGAGAAACAGACACGCATCCAGGAATTGCTGGACGAGATCGAACTGGGCGACGGTTTCCAGGACCGCTATCCGGCCGAATTGTCAGGCGGACAGAAACAGCGCGTCTGCATCGCCCGCGCCCTGGCCGCCAGGCCGCGGCTGATCATCTGCGACGAGGTGACATCGGCGCTCGACCCGCTGGTGGCGGATGGCATCCTCAAGCTGCTGCTCGACCTGCAGAAGATCGAGGACGTGGCCTATCTGTTCATCACCCATGACCTCGCCACGGTGAAGGCGATCGCGGACAGCATCGCGGTGATGTATCACGGCAAGGTGCAGCGCTACGGCCCCAAGAGCCAGGTGCTGGCGCCGCCTTTCGACGACTATACCGACCTGTTGCTGTCCTCGGTCCCCGAGATGAAACTGGGCTGGCTGGAAGAGGTGCTGGACCACCGCAGGATGGAAAGCGCCGGGCACTGAGCCCGGCGGTCAGTCCCGCTGCGTCAGAACGCAGTCATATTCGGTTCCGTCCGGGTCTGGCTCGCGATAGGTGGCCTCATCGTCCCGGATCCAGATCGAACGGCCGAAATCGCCCTCGTAGCGGGTGCCTGTTTCAGACGGTGACAGCACGCCGGTATCGATACTGTCGCCGCGTTCGAACCGGATACCGGGCAGTTCGGTGTCAAAGAACATCGTGACCACCTCGTTCGACGGGTTTCCGCCACAGGCCCAGAATTCCGTGCCGGTGGGTTCCTGCATCAGCCAGAAGGCGACCAGCCGGGCCTCGCGGCGCAGATAGGCGTCGGCCACGCAGGCGCGTTGATCCGCCGCTTTCCAGCATTCGTCGCGGCCCTTGATCCAGCCGCGCTGCATCGCCTTGAGCTCGGTCACCGCCTCCTCCGCGCCCGCGTCCAGCCCCTGTGCCAGCCCGACCGCATCGGTGAAGCGCCCGGCAAGGCGGCGATCGAGTTCGGCCAGCCCGGCATCCTCGCAGACCAGTTGTTCCGCACCGCTTTGTGCCTTGGCGCAATCGAACGACGGCCCCTCATCCGCCCATGCCAACGGCGCGGCGAGGCACAGCAAGGTGGCGATATACTGGCGCATGGGCTTTCTCCGTCCATAGTCATCCGCGATACCGGCCTCGCGGACAGGAAAAAAATCTTGCGGTCACGGCCCCGGTCGCATTTTCGATTGCCAGCACGCCGTGCCGTGGCTTTGATGCGCCCATTGCATGACGAGAGGCCGCAATGCCGAACAAGCTCCTTCTGATCATACTCGACGGCGTGCCGTGGCGCAATTTCCGCCGTCTGTTCGGCAATCTCGAAGGCTGGGTCGAACGCGGCGAGGCCCGGGTCTGGAAACACCGGTCGGTGCTGCCGTCGATCTCGGCCAGCTGTTATGCGTCGTTGCATACCGGCGTGACACCGCAGGACCATGGCTGCACCGGCAATGGCAACGTGTTCCGGCTGGCGCAGCCGGACGTGTTCTCGCAGGTGCGCGCGGCCGGCGGCGTGACCGGCGCGGTGGCGCATTCCTTCTGGTCCGAGTTCTTCAATCGCCACCCGTTCGATCCGGTCCGCGATATCGAATATGACGAACCGGACAGTTCCACCATCAACCACGGCCGGTTCCACACCATGACTGGCTATGGCCACGACAACCAGATGACGCCCTGCGACCTGGACCTGTTCGCCACGCTGACCAGCCTGTGCGCGCGCCATTCGCTGACCTACGGGCTGCTGCACACATGCACGCTGGACAGCATGGGGCACCGGTTCTTTCACGATTGCCGGGAGATGGACCATGCCTGTTTCGTGATGGATGAAATGCTGGCGCCCTTCATCCCGCGCTGGCGGGCGATGGGCTACGAGGTGATCGTGACCGCAGATCACGGCCAGGACGCGCGCGGGCATCACGGCGGGCGCGACCCGCTGCAACAGGAAACCGCGCTCTATTATTTCGGCCCTGCGGACGGGCCGGCGCCGGAAACGGTGATCGAACAGCTCCAGCTGGCGCCGACGATCCTGTCGCGCCTCGGTGCGCCGGTGGCCGACACGATGCGTGCCGATCCGTTCCTGCGCTAGCGCGGCTCAGTCATAGGGCCAGATCCCCTGCCCCAGCGCCTCGATGGCGATCTCGATCCGCTCGAAGCTGGCATGCGCGCGCGCCACGGTCGTGCGTGCCCGCAGGTAGCCATGCACCAGCCCCACCTCGTTGATCCACTGCGCCTTGCCGCCCGCGGCGATGATCCGGTCGCGATAGCTGCGCCCATCGTCGCGCAGCGGGTCGCAGTCGGCGGTCACGATAACCGTGGGCGGCAGGCCGCTGAAATCGATGTCCTGCAACGGCGCATAGGTCGGGTCGCCCCGGGGTTCGTCGCCGTGATAGCGCATCGCGCGGTAGAATTTCAGATCCGCGACCGTCAGCAGCGGCGCGTTGGCGTGGTCCGCGTAAGATCCGCCCTGCATCGGGCCGCCGAGCCCCGGATAGATCAGCACCTGCCCCAGCACCGACCCGAGCCGGCCACGGGCATGGTGCGACACTGCGGCCGCGAGGTTGCCGCCGGCGCTGTCGCCGGCCAGCACCATCGGCACGCCATATTCCTCCGCCGCCCATTGCGCCGCCATCCACGCATCCTCGAACTGGGCCGGGTGGCGATGTTCCGGGCAGAGCCGGTAATCCACCGACACCACCCGGAACCCGGTCATGGCGCAGATCTCGGCGCAGATATCGTCATGGCTGTCGAGCCCCCCGACGAGGAAGCCGCCGCCGTGGAAATAGACCACGGTCCGGGTGGGATCGCCCGCGGAATAGACCCGGACCGGCACGCTGCCGGCATCGCGATCGCCGGCCGTGACGCCGTCGGGATAACCCTGGTGAAAGGCGCGGCACATCTCGTCATAGACGCGGCGCTGATCCGCGATCGGGAACGCCACCGTGTCGTCGGGGTAATACGCCCCGGTCGCGCGGATGAAATCCCAGGTTTCGGCGTCGATCAGCTGATCGTAGTCCATCGCCGTGCCGCCCCGTCAGGCCACCCATTCCCAGGGCCGCGTGAAATCGCCCAGAACCCTGGCCACGGCATCCTTGTCGGCGCCGTTGTCGGCCACGCGTGCCACCAGCCCGCGTTTCTTGTCGTCGATCACATGGTCGACCCGCGCCGCAAGTCCCGCCTGTTCCAGCGCCGCGTCATAAACGCGGATGATCGCCTGTTTGCGCAGGTCCGGCTTGAACACCTTGCCGACCGCGGTCTTGGGCAGTTCGTCCACGATCGTGATGTGTTTCGGCCGTGCCGCCCGTTCGTGAACGTGGATATTGCAATACTCGATCAGGGCCTCGGGCGTGACGGTGGCGCCATCGACCAGTTCCACGAAGGCGCAGGGCAGTTCGCCGGCACGCGCATCGGGCTGACCGATCGCACCGGCAAAGGCGACCGCGTCATGGCCGAGCAGCGCCTCTTCGATTTCTGCGGGGTCGATATTGTGGCCGCCGCGGATGATCAGGTCCTTGGACCGGCCGGTGATCCACAGGTAGCCGTCGCTGTCGATCCGGCCCAGATCGCCGGTGCGCAGATATTTGTCGTGGTAGAACAGGTTCGCGTTCTTTTCGTCCTCGGTATAGGTGTGACCGGCATAGACGCCGGGGTTGGCGATGCAGATCTCGCCGATCTCGTCGATGGCGCATTCGACCGGCCCGGGCCCGTCGGGCGATCCCTTGTAGATCTTCACATCCGTATAGGGAAACGGAATGCCGATCGAGCCGACCTTCTTTTCGCCATCGACCGGGTTGCCGGAGACGAGACAGGTGGCCTCGGTCAGCCCGTAGCCTTCGATGATGGTCACGCCGGTCGCTTCCTCGAAACGGCGGAACAGTTCCAGCGGCAGCGGGGCCGATCCGGAAAACGCCTTTTTCACCGTCGAGATATCGGCATCGACCGGGCGCTGCATCGTGGCCGCGATGGCGGTGGGCACGGTGGCGATGAAGGTCGTCTTCCAGCGTTCGTTCAGTTTCCAGAAATTGTCGAACACCCCCTCGCCGCGATAGCCCTGCGGGGTGGGAAAGATCACATGGCACCCGCAATAGACCGCCGCCATCAGCATGACATGGCAGGCCATGACGTGGAACAGCGGCAGCGGACACATGATGTTGTCCTCGGCGGTCAGCAGCAATTCGCCCCCGACCCACCCGTTATAGACCATGCCGGAATAGAGGTGCTGCGCGACCTTCGGCATCCCGGTGGTGCCGCCGGTATGGAAACAGAACGCAACCCGGTCGCCCGGCGAATCCTCGAAATTCAGTGCCTTGGGCTGCTTTTCCAGTTCCTTGTTGAAGTTCAGGTAATCCGCATGGGCCAGGTGTTCGCGATCCTCGAACTTTGGCCGGATCAGCGGCACGATCCAGCTTTTGGGCGGGGTGAGATAACGGTTCAGGTCCACCTCGAGCACGGTGGTGACCTTGGGCGCGTGCCGCACCGCCTCGGCCACTTTCTGGGCCACGTCGGTTTTCGGGAACGGCTTGAGCGTCACCACCACCTTTGCCCCCGTTTCCCGCAGGATCGACGCGATCTGTTCGGGTTCCAGCAACGGGTTGATCGGGTTGACGATCCCGGCCACGGCGCCGCCCAGCAGCGCCAGGATGGTTTCGTTGCAGTTGGGCAGCACATAGGCGACCACGTCCTTTTCGCCGACGCCCAGCGACCGGAACAGGTTGGCGGCCTGACTCACCTTGTCCTTGAGCGTCGCCCATTTCAGCGTTTCCGCCTTGTCCGTCGGGCCCGAGAGTATCTGGAAGCTGAAGGCGTCATAGTCGGGAAAGCGCGCGGCGGTGTTCGACAACATCTGGTAGAGCGTCCGGGGAACGTCTCGCGCCTCCCAGGGCATTTCGTTCTCGATGGCGTCACGGTCAGCCACGGTTGCGATCGACATGTTCAGATTCTCCCCTCATCGCCCATTTTTCGGGCGGGCCTTGATTTCAGCCAAGATGAAAGGAATTGCGCGTTCGCGCAAGCACGCGAACCATGATAGCGCGTGTCAACGTCAAGGTGACGTTGCGCCAGCCCCGGCGCTATTCGGCGGCGACGCCTTCGGTGAACTGCATCCGCGCCAGCCGGGCATAAAGACCGCCCTCGGCCACGAGCTGGTCATGAGGTCCGGTGGCCACGATGCGGCCCTGGTCCATCACCACGATGCGGTCGGCCTTTTTCACCGTCGCCAGCCGGTGCGCCACGATCAGCGTGGTGCGCCCCCGCGCCAGCCCGTCGACCGCGTTCTGCACCGCGCGTTCGCTTTCGGCGTCCAGCGCGCTGGTCGCCTCGTCCAGCAGCAGGACCGGCGCGTCGCGCAGTATGGCCCGCGCAATCGCGATCCGCTGTTTCTGACCGCCCGACAGCATCACGCCGCGTTCGCCCAGCGGGCTGTCATAGCCATCGGGCAGCGCCGCGATGAACTCATGCGCGGCGGCGGCACGGGCGGCGGCCTCGACCTGTTCATCGGTGGCGTCGGGCTGCCCGAACCGGATATTGTCGCGGGCCGAGGCGGCAAAGATCACCGGATCCTGCGGCACCAGCGCGATCTCGCGGCGGAAATCGTCGCGCGCGAGCGCGGTCAGCGCCTGACCGTCCAGCCGCACCTGCCCACTGTCGGGGTCGTAAAACCGCAGGATCATCTGGATGATCGTGGTCTTGCCCGCCCCGGACGGGCCGACAAAGGCCACG
The DNA here is from genome assembly GCF_003008555.2 of Pukyongiella litopenaei. Classification (NCBI taxonomy): domain Bacteria; kingdom Pseudomonadati; phylum Pseudomonadota; class Alphaproteobacteria; order Rhodobacterales; family Paracoccaceae; genus Pukyongiella; species Pukyongiella litopenaei. The sequence goes on along the minus strand of NZ_CP027665.1, from coordinate 3,686,708 downwards.
GTTTCCCCCGGCGCGACGGTCAGCGACACGTCGTTCAGCGCCGCCGTGTCGGGCCGCGACGGGTAGTGGAAGAACACGCCGTCAAAGGTGATCTCGCCCCGGACCGGGCGCGGCAACGCGGCGGGTGTTTCCGGGTCGCGCACGCTGTCGCTGGCCTGCAGCAGCTCGACCAGCCGTTCGGTCGCACCGGCGGCGCGCTGCAATTCGCCCCAGATCTCCGACAGCGCGGCCACCGCGCCGGCGACCATGACCGAATAGATCACGAACTGGATCAGCGTGCCTTCGGTGATCGCGCCCGCGCGCACGTCATGCGCCCCCATCCAGAGCACCCCGACCACGCCGGAAAACACCAGGAAGATCACGATCACGGTCATCACCGCGCGGGTGGTGATGCGTTGCAATGCCACGTCATACGCGGTTTCGGTGATGCCCGCGAACTGGCTGCGGCTGGCCCCTTCATGGGTAAAGGCCTGCACCGTCTGCACCGCGCCGAGCGCCTCGGCTGCGTTGCCCGACGAGGCGGCAATCCAGTCCTGGTTCTTGCGGCTGATCGCGCGCAGGCGCCGTCCCAGCACCAGGATCGGCACGATCACCACCGGCACCAGCAGCAGCACCAGCCCCGCCAGCTTGGCCGACGTGAGCAGCATCAGGGCCATACCGCCGAGGAAAATCAATATGTTGCGAAGCGCAATTGACGCGGACGACCCGAGCACGGACTGGATCAGCGTGGTGTCGGTAGTGATCCGGCTCAGCACCTCGCCGGTCATGATGTTCTCGTAGAACTCCGGGCTCATGCCGATGACCCGGTCGAACACCGCCTTGCGGATATCGGCCACCACCCGTTCGCCCAGCCGGGTCACCAGCGCATAGCGCAGGCCGGTTCCGAGCGCGAGCAACAGCGCGATACCCAGCGCGGCCATGAAATAGACGTTGAGAAGGTCGCCATTCTCGACCCGGAAATTGTCGACCACCCGCCGCACCGCCAGCGGCAGCGTCAGCGACACCCCCGCCGTCAGCGTCAACGCCCCCAGTGCCGCCAGCACCAGACCGCGATAGGGGCGCATGAAGGGCCAGAGCGCGCGCAGCGTGCTCAGACGGCGCGACCCTTCGCGTTCTTCCTGTGCGCCGGGGGCGGAGGACTGCGGGGAACGGGATCTTCTCATGATCGGTCCTTCTCGGGTCGGGGCGTTGCGGCAAGACCGGGCGTCACCGCCTGCTTCCCGCGCCCGTTCTCATGGCCACCCAGACGGGCGGGGTCAAGCCATTGCCTGCCCCCGGCCCGGATCGAACCCTGCTTTCGGCGCCTTCAGCGGCGGCTTTCCGAGGCCGCCTTGCGGGTTGCTGCCACCTTCTCGGCCAGGTCGCGGGCAATCGCGAAGGCGCCCTTGATCTTGTCGCTGCCCTTGCGCCAGTCGCGGCGGATGACGATGCGATTGTCGCGCACCTTCGCCAGCCCGTCCTGGGCGCGGATGAATTCGACCAGCCCCTCGGGCGAGGCAAACTTGTCGTTGTGAAAGCGAATTGTCGCACCCTTCGGCCCGCCATCGAGCTTGGCGATGCCGGCCCGCTTGCACATCGCCTTGATGCGCACCACCAGCAGCAGCGTGTTGACCTCTTTCGGCAGCTTGCCGAACCGGTCGATCAGTTCGGCCGCGAACCCTTCCAGTTCCACCTTGGTCGACAGGCCCGACAGGCGCCGGTAGAGGCCCAGCCGCACATCGAGATCGGGCACATAATCCTCGGGGATCAGCACCGGAACGCCGAGGTTGATCTGCGGCGCCCACTGGTCGTCGGCGTCCGACAGCCCTTCCATTTCGCCGGCCTTGATCTTGGCCACCGCCTCTTCCAGCATCGACTGGTAGAGCTCATAGCCCACGTCGCGCATCTGGCCCGACTGTTCCTCGCCCAGCAGGTTGCCCGCGCCGCGAATGTCGAGATCCTGCGAGGCCAGCGTGAACCCCGCGCCCAGCGTGTCGAGACTGCCGAGGACGCGCAGCCGTTTTTCCGCCGCCGGCGTCAGCGGGGCGCGCGGCCGGGTGGTCAGATAGGCATAGGCGCGGGTCTTGCTGCGCCCCACCCGGCCCCGGATCTGATAGAGCTGCGCCAGCCCGAACATGTCGGCGCGATGCACGACCATGGTGTTGGCGGTGGGGATGTCGAGGCCGCTTTCGACGATGGTGGTGGCCAGCAGCACGTCGTATTTGCCGTCGTAGAACGCGTTCATGCGCTGGTCGAGTTCGCCCGCCGCCATCTGCCCATGGGCGACCACATAGGTCAGTTCGGGCAGCTGTTCCTTGAGGAATTCCTCGATCTCGCGCAGGTCGGTGATGCGCGGCACCACATAAAAGCTCTGCCCGCCGCGATAATGTTCGCGCAACAACGCCTCGCGGATGGTCACCGCGTCGAATTCGCTGACATAGGTGCGGATCGCCAGCCGGTCGACCGGCGGAGTGCCGATGATCGAAAGGTCCCGCACCCCCGACAGCGACAGCTGCAACGTGCGCGGGATCGGCGTCGCGGTCAGCGTGAGAACGTGGATATCGGTGCGCAACGCCTTCAGCCGCTCCTTGTGGGCAACGCCGAAATGCTGTTCCTCGTCGATCACCAGCAACCCGAGATTGGCAAAGCGGATCCCCTTGGCCAGCAGCGCATGGGTGCCCACCACGATGTCGACGGTACCCTTTGACAGGCCGTCGCGCGTTTTCTGCGCATCGCCCGACGACACGAACCGCGACAACTGGCGTACATTGACGGGAAAGCCGCGGAACCGTTCGGCAAAGCTGGCATAATGCTGCCGCGCAAGCAGCGTGGTCGGCGCGATCACGGCCACCTGCATTCCCGACATCGCCGCAACGAAGGCGGCACGCATGGCCACCTCGGTCTTGCCGAACCCGACATCGCCGCAGATCAACCGGTCCATCGGCGTGCCGGCGGTCATGTCGTCCAGCACATCCTTGATCGCGTTCAGCTGATCGTCGGTTTCCTGATAGGGAAACCGCGCCGAGAAGCTCTCCCAGGCGTGATGTTCGGGTTCCAGCACCGGCGCGCTGCGCAGGGCGCGTTCGGCGGCGATGCGGATCAGCCGGTCCGCGATTTCGCGGATACGTTCCTTGAGCTTTGCCTTTTTCGCCTGCCACGCGCCGCCGCCCAGCTTGTCCAGCAGCCCCTCTTCGTGGCCATAGCGCGACAGCAGCTCGATATTCTCCACCGGCAGGTAGAGCCGCGCGCCGTCGGCATATTCCAGGCTCAGGCATTCATGCGCCGCCCCCGCCGCCGTGATCACCTCGAGCCCGTGATAGCGCCCGATGCCGTGATCGACATGCACCACCAGGTCGCCCGGTGACAGCGATTGGGCCTCGGTCAGGAAATTCTCGGCCCGGCGGCGCCGGCGCGGAGCGCGGATCAGCCGGTCGCCCAGCACATCCTGTTCCGCGATCACCGTCAGGCGCCCGTCCGCCAGCGGCCCCTCGAACCCGTGTTCCAGCGGCCAGACCGCGAGATGCAGCCCGCGTTTGCCGATCCGCGTGCCGTCGGTTATCGGCACCGTCTCGGCCAGCCCCTCGTCTTCGATCAGCCCGGCCAGCCTTTCCCGCGCGCCTTCGGAATACGAGGCGATGACGACCGGCCCCGCCTCCATCCTAGCTTTAAGGTGATCGGCCAGAGCACCGAAAAGGCTTATGTTTTCCTGTTGGCGCTCGGGTGCGAAATTGCGGCCGATCCGCCCGCCCGCATCCACCACGCCGGGGCCAGAGGCCTGCGGCAGCGGATGGAACTGCACCGCCCGGCGCCCGGTCAGCGCGCCCGCCCAGGCATCGTCGTCGAGATAGAGCTGCCCCGGCGGGACCGGTTTGTAGACACTGTCGAGGGTCGATTTCGACCTCAGCGCCAGCTTGCGGGTCTCGTATTGGTCGGCGATCCCCTCCCAGCGCGACAACCGCGCGGGGGTAAGCTGGTCATCCAGCGTAACCGTCGCATCGGGGACGAAATCGAACAGGGTTTCCAGTCTTTCGTGAAAGAACGGCAGCCAATGTTCGACGCCCTGATGCTTGCGGCCCGCGCTGACCGCCTCATAGAGCGGATCGTCCGTGCCCGCCGCCCCGAACTCGATGCGGTAGTTCTGCCGGAAGCGTGTAATCGCGGCGTCATCGAGGATCACCTCGGAGACTGGGGCCAGTTCCACCAGGTCGAGCTTTTCGGTCGTGCGCTGGGTGGCCGGGTCGAACCGCCGCGCACCATCCAGCACATCCCCGAACAGGTCGAGCCGCACCGGCCCGCCCTCACCCGGCGGATAGATGTCGATGATGCCGCCCCGGATCGCATAGTCGCCGGGCTCCATCACCGTCGGCGCCTGCGCAAAGCCCATGCGCACGAGGAAATCCCGCAACGCGGCTTCGTCGATCTGGTATCCGACGCGGGCGGTGAACGCGGCATCGCGCAGCACATCCCGCGCGGGAACCTTCTGCATCGCGGCATTGAGCGTGGTCAGCAGCACGAAGCGCGGCGGCATCCCGTGCACCAGCGCGGCCAGCGTCGCCATGCGCCGCGCCGCGATCTCGGGATTGGGCGACACCCGGTCATAAGGAAGGCAATCCCAGCCCGGAAAATCCATCACCGGCATGTCCGGGGCAAAGAAGGCGAGCGCCGCGCGCATCGCCGCCATCCGCTTGTCGTCCCGCGCGACATGCAGCACCGGGGCGCCGCTCCGTACCGATTCGTCGAGGATCAGCCGCGCGTCGAACCCTTCGGGCGCGCCGCCCATGGTGATGTGTTTGGGATCGTTCATCGCCGTCTCCTCAGCCGCCCAGCACCGAGGTGGACAGGATGTGATAGGTGCCCCACATCGCGGTCAGGAAGATCGACACCGCACCGATCACCTGGGTCCTGATCCGGTGCCATGACAGCCGCCGGTGAAGGGCCGTGCCGGTCGTACCCTCGTTGGCGATGCGGTGCGCGGCGGACAGGCTCATCAGCCACACCAGCGTCAACGGCAGGCCCATCAGGAACAGCGCCTGCGCCAGTTCCAGATCATAGCCGAACCCCAGAACCGCGAGCCCCGACAGCAGGAAACTGCCGAGCGCGGGCAGCCAGATGCCGCCGGCCCGGCCGGCAGCAAGCAGCCGGTTCACGTTGACGCGGGCAACCGCCTCGAGATCGGCCTGGGCCTGCCCACCCATCCGCTGGGCCCGGCGGACCAGATCGAAGGGTATGCCCAGCACCCAGTAGCTGGCCGACGACCACATCACGGCCAGCCCGATCCAGTACCAGAGGCTGGAAAAGGATCGCATGTCGATCAGCCCGAAAATCGAGATATTCACGCGCCCTCTATCCGCCTTTTCGCCAGTCCTCGCAAATCCGCGCGGCAGGCGCGGCATCCGACACCCTTGCGGGTGGGGGTTTTCCATGCCACCCAAGGCGCAGTTCTGCAAGAAGGCAAGCGCCATGAAACCCACCGTCGCCCCCTTCCCCGCCGCCCGCCTGCGCCGCACGCGCCAGTCGCCGGCGATCCGCGCGCTGGTGCGCCAGTCCAGCCTGTCGGTGGATGACCTGATCTGGCCGATCTTCGTGCGCGCGGGCGAGGACATGGAGGAACCGGTGCCGTCGATGCCCGGTGTCGTGCGCCGCACCGTCGACCGGGCGGCCATCGCGGCGACAGAGGCCGCCGCGCTCGGCATCCCGGCAATCTGCATCTTTCCCTATACGGCGCAGGACGACCGGACCGAGGATTGCGCCGAAGCCTGGAGCCCCGACAACCTGTCGAACCGCGCCATCCGCGCGATCAAGGCCGCAGCGCCCGATATCGCGGTGATGACCGACGTGGCGCTCGACCCCTACAACATCAACGGCCATGACGGGTTCGTGGTCGATGGCGAGATCATCAATGATGAAACCGTCGAGGCGCTGGTCAGGATGACGCTGGCGCAGGCCGAGGCGGGTGCCGACATCATCGGGCCGTCGGACATGATGGACGGCCGGATCGGCGCCATGCGGGCCGCGCTCGAGGCGCAGGGCCACCGCAACGTGATGATCCTGTCCTATGCAGCGAAATACGCGTCCGCCTTCTATGGCCCGTTCCGCGACGCGGTGGGGGCGTCGGGCGCGCTGACCGGGGACAAGAAGACATACCAGATGGATCCGGGCAATTCGGACGAGGCATTGCGGCTGGTCCAGCGCGACCTGTCCGAGGGCGCGGATATGGTGATGGTCAAGCCGGGAATGCCCTACCTCGACATCTGCCGCCGCGTGAAGGACAGTTTCGGGGCGCCCACCTTTGCCTACCAGGTGTCGGGTGAATACGCGATGATCCGGGCGGCGGCGCTCAATGGCTGGATCGACGGCGAAAAGGCGATGCTCGAAAGCCTGCTGGCGTTCAAGCGGGCCGGATGTGACGGCATCTTGAGCTATTTTGCGCCCGAGGCCGCAAGGCTGCTGAACGGCTGATCTTCGCCCGATTGCCGGCCATATTTTGCCCGGATGATCTGGTCGCCTGTGGGCGGGCGGCGGCTGACTGGACGCGCATGCGCCGCGTGGACTAGGATTTTCATCGCTGGAACCCGGCCCGGCGAATGATGGCCGGGGCGGCATGGCCGATCGATCAAAGGGGAGCATCCAGGCATGAGCGGAACAGGTCATACCACGTTCCGGGTGTCACCGTCCGGCGACCCGATCATCGACGGCATTCTGTGGGACACCGCCTGGAGCGACCCGGCGATCACCTATTCCACCCCCTCCGGCAGGGCCGAATACGGATCGTTCTATGGCGAAGGTGAACAGGGGGGCCTGTTCTCGCTGTCGTCGCGGATGAAGGCGACGGTTGATTTCGCGCTGAGCGCCACGCGCGGACCGGTTGCTGCCGCCGGGTTCTCGGTCGAAGGGTTCACCGGCGTCAACATCAATTACACCTCCGCCGCAAATGCGCATATCCGCATCGCCCAGACCAGCCGCGATCCACATAATTTTGGCACGGCCTGGACCTATCTGCCGTCGACGGGCGCCGAAGGCGGTGATGTCTGGCTGTCAAATGTCCTTGAGGATTTCAGCACCCCGCGCGCGGGCAACTATGCGCATCACAGCCTGATCCATGAAATCGGCCACGGGCTGGGGCTGGATCACGGCCATGTCAGCGGCGCTTTCGGCGCCTTGCCCGCCGCGCGGGACAAGATGGAATATTCGCTGATGACCTACCGCGCCTATGCCGGTGATTCCGCGTGGTCATATTCCAATGAAACCTGGGGTTATGCCCAGACCTGGATGATGGCGGATATCGCGGCGCTGCAATATCTCTATGGCGCGGATTTCAACACCAACAGCGGCAATACGGTTTATTCATGGGTGCCGGGTTCAGGGATCACGCGGGTGAACGGCGCCACCGCGATCAACCCCGGCAACAACCGGATCTTTGCCACGATCTGGGATGGCGGCGGCACCGACACATACGACCTGCGCGCCTATACCAAGGCTGTTTCGGTGGATCTCAATCCCGGCGGCCATTCGTTGTTCTCCACCGGGCAACGGGTTCGGCTGAAACCGAACGATGCGGACGGGCCGGCGAAATACGCCGCCGGCAATATCTACAACGCCCTGCTCTATCAGGATGACACCCGGTCGCTGATCGAAAACGCCATTGGCGGTTCGGGTTGGGACACGCTGAAGGGCAACGCGGCCGCCAACCGGCTCAACGGCAATGCCGGCAACGACAATCTATACGGGCGCGCGGGCAATGACGTGCTGATCGGCGGCGCGGGCGGCGACCATCTCAACGGCGGGAGCGGGATCGACCGGGCAAGCTATTCCAGCGCCAGCACGGGCGTGCGGGCGGATCTCTATGCGCCATCCCGAAACACCGGCCACGCCAAGGGCGACAGCTATGTCTCCATCGAGGATATCTATGCAACCGCCCGCAACGATACCCTTCATGGCGATGGTGGCGCCAACACGATCTGGGGCGCGGATGGCCATGACCGGATCGTCGGCCGGGCCGGTGCGGACAGGCTGATCGGCGGCAATGGCAACGACAAGCTGGATGGCGGTTCGGGTGGGGACTGGCTGAACGGCGGCAACGGTTACGACCGTGCGGTCTATTACGGCGCGCCTGCCGGGCTCCGCGCCGACCTGCAATCGCCGGGCACCAATACCGGCCACGCCAGGGGCGATCGCTATGCGGCAATCGAGGAGATTTCCGGATCGAACTATGGCGACTATCTGCTTGGCAATGGTGGCGCCAACCTGATCTGGGGCGCGGACGGCCATGACCGGATCGTCGGCCGGGCCGGTGCGGACAGTCTGTCCGGCGGCAATGGCAACGACAAGCTGGATGGCGGTTCGGGCGGGGACTGGCTGAACGGCGGCAACGGTTACGACCGCGCGGTCTATTACGGCGCACCCGCCGGGCTCCGCGCCGACCTGCAATCGCCGGGCACCAATACCGGTCACGCCAGGGGCGATCGCTATGCGTCGATCGAGGAGATTTCCGGGTCGAACTATGGCGACCGTCTGTTCGGCGACCGTGGCGCCAACACGATCTGGGGTGCAGACGGCCACGACCTGATCGGTGGCCGGGGCGGTGCGGACTGGCTTTCGGGCGGGAACGGGAACGATCTGATCTATGGCGGCGACGGCAACGACCGGCTCTCGGGCGGCAACGGCAACGATCTGGTCCACGGCGGCAGCGGCAACGACCATCTCACGGGCGGCAACGGTTTCGATACTTTCGTGTTTGACCTGTCGTCGGGCAAGGACACCATTGCCGATTTCCGGCCCGTCGACACGATCAGGATCACGGGAGGGGCAGAACGCCTGTCCGATCTGAACTTTACCGATACCGCCGCCGGGCTGCTGGTCGAGTTTGCCAGCGTCGATATCTTCCTGAACGGCCTCGACCGCGCCGATGTAACAGCGGCGAATTTCGATTTCTTCTGATCCGGTCCGGCTGACCCCGGCTATTTCAGCTTGGACAGCTTGTCCTGCAATTCGGCCAGCTGTTTCTTGATCTCATCGAGATCTTCCGACGCTTCCTCGGCCGTGGGTTCGCCGATGTCGCGGGACGGCCCCGACCAGCCTTCGGCCAGTCCGCCCGTCATGGCCTTGAGGAATGCCTGCTGCTGCGCCTGCAGCGCCTCGAACCCGGGGATCTTGGTGATCGGGTTCATCGCGCTCATGCTTTCGACCATCTTGGACTGGCTTTCCCGCAGCATGTCGAAACTCGATTGCAGGAAATGCGGCATCATCCCGCCGCCGGGTATCATGTAGCTGCGCACGAGATCGTTGAGCACCGTCACCGGCAGCACGTTTTCGCCCTTGCTTTCGTGGTCGGCAATGATCTGCAGCAGGTATTGCCGCGTCAGGTCGTCACCGGTCTTGAGGTCGACGATCTTCACCTCGCGCCCGTCACGGATGAAGCCGGCGATATCGTCGAGCGTCACATAGTCGCTGGTCTCGGTATTGTAGAGCCTGCGGCTTGCATATCGCTTGATAAGCAGCTGTTTTTCCTCGTCACCCAACTCGCCGTCCTCCGCTCATGTCTGCATCGCAGAAAAAGACTATGCGAGCGCAGAACAAAAGAAAAGGGCGGGCCTCGCGGCCCGCCCTACGCGATTGCACCATTCGGGAGGAGGGAAGGTGCAGCTCGGCGTATATCCTGCCTTACTTGGCAGCGGCCTTCTTGGCCACGTTGGTCACCTCTTCGGTGGCCTTCTTGACGGCGGCGGTGGCGTCTTCCGCCACGTCCTTGCCTGCGGCCATCAGCAGTTCGACGGTTTCGGTCTGGGCCTTCTTGGCAACTTCGGCGTATGCGGCCAGGTTCTCGGCCGAAACTTCTGCCGATGCCGACACGAAATCGGTCACGGCCTTGGCATAATCGGCCGGCTCGGCCTTGGCCTTGGCAACATCGCCCAGCTTGGCGATGGTGTCCTTGGTCCACTTGTTCGAGATCTCGGCCGACTTCTCGGCGGCGGTCAGCGCAACGGCTGCCAGCTTCTCGTTCAGCGTCGCGGTGGTCTTGAACGTGTCTTCAAAGGCGGTCATGTCGACCGGGAACGCGCCCATGAAATCTTTGAGGGCGGCGGTGTAGTCTTGGGTCTTGGCCATCTTAGCAATCCTTGTCAGCGGTTCGGGACAACCCCGGTTTTATCTGTGCCACAAATCTAATGCTGCGCCGCCGCATTACAAGAGTTTTTTTCTGCACCGCAGCATTTTTCCGCCTACCCTGTGTTTTCAAAGGCTTGCTTTCTTCTTCACATAGCTTCCCGGCGCCGGTTCGAGCACCGGATGCTCAGAATCACCCGGCATTTGGGGCGCGGGAACCTTCTTGCCCGAGCGTTTCGACAACCATTTCTCCCAGCGCGGCCACCACGATCCTTCGTGAAAATCGGCGCCGTCGAACCATGCATCCGCCGGCAGCGACAGGTCGGTATTGGTGTAGTGGCCATATTTGTTCTTGCTGGGCGGGTTGACGATGCCCGCGATATGCCCCGATTGCGACACGATGAAGGTCTTGTTCTTCGAGCCCATCTTCTGCACGCCGCGATAGCAGTCCTTCCAGGCGGCGATGTGGTCGGTTTCGCAGGTCACCGCGCAGAGCGGCACATCCACGTCCGATACCTTCAGCCTGTGCCCCATCAGGTCGAACCCGCCTTCGGCGAAATCGTTGCTCTGGCACAGGCCGCGCAGATATTGCACCGCCATCCGGCCCGGCAGGTTCGCCCCGTCCCCGTTCCAGTAGAGCAGATCGAAGGCGGGCGGCGTTTCACCCATCATGTAGCTGCGGATCGCCGGCGTATAGACCAGGTCCTTCGACCGCAGATACGAGAAGGTCCGCGCCATCAGGTAGGATTGCAGAACCCCCTTGCGCTTGACCTCGGTTTCTATGCCGTCGATGAAATCATTGCTCAGGAACGGCGTAAATTCGCCCTGATCGGAAAAATCGGTCAGCGCGGTAAAGAAGGTGGCCGACTTGATCGAATTGTCGCCGGTCTGTTTGAGCAGCGACAACACCAGCGACAGCGTGGTGCCGGCGATGCAATAGCCCACGGCGTTGACCTGGGCCGATCCGGTGATGGCCTTCACCTCGCGGAATGCGGCCAGGTAGCCGTCCTCGATGTAATCCTCCAGCCCGGTATCGCTGTATGACGTGTCGGGGTTGATCCAGCTGACCACGAACAGGGTATAGCCCTGTTCGGTCACCCATTTTATCAGGCTGTTCTGCGCCTTCAGGTCAAGGATGTAGAACTTGTTGATCCAGGGCGGAAAGAGGACGATGGGCACCTCGCGCACCTGGTCCGTGGCCGGCCTGTACTGGATCAGTTCCATCATCCGGTTGCGATAGACCACGTCCCCCGGCGTGGTGGCGATGTTGCCGCCGATCTCGAATGCCTTCTCGTCGGCCAGGCGCACGACCAGTTCGCCATCGTTGGCTTCGAGATCCTTGACCAGATTTTCCAGCCCGTCCACCAACGACTGGCCATCGGTTTCCAGCGCGCGTTCGAGCGCATCGGGGTTGGTGGCCAGGAAATTGGTCGGCGCCAGAAGATCGGCGATCTGGTCGGCGAAATAGGACAGCCGGCGTTTTTCCTTCTCGTCCATACCCTCGATGGACTGCACCGCGTCGCGCAACGCCGCCGCATTGGTCTGGTATTGCTGCCTGACGAAACTGAAAAACGGATGCGTATCCCACAGCGGGTTCGAGAACCGCCTGTCCGCGGGGCCCTCGTTCCCGGCCTCGTCCGTCGGGCAGCCGATCAGCGTCTTTTGCGCCTCGGCGAAATGCAGCACCGATTTCGACCAGAATTCGACCTGCTGTTCGAGCAGCCGGGCCGGGTTGCGAAGCGCCTCATTCCAATAGGATAGGGCCGCCCTGGCAAACAATTCCTGATTCGGACCGTCCAGCGCGGGGTTGTGGCCGGTCTTGTTGGACATCACCCCCACCAATCGCCTCGACAGGACCTCGACTTTTCCTAGGTTTTCCATCAACCGGTCGAGATGTTCCTTCGACATCTCGCCGGAGCCGCCCTGGGTAGTTGTCATTTGAAATGTTCCCCAATAACCTCGCCGCCACGCAGCAACCATCATACGTCGCCACGTTCGGGAGGCAAAGCGGCGAATGGTCCGTCTCCGGGCGGACGCCAACAAGTAGGTAACCCGAATGCAGTACATGATGAGCTACGACCTGATGGAGACCTATCGCAACACCAACCAGTGGTTGGGTGCCTCGGCGCTGGCGATGGCCTCGTATCCGGTCTTTTCGATGGTGCCGAACCCGGCCCTGAACTGGATGGCGGCCTGGGGCGAAGTGACCGAGCGCACGTTTCAACGGATGGTGGTCAAACCCGACTGGGGCATCCGCACCTTCACCTGCAAGGATGGCAAGGACCATCTGGTCGACATAGAAACGGTCGTCGAACGCCCCTTTGGCGATCTGGTCCATTTCAACGTCGCGGGCCGCGAAACCCGCCCGCGCAAGGTGCTGCTGGTGGCACCGATGTCCGGCCATTACGCCACGCTGCTGCGGTCGACGGTGAAAAGCCTTCTGGTCGATTGCGAGGTTTATGTGACCGACTGGCACAACGCCCGCGACATCCCGGTCTCGGCGGGCAAGTTCGATATCGAGGACTACACGCTCTACCTGGTTGATTTCATGCGCGAGATGGGTCCCGACACCCATGTGATCGCGGTCTGCCAGCCGGCCCCCCTGACGCTGGCGGCCACCGCCTACCTGGCCGAGCAGGACCCCGATGCGCAGCCGCGCACCCTGACCCTGATCGGCGGGCCGGTCGACCCCGATGCCGCCGCGACCGACGTGACCGATTTCGGCCGCCGGGTGACGATGGGCCAGCTCGAACGGTTCATGATCCAGCGTGTCGGGTTCAAATATCCGGGCGTGGGGCGCAAGGTTTATCCGGGGCTGCTGCAGCTCTCGTCGTTCATGTCGATGAACGCGGAACGCCATGCCAATGCCTTTTCCGACCAGATTTCGCGTGTGATGCGCGGTTTGGCCTCGGATCACGATGCCCATAACCGGTTCTACGACGAATACCTGGCGGTGATGGACATGACCGCGGAATTCTATCTCTCGACGGTCGAGCGGGTGTTCAAGAACCGGGAAATCGCCCGCAACGTGTTCGTGGTCGATGGCCACCAGGTCGATATCGGCAAGATCACTAATGTCGCCGTGATCACCGTCGAAGGCGCCAAGGACGACATCTCGGCCCCCGGCCAGTGCATCGCGGCGCTGGATCTGTGCACCGGTCTGGCGGATGACAAGAAAGCCAGCCATGTCGAGCCCGGCGCCGGCCATTACGGCATTTTCGCCGGCCGGTCCTGGCGCGACAATATCCGCCCGCTGGTGCTGGATTTCATCGACGCCAACAGCGGCGGGCCGACCCGCAGGCCCGGCAAGGCCGCCAACCGCAACGCGGCCGCCTGATCCCGTGGCCCGCCGGCGCAAGGGCAAGGGGCCGCTGGGCCTGTCCTGCCGGTGCGGCGGCTTTCACGCCACGCTCTCGGCGGACGGGCTGCGCGCGGCAACCCATGTGACCTGTCAATGCGCCGACTGCCGCGCGGCGCATCTGCATTTCCACCAACCCGATCCCGCTGGCGAAGGCGTGCATGTGCTGCAGACCACACCCGATGCGCTGACCATCATTTCGGGCGCCGACAAACTGGCGGTCATGCGGCTTAGTCCAAAGGGGCTGTTCCGCTGGTATGCATCCTGCTGCAACACACCGCTGTTCAACACGCTCGCCAGCCCGAAACTGCCATTTGCGGGGATCGTGGCGGATCGGTTCGACGATATCAACGCCCTCGGACCGGTGGTGGTGCGGGCGCATATCCCGAAACAGGGCGGCGGCTATCGCCACGAACATTACGCGCGGGCCGGCTGGGGCATCCTTTCACGCATGATCGCCGCGCGCCTGTCCGGGCGCTGGCGTCATAGCCCGTTCTTCGACATCGAAACCGGAGAGCCAACCGGCCCGGTCACGGTGCTGACCAAAGAGGCCCGCGCGGCGCTCAGTCGCTGAAGTTACTGCCCGGGTCCGGCGGCAGGACCGGGGGCCAGCCCCCGGACCCCCGGAGTTTATCCGGCAAGATGAAGGATGGGCCGATCCTTTAGGGAGGGGCGATGCCCCGGAAAGGCGGGAAATCCGCATGGCGGACGCGGCGCATCGCCGGGGATGCGGCCGGGGTCTCGCCCGCGCGCAGCAGGCAGCCGCGCGGCGCGATATAGCTGTCGATGCGCCGGAGCGGTTCGGGCCGCCAGACCAGGTTGAACGCGCAAAGTTTCGGGAAGAACCAGATCTCGGAGTAGTCGAGGTGATCGTGCAGCCACCAGGCCAGGTCGCGCCAGTCCCGCCCCTGGGCATATTGGTCGGCGAACCAGGGGATCACCACGGACGCGCCGGCGATCCGGTCGGCCCCGCGCCCGCGATCCCAGATATGGCATTCCAGCGGGTGATCGTTGCGGGCACAGTTGAGCCCATGGGCATTGCCAAACGCATTCAGCGATGCCGAGCGATAGCCCGAGCGCACGGCCATCCGGCCAAAGGTTTCCTGCAGCGGGTCCATCAGCGTCTCGCAGAAGGCCCGGCCGCAGTCTATCGCCAGGTCCGGATCGTCGGGTATGTTCGCGAGCGCATGGAAGCCGGCGATTTCCGAATAGAGGAAGTCACGCATGAAGAAATGCCTGGAAAGCCTTACGCGGCCGAGGTTTTCCAGCCCCCGCATGCTGCCGGGGCGGCGCATCTCAATAGCCGTCCCAGCGGAACGCCCCGTCCGGCCCCAGCGGCGAGAAAGGATTGAACGCCACCTCCCAGACATGGCCGTCCGGGTCGCGGAAATACCCGATATGGCCACCCCAGAACACGTCATGGGCCGGTTTGAGGATTTCGGCGCCGGCGCCCTCTGCCCGCGCCAGCACCTGCGCCACCTCGGCTTTCTCGCGGCAGTTGCAGGCCAGCGTCATCGCCCCATGGCCAAGATCCGCCATGTCGAGCCCCATGTCGCGCGCGAGATTTTCCAGCGGGTAGAGCCCGAGCGTCTGCCCCAGCAGGTCATAGGTGATGATGCCCTCGGGCGTGTCCACCCGCCGCCACCCCAACGCGTCGTAGAACGTGCTTGCCCGCGCCAGATCGCGCACGCCCAGCGTGATCAGGCTCACCCGTTGATCCATTGCGTCCTCCCTTCCCCTGTGGCCGGGACCGCGCCATACCGCCGGCCCCGGCCCTGCCCTGACCCGGTGTCAGGACAGGATGTCGTCGATCGCGGCCTCGATCAATGTCAGGCACGGCCCGTCCGAGAACCGATGATCGGCGTCCTTGACCAGCAGCAACCGCATGTCGTCGCAATCGGCATGGTCGAGCAACCGCAGGGCGGTTGCGGTCGAAACGGCCGTATCGGCGGTGCCCTGCAGGCAGCGGACGGGAAACGGCAGCCGCAGCGGATCGCGCAGCACCAGCCGGTTGCGCCCGTCCTCGATCAGGCGGCGGGTGATGATGTAGGGCTCCATGTAATCCGACGGCATCTCGACCTGGCCGTCACGGTCCAGCGCCGTTTTCTGATCCTCGGTGAACCGGGCCCAATAGCCGTCCTCGGTAAAATCCGGCGCCGCGGCGATGGTGACCATGCCCGCGATGCGTTGGGGTCGCGCCCGCGCCAGCAGCAGCGCCTGCCACCCCCCCATCGAGGACCCGACCACCACCAGCGGCGCCCCGGCCAGGCCATCGACAGCGGCCAGGACATCCTCGTGCCAGTCGCCGATGCAGCCGACCTCGAAAGAGCCTGAGCTTTCGCCATGTCCGGAATAGTCGAACCGCAGATAGGCCCGCCCGCGCGCCCGTGCCCAGGCCTCGAGATGCACCGCCTTGGTGCCTTCCATGTCGGATTTCAGCCCGCCCAGAAAGACGATGCACGGCCCCTGCCCTTCGGTCCGGTGATAGGCGATGCGGCGGCCCTGCGGCGTATCGAGAAAGGTAGTGGCGGTCATGTTCGGCCCTTCGATGGTCTGGCGCGATCATGGCCGCAGCCGCCGGGGGCTGCAACGGCATTGTCATGCCCGTGATCGCCCCCGTGGTTGCCCACGAGATCGCCCCCGTGGTTGACATGGCCCGCCCGTCTGGTCAAAAGACGCCGCACGACATACCCGCAACCGGGCGTTCCGTGGGCGCCAAACCGACGAGGAGAGCCAGAACATGGCCCAGATTTCCCTGACCTTTCCCGATGGCAATATCCGATCCTTCGAGGCCGGCGTGACGCCTGCGCAGGTGGCCACCGACATTTCGACCTCGCTGGGCAAGAAGGCGGTCTCGGCAACGGTGAACGGCGCCCATTGGGATCTGCAATGGCCGATCGGCGACGACGCGACCATCGCCATTCACACGATGAAGGACGAACCGCAGGCCAATGAACTGATCCGCCACGATTTCGCCCATGTGATGGCCCGCGCGGTGCAGGAGATCTGGCCCGCCACCAAGGTCACCATCGGCCCGGTCATCGAGAACGGCTGGTATTACGATTTCGACCGCGACGAGCCGTTCACGCCCGAGGATCTCGGCCTGATCGAAGCGAAGATGAAGGAGATCGTCAACAAGCGCGACCCGGTCACCACCGAGGTCTGGCAACGCGCGCGCGCGATCGACTATTACAAGGCCAACAACGAGCCCTACAAGGTCGAGCTGGTCGAGGCGATCCCCGAGGGCGAGGACCTGCGCATGTACTGGCACGGCCACTGGCAGGATCTGTGCCGCGGCCCGCACCTGCAGCATACCGGGCAGTTGCCGGGCGACGCGTTCAAGTTGATGAGCATTGCCGGCGCCTATTGGCGCGGCGACAGCAACCGGCCGATGCTGCAACGTATCTACGGCGTCGCGTTCCAGAACCGCGACAAGCTGAAGGCCCATCTGCACATGCTGGAGGAGGCCGCCAAGCGCGACCACCGCAAGCTGGGCCGCGAGATGGACCTGTTCCACATGCAGGAGGAAGCCCCCGGCCAGGTGTTCTGGCACCCGAACGGCTGGACGGTCTATACCACGCTGCAGGACTACATGCGCCGCAAGCAGCGCGCCGGCGGCTATCGCGAGATCAACACGCCGCAGGTGGTGGACCGCAAGCTGTGGGAAGCCTCGGGCCATTGGGAAAAATACCAGCACCACATGTTCCTGGTCGAGGTGGATGAAAGCCGCGATGGCGAAACCGACGATGCCAAGGCCCGGAACCGCGACCAGACCCGGATCAACGCGCTCAAGCCGATGAACTGCCCCTGCCATGTGCAGGTCTTCAACCAGGGGCTCAAGAGCTACCGCGATCTGCCGCTGCGGCTGGCCGAGTTCGGATCCTGCGCGCGGTTCGAACCCTCGGGCGCGCTGCACGGGATCATGCGCGTGCGCGGCTTTACCCAGGACGATGCGCATATCTTCTGCACCGAGGACCAGATCCAGGAGGAATGCGCCCGCTTCATCGACTTCCTCGCCGATGTCTATCGCGAACTGGGATTCGAGGATTTCGAGATCCGTTTTGCCACCCGCCCCGAGAAACGGGTGGGATCGGACGAAAGCTGGGACCATGTCGAGGGTGCGCTGGAAAAGGCGATCAAGGCGGTGGGCCGCGACTATGTGCTCGAGCCGGGCGACGGGGCATTCTATGGGCCCAAGCTCGATTTCTACCTGACCGACGCGATCGGACGGGTCTGGCAATGCGGCACCTTTCAGGTCGACCCCAACCTGCCCGAACGGCTGGGGGCCAGCTATGTCGGGGCCGATGGCGACCGGCACCGGCCCTACATGCTGCACCGGGCCTGTCTCGGGTCGTTCGAACGGTTCATCGGGATCCTGATCGAGAACTGGGAAGGCAAGCTGCCCTTCTGGCTGGCGCCGCGCCAGGTGGTGGTCGCGTCGATCACCTCGGAGGCCGACGATTATGTGGCCGAGGTCGTGGCCGAGCTGCAAAAGGCCGGGGTGCGTGCCGAGGCGGACACGCGGAACGAAAAGATCAATTTCAAGGTCCGCGAACATTCCGTCGGCAAGGTGCCGGTGATCCTGGCCGTCGGCGCCCGCGAGGTCGAGGAACGCACCGTGACGTTGCGCCGGCTGGGCGAGAAACGCACCCGCGTCGAGACGCTGGCCGATGTAACAAACGCGCTCAGCCGCGAGGCCACGGCGCCCGACCTGCTGTAACATTTGCCGCGATATACCCTGAAAACGGCCTCCTGACGGGGGCCGTTTTGTTTCAGACCTGCATTTCTGGTTGTTTTTCAGGGCGCAGCGCCTGAAACCTGTGTCACGCCGGCTGATACGGACGTGAGACACGGGGTCGTGAATTCTGCCCGTGCCGCGCCCGGTTTACTCTGCCGATACCGATAGACCACGATCCACCTGAGGGAGAACCAGACAGATGTCGAATACCGCAAAGACCCTGGCCGTCGCCAGCGCCGTTGCTGCCGCGCTCGCCAGCCACGCCACCACCGCCTCGGCCCAGTCCAAGGAAAAATGCTATGGCGTGTCGATGGCCGGCCAGAACGACTGCGCCGCCGGTCCCGGCACCACCTGCGCGGGCACGTCGACCGTCGACTACCAGGGCAACGCCTGGAAGCTGGTCGATGCCGGAACATGCGCCGAGATCGACCTGCCGGCGATGGCCGACGGCACCGAACGCAAGGGGTCGCTCAGCGCGCTCGAACGCGACCTGCCGGCCTGATTGCGGCGGCACACAGGGGATGGTCGGGACGGGCCGGTTGCCCGGCGACCGGCGCATTCCGATCCAACCCCGCACGAGAAAGTTGCTGCCATGCTGGACGCGGCCGAAAAACGTGACCGCCTGCCCGATGCCCCCGGCGTCGGCTACAAACCGCAGCATTTCGCGCGGATCATGGCCGATCCCGGCGCGGTCGGCTGGCTGGAGATCCATGCCGAGAACTACATGGGCGATGGCGGCCGCCCGTTGGCGCAGCTTCGCGCGCTGGCCGAACGGTTCCCGATCTCGGTGCACGGGGTCGGCCTGTCCATCGGCGGCGAAGGGCCGCTCGATGCCGATCATCTGGCGCGGCTGAAACGCCTGCTGGGCTGGTTGCAGCCGGCCAGCTTTTCCGAGCATCTGGCATGGTCCACCCATGACAGCCATTTCCTGAACGACCTGCTGCCCCTGCCCTATACCGGCGCGACGCTGAACCGGGTCGCTGAACATATCGACCGGGTGCAGGATGTCGTGGGCCGCCGGATGCTGCTGGAGAACCCTTCGAGCTACCTGGTCTTTGCCGAAAGCACATGGTCCGAGCCCGATTTCCTGGCCGAGGTGGCACGGCGCACCGGGTGCGGCCTGCTGCTGGACGTGAACAACGTCTTCGTCTCGGCTACCAATCTCGACTTCACCCCGCATGGCTACATCGATGCCTTTCCCCTCGATCTTGTCGGCGAGATGCATCTGGGCGGCCATGACGAGCAATCCGACGACCATGGCGCGCCGCTGCTGATCGACAGCCACGGGCGCGAGGTCGCCGATCCGGTCTGGGCGCTGCTCGACCATACACTCGACCGATCCGGCCCGCGGCCGGTGCTGATCGAATGGGACACCGACATTCCCGACTGGCCGATACTCGGGGCCGAGGCCGCGCGCGCCGCCGCCGCC
Source organism: Pukyongiella litopenaei (assembly GCF_003008555.2). NCBI lineage: Bacteria > Pseudomonadati > Pseudomonadota > Alphaproteobacteria > Rhodobacterales > Paracoccaceae > Pukyongiella > Pukyongiella litopenaei. The sequence continues at coordinate 3,667,103 of NZ_CP027665.1, read as the reverse complement.
CTGCAAAGGGTCGCGGCATGAGTGTCTCGCAGGACAGCATTGCCGCCGCGCTGCTGGATGCCGACCGCCCCGCACCAGAGGGGCTGCGCGATCCCGCCAACCGCCCCGCCGGCGCCCGGTTCGATGTCTATCGCAACAACGTGGCGGTGTCGCTGACCGAGGCCATGCTGACCGCGTTCCCGGTCGTCACCCGGCTGCTGGGCGAAGAGAACATGCGCGGGCTGGCGGGGATTTTCCTGCGCGCCCATCGGCCGGATACGCCGCTGATGATGCATTATGGCGCAGGGTTTCCCGGTTTTCTCGCCGACAGCGCCCAGCTGGCGCATCTGGGCTATCTGCCGGACGTGGCGCGGCTGGAACTGGCGTTGCGCCGCGCCTATCACGCCGCCGACGCCGCGCCGGTGGATACCGGACGGCTGGCCGCGATGAGCCCGGACGAGTTGATGGGCTGCACCCTGTCGCTGGCTCCGGCGGTCGAATTTCTGCGGTCGCGCTGGCCGGTCTTCGACATCTGGCGGTTCAACACGCAGGAGGATGCGCCCCGGCCACGGGCGATGGCTCAGGATGTGCTGCTGACGCGGCCCGATTTCGACCCCGTGCCGCATCTGCTGCCCGATGGCGGTGCCGCATGGATCGCGGCCATCACCGCGGGCCGGTCCCTCGGCGAGGCGCAGGACGCGGCCCTGGCGGTGAGCGCCGGTTTCGATCTCGCACCCCTGCTCGCCCTGCTCCTGCAGGGCGGGGCCATCGCCTCATTCGGCCCGACAGGCCGACCGCCGGGAACCCGGAACCCATGACCCGGCCCCCTGTCGAACCGACACGAACCGGAGCCCGCATCGCGGATCTGCTGCTGCCCACACTGGCCCGGTTCACCTTTGCGGCGGTGCTGATGATCTATTTCTGGTCCTCGGCGATGACCAAGCTCGGCGATGGCCTGTCGGGGCTGCTGCGCCCGTCCGCCGGCGCCTATGTGCAGATCTTCCCCCGGGCGATGGAAGCCGTCAGCTATGACACCTCGCAGCTCGGCTGGTTTCACTGGGCCGTGGTGGTCGCGGGCATGTGGGCCGAATTCATCCTGCCGGCGCTGATCCTCATCGGGCTGTTCACCCGTCTCGGGGCGCTCGCCATGATCGGTTTCGTGATCGTGCAGTCGCTCACCGACATCGTCGGCCATGGCATGAGCGACACCAAGACGCTGGGCGCGCTGTTCGACCGGTTTCCCGACGGCGTGATCATGGACCAGCGCATGCTGTGGATCATGGTGTTGCTGGTCCTGGTGATCAAGGGCGGCGGGCCGCTTTCGGTCGACCGCCTGATCGGCTGGCGCTACTGAGGCGCCGCTAGCGGCACCCGGGTCGGCCCAGCATCATCACCCAGTAATTCCCGTCCACGCGCACCAGGGCAAATTCCGTTGCCTTCCGGCTCAGCATGTTCTTGCGGTGTTCGGCCGAGCCGGCCCAGTCCGACATGACCGCGTCCAGGTCCGCCTGCCCCTGCGCCAGGTTCTCGGCCAGGTAGCAGAACCGATACCCCTGCGCCCGCGCCCGATGCGAGATGAACGATCCGTCACTGCCGCGATGGGACACGAAGCTGTTGCGGGCCATGTCGCGCGCATGGCGCAGCGCGGCGGCCTCGAGCTGGCGGGAATAGGCGACCGGCGCGCGGCCTTTCGCGGACCGATAGGCGTTGAGCGCCTCGATCGCTGCCGGGTTGGCCGCAACCGGGGACGCCAGAAACAGCGTGGCGGCAATCCAATGCAACAGCTGGCGCATCACGTTTTCTCCTTCAGCGCGAGGGCGAGCCGGTTCTGGGTTTCGATCACGCGCGGCAGGTCGATCGTCGTGATTTGGCCATCCGCGACGATCTGGCGGCCTTCGACAAACAGGTGCCTGACCTTCTGCGGACCGGCCAGCAGCAGCGCCGCGCGGTCCCAGCTACCGGCGCTGTCGATGCCCGAAACATCCCAGATCGCCACATCGGCGCGCGCCCCCGGTATCAGGCGCCCGCAATCGGGCCGGCCCAGAACGTCGGCCCCGCCGCGCGTCGCAAGCTCGAGCGCCTCGCGCGCGCTCATCGCGTCGGCACCATGCGCCACCCGCTGCAACAGCATCGCCTGCCGTGCCTCGCCCGCCAGATTCCCGGTGTCGTTGCTGGCTGATCCATCGACGCCGAGCCCGATCTTGACCCCCGCATCGCGCATCGCGCGCACCGGTGCTATGCCGCTGCCCAAACGGCAGTTGGAACAGGGGCAATGCGCGACGCCGGTTCCCGTTTTCGAAAACAGATCAATCTCTTGCGTGTCCAGCTTGACGCAATGGGCATGCCAGACATCTTCGCCGGTCCAGCCGAGTTCTTCGGCATATTGCCCCGGACGGCAGCCGAAGGTTTCCAGCGAGTAGGCGATATCCTCGTCATTTTCGGCCAGGTGGGTATGCAGCATCACCCCCTTGTCGCGGGCCAGCAAGGCCGCGTCGCGCATCAGGTCGCGGCTGACCGAGAATGGTGAACAGGGCGCCAGCCCGACCCGGCACATCGATCCGGCAGAGGGGTCGTGAAAGGCGTCGATCACCCGGATCGCGTCGTCGAGGATCGCGGCTTCGGCCTCGACCAGCGCGTCCGGCGGCAACCCGCCCGCGCTTTCGCCGATGCTCATGGCACCGCGCGTGGGATGGAACCGCAGCCCGACCTCGGCAGCCGCGGCGATGGTATCGTCCAGCCGCGCCCCGTTGGGATAGAGATAGAGGTGGTCCGAACTGAGCGTGCAACCCGACAGCGCCAGTTCCGCCAGCCCGACCTGGGCCGAAACGAACATTTCCTGCGGGCCGAACCGCGCCCAGATCGGATAGAGCGTTTTCAGCCACCCGAACAGCAGCGCATCCTGCCCGCCGGGAACCGCGCGGGTCAGGCTCTGGTAGAGGTGGTGATGGGTGTTCACCAACCCCGGCGTGACCACGCAGCCGCGGGCCTCGACCACCGCGCCGGTGCTGTGCAGATCCTGTCCGACTGCCGCCAGCACGCCGTCGCGGATCAGCAGGTCCGCCCCGGCCAGTTCGCGGCGGGCATCATCCATCGTCAGGATGCAGTCGGCGTTGCGGATCAGGGTTTCGGCCATCTCGGTTCTCCAGACGTCTTCTGGCCCGATTCGGTTGAGGAAGTGTGAGGGCGCCACGACAGAAAAGGGCAAAGGGCTCGCGGCTGCCGGAACCTAGCCCGCGCAAGCCCGGATAGAAACCGGCCCCGCCCGGCATCACCGGTCACGGCGCCGCGATCGGCAGGTTCGCGCCGCCGCCCGCCCTAATAGGCCGACAGGATATCCAGCGCGGCGCGATGCAGGTCGCGATTGGCCGCCGCCAGCACCCGCCCGCCCGCATGAGCCGGCCCGCCCTGCCAGTCGGTGACGATACCGCCGGCGGCCTCGATCACGGCGATCGGCGCCTGGATGTCATAGGCGTTCAGCCCCGCCTCGATCACGAGGTCGATCTGTCCCGCGGCCAGCAGCGCATAGGCGTAGCAATCCATGCCGTAACGGGTTAACCGCACCCGGTCCGCGACCGCCGTGAAAGCCGCGCGTTCGACACCGGTGCCGACCTCGGGAAAGGTGGTGAACAGAATTGCGTCTTCCAGCGCGGCGGTGGCGCGCGTCGACAAGGCGCAGTCGCCATGCGGGCCGGTCATATGCGCGATGCCGGGTGCCCCGACAAACCGTTCGCCGGTATAGGGCTGGTCGATGACCCCCAGCACCGGGCCGTTTGCTTCGGACAGCGCGATCAGCACGCCCCATGTGGGCGTGCCCGCGATAAAGCCACGGGTCCCGTCGATGGGGTCGAGCACCCACATCCGCCCCGATCTGCCCGCCTCGCGGCCGAACTCCTCGCCCCAGATGCCGTCATCAGGGCATCGTGCCGCCAGCACCGCGCGCATCGCCTGTTCGGCGGCGCGGTCGGCGGCGGTAACGGGATCGAAACCGGCGGCCAGCTTGTTTTCGGCCGTCAGTTCGCGATGCCGGAAATAGGGCAGGATGGCCGCGCGCGCCGCGTCGGCCATTTCATGCGCGATCTCGATGTCTGTCAGGGCGTTCGGTGTCATGGCAGGTTCCTGCCATTCCGGCGCCGCCGGTGCAAGCGGCGCCGTCGCCCGTCCCGGTCAGGCGACTTCGCTCAGGACCCGGGCCAGTTCGAACAGGCGCCGACGCTGGTTTTCCGGGATCGCATAATAGGACCGCACGAGGTCGAGCGCCTCCTTGTCCCCCAAGATGTCCGCGGGCACCGTGGTCTCGGCGGGCACCGCTGCCTCGTCTTCCGATACCGGCGCGTCAAAGCCTTCGAAGAAGAAACTGACCGGCACGTCGAGCGCCTCGGCAATATCCCACAGGCGGGACGCGCTGACGCGGTTTGCGCCGGTTTCGTATTTCTGGATCTGCTGGAACTTGATTCCAACCTGGCCGGCAAGCTGCTGCTGGGTCATTCCGATCAGCCAGCGGCGATGCCGGATTCTCTTGCCCACATGAACGTCCACAGGATGGGTCATCGGGGTCTCCTTTCCACTCTACTCGTCACCCTCCGGGTACTGATCGTCGGGGCCCGGTCCCCTCTTTCGTGCTAGTTTCTCGTGCTATGACAGAATTCCCGGTCGAGTTGAACCCGCCCGATTGTCATCGTGGTAGAATACTAGTCCCTTTTCGGTTGAATTCAAGGTTGCCGTTTCACCCTTCGGGTGAAGATCGTCGCAGATGAGCAGAAGTTTCCCTCTGACACCAAGCTGTTCCAACGTTCTGCCGGCGGGCGCAGATTACCACGCGGAATTGTTCCTTCAACCCCTCGCTGCGTTCGACTACCAAGGCGAGACCGGGATCACAGGAAGGCTCCTCACATGCAAACCCGCGCCTACCGCATTGAAACTGCTGGCGGCACGCCGCGGCTGGCGACTATCGACCTGCCCGATCCGGGCCGGGGCCAGGTCCGCATGACCATCCACGCCAGCGGCCTGAACTTTGCCGACCTCCTGACGATTCAGGGCCGCTACCAGGACATCCCCGAGGCGCCGTTCACGCTCGGGATGGAGGCCGCCGGCGAGATCGAGGCGGTTGGGGATGACGTTACGGAACTTGCGCCCGGGGACCGGGTCGCGGTGTTCGGCGGATGCGGCGGACTGGCCGGGGCGGGCCTGTTCGACGCCGCGCGGGTGGTCAAGCTGCCCGATGCGATGAGCTACGAACACGCGGCGGCATTCCTGGTCGCCTATGGCACCGGTCACCTGGCCCTGGCGCGCCGGGCCCGGCTGCAACCGGGCGAAACCCTGCTGGTCACGGGGGCCGCCGGGGGCGTCGGGCTGACGGCGGTCGAGATCGGCAAGCTGATGGGCGCCACGGTGATCGCCCATGCGCGCGGGGCCGACAAGCTCGCGATCGCGCGGGAGGCAGGGGCCGATCATCTGATCGACGACGGTGACGACCTGCGCGCCCGGCTGCTCGAACTCGGCGGGGTGGACGTGGTCTATGATGCGGTGGGCGGCGACGCCTTTCGCGCCGCGTTCCGGGCCTGCCGTCCCGAGGCCCGGCTGCTGGCAATCGGCTTTGCCAGCGGAGAGGTGCCGCAGATCCCGGCCAATCACCTGATGGTCAAGAATCTCGACGTGATCGGCGTCTATATCGGCAATTACCTGAAATTCCGGCCCGAGGCCTTTCGCGACAGCGTCGCCACGCTCTTTGGCTGGTATGCTGAGGGCCGGCTGAAACCGCATGTCAGCCATGTGCTGCCGCTCGACCGCGTCGAGGACGGGCTGGACCTGCTCCGGTCGCGCCGGTCAACCGGCAAGGTGATCATCACGCCCTGCCCCCTAACCCGCTGCCGCCATGCGCCGTGACAGCACACGCGGGCCGGCAAAGCCCTGCCGGATCAGCCCGGCGAGTTCCTCGACATATGGCGCGCCGAACCCTCGACCACCGTAGAGGTTGATCATCTGCACCGGCAGGTCGGGCAACGTGCCGCCGTGATCGATCAATTCCTGGTGCGAAGGCTGCGTGCCTTCCAGCAACACGCCGACCGCCAGGTCGGCGCTGATCGTGGCCTCGACCGTGCGGTCGGAGTCGCTGTCCAGCGCCATGTCCCAATTGGCCCCGGCGTCGTCGAGCGCGGCCCGCGCCACCGGCAGGAAGCTGCAATTTCGGCAGAAGGCGAGCCGCAGCGGCCGGTGCCGCCAGGCCGACCCGTCGCGCGCCCCGACCCAGCGCAGCGGCATCTCGTGGATCGTCTCGGCCCCGTCTCCCGCACCGGCTTCGGTCGTGACGATCAGATCATGCGCCCCGCGCGCGAAAGCGGCCCGCAATTCGCGCGTGTTCGAGGTGACCAGGTTCACCTTGACCCGTGGAAAGGACGCGTTGAACCGTTGCAGCACCTGCGGAACCACCGGATGCACGATGTCATGGGGCACGCCCAGGCTCACCTCGCCCTCGAACGCCTGATCGGTCAGCCGCGCCATCACCTCGTCGTTCAGCGCCACCATACGGCGCGCATAGGCCAACAGCTGTTCTCCGGATGCGGTCAGCGAGATACCCCGGCCCGAGCGTTCCAGCAGGTCCATCCCCAGCAGGTCCTCCAGCCGCTTGATCTGCATCGACACCGCCGATTGGGTCAGGTGCAGGAAACCGGCGGCACGGGTGATGCCGCCGCTGTCGGCAACGGCCACGAAGGAGCGCAGCGTCGTCATGTCCAGATTTCGTATCATCACCGTTCCTGATGCCATCAACCACAATCATTCGTTTTGATGATTTACCGCAAAGGGCCATATTGATCAAGAAACTTGATTCAACAGCGATGATGAATCACGAACGCTTAGGAGACTGAAGATGGCACAGACCGTATCCGCCCCCAACAGCTGCGCCCGTCCTTGTGCCGCCACGCCGCAAGCGGGCGGGTTCCTGCGACGCAGCCTTGCGCTCTGGCACCAGCGCCGGGCGCTGGCCCGTCTCGACGACGACGCTCTGCGCGATATCGGGATCAGCCGGGCCGAAGCCCGGCGGGAGGCACGCCGGCCGGCCTGGGACGTGCCCGACCACTGGCTGCGCTGAAACCGCGCCGCCCCGTTTCTCCGCGCCCAGCCCGATATCGGCGGTTTCGCCGCATATTTCCCGGCGGAAGCGCTTGAATTGCCACCGTCCCTCCCCGATATTCTGTGGGAGAGCTGCCGGCCGACGCCGGCGGCCAGTCCAACTATGAACTGGAGAGTATGGATGGCTGAATTCGACACAATCCGGACGGCTGCAGGCGCGCGCACCGCCCAGATTGATGAGGGCCTGCGCGCCCACATGAACAAGGTCTACGGCACCATGTCCGTGGGCATGCTGGTGACCTTCGCGGTGGCTTGGGCGGTCGGCACCAGCCCGCAACTGCTGGCCGTGTTCCGCGATCCGGTGACGCTGAGCCCCAATATCCTGGGCTGGATCGTCATGTTTGCCCCGCTGCTCATGGTCTTTGCCTTCGGTGCCGCGATCAACAAGCTGTCGACTGCCGGGGCGCAGCTGTTCTTCTACGCCTTTGCCGCGGTCATGGGCCTCAGCCTGTCGTGGATCTTCGTCGCCTTTACCGGCTTTTCGATCGCACAGGTGTTCCTGGTCACCTCGATCGCCTTTGCGGGCCTGTCGCTCTTTGGCTATGTGACCAAGAAAGACCTGTCCGGCATGGGCACGTTCCTGATGATGGGCGTGATCGGGCTGATCGTGGCCTCGATCATCAACATCTTCCTCGGCTCGCCGGCGATCATGTTCGCGATCTCGGTGCTGGGCGTGCTGATCTTTGCCGGCCTGACCGCCTATGACACCCAGAAGATCAAGACCACCTACCTGCAGATGGCCCATACCGGCGATCAGGAATGGCTGGGCAAGGCCGCCATCATGGGCGCGCTGAGCCTCTACCTGGACTTCATCAACATGTTCATGTTCCTGCTGCAACTGCTGGGCAACCGGGAATAACCCGCCCTACGCAGCCGAAACTGCATCGGATCCTGCCACGGCCCGCGCCCTGGCAGGATCTTTTCGTTTCGGCGATCCTTTCCGCGCTGCGGTCGGGCTTGCGCTGCCCGGCGGAACGCGCCACACCAAGCCCATGACGCATCCGCCACGCTCGCCCGACACGCCCGCCGCGATCCTGCAATTGCTGCGGCAGGGCCGCCACAAGGCCGCGTTCAAATCGGCCAGGACGGCGATGCGGCGGCACAAGTCCAATCCCGTCTTTGCCAATCTCGCCGGTATCGCGCTGGGATCAGCCGGGCAACAACGCGAGGCCCTGGGCTATTTCCGCAAGGCGCTGGCGCTGGATCCCGCGTTTCACGACGCCCGCAAGAACCTGGCACAGACGCTGGTGCTGTGCGGCCAGGCCGAGGCGGCGCTGAAACCGCTGACGCGGCTCTGCGCCGACCAGCCCGGCGATGCCGGCGGCTGGTATCTGCTGGCGCAGGCCCGCCTGGCCACGGGCGATGCGGCCGGCGCCGAGGATGCGGCGGGCCATGCCATAGACGCCGACCCGAAACAGGGGCGCGCCCACAACCTGCGCGGCCTGGCCCGGCAACGGCTGGGACGGCTGGCAGAGGCGGTGTCGGACCACGCGGCGGCGCTGCGCCTCAACCCCCGCGACATCGAGGCGATGATCAACCAATGCGCCCCGCTGTCCCGCCTGCTGCGCGACGACGAGGCGCTGGCCCTCGCGCGCCGCGCGGTGGAGGGCGACCCGGCCCATGCCGGTGCACGGCTGGCGCTCGGGGCGCAGCTGATGGCCGCGGGCCGGATGGACGACGCCGCAGTGCAGTATCGGGCGATCCTCGATCATGCGCCGCGCCATGCGCGCGCGCTGGAGCGGCTGGCGGCGCTGGGCCGGGACAGAGATGAAAACACCCTCGCGGCGCAGGTCGCGGCGGCCCTGAAATCGGCCCCCAAAGGGTCGGAGGACCGCGCATTGCTGGGGTTCGCGGCGGCGCGGATCGCAACCCGGCAACAGGACGACACCGCGGCGGCGCGACACCTGAGCGACGCCAACGCGATCATGGCCACCCGCCTGCCCCATGACCGCGACCGCGACCGCGCCCATATCCGCAGCAGTCTGGCCCGGTTCGAACCGGGGATGCAGGTCGCGCCGCACCCGGCCGCCGGGGACGCGGCGGGCCTGCTGCCCATCTACATTCTCGGGCTGCCGCGTTCGGGCACCACGCTGGCCGAAGCGATGCTGGCCGCGCATGGCGATGTCCGCGCGATGGGCGAACGGGCCACGCCCGGCATGCTGCTGGCGCCGCTGATCGAAACCGGCGCCGATTTCGATACCGAGGCGGCGGCCGCCTTTGCCCGTGCCGATCGCGCGGCGCTGCCCGGTACCGGCGGCGCGGGTCACTACACCGACAAGATGCCCGAAAACTACCGGCTGGTGGGGTTCCTGCGCACCGCCTGCCCGGCAGCCCGCTTCATCTGCTTGCGCCGCGATCCGCGCGACGTGGCGCTGTCCATGTGGCGCGAGATCTTCGACGGGACGGCGCTGGCCTATACCTATGATCTCGCCGCCATGGCAGACCGTTTCAACCTGTTCGCCGAAGCCATGCGCCACTGGCACCGCGTCTTTCCCGGCGACATTCTCGACCTGCGCTACGAGGTTCTGGTCACCGACCCGCAAGCCGCCAGCCAGGCCATGGCGCGGCATTGCGGGCTGGAATGGACACCGCAGATGGCACATCCGGAACAGGGGGACGGCGCGGTCCTGACCGCCAGCGCGACCCAGCTGCGCCAGCCGGTCCACGCCCGGTCGGTGGGAAAATGGCGCCAGCACGCGGACATGCTGGCGCCCTTCATCGCAGGGCTGGATCCCGAACTCTGGCCCGAGATCCGCTGACCGTCACTTGCGCGTGATCCGCTCGTCCAGATAGGGCTGATAGGGCGCGTTCGCCGACAGGTATTCCGCCGTCACATCGGCCACATCAGGGCCGAAATCATAGGCGTTCTTGTCGTCGCCCGAGAACATGCTGAAACCGTCCCCGCCATTGCGGACAAAGTTGTTGGTGACCACCTTGTAGGTCGCCGCCGGATCAATCGGCGCGTATCCGTCCGGACCGGCCACCAGGACCTCCTGCACGCGGCCTTCGTTCGGCGCCACCGAGGGATCCCAGACAAATTTCAGCCCGGCAACCTGCGGGAACCGGCCCTTGACTTCTTCAACCTGGCTGACCCCGTTTTCCAGCGCGTCGATCACGACCTGGCCGGTGATCTCGAAGGTGGACAGGGTGTTCTGGAACGGCAGCACCGCCAGCACCTCGCCCATCGTCACCTCGCCCGCGTCGATGCTGGCGCGCAGCCCGCCCGAATTGGCAATCGCGATGGTCACCCCCTGCCCGGCCACCCGGTCCAGCATCGCATCCGCGACCAGGTTGCCCATCTCGCATTCCTGCACCCGGCACACCGACCGGTCGCCTTCGATCGCCGCGCCGCTTTCCGCCACCACCTTGTTGCGGATCTCGTCCAGCGGACCGGCAAGCTCGGTGACCCGCGCCTTGACGGTTTCGTCCTCGGCCACGGCGGCGTCCATCACCAGCGGCTCGCCGGCGGCCGCGGTGACATTGCCGTCATCGTCGAAGGTGACATTCAGTTCGCCCAGGAACCGGCCATAGGCATAGGCCTGCACGATCTGCACCCCGTTCACCACGGTCGGGTAGGGTCCGGCCGCCCGGTCCGAACTGTTCGACAGCAAGGTGTTGGAATGCCCCCCAACGATCACGTCCACGCCGGTGGTGCCGGCCGCGATCCGCTGGTCTTCGACATAGCCGGAATGCGACAGCAGGATGATCTTGTTCACCCCTTCCCCGGTCAGCCTGTCGACCTCGGCCTGCACCGCCCCCACCGGATCGGTAAAGGTGATGTTCGGCCCCGGCGCGGCGATCTCGGGCGTGTCCTGCGGCGTGACGCCGATCAGGCCCAGCTTTTCGCCGCCGCGCTCGATCACCGTCGATTTCATCAGGACGCCGGCCAGGTGCGATTCGCCCGACACGTCGGCGTTCGACATCAACACCGGGAACTCGACCGCATCCATGAAACCGCGCAGCACTTCGGGCCCATCGTCGAATTCATGGTTGCCGACGGTCATCGCGTCATAGCCGAGCGTGTTCATCATCTCGGCCGCGACCTTGCCCTTGTAGTAGGTGTAGAAGAGCGACCCCTGGAACTGGTCGCCGCCATCGACGAGAACCGAATTCTCCGCCCGGTCCCGTGCCTCGCGAATCGCGGTGATCAGGCGGGCGGAACCGCCGAAACATTCGCCATTGGCATTATCGTCGGCGCTGCACCCGCTGTCGTATTTGCTGACCGGCTCGAACCGGGAATGGAAATCGTTGGTGTGCAGGATCGTCAGCGTGTAGTCGGCGGCCGCGGCCCCGGCGGTCATGGCCAGCGCGGCGACGGTGCTGAGCAGGCGGGTTGGCATGGTGTTTCTCCCATTGTGAGCTTTTGGCGCGATGGTGCGATGCAATCCCGCGCCTGTCAATTTGCCTCTGACCCGGGGCCGCCACGGCAAAGCCGCTTGATTCCCCGCGCCGCCCACGGCATCACCGCGCCATGCTGATCTACAAGATTTTCCGCGCCGACGAATGGCAGGCGCTGCAGGCGGCGGGCAAAACCGGCGGGGCGCCGGTCGATCTCGCCGATGGCTACATCCATTTCTCGACCGCCGCACAGGCCGCCGAAACCGCCGCCCGGCATTTCGCCGGCGCGACCGGGCTGGTGCTGCTGGCGGTGGATGCCGATCGTTGCGGCGACGCCCTGAAATGGGAACCGTCGCGCGGCGGGGCCCTGTTTCCCCATCTCTACCGGGCCCTGCGGCTGGGCGACGTGGTCTGGACCCGGCCCCTGCCGCTGGAAAACGGCACCCATGTCTTTCCACCGGAGATGGCATGACCCGCCATGTCGATCCCGACCGCGCCCGGTTCGAGGCGTTCAAGGCGCTCGACCGCGACCAGCCCATCGAGATGCTGAACCTCGTGCGGTTTCGCGACCGCGCCGCCTATCCCGCCGATCACCCGCTGGCCGATGCCGGGCTGACGGGCGCCCAGGCCTATGCGCATTACGGCCGCGAAACCGCACCGGTCATCGCCCGGCTCGGCGCCGTCATCCTCTGGCGCGGCGGGTTCCAGGCGATGCTGATCGGCCCCGCCGATGAAACCTGGGACGAGATCTTCGTGGCCCGCTATCCGACCGCCCATGCCTTTCTCGAAATGGTCACCGATCCGGTCTATCGGCAGGCCGTGGTGCATCGGCAGGCCGCCGTCGAAACCTCGCGCCTGATCCGCTGCGCACCGGCCGAGACCGGGGACATGTTCGGATGAGCCTGGCGGAACGGATCGGACTGGCGGCGATGCACCGGCTGGACCCGGAAACCGCGCATGGGCTCGCGCTCAGGGCGCTGCAACTGGGCCTGGCACCGGCGCCCGGCCCGGTCACGTCGCCGCGCCTGCGCACCCGGCTGGCGGGCCTGGACCTGCCCAACCCGGTCGGCCTGGCCGCCGGGTTCGACAAGAACGCGGTCGCCATCGCCCCGCTGTCCCGCGCCGGGTTCGGGTTCATCGAGGTCGGCGCCGCCACGCCGCGCCCGCAGGACGGCAACCCGCGCCCGCGCCTGTTCCGGCTGGCGGCGGACCGCGCCGCCATAAACCGGTTCGGCTTCAACAATGACGGCATGGAGGCGATTGCCGCACGGCTGGCCGGCCGGCCCCGCGATGCGGTCGTCGGGCTCAATCTCGGCGCCAACAAGGACAGCGCCGACCGCCCCGCCGATTTCGCCCGCGTGCTCGAATGCTGCGGCCCGCATCTCGATTTCGCGACGGTGAACGTGTCGTCGCCCAATACCGAGAAACTGCGCGACCTGCAGGGCAAGGCGGCGCTGTCGGCGCTGCTCGCGGACGTGATCGCACTGCGCGACACGCTGCCGAACCCGGTGCGGATATTCCTGAAAATCGCACCCGATCTGGACGAAGCGGAGCTTGCCGATATCGCCGAGATCGCGCTCGACAGCGGCATCGACGCGGTGATCGCCACCAATACCACGCTGGACCGCGACGGGCTACACGGCCCCCACGTGGATGAAACCGGCGGCCTGTCGGGGGCGCCGCTGTTCGCGAAATCGACCCGCGTGCTGGCCCGGCTCCATCGGTTGACCGAAGGCCGGGTGCCGCTGGTCGGCGTGGGTGGCATCGGGTCGGCCGACCAGGCCTATGCCAAGATCCGGGCCGGGGCATCGGCACTGCAGCTTTACACCGCGATGGTCTATCACGGGGTCTCGCTGGCGGCCCGCATTGCGACCGGGCTGGAAACCCTGCTGACCCGTGACGGTTTTGAAACGGTCGCCGACGCGGTCGGCACCGGAACCGGAGACTGGACATGATCGACTACTGGCACAATCCGCGCTGCTCGAAATCCCGCGCCGGGCTGGCGCTGCTGCAAGACCGCGCCGCCGCTCTGACCGTGCGCCGCTACCTGGACGACCCGCCCACGCGCGCCGAGATCGAAACCGCGCGCGCGGCGCTGGGGCTCGCCCCAATCGACATGATTCGCACCGGCGAAAAGGTGTTTCGCGATCTCGGCCTGACCCGTGACAGCAGCGATGACGCCCTGCTCGACGCGATGGCCGCACACCCGATCCTGATCGAACGCCCGCTGGCCATCCTGGGCGACCGGGCGATCATCGGGCGGCCGCCGGAACGGCTGCTCGACCTGCTTTAGGCCCGCCCCTTCCTCTTGCCGGAAATATCCCCGCCGGAGACAGCGCCCGCCAGGGCGCTCCCCGCATTGCATCACATGTGGATCACCCGATCATAGGCGTCGAGCACGCTTTCATGCATCATCTCCGACAGGGTCGGATGCGGGAACACCGTTTGCATCAGTTCGGCCTCGGTGGTTTCCAGCGTGCGCCCGACCACATAGCCCTGGATCATCTCGGTCACCTCCGCCCCGATCATATGCGCCCCCAGCAACTCGCCGGTTTTGGCATCGAACACGGTCTTGACCAGCCCCTCGGGCTCACCCAGCGCAATCGCCTTGCCGTTGCCTATGAACGGGAACCGGCCGACCCTGACCTCGTGGCCGAGCTCGCGGGCCTTCGCCTCGGAATAGCCCACCGAGGCCACCTGCGGATGGCAATAGGTGCAGCCGGCAATCGATTCGGGGCGCACCGGATGGGCGTGCCGGCCGGCGATCAGTTCCGCCACCATCACGCCCTCATGCGAGGCCTTGTGCGCCAGCCAGGGCGCGCCCGCGATGTCACCGATGGCATAGAGCCCGTCGACGCCGGTGCGGCAGAACTCATCTACCACCACATGCGTCCGGTCGACCGTCACGCCCAGCTTCTCCAGCCCCAGACCCTCGGTGTTGCCGACGATGCCCACGGCAGAGATCACGGTGTCGAAATCATGCTTCTCCACCTTGCCGCCCCGGTCGATATGCGCGGTGACCTTGCCCTTGCCGCGATCGAGCCGGCTGACCATGGCCTTTTCCATGATCGTCATGCCCTGCTTGGTAAATGCCTTCCTGGCAAAGGCCGAGATCTCGGCGTCCTCGACCGGCAGCACCCTCTCCATCACCTCGACCACGGTGGTGTCGGCGCCCAGCGTGTTGAAGAAGCTCGCGAATTCGATCCCGATCGCGCCCGAGCCGATGACCAGCAGCTTGCCCGGCATCCGCGGCGGCAGCAGCGCGTGCCTGTAGGTCCAGACCAGATCGCCATCGGCCTCCAGCCCCGGCAGCTCCCGCGCCCGCGCACCGGTGGCCAGAACGATATTCTTCGCCGTCAACTCCTCGGTGCCCTTGTCGGTCTTGATCGCGACCCTGCCTGTTGCAGGGATCGTCGCCTCGCCCATCACCACGGTGACCTTGTTCTTCTTCAGCAGATGCCCGATCCCGCCCGACAATTGCCCGGCCACACCGCGCGACCGCTTGACCACCGCATCCAGATCATATCCCACGCCCTCCGCCTTCAGGCCGAAATCCTTGGCGCGGTGCATCAGGTGAAACACCTCGGCGGACCGCAGCAGCGCCTTGGTCGGGATGCAGCCCCAGTTCAGGCAGATGCCGCCCAGATGTTCCCGCTCGACCACGGCAGTGCGCAACCCGAGCTGCGCCGCCCGGATCGCGGCCACATACCCCCCGGGCCCGGCCCCGATCACGACAACGTCAAAGGATTTCGAAGACATGGTATCCCCCTCTGGGTCTGGCGGTCGAAAAACTAGTTTACCGTTAAACTATTTTTCCGGGAGCATCAACGCCCCCTCTGGCCGGCGCGGGCGGACAGGGCAAACAGCCGCCACCGGCGTCGCGACGCCCTTTGCAGCTTGGCCACGACCCGCTACCAATGCAACGGAATGCAGAAGAAAACCGAGGAGCCGCCCGATGGGCAGATTGCTGAAGAACCTTGTCCTGGCCTTGCTGAACGCCACGCTGCTTCTGGCGGCCGTCTGCCTGTTCCTGCTGTGGCAATTGTCGAAAACCGTCGACAGGATCGCGGTGGACTTTGCCAGCAACCTGGAAATCGTCGCGCCCCTGAACGATGAGATTCAGACCGTTCGCGACGAGGTCGCCGGGCTGCGGGCAGACCTGGCATCGCTGCAATCCGGCAGCAGCGAACTGAGCGCGGAAGCGCGGGCCAGGATCGGGGCGAGCAGCGCGCGGATCGAGGCACAGCTGGACGAGATGCGCGACAGCCTCCGGGACCTGGCCGGCACTCCGGAACGGCTGGTCGATCACGCGATCACGACCGCCGCCGAATCCTTTGGCGCCAAGGCGGCAGAACTGCGCGGCTGCACCGCACCGGAACCCTCACCCACGTCCTGACCCGGTCGGGTCAGGGCCGGATCAGGGCCGGGTCAGCTTGCCATCCGCAACTCGCGCAGCGTCCGCCCGTAACCGCCATTGGTGACGAACTCGGTCTCGGGCGGCGTGGTGTCGCGATGCAGCGCGTCGTTGCGATAGGGAAACCGGCCGAACTGGCGGATGATCTCGCGATGCGCCTTGGCATGCATGAGATACTGCGCGCCGGTTTCGGGCATCCGTTCGCAGATCAGGCGGATGCAGCGTTCCTGGTCGCACAGGTTCTCGGAATGCATCATCGGCATGTAGAACAGGCTGCGCGCCGGTTCGTCGATCCGCAGATCCCATTTCCGGTCCACCGAAACCTTCGCCGCCGCCAGTGCCGCCCGATCCGTGGCAAAGGCCATCGGCGATCCACGGAACATGTTGCGCGGAAACTGGTCGGTGAGGATGATATAGGCCAGCGCCCCGCTCGGGTAGGTCAACCACAGACCGAACTGCCCGCTACGCGCCGCGTCCCACGCATCCTTGAACCGACTGGTGATTTCGGCGTCCAGTGCCGCATCCTGGGCGAACCACTTGTCGCCCCCCACGTCATCCAACCAGAAACTCAGTACTTCTTCAGGGCCAACCATGAGCATAGCTCCACTCCTAAACGCCCCCCAACTAACAACACTAAAATACTGGAATCTTAGCCAAACCAGTAACTTTTTGCAACAGCTTCGACATGACATGAAACTGTTGCAAACCTGCCCCTGCGTCAGCCTTCCGACTTTGGGCGCTAACGCTCGAATTCGGCGCCCTGTTCATCGAGATCGGTTTCGATCGCGTATTCCTGGGCCAGCTCAACCGCAACGGGTGACCCCGTCGGCACCATCGGTGTCATGATCCCGGTTTCCTCGAGCGGCACGGCCGGGCGGCGCGTGGTGCGATACGCGGCATAACCGGCCAGCGCCAGCAACAGGCAGGCCATGAACAGGAAGAACCCCTGCGGCCCCACCACGCCGTCATCCATCAGCCAGCCATTGATCAGCGGACCAAAGATCGCCCCCAGCCCGTTGATGAACACCAGCCCGGCCGAGGCCGCCGGCATGTCCTGGTGATCGAGATAATCGTTGGTATGCGCGATCAGCAGCGAATAGAGCGGGTTCGAAAGGCCGCCGATCACGATGGCGGCGGTCAGGAGAACCCCGAAATTGTCCCCAAGCGTCATCGCGGTCACCGATGCCGCCCCCGCCCCGGCCGCGACCCCGAGGATCAGCAGCCGGCGATCCATGCGGTCCGACAGCCAGCCCAGCGGATACTGAAAGATCGTCGCCCCCACATAAAACGCCGCGACGAACATCGAAATCTGGACCAGGCTGAGCCCGACCTTCGCGCCATAGACCGCGCTCATCCCGAACAGCGCCGAAAACACGCCGCCCATCAGGAACATGCCGACACAACCCAACGGCGAAATCTGCAGCAGCCGCTGCAGGCTCATCGGCTGCGTGGTCTCGAAGGCCGGCACCGGCGAAATCGACAGCAGGATCGGCGCGAAGGAAATCGAGATCAGCACCGAGGCGAGCACGAAGGTTTCGTATCCGGACGGATCCCCCACCAGCAGCAGCGCCTGCGCGGTGACCACGCCGGCCATCTGGACGATCATGTAGAGCGACAGCGCCTGGCCGCGATTCTCGTTGTCGGCGGCATCGTTCAGCCAGCTTTCGGCGGTCACATAAACGCCCGAGAAACAGAACCCGATGACGACCCGCCCCAGCGACCACGCGATCGGGTTGGTAAAGGCCGGATAGAGGATCATCACCGCCGAGATGAACGACGCAAGGGCCGCGAAGACACGCACATGGCCGACCCGGCGGATCATATCAGGCGCCAGCCGCGACCCGCCCAGAAAGCCGACGAAATAGCAGGACATGACGATGGACATCTCGAAGGTCGAAAAGCCCTCGATCTCGCCGCGCACGCCCAGCAACGTGCCCTGAAGCCCGTTGCCGACCATCAGCAGCATCATCCCCAAGAGCAGCGCCCATGCGCTTCCCAGAACCTGGAACATCCGCCATTCCTCTTGCCGCCCATCCGCTCCCTGCCCGCCTGCTAGCAGATCACGCCCGCATCCTGCCGGGTCAGTCTACGACAAAAAGCCGTCGCTTTCGTATCTTCTAGCGGCCCGGCGCCGGATCGGGCACCAGCAGCGAGGCATCGCCATAGGAAAAGAACCGGTATTCGCGCCGCAGCGCGTGATCATAGATCGCGCGGATGCGATCCTGACCCATCAGCGCGGATACCAGCATCAGCAGGGTCGATTTAGGCAGGTGAAAATTGGTCATCAGAGCGTCGGTCACCCGAAACTCGAAGCCGGGATAGATGAAGATGTCGGTCTCGGCCCGCCATGGCGCGATGGCGCCGCCCCGCGCCGCGGTCTCGATCAGCCGCAGGGCGGTGGTGCCAACCGGGATCACGCGCCCGCCCGCGGCGCGGGTCGCGGCTATCTCGGCGGCGGCGGCTTCGCTCACCTCGCCCCATTCGGCATGCATCCGGTGCGTGGTCACGTCCTCGACCTTGACCGGCAGGAAGGTGCCCGCGCCGACATGCAGGGTGACATGGGTGAAATCGATCCCCCGCGCCCGCAGGCCATCGAGCAGCGCATCATCGAAATGCAGCGATGCGGTGGGGGCCGCGACCGCGCCGGGGTTGCGCGCCCAGACGGTCTGGTAATCCGTGCGGTCCCGGTCATCGGCGGCGCGCCGGGCGGCGATATAGGGGGGCAACGGCATGTCGCCCGCCTGTAACAGCGCCTCGTCGAAACTGTCGCCGGCGAGGTTGAACCGCAGATGCGCCTGCCCGTCCTCGACCCGTTCGAACTGCGCAGCCAGCCCGGCGGCAAACTCGATGGTCTCGCCCGGTTTCAGTTTCTTCAGCGGCTTGAGCAGCGCGGTCCAGCAGCCATCGGCACAGGGCTCGAGCAGGGTGACGCTGATATGAGCGGATGTGCGCCCCTGCGGCCCGCTGCGCCAGCGGCGCCCGTCGAGGCGCGCCGGGATCACGCGGGTGTCGTTCAGCACCAGCCGGTCGCCGGGGCGCAGCCATTGGCCCAGGTCGCGCACCGCCGAATCCGCGATCGCGTCGCCCTCGGCCACCAGCAGCCGCGCCGATGTGCGCGGCGACGCAGGCCGCGTCGCGATCAGCCGGTCCGGCAACTGGTAATCGAAATCGCTCAGTTTCATGGGGGCGCTATAGGATCAGTCGGGCGGCTTGGCCAGCGCTGACTTGGCGCCGGCGTCAGCGACCGCCGGCCGGGTCGTCCGACGGCGTTCGCGGGCGGCGGCGCGGTTGCGGCGCGGGGCTGCCGTCCGAGGGCGGCGGCGCGCCCCGGAACAGATCGCGCAGGATACCGGGCGCCAGCGCAGAGAGCGGATTGACACTGACATTCGGCGACGCCGCGGCCCCGGTCAGCGTGTAGTTGAAACCGATCAGCCCTTCGCCCCTGCGGCTGAGCGGCGCGCCAACCGCGTTCAGCATGTAGATCGGAGAGACCACACCCTGCATGTTCAGCCGTCCGTTGACCACATCATAGATCCCATCCATCGACAGGCCGATCGACGCGCCGGTGGCGCTGCTTTCGAACAGCGTCAGCTGCCTCGGGCCCAGCCGGAACCGCGCATCGACATTGCCGAACAGGATCCCCTGGCCCGACAATTCGTTGAGCAGCCCGACCAGGCTTATCGAATTAAGCAGCGCGGCCATCGCAGGCGCATCCTGCACCCGCGTGTCGCGCACCGCCAGGCGGCCATTGAATTCGCCGGGCGTGCTGGCCGGGGTCAGGGTCAGGTCGAGTTCGCCGCCGCGCCCGTTGCGCAGGATGCCCGCATCGCGGAACACGCCGCCGGCATCGTCCGATTTCAGGTGGATCGCGCTGCGCCCGGCCTGCGGCGCGATCCGGCCGGTCACCGCCGCCCCGCCATTGATGCGCCCCCGGAACGGCCCCGACAGGCCGCCTGTGGTGACGAAGTTCCCGGTGAACCCGGTCAGCGCGATGGTATCGGTGACCTGCAACCGGTCCAGCGCCGCATCGAGCGGCCCCGATGCTCCGGTCCCCGAGCCACGGCCGAAACTGGCGCGGCGCAGGTCCAGCTGCCCGCCATGCACCCGGATGACCGGCGGCCCGTTGCCCTGCCCCACCAGTTCCGCCCGCACATCCAGCCATCCGCCCAGCCTGACCCGGTCGAACTCGGCGCGGTCCAGCCCGCCACCGGTCCGCGTGGTCACCCGCCCCGCCACCGATAGCCCGGCGGCCTCCAGTTCCAGCCGGTCGACGCGGGCCCGGTCGCCCAGCCTGGCGGACAGGTCCAGACGGCCGGCCGTGTCGGCGGCTTTCGACCAGCCCAGCGAGCCCAGCGACAGCCGCACCCCGCGCAGGTCCGAACTGAGCGCGAGCTCGGGCGGCGTATCGGGTTTCAGATCCAGCGCGAATGTCGCTTGCCCCTTGCCGGCCACCGACCCCGGCGGCAGACCGAGCCTGAACGTATCGACGGTGCGCGCGGACAGCTCGACCGTGCCGGTGAGGGTGCTGCCCTGCCCCGCGGCGCTCTTGCCCAGCGGTTGCCGCCAGGCCACCCGGACCGGCAGCTCACCGATCAGCCCGTCGCCCTCGATCCGCACCGCGTCCTGATTGCCTTCGATCCGAAGGGCGCGCGCGCTCACCTCATGCCCCGGCACCAGCACATCCGATCGCAGCCCGGTCAGATCGCCGGAGAAGTGAAACTCCAGGTCCTCGAATGGCACCTTCTTTTTCATCGGGAAGGCGATGGTTCCCTCGGCGCGCAGGCGGCCATCGGCCATGTCGACCGGCAGCGGCGTCTTGTCGATGACCGACAATGGCGGCCGGTTCAGCAGCGACAGGACGGCGGTGATCGGCCCGTCGGCCTTCAGCCGCACCAGCCCGGGGGTCGCGGGTTTGACCGCCACATCGGGAACGATGAACGAGGTGCCCGCGATATCCAGCGCGCCGCCCTGGTCGGCCGTGATCTGTCCTCCCGTCGCCGAGACGACGAACCGGTTTCCGGTCAGGCTCGCCGTGCCGGTGCCGTTGGTGACGGGCGGCTGGGTTTTCAGGACCCGCGCGGTGACATCGCTGAACCCGAAATCGGCGTGGATCACGGGCCGGTTTCCCTGCGCCAGACGAAGCGCGAAATCGATATCGCTCAGATCGCCCGCATGCAGGTTCGTCTCGACCCATCGGCGTGGTTTCGGCGCCACGCGCTGCGGCCAGAGCACCAGCAGCCGATCCGTCGCCAGGTGGCCCATCTCCGCGTCGAGGGCCAGCTGCCAGCCCTCCGGGTTCGCATCCAGCACCCCCCAGGCCCGCAACCGTTCGTGCGGCGTCGTCACCAGCGCCTCGCCCAGCGTGAGCCGGAACGGGTTCAGGTCCAGCCGGAAATCGGCGGTCATGCCGTCCAGATCCAGCGGCTCGTCATAGCGGTCATCCGGGTTCAGCCGCAGCCCCCGGAACGTGAACTGCCCGTCCAGCCCGCTCAGCGCCCCGGCCTCGATGCCCGACAGCATCGCGGTGCCGTCGGCGCGTCCGGTGATCCAGTCGCTTTCGACCGACAATTCATCAAAGACCAGCGTCCCGATCCGCGGATCGAAGGTGAAATAGCCGCGCGCCCCGGAGAACGGCACCGGGCGGGTGGCGTCCGTGGGTTGCAGCGCCCCGGCGCCGATCTGCAACGTGGCCGAAACTGGGCCGGCCGAACCGCTGCCATCGACGCTTCCGCGCAACGCGCCGGATATCGGCGCGCGCAGCACGTCGAGCCATCCCAGGACCGGGCTCTGGGCGGCGATGTCCGGCGCGTCCACATCGCTGAACGACACGCCGAACTCGGCGGCGAGATCGCCGATGCGGCTGGCGTAATTGGCCTCGACCGTGCTGACACGGCCACCCGACAGAACGGCAAAGCTGGCGGCCAGCCGCAACCGGGCGCCGTCCTTGTCAAGCTGCAGCCGCCCGTCATCGAGGGTCCAGTGCCGATTGACGCGCGCATCTTCCAGCCGCAACCGGACCCCCTGCACCGAAACCTGCGTCAGCGCGGCAAAGGGCTGCCCATCCAGCACCCCGTCCCAGTCCTCGATCAGGGCCGGCAGGTTGCGGGCCTGGTCCACCGGTGCGGCGTTTTCACCAAACGCAAGCGACAGGTTGCCGCCGGCATCGCGCCGCAGGACCACGTTGAGACCGCCGAGATCGATCTGCTTGGCCAGGATGCGCCCGCGCAGCAGGGGCCGCAACGAAAGGCTGATCCGGGCCCGTTCCAGCAACGCCACCCGGGTGCCGTCCGCGGCGGACAGTTCCACGTCGCGCAATCGCACCGCCGGTCGCCACCCGTGCCGGACCACCAAGGTCGCCTCGCCGAAATCCAACCCGAGCCCGCCGAGATTGCGTTCGGCCCGCGCCTCGAGCCGCGTCATCAGCCAGTCAGGCGCCGTGATCGCCCGCCCCGGCAGCGACAGCGCGGCGACGGCGAGCGCGGCAAACAGCGCCAGCACGGCCAGACCCGCAACCAGACCGCGGCGCAACGCGCGGCGGCGGCGCACGGGGAGTTCGTTCCGGTCTTCGGGGTCCAGCGGGTGCATGTCTTTCATCTTGCCCGTGGCGGTCTAGTATGAAACCCCTGACCTGCCAACCGGAAGGAGGTTTCATGCTCGAACCCGGCTCTCTCGCCCCCGATTTCGACCTGCCGCGCACCGGTGGCGGCACCCTTCGCCTGTCCGACCTTCGCGGACGCAAGGTGGTGCTCTATTTCTATCCCCGCGACAACACGCCCGGCTGCACCACCGAGTCGGTCGGATTTTCCGCGCGCCTCGGTGACTTCGACGCCGCCGGTGCGACCGTTATCGGCATTTCAAAGGACAATCTCGCCAGCCATGACCGCTTTGTCGCCCGGCATGACCTGACCGTGACGCTGGTCTCCGATGCCGACGCGACCACCTGCGAGGATTACGGCGTCTGGGTCGAAAAGAAGATGTATGGCAAGACTTTCATGGGCATCGAACGCGCCACCTTCCTGATCGACGCCGAGGGCCGGATCGCGCGGGCATGGCGCAAGGTGAAAGTGCCCGGCCATGTCGAGGCCGTGCTCGAGGCGGTGCGCGAATCGTGACGCTGTCACTGGCGCAGATGGCGACCGAGGTGCTGACCACGGCGGATGGGCGCGCGAAAACCGCGCTGTCGCGCCGATACGCGGCGGCGTGGACGGCATCGCGGGATCCCGGCGCGACACCCATCCCCGTCGGCCGGGCCGATCCGCCATTGCATCCGGCCCGGCCCGACCGGCCTGAATTGCTGTCGCCACGCGACGTGCCGCGCCGCCGCCCCGGTTCGGCCGCGGGGCGGGTGGCGCTGTTGCATGCCGTCGCGCATATCGAACTGAACGCGGTGGACCTGCACTGGGATATCATCGCCCGTTTCGCCCATGTCCCGATGCCGATGGGATTCTACGATGACTGGGTAAAGGCCGCCGACGAGGAATCGAAGCATTTCAACCTGATGTGCGACTGCCTTGAAGCCGCCGGAAGCCGGTACGGCGCCATGCCCGCCCATGCGGGCATGTGGCGGGCCGCCGAGGACACGCGTGACGACCTGATGGGACGGCTGGCGGTCGTTCCGATGGTGCTCGAGGCGCGTGGACTGGATGTCACCCCCGGCATGATCGAGATTTTCCGCAAGGCCGGACAGGGCGATGCGGTGGCCGCGCTCGACGTGATCTATGCCGAGGAGGTGCATCATGTGGCCTATGGGTCCAAGTGGTTCCACTTCCTGTGCGGCCGCGAGGATCACGACCCGAAAGAGGTGTTCCACGCCCTGGTGCGGCGCTATTTCCACGGCGCGCTGAAGCCGCCCTTCAACGAGGAAAAGCGCGCCGAGGCCGGCCTGCCGCCCGACTTCTACTGGCCCCTGGCTGACGAAATGTCGCAGCCGGGACGGGGCTGAAAAGCCGATCTTTCGCGAATAGTGTTAAGGAATCCGGTCGGATCGGCGTATTCTTGCCGATCGTCACGGCATCTCTTCGCCGGAAATGGGGAGGTCCGGGTTTCGGCAACTTGCCCCGCTCTCCCAGCCACGCTAACCACCCTGCCAACCAGAGTTGTCACTGCAGGTTTCTTGAGTGAGCGGTTCAGCAGTCTTTCCTGCGCAATAGAAAAAACCGAAGTCCGAGGGCGTATGCGCACACCTATCGTAATCCGGGCACACCAGGCATTGGAACGTGTCTTTCCCGAACGCCGCCTGTTCCTGAAATCAGATTCCGATACGCGGTTCATTCGTCTCCGATCCTCCACCCAGGCCATTGCCGCCGTCGGCGTTACGGCGGTCGTCAGCTGGGCCATCGTGGCCACGGCAGTCCTGTTGATGGACAGCATCGGGTCGGGCAATTTCCGCGAACAGGCCCGGCGCGATCAGCAGACGTTTCAGCAACGGCTGAACGCGCTGGCAGGCGAACGGGATTCGCGCGCGGCCGAAGCGGCGGCGGCGCAGGAACGGTTCAACGCCGCGCTGGCGCAGATCTCGGTGATGCAGTCGGTCCTGCTGGATTCGGAAACCCGGCGCGAAGAACTGGAAACCGGAATCGAGGTGATCCAGTCCACCCTGCGCAAGACGATGCAGGACCGGGAAACCATCAAGAACGAGCTGACGCAGTTGCAGACCGATGACGCCAACGGCGCGAACGGTTCGGTCGCGACGGGCGCGGATCCCGAGTCGGTTGCGCTGATGGCCGATGCGCTGGCCGACACGGCGCAGGAACGCGACCAGGTTCTCGTCGATGCCCGCAACGCGCTGGATGCGCGCGACGAGCTCGAGCTCGAGATCAAGCTGATGCAGGAGCGGAACGACCAGATCTTCCGCCAGCTCGAAGAGGCGATGGCGATCTCGGTCGAACCGCTGGACAAGCTGTTCCGCGATGCAGGCATGGCCCCTGACCGCATCCTCGAACAGATCCGCAAGGCCTATGACGGACAGGGCGGCCCCCTGACCCCGATCACCTTCTCGACGCGCAGCGAGGAACCCAGCGCCGACGAGCTTCGCGTGAACCGGATCCTCGACCAGATGGACGAACTGAACCTCTATCGCATGGCCGCGGACAAGGTGCCGTTCGCAATGCCGGTGCACGCATCGGTGCGCTACACCAGCGGTTTCGGCTATCGCCGCGACCCCAAGACCGGCGGCCGGCGGCTGCACAAGGGATCGGATTTCGCCGGCACCCACGGCACCGATGTCTTTGCCACCGCCGAGGGTGTCGTGACCCATGCGGGCTGGCAATCGGGCTATGGCCGGCTGATCCGCATCCAGCATGAATTCGGCACCGAAACCTACTATGCCCACCTGTCCAACATCCGCGTCAAAAAGGGCCAAAGGGTATCGCGCGGCGATCACATCGGTGATATGGGTAACACCGGACGGTCCACCGGCACGCATCTCCACTATGAAGTCCGCGTGAACGGGGCACCTGTGAACCCGATGACCTATATCAAGGCTGCAAGAGATGTTTTCGAAAAGCAAAATAAACGAGCCCGGATCGAAACCGACCGATGACGCCCAGGCAGCGTCGAAACCGGCGCCGGTGACCCCCGATGCAAAGCCCGGCATGAGCAAACCCAAACCGCCCGCATCGGTCCTGTCGTCGGACCTTCACATCACCGGCAACATCAAGACGACCGGCGATATCCAGGTCGAGGGCAATGTCGACGGCGACATCCGCGCCCATCTGCTGACCGTCGGCGAGACCGCCACCGTCCGGGGCGAAGTGACCGCCGACGACGTGGTTGTGAACGGCCATGTGGTGGGCCGCGTGCGGGGCCTGAAAGTGCGCCTGACCGCGACCGCGCGGGTCGAGGGCGACATCATCCACAAGACGATCGCCATCGAATCGGGCGCGCATTTCGAAGGCTCGGTGCAGCGTCAGGACGACCCGCTGAGCAACAACGCCCAGCAGCCCAAGCCCGCCGGGATCAGCCCGGCCATGGCCCCGGCCGCAGGCACCAAGGCGTCCTGAGCCAGACACGCCAGTCCTACCCATCCAGAGGCGCCGGTGACCCGTTCCCGGCGCCTGTTTTCTGTGCCGGCCGCGCCGGAACATCCCCATGACAGCCGCCGGGCTTGCGCTGGTTCTGACCGCGGCGGTCTGTCATGCCGGGTGGAACCTGCTGGTGAAACGGCTGAACGCCGGGCCGGAACTGGTCTGGCTGTTTTCGGTTCTCGCGCTGGCGATCTGGACCCCGGTGGTGGCGTGGTTCGGCCTGGGCGGGCTGGACCGGATGGGCGGGCTGGACCTGTTTGCCATCGCGGTCAGCGTGCTGCTGCATCTGGGCTATTTCCTGCTGCTCCAGACCGGCTATCGCAAAGGAGACCTGTCGCTGGTCTATCCGACCGCGCGCGCCAGCGGCCCGGTGCTGTCGGTGAGTTTTGCCGCCATTTTCCTGGGCCAGGCGGTGACACCACAGATCGCGCTGGGTGGCGCGATCATCGTTATCGGCGTCCTGATGCTGACCGGCGGGTTTCGCCGCTCGCGTCGGGCCCATGCCGGGGCATCGCTGGGGTTCGGGCTGGCGGCGGGGCTGTTCATCGGCAGCTACACCGCCTGGGATGCCTGGACCGTCGCCACCCTCGCCGTGTCGCCGCTGCTGCTGGATTATGCGTCGCATCTGGGCCGGGCAACGCTGCTGGCGCCGGTCGCCTGGCGGCGCCGGGCAACCGTCCGCGCCCTCTGGACCGGGCATCGCGGGGCGGTCGTGGCCATCGCGATCCTGAACCCGATGGCCTATGTCCTTGTGCTCTACGCGATGACCTTCACGCCGGTGACCTATGTGGCGCCGGTGCGCGAAACCTCGGTTCTGCTCAGCGTTCTGGCCGGCAGCCTGCTGCTGGGCGAAGGCGACCTGCCCCGGCGGCTGGTCTGGGCGGCGGTTTGCCTGACCGGGGTGATCGTTCTGGCGCTGGCCTGAGGCGCGTCAGGCCGGCGCGGCCCGCGATTCCAGCGCCGGGTAGCGCAAGGCCAGGGTCACGCCCCTGACCACGAAGGACACCAGGTAGGCCAGCCACAGGCCGTGGTTTTCCAGCCCCGGCACCAGCAGAACCACGACGGCGACATAGACCAGCGAACTGGCCAGCATCATGTTGCGCATGTCCCGCGTCGCGGTCGCCCCGATGAAGATGCCGTCCAGCATCCAGGCGGCCCAGCCCAGGACCGGGGCAAAGATCATGTAGACCAGGAACACGCGCGCCTCGGCCTGGACCTCGGCCGATTTCGACATCAGGTCGATGACCGCCCCGCCCAGCAGGGCAAAGGCCAGCGACAGCGTCACCGCCACGATCGCCCCCCAGATGCTGGTCAGCACGGCGCTGCGGCGCAGTTCCGACCTGCGCCGGGCGCCCATCGCCTTGCCCACCAGCGCCTCGGCGGCAAAGGCGAACCCGTCCATCGCATAGGCGGTGATCATCAGGAATTGCAGCAGCACCTGGTTGGCGGCCAGGGTCACGTCGCCGAACCCGGACCCGATGAACAGGAACGAGACCATGATCGCCTCGAGCAGCATCGAGCGGATCAGGATATCGCCATTGACCGACAGCATGTGCCGCAGCCGTGACGAATCGAACACCTGCGCCCAGTCGCGCCAGGCCGGTTCGCGGAACGCGCCGCGGCACAGCCAGAGCCCCAGCGCCAGCCCCGACCATTCGGCCAGGAACGTGGCCAGCGCCACCCCGTTCACGCCCCAGTCCAGCCCGAGCACGAACCAGAGGTCGAGCAGCACGTTGAGCCCGTTCATCCAGAGCTGCATCGCCAGCACCGCGCGCGTGCGTTCCTGCGCGATCAGCCAGCCGGTGATGCCGAAAATGGCGATGGCGGCGGGCGCGGACCAGACGCGGATCGACAGATAACCCTTTGCCAGCGTTTCAACCTCTGCGCTGGCGGGCGCGATGAAGAACGCGCCGTAGAAAATCGGCACCTGCAGCAGGATCAGCGCCGCACCGCCGCCAGCGCCGAGCATCAGCGCCCGCGTCAGCAGCGCGGCGGCCTCGCGGTGATCCCCGGCCCCGATCGCCTGGCTGGTCAATCCGACCGTGCCCATGCGCAGGAACCCGAATATCCAGTAGATCGACGACAGGATGATCGCGCCGATCCCGACCGCGCCGATCGGCGCGGCGGCCCCGAGTTGCCCGACCACGCCGGTATCGACCGCCCCGAGGATCGGCACCGTCGCATTCGCGATCACGATCGGAACGGCGATCTTCAGAACCCGGCGATGCGTGATGCTGGCACCGATGGCGGACAGCTCAGCCATCGCCGGAACCGCGTTCCGGCGGCGGCATCAGGAAATGCCCGCTCGCCTGTGCGAACAGCCGTGTCCGCTGATCCTGCCAGGCCTCGACACGGACCGACGCATAGCGCCGCCCCGACCGGGCAACCATCGCCCGCGCATAGGCATCGCGCGGCAGGCCGGACCGCAGGTAATCGACCGTGAAATCGATCGTCTTGGGCAGGCGCGGCATGTCGCCGGCGGCGACGCGGACGGGATCGAGCGCGCCCGACTCGATATCGGGAAACAGCTTGGTCCATCCCAGCGTGATGATCGAGGTCACCTCGAGAAAGGAGGCGGTCGCCCCGCCATGCAGCGCCGGCAGGAACGGGTTGCCGATCAGCTTTTCGTCGAAATGCAGCACGCCAGTCAGTTCATCGCCCCGGCGGTCGAAGCTGATGCCGAGAAACCGGCAATAGGGCACGCCGTCGACCAGCGCGCCGAGCGCGGCATCGCGCCGTTCTTCGACCACCTGTGCGGGTTCGGGGCGGCGGCGGCTCAAAATCCCTTCTCCACCGTGAAGGAGGCTGTGGCGGTGGCGACCGGTATGTCCTCGTTCCCGTCCAGCGCGACAGCCCGCACGAAGGCCACGGACCGGGTGATGTGGTGACAGGTGGCCTTGGCTGCAATCGTCTGACCGGGCGTTGCCGCGCGCATGTAGTCGATGCGAAGGTCGATGGTCGCCGTGCCGCCCGGTGCCGCGGGATGGCTCATCACCGCCGCCCCGCAGCAGGTGTCGATCAACGCCGAGACCGCGCCGCCATGGATGACGCCGGTCTTGGGGTCGCCGATCAGCTTTTCGTCATAGGGCATCGAGATGGTCGCCATGCCGTCCCCGATCTCGTCCAGGCTCAGGCCCAGTTCCCGTGCATGGGGAATCGCTTCGATGAACTGTCTCGCCAGGTTTGCTTTTTCGACCATGCGGAATCGCCCGATTGTGAATGCCGCGCCTATATGGGCTACCGCGCGCTGAAAGGGCAAGCCCGGCGGTTGCAACCCCCTGCCCTTCTCCCTACGCTTGCGCCATTGCCAGTTGAGTACGCCGGGAGATCAGGGGATGACGGAATCGCGACTGTCGTTCAAGGAAATGTGCAACGCATTCGAGGTCACGCCGCGTACGCTGCGTTACTATGAGTATATCGAACTGTTGCAACCCGACCGCGAAGGCCGGTCCCGGTTCTATGGGCCGCGGGAAACCGCGCGCATGAAGCTGATTCTGCGGGGCCGCAGGTTCGGGTTCCAGCTGGAAGACATCCGCCAATGGTTGCTGATCCGCGAGGAACAGGGGGATGCCGCGCAGATGCAGACCTTTGTCGACATGGCCGACCGGCAGATGAAGGAGCTTGAAAACCAGCGGTCGCAGCTGGACGAGGCGCTCGCCGAGCTTCAGGACCTTCGCAATGCCACGGCCAGGTCGCTGTCGGACTGACCCGGGCCGGTTCTGAAGCGGACCCGGCTGTGCATCCGGCGATACCCCGGTTGGCAACATCCATCCATCTGTGTCCAACCTTAGGTAATTTGCCGAATGACGCTGCGTTTCGCTTACGTTAACGTCACCTCGTGTTGTAACTGGTCCCGGCAATCCTCAATTGGCGCTACGACGACACCGAGGAGTTCTGAGAAATGACGGTTGACCTTATGACGATCCGCGAGATGTGCGACGCCTTTGACGTGACGCCGCGCACCCTGCGGTTCTACGAAGCGAAGGAACTTCTGTTTCCGATCCGCGAAGGTCAGAAACGCCTGTTCACGCGTCGCGACCGCGCCCGGCTGAAGCTGATCCTGCGCGGCAAGCGCTTTGGCTTCAGCCTCGAGGAAATCCGGCAGTTGCTGGAGCTCTACGACATGGGCGACCAGCAGCAGACGCAGCTCGCCCGCACCTGCGAGATTGCCAAGCAGCGCCTGGCCGACATGGAACGCCAGCGCGAGGAACTGACCGAGGCGATCGACGATCTGCGCGAACAGCTCCAATGGGGCGAAAAGATGATCCAGGCGAACGCCAACGACAAGAAAGCCGCAGAGTAGCAACCATAACAATCCGGTGCATGCAGACGCGGACACCGCGCTGATGCCCCCACCCGAACACGGAGATGACAGACATGCCGCGTTACACCGCCCCCACCAAGGACACCCAGTACATCCTGCATGATGTTCTGAACATCACCGAGGCCGGCATCCCGGGCTATGACGAGCTCGAGGCCGAGTTCACCGGCGCCGTCCTCGAAGAGGCCGGCAAGATCAGCTCGGACGTGCTCGCGCCGCTGAACGCGGTCGGTGACCGGCAGGGCTGCGTGCTCGAGAACGGTGTCGTGCGCACCCCCGACGGGTTCCGGGACGCGTTCGAGCAGGTCAAGAGCGGCGGCTGGACCGGGCTGGACATGCCCGAGGAATATGGCGGACAGTACATGCCCTATGTGCTGGGTACCGCGGTGGGTGAGATGTTCTCGGGCGCCAACCAGGCGTTCACCATGTACCAGGGCCTGACCCATGGCGCCGCCTCGGCGATCCTCGCCCATGGCAGCGACGAACAGAAAGACACCTACCTGCCCAGGATGGTCTCGTGCGAATGGACCGGCACCATGAACCTGACCGAGCCGCATTGCGGCACCGATCTGGGCCTGATGCGGACCAAGGCAGAACCGCAGGATGACGGCTCCTACCGGATCTCGGGGCAGAAGATCTTCATCTCGGCCGGTGAACATGACATGGCCGGCAACATCATCCATCTGGTGCTGGCCAAGATCGCGGGCGGCCCCGAGGGCATCAAGGGCGTGTCGCTGTTCATCGTGCCCAAGTTCCTGGTCAACGGGGATGGCAGCCTCGGCGCGCGCAACGGCGTCGCCTGCGGCAATCTCGAGGAAAAGATGGGCATCCACGGCAACTCGACCTGCGTGATGAACTATGACGGCGCCGTCGGCTATCTGCTGGGCGAGGAACACAAGGGCATGCGCGCCATGTTCACCATGATGAACGAGGCCCGGCTGGGTGTCGGCATGCAGGGCCTGGCCCTGGCCGAGGCCGCCTATCAGAACGCGCTGGACTACGCCCGCGAACGCCTGCAGGGCCGCGACGTGACCGGCGCCAAGAACCCCGACGGCCCGGCCGACCCGCTGATCGTCCACCCGGATATCCGCCGGTCGCTGATGGACCAGAAGAGCTTTGCCGAAGCCGGACGCGCCTTCATCCTGTGGGGCGCGACCCTGATCGACCGGGCGCATCGCGCCGGCGACAAGGACGCGGATGGCCTGATTTCGCTGCTGACCCCGGTCATCAAGGGGTTCCTGACCGACCAGGGCTATGACATGACCGTGCAGGCCCAGCAGATCTATGGCGGCCATGGCTATATCGAGGAATCGGGCATGTCGCAGTTCACCCGCGACGCCCGCATCGCGATGATCTACGAAGGCGCAAACGGCGTGCAGGCGCTCGATCTCGTCGGCCGCAAACTGGCGCAGGATGGCGGCAAGCATGTGATGGCCTTCTTCGATCTGGTCAAGTCGTTCATCAAGGACAATGCCGGCCAGGACGACGCGTTCGACCGCGATTTCCTCGATCCGCTCAAGGCCGCGTCGAAGGATCTCCAGGCGGCGGGCATGTATTTCATGCAGCAAGGCATGAAGAACCCGCATAACGCGCTGGCCGGGTCGACCGACTTCCTGCACCTGTTCGGCCATGTGTGCCTGGGCCTGATGTGGGCACGGATGGCAAAGGCGTCGGGTGACGCGCTCGCCAACGGCACATCCGACGCGGCGTTCCACGAGACGAAGCTCGCGACCGGGCGCTACTACATGGCACGCCAGCTGCCGGCCACCGCGCTGCATCTGGCGCGCATCCAGACCGGCGCCGATACGGTCATGGCCCTGGATGCCGAAAACTTCTGATCGCGCGGCGCTCCGGCATTGCTGCCGGGGCGCGCAGCACCTGACGCAGCGATGCAACACGGGAATGCCAGCTTGATCCGCACCGCCCTCCCCGCAATGGTACCCGGCGCCACCCATGATCGGATGACGGTCGCCGTGGCTGGCCGCGGGAGCCTCCGGCGGGAGTTTATCCGGCAAGATGAAGGCGGACGGTCCACCCCGCCTTCCGGGCGCGGCACCCGGCAGCAACCGGGAAGGCGGGGCTTCACCTTGCACGCGGCTCGGCTCTCCAGCCTGCCGCGCAGAACAGATCCTGCCGAACAAGGGTTAACAAACCGTAACGTTCCGCCCCCTTCATCTTGCCCGAAAAACTCCACGGGGGTGTGGGGGTGTGAAACCCCCACTCCGCCGCGTGCCACCAGGACCACGATCATCGGGGAGGATGACGGATGACGATCGAACTCTACTGCTTCGGAGAAAGCGGAAACGCCTACAAGGCGGCGCTGGCACTCGAGCTTTCCGGGCTGGACTGGAAACCGGTTTTCGTCGACTTCTTTGCCGGTGAAACCCGCCAACCCGGCTACCGTGCCGACCTGAACGCGCTGGGCGAGGTTCCGGTGCTCGTCGACGGTGACACGGTACTGTCGCAATCCGGCGTGATCCAGGACTATGTCAGCGAGAAATCCGGCCGTTTCGGTGGCCGCGATGCCGCCGAGCGGCGCGAGATCCTGCGCTGGGTACTCTGGGACAACCACAAGTTCAGCTCGATGGCGGGCCTGACCCGGTTCCTGATGAATTTCCTGCCCGCGGACAAACGCCCGGCCGAGGTGATCGCGTTCAACCAGGGACGGCTCAGGATCGCCTACGGCATTCTCGACGCCCATCTCGATGGCCGCGACTGGATCGTCGGCGACAGGCTGACCAATGCCGACCTGAGCTGCTGCGGCTATCTCTACTATCCCGAACTGTTCGGTTTCGACCGTGCCGAATGGCCCCGTATCGACGCCTGGCTGTCCCGCATCAGCGATCAGCCCGGCTGGAAACACCCCTATGACCTGATGCCCGGCAATCCGTCGGACCGAGCCTGAGGAGAGAGCAATGACCGAAGCCTTTATCTATGATGCGCTGCGCACCCCGCGCGGCAAGGGCCGCAAGGACGGTTCGCTGCACGAGGTGACCAGCCTCAACCTGTCGGCGCAGACGCTGAACGCCGTCAAGGAGCGCAACAACCTGGACGGCCACGCGGTCGAGGATGTGATCTGGGGCAACGTGACCCAGGTGATGGAACAGGGCGGCTGCCTGGCGCGCTCGGCGGTGCTGGCCTCCGATCTCGACGAATCCATTCCCGGCCTTGCGATCAACCGGTTCTGCGCCTCGGGCATGGAGGCGGTGAACCTGGCCGCCAACCAGGTCAAGGGCGGCGCGGGCGAGGCCTATATCGCCGGTGGCGTCGAAATGATGGGCCGCGTGGCCATGGGCAGTGACGGGGCGGCGATCGCCGTCGATCCGTCGCTGGCGATGAAGACCTATTTCGTACCACAGGGCATCTCGGCCGACATCATCGCCACCGAATACGGTTTCACCCGCGACCAGGCAGACGCGCTGGCGGTCGAAAGCCAGCGCCGCGCCAAGGCGGCCTGGGACGATGACAGGTTCGGGAAATCGGTGATCACGGTCCGGGACCAGAACGGGCTGCCGATCCTCGATCATGACGAATACATGCGGCCGCAGACCGACATGCAGTCGCTGGGCGCGCTGAACCCGTCCTTCCAGATGATGGGCGAACAGATGCCCGGCTTCGACAAGGTCGCGCTGATGAAATACCCGCACCTGGAAAAGATCGAGCATATCCACCACGCCGGCAACTCCAGCGGGATCGTGGACGGCGCCGCCGCGGTGCTGATCGGCAACAGGGAGTTTGGCGAGAAACACGGGCTCAAGCCCCGCGCGCGCATCCGCGCCACCGCCAAGATCGGCACCGATCCGACCATCATGCTGACCGGCCCGGTCCCGGTGACCGAGAAGATCCTGGCCGACAGCGGCATGACCATCGGCGACATCGACCTGTTCGAGGTCAACGAGGCCTTTGCCTCGGTCGTGCTGCGGTTCCAGCAGGCGTTCGATGTCGACCCGGAACGGGTCAACGTCAATGGCGGCTCGATCGCCATGGGCCACCCGCTGGGCGCCACCGGCGCGATCATCATCGGCACGCTGCTGGACGAACTGGAACGCACCGGCAAGCAGACCGGCCTGGCCACGCTGTGCATCGCGTCCGGGATGGGCGCCGCCACGATCATCGAGCGCGTGTAAGCGGCACGCTGAGGAGACAAGACCATGACCGATTTCACCATGAAGACGGACGCCGACGGCGTCGCCATCATCACCTGGGACGTGCCGGGCAAGTCGATGAACGTGATGTCGCTGCAGGGCGGCGCCGAACTGAACGACCTGATCGATGCCGCGCTGGCCGATGACGCCGTCAAGGGCATCGTCATCACCTCGGGCAAGGACGGGTCCTTTGCCGGCGGGATGGACCTGAACGTGCTGGCGGACATCCGGTCCCAGGCCGGCGACGACGCCGCCAGCGGCCTGTTCGAGTTCACGATGAACGGCCATCACCTGCTGCGCAAGATCGAACGCGCGGGCATGGACGCCAAGACGAACAAGGGCGGCAAGCCGATCGCGGCGGCGGTCAACGGCACCGCGGCGGGCATCGGCTATGAACTGCCGCTGGCCACGCATCGCATCTTCATGACCTCGAACCCCAAGGCCAGGATCGGCCTGCCCGAGATTCTGCTGGGCATCTTCCCCGGCTCGGGCGGCACCACCCGGCTGGTGCGCAAGCTGGGCCTGCTGGGCGCCTCGTCCTACCTGCTCGAAGGCAAGCTGGTGGCCCCCGACAAGGCAAAGGCGGCCGGCCTGATCGACGAGGTCGCCGACGACCCGGTTGCCGCGGCGAAGGACTGGGTGCTGGCCGCGAAGGACGCGGATCTGGTCAAGCCGTGGGATGCCAAGGGCTACAAGATGCCCGGCGGCGCCCCCTACCACCCGGCGGGTTTCATGAATTTCGTCGGCGCCAGCGCCATGGTGCATGGCAAGACCCAGGGCGCCTTCCCCGCCGCCAAGGCCCTGCTGAGCGCGGTCTATGAAGGCGCGATGGTGGATTTCGACACCGCCCTGCGGATCGAGGCGCGCTGGTTCACCAACGTGCTGATGGATCCGTCCTCGTCGGCGATGATCCGGTCGCTGTTCGTGAACAAGGAGGCGCTGGAAAAAGGCGCCGTGCGGCCCGCCGACATCGACGACCAGCGGGTCGGCAAGCTGGGCGTTCTGGGCGCCGGCATGATGGGCGCGGGCATCGCGCTGGTCAGCGCGCAGGCGGGTATCGAGGTCGTGCTGGTCGACCGCGACCAGGCCGCCGCCGACAAGGGCAAGGCCTATACCGAAACCTATCTCGACAAGGGCATGAAACGCGGCAAGGTGACGGCGGACAAGAAAGAGGCGATGCTGTCGCGCATCACCGCCACGGCGGAGCTCGAGCAGCTGAAGGGCTGCGACCTGATCATCGAGGCCGTGTTCGAGGATCCCGCGGTCAAGGCCGAGATGACCCGGAAGGTCGAGGCGATCATCCCCGAGGACTGCATCTTTGCATCGAACACCTCGACCCTGCCGATCACCGGGCTGGCCAAGGCGTCCAGCCGGCCGGAGCAGTTCATCGGCATCCATTTCTTCTCGCCGGTCGAGAAGATGCTGCTGGTCGAGATCATCAAGGGCAAGCAAACCGGCCCCCGCGCGGTCGCCAAGGCGCTCGACTATGTGCGTCAGATCCGCAAGACGCCGATCGTCGTCAACGATGCGCGGTTCTTCTATGCCAACCGCTGCATCATCCCCTATGGCAACGAAGCGGCGCGCATGGTGACCGAGGGCGTGTCGGCGGCGCTGATCGACAATGCCGCGCGGCAGCTCGGTTTCCCGGTCGGTCCGATCCAGCTGGGCGACGAGACATCGATCGACCTGGCGGCCAAGATCACCCGCGCGACCAAGGCGGCGATGGGCAACGAATACCCCGCCTCGGAAGCCGACAACCTGGTGTTCTGGATGGAAGATCTGGGCCGGCTCGGACGCAAGGCCAAGGCGGGCTATTTCGACTATGACGAGAACGGCAAGCGCCTGGGCCTGTGGAAGGGGCTGCTGGACAAATACCCGCTGGCCGAAGAACAGCCTGCGCTGCAGGAGGTGCAGGACCGGTTGATGTTCAGCCAGGCGCTCGAAGCGGTGCGCGCGCTGGAAGAAGGCGTGATCGAGGATATCCGCGAAGCCGATGTGGGCGCCATCCTGGGCTGGGGCTTTGCCCCCTGGTCCGGCGGTCCGCTGAGCTGGCTCGACATCATCGGCGCGGCCTATGCGGCGGAACGCTGCGACCAGCTGGCCGGGAAATTCGGCGACCGTTTCGCCTGCCCGCCGCTGCTGCGCGAGATGGCCGAGAAGGGCCAGAGCTTCTATCGCCGCTTCGCGCCCGAGGCCAAGGCCGCCTGACGATCCGGCGACCCGGCGATCCGGCATGAATGAACGGCCAGCGGGGCACCGCTGGCCGTTTTCGTCTCCGGCAGGCGGGGCTGCCGCCCTACCCCTTGCCCATCGCGGCGATCCGGCGGCTGAGGATCAGCGCCAACGCGACCGCGGATTTCGAGATCGACAGCAGGATGATCACCGGGGCCACGGAAAACAGCGATACCGACACCAGCGAATCCGCGGTGGCGATCGACAGTTTCTGGAACCCGGCCGCGATCGGAAAGGCATAGGCGGAAAAGATCACCAGGAAAGCCACCGCCAGCGCCATGTCCTGGGTCAGCCGCAGCCGCGCCTGCGTCCGCCGCACCCGCGCCGAGAGATCGCCGAACCGCCGCGCCCGGTCGCGGAACACGCTTTTCTTGGCCGTGCGCAGCGCCGGGGGCGTCAGCACGTCATCGCCCGCCCGAAGCGACAGGAACGCCTGTTCCAGCCGCGTCTCGGCCCGGTCATGGGCGATACCGAGAACCCGGAACGCGTCGGGATCGCCGATCATCAGGACCACGATGATCACCGCGACGATCACCCCGATCACCACCAGCGGCGAGATGAAATAGACGAAACACAACAGCAGCAGGAAGGCAAAGATCACCGCGTCCTCCTCGCGCTTGCGGTCGTTGTCCTTCAGGATCGCGGTCAGGTCGCGCAGGCCCAGCGGGTCGTGCTGATCGGCGCGGTATTCGAACCGGAACTGTTCGGTCATGCGGGCCAGCCCCTGTTCGGCCAGGATCTTGCAGCGGTTGCGCAGCCCCGCCGCCAGCAACCCGATCCCCACCGCCAGCGCGAAGATCAGCGCAAACGGTTCCAGCGCGTTCGATTCCACACCCGAACGCACCGCAAAGAACAGGACGATGATCGACGCCACCGACAGGATTTTGGAGGAGATGCGGTAGGATTTCGCCTCGGTGGCCTCTGCCTGCAGCAGCACGTTCAGCCGCGCCGCCAGCCCCTCGGCATCGCTCACGCCGCCCAGCAGGACGCCGCGCAGTTCGATGATGCTGCACCGGTCGGGACCATCCGGACCGTCCGGACCATCCGGAACGGGGAACCGATGGCATGGCTGCCAGGTCCCGGTTTCGGGCTGCCAGCGGGCCAGTTCGCCCTGCCCGCTCGTGGTCATCAGGCGCAACGCATAGGCCGCGCGCGGCGCGGCGGCCGGATCGGCGCCGGGCACCCAAAGGGCGGCGGTGATGCGGCTGGATTTCGGATCGGTCAGGAACAGGTCGAGCGGCAGCGCGGCCAGTTCCGGCGGCGCGGCGGCTTCGGAATAGGGCCAGAGATCGCCCAGGCTGGGCCAGACAGCCGCGCCGCTCATCGTCCCGCCTCCACCAATGTCAGGACGGTCATGTTCAGATGCGCGGCGCGGGCCATCCCCGCCGCGCCGAGCCGCGCGCGCAGGTCCGACGGGCGCAGCCGGCCCCGGAAATCCCAGAACACCGGCAGGTCGTCCGGCGCGCAGGATTGCAGGTTGCGCAGGACCGGATCGGTCAGCCCGGCCTCGATCGTGTCGGCCGGCATCGGCAGGGTCTGTCCGGGCGCGGATTCGCGTGCCAGCAGCAATTGTTCGTAATCGGCGCGGCTGGCCTCCTGGCCGGGGCCGAACACGCGCACCGTCCCCGTGCCGGTCCCCGAGCCAGCGCCCATGCCAGCCCCTTCGCCGCCGGGCAGGTTCTCCAGCGTATGCCGGACCACGTCGGCCATGATCAGCCGCTGTTCGCGAACCGTCAGGTCGGGCTGTTCCAGGCTGCGGGTCAGAGGCCGGATGCCCTCGATCCGGATC
Source organism: Pukyongiella litopenaei (assembly GCF_003008555.2). Taxonomy (NCBI): domain Bacteria; kingdom Pseudomonadati; phylum Pseudomonadota; class Alphaproteobacteria; order Rhodobacterales; family Paracoccaceae; genus Pukyongiella; species Pukyongiella litopenaei. The sequence continues at coordinate 3,628,732 of NZ_CP027665.1, read as the reverse complement.
AGGCCGTCCTTGCGGGTCACCGACAGATCGACCGGCCCGACCAGACGTTGCCGGCGCAGCGGCACCTCGGCCCCGGTCAGGGCCGACACCGGGTCGCGCTGACCCAGCGCCGGCGCCAGCTGCGCCGCGCGCCGGAAGTCGAGCGGCACCAGCTGCATCGCGGCCAGGATCCAGAACATCAGCGCCACCGGCGGCAGCGCCGACAGCAGGACCGCGAACCCGGCAAAACCGATCACCGCCCATTTGGCAAACTCGCCCAGGATTTCATGCGACCCCAGAAAGCCGAGCCAGGCATGGCCCTGCTTGAGCGGCGTGTAGCGGCCGATACCGGGACGGACCGACCGGCGGCAGACCTGCACCGTGTCGATCTGCGCCGCGGCCAGGGCAGCACCCAGCAACGCCAGGTGCAGCACCGCCACCGCCGGGTGCAGCAGGCACAGCAGCGCGGGCATCACCACGAACCCGCCCAGGGCCGCGGGCAGTTGCGCCCGCGTGGGAACGGTCACACCCAACCCGCGTTTCAGCGCCCCGGCCACGTCACGTTCGCGGCTGCCCCGGAACCCGTTCAGGTCACGCCCGTGCAGAACCGTCCGCATCAGCCCGCGCCACAGCCGCCCTTGCCGGGCGCGCGCCAGCGCGTCCTCGCCCTCGAACCGGACCTGCCGCGCCAGCAGCAACAGACCGCCACAGGCCGCGATCAGCCCGAATGCGCCCAGCAGCGATGCGAAACTGGACTGGTTCAGCACCAGGAACAGCACCGCGACAACACATAGAAGCAACGCGCATTCCAGCAACCGCCCGGCGATCCCGGTCACGAACAAGGCAGGCGGCGCGGCCTCGCGGCGGCGGCGCGGGCGCAGGGTGGCGGCGGCGCCAGGTGCCCGGTCCACCTGCAACGCATGGCCGGAATAGAGCGCGGCGAAATCCGCGCGCGGATAGAAAACCGGCCCCATCGCCGGATCGAACACCAGCACCCCCGGTTTCCCCTGCCCCAGCAGCAGGACGTAATGCTGTTGATCCATGTGCAGGATGGCGTGACCGGTCAGTTCATGCAGATGATCGGCGGGCGCGGCCAGCGCCTGCGCCGGCATCCCCTGCCGGTCGGCAAAGAACCGGCGCAGTTCCTCCAGGCTCGACCCGTCGCGATCGGCGTCGAGATCCTCCACCGCGCTCACCGGGTCGGCGGGACGGCCGAGCAGGTTCAGTAGCGTCAAGGCGCAGGCCACGCCGCAATCGCTCTGACCGGTCTGGCGGATGAAATGGCGCCGGTTGCGCAGCAGCCCGGTCAGGGCCGCGATCCAGAAACGGCTAGATTGCAGCATTGCGGGCCAACAGGAACGAGAACAGCGATTGCCGCGCCAGCGGGAAACTCAGATGGACCACCGCGCCAGGCAGATGCGCGATCTGCTGCGCGGCATGGGGGTCCACGCCCACCACCACCTGCGACAGCACCCCGCGCTTGATGATCTTGGCCGCCAGCGACTGGTTGCCGAGCCGGATACCCAGCTCGGCGGTATCCACGGTGGCATAATCCCGCGCCAGCAGCGTGGCATCAAAAACGATCTCCGAGCCGGTCCGGGTGTCGTTGATCGACCCGCGCACCTTCTGCCCCGGCCGCAGCACCACCGCGTGACGGTTTTCCAGGAAACCGACGATCTCGCTGCCCGGCGCATCACCCGGCAGGTCCGGCCTGTCCGGCAGCGTCACCTCGGCCGCGACGAGGATCGGCGTTCCCTGCCCGTCGCGGGCCCCTGCCGAGATCACCGACAGCCGCGCCGGCGGCGGCGCGGGCAGTTCGATGAAGACGGAATGCAGATCGGTGACCCCGGCTGAACGCTGATCGAGATGAACCACCGCCCCCGGCAATCCGGCATCCGCGAAGGCAGCGATCGCCTTGTCGCCATTCAGCGGCAATGAGATCGCGATCTCGGTGTCGCCGTGGCGCAGCAGCAGGTCGCCATCGGCGGGCGTGCCGTAGATCAGCGCCGCCACGCCCGGCACCGGGTCTCCGGTCGCCAGCAGCCGCAGCGCCTCGCCCTTGCCCACATCAGCCCGGCTGGCTTGCAGGGTGCGCATGTCCACCGACGGCCCGTCGACGACGGCGACCTGCGGGCGCACCGCCTTGGCCAGATACCGGGCCTCGGCCTCGGCACGCATCGACACCCGCAGGGTTTCGAGCTCGCGCAGCTGGTCGTTGAGATTGTCCAGCCTGTCGGTCAGGATCTCGATCTCGGCCTCGTCGATCGAGTTGGAATAGGTCTGGTCGTTGAGTTCCTTGACCATGTCGAGGATCATCTTTTCCGACGAGAACCGCGTGCCGCGCGAGGTGATCACGGACAGCCGTTCGCCCTGGATATCCTCGAGCATCGTCGCCAGCCGCTGCGCCGGCAGCGCGGCCACTTCGCCCGATCGCTTCACCAGGTCCTCGAGCTGCTGCAGCTGCGACAAGCGTTCGGCATTCAGGTCGTCGATATCGGTTGCCGCGTCGGTGGTGAAATCCTGCAGCGCAGCCAGCGTCGCGGCGGTATCGCCGGTCAGCCGCGCCCGCGCCGCCAGCCGTTCGCGGGTCGCGATCAGCTTGGCGCGGTCGCGTTCGCGTTCCACGATCAGTTTCGAGCTACGTTCCAGGTGATCGGCCTCGATCTTGGCCAGTTCCCGCGCCATCGTGCCCTGCAGCAGCGCGTTTTCGGCCACCGTATTGTCATAGACCACCGCCGAAACGATCCGCCCCGGACCAAAGCTGTCGCCATCCGCCGGGTAGTGCTGCACCTGACCCGCCTCGATGGCGCGGACCGTGCGCACGCCGCCTGGATCGACCACCAGCCCGAACCCGTCGACGGCAAAGGACACCGGCACATAGAACACGGCCAGCGCCGCCAGTAGCAACCCCACGGATACGGAAAAGAGTTTCATTGCAACAACTTCACCTTCGAGCCTGAACCATGTCCGGCCATCAGGCCGGGCTGGCCGCCGCATCTTTCTGCAGCGAGCGATATACCGCGCCGACCGAATCCATCGTGTGGCGCTGGCCGGTCAGCATCCCGTCTTCGCGAACGGTCGGGCTGCGCGCGGGATCCCAGTCGCCCTCGTCGACCACACCCTTGGCGCTGGCGCGCAGGAACAGCTGTTCGGCCATGTTGAACTTGAGGCTCGGGCACGGGAGCTTGCCGGTCTCGCCCGAGGCGTAATCGTTATGCACGAACTTGAAGGCGCAGGCACCGCCGCAGGCGGGCAGCAAGGTGCAGTCGCCGCAGACCGGGTTGTCGAACGGCGTCCAGGCGTTCCACATCGCCTCGGTGGGCGCGTCCGACCTGCGGTGGCCGCCCATGACCGAGCCCACGCGCCGCGCCGGATCCATCACCGTGTCCCAGCATTTGTGCAGATCGCCGTTCGGCACCACCACATAGCTGTTCGGCTTGACCGCCGTGCAGAGGCCGAGGAACCGCGGCACCTTGGGCAGCGCCATCAGCCCCGCCTCGAAGGCCGCCTGATGCAGGCGGTTTTCGGTCTCGGCATAGCCGGTCTTGCTCAGGCAATCGCCGCAGCCGCCCGCGTTTTCCGCCACGCTTTCGACCGGGGCGAAATAGACCGAAACCCCATTGCGGATGCCCAGCCCCTCGGCCCGGAGGATTTCCAGCAGCGCCAGCGCCTCGGCCTCGTTCTGACCATCGATATTGACGCGCACGGAAACCTTCAGCAGCTCCCGCGCGGTGACCGCCTTGATGTTGTCGATGATGCGCCGGAACGTGCCGCGCCCGCTGGTCAGGTGGCGGCGGCTGTCATGGGTCGCCTCGTCGCCGTCGATGGTGATCTGCACCTTGCCGACCCGCGCTTCGCGCAGTTTCTCGGCCACCGGCACCGTCATCTGGTAGCCGTTCGAGATCATCATCGAGGAATAGCGGATGTCATTGTCGTCACAATGCCGGATCGCGGCGGCGGACACGTCCCAGATCGTCTGCTGATCCATCAGCGGCTCGCCGCCATACCAGGTCAGGTGAAAGCTGCGCGCGCCCTTCAGCCGGTCCAGCAGGAAGGCCCGGGTCGCCTCGCGCACCTTCGGGGTCATCCGGGTCAGCGGCTTGTCCAGCCCCTGGAAACAGTAGTGACAGCCGAAATTGCATGACAGCGTGGGTGCGATCGTCACCATCAGGTGGCCATCGTTGTTGCGCACCTTGTCATAGCTGGCGCGCAGCGTGGCGATTTCATCGACCTCGGCGTTGAACACGAAGCCCCCCTGCACGAAGGGCCGGTAGACATGGGAAAACGGCAGCGCCCCGGCGGCGCACAGCGCCGTCCAGCGGTCCAGGTCCCCGCCATCCCAGATCGCGAAGGCCCGCGACATGGTGTTGTAGGCCAGGTGCCGGTCGCCACGCAGCGGAACCAGAACCGTATAGCGCGACGGTTTAATGGTCAGGTCGGTTCCCAGGAATCTTGGATCGCTTCCGTCAGGCATTGCGGGTCTCCTTGTTTTCGGCGGCGTTCTCGGCGGCAAACAGCGTCATCAACAGCAGCGACAGCACCGCCGCACCGACACACAGGAACGCGGCACCGGCCCAGCCGGAAATCCCCGCCAGTTCGAGCGGGATCACATGCCCGAACAGCGCCAGCGTCAGCCCCTGCACCAGCACCACCGCCACCGGCGCGGCCCCCAGGAGCCGCAGGGTCAGGAAAAAGACGCCGCCCCCGGCCGCCGCCAGCGCGGCCTGTGCCCCGGCATCCATGTGAAAGACGAACACCGCCAGCACCGAAATCACATAGATCGCCCCCCGCCCCGGACCGAAGGCGCGAATGGCGGCCTCGCGCAGGAACAGGTGTTCGGCCAGCGCCACGGTCAGCACCTGCGCCGCCGCGAGCCGCAACAGATCGGCGCGCGCCATCGGCACCACATCGAGCCGGCCGCTGGCAAAGCCCCAGATCACCGGCAGCGCCCAGAACAGCGGCACCAGGAACAGCGCCAGCCCGGTCCGCCGCCAGGACCAGCCGGGCCAGTGATCGTCATCGCCGCCGGGACGCAGCAGCCCCGGCAGGTCGCCGCGCAGGATCAGCACCGCCAGCAGCGTCATCACCGCCGCGATCATCCCTGAAATCTCGGACGGGCCGAGCCCGAAATACCCCTGCCGGAGCGTTTCGGCCAACCCCGTGACGACAAAGAACCCTATGGCGAAGGCCAGTTGCAAATACGCCTCCGTGATATCGCCGTTTCAAATCCTAACCCGGAATGCACCTTCCGGGCAAATCCGGAGAAACACGTCTCGGCGGAGAAATCGTTCCGCCCGGTTCTTTGTGCCGGGGACAAGATGTATTTGCCAGTCGTGTTTTCCTGACCTTTTGGCGGACCCGGTGCGGGCAGCGCCCCGGCCGGATCGCAGGCCGCTTTCCGCCGGGACGGCATGTATAGGCCGGTCGAACCGGGCCGCCGGAGGTCACAACACGAGCTGATCGAGCGCCTCGACCGCCTGCCAGCCGCGCGGCGCGGCCCCGGCCGCCTCGGCCGTCGCAACCGCGCGTTCCAGCGGATCGGCATCACGCAGCGCCCCGAAATCATAGCCGGTTTCGATCTCCAAGTCGCGGATCCGCACCTGGAAGGTCTTGTATTCCCCGAATGCAAACCCTTCGGCCGCCTCGTTGCGCCCGTCGCGCAGGGCCAGTTTCTGGACCAGGTGCCCCTGCGACAGCACATAGGCGGTCGCGTGCAGCCGCAGGATACCGCCCTCGTCCTCCGCCTCGGTCAGCATCGACACGACCTTGAAATACTCCATCGGGATCCGGGTGCCGGTATCGCCCAGGTCCGGATCGCGCAGCCCGAAGATCGGCCCGGTGAACACGTTGGCGCGGAACCCGTGGGTGCGCACGTTTTCGAGGATGTGGTTTTCCAGCCCCAGCCAGGTTCGCGGGTTGCGGTTCAGGCCCGCATGCTGGGGGCTGGCGACCGGGTAATGATAGCTGTCGATATTGGACAGTTCCGCCTCGTCCCGGCTGTCGCCCCAGTTGGTGGCCGACCGGCGCACCATGTGCCCGCGGTCGATGGCCGGGTCGCCATAGTCCGCGCGGCCCAGCTGCGCCTCTGCCGGAATACGCAGATCCTTCCACCAGCGGCTGTTCCGGCGTTTGACCGGGATCGACTTCTCGCCGTCGATATTGAGCGCGGCGATCACCGGGCTTTTCCGCGCAAGGCTGTAGAGGATGCTGAAATGCGTATAGCGCAGTTCGTGCGGGCGGTCTGCCGTGGCATCGCTCGGCCTGGCCAGATCGAGGGCATCGGGGATTTTCGGCAGCGGCACGTCGACGACCCGCAGAAACTGCGATTCATATCCGTTGCGCCCCTCGAAATGGTCGGCGTCATGGCTGCCATCGCTGCTCTCGGCGGCAGCGTCCTGCGCCGGCGTGGCCACCGGATGCAGAGCGCCCGCCGCGCCATCGTCCAGTAGCGCCCTGAGCGTCGACACCCGCACGGCGGAGTTCTTGACCCCGTACTGGCCCGAGAAATGCAGCCCGACCGCGGTGCCGCTTTCGAGGCTGATTACGGGCGAGCCGGAATTGCCGCCCAGCGTGGTGCAATCATGGGCCAGTCGCGTCGCCCCCGGCTGCACCATGAGCCTGCCCGGCGCGAACCGTTTCACGTCGTAGAGGCCGCGGAAATAGCGGTCCATCTCGGTGGGATCGTTGCGGAACGGATCGGACGCCGGATAGCCGACCACCGCCACCAGTTCCTCGTCGCCCCCATCCGCCGCCGCCAGCGGCAGCGGCGCCACGGCCAGCCCGGCGCGCGAGATCCGCGCCAGCGCCACATCCGCCGCCGTATCCTCGGCCAGATAGGTGAAGGTCTCGATCTCAGCCACGCGGGCGGGGTCAGGCTGGCTGCCGGCCTCTTCCACGAAATCGATCCGCGCCTGGTAGGGCAGATTGCCGGGACCGAACTGAAAGACACCATCCCCGCGCGCGGTGCGCCGCGCCACCAGCTTGGCCACATGGCGGTTGGTCACAACCAGCCAGTGCCCCGGCCCGTCCTCGGCGATCACCCAGCCTGTCCCGCCCCAGTCCATGTCGTGATTGGTGAACTCGATCCGGCCGACCGAGGGCAGCAGGTGTTCGACATCGGTGACCATGACATCGGTTCCGGCGGGGAACGGCCCGTTCAGGCTGGTCTTGCCCTGCACGCTGTCATTCTGCACCAGCAATGGCGGACGGTTGGTTGCCCGCACGATGGCTTCGAGCATCGGCACCGGCGTCCCGGTGGATTCGAGGGCGTGAACGGGGGTGTTCAGCACCTCCCGCGCCCGGTCGGCGGATATGCCCATTTCCTCCAGCACCGGCGACTGCGCCTCGATCGCGGTTTTCGCCGTGTCGAACTGTCCGGCCGTCATCATCGTTTCGAGCCGGCCCAGCGTTTCATTATGTCCGTTCGCCATTTTCAATCTCCTTTGTCAAAATCCAGTCCCGTTTCCGGCAGCGCATCATCCGGCGCGACGCCTGATGCGGCCAGAACGGCCAGCGGCGCGGCAAAGACCATGGGTATCCCCGCATCCTGAAGGGCCGCCAATGCCGCCTCGTGCCCCCCCGTGATCCCGGTTGCCCCGGTGTAGCGCCGAAGATAGCGGCGGCGCAGCACCCGGCCACCGTCATCGAGAGGCCAGGCGCGCAGGGCGGCGCGGGCCGCTGTCACCGGGTCGGCCTGCCCCGCCAGGCTGTCGGCCAGTGCGAGGGCCCCGGCGTCGGCGCCCGCCATCCGGCCCCGCCAGCCGTCCGGCGGTGTTGCGCCATAGCTCCAGACGCCGTTGACCGTGCGCCGCCACCGTTCGGCCGCATGGGCCAACGCGGTCAGGTCGTCGACCGGGTGGCACACCGCCACGCCCGATATCCATTCGGCGCCGAGACCGCCCGCCTGCAACGCCACGACCACGTCTTCGGCCATCGGAACCGGTCTGGCCGAGATGCCGGCAACGGCGCCGAACAGGTCCATCACCGCGGGCAGCCGGTCCCGGATCTCCAGCAGGCACCGCGGCAGGACATGCGCCCGCCCCGCGATCCGCTGCTGGTTCACCAGTTCCAGCGCCCGCAACGCGCAGGGGTTGAGCGGCGCGACGGCCCGGGCCATGGCCGCGGTATCGCCCTCGCCCGCCAGGTCGTCGGCCCAGTCGAAACTCGCACGCAACCCGTCGGCCAGCCGCTGCACGTCGAACCGGGTGTCGACGGGCATGTCGGGCAGCAACGCCCCCAGCATCGCGCGACCGCGTGCGACCGGCGGCGGCGGGTTCCCGGCAATGCCCGCGGCAAGCATTGCAAAGCTCAGCGCGCCCCCCGCCAGCCCGATCCGTTCCGGGCCCTGCAACACCTGGCGGATTTTCGCCGCGAAATCAGGCACCTTCAGCCGCTCCACCAGCGCGTCGAACCTGTATTCCGCCCAGAGTTCGGCCAGCACCCGCGCCTCGATCTGCAGCGGGGGTTCCAGCGCCCGGTCGAGCGCGGTATCCGGCAACTGGTCGAACAGAAGCCGCGCCCGCGACCAGCGCCCCGCCAGCCAGTGATGCGCCAGCAGCAAGGGCGCAAAGGGGGCGTCTGCCCCGATCCCTGCCCCGGTTTCTTTCGCGATCCCGGCCTCGGCGGCCTGATCGGCCTCGCGCACGTCACCATGTTCGAGAGCGATCCGCAGGTCGCGCAATGCGCGGGGATCGGGGGGTATCGACGGTGCGCCGTCCAGCGGCGCGCGGCCATAGCCGGACCGCCGGCCGGTGGCCTGCAGGACCGCATCGCGCGCGGCCTCGGACAGTTCGAGCAGCAAGATGGAATTGATGTTGCGCGCGGCGACGGCTTCGATGCCCGCCGGGTCCGGGTCGTCGTCTGTGCTGTTGTCTGCGCTCTGCAGCCGATGATAGAGCGCGAGCGCGGGATCGCGGTCGAGAAACCACCGCGCGGCACGCAGGTCTATGGCGCGCGTGCCTGTCGGGTCGCGCCGGCGCAGATCCATGGCCAGCCCGCGCCGCAACCGGGGCTTGATCCGGACGGCCTGCTGATCGCCATCGAACAGCCAGGCCTGACCAGCCAGCCGGGCAACCAGATTGCCGGCGTCCGGCTCGGACACATCCAGAACCGCCGACAGGGTCGGCCCGTCCAGCTGGCACAGGACCAGCCCGGCCCGCGCGCAGCGGGCCAGTGACGGGTCCAAAAGATCGACGCAAGCATCGAACAGGGCCAGTGCGGCCCCGTCCCGGTCCGGATCGGGGAGTTCCGCGGCCTGCAAAGCCCCCGATTTCAATGCCTGCCCCGCGAGCATGAGCAGCAAGGGATCCTGTCCGGCATAGTCCAGCAGCCGCGCGCGCATCGCCGGGTCGACCTGCGCCTCGTCGAGCAGGGCCAGCGCCTGGCCCTCGGTCACACCCGCGAGCCGGACACATGCGCCGACCCGTTCGGGCGCGGCATTCAGCACAGTGTCGATCCCGGCGGTGATGACCGAAACCGCGCCCGCCCCGGCGAGCGGCAGGCGATCGAGGAGTTCGAACAGCGCGGCGGGCCGGGTTTCGCCGCGCCAACGCAGCGTCTCCATCGAATCGAGCACGATCACGACCGGCCGGCCGGCCCCGGCAATCGCGCCGGCAACCGCGCGCAACAGGCGCTGCGGCACCCATCGTTCGTGATACGCACCCTGCGCGAGGGCCAGGGTTTCGCCGGCGCGGATGCGTTCATCCTGCAACCGGGCGGCGGCCTGCGGCAGCGAATCCCCCACCTGGCGGGAGATTTCCTCGAAAACGCTGACCGGGCGCACCACGCGCAGGCCGGGGCGCGCGAAATCGAGATGCACGAGCACCGGATCCGCGGTTTCCCGGAATTTCTGGATCGCCCGTTCGATCAGCATCGACTTGCCCAGACCCGGCGCGCCGGACACATGCAGCGCCGTCACCGGCGCCCCGGTAGGTGTCGCAAGCCAGGCGCAGATCTGCTCCAGTTCGGCATCGCGGCCAAAGAACCCCGCGGCCAGTTTCGTGTCGCTGCGGCGGATCTGTTCGGCCATGTTCGCCGCCGACGCCAATCTGGGCAGCATGTCGAAACCGGGTGCGGCGGGGCCGGCCTTTTCGACCACGGCCACGGCCTGCGCCAGTTTGGACAGGTCGTTCCGCTCTTCGGCCAGTTGCTGCAACCTGTCGGGGCGAAACGCGCCGGCCCCGCTGCGGGCCTGGACGATCAGGCTGTCCCCGGCATCCGACGCCGAACCCGCATCAGGCTCCAGCGCCGCCAGCACCTTGCGCCGCACCGACGGGCGTATTTCCCATGTGACGTTGCCCTTGTCCTTTGCCGACACCACCATGCAATCGGCCTCGAGCGCCGACATCGCCTCGGCCATCAGCAGCGGGTCGGCATAGAAGGCATCGCCCGCAACCTCGCGCAGCGCCCGTGCCGGGTCGAATTCTCCCGTCAGGGCCGCATGCCGCCGCAGATCGGCCACCAGCGCGTCAAGGTCGGGGATCGGGTCGCTCATGTCATCCTCAGTCGCTTGCGGGCCGCGTTCCGCAGGTTGTCCGCCACCGCCCCGATATGTTCCACATCATAGACACCCTTTTGCAACACGCCGTTTCGTTGCAATTCGGGGATGCCGGTCAGCGCATCTTCGACGAGATAGCCACGCACGCCGTCTTCCCAGCCCAGCGCCAGCGTCCGGTCCATTTCCAGCGCCGTCAGGTCGACATCCTCGCGGCTGAAATGCCCGCCCATGTATTCCACCATCAGACCCGCGGCCGTCGCCCGCGCCACTTCGGTCCGGTTGCCGAAACCGCGCGGCGGCAAGGTGTAGGTTTCAAACCCGGCCAGCACGATCCGCAGGTCGGGCTGCTGGAGCAGCGCCTTCAGCAGATGTTCCAGCTGGATCTGCGCAAGCCGCGGCAGTTCCTTCGGCGGTGCCTCGAAGTAAAGCCACAGGGGCCGCCCCGTGGTCGCGGCACGGTCCTGCAGCCGCGCGGCCAGACCGTGGGCCCGGGCCTGTTCGCCGATCGCCCCATAACCCGCCGCCGCAACGCTGCCAAAGGCCAGTTCGGCCAGCTTGCCGGTCAGATCGGGGATCTCCAGCCCGGTCGGGATGCGCAGCGTGTCGAACGCCTTGCCATGGGCGGACAGGAAGGCGCGCAGCAACCGATGGCTGAAGCTCATCCCCTCGCTCCGCGCCGTGCGCGTGCGCTTGATCCAGACGCCGCGCAGCATCGGCGGCTGGTCGTTGACGATCAGGTCGAGCGCGTCGAAGAACCGGCTTCGCCCGATGACCAGGTCGCCGTCGAGCGAACCATCGACGGACCACAGGTAGATCGGCGGCACATCGTTGTCGATCTGCGCGCGGAACCCCGGATGGCGGGCGAAGCGGACATAGGGCACGATGCGCCGGAACGCCTGCCAGCGCCCCTGGTGCAGGCCGATGAACCGGAACTCGCGGTCGAAACCCGGTCCACCCGACGATCCCACCTCGGTGCTGGCGGTGTGGAACTCGCGCAGCGCGTCGGGACCGTCACGCCGGATCGCGGCCTGGGCGACCGGTGTCCCGCCGCTCTTGGGATAGTGCAGCAGCGCGAACCGGTGCGGGCCCCGGTCCTGCTCGATCTCCTCGACCGGCGGCAGGCGCATTGGCTCGACGATCCGGCCCAGCGGGCGGTGCAGCCGCAACAGGGCCACGTCGCAATGGGTATCGGCGGCCGAGGCCGGAGGCAGCCGCCCCTCGCGTTCGTCGTCGTGAACGGGCAGCCACCAGACCGGCATCGCGTGGCACGGGCCGCCGGGGCTTTCGACCTCGATCCGCGTCAGCGCGGCGGTGGCATCCTGGCCGTTGGCCCCCGACAGCGGCCCGGTCACCTGTTCGACCACATGATCGGCGGTGATCACAAGGCGCCGGGAAATCAGCGCCCCGCTGCCCTTGTGCTGGCCGTCGACCAGAATCCGGCAGCGATAGGCCTTTGCCTTCATCAGGAAACCGAGCATCCCGTCATGGTCGAAATCGGGCTCGGTGACATCACCGATCACCTCGCCGCCATATTCATCGGCGAACACCTCGACATCCTCGGCGACATCGCCGGGCAGCAGATCGACGCCGTGGCGGCTGAAGGCGGCGACGAAGCGTTCCGTCATGCCGTGGTTGGTCAGCGCGGTGAGCAGCAGCGACGCGGTGGTGAACATGCCGCTGCTGCTGTCGGCGACCACGCGCAGGGCTTCGAGGGTCACCGGCTTGTCGTGATCGGCATAGATCGCTTCCAGAACATCGCCGGTCAGCGCCGCGCGATCCCGCAGGACCGGGGCGAGATCGGCTTCTGTCAGCTCCACCGCCATGCTGTCATCCGTTCTGTCGAAGAGGCCGGGGCCGGCACCTCAATATGCGGCCAGCGCGGCCCGCAGCGCGGGTTTGTCCGCAATCGCCCCGGCCAGCGCCTCGCTGGGCGCGTCGGGCACCGGGGGCGCTTCGTCGCCCAGCATCTCGGCCGCGCGCGCGCGGGCGCCGGCGCGATAGCTGCGCCAGATCATCTCGGCGGCATAGTCGGCCAGCGCGGGGTCGAACTCGGCCGCCGCGTCGGGGGCATTGTCGGCCAGGTGCGACAGCAGGATGTTGGCCGTGCTTTCGGTGCCGGTGGCGGGCAGCTTGTCATCCCCGACCGCCTCGGTTCCGGTTGACGCCAGCGGCAGCTTGGTCAGCAAGGCCCGTTCGGCATCCAGGACCCCCGCCCCCAGGTTGGTCGCGCCGCCCCAGACCGGAGGCTTGGTCATGCCCTTGGTGACGCAGTGCAGCCACATCGCCTGCACGGTCGTCCCGGCCGCGTCCGCCTTGGCCTTGAGCGCGGCGCGCCCGCCGTGACGGGCAACCCAGAGCGCGGCCACGCCCGAGGTCAGCGAGGTCGCCAGCGTCGTGCCCTGCGCCGCCTTGATCCCGTTATTGGGATCGCTGGCCTTGTTCTTGGCCGCCCCCCAGACGTTTTCGCCCGGTGCAGAGAAAGACACCGACGGCCCCCGCCCGCTGCGTTTCCAGGGCGTCAGGTCGCGGGTCAGCGCGGCAACGGCGGTGCAGAGCCCATAGGGCGCATAGGCCGCCGGGAATACCACCGAGGGCCAGCAGTTTCCGGCCGCGCACACCACCACGACGCCAGCCGCGACCGCATCGCGCAGCGCCTTTTCGGTCGAGGCGACGCGGGTGGCGCCACCCTGCGCCATCGCGATCACGTCGGCGCCCTGGCTGACCGCATGCGCAATCGCCGGCGGCAGGGTCTTCTGCTTGAAGTTGATCACCGATTTGATGGCGCGGATCGGCAGCACCCTGGCCTCGGGCGCGGCACCGGTCACGCCGCCCTGCCCCGGCGGCACGTTGCCGCTGGCATCGGCATCGCCGCGGCTGGCCACCACCGACATCACCAGCGTGCCATGCCCCGGATGGGTCAGCAGCCCCCGAGAAAATCTGTCGGAGGCGTCGGTGCCGCCTTCGACCAGGTTCAGATGCCCGCCCGGTGTCAGCACGCCGTTCAGTTCCTGGTGGCTGGAATGGCCGGTGTCGATCACCGCCACGACCGATCCCTGGCCACGGGTCCGCTGCCAGGCCTCGATGGTGTGGATCATCGGATGCACCCAGCCGAAGGGCAAGGTGCTGTCCTTGGGCGTCGAGCAGGTGAACAGCCCCGCCTCGGTGGTGACCGCACCCACGGCGGCGGCGCCGAAAAGACTGTCGGTCAGGACCGGGTTGGCCTCGGCGGCGCCCACCGCCGCGCGCAGTTCGCGGACGAACTGGAACACCTGCGCCTCCTGCCCCCGTTCGCGAATGGCCGGGAAATCGACGAAATGATAGCGGTCGGCCTCATAGCCGAACACCGAGGCCACCTGCCCGCCGCTGTCGGGCAGCGCCTCGTCCAGCCGCGCCTGGACCTGAGCCGCGCTCAGCGGTTGTTCGAATACCAGCTCGACGGTCAGTTCCTGGTCCTCGCCGGGCGCCTCTGCACCGCGCAAGGCGGCAAATGTGTCCTGCAGCATCGCCAATCTCCTGAAGTATGCGTAAATCTATGCAGAACAACTTACACGAAAATTCGCGGCTTCTCTACCCGTTTGCAAGCCCGATCAATACGATGCCCGCGGCCACGACCACGGCAGCCAGCAGCCGGTTTCCCTTTGGTCCCTCGCCGAACCACAGCACGCCGATCAGCGCGGCAAAGATCACCGAGGTCTCGCGCAGGGCCGAAACGATACCCAGCGGCGCCAGCGTCTTGGCATAGAGCACGAGCGCATAGGCCGCGCCCGAGATCACGCCGCCGCCGAACCCCAGCACCGCCGTCCGCCGGGCCATCGCGCGCACCCGCCCCCAGCGGGTGACAAAGATGAACGCGGCCACGGTCAGTTCCGCCACATAGAGCCAGCCGATGTAGCCCAGCGGGCTCCCCGAGGCCCGGATGCCGATGCCGTCGACCAGCGAATAGGCGGCGACGAACCCGGCGGTCCCGAGCGCGGCCAGCACCGCCGCCGGCGGCAACGCGCCGGAAAACAGCCCCCGGGTCAGAACCATGATCCCGGCCGACACCGACAGCACGCCGGCCCAGGCCAGCGGCGGCAGCGTTTCATCCGCCCAGACCTGCGCGCCGATCGCGATCAGCACCGGCGCCAGCCCGCGCGCGACCGGATACATCACCGACAGGTCGCCCAGCCGGTAGGCCATGTTGAGCAGGAAGTAATAGCCCCAGTGGATCACGGTGGACGCAATGATATAGGGGATCGCAACCGGGTCGGGCGGCGGCGCCAGCGCCACCACGGCGATACCCGGCACCACATGGCCGAGCGCGATCAGCCCCAGCACCACGGTCTTGTCGCCCGCCCCCTTGACCACCGCATTCCAGGTCGCGTGCAGCAGCGCCGCGACCAGCACGATGGCAGCAATCGAAAGGCTCATGCCGTGATCACCATCGACGGCGCGGCGCCCGTGGCACGCGCAGACTGGTCGGACCGGGCGTTCGGTTCACCCTCGGGATGGGTCGGGTTCCGCGTCATCGGCTCAGGCGGCCAGACGCGCGCGTTCGATCAGCGCCGCCGCGGGCGGGCGTGCATCTGTTACCCCCATGTCCCGCAGCGCATCCCCTGCGGCGGCAATCACCTGCGTCATCACGCCCTCATCCATCTGCCCGATACAACCGATGCGGAAACTGTCCACCACCGTCAGCTTGCCCGGGTAGATGATGAACCCCTTTGCCTTCATCAGGTCATAGAACCGGTCAAACGCGAATGCCGGATCATCGGGGCAGAAAAACGTGACGATGATCGGCGACAGCCAGCGATCGTCCAGCAGGGTTTCGAACCCCAGCTGCCGCATCCCCGCCACCAGCACATCACGATTGCGGGCATAGCGCGCACCGCGCCCCGCCACGCCGCCCTCGGCCTCATGGGCCCGCAGGGCCTGAAGAAAGGCCGCGACCGTGTGGGTGGGCGGGGTGAACCGCCACTGCCCGGTCGTTTCCATATGCGCCCACTGATCGTGCAGATCGAGACTGAGCGACTGGGAATTGCCCCGCGCGCCGTCCAGAACATCGCGCCGTGCCAGCACGAAGCCGAACCCCGGAACGCCCTCGATGCACTTGTTGGCCGACGACACCAGCGCGTCGAACCGGACATGCGCCGGTTCGACCGGCAGCGCGCCAAAGGCCGACATCGAATCGATCAGCAGCCGCCGCCCGGCGGCCTCGACCGCCTCGGCGATTTCCCCGATCGGGTTGAGAATGCCCGAACTGGTTTCGCAATGGACCACGGCCACATGGGTGATGTCGGGATCCCCGGCCAGGATCGCCGCCACCTCGGCCCCGCGCGGAGGCAGGTAATCGCCCTTGTCGAGCAGCAGATGCGCGCGCCCGAGACAGTCGAGCGTGCGCCGCGTTCGCTGACCATAGGCACCATTGGCCAGGACCAGCGTCTTGCCATCGCGCGGCACCAGGCTGCCCAGCATCGCCTCGACCACATAGGTCCCCGACCCCTGGACCGGAACGCAGTCATAGTCAGCGCCGCCCGCGCCCAGCATCGACAGCAGGCGGGACCGCAGCTCGGCGGTCATGGCGCGGAAATCGCTGTCCCAGCTGCCCCAGTCGCGCAGCATCGCCTGTTTGACCGCAAGCGATGTCGTCAGCGGGCCGGGCGTCAGCAACCAGGGTTCACCTTGCGCGGGCGGCATGATCTTGGCGCGGTCGGTCATGGATCCGTTCCGTGAACGAAGTGACAGGCCAAGCATTGCAGTCGCCCGAAACATATGTGAAATTGTTTTAGGCGATCCTCCCATAAGTTTGCCCTATCCATCAGGTGTCATGCAATACAGCCAGCTCCGCGCCTTTCACAATGTCGCCCTGCATGGCGGGTTTTCCCGCGCGGCCGAGGCGCTGAACCTGACACAGCCCGCGATTTCCGAACAGGTGCGCAAGCTGGAACAGGCCCATGACACGCTGCTGTTTTCTCGCGAACGCAAGCGGGTATCGCTGACACCGGCGGGCGAGGCGCTGTTTCTGCTTACCCGCCGGCTGTTCGAGATCGAATCGGAGATCGGCGAACTGCTGGCCGAACGCCGGGTGGCGATGGACGGCACGCTGCGGATCATGGCGGATTCGGCCCATCATCTCGGCACGCTGCTGGGCCGGTTTCGTGACCGCTATCCACGGGTCAAGCTGATCCTGCGCACCGGCAACACCGCTGAGGTCCTGAACGCCCTGCGCCGCTATGAAACCGAGATCGGGGTCATCGGCAACCGGGCGCCCGGACGCGAATTCGTGGCGCTGGACATGGGCCGGTCCGACATCGTGGCCTTTGCCGCAACGGATTACCTGCCGCGACTGCCCGATCACCTCACGTTGCGGGACCTGTCGACCCTGCCGCTGATCCTGCGGGAGGAAGGCTCGAAAACCCGGCAGAAGCTGCTCGATGCGGCGACGGCATCCGGGATCACGCTGACGCCGTCGATCGAGGCCGAAGGGCGCGAGACCGTGCGCGAACTGGTCGCCGCCCGCGCGGGCATAGGCGTCGTGTCACGGGCCGAGTTCGGCCACGATCCGCGCCTGCAGCAGATCCGGCTGACGGGCGCCGGGCTGGAGATGGCGGAAACGCTGGTCCACCTCAGCCAACGCCGCGATGTCCGCCTGATACGCGCCTTCATGGACATGGCCCGCGACGGCTGACACCCCCTGCCCCGCGCCCCCGAGCGCACGCCGGCCAGACCGGACGCATGCCCCTCGGACCCCGGTCGAGACGCCCATTGCATCCCCGCTCACGATCGGCTAGACGCCCCTTTACACCAGGACGTTGAGGCGAGTTGGCGGAGTGGTGACGCAGCGGATTGCAAATCCGTGTACACCGGTTCGATTCCGGTACTCGCCTCCATTTAAAAACAATCACTTACATCACTCCTTGCCGTGCTTGAGGCCCCGCGTTTACAGGGGCGTTTACATTTTTGTGTCTTGAGACAGTGATTTTGCTCGATTGAGCTTACGCAGAACCGCATCGCTTTCGTCCGGGCTAACCTGCGCATAATGCTCGATTACCTGCGCCGCGTAGCGAACCGACCACCCCATCAGCACCGCAATCTGGCGCAAAGACAGATCGGCATTTAGCAATCTTGTCGCCGCCGTCCCGCGCGTATCAGACAGTGTCTTCTCCCTGCCGTCGATCCAAGGGGGAATCTGAGCTTCGCGCCGCCACTTGGTGATCTGGTTCGATGCCCAACGGGCCGTCAAAGGCCTGCCAAGCTCTGACACCAGTAACACCTCTTGGCCTTCCGGCGTCTCTGCGATCAGTTTCTCAAGTGCTGAAGTGGCAGGGATATATGCGATCTGGCCGCGCTTACTGGTCCTGAAACGAAGGCGCTTGCCGTGCGGCGTGTCTTCGAATTGGTCCATTTTGACCTGAACCAGATCAGCTGCCCGCAAACCGGTTTCGCATCCGGCGGTCAGGATCCTCTGCACCCATTTGGGTGCATGTTTATTGAACTGTGCGATATCGCCGCTCGTCCAGATGATTTCTGTGCGGTTCGATTGGTAGAGCTTCTTGAGCTTGTGGCAGTGATGCTCTTTCAGCTTCCCCTCTTCCACCGCCCAATTGAGGACGCGCGTCGCATGGGTGCCCGCCATATCGTGCTGCTTGGGCGAATGAAGCCACTTCTTGCGCCAATTGTTAACCTCGCCCCGCGAGGCGCGCTCTTCGAACATCGCGACAGGATCGGCACCGAACTCCTCGCGGAACAGCTCCAGCCACTTGCGGATATCAGCCTTTGAACGCTCAGCCTTGGGCAAGGACGCACTGGACAGAAAATCGTCGACCAAATGAGTCGTCAGGTATTCGGCCGGGCTCACGGGCGTACCGCACTGTGAAAACGCATGGAAGAATTCGGGTTCTTTGGGGTTCGGGTCCGTCCCTTCCCAAAATTTGGGGCCGCCCCGCCAAGCATAGAAATGGTAGCGCACACCAGACACAACCTTGCGCCGGACACGGTGGACACCCTTGGGAAGGTTACTTCTGGGCACGGCGCGCTCTCCGCTGTGCAACGAGGCTCGGCTGAGAAGCAGCTTCGCGTTCTGCCGCGCTGATGCCCTGAACAGCATCCAATCGCGCGCGAATGAGTTTCGGGTCATACCACCCACGCCGCCCTGGCACCGGAGCGATACCCGTCCTACGGCAGAAGTCATAGAAGGACGCGCTCGGCTCACTGTACCCGAAGAGAAGCGCAAGCTCTGGGGTCGGAATCAGCTGAATATGGCTCGGGCTCATTTTTCCGCCCTCTCACCCACGGCTTCTTGCCGCGACATGGCTGCCCGCAAACAAGACACCACCTGAGCGCCTTGTGAGCGCAAGTTCCGCACGGCCTCCTCTTCGAGCCAGGCTTTCACGTCCGCTGGAAGGTTAAGTTTGAACTGGGTTGTCTTCATATTTACACCTCAACAAAAGGACATAAAATGTCCATATCATTGAGGACAAATATTGTCCATCATGGAATCATGAAAGAAGAAGCCTTGGTCCAATTCAAACTCTTGCTTCCTGCCGCGCTCAAGAAGCGTCTGGAAACGCATGCCACACTGAACCGGCGCAGCCTGTCGCAGGAAATCGTCGTCGCTCTTGAGGAGAAGTATCCGGCCGCAGAACCGGATGCGACATCCGATCCAGCGGCCCGGATGCTGTTCTGGCTCGCCAAACGCATCCGCAGAAGGAACCCGAAGCCCGGAACTCCCAGAGATAAGCAAGCCGCCCTGTATGAGCGCATTGCGGGCGATATCGCGGAACGTATGAAGGACATCGGCGAATAGCCTTAGTAGGCCACCCACTCATATCCCTGGTTGCCTTCGTGATCTTCCCATTCGACACCGACCCCGCGCCTCCAATTTGATGACGAACAGCGCCGCGTCGGCAGAGCCCATTGTGGGGCGGCCGCTGGTGTTGTGCGTTGCCAGCCGAATTCGCCCTGCGTGCCGTAGGTCCCAAGGCGCATGTTATAACTCTCAGAACAATCATCGTCGCGGCCACGTTCGCGATGACTGTAGTACCGCACATCCCAGACGCGGATCGAGCGCACGAAATCGAATTCCAGACCACTGATGTCGATATCGGCACCACCTTCGACCACCCGAGCGAGAATGACCTGGCCGAGGGTCTGACCTATTTGGTTGCTGCCCTCCCAGATCTTCGGGGCCGTGCTTTGCAATGGCGCGCGCTCAGAAACACCCAAAGGGCAGCGCCAGATTTGCAACGGCGGCTCAATCGGCCAGGGAGTAATCCTGCGGATAAACACGGCACGGGCGTGGGCACATTCTGCTGACGCGGGCCAACCACCAGCCAGGCAAAGCAGAATGGCGCAGTCAACCTGATAGGCCTTAGCCGCCTGCGGGGCCACGGTTGAAAGCAAAGCCAAGCCAGCTCCGGCGGTCAAATTTCTTACAAGTCTGCACCACATATCAATAAATGCCTTAGGACTACATTACTACACTATTGATAGGTTACCTGGAATCCCGACCTTCACACCATATACGGGCATAGTGTTTGTGATGTTCGCGTGAGTTTTGTGGAATATATTCCGTAGAGCGGTTCCTGTGATCTGGCCGAATACAGGCCATGAAATTGAGGGAACAAGTAGGGCTAAACATCCGGAATCTAAGAAATTCCAAAGGATTGAGCCAAGAACAACTAGCTTTGGCTGCGGACGTGGACCGCAGCTACATCAGCGAGATCGAACTCGCCAAGAATTCAGCATCAATAGATATTCTGGAGCAGATTGCGCTTGCCCTCGATGTTGCCCCCAAGGAATTGTTTAACGAGAGGGGCTAGTTTTGCCCAAACTTGAGAGTGTTCGCACGACGGCTGAAGCCATCGGCCGTATTAAGTGTATCAGGACTGGCAAAGAAATTGGTCTACTGTACCAGTGGGATAACGGCGAGACGCAGGCCGCGCTGCACGAAGTTAGCCCTGCCGAAGAACTCAACTACTCAAATAAACTGAACGGCGGAAACGTTGGCCCAAGGTGCTCTTAACGGCCGCAACGTGGCCCCAAGCACTTTGGTTACCGAGTATATTGAAGATCGACCTTACCGCGCGCGCTCTCGAAGTAGTTCGTATAGCAAATCGCTGATTACACTAAATGTTGCCTGGCTTCTCGCAGACTCCGCGATTTGCGCAAACTCTGGATCTTCCATTTGCTGCCTCACTATAATGGAACACGCCGACGAGAACCGATCTGCGTCAGGATACAACTCACGGGGAAGTTCAACAGTCCCTTCGCGATCAAGGGCAAGATTGTAGAGAAACAGGAATTCGGACCGCTTTTCTTGGTAGCTTTGTATCTGGCCAGTTAGATTCATTACGCCAAAGTCTTTGTCACTCAGGCGACTAAGCCGTTCCTCTATTTCCTGCTTATCAGTAACATTGCTTGTCCAAAGAACACCCCGACAATATTCTTCGTCCACTTGATCAAATCTGCCATCGCCAACAATTACGTTCAGAGACTCTTGGAGTTTGACAATTCCTGCACCAAGTTCATCTTGGGCGTTTGAAGCGGTCGAATACACACAAATCGATGCCAGGACGACAACCAATAGAGAGTTTATTGGCCTTGGAGCAAACGGACGGTTCGGCAATTTGATTCCTTTCGATTGTGGTTCGAATATGTTGATGTCTTAAGTGAGATCGAAGAACAAGCGGCCAGGATGTCCACGTTGACGGCTTCCGGGAAAACACTTGCTAAAGGCCGATATTTTCAGGCAGAACAAGGCGCTATTCAGACTTACTCACTTCCAATTCCAACACGCGCGCATAGTCTCCACTGACCACGCGTGCCTGCTCAAATACCTCCCGCCGTTGCTGATCCAGGCAACGGAAGTACCGCTCGACATTGGTAAAATACGTCTCCGCATCGCGCCTCAACAGGTCAGCATAGGCCCGCACGTCGTCGGCATTGGTCGGCATCAAGGGCGGCGTAGGCGGCAGGCAAGTGCCCGCGATCGCGGCAGAACCCCAGCTCAGAACGACCATAACCGCCCATGTTTGCTTCAAAAGCGCCATATTATCTTGGCTCAGCCACTCCGTTGCAGTAAATTTGTTTCAACGCATGAAGGGCGCAATAACTCAAATTGCACCTATTGATTGCAAGATTATAATATTGTATCGGTTCGGTAGTCCATGAGGGACTGCCGGGCCAATGCACAATTCTGCAAGGCTCGATCCTATGAATTTGATGCAAGACGCCCCTAATGTTGTCAGTGAAGACGGGCTGCGCACGCTGCTTGCCGAGGGTCATTCGGCGGATGTTGTGTGCCGGGTTACGCCCAAACGTACAGGTGCTCAGTGGTCCGGAGTTTGGACCGTGCATTGCGTCTCGCCAGATGGCGAAACGCGTCGCCTGCTCGTCACCGCACGCAACAACATGGCTGCCCGAGAGTTCAAGACAATCAACGGCTTATCCAGCTTCCTCGCAGGTCTTGGCGTTTCGATCGTCTCAATCCCGATGCTCGAAGGCAAGATCGCCTCACATAAGCTGGACGACGCGGGCTAAGACACTTGCCGTCCTTGCAGCAATCAACGCTGCACCCGCCTATTCTGAAGGCTTCGTGCTTTCCATGCGGGCCGATGGCCAGCTGGAAACCAAATCCCCCCAATCAGGTTTTGCACAAAGCTATGTCGACGGGATTGGTGCAAACCCGCCGGAGCTGATCGTATTCGCAGCTCCGGAACCTGAAGCTCCCACTCCTGCACCCGCCCGGGCAGTTCCCCGCCCCGAAATCCTCGCAGCGCTTGAAAGCACCGCGCATCGTTATGGCGGGCACCCTGCACTGCGCCGCGCCGGTCTGTCGGTGACGGAGTGGCAGGCCCTCTTCCAAGCCAATATCGAGATCGAAAGCGCCTATCGCCCGAATGCGCGCAGCTCGGCAGGCGCGATCGGCCTCGGTCAGTTGATGCCCGCGACGGCCGCGCAACTCGGCGTTGATCCGCATGACTGGCGGGCGAACCTTGATGGATCCGCACGCTACCTTTTGATGATGTTGGCGCAGTTCGGCACGCCTGAGCTCGCGCTCGCTGCCTATAATGCGGGACCAGACGCGGTCGCGCGCTATGGCGGCATCCCTCCCTACCAAGAAACCCAAAATCACGTGCGCCGCGTCATGGCCGTGCGTGATCGACTGACTGGAGCCTCCTGATGCACATACAATTCCGCACAATCCTGTCGCTGGCTCTGGCCAGTCTAATGATTGCCAATCCCGCCTTCGCGCAGAGCATCGACCTCTCGCCGGTCCAGAACCTGCTGCAAGGCATCGTCGACACGATCACCGGCCCCCTAGGCATTGTCATAGGCACCTTGGCTTTGATCGGCGTGTTCCTCTCCTGGCTCTTTGGCATCCTCGACTTCCGCCAGGCTCTTTGGGTACTGGTCGCGATCGCAGGCATCGCAGCTGCGCCGACCATCGTGACCGCGATCTGGGGCGCGTAAATCTGACATGGCAACGCAATCCCGCCTCTTCCTCGGTCTGATCCGGCCGCCAAAGCTCATCGGCTTGCCGATCATGTATGCCATGGTTTGGCTCTTCGGGTTTGTGTTGCTGTTTCTCTGGGTCCAGAGCTGGCCGGTGATCATCATCGCCGCTCTGGCCTATCCCGCGCTGTGGAAAGCGGCGGATTGGGATCCGGCCTTTCTTGAGGTGATGGTCACCGCCCTACAGGAAACGCCGCCCACCCCGAACCGCAAGATCCATTCGGGGGACAGCTATGCTCCATAACCCCTCGGATGATCTTGCGACGCTACCGGACTGGGCGCGCAAAGAGCGGCCTATGGCCAGTATGCTGCCCTATGTCAGCCTCGTGGATGACGTGACAATCCGCACGCGCGGCAATGCGCTGTTCCAGTGCATCCGCCTTGATGGCGTCAACAGCATGACCAGCGATGGCGCACATTTGGAGAAGATCCGCGCGCTCTTTGCGGCGATCATTGCGCAGATTGGGCCGGAATACTGTTTCTACCTCCACAAGGTATCAAGAGCGATCGAGACCGCCTTGCCACTAGTGCCCAATGAGGGGTTTGCCCAAGCCCTGGACAGCCGATGGCAAACGGCCATGGCGCGGGCGGGCCTGCGGGACAAAACGCTCACACTCACAGTTCTGAAACGTCCTCCCCTCGGCGCTCGGCTGCGCCTGAAACGTGCAAATTCAATCGCGCAGCTGAATGACCGGACAACCAAACAGCTGCGCAAGCTCGAGGAAATCGTTGGTTTTCTGCTGTCATCTTCTGCCGAGATGAATCCGCGCCTGCTTGGGGCTGAGAGCGGCGAACTGCTCGGCTTCCTCGGGGCGCTCAATATTGGTCAGGAACGGCCGCTGTTCGCCAAATCGCGATTTGGCGTCATTGCCGAAGATGTCGCCAACACGCGCGTCACGTTTCAGGGGCGAGGCTTTACGCTCGACGATGGGACGGCGGGCAAGCGGCTTGGCACTAGCTTTGCAATCAAGACCTATCCCGCCAAAACCAACTGCACCATGTTCGATGAGCTGAATCTGCCTGTCGACATGGTCGTCACGCATTCCTTCACGCCGATCAACAGCAACACCATGGCCAGCCGGATCAAACGGCAACAGCGCTTGATGAAAGCAAGCGATGATGGCGCGATATCCCTTGCGGAAGAACTGGTCGACGCGCTGGATGATCTGGAATCCAAACGGCTCAGCTTTGGCGATCATCACATGACGGTGACGGTTTTCGCCGAGACCGAGGAAAAGCTGGAAGCCATCGCTTCCGAGGTACGCAACATCGCGGCCAGTGAAGGCGTCAATCTTGTCAATGAGAGCTTTGCAGCTCGGACGCATTATTTCGCGCAGCATCCGGGCAATGGGCAGATGCGCAGCCGCAAGGCCGCCATCACCAACACGAATTTTGCTGATCTCGCAGCGCTGCATCGCGGTCAACTGGGCAAACCCGGACACAAAGTGCCTTGGGGCAAGCCGATCACTCTCTTCCCGACGCCGGAGCGTTCGGGCTTCCTGTTCAACTACCATGAGACAGGTCAGCCGGACAAAGAGCCGACCGGTGGGCACACCTTGATCCTCGGTCGTCCTGGCTCCGGCAAGTCGGTGTTGTCAGCCTTCCTCATGACCCAAGCCCGGCGCTGCGACGCACGCGTGTTTGTCTTCGACTATCGCGCTGGCATGGAAATGGCCGTACGCGCCAATGGCGGGCGCTACAGCGCCATCAAGGCAGGTGAAGCCACTGGCCTCAACCCACTGCGCACAGAAATCGACGGGCGCGGGCAAGCCTGGCTCTCCGATTGGTTGGCCACCCTTTTGCATCGCTCCGACAAGCCCCTGAGCCCAGTTCAAATTAATCGCATCCAAGAAGTGGTGCGCCAGAACGCCGGAGCCAGCGATGCCACGCTGCGCAACTGGCAGGATTTGGCCTCCCTCTTTGTGGCCGGGGCGGATGAAGGGGATCTGTTCGAGCGGATCCAGGAATGGACCGCAGACGGCCGCTACGGTTGGATTTTCGGGCAAAGCTCTGAGGATACTTTTTCGCTCGATGGTGATGTCGTCGGGTTCGACCTTACCGGCATTCTCGACAGTGAAAGCGAGAAGGAACGCATGGCGGTCCTCTCCTACCTGTTTCGACGGGTGGAGCGTGTGATCGAGGATCGCAAACCGACACTGATCATCATTGATGAAGCCTGGAAGGCGCTGGATAGCCCGTATTTTGCCGACCGGCTGAGCAACTGGCTGGTCACGGCACGGAAACAGAACGCGGTCGTCGTGATGATGACCCAATACGCAAGCCAGCTCGAGAAAACCCGCACCGGCAAAACGATTGTCGAAGCCGTTCCGACGCAGCTCCTGCTTCCCAACATCCGCGCTTCGGCCAGCGACTACACCATGCTGGGCCTCACTGAAAAAGAGCTGAGCGTGCTCCTAGGAACGGGCAGCAACTCTCGCCTGGCGTTGGTGCGTGACGATCAAGGCTCGGTCGTGATCGATGCCGATCTAAGCGCGCTTGGCCCTTACCTCACGATCCTTGGCGGCATGGAAAAAGGCGAGGCGCTGGTCGGAGCGGATTACCGCCAGAACCCCGAATTTTGGAGACAGATTGATGCGTAGACTTTGCGTGCTGACCCTTACCCTTTTGACCCTGACAGCCTGCGCGGAATACCGGCCATCTGAAGCCAAATGCTTTAACTCCTTTGCCGAGGTCAGTCGCAGCAACTGCAATTTCGAGCTGCTCGGGCCGATTGGTAGTCTCCGTGAATAAGCACCGCCTGCATATCTTTGCAGGCTTGGTGTCGCTCGCCGCGCCATTTGCCTATGCCCAAGGCGTGCCGACCTTTGATGCGGGCATGTTCTTGCAGCGCGAGCGCGTGTTGCAGCAGGGCGAACAGGATCTGGCACTGCAGCGGGATCGTTTGACCAAAGAGGAAGAGCTTGAAGAGCTCGAGCAGGAACAACTCCAGGCGCTGGAAGACATCCTTGATGCCACGACGTTAGCCAGCGGGAACTCAGGCGCACTGGTCGCAAGCCTAGAAGCTGGTTCAACACCTGAAAGCGCCGCAGGCACGCTCTATGGTTCGGTCGATCCGAACCCCGGCGCGGCACAAATGTTCGGCGATGCCTCGGGATCGATTGAACAGCTGATCATTCGTGCCGCCCAAGAAACGCACCATATGTCCGGTGTGCGCGCTGCAGGCCTGTCGCCCAAGCAGTGGCGCTGTCTGTTGCAGGCGCTGATCTGGCAGGAAAGCCGTTTCACCATCGGCGCGCGCTCGCCTGTTGGTGCATTCGGCCTGACCCAGATCATGCCAGGCACGGCGCAGGATCTCGGGATTTACCCGGCCTATTATGAAAACCCCTACATCCAGGTCACCGGCGGCGCGCGCTATCTGGCCCAGATGCTGGCCATGTTTGATGGCAACATCATTCACGGGCTGGCGGCCTACAATGCCGGTCCCGGAAATGTGCAGCGCTACGGCGGCGTGCCGCCCTTTGCTGAGACCCAGCATTACGTTCAGGTCATCCCCGAACGCTACAATCTCTACCTTGCACGCGTCGGCGGTGTTGATGCGCTCGGCACGATTGATCCGGTTCTGCTCGCCAACTCCACGATGAGCCTGACCTCATTCGGCGCAGGGGTCTATGGCGATTACTCCTTGGTCTCCGTGCAAGCGGCCGCGTTGCGCGTGCAGGACATCATCACCCGCATTGGCGAGACAGATGACATTCACACGGCGATGTCGCTCAACACCTATGCGCGGGCAGAACTCGCTCGCCTGATCGCAATCCGCACGCGCCTCAAGGCAGCTCATACCCGCCCTCTTAGTGCGGCTGAACTGGCCATGGCAGCCGCGCAGGCGCGCGAACAAGACTTCATGCAATTCGATCTGGAGGTACTCCGATGATCCGCTTTCTTTCTGCCGTAACCACCTGCGCGTTGCTGTTTGCCTCACCCCTATTTGCCCAAGGTGTCCCCACGGTCGACACGCGCAACATCGCGCAGGAAATTCGTCAGCTGCAGCAAATGCTGGAGGATTTTGGGATCCAGACCGACCAGCTCGACACGCTTCTCGAGCAGCTCGACCTGGTGCAGCAGCAACTCGATACGTTGAACGAAACCTACGCAGCCCTGACCGGCGCGACGGATATCCTTGATATGGCTATGGGTGGTGATCTCGACGGCCTACTCGATCAGGAATTCGACGATCTCCTTGGCACCATCCGGCAAATTCAAAGCGGTGACTTCAGCGGCCTTATCGGCAACGCCGCCCCTCAGATGGAAGGCCGGATGACGCAAGCCTTGGAGAATGCAGGTTTTGACCAAGACAGCCTGTCCGACATGGCCAGCAGCGGCAATCCGGGCGCAGAACGCATTGCCAGCCAAGCTGGCACCGGGGCAGTGATGTCGGCGGCCGCTGAGAACAGCTATGACGAGGCAGCGCAATCCCTTGAACGGGTTGAGCAACTGGTCTCACTGATCCCGGACATGGAAACGCTCAAGGAAGCAGTCGATCATAACACCCGCGTCACGGCCGAGCTAGCCATCGCCATGACGCGCATGTGGGAGCTCGAAGCCATTCAAACGGTCGGCGCTGGCCAATCTGGCGTGGTGGATGCCGCCACACTGGCCGAAGAGCGCCGCTACATGGACTTCACCCTGCCAGACCTGCGCGCGGACTGACCCCATGAACAGTGAGGCAGAAATCATCGAAGAAGAGCTCGTCTACGGCGCACGACGACGCGAGCTCATGTGGCAGAAACTGGGGCTGACAGGCATGGCGTTTGGCATGGCAGGTTGCCTCTCCGCTGCCCTCGTGGCCCTGTTCGACGTGGACCCGCCGCCCATGATCGTGCCCTTTGATAGCGAAACCGGCATGGCCCTCCCCAATGCCATGGTTGAAGCGGTCTCACTCACGGAACGCCCCGCTATCATCGAGGCACAGGTCTACCGCTATGTCATTGATCGAGAGACATACAATCAGCTCGACAATGATGTGCGCGTGCGGCGGGTCCTGGACCAGTCGGACGGCGCGGCCGCCGCAGGACTGCGCGCACTTTGGACCAGCGGCCATGAGGCCTATCCGCCCGACAGCTACGGCACAGATGCGCGGCTTGAGGTCGAGGTGCTCTCGATCACCCATATCAGCACCAATCGTGCCCAGGTGCGATTGCGCAAGCGGCTTAATTCGCCGCGCGGCAGTCAAAACGGGCTCTTCACCGCAACGCTGATGTTTGAGTTTAGGCCCGAGAATAGCCGGTCGATCGACGATGTCTGGCAGAACCCTTTCGGCTTCACCGTCACCGAATACGCGATCCGCTCGGATCGTTTGGAGTAACCCATGCGCCGCCTGTTCCTGGCCCTCGCCTTCCTAATTTCACTCGCTGGCACCGCCTATGCAGAAACCCAGCCGCGCCAAGGCCCCTATGATGCCCGCGTCCGGCTGGCCACCTATCAGGATGGGCAGGTCTACCGTATCCGCACCAGCCTGACCCATGTGACCAGCATTGAGTTTGGCCAAGGCGAGACCATCCGCTCGATCATTGCGGGCGACACCGAAGGCTTCCTGTTGGACGGCGTGCCCGGTGGTCAGGCTTTTGCGATCAAGCCCGTCACACGCGGTGCGCATACCAACATCACCGTCTACACCAACCGGCGCAGTTACTATTTCAACGTGACCGAGGCGAGTTCGCCGACCTTCTACGTTATTCGCTTCACCTATCCTGTGGCGGCACCACGTCAATCTCGTGTGGCCGCAAGCCAACCTTCAAACCACGCCTATGGCGTCAGCGCGCGGTCCGAAATCACCCCGCGCGAGATTTGGGATGACGGCACCTTCACCTATTTCCGCTTTGCCGCAAACGCGCCGCTGCCCGCGATCTTTCGCTGGTCGGCGGGCAATGAGCGCAGCGTAAATGCGCTGGCGCGGCCAGATGGCGTGATCCGTGTATCAGGTGTCAGCGATCGATGGGTGCTAAGGCTTGGTGAGGACGAGATCTGCGTCCAAGAGATGAGCGAGGCAAACCACAATGAGTGAAACAGCTGAGCTTAAGAAACGCCTCGAAGCGCTTGAAGGAAAATCACAAAACCCAAAAACGCGACCATCATTTTTCGCCGTCGCCCTAGGCATTGGGGCAATCGCGGCTCTTGGCGGCCTATTGATGTTGTTCTCTGGCGGCTCTGAACCCGACAGCCTGGAAACCGCGTCCCCAGATGAGTTCCAAGCTGCCGGACCGGGCTTTGGCGCGCTCGAGCCAACGTCTGCATCGATTGACACAACCCCGCCACCCGAGCCGGAACTAGACAGCGAAACAGAAGAGTTGCGCGCGCAAATGGATGCCATGCGGTCCGAGCTCGAAGCCCTGCGGAATGCGCCTGCACCTGAAGCCCCAACCGTCGACACACAAGCATTGGATACCTTGGGAGCAGAGATCGATGCCCTGCGCAGTGAGGCCGCTGC
This sequence comes from Pukyongiella litopenaei, assembly GCF_003008555.2. Lineage (NCBI taxonomy): Bacteria > Pseudomonadati > Pseudomonadota > Alphaproteobacteria > Rhodobacterales > Paracoccaceae > Pukyongiella > Pukyongiella litopenaei. The sequence continues at coordinate 3,599,318 of NZ_CP027665.1, read as the reverse complement.
GACGCAAACCGCCCTGCGCGAAGAGTTGGAAGAACGCGCACGGCAAATCCAGCGACTACAGAACGATCTAGAGCTTGCACGCCTGGAAGCCCCGCGCTCACTTGCACCAACCGGCCCGACGGCCGAGGAACTGCGCCTTCAGGAGCTGGAACGGCGGCGGCAAGCCGAACTTGAAGAGCTACAAGCCCGTATCGCCAGCCCAATCATCGCCTTTGGCGGCACCGGAGGCGGCAAAAATGAAACCGCCGCACAGCAGCGGCGGCTTGATGGCGATACAGACTTTGTTCGGAATGGCGCTGAACCCGCCGAGGTGACGCAAGCCCAGTTGATCGTGAACCCGTCAAACACGGTTGTTCAGGGCACGATGATCCAGGCCGTGCTGGAGACCGCAATCGACAGCTCGCTCGCTGGACAGGTCCGCGCAATGGTATCGGAAGATGTACATGCCTTCGACGGCTCGCGGATACTGATCCCGCGCGGCGCGCGGCTGGTAGGACGATATCAATCCGGCCTCGACATCGCGCAGCAACGCGTAACGATTGCCTGGGATAGGATAATTCTTCCTAGCAACCAGACCGTTGAAATCAGCGCGTTTGGTGGCGATGAACTGGGGCGCTCCGGCACGACCGGTTTTGTCGACAGCCGCTTTGGCACGCGGTTCGGTTCTGCCGCGCTGATATCTCTGATCGGAGCCTTGCCTGCAGTGGCAGCCCAAAACACCGAAGATGGGATTACCTCTGACGTCTTGGAAGGCATTGGCGAAGACTTGCAAGACAGCGCGCAAAGCGTGATTGGCGAATATCTCTCCGTCTCGCCCGTGATCTACGTCGATCAAGGTGCCCGCGTCACCGTGATGGTCGACCGCGATCTGGAGATATTCTGAGCATGGCCGCAAGCTATCTGCAAAGCTCAATGGACAAGATCCCCGAGGCGCGTGATCCAAAGCTGATCGAGCTTTGCATCAACCCCGACGGCACGCTGTGGGCCGAGTTTCAGGGGGATCACTTTATGCGGTCCGTCAATCGACCGCTCTCGCCAAACGAAATCAAAGACCTGGGCAATCAGATTGCTTCGGCCGCGAACACCACGCTCAGCCGGACTAAGCCCATTGTGTCGGTCAGCATCACCTACCGTGACCGCCCAATCCGCGCGCAAGTCATTCAGCCCCCCGCTGTCGATGGCGGCTATGCGATTTCCCTGCGGTTCTTTGCGGACCTGCCATTGGACCAAATCAAGCTGTCTTATCTCTTCGGCAAAGAACGCAGCAATGAAGGTGCGCGGCGCAAGCGCAACGCCGAGCTGCGCGATGTCGTGGCCACGTGCGATATCGACGCTGCGATCAAGTTCTGCGTCACCCACAAGCTCAACATGATCGTGTCCGGCGGGACCTCCACCGGCAAGACCGTCACGGCGCGCAAGATCCTCTCCTTTGTGCCCGCCGATGAGCGCATCATCACCATCGAAGAAGCCGCCGAACTACGTCCAACGCAGCCTAATGTCGTCACACTGATGTCTGACCGCGATGAGGCCACGCGCAGCGCTGATGTCCTTCTGACCTCCACCCTGCGCATGCGCCCGGACCGCATCGTCCTCGGCGAAGTACGCGGCAAAGAGGCCGTGACCTTCTTGGAGGCCATAAACACTGGCCATGGTGGCTCACTCACCACGCTGCACGCTGAAACCCCTCAGCTGGCGGTTCAGCGTCTCGCCATCGCCGCCCTGAAAACGGACGTGCCCATGACCTACCAGGACATGAACGACTACATCACCCGCTCGATCGATGTGATTATCCAAGCCGGTCGCCATGAAGGCGCGCGCGGCATCACCGAATTCTACCTGCCGGTTGATCCGGCCCATTCAAAGGAAACAGCCCATGTTTGAATACAAAATTGAACTGATCAACACCGCCAAAACTAAGCCACTGAAGATCGAAGCGCAGCTGACCGCCCTTGGCCAAGATGGCTGGGAGCTGGTCTCTGTCGTGCCAGATTTCGACGGTGAGCACATCCTGAAGGCATTCCTGAAACGTCGCACTGGTGACACCACCTAAATTCAACCGAGGAGGAACCGATGGGCGTCGTCACCTGGATGGTAGAGACAACCGAAAACTTTCTGGATGACGCAGCTCAAACCACCTTTGGCAACGTCGCCGGTCAGCTTGGCGGCGTCATTGCCGTAGCCTCGACGTTGGCTGTGATCGGCGTCTTCCTCAACATGGTGTTTCAGTACAAATCCATGGATGGGCGGACCGCGTTCTGGTTCGCCCTCAAGCTCATGCTGATCTCCCTCTTTGCGATGAACTGGGTCCAATTCAATGCGGTAGCGAGCGCGCTGATCGATGGGCTCGACCAACTCGCAGGCGGCATGGTGGCGGGGCTTGGCGGCGGCGGTGCAGGTGCATCCTATTTTGCAGAGGCCTTCGACGATCTTATCGAAGAATTTGGTGACTATCTGAACGCGGCCGGTGACAACATGCATTGGATGGCCGGAGCCCTGATCGGCGCGATCGGCGCTTTCCTCCTCGGCGTGATCGGCGCGCTCTGCGGCCTTGTCCTGATCTTCGCCAAGATCATGCTGGCCTTCATGATCGGCATCGCCCCCATCATGATCGCACTGTCGCTGTTTGATGTCAGCAAGGACTATTTCCATCGCTGGCTGTCCAACACGGTATCCTATGCTCTCTACCCCCTCGTGATCGCTGGGGTGTTTTCCACGGTCGTTGGCATGTCCCGCTCGCTCATGACTGAACTAGGAGACCCCTCTGGCGCGAGCAACATCGGCGCGCTGGTGCCCTTCTTCATGATGATGTTCCTCGCAGGCGGCATGATCATCGCCACCCCGCTGATCGTCCGCTCAATCTCAGGCAACTTCATGATGGCCGGAACGCCGAGCATTCCCAGTCCTGGCGGGTTCGCCAAGGGTTTGATCGGAACCAAGGGCTCACGGGCGCGGGCGCGGTTTGGGACGAGGTCAAATGCTGAGATCGCCGGGGCTGGACTACGCCAGGCGGGCGGTGCGACTGTCTCGATGGTTCAGCGGGTGGCTGAGCGTGCGAAGCGGTTGGAATGAATTGGTCCTTTTCAAACTGCTTCAAGTTAGAAAGGTATTGCTAGAAAGCCTGCCAAGACAGCGTTTTGCAATAAGCGCCATGCATCAGTCAAAGCTTTCGGATGGTGTCAGATTTCAAACTTTTCCAAACGAGACCCCTTACGAGAAACTTGCACTCAACCTATAGTAAATCAGGTTAAACAAGCTTGGTGTAAAATGGCGTCGCTTCAGGATTCAGTTGCAAACAAATTTCTCGAAACACTTTCAAATGATGAAAATTTTGACTCATCCAAAACAACGAAGCTTGAAGCGCTTCTGAAAGAAGGTCGAAAAATTAAGGCCGACGATCTGGCCGCGATTTTCACTCTTCCAGACGGAGGGGAAGTTCTGTGATCAAGATCGTTTCAGCACACATCGAAGAATTTCGTGGAATTCGTAAGTTGGACATCAACTTGGCTGAGAAGACCTTCGCGATATCCGGCCCGAACGGCTCGGGAAAAAGTGGCGTCATTGACGCCATCGAATTTGCGCTAACTGGTCAGATTGGAAGATTGACCGGAACCGGAACCAAAGGGCTGTCACTAGCAGATCATGGTCCTCATGTAGACCATATCAAATTCCCAGATGCTGCATTTGTAGAGCTGGAGGTATCCTTCCCGACACTTGGCAAAAAAGCCAAGCTCACTCGCAAGGTTTCTGCCCCCAAGAAGCCAAGTATCGAACCGAACGATCCGGACATCGTGGAAATTTTGGACGAAGTTTCTCAGCATCCCGAAATCACTTTGGCGAGAAGAGAAATTCTGAAATTCATCTTGGTTGAACCAACGAAGCGATCGGCACAGATTCAAGAGATTCTAAAGATCGATGAGTTGGGTCAGACCCGTTCGGCACTGAACACAGCATACGGCAAGCTCAACCGGGCAGCGATTGCAGCGGAAAAAGATACGCAGGACAAAAGAGATACGCTGTTGCAGCACCTAGGCATCACGTCTTTGTCTGCAGCTGAAATGCTGGAAGCGGTCAATGCAAAGCGCAAGCTGCTAGGACTGGAAATCCACGACGCAATGACGGCTGATACAATCATCGACCAGGGCTTGGCGGAACCTACCGGTGAACAATCGCTCAATAAATCCGCAGCACTGATCGAACTGGACAAGCTTAACAAGAAGATCGTCGAGCTTGGGCAATCTCCGTCTCCTGATGCTGAAGCTCTTATCGATCAGATCGAGCAACTCGAAAAGGACGCACGGCTCCTCGTTTCGTTGCAACAACGGGAGTTGGTGGAGAGTGGCTTGAAGCTGGTGGACGGCCCGTCATGTCCGATGTGCGATCATGAATGGCCCGATGAAGCACATCTTCTTTCGCACCTACATGCCAAGCAACAGAAATCGCAAGCGGCAGGAGAGCTGAAGCAAAAGCTCATTGAGCATGCATCATCACTTTCGACGGAAGTGGGAAACTTGAAAGCGCTGCTGCTCGAAACTCACCGTATTGCCAAGATTGAGAGCGCAGTTGAAATGCTGTCCAGCGTCGTCACATGGGGCAAAGACTTGGCGTTTTTTCAGGAGCAACTAAAGTCTTTCGCAACAATCTTGGAGTTGAAGGATCGCTTGGCCAGTGGATGGCCAGCCATTCCGGAAGGCTTTGGGGCCAAACTGGCGGACTTTATGAGCGCTATTCGCGCGAAGCCTGATCAATCTGCTTCGTTGGCCGCACAGAGTTTTCTGATCAATGCTGAACAGCGGTTCAAGGACTACAAAGCAGCACGTCTCACCGAGACAGCTTCCAAAAAGGCACGAGACGCCAGCGAAGTCGCATATGACGCTTGGTGCGCAGCGATGGAGTCGGAACTCGACGAGCTATACGAGGCCGTCGAAGATGATTTCAGTAAGTTTTATCGCCTCTTAAATGACGGCGATGAGCAAAAATTTGTCGCACGTTTTAAAGCAACTGAAGGGCGTCTCGATTTTGATGTGAATTTCTACGAGCGGGGACTTTTCCCACCAGGTGCTTTTCATAGCGAAGGTCACCAAGATGGCATGGGTGTATGCCTATACCTTGCATTGATGAAGCGGCTCTTGGGTGACCGTTTTACCGTCGCGCTGCTCGATGATGTTGTGATGTCTGTCGATGCAGACCATCGTTACCAATTTTGCAAACTTTTGATGGCAGAATTCCCAAACACGCAATTCGTGATTGCCACCCATGACAAAGTTTGGGCAGAGCAGATGCGTTCGGCAAAGCTGGTGACCCGAAAAACATCTATGGCCTTTGATAGTTGGTCTGTGGACACCGGTCCGTTGGTAGAATCGAACCCAGAAATTTGGGCGGAAATCGATTCAGCTTTGGCTAAGGGTAAGGTCGAAGTTGCCGCTCCGATTTTGCGGCGTCACATGGAGTTTGTAGCCCGACTCCTTGCGGATCAACTGGGGGCGCAAACGGTCTTCAGAGCAGACAACAGCTACGATCTAGGGGGGCTATTACCGAGCGCTTTTTCTAGACTGTCAGATCTCCTAGGAAAAGCCGTCGACTCGGCGCAATCCTGGGGCAACGAGGACCAAAAGTCCAAAGCGCAGGCTCGCAAGCAACGTCTCAAGGCAGCCAATACTCACAAGGGCGAGGAAGACTGGACCGTCAATAAGGCCGTACATTTCAACGAGTGGGCCAACTTTAGTCCCAACGACTTTATGCCTATTGTTAAGGCGTTCAAAGATCTGCTGGCATGCGCACAATGCGATGACTGCGGATCATGGCTGTATATTTCTCCCAAAGGCACTGCACCAGAAGGGCTTCGGTGTTCATGCAACTCTGTTAACCTGAACCTTAAGAAAAAGCCTAAGATGCCGCTTTAGGGCCTGCGCGATGTGCATCTATTACGGCGAATTCTGTTTGGAATATGCACCAAGAGGGGATGCTTCTGCTGCCTACACTCATCGGTCAGCCGCCCCCGCAATGAACCTCTCCACCCGATCTGTTCCCGCCTGATATTCGCCCCGATTAGGCTTGTTGCCTGACGTCACCTCCCGCTCTTCTCTGGCCAAATCATCGATCTCTTCACGTCGCTTCCCGCTACTTTCAGATCCCTCAGCAGGCATCACCTTCGGCACCTCAAGCGCTCCAATCTTCGCCTCCAGTGCCTTGATCTGCCCTTGCAGCCCGCGCATCTGGTCCCCCGCTGAGGGATATGGCAGATCACCGGTCTGCTTGTCGAAGATCTGCTTAAAGAAGCGATCCTCGTAGTATTTGATCCGCTTGGCGCGGACGGGCATTTGCGCGTCGACCACAAAGACGATGTCATCAAGATCCATGCGACGCGCCTCATCCTCGGGTAACAAAGCCGTTTCTTCCGTCCGTTCAGACATGCTGCGCCCCGCGAAGGGGTTTCGGCCGACCGATCGCGAGCGGGTCACAACGCGCTTGGTTGTTTTGCCGACGGCTTTGCTGAGCTCTTCGATGGTCTTTTCATCTGATGGGGTCAGGTAGAGCTTGATACCCGCGTTACCCTGCAGGGCGCGGCGGGCATTTTCGCCGTATATCTCGTCCAAGGCTGGGATCGTCTGTGTGACGATCGCGAGGTTGGCCCGGTAGGACCTCAGTGTTTCGATGCTGTCTAGAACGATCGGCATTTTACCCAGCCGGTTGAACTCATCGAGCATAATCATCACCGGCCAAGGCTCATCCTTGCCAGGTTCATGGTCTTGTAGCGATGCCAACAAATCCGAGAAGAACAATCGGATCAGCGGTGCGAGGGGTTTCACCATCAGCGGTTCGACCACAAGATAGACCGAAAACGGCGTCTTGCGGATTTCGCGGAAATCGAAGTTTGAGGTCGCGGTTGCGCGATCGATGGCGGGGTTGGACCATTGTTTGAGGCCAGATGTCATCAAGAGCGAAAGGTAGGACGTTAGCGTGTCGTTGTTGGTCGAGGCCATGCGCATGAAGATCAGCTTGGCGGCTGGGTTGACCACCTCGTCGGCGCGGCGGCGATATTCCTTCTGCTTGTCGCCACCTGATGCGGTGATGCGATAAATCTCGCCCAAGGTCGGCCGCTTGCGCTCGAACGCCAAGAGCCCTGCCGCCACGAATAGATCGATACCGCCATCGAGGAGCCCCTGAACCCGATCATTATCAGCTTGCAAGAACAGCGAAGCCAGGAGTTGCAGCTCCATCTGCTGGCGGTCGACGTTTTCCAGCGCCGATATGCGCAGCAAGGGATTGTAGCGGTGCGAGCGACCATCCTTCCAATCTGTTGGCGCGAACCGGAACACCTTGTCGCCCTGCGCGGCCCTGTGGCGCGCCGTCGCATCGAAGTTTTCGCCCTTCACGTCGAGCACGACGGCACTGCCCTGATAAGTCAGAAGGTTCGGAATGACGAAACCCGTAGTCTTCCCGCGTCCGGTCGGGGCCACGATCAAAGCATGGGGAAAAACCTTGGACATGACAAAAGGTTTGCGGCTCTTGGGCTTGCCCATTTTTCCGAGCACAAAGCCGTGGCCAGGCTTGCCGAAGAAGCCGTTGCGCTTCATCTCAGACATGTGCTGCCAGTGGGTTTCACCAAACTTGGTCAGCGCGTCGTTCATCAACACAGCGCTCAGCAAAACGCCAGCACCGGTGCTAATCCCGACGATCAAGTGAACGATCTGCATATCGTCGGGGTGGGTTATTCGAAGAACCCCATAGCTGCGTGACAGCATCAAGAAATCGATGTCTGCCCCAACCCCGAACCAGCGGAACGTCAGACAGGCCGACGCCAGAACATACCCCAGCACCGCGCCCAGAAGAGCAAAGCTCATGACGCCGAGTGCGATCCGTGCCTTACCCATGCGTCACGCCCTTTTCGCCATCGCTATCGACATGCCGCTCGCGTCGGGCGTCTATTTCTTCATTGGCGATCTCGTCGAGGACGTGCTCCATCCCCACGCTGCTCGCTAGAGCGGCATCGCTCTGCAGATAGGCTTTGGCCGCATAGAGCCGATCCAGGCGGTCTTCGATATGTTCCTCCAGCGCGGTCTCATCGCCAATCGCCAAGTCAGGGGTGTTTTCTTCACCGACCAGATCCTCCAGTTCGGCCCTCAAGGTCTCGCGCTCCAGATCGCTGCGGAATGGCTCTGCCGTCGGATCATCTCTCAAACGGCTCAGGATATCAGCGGTAGTCGGCGGCAACCTGTCGACCATGCTTTCCTGCCGGTCGGCTTCCACCGCCCCACTGTCCTTGAGAACCTCGACATCTGCCAACACTCGCCCAAGATCACTGTGCACTTGGTCGAGACGGTCGATCGCTTTCTCGAGCTCATCGGCGCGTGACAGGTCAAAGCCTTCCTTCTCGGCAATTGCCTTCAGATCCTGCCCAAGCCACTGCCGCTCCAGTGCTGCGTTCCCCGCGCCGATTTCGACGCGACGCGTCACATCCTGCGCGTCTATGCCGGTGCCTTTCAAAGCTTTCTGAAGACGCTCTGCAAGAGCTGGATCCTGCAAAGCGCCTTGGGCCTCGGCCCGTATATTCGCAGCGGAATAGATCCCACTCTTGGACGCGTCCTCGAGCAAGGTGTGGGACTGCGTTCCAATTGGGCTCAGATGCGACAGTGAACGATAGATGTCGTTCAGCTCATGCTCGAGCGCCACCCGCCGTTCGACCGGAGCGTCCGCCACAATGCGCTCGGCTTGGTTTAACTTGTCGTGAAAGGAATCCACGACCTCATCAAAGGAATGCTGTTCTTCGGCCATGCCATATACCTTTCCATCTGCTTCAAGCGATTTGCCCTGCGCCAAAAGTTTCGCGGCCTTGTCCAAGGCCGCTGCAATGTCATGCTGGTTCTCACGCGAGGCTTCGGCCGCCAATCCGCGATAAAGCAGCGCGTTCTGCGCCACTTCGACCAAGGCACGGTCAAGCTCTGGTCCCACGCGCTCGCGCTCGGTCAGCTTCTGGCCCGTAGCTTCAGCACGACGTTGGTCCACGTCGCTTGGCCTCTTCGTCGTGATCCCGCGCTCCAGCTTTCGCGTCGCCTCAAGCCGCAGCCCATAGCGGTCCGACACCTCCACCATCGCTTCGCGAAAACTGTCGTAGTTGAAGTGGTGCCCTTCTTTCAGAAAGAAGAATTCACCGTCCTTGCTGCGCCGGTTCAGAACGATGTGCGCGTGCGGATGGTCCCGGTCCTCATGCACGGCGGCGATGTAGTCAAAATGGCTGCCGTCGCCCTGAAAGAACCGCTCGCAAATCTCGCGCGTGATCTCGGCGACATCCTCTCCGCGCGTACCAATCGGGAAAGCCATCAAGAGATGCGAGGTATGCCCCAGCTTGGGATGGAATCCCTCATTCCACTGCGCTGAAAACCGTCGCGTGACCTGTTCGATCTCTTTCGCGGACAAGACGCTTTGACCGTCATAGGTGCCACGGCTGTCGATGATAAAGCTCGACTTGGTGGTCAGGTATTCCAGCTGGTTGCGCAGCTGCGCTTTGTTGTGCGTTCCGCCGTCGCGAATGGCTTTGAAGATCGCGGGGGAATGCCCCATGGCGGCGCGCGCCATTTGCTTGGCACGGGCGCGCGGGACGTTGCCGCGAATGCGGCTCCAGTCGCGATCGAAAAAGGCCTCCTGCACGGCGGCAACGGCACTATTCCGGGCCATTGGCAAAGCCTCCCAAAACGCGGGCAACCTCGCCGGACAGCGCACTTCGGCGGCGCTGCGCCATGTCCTGAACCTGGTCGGCGATGTTGAAGATCAGCCCGGCCAGAGCGCGCACCTCGCCATGGGCAGAATTGCCATAAGGCGGCGTTTTACCCTGGCGCTTTGCCTCATTCAGACGCTGCGCGATCTGGTTGATGTTGTTGCCGGTGCGATTGAGAGAGGCCGATAACCCCTGCATCTGGTTGGCCAGTTCATCGTCGGGAACAAATAGATCGTTCGACGCATAGATCAGCCGCCGCAACCCCTCGGCGCGGCTGGCAATTTCATGCCGCGTCAGCACCGCATCGAAGCTCGCGAGCTCCTTTGGCGTCAGCCGGACATTTACCAGTTCGGAGCGCACGCGCGCGTCGAGTTTGCGGCTTTGATCGGCCTTCAACGTGTAGAAGATGCTTCGGGTCGTGACGCCGAATTCGCGGGCCAGATCCTCGATTGGCACACCTTCGGCACGCTTGCGCACGATGGCAAAACGCTGGTTCTGCGTCAGTCGCTTGTGCCGTGGTGCGCGCGGTCGGCCCATGTGAAGTAATCACCCCTATTTCTTGCCAGCATCATACAGGCAGCCCTGTTATGGCATTTCGCCATAATTGATTCAATATTATAATATTGCATCAGCTGCCTGTATTCCGTTTGGAGCAGCCCTACGCTGCGACCGCCGGGCAAAGCCCGGCCACATGCGCAAGGCATGGCACCACTAATCGTGGTTCCACGCCTCAGCATCGCCAAGCAATTGCAGCGCTATTGCGCGGGCCGCGCCTTCGGCGCTGGCATAGGTTTGATGATCCGGCAGCTCGTGCAAATCAAAGGGCTGTTGCGGGTCGTCCGGGGTCTCAACTCGGACATAGATTGCCCAGCCATCGATCAGTGCTGAATCATCACAATACTCCTGCCCGCCATCGGGCAGATTGCTGAACCCATGCAGATGCACGCTGGCGCGGCCCTCTCGGGCCGCCTGCCTGATGTCAGAATACCTCATGGCGAACCTCTGCACTTTCCCCGATGAAAAATTCATCAGGCCTGCCGTTCAGGCGAGTGCCATCCCGACTGGTCAAACCAATAGCTGACCCGTTCCGCGAGAAGGTGATGAGGTACTGCCCAAGACCATCGCACGTCACCACATACCCGCTGTTGGCCCAGTGAACGCGGTTGCCCGCGTCCACTGCTGTTTTGATCTCTTCCAAGGTCATCGCAACGCCTCCTCAAGGATTGCGAGCGCCCCAAGACAGTCATCGATATAGGGCTGCTCCTCGCCGTCCAGATCGTTCAGCTCCAGCCGGTTCAACACCGCGTAAAGCGTGGCGCGCGCCTCACGGGCGGCGCTTCGCAGGCTGACCGTGTCTTCCAGACGCGCGGTCGCGAAATCATCGCTGTGGTAGTCCGGGGTCATGCCGCCACCTCCTTGCTCTGACCTGCTGCGTGCAAAACAAAGTCGGCAGCTTTCTGCGCCTCGGACGCCGCGCGAAAAATCGCCCGCTTGTCCTCTTTGAGCGCTTTCAACCACCCTTCAACATAGGCGGCGCTTTGGTCGAATTCCGGCGCGACGCCAATCTGAGCACCAAGGAAACAAGCACCGATTTCCGCCACCAGCTCTTCAAAGGCGTAGGCCTCGCGGTTGGCAAACTTCTTGATCCGCTCAAGCCGCTTTTCGCTGCCAGTCCAATGGATCACTTCATGGGCCAAAGTCCCATAGTAGCCTGCCGCATCGTGAAACGTGGCAATCGGTGGCATGTGGATGTGATCTTTGGCGGGGCTGTAATAGGCGCGCGGATCATCACTGGTGAGGATCTCCGCCCCGATCCGGCCGAAAAACGCCTCAAGCTCAGGATCTTCGGCCGTTCCCAGATCGCGCGGGGCCTCGGGCCGGATGTAGCAATCCTCCGGCAGACCCTCGATCTGGTCCGCATTAAAGACGCGGTAGGCGCGCGCATAGGGCACCTCTTCCTCGACACCCAGTTCGTTCTCTCGGGTGAACGTCCCGTATTTGACTACGGTCGACGACGTTTCACCTTTGCGGACCTGTCCACCCAGCTCCTGCGCCTGTTTGTAGGTCATCCAGCGGCTCGAAACATAGCCATGCTTGGCCGCCATCACCCAGAGCATCAGGATATTAATCCCGCGATACTCCTCGCCATTGTGTCGGGTTGGCAGGGCAATGCCCGACGCGCTCCCTGTCCACGGCTTGCGCCAAGGCGGCGTGCCCGCCTCAATCTCTGCAATAATGGTGTCGGTGACATGGGCATACGCGCGATATAGTGGGCGCTGGCACAAGCCTCCATTCCGACCAAACACGGTGGCAGGGACCGAAACAGCGCGAACAGTTGTGGTCTGGTGTACTTCCTGCGCTTTACGATGTGCCCTTGGACGTCCATCGCCACGACGTGAAAAACATTCTTGCCGAGATCGATCCCGACGACTGCAAACTCTGACATGATCCTTTCCTCTTTTTTTGATCTATAGGGAGGATGACCTGAACAGTCGCTCTCCCGAAAGGGCGGACCATCCCATTACTTCTAAGCCCCGCGCGTCGCCGGACTTGTATCGATCACGTGCGAAGCCAGTTCCGGATTTCTGAACGTCGAGCCTGTCGTGTGCTGAAGCAACACCGATCTACACAACGAAAGTTGCCTCGGGGCCGAGCCGATGAAGAGAAACTGGTCGCGGATATGATTGAGCTGGCACGTCAGTATGGCCGATACGGTTACCGCCGGATCGCGGCATTGCTGAGAGATGGAGGCTGGCAAATCAACGACAAGCGTGTGGAGCGTCTGTGGCGACGTGAGGGGCTGAAAGTGCCAATGAAACAACCGACGAAAGGGCGGCTCTGGCTGAATGATGGATCATGCGTTCGGCTCCGGCCCGAGCATCGCAATCACGTCTGGTCTTATGACTTCGTGCATCATCGAACCGACGATGGGAAGGTGTTCCGCACTTTGAACATCCTCGACGAACACAGCCGGGAATGTCTGGCAATCAGGGTAAAGCGCAAGCTGAACTCTGGCGATGTGATCGACGCCTTGAGCGACCTGTTCATCCTGCGCGGTGTGCCTTCCTATATCCGCTCTGACAACGGCCCAGAGTTCATTGCTCAGGCGGTTCAGGACTGGATTAAAGCCGTTGGCGCCAAGACCGCCTACATCCAGCCGGGCAGCCCCTGGGAGAACGGATACTGCGAAAGCTTCAACGCCCGGTTCCGCGACGAGTTTCTAAACGGTGAGGTCTTCTACAGCCTGCGCGAGGCTCAAATCCTGATCGAACAATGGAGGAAACACTACAACACCAAACGACCGCATAGTGCTCTGGGCTACCGCCCGCCGGCGCCGGAAACCGTCGTCCCGATGGACCAGAGGCCAATCATGCACTAACAATCAAACTGGACCACTTGGGTGGGGCTGATCAGCCCTTCTTCATGATGATGTTTCTCGCAGGCGGCATGATCATCGCCACTCCGCTGATCGTCCGCTCAATCTCGGGCAACTTCATGATGGCCGGACCGCCGAGCATTCCCAGTCCTGGCGGGTTCGCCAAGGGTTTGATCGGAAGCAAGGGCTCACGGGCGCGGGCACGGTTTGGGACGAGGTCGAATGCTGAGATCGCCGGGGCTGGGATAAGTCAGGCGGGCGCTGCGACTATTTCAGTGGTTCAGCGGATGGCAGAACGGGCGAGAAGGTTGGAATGAAACCGGCCCTAATCGGACCTTCACCCTATGCTCGTGATGCTGCGTTCGCAGCCCGCTTTGCGGACCTTCGCTGCAAGTGCAAGATCTGGACTAGATCGAACTGACGGTCTGCGGGATCTTCCAGACATTCGAACCGACCGTTCCGGCCGGCGCTTCTGGTACAAAGCGGTCATCAACGCATGCGGTACCCAACGACCGCCGTCACTTCATCCCGCCTTTTCCCTGAAATAGTCCCAGGCTTCGACCTCGGCGCCGTCCTCGAGGATGCAGACCCCGGTCTGCGAGCCGTCGGCGGCACGACGGATCTCGTATGTTCCACCATTTTCGACGCAGTAGTTCGCAGCGGGGTTAGCAAGAGCTGTTGCCGACGGCTGTTCATCCTCGGCCGTCTCCGGAGAACAGCCGGTCATGGCCACACCGACTGTGAGAAACAAGATTCCCAGTACTTTGCTTTCAACATTCATATTTGCTCCCTTTCAACTTCGGATCAATGCGGGCCATGGGCGACCGTCAACGCGTGGTGCAGAGCAGCTTCCATGAACGCCCGTTCCGCCTTGCTTTCCCCCGGCAGATCAAGCGAGGCTTTCCGCTCCGCCCCACCTGCGGGAAGTATCCGTCCTTCCATAACCGTGCCCCAGACGCCGACGTTTCGGATCTCCATCGCGTCGACTGAGAGGGGGTTCGCATCGAGGATAGTGAAGTTTGCCCGCTTGCCGGGAGAGATCGTCCCGATCTCGTCCTCGAGCTTCAGCGAGTAAGCCGCCTCGATGGTGACCCCACGCAGCGCTTCCTCGACGGTCACGCGTTGGTCCGGCCCCGCGATCCGGCCCGAGGTCGTCAGGCGGTTCACCGCGCACCAAATAAGGAACAAAGGATCGGCCGGTGCCATAGGCATGTCGGAGTGGAGCGACCACGGGATACCCGCCCGCGAGACGTCGCCGAGGCGCACCATCTCGTCCGCGCGCTCTGGGCCGAGGCCCACCTTCCCGTATTGATCGGCCAGCGCCGCGACGTAGTAGGGATTGCCGCTGACGATGGCACCAAGCGCCTTGATGCGGCTGACCTGATCGGCGCCGCTCACCGCGAAATGCACGAGCACGGTCCGGTGATCGTAGCGCGGGTTGCGCCGCAGGTTGGTCTCGAGGGTGTCGAGAACGCGGTTCAAACCCTCATCGCCGTTGACGTGGATGTGGATCTGGTAGCCTGCGTCCCAGTAAATCCGGAAGGCGCGCTCGAAGACGTCCCGGTCCATCATCCACTCGCCCGTGTGGCTATCGAGGTAGGGATCGCGCACCTGCATAAGCTGCGAATAGATAGCCCCGTCTGCGAAGAGCTTGACCTGCTTCGACGTCATACCCGTCATGCCGCCATACCAAGAGGCGAGCTTCTCGGTCTCGGCAATGACCTGCGCGTCGTCGGCATACATGCCGACCATGCTCTTGCCGTCCGGCATGAAGGACCAGCGAAACGGCATGTCGGGGCTCGAGAAGACGGCGTTAACTCCGTCCTGAACGGGTTTGGCAAGAATGCCGCCCGGCTCGTTGCCGAAGGTAATCCCCTTGGCGTGCATGTAGTCCCTGCTGAGTTCAAGACCGGCCTGAAGCCTCTCGGGGCTTGCCACCATCGTAGCGATGTGGGGCAGGATCGCGAACATACCCTGTTCCCAATAGTGGCCATCCTCGTAGTTGCTCTGCTCCCTCGCTGACGCGGAGAAGGCCGCGTAGGCTTCGCGGGTAAGCCCGCAGCGCTCGAGTGTGGCGGTGTTCAGGAAGAACTCATGACAAGAGCGACCCCAGACGAGGATCGGCCGGGTTGTGCTGATGGCGTCGAGCTCGGCTCGGGTCAGGGAGCCGTAGAACGCCGGATGATAGCCCCATGTCAGGACCGGCTCGCCGGAACCGGGCGCCGCCGCGACGGCGGCCGTCAGCCGGTCAATGAAGTCCTGCTTGTCCTTCACGGCCGGCACAGTCCCCGAGGGCAGGACCCAGTCCTCGATCGACAGGATCTCTGACGACATGGTCAGCGCGGCGAGCACCGGGTGGTCATGCTGGGCCACGAAGCCCGGAACGATCACGTGGTCGGCGAAGGTCGTGTCGACGTCGTGGGGCTGGTCGCCGAGGATCGCGGTCGTCTCCTCGAGGCTCCCGACCCAGAGGATTCGCCCGCCTACGACCGCCACCGCCTCGGCGGACGGCTGCGTCGGCTCCAGCGTGACGATCTCGCGAGCGGTGTAGATGGTAGCCTTTGGTGCGGCCATTGCGAGGCTTCCCACGTCTTGCAACGATCCAGTTAGCGCGATGGCCCGCCCCGCCGGCGTCAGTGACGTCGCTCCCAACAGACTGGCCCAGACAAAAGTTCTCCGGTTCAAGTTGGTCATTTTGTTCAAGCCTCCCAGCTCACTGTGTCAAATGCATTTTAAGTGAGACACGACGGATTGATCAGCCCCACCCAAGTGGTCCAGTTTGATTGTTAGTGCATGATTGGCCTCTGGTCCATCGGGACGACGGTTTCCGGCGCCGGCGGGCGGTAGCCCAGAGCACTATGCGGTCGTTTGGTGTTGTAGTGTTTCCTCCATTGTTCGATCAGGATTTGAGCCTCGCGCAGGCTGTAGAAGACCTCACCGTTTAGAAACTCGTCGCGGAACCGGGCGTTGAAGCTTTCGCAGTATCCGTTCTCCCAGGGGCTGCCCGGCTGGATGTAGGCGGTCTTGGCGCCAACGGCTTTAATCCAGTCCTGAACCGCCTGAGCAATGAACTCTGGGCCGTTGTCAGAGCGGATATAGGAAGGCACACCGCGCAGGATGAACAGGTCGCTCAAGGCGTCGATCACATCGCCAGAGTTCAGCTTGCGCTTTACCCTGATTGCCAGACATTCCCGGCTGTGTTCGTCGAGGATGTTCAAAGTGCGGAACACCTTCCCATCGTCGGTTCGATGATGCACGAAGTCATAAGACCAGACGTGATTGCGATGCTCGGGCCGGAGCCGAACGCATGATCCATCATTCAGCCAGAGCCGCCCTTTCTTCGGTTGTTTCATTGGCACTTTCAGCCCCTCACGTCGCCACAGACGCTCCACACGCTTGTCGTTGATTTGCCAGCCTCCATCTCTCAGCAATGCCGCGATCCGGCGGTAACCGTATCGGCCATACTGACGTGCCAGCTCAATCATATCCGCGGCCAGTTTCTCTTCATCGGCTCGGCCCCGAGGCAACTTTCGTTGTGTAGATCGGTGTTGCTTCAGCACACGACAGGCTCGACGTTCAGAAATCCGGAACTGGCTTCGCACGTGATCGATACAAGTCCGGCGACGCGCGGGGCTTAGAAGTAATGGGATGGTCCGCCCTTTCGGGAGAGCGACTGTTCAGGTCATCCTCCCTATAGATCAAAAAAAGAGGAAAGGATCATGTCAGAGTTTGCAGTCGTCGGGATCGATCTCGGCAAGAATGTTTTTCACGTCGTGGCGATGGACGTCCAAGGGCACATCGTAAAGCGCAGGAAGTACACCAGACCACAACTGTTCGCGCTGTTTCGGTCCCTGCCACCGTGTTTGGTCGGAATGGAGGCTTGTGCCAGCGCCCACTATATCGCGCGTACTCTAACAGAGTTGGGCCATGATGCGCGTTTGATGCCGGCCCAATATGTGAAGCCATATCTCAGAACTCAGAAGAACGACTTTCTTGATGCCGAAGCAATCTGCGAGGCGGTCCAAAGACCGACAATGCGGTTCGTTCCGATCAAGACACGAGAACAGCTAGAATTACAGGCTGTTCATCGCGTTCGGGACCGTCTGGTAGGCCGTCGCACTGCTGTCAGCAATCAAATCCGAGGGCTTTTGGTTGAACATGGGATTACCATGCGCCAAGGGCGTGGCGGATTGCGAGGTGTGGTTCAGAACCTTCTTGAAGAAGAGAACACAACCGTGTCGCCAGCCATGCGAACCCTAATCTCGGGTCTCTGGGCAGAATGGCAGTCAACAGATGCTGCCGTTCGGACCCTCACCCAAGAACTCGAGGCTCTTGCCAAGAAAGATCCGGCCTGCCAACGCCTGATGACAGTACCAGGTGTCGGACCGTTGGTCGCGACAGCAACGATTGCGGCCGTCGCAGACGGATCAGCCTTTGGAAGAGGGCGGGACTTTGCAACATGGCTCGGGTTGGTGCCAAGGCAAATGTCGACCGGCGGCAGGACCAGATTGGGCGGCATCACAAAGCGCGGGAATACATATCTCCGCCGAATGTTCATCCATGGCGCCCGGAGCTTCAAAATGAACGGGAACCGTTCGACGCACCGGATTGGAACATGGCTTAATGACCTTGAACAGCGAACCCACAAGAATATCGCCACCGTGGCTTTGGCAAACAAACTGGCGCGAATTGCCTGGTCAGTATTGGCCAATGAAACGGAATACAGATCGCTTCCGGCTTAATCGTAAGCCTGAAGCCCAAGAATGATGTGCGATGTGAGAGGAGATGGCGCTGCAACGATCCGCCACGCATAGATGCTGAAGAGGGAAACTGGCCAGTTCTGGCCGAGCTAGTATCAAGCAATATGCGGCAGCGGATACCCATCAAGGCCCGGAGCTGAGTGCTCCACACAGAGGCCGGATACATTGACGCAACAGTTCAGCGCATCGAAATCTGAGATTGCATATCGCGGGCGGACCATACATTTCCCTTCGCAGCTTCCGCCAAGATCAACTTGTCCAGAGTGAGGTCGGACACAGCCTTTCTCAGCCGTTCGTTCTCCTTCTGAAGGCGTTTTAGTTCCCTAAGTTGGTCGGTTCCCATCCCACCATATTGCTTGCGCCAGCGATAATAGGTCTGTTCGGTTATGCGAACCTCACGGATAGCATCAACCCGCGCCATTCCTTGCCCGACAAGCACCTCAACCTGCCGTAACTTCGTGACAATTTCCTCGGGCTTGTGTCGCTTATTTCCCATCGTGAATCCTCCGTTTTCTAAACATAGCGGCGGACCACTTCAGTGGGGGAGGATCACCCTCACTAAGGGGCAAGCAGCCTACATGGAATACCATCGAACCAATATCTTCCGCAGAGGCTAATGCTATACTTTTAAACTCAACAATTTCGGCAACATCCTTCCATCCTAACACTAAGCCCGTTTTTTTGGGTTCCGAACGAATAGCGCCTTTGGGAGCAACCATCATTTTCTGAAAAAACTCCAAGCTACCGAAGCGTTTTCACTCTCGAAATTTCTCCGGCACCGGAAGGCCGCTTAAATCATTGTTTTAAAACACATTTTATTCAACGGCATTTCGACGGAAAAACACCCGCCCCAGAGCGTGTCACGCAGCACCAACTAGCAACTTGTAAGTAACTGATTTTTAATCCGTTTACTCCGGTTTGCAAATCCGTGTACACTGGTTCGATTCCGGTACTCGCCTCCAATTCATCAGCCCCCAAGTGCCAAGACGCAACTACCTCGTTGCTTAGCTATGTTCGGCGCTAGAGCACCGCTCCCTTCTAACATGAACAGCATTTTGCATAGTGCCGTATGAACCGGACTTGTCAGTTCAGTTGCTCGGTCAGTCTGCTGTGATAGCGAAACGCGGACCGAAGACAGCCCGACTTAGTCACCCACAGCCACTTTCATGCGCGCATAATTGCAAAAACAGCGCTTTGCATATTCCAGTTTGCGAACCGTATCAGCTCTGTAACCAACAGCGACATCGCAATCCTCGCGCGCGGCGCCGGCCATTTGATACGCCGAACCATTTCGACCGGAGCCAGAGAGCCGTGAATAGGTCTGCGTTGCCTCTTGCAGGCGCGTTGCAAGATCTTGCTGAAGAGCGCCACCAACAGACTCAGTGGTCAATCCAACATCGCGCCAACTGCGGCAGGCACCCATGATGTCATCCAGAGAAACCGATACCCTGCGGTTGCGTAGCTCTGGTCCGGCGACACTTACCAACAGTTCATTTTTGCCACGGCTGGCCACAGTGCCAATTCGACTGGCTGGAACACCAGCAGCAATCAACGCATTTCGAACGGCTTCGGCCCGACGCAGGCCAAGGGATTGATTATACCCCGCCCCCCCGACTGCATCCGTATGTCCGATCAGAACTGTTTGCTTGTAGCTGCCGCTGGACTTCAACTGGAGCGCAATAGATTGGACCTGCTCCAGCGCTTCGCCACTTAACACACTAGAATCAAAACTAAAATTCACCTCCCCAAGTGCCTGAGACCAGGTCACTCCGGCCGAGAACAGAAAAATTACTGAGCTCACAACAGCAAGAAATCTCATGGTTTCAAAATCCATCTCAAGTAAGATAACGCTCAGAAAAGCCCACTCATCTTCGTCGTTTTGCCGTCAAATGGCAACTACGCACTCAAGGATAGTCTCCCCTCTTTGTTTCAGTGCTAGCTCTTTGTTTCAAAATCCGATAGTTTGGGCAGAAGATACCAATACTATTTTGAGGTGTATCGTGCGAATTTCATTGTTTTTTCACGGCGTTGTCGCCGGCCTTTCAATTTCGACTGCAGCTATGGCACTCAGCGTGTCTGATGCTATTACCTATGTGCTTGAAAGCAATCCGGACATTCAGGCTGCTGAGTTCAACAAACAGGCGGTTGAGTTCGAATTGGAACGCGCCCGCGCCTTTCGCGCCCCCAAGTTCTCGTTGGATGGTTGGACCGGGACCAGCCGTGACATCGGAGAAACGACCAATGGCACCGGTGGTTATATTCAGGGATACGAGCTTTCGGCCTCGATTTCGCAACGTTTGTTTGACGGGTATTGGACACGATCAGAAATCGAACGGCAGGCATATCGGGTCGATGCAGCCGCGTTGCGTGTTCTTGAAAGATCCGAGTTTCTCGCACTCGAGGCTGTGCGCGTTTTTGCCGACGTAAGACGAATGCGTGCGCAGGTGTCTTTGGCGCGTTCAAACATCGCCTATCACCGCACCGCAGTGTCTCGTCTGCAAAAGGCGTTTGACAATGGGGTCGTCGGCCCCAGCGATTTGCTGCAGGCAGAAGAGCGTCTGCTGGTAGCGCAGGATATTTTGCTCCAGTTCGAACTGGATCAAGCGGATACCGAGGCGATGTTCCTGGAGGTCGTAGGTATTGCCCCCCAGTCCCTGTCGCCTGTTCGATCCATAGCAGCCTCGGTACCTGGTTCACTGGATCTGGCGCTGGCAACGGCGCGGCGGCACAATCCAACCATCAAGTTCTCACAAGCTGATGTTGGCGCTGCCGACGCGATGGCGCGGCGTGCCAAACACAACCTGTTTCCCAGCCTGGATCTGGTATTGGAGGGACGGTACGGTGATGATCTCAACGGCATAGATGGTCGCGTCAATGATGTGTCTCTCGGCATACGGCTTACATACGAGCTACAGGGCGGTGCCCAACGGGCCCAGCGCGAGGAACAAGCACGGCGCGTCCACGAAAGCCGGGCACGGCTGTTGTCACAAACCCGGTTGGTTGAACGTGAAATGCGTCACAGCTGGAACTCTATGGTACAGATCCACCGCCGCGTAGGCCTATTGGAAAACCAGGTCTCAGAACTGCAAGAGCTACGTGACACTTACGAAAAAGAGTTCATTGTTGGCGCCCGTTCGCTTTTGGATGTTCTCAACACCCAGAACGCACTGGTGCGGGCACAGGCCGAACTGATCAATGCCCGTTCTCTAAGCGTTTACGTAGAATATCGCGTGCTGGCAGCGTCAGGTACGTTGTTGTCTTCGCTCGGCATTGAGCCCCCGGAAGATGCAAAACCCTATGCCCGTGACCAAGCCGGAGCGCCACCGGTTAGCTCTGCCGAACCCAATCAGCATTTTGACGCCAAGTCCTTTAGCAATTGGCGACGAAATGTATCAAAAAAAAAATAGGCCAAAGCCGGTATAGGAGACCGCTGCAATTTCCCTGACTGACGACACAGCGCCAGAATTTCGAAGCAAACTTGCGGTTTCGCCAAGCCGTCGGGTGGTACAGGCAGAGTCCTCTAAGGTCGCGGATTGGCAAATCGAAGACCGCCCTCTTGATCCTCTAGCTGCCTCGCTGGCAGAAGCCATGCGGCGCATGGGGCGGGATATTGACGAGAGCACCCTGCGTTCTGGGTTACCGCTGCCAACCGGCGGGAAGATGACCCCCGAATTGGCCATACGCGCGGCAGCAGGGCAAGAGTTCAGGGCCATGCTGACCCGTCAGGGCCGCCTGAAGGATTTGCCTGTTTCAGTCCTGCCTGCGGTTCTGTTCTTGTCAGGCCGCGACGCCTGTGTGCTGATTTCCCACTCTTCTACCGGTGACGTCGAGGTCTTGCGACCATCTCAGGGTCCTCTTCCTGTGACGCTGCCTGCAGATCAAATAGAGGCAGATTACTCGGGCCATGCGCTGGTTCTGCAGGGACCTTCCCAGACGGCACATGTTGGCGATGCCAGCGCCAATGTACCCAGACGCTGGTTCTGGGGTACTGTCTTTCGAAACTGGCCAGACTATATGCAGGTCATTCTTGCCTCGGCTGTTGTGAACGCGCTGGCGCTGGTCGTGCCGATGTTCACAATGAACGTGTATGATCGCGTGTTTCCGAATGCCGCCATCACAACGCTATGGTCGCTGGTCGCCGGCGTTGCAATAGCACTGCTACTGGATGCGGGACTAAAGGGGCTACGGGCTGGCATCGTGGATAAGGTGGGCCGACGTGTTGATCTGGTGGTTTCATCGCTTTTGTTTCAGCAGATCGCTGGGCTAAAGCTGGAAAATCTGGATCGTTCATCCGGCGCGCTCATGAATTCGCTCAAAGATTACGAGCAGGTCCGCGATTTCTTTGGCTCACAGACTGTGGCCTCGATGACCGATCTGGTTTTCAGCGTGCTGTTCGTAGCGGTGATTGCCTATATCGGCGGTCCTCTCGCCCTGCCCCCAGCAGTAGCCCTTTTGGTGACGCTCTGTGTGGGGATTGGAGTTTTGATCCCGCTGCGCCGCGCCAGTAACGATGCACGCCAGACCAGCGGTAACAAGAACGCGGTTGTCGTCGAAGCAGTAACAGATCTTGAAACGCTCAAGGCCGTTGCTGGTCAGGGGCGGATGCAGCACCGCTGGGAAACCCAGGTCGCGGCCAGTGCGACGGCCCAGGAACGCAGCCGTTGGCTTGCGACTTTTGCAACCACGGTGACATCGCTGCTGCAGCAGATGTCGTCGATCGGGATTGTCATTATCGGGGTCTACATGGCCCTGAACGGGCAGCTTACCATGGGGGCCGTGATTGCCTCGGTTATCCTGTCCGGGCGGGCCATGGCCCCGATGGCCGCTTTGTCCGGTCTGTTCCTACGAGGCAGCTATGCCCTGTCGACCCTGCGCAACCTTGACCAGCTGATGGCTCTTGGGTCTGATTCCAGCCGGACGAAACACAGGCTAAACGCCCAGATCCATGACGGCGAGATCAACTTAGACCAAGCCGGGCTTAGATACCCCGGCGCCGAGGTTGACGCGATGGAGGTGTCTGACCTTACGGTGCAGCCAAAAGAATGCATTGGCATTGTTGGCCCGGTTGGTGCGGGCAAAACGAGCTTGGTGCGGCTGCTGGCCGGATTGTATGAACCGACCTCGGGCATGGTGCGTCTGGATGGCATCAACATGAAACAGCTCAGCACGGCCCAATTGCGCAGCGCCGTGCAGCTGGTGCCACAAGAGGCGGTGCTGTTTTCCGGCTCACTGGCCGAAAACATTGCGTTTGGATTGTCCGATGCCCGCGATGTCGAAATCTTGCGAGCCGCCAAATTGGCCGGGGTAGACCAAATCGCGATGGCCCATCCCCAGGGCTATGGCATGCAGATCACAGAACGAGGGCGCAATCTGTCAGGCGGTCAGCGCCAGATGGTCGCCCTGGCGCGTGCCCTGCTGCAAAACCCCAAAGTACTGATACTGGATGAGCCCACCTCATCTATGGATCAGGCCAACGAAGCCAGGTTTGTAAAGCGCTTGTCCTATCTGCTTGCCCATCGGCCGATGACTTTGATTATTTCGACACACCGGAGAAGCCTGCTCAGCCTGACTACAAGATTGCTAGTGCTGGATCAGGGGAAAATCCTGCATGACGGCCCCAGAGATCAAGTTCTTACTGCATTGAAAACTCCCACAGAGGAGAAAGCCACTTGAGCCGACAGGATTGGGAGCTGCGGGATTTTGCCCAAGGCGCAGAGGCAGCCCGTCTTGGCAGCGCGCATCGCGCACTGACCTTTGCGCTGGTTCTGGTGATTACTTTGGCTGGTCTTGGCCTTGCATGGGCTGCCTGGGCAACATTGGAAGAGGTTGCACGCGCACAGGGCCGCGTTGTCCCTTCGGGACGCGCACGCACCGTCGAAAGCTTGGAAGGTGGTGTGGTGCGAGAAATCCATGTGGCCGAGGGTGACGAGGTGGTGCGTGGGGATGTTTTGGTCCGGATCGACGACACCTCGGCCTCGACCAATTTGGGCGAGCTGGTTGCACAGCACGAAGCCTTGTTGGTCCGCACATTGCGGCTTGAAACCGAAGCAGCAGGGATTGAAACACTCGACTTTTCTAGCTCAGCGGTTGCAGAAGACGCACCAATTGCGCTGCGGGAAAAAGCATTGTTCGATAACCGCCTGGCATCGTATATCGGGCAGCGGGCCGTGTTAGAGGCCCAGATAGACCAGGCGCGGCAAGAAGTCTCGAAGCTAGGGGCCGCAATGCTGCGGATCGACGAGAGCCTTGCCCTGTTAAGCGAGGAAATCGACCTCAAGACTGCATCAGGGGTGATCCCGCGCACCCAAATACTGCCGCTAGAGCGCGAACGTTCGGCCAAGCGGCAAGAACGTGACAATCAGGAAAGCCTGCAGGGGCAGGCACGTGCGGCGCTGCGCGAGTCTGAGGCGCGCTTGCGCGAGCTGGAACTCAAACGGCAGGCCGAAATCAGCGCCGAACGAGCCGAGACCCAGAGTAAGCTGGAAGTGATTGAGGAGACGATGAAACGGGCCACAAGTGCTGTGAACCGTGCCAGTCTGCGTGCGCCGGTAAACGGGCTGGTGACACAATTGAACGTCAATACAATTGATGAGGTGGTCAAACCCGGCGAAGAGGTTCTGCGCATTGTCCCGCTTGAAGACAGCTTGCAGGTAGAGGCTCGTGTCCGACCCGAAGACATTGCGTTCATTCGCCCAGGCCTGTCAGCCAAGGTCAAACTGACGTCGTTTGATTTTACAATCTACGGTGCGCTGGAGGGAGAAGTCACCCGTATCGGTGCCGATGCCAAGACCGATGAAGCAACAGGGGAAATCTATTTCCCGATTGTTGTGGAAACCGCAAGCA
This sequence comes from Pukyongiella litopenaei, assembly GCF_003008555.2. NCBI lineage: Bacteria > Pseudomonadati > Pseudomonadota > Alphaproteobacteria > Rhodobacterales > Paracoccaceae > Pukyongiella > Pukyongiella litopenaei. Next base: position 3,574,627 of record NZ_CP027665.1, on the reverse strand, counting down.
CAGAGCTGCGCCGAGGTGACGAACGTCACGAAATACGCCCCGGCATGGTGGCCACCGTCGATATCCTGACGGGCGAGCGCACCGTTCTTGACTACATTCTTAAGCCACTGCGTAAAGCGCGTGCCGAGGCTCTTCGCGAACGCTGATCAGATGATCGCCGTGGCCTCTCCTGACGCCGCTTCAAAAATCACCTCGACCTGGGATGGAATGCCACCGCCGTCGGACACGCTCGCATATTGCGTACCACTAACCGACAGGTTTCCGAAGCCGTCAAAACTGATATCGGCTTGGGTTATGATACCCAGAGCTGTCAGGTCGATTTGATCGACGCCAAGCCCACCGGTTTCCTGATAGTCGGTGATCTGATCAATGCCTCCGGTTCCCAGAACAAAGATGTCATTTCCCCAGCCTCCGGTCAGGATGTCATTCCCCAAACCGCCATCCAGCACATCGGCGCCCAATCCGCCTTGTAGGGTGTCCTGCCCTTGTCCACCAACAGCCCAGTCCGCGCCGCTGCCAAGGTCGACAGAATATCCTGCACTTGAGGTTGACAGGTCAACAAAATCATTCCCTCCCAGCAGCGAAAAGCCCTCTATCTCGCTGTAGTCGCTGCCTGAAGCGTCATACACCACCGCATCGTTGCCTGCAGTTCCCTTGGCGATGTCCGATCCGCCAGGGGCGCCAGTCACGTCATCCATCAAATCATGGGTGCCGCCAGACGGCCCGATCACTGTGGACCCTGTTGCTTCCATTTGCAGCGTATCAATATCCAGATTTGCCGTGGTGGCCGTAGACAAGCCTCCACTGTCGACCACTTCATAGGACAGAACAGGTGTGCCGACATAGCCATCCGGCACGGTAATCTGCACCGAGTTTGCAGTCACGATGAGCGATACGTCTGGATCCGCTGTTGAAATGTTTTGAATTCCCAAAGGCAGGTCGGTGTCACTGGAGTTGGCCAAGAGTTCTGTAAACGTGACCGTAGACACCGGATCTGCGGTTGAGAATGTGACCGGCCCGGTCACATCTGGCGAACCATCTTCGACAACCGTTACCGAGAAAGCGACCGGCGTTTCTGCGCCGTGATTTGTCTCAGCTGTCACAGTTCCGGTGATATCCCCTGCAAAGCTGCCGGGGACGGTCAAGGTCAGGGCCGCAACAGTCGCCGCAAAACCTGCAGGGTCCATTGCCCCACGGGTTAGCGTCAGGGTTTGACGATCCGTCGACAACACCCCGGAACTGGCGCTGCTCCCTTCGGGTAGTGCGGCATCAAAACTGACCACAACCTGTTCTAGCCATTCATAGTCTTCGGCTGCCGAATGGGTCAGATCCGCATTGATCCCCATATCAATAACCACCGGGTTGCCGTCTTGCGTCCCACCTACCGGTGTTACGCTAACCGCCAGGTCAAGTTCACCATCGATATCAATCGTGAAACTGCCCCCATCGCTGCCGCCTTCGTTTGTAACTGCCGTTACAAAACCAGCAATCGAGGTCCCATTGGTGGCCGCATGAGCTGGGAATGTAATTTGTAAGGCAGCAAACTCGGCCTCGGTGCCGCTAAAGCTGAGTGTGCCGCCACTGGCAAAGACAAAACTGCCCCCATAGAACCCAAAGGTGCCAGCTGGGACACCGGTCAGCGTGTAGGTCACGGTGGCAATTTCGGAGCCGTCGACATCTGTAACGTCCACGGTCACATCATCAGATGGATGATACACCAACAAGGAATCTGCTTCAGTCAAAACCACCGAAGCATCGTTGATTGCAAAATCAAGATCCGGTGACACCGCGATGTCAAAATCCACCAATACGGCATCGGAATCTTCCGTATCGGTAAACAGGGGGGAGCTATCCGTAGTCGTGGCGACAACCGAAAATGAAACATCCCCTGCAAAATCCAGTGGAGGGACAAAAGTCACTGTGCCATCCGGCACAAACGGATTGGTTCCGCTACCACCTGCGTCAGCAACAGCTGGAATCTCAACAACGCCACCTGTCACTGTCAGAGGCACGCCATCCAGCAGGATCTGCCCACCAAGCGGCACCCCCGTAAGCTGAAGTGAAATCACTTCGTGAAAGTCCGGAGTATCCGCTGAAATTGTCAGCGTATATGGCGTTGGCTGATCCTCGACCCCATCTGTTGGAGAAACCGAAGCCGTCACCGTCGGCTCGTCCGCATCCGGGCGAACCTGGATCAGGATGTCCTGTTGACCAGAGGCTTCGTCCGAGTTTGCAATTTCGAGCGTATTCAAGGTAATGGTGATCGGAATTTGAGCAGGAATATCGGCATCGAGCGGGTCTGGCGTGCGCGCGTGCTCATCTTTTAGTTTAAACTCAACCTTGTCCAGGTCTTCGGCACGGATCGAATAGGTGCCGTCACCATTGTTGATCAAAGAGGCACCGCCGGTGGCACGTATTTCCAGATAATCTGGGATAGTTCCTATTGTGGCAGATACGGCTTCGGAGCCGTCCTGATCTGGTGGCATCGCCTGTAGCGCATCCCATAGGGTGAACCACTGATCCTCGATGATAGTTATCACCGGCAGGTTCGGATCAGACACATCAATAAACGGATTGCCGGTTTCGGGATCTACATTCGAAGTATCCGGAATGAATACAGGCTCATCAGCCACCGGGATCACATCTACAGTACGTGTTTCCGTCCGCGACAACGTACTGCCATCAATATCTTCAGCGGTTGCCGTTACCGTGATGCTCATCGGGCCCGAGTAATGCTCGGCTGCCATGATGCTGAGATCCGCCAGTTGTGCAGGTGTCACGGTAAAAGAAGCGTCTCCGGTTACTGGATCCAAGGCGTCTGGGGGCAATTCCACGCCACTTACAAACAGACGCCCTCCTTCTCCCAGGGTAATGCTGACATTGCCAACCAGACGTTCACCGCCATCCGGTCCAGTGACCGAAATATTAGGAAGATATTCGGTATCTTCGTCAAAGGATCTGCTGCCGCCAAACACCATGTCCGGACCATCAACGACAGGGTTGATAACAAAGCTAAAATTGCCATTGGCAGTCGACGTCGTTCCGCAGGTGATATTGTTCAGAACCAGCCGGTAATCCAACCCAGACAGATTGTCATAGGGATCATCCGGCCCAAAAGTTTCATTGGGATCGAACGGGTTTACCGGGCTCGATTCATGCTCGGGCGGCGTATACAAAAGCGCGCCTTCAGATTGCAGGGAACCGGGCGCTGGGTTGCCAATCAACTTGGCCAGGTCAATGGCATATCCCCCCGAAATCGGGTCATAAACCACTGCCCCTGGCACGTCGCTTGTCAGGCTCGCGCCCGGCGGCAAATCTATCAGAATGCCAAGATCCCCCGTGATCCCCAGGGGCAGATTGATCAGGTCAGAAATGTCATCGAACTGTGGGTTACCACCAGGATCAAGTGCCAGATGCAGCTCAATCTGGGTATCCTCATCTCCTGAGCCAACCAATGACAGGCTTGGTGGCAACAGCTCTTCTGGTGGGCAAGGGTCGATGCCCCCACCAGTCTCGGGCAGAACCACGACAGTAAAGTCGTCCTCAGCTGTCGCGAACCCGGGGTTGCTTCTGATTGCGTTCAGGAACTGATCAAGGTCAAGCTCTCCGGTTCCAGGGTCGGTTGCCGCAGCCCGAGCCGCAGCCAATGCAGCGGGATCCGCGTCATTTTCCATGACAATTGCGGTCAATGTCAGATCGTAATAGGTGACTTCATCCACGTTTTCAGGAATGAAGGCCAGCGTATCCAGCTGCCCTTCCATCACCAGATAGGTTTCACCGCTGCTGTCGACCGGAGTACCGCCTTCGAACCCTACTCCACTGGGAATGCCTGAGATCAAATAATATAGGGTTTCCGAGCCATCAAAGGGCGTACCACCGCCGACAAAGATCTCGGACATCTCGCCCGTAATCGGATCGGCGGCCTGAAAAACATCCGCGCCTGGTACACCATTCTCTTGATCCAGAACCGTCTGTGCCACGCCGTTTTGCAGGACATAATTGGTCAGCCGCTGATCCAGAAGAAACGGTTTAGTATCCTCCCCGGCATAACCATATAGGCGGTGATAATTCTCTGTCCCGGAGTTCCCTGCTGGCCCTGCCCCATCTGTGTCTTCGCTACCTGGTCGAAATTCGACATGCACATCACCCGGTGCAATGACAGGATCGCCACTGGTCTGGTCCGGATCGGCCTCTTGCACAGCAATCTGCGGCGTGTCGGCAACGCCTGTCAGTTCCATGGTCACCCTGCCAGTGCTGGACAAGGTTTGGGTGGGGTCCAAAGTTTCCTGGTAGGTTAAAGTGACTTGGAACAGATACCCTGGTCCCGTACCCTCAGGGACAAAGTCCTGGTTGCTATCCTGAGGCGGCAGAACATAAAGATTTGCAGCCTGACTGGGAGAGATCAACAGCGGCAATCCCGGCGCTGCGGTCAATTCATTGGTGTAACTGCCCGGATTGGCCGGGTCTGGTACGGGCACCCCATCAAAGAACCTTGGCAACCGGCCAAAATCATCTGCCTGAATATCGTGTATGGTAAAGAAATCGAGGATAATTTCCGGCGATCCCGGAGAGTTCCCCGAGTTGTCGATGATATTGCCATCCAACACCACATGGACCGCAGTGTCCTCCATGGTTTCGACATGTTCCGATGGGTTGCCACCGTCCACCACTGGCTCCACTCGAAGCGTCACATTCAATGTTGTTGTCGCGGTGCCGCCATCAGCCTCTTGGGTCACGGCCTCTAGCGTAATGGGGTAGTCACCAGCAAAATGCCGGGGGATCCCCCGCAATTCTACGCCGTCCCATTGCCCGGCGTCCAAACTCCAGTCGGCTGCTCCCGCTCCACTTACATCTGTGATAACAGCAGGGATTTTTTCGCCACCGGGATTGGCCGGATCCGGAACAAATACGGTAATGCCCGATGGCAATCCGCGAATGACAACCGAAATGATTTCCTCGGACCCGTCGCTGTCCTGGATGACAGGTGTAAACGGTATCTGCCAGACGCCACCGGCATCATCAATGACCTGCTCATTTCCGGGCGGTATGCTGATAATCACCACGGTGTTATTGACCGGCCCAACATCCACATCAAATGTGATATCCGACTGGTCCACATCCGTTTGCAATGTGTTTGTATCCCGAGCGCTGACTTCGATGTTGAGCTCATCGCCAAAAAACGCGCCTTCTGCCGTAAACGCATCGCTATCCGAGCGATCAAAATCATAGTCTTCATAAAGCGAAGGCTGCAATCCCAGAGCAAAGTCAAAGCCTGTGACATCAGGAAGGAATGTCACGGTCAGATCACCGGTCGCAGGATCGTACACTGCGCTGTCAATCTGATCCCACTGGGCATTTGAAATCGGTGCAGTGCCGGTTGCATCAAACAGACCGGCGCGCAGCAAGGTTACCCCGTCCAGCGCATGATCGATCCATGCGGATGGAATATTTGAAATCACCATCGTTCCGATTTCCTCGGAACCATCTGAATCCGTCGTGGCTCCAGACAGACCAACAAAGAACGTTACCTGCCCTTCCCCTGATCCATCAGCGGTACTTTCAAGGAATTCGATAATATCGCTAACGGTCACAGACTGACCCGTATCAGCCGTGCCAGAGACTTCGGCGGGGAACCCATCGCTGACAAAGTCACCATTCACCGCAAAAACACGCATCGCAATGTCGATATCCACAACCGGTTCAATCTCGTGGTGCAGCTCCAGAGTTGAGGTCTTTACATTGTCAGACCCATCATATTCGTGATCTCCGGCATAGCCACTGGCCGGATCTTCCGGGTTGTTGGCTGGCGTTGTGGTCTCCTGATGCTCGACACTAAGCACAACATCAATTCCACCGCTGAACTTGGCCGGGAATTCCAGTTCCAAATCCCTAACCGCCGCAGAGAAATGCGCGAATGAGACACCCGCTGCCGGTTCTAGAGTGTAGATCACCGTCTCAGCTGTCGACGCTGGATCAATGCCGATCTGGATATAGCCGGAATGCCCCGCGCTGGCAGTGGCAAGCCCCATATCGCTGCGCGCATCAAACCCATCGCTGGCTGTGGCTATTGTCACCGCCAGTTGCACGCTATTGATTGTCTCCGAGCCGTCATTGTCTTTAAGCGCAAACCTGTCGACACCAAGGCCTATGGTGACTGGACCATTCTGGTTCTCTTGGGTTATGGTCTCTTCGCCATGTAGCCGCAATCCATCCACGACCGCATCGACATCCACATCGATATACTGGCTAACACTGTCGTTGTTATCCGAAAGCCCGGCGGCTGTATCAACTCCATTCAAGACAAACTGCAGGTCTTCGCTGTGCAGGATCGTTTCCAGATCCCGGTCGTCATGTTGAAGAAGGGTAAAGCGAAGCCCGGCATCGAAATCCACAGTGCCGGGATTGAATGTGATTGTAACCAGCGTACCCGCCACTGTTGCACTGGCAATTGCAGAGGTATCCCCCTCAAATTGGCTCATATCTATATTGCCCGAGCCATCATCAGTCAGCCAGCCCACAGGAACGTTGTGGATCTCCAGTGTCTGAAGAGATTCAGACCCATCCTGATCAGGAGTAGACCCTCTGATGTTCACCAGGAAACTATGATCCTCCTTGACCACATAGTCGCCAGTGGCAGTGCTACCGACACCACTCTCAGAGGTATCAATCGAAACCTCCAGTTCCGTCTCGGCATCAGGCAGGATATCCACTTCAAACGACTGGCTGACCCCTGCTGGGCCAGATTCATTCGAGACAATTGTCAGGTCGCCATTGATGATCCCGGAAAAATGTTCCGGGAGTTGACTGAACTTGATCGACCGCAGCTCAGTCATATCAGCAAGTGTCATCGAGAAGGTTGACGTATTTTCAACAGTATAGCTGGCCCGGTCAGTTTCAATGATGATCGGGCCATTGCTGGCTGTATTGGTGGGCAGATCCGTGAATGTGACCGTGATACCGGTGACCACCTCTGAAAAGTCCATGTCAGACAGGGCCGCATCCAGGTTCAGCTGATGCGGCGGTTGATCTTCGTTTCCGACATAATCCGGCGCAAAAACATTCACATCCGCCTCGGCCGATACCGTGACCGTGAACCCCGCAGTTTCGATTCCATCGTCTGGCCCGGTATCTGTCTCTCCGGCCAAGATGGCCTCGTCAGTGACAAAGGTCGCTGTACCCGTAATTGCGCTGCCCGGGCTTTCGGTTGAAAAATCGTACGGCAGGCGAATGACCACGTTGTTATATTCGGCCTCACTCAGGGATACAGAAAACAGAGGTCCGGCAGGCACCGTGGAAAAGGTTCCACCACCATCTGTCGAAATCTGGGTACCATCTGGCAGACCCGTTATCGCCACATCCACCTGCACAATGCTTTCGGAACCGTCGGCGTCTGTCGCCGCAGCCTGAATGGCATCCGACAGGGAAAAATCCAGTGGAGCAAAGGTAGTTGTGTCATCATCAGGATCACCAGGACGGTCGTTCTCGGTCAATGTGATGACACCACTGCCAGTCACCGTCAGATCCCCTTCGGAAGTGACAGAGATCGTCAGGGTATCTTGGGCAAACCCACCTTCATCGGTCACTGCCACCACATTGGCAGTGACGGTTTCGGCAGGGTTTTCCGTGGAATAATCCCGTGGCAGGCGCACAACCAGACTGTCGTATTCCGTTGCAGTGACCAATATGGCGCCACTGGCAGGAACCGCAGCAAAGTTGATGCCATCTGCCGCAAACATTGCCCCACTTGGGAGGTTCGAAAAGTTCACCAAGACATGCGTGACACTTTCAGAGCCATCCGCGTCAGTTGCCACCGGGTTCAGGCCGTCAACCGGTTTGAAATCAACCACGTCATCGGTCTCGGACAGGGACAGGGCTCCGCTACCGTCGATCCGAATATCTCCCTCGTGGCGGACCGTCAGCAAAACATCTGCGTCTGTCGTCAAGGGTATCCCCGGCGCACCGATCTCTTCGGTGATCACGGTCATATCAGCAATCAGATCGGTTGCAGGATTGGTCGAGGAGTAGTCGGTCGGAAAGTTGATCTGCACCTCGTTAGGCAAGGCCCCATCGGCTGGCGAATTGTAGATGAATGTGACTGTGCCACCAGGCTGGGTCGTAAAACTCCCCACCGGGTCACCTGTGTTGACATTGGTTGCGGTGGTTCCGGCAGGCAACCCCGGCAGAGTGAAATCCAGCCCCATAAAGATCTCGTTCGGATCGGTGATAGCGACATCAACAAAATCCGACACCAGAACCGACACAACAGCGTCTGTTTCCTGGGCGATGACTTCACCATCAACAACGACATCCGGCGTTGGCGTTATGGCAACTGCCAACAGGTCAGCCACTGCTCCTTCGGGGGTTCGCACCGCAATCAGGACCGGTATGATCCCGGCATAGTCTCCGGGCAGGCTCAATTCGAGCGGGGTCGTTGCCTCGGCTACGGAACCTGTCCAGACTGTACCCGTAAGCGTTCCGGCATTGACCGTTGCACCTGCGGGCAAGTTGACAAACAGCATGTGAACCTGCGCCGCAAACCGAGGGTCACTGGTATCAGCGGTTTCGGAACCGTCTGCGTCATCAATCGTAATCGCAACAGGAATGGTGACTGTCACTCCCCCCGAACTTGCAGGGATGCCGTCATCCTCTTGTCCAACCACCACGGGGATCGGATAAGGGCCCGGATCGCTGGGATCGCCAACGACCAGCGTGATGTCATGTTCATGCTCGATATCGATGGTGCGGGTGGCGGTGGCTTCGCCGTCAATGGCGGTGTCGTCGCCGTTGGCCTGGTCCTCGTCGGTGCGCACTGTCAGGGTCAGGGTAATCGGCAAGGCCGTGGCATCCCCTGCATCCGGGCCATTCCCGTCGTCATCCAGATCAGAGCGGTTGGTGGTCGAGAAATCCGCAGGCAGGTTCAGCATAATCCCGGCATAGGCCGACGCCAGATCCCCCACATCCGTTGCGGACATCGTCAGCGTCAGAGTCGACGCCCCATCCGCCGCTGTCGCCAGATCCGCCACCGCACCTGCGGGAAGACCGGCAATATCCGCCAGTGTAAAACTGCCGTCACCGGGCAATCCCTCGATCACCAGGGTCAGGCTGCCCAAGGCCTCGGATCCATCCAGATCGGTGGCCTCGGGCAGCAACAGCGACGCTGGGACCAACGCGACAACCGCATCGGTCTCATCCGCAACCCTGTCCGGCAGGCTGTCATCAATCGACACATCCCCTTCGGGGATAATGCGCAGCGTCACGTTAGAGGTCGCAACTCCGGACTCGGTACTGGTGGCCGACAGGGTGCCATTGATCACCAGCCCATCCGCACTGGGACTTTCGGTGGAATAGCCCTGTGGAAAGACAAGCACCAGAGACTGATATTCTGCCAAGGTCCCCGTAAATTCCATCGTGCCCGCTGCCGCGTCATAGGTGATTGTCGAGGACGGAGGCCCATTAAAGGTCATCCCCGGTGGCAGGTCCGTCAGAGACAGCTGCACGGTGTCCACCTCTTCGCTGCCGTCAGGGTCACTCAGCACTACTTGCCAACTGTCCGACGGCACAACCGGCACCGCGGCATCGGTTTCGGCAGTCACCAGTTCGACAATATCCAGGCTAAGATCCTCTGATCCAGAGATCTCGACCACCTGATCAACGGTCTGCGACCCTTCAGGCGTGGTCAGCGTAATCGAGAGCGAGACTTCACCGGCGTAATTTTCTGGCAGGCCAAGCGTCAGCATATTAGCCTGGGCCACCGAGCCAGTCCAGCTGGCCCCATTGAGAAGCCCGGTATTTACCGTGGCTCCACCTGGCAACCCGGTAAAACTGATGCTGACTTCGGCTGCAAATCTTGGATCTCCTATGGCTTCGGTCTCGGACCCATCGGCATCATCTACCGACGCCGTGATCCCCAGATCCACGGTCACACCCGATCCGCTGTCGCTGTCTTCGACACCGGTGACCTGCGCAGGAGCTGACAGGCTGATGTCTGCCTCATGCTCGATATCGATGGTGCGGGTGGCGGTGGCTTCGCCGTCAATGGCGGTGTCGTCGCCGTTGGCCTGGTCCTCGTCGGTGCGCACTGTCAGGGTCAGGGTAATCGGCAAGGCCGTGGCATCCCCTGCATCCGGGCCATTCCCGTCGTCATCCAGATCAGAGCGGTTGGTGGTCGAGAAATCCGCAGGCAGGTTCAGCATAATCCCGGCATAGGCCGACGCCAGATCCCCCACATCCGTTGCGGACATCGTTAGCGTCAGAGTCGACGACCCATCCGCCGCTGTCGCCAGATCCGCCACCGCACCTGCGGGAAGACCGGCAATATCCGCCAGTGTAAAACTGCCGTCACCGGGCAATCCCTCGATCACCAGGGTCAGGCTGCACAAGGCCTCGGATCCATCCAGATCGGCGGCCTCGGGCAGCAACAGCGACGCCGGGACCAACGCGACAACCGCATCGGTCTCATCCGCAACCCTGTCCGGCAGGCTGTCATCAATCGACACATCCCCTTCGGGTGTAATGCGCAGGGAAATAGGTGAGACTGCTTCGTCCCCAAAATTTGTCTTGGCTTTGATCTCACCTGTTAGATCCCCGGCTGGGAAATCAATGCGACTGTCCGATGAGAAATCTTCGGGGAATGTCAGGGTAAGCGCATTATAGTTCGCAAGCGACCCAGTAAATTCAAGCGTAAATGTGCCATTTCCGGCGTCAATCAAGTTACCTGCTGAAGCTGTCGTCCCACTTGGCAATCCCAGCAATGATACCGTAACTTCGCTTATGTACTCACCGATGCTGTCACCAGCCAGCTCCACACCAATTCTGTCCGACAATGCAAAGGAAAGAGGGGCATCCGTTTCTGCGTAAACGGCATCGGGATCAATCACGATCACCGGCACCGCCGTCGACTCATACGCTTCACCACCTCTGTGCCGATCTGGCCTTTGCCTGTCCGGGTAGTCAGTGGGCGGTAGCAGGGGATGAATTTCTAATCCCTCCAGGGGATCACCGGCAGAAACCGGAAGGGAGCTGCCCGAACCTTGCTCAGAGATGTCGCCATCTCTTGACCTATCAAAGGTATCCTGTCCCCTGCCATCCCCAGCATTTGTCCAGCTGCTGTCCTCAACCGCCGCGTTCTGCAGCACCGAAGACGAAATGGTCAGCCCATCCAATAGGAGCTCATAGCTCCCTTCGCCCCCGCCCACGAGCACCAGGACCTCGCCATTTTGCTGCACCAGAAGCAGATCTGCCCCTAGCAATAGAACCCTTGAAATGTCGCTACCGGGCGGAAGCGATGCGCCAACAGTAAACGGGTTGATCAGAAGCAGACCTTCTACCTCCAATCCATCCTTGGATAGCTTAATCAGCTCCTTCAGTTGTTCTTGAGTTGTGCCCAGACTGACACGGATTACTGCAGAGGAAAAATGATTGTTCACGGCGACCAACCCAAGTTTTAGAAAATATAAAGACCCTAACAAATTTCTTTAACGTGGAAAATACAATAGCGATAGATGCAGCGGATTGCAGCCCGCTTGAGGCGAATTCAGTCGGCCCCTCACCGGTTGTAGTTTCACCATTCACTGGGCGATCTATGGGGTAGAAAGCGTGACCTCAGAGTATTTGACCCAGCCCCGAGAAATCAGGCCTGTCTGTCGTCAGACAATCTACACTGCCAAGGACAAATGGCTGGGCAAGCCGTTCTCTAATCGCAATATCCATGACAAGATCCTAAGTCGAGAAATCTGGAAGGTCTTTATCGACCATATCTATGACATGCTGAGGGAATTCTCGAACACGTCGAAAACCACCAAGGTCTGGCTGGTTGATTGTCGAAATGCGATTCCAAACCTTACCGACTGGGCAGACGAGTTTCACGGCACCTCTGATCAGCCCCACCTGAAGTGGTCCCATCTTTTTAGACAGTTTTGCAGCGTTTCTAAGGTGTATCGGGTTTAGGTTTCATGCTGCTTTCTGTTCTTCCAAGCCCGCCCAATATGCGTCGTCAGGTATCTGCCGATCAAGTGCGGAATGAGGCCGCGCGGTGTTATAGCATGTTATCCAGTCCTTGATGATACGTCGAGCCTGGAAGCCGTCGGTGATTTCTTCGAGATAAATCGCCTCCGGCTTCAGCGACCGCCACAGCCGTTCGATGAGGATACTGTCGAGGTACCTGCCTCGACCGTCCATCGAGATGCGCGCGCCCGCGTGGGTCAACGTCGTGATCCAAGTTGATCCGGTGAACTGCGATCCTTGATCCGTATTGATACTCTCAGATGAACCGTATTTGGCGATGGTTTCGTTTAAGGCGTCCACTCAGAAGTCCGCGTGCATCGTGTTGCTTAACCGCCAGCTCAGCTCCTTGCGTGTGGCCCAATCCATGATTGCGACCAGATACAAGAACCCGTTCCGCACCGGCACGAAGGTGATATCGGCGCACCAGACTTGGTTCGGGGGCGATTGTAGATTGCCACCAAGCCGATCTTCGCCATCAATCGCCTTAAACGATGCCGTCCTATAACAACCTCTTCCCGACGCAGATAGGCTGCGATCTGGCGGATGCCTAAGAACGGATATTTGGTGAACACCAGGTTGATCTCTTACATCATCGCCAGAGTGTCAGCATCGATCCCGACGGGCGTGTAATGGAACGCCGACCGGCTGAGCCGCACCAACTTGCATTGTTGACCGATACTGAGCTGCGGGTAGCCCCGCTTGATCATCGCGCGTTTCTTCTCGGGGCTCATCACCTCAGCCCTTCCGACAAAAAATCGTTCTCGACCGCTAACCTCCCGATCTTGGCGTGTAGCTCTTTCATCTCGGCTTCGGTCGGGCCGCTCTGCTTGCCGCCCGAAAACACATCGGCCATGTCTTCGATGGCTTGTCGCTTCCATGTGCTGACTTGGTTCGGATGCAGCTGATGCGTTGCCGCAATCTCCTGCACGGTCTTGTCACCACGCAGCGCTTCCAACGCCACATTCGCTTTAAACTGATCTGTAAAATTCCGGCGCTTCGCCATTCTCGTATCCCTTCAAAGGTTTGGGGTACACCTTAGCTGACTGTCCAGTTTTTTGGGACCACTTCAGTGGACCGACGCCGAGCGCTACACTGGAGTTTATTTCAACCGGATGGCCGCCCATATGTTGAAACAGCTCCAGATGGCCACCTTGATGGCTGCGCGCGGATGGCGCTATCAACTGATGGGCGCCTATGATGACGGCCTTGATGATCAATGGGCGTACAAGAGCTTTGTCACCAGTGACCCAACAGCCGAATACCTGTTGCACACCAATTGGGACCAAGAGAACTGGAACGTTTCAGGCATCTATCTTTATGTCGGCACCGATCAACTGCGTTTTGTCCGAAATAGCATTCCGGTAAGGCTAGAGACCGTTCCGCCGCGATTGTTGTCTGAAACGATGCGTGAGACCGATCTGTTTGAAGGGGTTGCCAGTGTCGGCAACGATCCTGCTTGGGTTGATCAAGGCCCTACACCGGAAGCTCGAAACTATTGGCAGAGCTACTCATTTGGCAAACTCAATGGGTTTGCCAAGACCCGAAAACAAGTGCTCGAATCCTTGCTGCCGTGACTCAAAATTCGCGATGTGGCCCATATCGACGGAAAATTCTTGATTGTTGAGGGCAAGCTGAACACCTGCAAGATCCATCTAGGATCATCAAGCATCCTGATGTCGCCGGGGGACCGTTATCTTTGCATCGTCCCTGGGGGAAGCGTTTCCAAGTCCGCCCAGGTCGCACTGCCATTTGAAGGGGATAACCGGCTCTCTGTTATCCTGTCCAAGGCGCTCATGTTGGCCGATGACGGGCGTTGTTGCAGAACTTGACCGATACAGATTCACCACGAGAATCCGGTGGGTTAAGAGGCTCGCATGAGCAAGCCCGAACCCGCCCGCTACCGCACGACGAACTGGAAGTCCTACAACGACGCGCTGAAACAGCGCGGCTCGCTGCTGATCTGGCTGCACAAGGACATGGTGTGGCTGGCACCCAGGGCCGGCCGCAACGGTCTCCCTGTTGTGTTCTCGGACGCAGCGATCCAGTTTTGTTTGATGGTGAAAGTGCTGTTCGGCCTGCCGTTGAGGCAAACGACCGGGATGGTGGGCAGCATCCTGACGATGGCCGGGCTGGACTGGCCGGTGCCCGACTTTTCCACCCTGAGCCGACGCCAGAAATCCATCACCGTCCAGATGTCGGGCCGTCGCGCGGCAGGCCCGCTGAACCTGTTGGTGGACAGTACCGGGATCAAGTTCCTCGGCGATGGCGAGTGGCTGGCCCGCAAGCATGGAACCCATCGCAGGCGCCAATACCGAAAAGTTCATCTGGCGATGGACACCGGCACCGGCGACATCCGGGCGGTGGAGTTCACATCCAGCAACAAAGGCGACAGTCCGGTCCTGCCCGAACTGCTGAGCCAGTTGCCGCCAGAGGAACAGATCTGTACCGTGACCGGTGATGGCGCCTACGACACGCGCCGCTGCCATACGGCCATCCTGGATCGAGGCGCGGCCGCCATTATCCCCATCCGCAAGAACGGGCGCTTTTGGAAGGAAGACTGTCCGGCCGCAACGGCTCGCAACGAGACCCTGCGCGCCACCCGGCACCTCGGGCGAACCATCTGGAAGCGATGGACCGGCTATCATGCCCGAAGTCGGATCGAGGCAAAGATGCGATTCCTGAAATCCTTCGGCGAACGCATCGCCTCACGAGACCCCGACCGCCAGACCGCTGAATTCCACATCCGTATCGCTCTCATGAACCGCTTCAACGAATTCGGCATGGCCGAGATCGAACGCGTGGCCTGAACTCAATGGGAAAGGGAAAACTCGCTCAGTTGCTGGGTTCTGCAACAATGCCGGTTCGATAGCAAGATGAAGCGACCTAGCTGACAACCTTGTTTTCGCCGATGAAGGCCAGGGCGGTGAACCCGCCCTAGCGCTAAGGTCACTCAGTGACCGGATCTTCATCCCGGCGCGGGAAGGCGACCATTTCGACATCGGGGAACATGCTGTGTTTGACGTTGATCGACGTGATGTTGCCGCTGTCGTCGGTGTTGACGAAGAGGACGCCGCAGCGGTCCCAGACAGTATGACCACACGGCAGCCCCACGCTTGCCTCTGCACGTGGCTCGCTTCCATCGTGTGCAAACGATGAACGAGGGCTGCACCATGAGTGCCGAGCCTCATGCACAGGGAGATGGGCCATGTCGGAATATAGTGTATTCGTGGGCCTTGATGTCCACAAAGAAACAATTGCGGTAGCAGTAGCCGAAGCGGCTCGAGGGGGCGAAGTTCGGGAGTAGGGAGAGATAGCAAGCACGTCGGATTCTGTTGCGCGGCTGTTGAAGAAGTTAAACGCGCGTCCCGATCGGCTGCATTGTGTATATGAAGCAGGGCCTTGCGGTTATGGCCTATACCGGCAGATTCTGGCAGATGGCCACGCCTGCGAAGTTGTGTCGCCAGCCCATACGCCACGTCGCCCGGGCGATCGGATTAAGACGGATCGGCGTGACGCAGTGACGTTGGCACGGCTGTCTCGTGCCGATGAGCTGACTTCGGTGTGGGTCCCGGATGAAGTCCATGAAGCGATGCGCGACCTGATCCGGGTGCGCAATTGTGCTACAAAGGATGTACGATGCGCGCGGCAACGCATGACAAGCTTTTTGCTTCGCCAGGGCCGCATCTGGGGCAAAACAACTTGGAAACGCAGCCACCGTAGATGGCTGGCCAATCAGAGTTTTCCTCGCCCGGCTCAACAGGTTGCATTTCAGACTTACCTCAATACAGAGGAACAAGCTGAGGCTCGGCGCGATAGTATCGAAGAACAGATCCAAATTTTTGTGCCGTACTGGTCGCTCGCGCCTGTTGTCGAAGCTCTGCAAGCCCTTCGAGGTGTCGCGTTGATTACGGCCGTGACGCTCGTCGCTGAGATCGGCGATATCCGCCGTTTCGAGCACCCGCGCCAGCTAATGGCGTTTCTGGGCCTCGTTCCGGGAGAACGCTCTAGCGGTGAAACCACACGCCGAGGCCGGATCACGAAAACGGGGAATGTACTGGCGAGAAGCATACTGATCGAAGCAGCATGGGCTTACCGGCAGCCCGCGAAAATTGGAATGCAAATGATGCTGAGGCAGGAAGGAATTCCTCAGGTTGCAAAAGACATAGGCTGGAAGGCACAGGTCCGCCTTTGTGGGAGATACCGTCGCTTGGTTGCCCGTGGAAAGAAAATGCCTTTGGCGATCACAGCCGTCGCTCGAGAGCTGGTCGGCTTCATATGGGTTTTGGCGCACACCGTGGAACCTAACGCGCAGAATACACAATCATAACCATCCGAAAGGTAGAACTAAAAACGATGCGGCGGGCTGGGTGCCGGGGAAGGTCAGGGAATCCCCGAGAACTTGTAGGGCAAAACCATCAGGTTTCACGCCCGCGTCCCAGACAAGGGTCCCGCGACGTATGCCGGAATGCGCTTTGAACGTGCGGATTAGAGTATGATCAGCCGTCGCACATTGCCCCGGCATCCTGCCCGCCGCATTTGCACACAAGCAATCCGCCAACTTAGCCGGTGCGGCCCATATGTGTTGGGATGAAGACTTGACTGCGGTCATTAGAGAAGTTCTTGCCGTCTTTTTCGCCGGATTTGACGTTCAGTTTCAGAGTTTGAGTAGGCATCTTTTGATCCTCACTTTGAGTGTTTCGATGAACATGACCAAAGCTGGCACCAAGGGGATGTCAGCGAGAAACTTGCTTCGCGAGGAATGCGCTGGCGCAGGGGAATTTTCTTGTTGAAGCGGGGCTTGCCCCGCGTCTGCTACGGCTGCCTGCTTATGTTCAGCAATCAGAAACACGGCGTTGAGGGTCTGAGTTCGGCACTCCAAAATCGACCTGCCACGTCATCACGCATCGAAATGACCAAGGACCTCAATACCCGCTGCCGCTAAACGGCTTTCGGTCAATCCAATTCAACAGCGGCCCCAGTTCACGCGCGCGCCAGATCCACTTCTTCGTGCTCGAAGGCTGTCGCCATCTCCCTGATCTCTCGCTCCGGAGCCCCCAAGGCACGGGCAACGTCACGCCAAGCCATCGTTGCTTCGGCTACCTCTGCAATGATGCGGTCTGCCTCGCCGCGTTCGAGAAGATAGGAGTCATGTTGCGCGCGGTGCAGGGCAATGCTGGCGTCCGGATTGTCGTCATCAACGTAGCTCTTGAGCACCCGTGGTTGGTTCGGCACAGGATTGATGTCGTAGGCCGGTGAGAGGTGCCAGCCGCCCCGCCCACGCAGAAATCCGTGATTGCGCATATGGTCATCGAGGTTCGTCACGAGAATGGAAAAGGCAACCCGCCGGTAGAGCTCCTCGCGATCTTGGTCGGGCGTTACGCTTTCTGAGGTGATGATATCGGCCAGGTCTAAATAGCTGTAGCTTTCGCCATCTTTGCCGCCCAGCATCGCCATGGCTGAGATGAACGGGATCCTGCCGTCATCGTTCCGGTCAAACCGATGGGACAAGAAGACCGGTTTGTCGCCTTCCATCTCAAGCGTGTGATCAGAAACCGTAATTCCGGCGCGTTTTGCCAGCTCTAGTGCGATGGCTTCCCAGCGTTCCACGCAATAGGTGTCCGTCTCCTTCGGGAACTTGGCGACAGATAGGCGGCCGTGCTGGTCAAGGATGCTGGCCTTCGGCCGAGCACCCCCGAGGGAACTTCCCGGTGCAAACAGCATTTTGAGGTCTTCAGCGGTCTCCTCCCCGCGAAGAACGCGTTGGGAGGCATTCAGCAAATCCCCGAGGCTTACGAGCGCAGGCACACCAATGCCCTCGCGCGCTTGAAACGCGCCATCAACCCTGAAGCGCAGCGCACCCAAACGGGTCTCGTCATTTACGCCAAGCAGGTAGTCTGTTTCTTGCAGCGTTCTTGGACGTCGCCCTTCGGCTTCTGCCATGCGACCCTCATAGCGCCGCATCACCGTTCGCCCCCAGGTATCGGGGGCAGAATCCCCAAGCGGTGCCAGCATGTCCTGCCCGGCCTCAGGAACGAATTGCCCTTTGACGAGAGGCATGTCCCGCGAAAGCCCGAAGGCATTTTCGTCGGCAAGCCAATCGTCATGATAGGTAAAGGATACCCGCTCTCGGCCCCGCCCCGCTGTGCGGTGGAGCGTGCCAACCCGTTTCAACCCCTTCCAGTCGATCCAGACCTCAACCATTTTTCAGTCTCGCGCGCTGCGGGAGGTCATCCAGGGCCATCTGCTCACCGACCGGGTCATCCAGATCCCCCCAGCCTTTCAAAAGGCCGAGCGCCTGCAAAACAGCAACGTAGGTGCCGATCTTGACTGCGGGGTTGCCGCTTTCGATCTTGGCGACGGTCTGCCGCGTTGTGCCAGCACGCTGCGCAACAATTTCAGCGGTCAATTTGCGGCGCAGTCGCGCAACACGAATGTTTTTCCCAAGTGTCACGAGCTCTTTACGTGCCGCTCTAGGCATTTTGATCGGAACAGCCATAAAGATACCTCCAGAGAACACTAAGCTGATATAAGTTAAGCTGAGAATACATTAATGTCAATTTTCACCGCTTAACCTGACGATCCAACACCCCAGCTCGCACCACGACTTATGTTATCTCAACATAACATTGAGAGAATTAAGGTTACCAGTACGAAACATGGCCTCGTTACCTCACCGCACTCATACAACGCGTCTGCTTGAACGAAACGATTGCGTTGCCTTCCTTCGGAAGTCACGCCTGCAGCCACGCAACGCGCACCTCCTCTGGAGTCACCACCTTTGATGCGGTCAAGTCCTCGATCTGCCGGTTCGTGATGTAGAGGCATAGGGGATGGCGCGCGCCTCATGCGGAGCGAGCATGGCAAGTCTAGCTGCGGAAAGTTAGTTGCATCTTTTTCAAGCTCCGCGAAATCTCAAGGCGTCACTGGCAATGGGAGATTACGACACCTAAGTTGAATTCAGGATTTTGAGAAACCACTGCAAGCCAATTCGGAGAAAATTCAGATGCAAGACGTTGAGTACGTGAAATCCGTTCTGGCCAAAGAATACGAAACGTCTCATCCTCATGAGATTGAATATCCGAATTTAAGCGACGTGATTGATGGCAATGAGTTCGACTACCCCGCTGGAACTGTGTTTGGCGAAACACCGAACGGCAGCAAAAGCCCAGAGGGGCACGATTATCTCTGGTTTAAACACGGAGAGAAATCGATCCTCACGCATCGGTTCATTGTGGCAGTAGCCCTTGGCAAGTGGGTACCGAGAGATTTTGATGTGGACCACATCAACCATAATCCGTCAGACAATAGACCGGAAAATCTTCGCGTCGTCACTAGACGCGACAACAACGGAAATCGGCGCAGAGTTCGATTGTCTGAGCTTGCTGACCTCAATGAGGTTACTTCCAAGGTTGCTGATCGCAAAGCGAAGAAGACTCCAGAAATTCCGGAACCGCAAGAAGCGGTTGAAGACCCATTTGCCAAATTCCTGAACAGCGGTCCCGTAACTGAGCCTTTTTTCACCGGCGAAACGAAGCCTGCTGAACATAGCAACGGAACATGGCATAAAACAAACTTGGGGTCGTGGCATCTTAAATTCGAATGACGATTGTATCGCCAATTCGGTCGTAGAAAATAATAGCAAGAAACGCATTCTCAGACCTGCAACCCCGCAGCGCGAACCTGTTCAGGCGTCACCAACTTTGAAGCGATCAAATCCTCGATCTGCCGGTTGGTGATGTGGCGACACAAGGGATGGCGCTCGTGGATCCACTCGGCGAGGCTCGCACGGCCCTTGGCTTCGGCCGCTCGCGCCTTCTCTCGGTCCGCCTGTACCTGGGCAAGCCCCTTCTCCCAACGCCGCATCTTGAACCAGTTGTCTGAGAAGCAGACCTTGCTGCGCGTGTAGCCCTCGCTTTCCTTCGCATAGGCTTTGACCGCCTGAAGCAGGTCATCGAGCTCCACACCGGCTTTCACAGCCGCTGCGATCAGGCGCAGACTGGTCCGCCGGTCTCGGATCCTATCCTCGGGATAGGCCGCCAAGATCTTCTCAGATTCAAGATCTTCAACCTCCTCCGCCGCCTCGCGCTTGCGCGTAGGTGGTTTATGGATGGTTTTAGGATGGTTTGGGGTCCACCGTGAACCCCGTACCCCGTTCACCGTGGACCCCGTACCGGGTTCAGGCTGGACGGGGTTCACAGTGACCCCCGTCTCAATGTCGGGCTCAGCCGTGGGTTCGAGCGCGGCCACGCGCTCCAACGCAATCCGGTAAATGACGGTGTAACCGTTCTTGCACTGCCGCCGCCCTGTCTCAATCAGAATGCCTTCGCGCAGGAAGTCGATGATGGTGCGCTTGACCGTGCTCTCGCTGAGCTCTGTGTGGCGCTGGATCGTCCCCTTGGAACACCAGATGCCAGAGCCGTCATCGCTCGCTTTGTCGGCTAGGAACATGATGATCTGCTTGCGCGCGGCGCTGCCAAAGCGGCGCTCGGCGCATTCATTTGCGATGCGCCAGCTCATGATCTCACCGCCAATTGGGTTGAGGTCAGACCGGAAATGCCGTAGGTATCGGGGCGGAAATATTTTTCTATGCCGTTGAGGTGGGTGGCGGCCCCCTCAGCGGTTTTTCTTTGCCTTTTCGTCAGAGCAAGAGCCGGTGAAAAACCGTTTACTTGGGCCTCGTAACCTATTGAAAAGTGACCCTGAACGAAACAAGCACGTTTACAATTTTTCCCTTTGAAATCAGCAAAATTTTTCGGATTGCAAATCCGTGTACACCGGTTCGATTCCGGTACTCGCCTCCATCCCAAACGATCCCCCTGCAGAGTTCAGCCACTGGCATTTTGCCTCCGAATACTCAAATTCTGTTCTGCTCTCGTATTCAACCAGGGTCGGCGTTTCCGGTATTCGGCATACGTTGAGCGCTTCTCTGGTTGGGGCCTTTCATGCGCCAGCCCCGTGAGCGATCAAAAAAGAGTTCGGGAAAAGAACAACACGATATTGACAGATCTCGCGGCACGACATCTATATGGTGTAGCTTTGGTGCCCATGACCAACCACATGGGTGAAAAGGGAAACCGGTGTAAATCCGGTACTGCCCCCGCAACTGTAAGCGGCGAGCCGAGGTCCGAAACCACTGGTGCGCAGCACCGGGAAGGGGGCCGACGCGTCATAGCCGTGAAGTCAGGAGACCTGCCAGGGCGAGAGTGATGACGACCACGGGCGGTGGGCCCGGGCGCGCATATCGGTCGCCGCGGCGCCGGTGTCGTGGTCCATGCCCCCTGCCACAACAAGAGAAAAGGGACAGGCAATGACCATCACCGTCTATTCGAAACCGGCCTGCGTGCAGTGCACCGCAACCACCCGCGCCCTGGATGCCCGTGGCGTGAGTTACGAGATCGTCGACCTGACCCAGGATCCGGCGGCGATGGAACTGGTGCAGGGGCTGGGGTACCGGCAGGCCCCGGTGGTCATGGCGGGCGACGACCACTGGGCCGGGTTCCGCCCCGACATGATCGGCCGCCTGTCCTGAGCCCATGGCCGATCTGGTCTTTTTCTCGAGCGGATCGGGCAACACGCGGCGGTTCATCGAAAAGCTGGGCCTGCCGGCGAGCCGCATCCCGGTCCGCAGCGGCAACCCCCTGCCCCACATCGCCCGGCCATTCGTGCTGGTCTGCCCGACCTATGCCGATGGCCAGGGTCGGGGCGCGGTGCCCAGGCAGGTGATCCGCCTGCTGAACGACCCGGCCCGGCGGCGCCTGCTGCGAGGCGTCATCGCCAGCGGCAACCGCAATTTCGGCGCGACTTTCGCGCTCGCGGGCGATGTGATCGCCCGAAAATGCAACGTCCCGGTCCTGTATCGCTTCGAGTTGGCCGGGTTCGACACCGATATCGCCCGCGTGCGCGCCGGGCTCGACAAATTCCGGGGGACCGAATGCTTGATGCCCAGCTGACCAGCGATCTCGATTACCACGCGCTCAACGCGATGCTGAACCTCTATGACAAGGACGGCCGGATCCAGTTCGACGCCGACCGCATGGCGGCGCGGCAGTATTTCCTGCAGCATGTGAACCAGAACACCGTGTTCTTCCATTCGCTGGACGAGAAGCTCGGCTATCTCGTCGACGAGGGATATTACGAGCCCGAGGTCCTGGCCCGCTATGACCGGGCGTTCCTGCACCGGATATGGGAGGCCGCCTTTGCGCTGAAGTTCCGGTTTCCGACCTTTCTCGGCGCGTTCAAATACTACACCTCCTACACGCTCAAGACCCGCGACGGGCAGCGGTATCTCGAACGCTACGAGGACCGGGTCGTGATGGTGGCGCTGACGCTGGCGCGCGGCGATGAAACGCTGGCCATGCAGCTGATGACCGAGATCGTCGAGGGCCGGTTCCAGCCCGCCACGCCGACCTTCCTCAACGCCGGCAAAAAGGCGCGCGGGGAACTGGTGTCGTGTTTCCTGCTGCGGCTCGAGGACAACATGGAGAGCATCGGGCGCGGCATCAACTCGGCGCTGCAACTGTCCAAGCGCGGCGGCGGCGTCGCCCTGATGCTGACCAACATTCGCGAACACGGCGCCGCCATCAAGGGCATCGCCAACCAGTCCTCGGGCATCATCCCGGTGATGAAGCTGCTCGAGGACAGTTTCAGCTATGCCAACCAGCTGGGCGCGCGCCAGGGCGCCGGCGCGGTCTATCTGAACGCGCACCATCCCGACATCATGCGGTTCCTCGACACCAAACGCGAGAACGCGGACGAGAAGATCCGCATCAAGACGCTCAGCCTGGGCGTGGTGATCCCCGACATCACCTTCGAGCTGGCCAAGCGGAACGAGGACATGTACCTGTTTTCGCCCCATGACGTGGAAAAGGTCTATGGCTGCGCCTTTTCCGACATCTCGGTGACCGAGAAATATCACGAGATGGTGGACGACCCGCGCATCCACAAATCCAAGGTGGGCGCGCGGCAGTTCTTTCAGACCATCGCCGAGATCCAGTTCGAGAGCGGCTATCCCTATGTGATGTTCGAGGACACGGTGAACCGCGCCAACCCGATCGACGGACGCATCACCATGTCGAACCTGTGTTCGGAAATCCTGCAGGTGAACGAAGCGTCCGAGTTCAACGACGATCTCAGCTATGCCCATATGGGCACCGACATTTCCTGCAACCTGGGCAGCCTGAACATCGCCCGCAGCATGGATGGCGGCGACCTGGGGCAGACCGTGGAAACCGCGATCCGCGCCCTCAGCGCGGTCTCCGAGATGAGCGCGATCGACAGCGTGCCGTCGATCCGCAAGGGCAATGACGAAAGCCATGCGATCGGACTGGGCCAGATGAACCTGCACGGCTATCTCGCCCGCGAACACATCCACTACGGCAGCGCCGAGGCACTGGATTTCACCAATATCTATTTCTGCACGGTGCTGTATCACTGCCTGCGGGCATCGAACGCGCTGGCGCGGGAAAAGGGCGAAACCTTCAGCGGCTTCGAGCGGTCGAAATATGCCAACGGGTCGTTTTTCGACGCCTATGCGGATGTCGACTGGCAGCCCGAAACCGACCGGGTCCGGGCACTGTTCGACGAGGCCGGCATCGCGGTGCCGGGACGCGAGGACTGGGCCGCGCTGAAAGCGGCGGTGATGCGGGACGGGTTGTTCAACCGCAACCTCCAGGCGGTGCCGCCCACCGGGTCGATCAGCTATATCAACAACTCGACCAGTTCGATCCACCCGATCACGTCACGGATCGAGATCCGCAAGGAAGGCAAGATCGGCCGGGTCTACTACCCCGCGCCCTACATGACCAACGACAATCTCGACTATTACCGCGACGCCTATGAAATCGGTCCCGAGGCGATCATCGACACCTATGCCGCCGCCACCCGGCATGTGGACCAGGGCCTGTCGCTGACCCTGTTCTTCAAGGACACCGCCACCACCCGCGACATCAACCGGGCCCAGATCCATGCGTGGAAAAAGGGCATCAAGACCATCTACTACATCCGCCTGCGCCAGCTCGCCCTCGAGGGAACCGAGGTGCAGGGCTGTGTTTCGTGTTCCCTGTGAGGCTGCCATGAAAGACCTGACCCAACCGACCCGCCCCGTCCCCGCCGCCATCAACTGGAACCGGCTTCAGGACGACAAGGATCTCGAGATCTGGAACCGCCTGACGGTGAATTTCTGGCTGCCGGAAAAGGTGCCGCTGTCCAACGACATCCAGAGCTGGTCGCAACTGACCGCCGGGGAACAGACGCTGACGATCCGCGTGTTCACCGGGCTGACCCTGCTGGACACGATCCAGAACACCGTGGGCGCGCCGGCACTGTTGGAGGACGCGATCACGCCGCATGAAGAAGCTGTGCTGACCAACATCGCCTTCATGGAAGCGGTGCATGCCCGCAGCTATTCGTCGGTGTTTTCGACCCTCTGCCAGACGGCGGATGTGGACGAGGCCTTTCGCTGGTCGTCGGAAAACGAACACCTGCAGGCCAAATCGCGGCTGATCCTGGACGAATACGATGCAACCGGGCACCCGCTGCGGAAAAAGGTCGCCAGCGTGTTCCTCGAAAGCTTCCTGTTCTATTCGGGTTTCTATCTGCCGATGCACTGGTCGAGCCGGGCGAGGCTGACCAACACCGCCGACCTGATCCGGCTGATCATCCGCGACGAGGCGGTGCATGGCTATTATATCGGCTACAAGTTCCAGCGCGGGCTGGAAACCCTGCCCGAAAGCGAGCGGCAGGAGATCAAGGACTTTGCCTTTGCGCTGTTGTTCGACCTCTACGAGATCGAAAGCCGCTACACCGAGAGCCTCTATGACCCGCTCGGGCTGACCGAGGATGTGAAACATTTCCTGCACTACAATGCCAACAAGGCGTTGCAGAATCTGGGCTTCGAGGCGCTGTTTCCCGATGAAACCTGCCAGGTAAACCCCGCGATCATGTCCGCCCTGTCCCCCAACGCGGACGAGAACCACGATTTCTTCTCCGGTTCGGGGTCGTCCTATGTCATCGGCAAGGCAGTGGCGACGGAAGACGACGATTGGGATTTCTGATCGGCCCATCGGGCCGGCGACAGGAACCACCCTCAACGGGCCGGATACGGGTCTCGACAGGGCATGGTGCGGGCGGCGGGAGTCGAACCCGCACGGGCCAAGCCCTAGCGATTTTAAGTCGCTTGTGTCTACCGTTCCACCACGCCCGCGCCGCCCGGCCGGGACCGGGCAAGACGGGTCTAGCCGCCCGCGCGGCCAGGCGCAATCATCCGCATGTGATCAGATATCGTGTTCCTCGGGCGCCAGTGGCCCGCCCGGGGCGACCAGGCGGCGCTCCGGCAGCCAGGGGTTCAGCGCCAGCGCGCGGTCCAGGTCCCGTCGCGCCGCACCGGTCCGGCCCAGCGCCAGCAGCGTCAGCGCCCGCCCGGCAATGGCGGCGACGTGATCGGGCGACAGGGCGACGGCCCGGTCCAGGTCCGGCAGCGCACGGGAAAAATCCTGCCGCAGGTAGTTGACGAAGGCGCGCTGGTTGTAGCCTTCGGCATAGTCCGGGCAATAGGCGATCAGCGCATCGAACGCCTGCAAGGCGCCGAGGAAATTGTAACCCGACCGGTTGGTCATGCCGCGCTCCAGCAACGCCTGCGCGTGATCGTCGGGGGCATCCGCCCACAGCGCCCACATGTCGGGAACCAGCCGTTGCGCCTCGGCCTCGGTCCCGGCGCGCCGCGCCTGCTCCAGCAACCCGGCCAGCGCCGCGCCGTGATCGGGCGCGGGCGGACAGCCCGCCGCGGCCGCGCCGGAAAACCCGGCGGCGGCCAGACCCAGCATGAAAACGATCCGGCGCATGGTCCCATGCTGCGGCATCGGCGCGCCGGGTCAAATCACATTGTTGCGCGGCCCCTCGCCCGCAGCTATCCGCCCCAGTCGTCGGGCGGGCCCAGCGCGCCCTCTTCCTTGATCGCCTGCATCGCCACATAGGTCGAGGTCGACGCCACATGCGGCAGGGTCGAGATCTTTTCGGC
Organism: Pukyongiella litopenaei; assembly: GCF_003008555.2. Taxonomy (NCBI): domain Bacteria; kingdom Pseudomonadati; phylum Pseudomonadota; class Alphaproteobacteria; order Rhodobacterales; family Paracoccaceae; genus Pukyongiella; species Pukyongiella litopenaei. The sequence goes on along the minus strand of NZ_CP027665.1, from coordinate 3,548,610 downwards.
CAGCACCCGGCGATAGGCGTTCATCGACCGTGTCCGGACCTTCATCAGGTAATCGAAATTGCCGGCGATCAGATGCGCCTGCTCGATCTCGCCGATCCGGGCCACCGCGGCATTGAAACCCGCCAGCGCCTTTTCGCTGGTATCGCGCAGCCGCACCTCGACAAAGGCGACGTGATCCAGCCCCAGCCGGATCGGATCGACCAGAGCCCGGTAGCCGGTGATGATGCCGCTCGTCTCCAGCCGCCGCAGCCGCGCCTGCGTGGGGGATTTCGACAGCCCGATCCGGCGGGCGAGATCGGCGATGGATATCCGGCCTTCCTCGGACAGCACCCTGACGATCGCGCGGTCGAACTCGTCCATGTCCCTGCCGTCCATTTGCATCGTCATATGCCGATATCCCTGCCCCATTGAATTGCGGTAACGCGAAATTCGGGCCGTTGTCCCGATCTCTTCGCGATATACTGCCCGAAACACCTGCCCCGATTCAATCGCCAGATCACGAGGTTCGCCATGACCGCAGACACCGCCCTGCCCCTGCGTTTTCGCATCGATGCCGGCACCTATGCCGACGAAGACCGGGTGATCGCGGACCTGATCGCGCAGGCCGGCCTGTCGGCCCGGGACCGGGCCGCGATCTGCACCGCCGGCGCGGATCTCGTGCGCGCCATCCGCGACCAGACCGCCCCGGGCCTGATGGAGGTGTTCCTGGCCGAATACGGCCTGTCCACCGATGAGGGCGTGGCGCTGATGTGCCTGGCCGAGGCGCTGCTGCGGGTGCCCGATGCCGACACCATAGACGCGCTGATCGAGGACAAGATCGCCCCGTCCGACTGGGGCCGCCACCTGGGCCATTCCACCTCGTCGCTGGTCAATGCCTCGACCTGGGCGCTGATGCTGACCGGCAAGGTGCTGGCCGATGACGCGCCCGGCCCGGTCGGCCACCTGCGCGGCGCGATCAAGCGGCTGGGCGAACCGGTGATCCGCACCGCCGTGGGCCGCGCGATGAAGGAAATGGGCCGCCAGTTCGTGTTGGGCGAAGACATAACGGCGGCGATGACGCGCGCCGCCGGCATGGAGGCCAAGGGCTATACCTATTCCTACGACATGCTGGGCGAAGCGGCGCGGACCGAGGCCGACGCGGCGCGCTATCACCTGGCCTATTCCCGCGCCATCACCGCCATCGCGGCGGCCTGCACATCGAACGACATCCGCGTCAATCCGGGCATCTCGGTCAAGCTCTCGGCGCTTTACCCGCGCTACGAAGTCGCCCAGCGCGACCGGGTGATGTCGGATCTGGTGCCGCGCCTGCGGTCGCTGGCGCTGCTGGCGAAATCGGCACGCATGGGGCTGAATGTCGACGCCGAGGAAGCGGACCGGCTGGCACTGTCGCTCGAGGTGATCGACGCCGTGATGGGCGAACCGGCGCTGGCCGGCTGGGACGGGTTCGGCATCGTGGTGCAGGCCTATGGCCCCCGCGCGGGCATCGTGATCGACGAACTTCATGCGATGGCCAACCGCCATGACCGCAGGATCATGATACGGCTGGTCAAGGGCGCCTACTGGGATACCGAAATCAAGCGGGCGCAGGTCGCGGGCATGGACGGCTTTCCGGTCTTTACGCGCAAGCCCGCGACCGACATCTCCTACATTGCCAATGCCCGCAAACTGCTGGGCATGACCGACCGGATCTATCCGCAATTCGCCACCCACAACGCGCATACGGTCGCCGCGATCCTGCACATGGCGGGCGAACAGCCCTACGAATTCCAGCGCCTGCACGGCATGGGCGAAAGCCTGCACCGGATCGTCAGGGACCGCGAAAACACCCGCTGCCGCATCTATGCCCCGGTGGGCGCCCATCGCGACCTGCTGGCCTACCTGGTCCGGCGGCTGCTGGAAAACGGCGCCAATTCGTCCTTCGTCAACCAGATCGTCGACGAAAACGTGCCCGCCGAAACCGTTGCGGCGGACCCGTTCGAAACGATCCGCGCCGATGCCCCGGCCATTCCCGCCGGCACCGCCATGTTCGCGCCGGAACGGCCCAATTCACGCGGCTTCGACCTGGCCCACGCGCCGACCCTGGCCGTGATCGAGGCGGCCCGCGCGCCGTTTCGGGATCATCGCTGGCAGGCCGCGCCGCTGCTGGCGCGAAAGGCAACCCCCGCCCCCGAAGAAACCGTCGCCAACCCGGCCAATGCGGCCGACAGCCCCGGCGCGGTCGCACCCACCTCGGCCACGGATATCGAAACCGCTTTGGCCGCCGCGCGACCCTGGGGTGACAGCGCCGCCGATCGCGGCGCCGCGCTGAACCGGGCCGCCGATCTCTACGAGGACAGCTTCGGCGAGATCTTCGCCCTGCTCGCCCGCGAGGCCGGCAAGAGCCTGCCCGACGCCGTCGCCGAACTGCGCGAGGCGGTGGATTTCCTGCGCTACTACGCCGCCCGAATTCCCGACGCGGATCCGGCCGGGCTGTTCACCTGCATCAGCCCGTGGAACTTTCCGCTGGCGATCTTCACCGGCCAGATTGCCGCTGCGCTGGCCACCGGCAACGCGGTGCTGGCAAAACCGGCGGAACAGACGCCGCTGATCGCATCGCTGGCGGTGTCGCTGCTGCATCGCGCCGGCGTGCCGCGCACCGCGCTGCAACTGCTGCCCGGCGGCGGCGTGGTCGGCGCGGCGCTGACCTCGGATTACCGCGTCGGCGGCGTGGCCTTCACCGGCTCGACCGAAACCGCGCTGAAGATCCGCGCCGCGATGGCCGAACACCTCGCCCCCGGCGCGCCGCTGGTGGCCGAAACCGGCGGGCTGAATGCGATGATCGTCGATTCGACCGCGCTGCCGGAACAGGCGGTGCAGTCGATCGTCGAAAGCGCGTTCCAGTCGGCGGGCCAACGCTGCTCGGCGCTGCGCTGCCTCTATGTGCAGGAGGATATCGCCGACGATCTTCTGGCCATGCTCGGGGGCGCGATGGACGCGCTGCATATGGGCGACCCGTGGGACCTGGCCACCGATTGCGGCCCCGTCATCGACGACGACGCCCGCGCGGGCATCGCGGCGCATGTGGATGCGGCTCGGGCCGAAAACCGGGTGCTCAAGGAATTGCGCGCGCCCGCCAGCGGCACCTTCATCGCGCCAACGCTGATCGAACTGCCCGGGATCGCGGCGCTGGAGCGGGAAATCTTCGGCCCGGTCCTGCATGTGGTCCGGTTCGGATCCGCCGATCTGGACCGGGTGATCGACGACATCAACGCCACCGGCTACGGGCTCACCTTCGGGCTGCACACGCGCATCGACGACCGGGTGCAGCATGTGACCGACCGGGTGCATGCGGGCAACCTCTATGTGAACCGCAACCAGATCGGCGCCATCGTCGGCAGCCAGCCCTTCGGCGGCGAAGGCCTGTCGGGCACCGGCCCCAAGGCGGGCGGCCCGCATTACATGGCGCGGTTCTGCGCCCCCGACCGGCAGGCGGCGGTGGACGGCTGGACCGGCCCCGCAACCGGCCGGCCGGAGCCCGCCGGCACGCCGGCGCCGCCCGAAACCCGGTCCCTGCCCGGCCCCACCGGCGAATCGAACCGCATGACCGTGACCCCGCGCGCGCCGCTGCTCTGCCTCGGTCCCGGCCCGCAAACCGTGCGCGCGCAGGCCGCGGCGGTGCAATTGGCGGGCGGCGTCGCACTCTGCCCCGATGGCGAGATCGCGCCGGATGAACTCACCGGGTTCGACGGGATCGCGGGGGTTCTCTGGTGGGGCGACGCCGATCGCGGGCGCGCCATCGAACAGGCCCTGGCCACGCGCACCGGACCGATCCTGCCGCTGATCCCCGGCAAACCCGATCCGGCCCGGGTGATGGGCGAACGGCATCTGTGCATCGACACCACCGCCGCCGGCGGCAACGCGGCACTGCTGGGCGGCGCGGCCTGAGCAGCGCATCGCGGCCTCTGCCCTGATAATGAACCACGGGCATCACCAACGCCCATCGGCCGGGACGACAGACCACCGTCCCTGCTTCATCTTGCCCGATAAACTCCGGGGAGCGCGAGGGGCTGGCCCCTCGCTCCGGCGGCCGGTCCGGGTGCGCCGCCCTTGACCCCGCGCCGCATCCGGCCCAGCCTGTCGCCAGATGCTGCCGATCCGCGATCATAACCCGTCAGGACGCACGCCCGTCGTCGTCTACGCGCTGATGGCCACGAATATCCTCGTGTTCCTGTCCTATTTCGGGATCATGGACGATCCGCACTATTTCAGCCGCCTCATGTTCGACTGGGCGCTGATCCCGGCGCGGGTGGCGCAGGGCGACGGCGCCTATACGCTGATCACCTCGACCTTCCTGCATGGCGGGTTCCTGCATCTGGCGGGCAACATGCTGTTCCTGTGGATCTTCGGCGACAACCTCGAGGACGAGATGGGCCACGGACCCTTCCTGCTCTTCTATCTCGCCTGCGGGCTGGGGGCCGGGCTGATCCATGTGGCCGCCGGGCCCGGTTCGATGGTGCCGACCGTGGGCGCCTCGGGCGCGATCGCGGGCGTCATGGGCGGCTACATGCTGCTGTTCCCGCGTGCCCGCGTCGATATCTTCATCTTCCTGGTGATCCTGATCCGCATCATCCCGGTCCCGTCCTGGGTGATGCTGGGCGTCTGGCTGGGCCTGCAGGTGATGGGCGGCATCGGCACCGATCCCGATGCGGGCGGCGTGGCCTACTGGGCCCATGCCGGGGGATTTGCCGTGGGGCTGATACTGACCCTGCCGCTGTGGCTGCGCCGGGGCGGCGCGGCATTCTGGAACCGCACCCACGGGCACCCCCCGCATGCCGAACACCGCTATCGCATCGCCACGACCCGTATCCCCCGAGTACCCCGGTCCCGGAGATAGGACACCGCCCCCGCATCACCCCGCCGCATCACCCCACGGGCACTTCGGTGGTGTGCTTTACCCGCCGCATGGCAAAGATGGTCGAAGTGCCGGCGACCGCCTCATGTTCCAGCACATGTTTCATCAGGATCGCCTCGAGATCGGCCATGTCCCGCACCAGCAGGTGCAGCAGGTAATCCCATTCGCCCGAGATCTTGTAGACCTCGACGATGGTCGGTTCCTGTTCCATCGACCGCTGGAAATCCTGCCGCGACCGGGCATCCTGCGATTTCATCCGCACCTGGCAGAACACGTCCATCGAACGGCCCACGGCGGCCGGATCGACCAGCCTCACCTGCGGTCCGAGAATGCCGCGATCCTCGAGCCCGCGGATCCTTCGCCAGCAGGTGGCGGCAGAGGTTCCGACCGCCTCGGCCAGGTCCGCGACGCTTCTGGAGGCATCCCGCTGCAGGACTGACAGGATTCTCTGGTCCAGACCGGATATCGTCATGCGCTCGTTCACCTCTCACCCCAATATGAAACATTCATTTCAACTCTAGGCGAGCCCCGTCGCGGATTGAAGAGACTGGCTCAGCATTATGCTACTATTCTCCCAGATCAGCGTTCGGAACTCGCCCAGGCGCGACCCCAGGAGGACCGGCATGACGGATCAGACCCCTGTTCTGAGAGATTACGACCTGCTCGACCGTTACACGCGCCGGCAGGGCCGGGTGTTCCTGACCGGGACACAGGCGATCGTGCGCATCGCGCTGGACCAGGCGCGGCGCGACCGCGACCGCGGCCTGGACACGCGCGGCTATGTATCGGGCTATCGCGGATCGCCGGTGGGCGGGATCGACCTCGAAATCGAGCGGCACCGCGCCATCGTCGAAGAGGCCGGGATCGAGTTCCTGCCCGCCGTCAACGAAGAATTCGGCGCGACCCAGATGATCGGCACCCAGCAGGTCGAGACCGATCCCGACAAGATCTGCGCGGCGGTGTTCGGGCTGTGGTATGGCAAGGGGCCCGGTGTCGACCGCGCGTCGGATGCGCTGAAACACGGCAATGCCTACGGGTCATCGCCCACCGGCGGGGTCCTGGTGGTCGCGGGCGACGATCACGGCTGCGTCTCGTCCTCGATGCCGCATCAATCCGACGTGGCGTTCATGAATTTCTTCATGCCCACGCTCAACCCCGCCAACGTGGCCGAGTTCCTGCCCTTCGCCGAATGGGGCTATGCGCTGTCGCGGTTCTCGGGCATGTGGGTCGGGTTCAAGGCGATCTCGGAAACGGTGGAATCGGGCATGTCCTTCGACCTGCCGCCCGACCGCGATTTCGTCGCCCCCGATTTCACACCCCCCGCCGACGGGCTGCATTACCGCTGGCCCGACCTGCCCGGCCCGCAGATCGAGGAACGGATGGAGGCCAAGAAGAACGCGGTGCTGGCCTTTGCCCGCGCCAACCCGATCGACCGGGTGGAATGGGGCCATGATGACGCGCAGTTCGGCATCGTGACCACCGGCAAATCCCATCTCGACGTGCTCGAGGCGCTGCGGCTGCTGGGCATCGACCGGGCAACCGCCGCCGACCTGGGCATCGACATCTACAAGGTCGGCATGGTCTGGCCGCTGGAGGATGTCGGCGCGCTGAAATTTGCCAGCAACAAGCAGGAACTCCTGGTCATCGAGGAAAAGCGCGGCATCATCGAAAGCCAGCTCAAGGAATATTTCTACGACTTTCCCGGCCACAAGCCCGAACGCATGGTCGGCAAGCGCGACGAACATGGCGAACGGCTGGTGCCCTGGACGCATGAACTGGGCGCCGTGATGCTGGCGCGGATCATCGCCGCCCGGCTGGACCTGAATTTCCCCGGGCTGCACCTGTCGGACAAGGCCGCCGCGATCATCCCGCCGTCCCGGCCCATCACCGTCGCCGGGGCCACCCGCACCCCGTATTTCTGTTCGGGCTGTCCGCATAACACGTCAACCAAAGTGCCCGAGGGCAGCGAGGCCATGGCCGGGATCGGCTGTCATTTCATGGCCAGCTGGATGAACCGCAATACCACCTCGCTGATCCAGATGGGCGGCGAAGGGGTCAACTGGGTGTCGCGGTCGAAATTCAACGGCAACAGGCACATCTTCCAGAATCTCGGCGAAGGCACCTATTACCATTCGGGCATCCTGGCGGTGCGGCAGGCCATCGCCGCCGGCACCAACATCACCTACAAGATCCTGTTCAACGATGCCGTCGCCATGACCGGCGGGCAGGTCGTGGACGGCCCGATCAGCGTGCCGGCCATCGCCAATACGCTGGTTTCGGAAGGTGCGAAACAGGTGGTGGTCGTCTCCGACCGGCCCGAACAGTTCGACAAGGCCGATTTTCCGCCGGGCGTCCGTATCGAACACCGCCGCGACATGGACCCCATCCAGCGCGAGCTGCGCGACATTCCCGGCACCACCGTGCTGATCTATCAGCAGACCTGCGCAACCGAGAAGCGCCGCCTGCGCAAGCGTGGCAGGATGGAGGATCCAAAGAAATTCGCCGTCATCAATCCGCTGGTCTGCGAAGGCTGCGGCGATTGCTCGGTGGAATCGAACTGCCTGAGCGTCGAGCCATTGGAAACCGAGTTCGGGCGGAAACGCCGCATCAACCTGAATTCCTGCAACAAGGATTTCACCTGCCTGAACGGGTTCTGCCCCAGCTTCGTGACCGTCGAGGGCGCCAGCCTGAAAAAACCGGGCGCGTCCGAAAACCGGGTCGCGCTCGACACCCTGCGGGCCAGCCTGCCCGACCCGGCCCTGCCCGGGCTCGACACCCCCTGGGATATCCTGGTGACCGGCGTCGGCGGCACCGGTGTCGTCACCGTCGGCCAGCTGATCGCGATGGCCGCCAACCTGGAGCAGAAAGGCGCAAGCGTTCTGGATTTCATGGGGTTTGCCCAGAAATTCGGGCCGGTTCTGAGCTATATCCGCATGTCGGAAACCGAGGCCGGGGTGAACCAGGCCCGGATCGAACCCAGTTCCGCCGATGCGCTGATCGGCTGCGATCTGGTGGTCAGCTCGTCGCCCAAGGCAAGCCTCACCTATCGCGCCGGCGTCACCCGCGCGGTGGTCAACACCGCCGTGATGCCGACCGGCGACCTGGTGCAGAACCGCGACGCCGATCTGAGGGCCGAAACCCGCCTGGCCGAGATCGGCAAGGCGGTTGATGCGGCCGCGCTGAAGACGCTCGACGCCAATGCGCTGGCCGAGGCGCTGGTGGGCGACAGCGTGTTCGCCAACGTGATGATGCTGGGGGCTGCGTGGCAGGCCGGGCTGGTGCCGCTGGGTCTTGAGGCGCTGATGCGGGCCATCGAGCTGAACGGGGTCAAGCCGGAGCTGAACAAGGACGCCTTTGCCTGGGGCCGCGTCGCCGCCCATGCTCCCGATGCCGTGGAACGCATCGCGCAACTGCCGGTCAGCCCGGTGCAGACGCTCGACGAAAAGATCGACCGCCGCGCCGCGTTCCTGGCCGAATATCAGGATGACGCCTACGCGCAGGAATACCGCGACACGCTGGCCGGGGTGCAGGCGGCGGAAACCCGCGTCGCGGGCGCCCCCGGCGCGCTGACCGAGGCCGCCGCCAGAGGGCTGTTCAAGCTGATGGCCTACAAGGACGAATACGAGGTGGCGCGGCTGCATATGCAGACCGGGTTCCGCGAGAGCCTCGCGGAGCGGTTCGAAGGCGATTTCGTCATCCGCCACCACCTCGCTCCGCCTTTCCTGCCCGCCGCCGTCGATGCGCGCGGACGGCCGCGCAAACGCAGTTTCGGGCCGTGGATCGCTGGTGCGATGTCGCTGCTGGCGCGCATGAAGCGGCTGCGCGGAACAGCCTTCGACCCGTTCGGATATGCCGCAGAACGCCGCACCGAACGGGCCCTGATCGGCGAATACCGCGAGCTTCTCGACCGGCTGGTGGCCGGACTGACGGCCGCAAACCGGGCCGAGGCGGCACGGATCGCCGCCATGGTGATGGAAATCCGCGGCTATGGCCCGGTCAAGGACGCGGCCATCGCCGGAACCCGCGCCGGGATCGCCCGCGCGATGGCCGCCTATGCGGCCTGAAATGGACTAATGTTTCGCCTTTCCGTGCTGGGCCGGCCCGCCTATTCATTGGTCAGTGGATCCCGGACACCCTTGCGGGATGACCGGACCGTGCCAAAACCGCCCGAACGGCCTGAGGAGGACAGGACATGACCCTGCAGCACATCAGCAGCTATGCCCATGGCGAATGGATCGCGCCCGGATCGGGCGCCCGCACCATCGCCGACGCGGTCACAGGCGAGGTGTTCGCGACCGCGGGCAACGACGCGCTGGACGTGGCCGGGATGCGGGATTTCGCCCGCGGGAAAGGCGGGGCCGCGCTGCGCGCCATGACCTTCCACGAACGGGCGCGGATGCTGAAGGCGGTGGCGCTGCATCTCGACGGCCACAAGGACGCGCTCTACCGGCTGTCCTATCGCACCGGCGCGACGCTGGCCGACAGCCGGATCGACATCGACGGCGGGATCGGCACCCTGTTCGCCTTTGCGTCGAAGGGGCGGCGCGAGATGCCGGACGGCCATGTCTATGTGGACGGCGACGTCGAACGGCTCGGCCGAACGGGCCGTTTCCTCGGCCAGCATGTCCATACCCCGCTGCGCGGCGTTGCCGTGCATATCAACGCGTTCAACTTTCCGGTCTGGGGGATGCTGGAGAAACTGGCGCCCACGCTGCTGGCGGGGATGCCTGCCATCGTCAAACCCGCAACCGCCAGCTGCCATGTCACCGAGCTCTGCGTGCGGGCGATGATCGACAGCGGCCTGCTGCCCGAGGGCGCGGTGCAGCTGATCACCGGCGGCACCGGCAACCTGCTGGACCTGCTCGACTGCCAGGACGTGGTCAGCTTCACCGGCTCGGCGGACACCGCGTTCGCGCTGCGGTCAGCCCCGCATATTCTGCGCAACTCGATCCGCTTTGTCGCCGAACAGGACAGCCTGAACGCCTCGGTTCTCGGCCCTGATGCCGCGCCGGGCACGCCCGAGTTCGATCTCTTCGTCAAAGAGGTCCACCGCGAAATGACGACCAAGGCCGGGCAGAAATGCACGGCGATCCGCCGCATCCTTGTTCCCGACGCCCATGTGCAGCCGGTGATCGAGGCGATTTCGGCCCGGCTGGCAGGCACGGTGATCGGGGCGCCGGATCTGGACGGCACGCAGATGGGGGCGCTGGTCTCGAACGCACAGAAACGCGACGTGCTCGACAAGGCGGCCATCATCGCGGGCGAAGCCGAACGGGTCCATGGCGATCCGGAGGCGTTCGAGGTTTCCGGCGCGGATGCCGAAAAGGGCGCCTTCGTGCCGCCGATGCTGTTTCACTGCGCCGATCCCGAACGGGCCGAACGGGTCCACGACACCGAGGCCTTCGGACCCGTTTCCACCGTCATGGGCTATCGCGATCTCGACCAGGCGATGGCACTGGTGAACCGTGGCGGCGGCAGTCTCGTCGCGTCGGTCATAACCCGAGATCCCGAGGTGGCGCGCAGGGTCACGCTGGGTGCCGGGGCGTTCCACGGGCGGCTCTATTTCAACAACCGGGATTCGATGGCCGAGGCCACCGGCCACGGGTCGCCGCTGCCGCATCTGGTGCATGGCGGCCCCGGCCGTGCGGGCGGCGGCGAGGAAATGGGCGGCATTCGCGGCGTGAAACACTACATGCAGCGCACGGCGATCCAGGGCAGCCCCGACATCCTGACCGCCATCACCGACCAGTGGGCGCCCGGCGCGACCGAGATCGAAGGCCCGGCGCATCCCTTCACCCGCCGGTTCGGCGAACTGGAGATCGGCGAAACCTTCCACAGCGGCGAGCGCCAGGTGACGCTCGACGACATCGAGCATTTCGCCCATTTCACCGGCGACACCTTCTATGCCCACATGGATGACGACGCCGCCGCGCGGAACCCGTTCTTTCCGGGCCGGGTCGCCCATGGATACCTGCTGCTGTCCTTTGCCGCGGGGCTGTTCGTGGAACCAGACGAAGGCCCGGTGCTGGCCAATACCGGGCTCGACGGGCTGCGGTTCATGAAACCGGTGACGGCCGGTACGCGGATCAAGGTCCGCCTGACGGTCAGGAAAAAGACCCGCCGCACCCCTGACTATGGCGAGGTGCGCTGGCACGTCACCCTGACCGATCAGGATGGCGACAAGGTCGGCGAATACGAACTGCACACGATGAACGCCTATTGAGGATCGGAACATGAGCGACACCATACGCGTCGAGGATCACGGCACCTGGGCCGAGATCACGCTGAACCGCCCGGACCGGCTCAACAGCTTCAACGAAGAGATGCACCATGCCCTGCGCGCGGCGATCGGCGCGGCACGCGATCAGGGCAAGCGCGGCCTGCTGCTGACCGGCGCGGGGCGCGGATTCTGCGCGGGCCAGGATCTGGGCGACCGTGACCCGTCGAAGATGGAGGGCAAGCCCGATCTCGGCCGGACCGTGCGCGAATTTTACGCGCCGCTGGTCAACCTGATCCGGTCGCTCGATTTTCCGGTGGTCTGCGCGGTGAACGGGGTTGCCGCCGGCGCGGGCGCAAACCTGGCGCTGGCCTGCGACATCGTGCTGGCGGCAGAAAGCGCGAAATTCATCCAGTCCTTTGCCAGGGTCGGGCTGATCCCGGATACCGGCGGCAGCTGGCACCTGCCCCGGCTGCTGGGCGAAGCCCGCGCCAAGGGGCTGGCCCTGACCGCGATGCCCCTGCCCGCCCGCCAGGCCGCGGACTGGGGGCTGATCTGGCAGGCGCACCCGGATGACAGGCTAATGGACGAGGCCCGCGCCCTGACCGAAACGCTGGCCCACGGCCCCACGCTCGGGCTCGGCCTGACCAAGAAGTGCATCCAGGCCGCCGCGACCGACAGCTTGCGCGACCATCTCGAAATCGAAGCCGAGGCCATGAAGACCTGCGGCGAAAGCGACGATTACGCCGAAGGCGTCACCGCCTTCCTGACCAAGCGCAAACCCGAGTTCCGGGGCCGGTGATCGCGCCCTGTCTGGCCGGTATTAGCTGCCCCGGTCAGGCCGGTAAACCCGCTGGCCCGCCGGTGCACGCCGTGACCGCGCGCCCGGTTGGCAGGGCGGCGAAACCGGGTATAGTCCGGGGCACCGGTCACTATCGGGGTCCGATTTCCATGCGTTCATTCGACGAGATCCACCAGATCGCCGCCGACCGGCATGGCGGGCCGACCGCACTTGAGGCGCAGCTGTCCCGGCCCCGCGATGCCACCGAACTGGCGGCCCTGCCCGATGACCGCTGGCTGGCCACGCTGACGAAATGCGTCTTTCAGGCAGGCTTCAACTGGAAGGTGATCGAGGCGAAATGGGACGGGTTCGAAACCGCCTTTGACGGGTTCGACCCGCATCGCTGCGCCTTCATGGACGATGACCGGTTCGACGCCCTGCTGGCCGACCGGCGCATCGTTCGCAACGCGGCCAAGATCGCCACGGTCCGCGACAACGCGGCCTTCCTGCTGGAACTGCGCGAGGACGGTGGCGCGGGCAAGGTGCTGGGTGGCTGGCCGTCCACGGATTTCATCGGGCTGCTCGACCTGCTCCGAACCCGGGGCGCGCGGCTGGGCGGCATGACAGGGCAATATGCCATGCGATTTTCCGGGCGCGACAGCTTTATCCTGTCGCGGGACGTGACCGCGCGGCTGATCGCCGAAGGCGTGATCGACAAGCCCGCCGGATCGAAATCGTCGATGCGCGCCGTGCAGGGCGCGTTCAACACATGGATGGACCAGTCCGGCCGGTCACTGACCGAGATCAGCCGGGTTCTGGCCATGAGCCTCTGATCCCGTGCCGACGCTGCGCCTGTCTGCCCGCCTGGTTCTGCCGCTGCTGCTGGTGCTGCTGAGCACCGGTTGCGGGCGCAGGCTGACCGAGGGCGAGGCCGCGTTCGTCACCCGGCTGCAGGGCGGTGCGATCGACACCGCCCGCGTGCGCCTCGTTTCCGGCGCGCCGCTGAACTCGGTCACCTTCCGCCGCCAGGCCCGTCCCCGCAAGAGCTGCCGGGAACGGATCCTGCCGCCCTCCGAGGGCGATACCGTCACCGTTCGCCCCGCCGCCGTCGCACTGCTCAACACCGTGCATTTCACCGACGACTGGTATCTCGACGACTACCTGAAGGGCTGGCCGGAGCAGGTGCATCTGGTTCCGGCGATGCTGTTCGCCCATGAGATGACCCATGTCTGGCAATGGCAGAACCGCCGGGTCACCGGCTATTCCCCGTTGCGCGCGGCAGCCGAACATGGCCGGTCCGACGACCCTTACCTGTTCGATCTCGACGGTGCGCCCGCGTTCCTGTCTTTCGGATATGAACAACAGGGGGCCATCGTCGAGGAATATGTGTGTTGCCGCGCGCTGGCCCCGCAGGCGGCGCGCACCAGGCGGCTGCATGCCATGCTGAAGGGCGCCTTTCCGGTCGCCGACCTGCCCGCGCGGGGGCGCGAAAGCGATGTATTCCTGCCGTGGAGAGGCGCGGAACTGGGCGGTATCTGCGCCTGACTATTCCGTCTGGATGCTTTCCAGATAGGCCAGCAACGCGGCCAGCGGGCGCGGCGTCGGGGTCAGCGTCCCGTCCACGTCCACCGGAACCAGCTCGCCCTCGAGCAGCGAGCCATATTCCGGCATCTCCGCCAGCCCGGTCCGGTCCTGCCCGTAGCCGTCGATCTGCGACAGCACCGCCGCGCGCGGGAACCGGCCGCCGTTGCGGGCGGCGATCGTGGTCAGGTCCGGCGTCTTGCGCCCGTCCGCCAGAACGACGCCGCCGCCTGCATCGCTGCCATGGCAGCCGGTGCAGTTGCTGGCAAAGAGCTGCGCGCCCTCGGTGGCATCGGGCATGCCATCGACGGCGCAGGCCGCGGCAATCGCAAGGGCCGGCAGGGCGGCGAACATATAGGGGCGGGTCATGCAGAGGCGTCTTTTCTGTTTCGGTCAGGTCATTTCTGAATGGAAATCAGGAAGGCGACAAGGTCAACAATCGGCTGGCTGGTCAGAATCGGCTGGCCATCGGGCGTCTTCAGCGCCGCACCGCTGCCCTCGAAGAAATCGCCATAGACCGGCATCGGGCTGCCATGGCTGACCAGGGGATCGCGCCCGTCGATCCGCCGGACCACCCGTTCGGTGGGAAACACCCCGCCATTGCCCGCGCTGAGCCCGGTCAGGTCGGCAGGCGCGATCAGCATCACCCCCGCCATCGGCCCATGCCCCGTTGCCTCGATCCCGTGGCAGGTCGCGCAATGGGCGCGGTAATCGGCTTCGCCCGCCCCGGTATCCTGTGCCATGGCTGCGGGCGCTGCCGTCATCAGGGCCAGCGTGACCGCCGGTATCAGCTGGGTTGGTCGCATGGGTTCGGTCTCCCTGTTTGTGGCACGGTTCAACACGAGACTTGTGCCGGCGCCGCAGGATCGCAATGATCCCGATCAAGCGGGACCGGAATTCGGAGGCGGGATGACCCATTATGCGCTGATCATGCTGGCGGCCGGCATCGGCATTCCGGTGCTTGCCGCGTTGAACGCCCAGCTGGGCAAGGTGATCGGCTCGCCGGCGGCGGCGGGGGCGATTCTGTTCATGGTTGCCCTGGGTGCCGCGGCGGTCGCGACACTGGTGACCGGCCCCCAGGCGCTGTCGCGGGCGCCGGCGGCCCCAAGGCACCTGTTCCTGGCCGGTCTCCTGGTGGCGTTCTACGTCCTGTCGATCACCTATGTGGCGCCGGTCTTCGGCGTCGGAAACGCGGTGTTCTTCGTGCTGCTGGGGCAATTGCTGAGCGCTGCGCTGATCGACCATTTCGGCCTGTTTGGCGCGCAGGTCAGCCCGCTTACGGCCACCCGCGCCGCCGGTATCGCGCTGATGGGCGCCGGGGTCTGGGTCACGCAGCACTGACCCCGCAGATCCCCGGCCATGGCGGCGGATCGCGCGGATTGGACTCAGGGGATTGCCGTGAAGAAATGGCGCGGTTGACGGGGCTCGAACCCGCGACCCCCGGCGTGACAGGCCGGTACTCTAACCAACTGAGCTACAACCGCGCATCTCTTGCCCTTCCCGGGCCGGGTCTGGCAGCAGTGGCGCGGTTGACGGGGCTCGAACCCGCGACCCCCGGCGTGACAGGCCGGTACTCTAACCAACTGAGCTACAACCGCCCGCTGCCCGCCCACTGACGTGAGCGTTCGCACCTCTTATGGCCCCGTCCTGCCCCCGTCAAGCGCCCTTGGCCAATTTTCATGGCAAGCGGCGGTTCCGGATGACGCGACCGTCCCTGCCGGGCGCTGACCGGCGGGTTTGCGTCACCCCTCCGCGTCGCAAACGGGACAGACAGGCCCGCCCGCCGGGGCAGACTGGTGCAGGGAGCGAGGACATATGCACGGCCGGAATTCCAAGATCGATCTGATCCGGCGGACCATCGGGGCCGCGCGCGGGCGCGCGGCACGCGGACAGCCCGGACGGGCCTGAACCCGCCCTTCCCCCGCCCTACCCCATTGTCCAGGGACCGTCCCGATGAATGACCAGACCAGACCACGAGCGGCCTCGCGCAGCGGCGGCCGCGCTGCCCGCCGCGCCGCCCGCGCCAGCGCCCTGCCCGATCACCTGCGCCCGGTGCGCCCCGGCCTCGAAGGCGGGCTCTATCGCCCGCTTGCCGATACCGACATGCAGAAGATCCACGGCGCGGCGCTCGATGCGCTCGACCGGATCGGGCTGGCGGATGCCCCGCCCAGCGGGATCGCGTATCTGACCGGCGCGGGCTGCACGCTGGGCGATGACGGACGCCTGCGCTTTCCCCGCGCCCTTGTCGAGGATACGCTGGCACGGGCCAACCGGTCCGTCACGTTGCATGGCCGCGATCCGGCCCATGATCTGGACCTCGGCGGCACCCGCGTGCATTACGGCACCGCCGGCGCGGCGGTGCACATGGTCGACGCGGACGGGCGCAGCTATCGCGACAGCACGGTGCAGGACCTGCACGATGCCGCCCGTATCGCGGACCGGCTCGACAATATCCATTTCCTGCAGCGCCCGATGGTCTGCCGCGACATTCCCGACAACCGGGA
Source organism: Pukyongiella litopenaei (assembly GCF_003008555.2). Classification (NCBI taxonomy): domain Bacteria; kingdom Pseudomonadati; phylum Pseudomonadota; class Alphaproteobacteria; order Rhodobacterales; family Paracoccaceae; genus Pukyongiella; species Pukyongiella litopenaei. The sequence continues at coordinate 3,532,636 of NZ_CP027665.1, read as the reverse complement.
CATGGACCTGAACACCATCTATGCCTGCTGTTCCGGCACCACAAAACATGTCGGCACCTCGTTCACCGAGCCGGGATTCGTGGCCGACGCGCTGGAAATGCTGCACATGATCGCCGGGGGCGAAGAGGCCTGGCGGGCGCGGCCCTTCGTCAGCAACTCCAACTGTTTCGTCGTTCCGCCGATGAAATTCGCGACCGAAGCCTGCCAGGTGATGGAAAACTGCATCCGGGGCGGGATGCCGGTGCTGCTGCTGTCGGCGGGCATGGCCGGGGCCACTGCGCCGGCGACGATCGCGGGCGCGATCGTGCAGGCGGTGGCCGAATGCCTGGCCGGGCTGGTCTATGTCAATGCGGTGCAGCCCGGCGCGCCCGCGATCTTTGGCACCTGGCCCTTCGGGCTCGACCTGCGCACCGGCGCGATGACCGGCGGGTCGGGCGAACAGGCGCTGCTGACGGCGGGCTGCGCGCAGATGCACCGGTTCTACGACCTGCCCGGCGGCGCGGCGGCGGGGATCGCGGATGCGAAACTGCCGGACATGCAGGCGGGCTGGGAACAGATGTGTTCGAACGTGATGGCCGGGCTTTCGGGGTTGAACATGGTCTACGAGGCCGCCGGCATGCACGCCTCGCTGCTGGGGTTTTGCCATGAAAGCCTGATCCTGGGCGACGATCTCATCGGCCAGGCGCTGCGCTGCGTGCGCGGCATCGAGGTGACCGAGGACACGCTGGCCGTGGACCAGATCGCCGAGGTCTGCCTGGGCGGCAGCGGCCATTACCTGGGCACCGAACAGACACTGGGGCGGATGCAGGCGGATTACGTCTATCCCGCCCTCGGCGACCGCACCTCGCCCAAGCAATGGGCGGAGATGGGCAAACCCGACCTGATCGCCCGGGCCACCGCCCGCAAGGAAGCGATCCTGTCCGAGCCCGCGCCCGCGCGGTTCGACGCGGCAACCGATGCGGCGATCCGGGCGCGGTTCAACATCCACCTGCAGGGGTGACGCGAAAAAATGTGGGGGGCCGAGACCCCCCATCCAGTTTCGCCGTTCAGGCTCATGTGATTACCGCCCGAAGTTTTTTGCCTGCGTCCTGAACGTCGCCGGGACGAGCGCACCCGCCCCATGAACAGGTGGGAAGGACGATCCGGCCGTCCCACCCGGTTTCGTCGGGGCCGCGGGGCAAAAGCCCCCCTGACCCCTACGCGCCATCGCTGGCGCGATCCCTCAGCTGCACCCGCTGGTCGCCCCGCAGGTGTTGCATTTCATGCAGGTGCCGTTGCGCACCAGCGTGTAGTTGCCGCATTCGCCGCAGGCCTCACCTTCGTAGCCCTGCATCCGGGCCTTGGCCCGCGCGTCCATGCTCACCGCGCCCGCCGTCAGCGTCGCGGTGTCGCCGACGGTGTCCGGCACCAGCGTCTGCAGCGCCGCGACCGGGTCCGCAGCCCCGCTCAGCGCGGTGGCGCCGATGGTCTGGCCGCCCTGCAGCACCACCAGTTCCTGCGGCAGCCGCTTGCGCAGATAGCCGGTCGAACTGATCTGTTTCAGCACCTCCAGCGATTTCGACGCCGCCGTTTCGGACATCTCGGTGATGTTCGACACGCCCTCTTCCTCGCCGCGGCCAATGTCGTCAAAGGTCGCGCCTTCGGGTTTCACATGGGCCAGGTCGGTGCGGTCCAGATAGCTGACCGCCAGTTCCCGGAACACATAGTCGAGGATCGAGGTGGCGTTCTTGATGCTGTCATTGCCCTGCACCATCCCCGCCGGTTCGAACTTGGTAAAGGTGAAGGCGTCGACGAATTCCTCGAGCGGCACCCCGTATTGCAGGCCCACCGATACCGCGATGGCGAAATTGTTCATCATCGCCCGGAAACCGGCGCCTTCCTTGTGCATGTCGATGAAGATCTCGCCAAGGTTGCCGTCCGCATATTCGCCGGTGCGCAGATAGACCTTGTGCCCGCCGATCGTGGCCTTTTGCGTATAGCCCTTGCGCCGTTGCGGCATCTTTTCGCGGTGGCTCTTGATGATCTCCTTGACCACCACCTTCTCGATGATCTTCTCGGCCAGCACAGCCGCCTTTTCCTGCGGGTTGCCGCTCTCCAGCGTCTCGGCCGCCTCGTCGTCATCCTCGACCAGCGCCGCCGCCAGCGGCTGGCTCAGCTTGGAGCCGTCGCGGTAGAGCGCATTGGCCTTCACGCCCAGCGACCAGCTGAGTTCATAGGCCTTCTGGCAATCCTCGATGGTCGCGTCATTGGGCATGTTGATGGTCTTCGAGATCGCGCCCGAGATGAAGCTCTGCGCCGCCGCCATCATGGTGATGTGGCTGTCGACCGACAGGAACCGTTTGCCCTTCTTGCCGCAGGGATTGGCGCAATCGAAGATCGGGTAATGCTCTTCCTTCAGATGCGGCGCCCCTTCCAGCGTCATCGTCCCGCAGACGTGATCGTTGGCCGCCTCGATATCGGCGCGCGAGAACCCGAGCTGACGCAGCAGGTCGAAGGTCGGGTCGTTGAGCTTGTCGGCCGGGATCTTCAGCACGTTGAGGCAGAACTCCTCGCCCAGCGTCCACTGGTTGAACACGAACCGGATGTCGAAGGCGCTTTCCAGCGCGGCGTCGACCTTGGCCAGTTCGTTCGGCCCGAAGCCGTGTTTGGCCAGCGTGGTGTGGTTGATCGCCGGGGCGTTGCCGATGGTCCCGTGGCCGACCGCGTAGGACACGATCTCCTCGATCTGCGCCGACCCGTAGCCCAGTTTCTCCAGCGCCGCCGGAACCGACCGGTTGATGATCTTGAAATAGCCGCCACCGGCCAGCTTCTTGAACTTCACCAGCGCGAAATCGGGTTCGATGCCGGTGGTGTCGCAGTCCATCACCAGACCGATCGTGCCGGTGGGCGCGATCACGGTGGCCTGCGCGTTGCGGAACCCGTGCTTTTCGCCAAGGCTCAGCGCCTCGTCCCAGGCCGACATGGCCAGCTGCACCAGTTTCCGGTCCGGGCAGTTGGCGTGATCCAGCGCCACCGGCCTGACCGCGAGCCGTTCATAACCGTCCACCTTGCCATGGGCGGCGTTGCGGTGGTTGCGGATCACTCGCAGCATGTGCCCGGCATTCTTTTCATATTTGGCAAAGGCGCCCAGTTCGCTGGCGATCTCGGCGCTGGTCGCATAGGCAACCCCGGTCATGATCGCTGTGAGCGCGCCGCACAGCGCCCGGCCTTCGGCAGAATCATAGCCAAAGCCCATGTTCATCAGCAACCCGCCGATATTGGCATAGCCCAGCCCCAGCGTGCGGAAGTCATAGGACAGCTGCGCGATTTCCTTCGACGGGAACTGCGCCATCATCACGCTGATCTCCAGCGTCAGGGTCCACAACCGCGCGGCATGCATGTAATCGTCGGCCTGGAACACGCCATCCTTGAGGAAGGTCAACAGGTTCATCGAGGCCAGGTTGCAGGCGGTATCGTCGAGAAACATGTATTCCGAACAGGGGTTCGAGCCGCGGATCGGCCCGTCCTCGGGACAGGTATGCCAGTCGTTGACCGTGTCGTGATACTGGATGCCCGGATCGGCGCAGGCCCAGGCGGCATGGCCGATCTGTTCCCACAGGTCGCGCGCCCGGACCACCTTGGACACTTTGCCGTCGGTGCGGTTCACCAGTTCCCAGTCGGCATCCTTTTCGACCGCGGTCAGAAATGCGTTGGTGACCCGGATCGAGTTGTTCGAGTTCTGCCCCGACACCGTGTTGTAGGCATCCGAATCCCAGTCGGTGTCGTAGGTGGGGAATTCGATACTGTCATGACCCTGGCGGGCATAATCCAGCACGCGCTTGATATAGGTTTCCGGGATCGCGGCCTTCTTGGCATCGCGGATCGCCGCCTTCAGCCCGTCATTCGCGGCAGGATCATAGGCGGCATCCAGGTCGCCGTCCCAGGCGCGGATCGCGGCGAAGATGCCGTTGAGCTTCTGTTCGTGCATCTTCGATCCGGCGACGATGCTGGCGACCTTCTGTTCCTCCAGCACCTTCCAGTTGATGAATTCCTCGATATCCGGGTGGTCGGCATCGACGATCACCATCTTGGCCGCGCGCCGCGTGGTGCCGCCCGATTTGATCGCGCCGGCGGCGCGGTCGCCGATCTTGAGGAACCCCATCAGCCCGCTGGATTTGCCGCCGCCGGACAGTTTCTCGCCCTCGGCGCGCAGGTGGCTGAAATTGGTGCCCGTGCCCGAACCGTATTTGAACAGCCGCGCCTCGCGCACCCACAGGTCCATGATGCCGCCATCATTGACCAGGTCGTCCTGCACCGACTGGATGAAACAGGCATGCGGCTGCGGGTGTTCATAGGCCGATTTCGACTTGACCAGCTTGCCCGACCGGTAATCGACATAGTGGTGGCCCTGGCTGGGACCGTCGATGCCATAGGCCCAGTGCAGGCCGGTGTTGAACCATTGCGGGCTGTTGGGCGCGGCGCGCTGGGTGGCCAGCATATAGCGCATCTCGTCGAAATAGGCGCGGGCGTCATCCTCATTGCTGAAATAGCCGCCCTTCCAGCCCCAATAGGCCCAGGCGCCGGCGAGCCGGTCGAACACCTGTTTCGAGGAGGTCTCGCCGCCCAGTTCCTTGTTGTCATCGGCCGGGACCGACCGCCACAGGAACTCGGGCACCCCCTTTTCGCGCACCTTGCGCAGCCGCGCGGGCACGCCCGCCTTGCGGAAATATTTCTGGGCGATCACGTCGCTGGCGACCTGGCTCCAGCTGCGCGGGATCTCGATGTCGTCCAGCCGGAACACCACGGTGCCGTCGGGATTGCGGATCTCCGAGCTGGTGGTGACGAAGTCCAGCTCTGCATAGGCGTCCTGGCCAGCCCTGGTGAATTTTCTCTCAATTTTCATCTTTTCTGCCTCTCAGATCCGTCTGTCCGTTCGGCCGCCCGTGTGTCGTCGACCGCGCGCCGAAAGCGGGTTTGCGGCAAAACCCCACCCCGCAGCCGGAAGGCTGCAACCGGGTGTGCGCGCCCGGTCGGGCTTGTTCGTGGTTTCGCGTTTCCCGCCCCGTCGGCACCGCTGGTTATGCTACCAGATTTAGTGGTTGCCGATCCGGCCCCCACAACTTGACGTATCGAACCCTATGGGGTCAACGCAATTATTCGCCGATCCCGGCAAAGTTTTTCTTGACGTATCCCGAACCCGGCGGCGGCGATGAATTATCCACGATTCACTCACAGGACCTGTAGGGCGGATGCAACCGGTTAACCTTGTGTTAACTTTCGGATTTTCCCATGAAATCAATGGGGTTTGGCACATGCTCCTCACGCGTGACCCGCGCACTTTGCCGCGTCGCAGCATGGCGAAAACAGCAGGTCACGGCCTGGAAACGCACCGGTCAGGGGACCCGGGCGATTCTACCGCAGCCGCGCGCCCGGCGCCTCCGGCCTCGCCAGATCCGGCGAGGTTCCCGACCCGCCCACACACTAGATATTGTGTCGCCGCTGCAACCTGAACGCGTCCGCACGCGCCAGTCGGCCCTGCGACCGCGGCAGGTCAACGAATCGGCAATGGTCGAAAATTGGAATGGTCGGGGCGGCGAGATTCGAACTCACGACCCCCTGTACCCAAAACAGGTGCGCTACCAGACTGCGCCACGCCCCGAACCGAGCGCCTGTCTAGCCGTGCAGTCGCGGTTTGAAAAGACCTAACAGGGCCAGGCGGCGGGACCGGCGGCAAAAACCGGGTGCCGCATCTGGTCCCCTGCGCCGATGCCATAGCGCCGCGCCAGGCCACCGTTGATTTCCAGCACCGCCAGCACGCCGTCGCCGCCGTCGATCGAGGTGAGATCACCGGGTATCGCGTCGTGATGAACCCGCAGGACCGTGCCGTCCGGCCCGGCAAAGATCATGTCGAGCGGGATCAGCGTGTTCTTCATCCAGAATGACACCGCGCCGGCCGTGTCATAGACGAACAGCATCCCGGCATTGCGCGAAAGCTCCTGTCGGTGCATCAGCCCGCGCGACCGTTCGCGCGGTGTGTCGGCAATCTCGACGGCGAACCGCAATTCGCCCCAGTCACCGCGCAGCGTCACGGCATCGTCGCGGCACCGGTCACCGGCGACCGCCTGCCCCGCCCAGATCGCCAGCACGCAGGCCAGCAGGGCGCGCATCACTTGTCCTTGCTGCCGGTGTTTTCGGCGCCCGCTTCCCAGGCTTTCACCTCGGCGGCCATGCGTCCGCGACGGCCATCGACCACGCGCATCGCGATCGCTTCGCCCGGTTGCAGGTCGGCCAGGCCGGAATGACGCAGCACCTCGATATGCAGGAACACGTCCTCGGATTTGCCGAACACATTGGCAAACCCGAATCCCTTGCCCTTGTCGAACCACTTCACCCGCGACGGCTCCAGCGGCGTGTTGAGGATCGTATCCGCGCCGATATCGGCGAAATCGGTCAGGACCGGCGTATCTCCGCGCGCGGGCGGGTCGATCGACAGGATCTCGACGGCCTGCACACCGCGTTCGGTGTTCTGGGTGACGATTTCGATCCGGGATCCGTCCGCAACCGAACTCTGCCCGAAATTGCGCAGCACATTCACATGAAGCAGAATGTCGGGGCCGCCTCCGTCGGATATGACAAAGCCGAATCCCTTCGCGGGATCAAACCATTTAACACTGCCCTGAATATGCGCCATGCTGAACTGATCATCCGCCACCGGTGTACCCACTACCCGCTATCCCGTCCGTTCCCCCCCAGGAAATTCCAACATATGCGCAGATTCCGATTAGTGCAATTTACTTGTTAACTTGGAAGGCAAAAAACATTCACTCATTTGCGATGCTTCCGCGCCGGGGTTGAAGCGGCCGGATCAGGGGCTGAGCCGGTCGATCTGCCAGGCTGCATCCGGGGTGCCGCGGCGCCACCGGAACCGGTCATGCAGGCGGAACGCGCCATCCGCCCAGAACTCGATCTCGGACGGAACCAGCCGGTAGCCGCCCCAGAATGGCGGGCGGGCCGGGTTGGGGCCGTGTTTCGCCGTCACCCTCGCCACCTCGGCCATCAGGCTCGCGCGCCCGGACAGCGGCTGCGACTGGTGCGACGCCCAGGCCCCCAGCCGGCTTTTCAGCGACCGCGACGCGTAATAGGCATCCGCCTGCGGCCCGTCCTCGCGGCTGATCGCGCCGCGCACCCGAATCTGCCGCCGCAGCGATTTCCAGTGCATCACGAACGCGGCCTTGCCCGCCCCGTCCAGTTCCTGCGCCTTCACGCTGCCGTAATTGGTGTAGAACACGAACGCCGCCGCCTCGATTTCTTTCAGCAGCACCATCCGGGCATTCGGCATCCCGTCGCCGTCCACCGTCGACAGCGCGATGGCGTTCGGGTCGTTGGTCTCGGTCCTTTCCGCCTCGGCCAGCCAGCTGCGCGCGATGGCAAAGGGATCGTCGCCCGCAAAAATCCCGCTTCTGTCGCTCATGCCCGGTGCCTTCCTGCCAATTCGCCCGTTTCCGGCCGCAGGCTAGGCGCGCCGGTCCGCCGGGGCAAGCCCGCCACTTGAAGCAGAATTGGCAATCGCCTAAAGGATTGGTTCAGTTAACAGGATGGGAGAGGCTCATGGCAGATGGTCTGATGGCGGGCAAGCGCGGGCTGATCATGGGCCTGGCCAACGACAAGTCCATCGCATGGGGCATCGCGCGCGCGCTTTCCGGCGCCGGGGCGGAGCTGGCGTTTTCCTATCAGGGCGAGGCGCTCAGGAAACGGGTCGACCCGCTGGCCGCGCAACTGGGCAGCGATATCGTCCTGCCCTGCGACGTGGGTGACGAAGCCTCGATCGACACCCTCTTTGCCGCCTTGCGCGACAGATGGGGCAAGCTGGATTTCGTCGTCCACGCGATCGGGTTTTCCGACAAGAACGAATTGCGCGGCCGCTATGTCGATACCAGCCGGGGCAACTTCAACCTGACCATGGATATCTCGGTCTATTCCTTCACCGCGGTGATGCAGCGGGCCGAAAAGCTCATGACCGATGGCGGCAGCGCGCTGACGCTGACCTATTACGGCGCCGAACAGGTCATGCCCCATTACAACGTCATGGGCGTTGCCAAGGCGGCGCTGGAGGCATCGGTGAAATACCTCGCCGAGGACCTGGGCAAGGACGGCATCCGGGTCAACTCGATCTCGGCCGGGCCGATCAAGACGCTGGCCGCCTCCGGCATCGGCGATTTCCGCTATATCATGAAGTGGAACGAACTGAACGCGCCGCTGCGGCGCAATGTGACCATCGACGACGTGGGCGGCTCGGCGCTCTACCTGCTCAGCGACCTCGGCGCGGGCGTGACCGGCGAGAACCTGCATGTGGATGCCGGCTATCATGTCGTCGGCATGAAGGCGGTGGACGCGCCGGACGTGACCAAGGGCTGACCCCGGCGATGGACCCCGCACAGCTCGTCGCCTTCAACGCGGTGCTCCTGGCGGCCATGGCCAGCCCCGGACCGGCGCTGCTGCTGGCGTTGCGGACGTCGCTGGTGCAGGGGCCGCGCGCGGGGATCGCGACGGGGGCCGGGCTCGCGCTGATCGCGGCGGCATGGACCGGCGCCGGCCTGCTGGGTCTCGACATCGTTTTCGCCCTGTTCCCCTGGGCCTACGCGGCCATCAAGACCGCCGGCGCGCTCTACCTGATCTGGCTGGCCGTCTCGATGTGGCGCAACGCACGCAACCCGCTGCCCGCCACGCCGCCGAACCGGGGACACGCCTTCCGAACCGGGATACTGGTGAACCTGGGAAACCCGAAATCCGTCCTTTTCGCCTCGGCGGTTCTGGCGGTGATCTTCCCGCCCGACCTGACCCTAGCGGACAAGGGGTTCATCGTGCTGAATCACCTGTGCGTCGAACTGATCGCCTATACCGGGCTTGCCCTGCTGCTGACCACCGGACCTGCCCGCCGCGCCTGGCTTGGCGCAAGGACCGGGCTGGACCGGGTCGCCGCCGCGGTGCTCGGGGCGCTCGGCCTGCGCCTGCTGCTGGAACATTAATCCGAAAGGTGCCGCAATGACCGCAAGAGATACGGACAAGGATATGGGCCGCCTGCCCCACGAAAAGGGTTTCCACATCAGCTGGGACCAGATCCACCGCGACTCGCGCGCGCTGGCCTGGCGCCTTGACGGTCAGGGACCCGACAACGGCGCCTGGCGCGCGGTGGTCGCGATCACCCGCGGCGGCATGGCCCCGGCAATGATCGTCAGCCGCGAACTGGATATCCGCACGGTCGACACGATCAGCGTCAAATCCTACCACCATCAGGCCCAGGGCGAAGCCGAGGTGCTCAAAGCGCCCGACGCCGAGCTCATGAGCGATGGCACCGGCATCCTGATCGTCGACGACCTCGTGGACAGCGGCAAGACGCTGGACCTCGTGCGGCGGCTCTACCCCAAGGCCCATTTCGCCACCGTCTATGCCAAACCCAAGGGCCGCCCGATGGTCGACACCTTCATCACCGAGGTCAGCCAGGACACCTGGATCTTCTTTCCGTGGGATATGGCGCTGCAATATGTGGAACCCTATCGCGGGACCGACTGACCGCGGCGGCGGCGTCATCCGCGGGACGCTCCGCAGGGGATATTTTTGGCAAGAGGAAGCCGCCGCCCGCCCCCTTCCTCTTGCCTGAAATATCCCCGCCGGAGGCGGAAGATTCGGCCCGACATCTACCAGGGAGCAAGCGACATGACCATCTCGCGCACCGCGACCACCTTCGCGCCGCCGGTTATGGAGGCACGGCGCTGGCTCGACGGCGCGACCTTTCCGCCCGACCGCCCGCTGATCAACGTGAGCCAGGCAGCACCCGTCGATCCGCCCCCCGAACAGCTGCGCCGGTTCATGGCCGACAGGGCGGTCAGCGACGACAGCGTGCATCTCTATGGCCCGGTACTGGGGCTGCCGGAGCTGCGCTCGGAACTGGCGGCACAGATTGGCGCGCATTACGATGGCACCGTCGCGGCGAACCAGATCGCCATCACCTCGGGCTGCAACCAGGCCTTTGCCGCCGCCGTGCACGCGCTGACCGGCGAAGGGGACGAGGTCATCGTCCCGACGCCGCGGTATTTCAACCACAAGATGTGGCTGGACATGGCCGGTGTCGCGGCGGTTCCGTTGCCGACGGGTGGCGGCCTCCTGCCCGATCCCGACCGCGCCGCCGCCCTGATTACCCCGCGCACGCGCGCGATCGCGCTGGTGACACCGAACAACCCCGGTGGCGTCGAATACCCGGCCGCGCTGGTGCGCGCCTTCTACGAACTGGCGCAGGCACGGGGATTGCGGCTGATCCTCGACGAAACCTATCGCGACTTCGACAGCCGCACCGGTCCGCCCCATGATCTCTTCGCCGATCCGGGCTGGGCCGACACGCTGGTGCATCTCTATTCCTTCTCGAAATCCTATCGCCTGACCGGCCACCGGGTCGGCGCGATGGCCGCATCGGCGGCGCTGCTGGCCGAGGTCGAGAAATTTCTCGACACGGTTGCGATCTGCCCACCCCAGATCGGACAGCATGCCGCACTCTGGGGGATGCGCAACCTCGGCCAGTGGCTGGCCGGCGAGCGGGCCGAGATTCTCGACCGCCGCGCCGCGATCACCGAAGGCTTCCCGGCCCTGGAGACCGCCGGCTGGCGGCTGCTGGGCCTCGGGGCCTATTTCGCCTATGTCGAACACCCGTTTGCCCTGCCCTCGGACGACCTGGCCCGCAGGCTGGTCCGCGAGGCGGGCGTCCTGCTGCTGCCCGGCACCATGTTCACGCCGCAGGGCGACCCGGCCGGCACGCGGCAGGTCCGCATCGCCTTTGCCAATCTCGACCGCGCCGGGATCGGAACCCTGTTCGACCGTCTCGCCGGCGTGTCCATCTGAGCTTGCCCCGCCTTTTCGCCCATCGTATGCACGGGGTCGCGACACGGGCAGCACCGCCAACCAAGGGGACAACATGGCCGCCGGCATCAAGAGCTTTTCCAAAACCTTCGTCTGGGTTCTACTCGGCCTACTGATCCTCGGGCTGGGCGGCTTTGGCGCCACCAACCTCACCGGCACCGTTCGCACGGTTGCCACGGTGGGCGACCAGTCCGTAAGCGTCGATGACTATGCGCGCGAATTGCAGCGCGAGATCCGCGCCATCGAAGCGCAGAGCGGCCAGCCCCTGCCGATGACCAGCGTGCAGGCGCTGGGGCTGGACCAGCAGGTGCTGTCGCGGCTGGTGTCGCTGGCGGCAATCGACGACGAGACGGCGAAGCTGGGCCTGTCGATCGGTGACGCGAACCTGCAGAAGGAAATCGTGGCGATCCCCGCCTTCCAGGGCATCGACGGGACATTCGACCGCGAAGCCTATCGGTTCGCCCTTCAGAACGCGGGGCTGACCGAATCCGAATTCGAGGCCGACCTGCGCGCCGAACAGGCCCGCACGCTGGTGCAGGGCGCCATCGTCGCCGGGGTCGAGATGCCGGCGGTTCTGGCCGACACCATGGCCGACTATGTCGCGGCCCGGCGCAGCTTTACCGTCGCGACGCTGGATGCCGCGGCGCTCGACGCGCCACTTCCCGAGCCGACCGATTCCGACCTGAAGGCGCGGTATGACGACAATCCCGACGCATACATGCTGCCCGAAACCAAGCGCCTCACCTATGCCAAGCTGACGCCCGACATGATCCTCGACCAGGTCGAACTGGAAGAGGCCTCGCTGAAACGCCTCTATGACGAGCGCAGCGACGAATACGACCTGCCCGAACGCCGCCTTGTCGAACGGCTGGTCTTTGCCGACGAAGACGCCGCGAAAACCGCGCTGGCACAGATCGAGCTGGGCGGCAGCACCTTCGAGGCGCAGGTGGATGACCGCGGGCTGTCATTGTCGGACGTGGATCTGGGCGACATCACCGCCGCCGATCTGGGCGACGCCGCCGACGCCGTGTTCGCCGCCGAAATCGGCGATGTCGTCGGGCCGCTGCCGACCTCGCTCGGCCCCGCGCTGTTCCGGGTGAACGGCCTGCTCGAGGCGCGGGTGACCAGTTTCGAGGACGCGCTTCCCGAGCTGCGCGATGAACTGGCCGTCGACCGCGCCCGCCGCCTGATCGAGGCGCAGGCGCAGGATATCGACGACCTGCTGGCCGGTGGCGCCACGCTCGAGGAACTGGCCGACGAAACCGAAATGGAGGTCGGAACCCTGGACTGGACCGAAGCCAGCGATGCCGGTATCGCCGCCTATCCCGAATTCCGGTCCGTCGCCGCACAGGTCACCGACGAGGATTTCCCCGCCATCACCCATCTCGGCGATGGTGGCGTGTTTGCCCTGCGGCTCGACGAGGTGCTGCCGCCGCGGCCCGAGCCGTTCGAGGATGCACGGGCGCGGGTCGAAGCCGACTGGCGCGCGGAACAGCTGCGCGCGATGTTGCAGGCGCGGGCCCAGCAGGTGTCGGCGGACATCGAAGCCTCCGGTGATTTCCAGGAAACCGGCCTGCCGTTCCGGGTCGAGAACGGGCTGACCCGCACCGCCTATCTGGACGGGATGCCCCCCGATTTCATGACCGGCGTGTTCGAGATGACACCGGGCGAGATCCGGGTGATCGACGGTGAAGGCGCGGCCTATGTCGTCCGCCTCGACAGCGAAGCCGCGCCCGAGGACACGCCGGAACTGGCGGCGATGAAAGAGGCCCTGGGCGCCCAGATGTCGCAGGGCCTGTCACAGGCGCTGTTCCAGGCCTTCATGCGCGACGCGCATACCCGCGCCCGTCCAGAGGTCGACCAGCGCGCCCTAAATGCCGTGCAGGCGAGCTTTCAGTAACGCCGCGGGCCGGGTGCCGGGTCGGGGCTGACGCAGATCCGGGCCGGACGGCGACCCTGCCGGTCACGGTTGCGCAAGACGCCGGATCACGGCCGAGACCGGCGCCAGTGTGACCCCTTCTGCCACCCATCCCCGCAGCGCCTCCGACGCGGCGGGGGTGAGGTCGAGCAGCAGGACCACCGCCCCCGTTTGTCGCGCCCGGAACGCGGCACGGTCCAGCGCGCGCCGGATCCCGGCCGGTGTTGCGGTGGTATCGAGAACGTGGGCAACGGGTGCCACGCCGGTGCCGTGCGTCCCCGCGCCGGGCGGCGACCGGCGCAGGACCAGAACCCGCCCGGTATCTTCGGCAAAGGCAATGACCTGGCGCGCCAGTTCACGGTTCCCCCGCAGGCCGGTTCCCGCGCCTTCGACCAGCCCAAGCGCCTCGGGCAGCGCGGCGAAAACCGCGGCCAGCGCCACCTCGGCATCACGGGCGGTGGCGGCGCGAGGCAGGTCGAACAGCGCCAGCACCTCGCCACCTGCCGCCCGCACCGCCTGCATCCGTGCGGCGGCCCCGTCGGTCGTAGGGGCGATGGCATGGGTGACGGGGCCGACCCAGTCGGCGGGAAGCGGGCCGCCACCGGTCAGCACCAGCGCCAGCAGCGGCTGGTCGGCCGGCGCGTCGAAACGGGTGGCAAAGCGATCACGCGGCGGGGGCTCCACGGCCTCGTCCGGTGCGTCCCCCTGCCCGACCAGCGGTCGGGCGCGGACGCCCGGCATCGTTGCGGGGGCGGTGGGACGGGTCGCATCGCCGCTCAGCGCCGCCAGGTCGTCGGCAGGCTGCGCGATCGGCTGCGGCCCCGGCACCGCAGGCGCGGCTTTCACCTGGCCCTGAACGGTGGGCATCGCTGCGCCGCTGTCGGGGAGAGGCGCAACCCGGCCGGCCGGAACCGGCGCGCCATCGGGGACCTGCGGAACCGGCGGGCGGGCGGTCACCATCGTCACAACTGCGGCCAGGGCCACCGCCGCCACCCCGCCCCAGACGAACCCGCCCCAGAATCCACGCATCTTTCCACCCCGCCGCTTCCGGTCCGGGCCGCGGGGTCATCTGCCCTTGACGCTGCCCGGCAAGCCTGAACAAGTAAGCACCGACCGATGTATAGAGCGACCGGCCCCCGGTCCTCCAGCCCCAAACCGGAACCCGTTGCCGATGCTGCCGCAGATTGACCTCTTGCCCCCGTCCCTCCGCCGAACCGCAGCTGTTCCGCTCGGCGCGTGGCGCGGGGATGCGGCGGCACCGGGCCGGCCCTGTCGGAAACCGCCGCATGACACCCGGCCCATCACGCAGGTTCCGGCATGAGCGACGCATTGAAACCCCTGATCGGCGCTGCCGCCGATCGGCCGCTGACCCGCGACGAGGCCGAGGCGGCCTTTGCCCTGCTGTTCGAAGGCGAAGCGACCCCGTCCCAGATCGGCGGGCTGCTGATGGCGCTGCGGACGCGCGGCGAAACCGTGGACGAATACGCCGCCGCCGCGGGTGCGATGCGCGCGCGCTGCCACGCGGTCGAGGCCCCGGCGGATGCGATCGACATCGTCGGCACCGGCGGCGATGGCAAGGGCACGCTGAACATCTCGACCGCCACCGCCTTTGCGGTCGCGGGCGCGGGGGTGACCGTGGCCAAGCATGGCAACCGCAACCTGAGCTCGAAATCCGGGGCGGCGGACGCGCTGTCGCAGCTGGGCGTGAACGTGATGGTCGGCCCGGAGCTGGTCGAACGGGCGATCCGGGAAACCGGCATCGGGTTCATGATGGCGCCGATGCACCACCCGGCCATGGCCCATGTCGGGCCGGTTCGCGCCGAACTGGGCACCCGCACCATTTTCAACATCCTCGGCCCGCTGACCAACCCCGCGGGGGTAAGGCGGCAACTGACCGGCGCCTTCACCCGCGACCTGATCCGCCCGATGGCCGAAACCCTGCGGGCGCTGGGGTCGGACCGGGCCTGGCTGGTCCATGGCAGCGACGGCACTGACGAGCTGACCATCACCGGTACCAGCTGGGTGGCCGCGCTGGACCCGGACGGCACGATCCGCGAGACCGAGCTGCATCCCGAGGATGCCGGCCTGCCCGTGCACCCGTTCGAGGCGATCCTGGGCGGCAGCCCCGAGGACAACGCCGCCGCCTTCCGCGCGCTGCTGGCCGGTGAGCCCTCGGCCTATCGCGACGCGGTTCTGCTCAATTCCGCCGCCGCGCTGGTGGTGGCCGACGCCGCCCCCGACCTGCACGCGGGCGTGGCGATGGCCGCCGACAGCATCGACAGCGGCAAGGCGGCCGACAAGGTGGCCGCGCTGGCCCGCATCACGCAAGGACAGACATGACCGAAACCGTTCTGGACCGGATCAAGGCCTACAAGCTGGAAGAGATCGCCGCGGACAAGGCGGCCCGACCGCTCGCCGGGATCGAGGACGCGGCGCGCGCGGCAGGTCCGGTGCGCCCCTTTGCCGCCGCGCTCGCGGCGGCCTCCCGCAGCGGCTATGGGCTGATCGCAGAAATCAAGAAGGCCAGCCCGTCCAAGGGCCTGATCCGGGACGATTTCGACCCTCCGGCACTGGCGGCGGCCTACGAGGCGGGCGGCGCCACCTGCCTGTCGGTGCTGACCGATACCCCCAGTTTCCAGGGCGCGAAACCGTTCCTGAACGCGGCCCGCGACGCCTGCGACCTGCCGGTGCTGCGCAAGGATTTCATGTATGACCCCTATCAGGTGGCCGAGGCCCGCAGCCTGGGCGCCGATTGCATTCTGATCATCATGGCCAGCGTCGGCGACGGCCAGGCCGAAGAACTCGAGGCGGCAGCGACGGGCTGGGGCATGGATGTGCTGATCGAGATCCATGACGAGGATGAACTCGAACGCGCCACCCAGCTGAAAAGCCCGCTGATCGGGATCAACAACCGCGACCTGCGCACCTTCGAGACCACGCTCGACACCACGCGGCGGCTGTCGAAACTGGTGCCGGGCGACCGCACCATCGTCTGCGAAAGCGGCCTTGGCGGCCCCGCCGACCTGGCCGAAATGGCCCGCTACGGCGTGCGCCGGTTCCTGATCGGCGAAAGCCTGATGCGCCAGGCCGATGTCGAGGCGGCCACCCGCGACATCCTTGCCAACCCGCTGATCTCGGGGGGATGTGATGGCGTTGACGCATTTCGACGAATCCGGCGCGGCGCATATGGTCGACGTGTCGGACAAGGCCGAAACCGCCCGCATCGCCATCGCCGAAGGCCACATTACGATGGCGCGGGAAACCTTTGATATCATTTCAGAAGGCCGCGTATCGAAAGGCGACGTTCTGGGCGTCGCGCGGCTGGCGGGCATCATCGGCGCCAAGAAAACGCCCGACCTGATCCCGCTCTGCCATCCGTTGCCCGTGTCCAAGGTCGCGGTGGATCTGGAACCGGACGCCACCCTGCCCGGCATCCGGGTTCGCGCGACGGTCAGGACCACCGGGCGCACCGGCGTCGAGATGGAGGCGCTGACCGCGGTTTCGACCGCGCTGCTGACGGTCTATGACATGGCCAAGGCGGTCGATCGCGCCATGCAGATCGGCGGCATCCGCGTATGTCTCAAGGATGGCGGCAAATCGGGCCGCTTCGAGGCGGAATGATCCCCGTCGCCGAGGCCCGTCAGCGGCTGTTCGACCTGGTCGCGCCGCTTGGCTCCGAAACCGTGCCGCTGGCCGAGGCCGCCGGGCGCGTGCTGGCAGGCGATGTCGCCGCCACGCGCGATCAGCCCCCCTTTGCCGCCTCGTCGATGGATGGCTACGCGGTCAAACGGGCCGAGGTCGAACGCGATGCCATGTTCCGGGTTGTCGGCGAATCCGCGGCCGGGCACGGGTTTTCCGGCCGCGTGGGACCGGGCGAAACCGTGCGCATCTTTACCGGCGCGCCGGTGCCCGATGGCGCGGATTTCGTCGTCATCCAGGAAGAGGTCGCCCGCCGCGGCGAGGTGATCACGCTCACCGGGGACGATTATCGCAACGCCAATATCCGCCCCCGCGGCGCGGATTTCCGGTCCGGCACCGCGCTGCCCGGCGGGCGCAGGCTGGCGCCGGGCGACATCGCGTTGCTGGCCTCGATGAATATCGGGACGGTCCCGGTCACCCGCCGCCCGGTGCTGGCCCTGCTCGCCACCGGCGACGAACTGGTGATGCCCGGAGACACCCCCGGCCCCGACCAGATCGTGGCGTCGAACAGTTTCGGCCTCAAGGCGATGATCGAAGACCTCGGCGCCTCCGCACGGATGCTGCCCATCGCCCGCGACACCGAAAATTCGCTGCGCACCGCCTTTGATCTCGCAGGAGACGCCGACCTGCTGGTGACCATCGGCGGCGCGTCGGTCGGCGATCACGATCTCGTCGGACGGGTCGCGGTGGATCTCGGCATGGAACAGGCGTTCTACAAGGTGGCGATGCGCCCCGGCAAACCGCTGATGGCCGGCAGGCTGCGCGGGACGGCGATGATCGGACTGCCGGGCAACCCGGTCTCGGCGATGGTTTGCGGGCATGTGTTTCTGGCCCCGATGATCCGCCTCATGCTGGGGCTGGGCGCCGACCTGCCGCCCCTGCGGCAGGCCCGGCTGGCCGCCCCGCTGGGACAGAACGGCCCCCGCGAACATTACATGCGGGCGCTGATCGAGGGCGACGCCGTGCGCGCCTTTGACAACCAGGACAGTTCGTTGCTGACCGTGCTGTCACAGGCCAACGCGCTGTTGATACGCCCGCCCGGCGACGCCCCCCGCGACGCCGGAGAGACGGTGGATTACCTGCCGATCTGAACGCCCCGCCCCGCACACCTGTTGACACAAAACAGGAACATGCGTAGAACAAACGCAAACAACGGGATCGGAGGCTCGGGCAATGCTGACCAAGAAGCAACTGGAATTGCTGGAATTCATCCATACGCGCCTGCAGCGCGACGGTGTTCCGCCGAGTTTCGACGAAATGAAAGATGCGCTCGACCTGCGCAGCAAATCGGGCATCCACCGGCTGATCACGGCGCTCGAGGAACGGGGCTTCATCCGACGCCTTGCCCATCGCGCCCGCGCCATCGAAATCCTGCGCCTGCCCGAGGCGCTGGGTGGTGGTACCGGGGGCGGTTTCACCCCACGCGTGATCGACGGCGACCGGCCCACCGGCCCGCGCCCCGCCAATTTCGAACCCGTTTCGGTGGATGCCATCGACCTGCCGGTGATGGGCCGGATCGCCGCCGGGGTCCCGATCGAGGCGATCAGCCAGGTCTCGCACCGGGTCGCGGTGCCCGGGTCGATGCTGTCGGCCTCGGGCGAACATTACGCGCTCGAGGTCAAGGGCGATTCGATGATCGAGGCCGGGATCAACGATGGCGACGTGGTGGTGATCCGCGAAACCTCGACCGCCGACAATGGCGATATCGTGGTGGCGCTGGTCGAGGATCACGAGGCGACGTTGAAACGTTTCTTCCGGCGCGGTAACGCGATCGCGCTCGAAGCGGCCAACCCCGCCTATGAAACCCGCGTCTACCCCGATGAAAAGGTAAAGGTGCAGGGGCGGCTCGTCGGGCTGATCCGCACCTACTGAGCGGCCATCACCCTTGCCCGCCCTCCGGCCGGGCGGTTCCACAACCGATCTCCCGAAACCTGCCGCGCGGTGACGGTGACGCCGCCGCTGATGGCAATACTGCCGGTCTGCCTCAGGCGCGGCGGATCATAAACGATGCACCCGCCCGGCGGGTCGACCGGAACCGACGCCACCACCACCTGACCCGGGCGGCAGGTTTCCAGGCTCCGCGCCGCGCGTTTGCCGGAGACATGCAGGATCTCGTGCCCGCCCGCCAGGATGCGGCGAACCCGTCCGTCGCCCTCGGGCCAGCGCGCCGCCGCCCGTTCCTGGGTGGCACCGTCACCGTCATTCTCCAGCCAGACACCGGCGATGAACCCGCTGCCCCGCGGCTTGCTGAGGGCGCGGCCGGTTTCGGTCATCACGCCGACCAGCGCACCGGTATCGGCCACCAGCACCTCGGGCCGGTCCGCGCCGGCCCAGCCCCAGGCGACCAGCGCCAACGCGGCAGGCGCCAGCCCGGCGCACCGCGCGCGGCCCTGCCACAGCATCAGCCACAGCAGCCCCAGCGCCAGCACCGGCAGCACCCATCCCGGCGGCGCGGCAACCCGGCCCTGGGCCCCGTCGAGCCCGGACACGAATGTCGCGACACCGAGTATCCAGCGCAGCCCGATCCCCATCAGGTGCAAGCCGACCGCTTCGAACCCGAACGGCGCGAGACAGGCCGCCAGCACGGCCGCCGGGATCACCAGCACCCCCATCAGCGGCACGCTGGCCAGGTTCGCGGGCAATCCGTAATGCGCCAGCGTGTTGAAATGCGCGGCCCCGACCGGCCCGGTGGCAGCCCCCGCCACCGCCGACGAGATCACCACCCCCAGCACCGGCCGGGCCCAGGCCGGCAGGGCGGGAAGATCGGCGTCCCTGATCCAGCCGAACACCGCCACCAGCGCGGTGGTGGCGGCAAATGACATCTGGAACCCGGGGCCGAGCAAGGCCTCGGGGCGCAGCGCCAGCACGATCAGGGCGGCCATCGCCACGGCCCGCAGGCTGAAGGCGCGGCGATCGACCAGCACGGCGCAGAGCGCCACCGCGGCCATGACAAAGGCCCGTTCGGTCGCCACGTTGCCACCCGACAGGGCGAGATAGACCGCCGCCGCCAGCAGGGCCGCAACCGCCGCGATCTTGCGCACCGGCCAGCGTAGCGCCACTGGCGGCACCAATGCCAGCGCCATCCGCACCGCGCCAAACACGAACCCCGCCAGCAGGCCCATATGCAGCCCCGAGATCGCCAGCAGATGCGCCAGGTTCGAGGCGCGCAGCGCATCCAGCGCATCCCGGCCCATGCCGCTGCGGTCGCCGGTGGTGACCGCGGCGGCGAACCCGCCCACGTCGCCGGGCAATACCGCCCGCACCCGGTTTGATGCCGCCATGCGCAGGACCGCGACCCGCACCCCTGCCCGTCCGGCCCCGGCCGGGCTCACCGTCAGCGTCGGGCTGCGCGTATAGCCGACCGCGCCGAGCCCCATGAACCACGCGTGACGGCGGAAATCGAACCCGCCGGGTTCGACCGGGCCGCCCGGCGGCGACAGGTGGGCGCTGGTCATGATCATTTGCCCCGGTGCCAGCGCGGGCGCGCTGCCATGCAGCGATATCCGCACGCGGCCCGGCCGCGCCTCGGGCGGCACCCCGGCCAGCACGACACGGTCCAGCGTCACCCTGAGCGCATCCGAGGCCGAGCGGTCCATGGCCACCACGCGCCCTTCCACCGGGCCGTAGTAGCGCCAGCCCAGAACCGGCGCGGTCTTGGCCTGCGCCCGCAACCCGGCGATGCAGAACCCGGCGGCCATCAATGCCACGGCCCATCCCAGCGCCGCCCAGCCTCCGGGCCGCCTGAGCGATGCGCCCGCGCAGACGGCACCCAGCGCCACCAGCCCGGCATATTCCGGCAGGCCGGGTTCGGAGCGCAGCGCGAAATAGGTTGCGATACCCAGCCCGAAACAGACCGGCGCCCAGGGAAACAGGTGCCCCCGCTGCCCGAGCAGCACCGCGTCGATACGCGCGAGGATGCCCATGCTTGCCCCCTGACTGTCAGCCCGATAGACAGGCGCGAACCCTAGCCGCCTCATGGTTATCAAAAGGTAAAACCGACCCGATGCCCGCCTCCGAATCCGCCCCCGTCGTTACCCGTATCGCCCCGTCACCCACCGGTTACATGCATATAGGAACGGCGCGAACGGCGTTGTTCAACTGGCTCTATGCACGCGGGCGCGGCGGCAGGTTCCTGCTGCGCATCGAGGATACGGACCGCACCCGGTCCACTCCCGAGGCCACCGCGGCGATCCTGCAGGGGCTCGCATGGCTGGGGCTGGATCACGACGGCGAGGTGGTCAGCCAGTTCGAACGCAGCGACCGCCACGCCGAGGTGGCCCACCAGCTGCTGGCCGAAGGCAAGGCCTACAAGTGCTTTTCGACCCAGGACGAGATCGCCGCCTTTCGCGATGCCGCCCGCGCCGAGGGCCGCAGCACCCTGTTTCGCAGCCCCTGGCGCGATGCCGACCCGTCCACCCATCCCGATGCCCCCCATGCGATCCGCATCAAGGCCCCGCAGGACGGCACAACGGTCATCCGCGACCGGGTGCAGGGCGATGTGACCATCCGCAACGACCAGCTCGATGACATGATCCTGTTACGTTCGGACGGCACACCGGTCTACATGCTCGCGGTTGTTGTGGATGACCATGACATGGGCGTGACCCATGTGATCCGCGGCGACGACCATCTCAACAACGCGGCGCGGCAGATGATGATCTATGACGCGATGGGATGGGACGTGCCGGTCTGGGCGCATATCCCGCTGATTCACGGCCCCGACGGCAAGAAGATGTCCAAGCGGCACGGCGCCACGGGTGTCGATGAATACCAGAAGATGGGCTATCCGGCCGCCGGGATGCGCAACTACCTGACCCGGCTCGGCTGGAGCCATGGCGATGACGAGTATTTCACCGACGAACAGGCCCGCGACTGGTTCGACCTGGACGGAATCGGCAAGAGCCCGGCACGGTTCGACGTCAAGAAGCTCGAGAATCTCTGTGGCCGCCACATTGCCGATGCCGAAGACGCCGCGCTGCAGCAAGAGATCGGCGCCTACCTGGCCGCGACCGGGCAACCCGCCTTGACCACGCGGCAGGCGCAACGGCTGGCCGATGCGATGTATTGCCTCAAGGACCGGGCGCGGACCTTTCCAGAACTTCTTGAAAAGGCTCACTTTGCCCTGACGGATCGCCCGATCGAGCCGGATGGGAAGGCGCAACAGGCCCTGCAAACGGTATCCGACGGTATACTGTCAGAATTGACGCCGCGCCTGCAAACTGCTAGCTGGACGCGGGACGATCTGGACGCCACGCTCGGGGCCTTTGCCGAGGAGAAAGGCACCAAGTTCGGTAAGCTGGCCGGCCCGTTGCGGGCCGCGCTGGCAGGCCGCGCGGTAACGCCGTCGGTCTTCGACATGATGCTGGTGCTGGGTCGCGACGAAACCGTGGCCCGGCTGCAGGATGCGGCAGCGCGCGCCGAACGGTCCTGAACGGGGGCCTGCTGCATATGAAAACGGGCGGATCATGCCCCGCGCGCCGGCCGGGTGCCGGCGGATGGGCCCCGTCCGAGGATGGATTGAGGCGAGACAGAGGAAGGGAAAGATGACTGACAGCAAGAAAACCGCAACGCTGAGCTTTGACGGCAAGAGCTATGACCTGCCGATCTTCTCGCCCACCGCCGGACCGGATGTGATCGACATCCGCAAGCTCTATGGCACCGCGGGCGTGTTCACCTACGATCCCGGCTTTACCTCGACCGCCAGCTGCGACAGCACCATCACCTATATCGACGGTGAAAAGGGCGAATTGCTGCACCGCGGCTATCCGATCGACCAGCTGGCATCGAAATCTCACTTCCTCGAAGTGTGCTTCCTGCTGCTCTATGGCTACCTGCCGACCGCGACCGAGCTGGAGAGCTTCGAATCCACGATCACGCACCACACCATGGTGCATGAGCAGATGATCAATTTCTTCCGCGGGTTCCGCCGGGATGCGCATCCGATGGCGATCATGGTGGGCGTCGTCGGCGCGATGTCGGCCTTCTACCACGACAGCACCGACATCAACGACCCGCGTCAGCGCGAGGTCGCGTCGCACCGGCTGATCGCGAAAATGCCGACCATCGCCGCGATGGCCTATAAATACACCATCGGCCAGCCCTTCGTTTATCCGCGCAACGACATCGACTATGCGTCGAACTTCCTGCGCATGTGCTTTGCCGTGCCCTGCGAGGAATACGAGGTCAATCCGATCCTAGCCCGCGCCATGGACCGGATCTTCACGCTGCATGCCGATCACGAACAAAATGCCTCGACCTCGACGGTGCGGCTGGCCTCGTCCTCGGGCGCCAACCCGTTCGCCTGTATCGCCGCCGGTATCGCCTGCCTGTGGGGACCGGCCCATGGCGGCGCCAACCAGGCGTGTCTCGAGATGCTGGAGGAAATCGGCACCGTCGACCGCATTCCCGAATACATCGAACGCGCCAAGGACAAGAACGATCCGTTCCGCCTGATGGGCTTTGGCCACCGGGTCTACAAGAATTTCGACCCGCGCGCGAAGGTGATGAAGCAATCCGCCGACGAGGTGCTGGACCTGCTGGGGATCGAGGACAACCCCAAGCTGCAGGTGGCCAAGGAACTAGAAAAGCAGGCGCTGAGCGATCCCTATTTCGAGGACAAGAAGCTGTTCCCGAACGTGGATTTCTATTCCGGCATCATCCTCGAGGCGATGGGCTTCCCGACCTCGATGTTCACCCCGATCTTCGCCCTGTCACGGACCGTCGGCTGGATCAGCCAGTGGAAGGAAATGATCGCCGATCCACAAAACAAGATCGGCCGCCCGCGCCAGCTCTACCTCGGCGAGACCCTGCGCGACTACGTCGACATCGAAAACCGCTGAGACCGGCGGCACGGCGGGCCACGCTGTACCGCCCCGCATCACCACCAACGGGGCGCCCCAATCAGGCGCCCCGTCCTGTTTGCCCCCTGCCCGCTCCTTCCAGAACACGATAGGTCATCGTGGAGCGGCACGGCGCATAAGGAATGACAAGGCGGCAAAGCATGCGTCCATGCCGCCACCGGCCCGGATTTCGAGAAATAAGGTGGTGCCCCCACACGGACTCGAACCGCGGACCTACTGATTACAAATCAGTTGCTCTACCAGCTGAGCTATAGGGGCGCGGGGCGTTCATAGGCTCAAGGCAGGTTTGTGTAAAGCCAAGAAACGACCTTCATACGGCCGCTTCCGCGCGGGCGGTTTCAAGGTGTTCATCCGGAAAGCCACCGGCCCGATCTGACAGGCGAGCGCGGCCCTGCGGCAACCGGATGCCGGGACGGATCGCAGCTTTGTCACGAGATGCCCCGTCTGGCCTTCATGCCCCGGCGCGGGCAGGGCCACGCGCGGCCCTATGTGGTCTCGACCACCATCAGTTCGCGCTCGGAGGCGCCCCACGCATGGCTCAGCGCTTCCTGATATTCGGGGCTGTTGTAGCAGTCGACCGCCGCCTCGACGGACGGAAACGTCGCGACGACATTGCGCGGGCGCTCCTTGCCTTCGAGCTGCACGAAACGTCCCCCCCGCGCGATGAATTCCCCGCCATGCTTGGCGATCGCCGGACCGGCCAGTTCGGCATATTTTCCATAGGCTTCCGCGTCCGTCACGGTCACATGCGCAATCCAGAGTGCAGCCATCTCAACCTCCCAATACCTGTTCCGCCGCCTTGATCGCGGCATCCGCGTTGGCCACGTCGCGGCCCCCGCCCTGCGCCATGTCGGGGCGGCCACCGCCCCCCTTGCCGCCGAGAACGGCCACCGCCGCGCGGACCATGTCCACCGCAGACACGGTGCCGGTCAGATCGTCGGTCACCCCCGCGGCCACCGCGGCCTTGCCGCCGGCATCGGCAATCAGCAGCACCACGCCCGATCCCAGCCGGGATTTGTGTTCGTCGATCAGCGCGGGAAGATCCTTGCCGGTCACCCCGCTGAGCACCTGCGCCAGCAGCGGTACGCCGTTGATGTCGCGGGCCTCGGGAGCCGCCGCACCACCGCCCGACATCGCCAGATCGCGCCGCAGCTGCGCCATCTCGTTGGTCAGTTCGCGGATCTTGGCCTGATCGGCCCGCAGCCGGTCCAGCAGCCGGTCGGGCGTGGTCTTGAACTCACCCTGCACCGCATCGAGCATGGCGCGCAGGCCCGCCAGGTGGTCATGGGCCCCGGTGCCGGTCAGCGCCTCGATCCGGCGGACCCCGGCGCTGCTGGCGCTGTCGCCCAAGAGCACGAACTCCCCGATATCGCCGGTGCGCCGGACATGGGTGCCACCGCACAGTTCCAGCGAATAGGTGTCGCCATCGGCGCCCTTGCCGGACCCATCCAGACGGCCCATCGAAACGACGCGCACCTCGTCGCCGTATTTCTCGCCAAAGAGCGCCTGCGCCCCCAGCGCCCGGGCGTCGTCCGGGGTCATGATCCGGGTTTCCACCGGGCTGTTCTGGCGGATGAACTCGTTCACCTCGGATTCGACCCGCCCCAGTTCGTCACCCGTCAGCGCCCTGGTATGGCTGAAATCGAACCGCAGCCGGTCGGCATCGTTGAGCGACCCGCGCTGGGCCACATGATCGCCCAGGGCGCGGCGCAGCGCCTCGTGCAGAAGATGGGTGGCCGAGTGGTTGGCCCGGATCGCTGTGCGGCGGGTGTGATCGACCTCCAGCACCGCCGCCTCTCCGCAGGCGATGGTGCCCTCGGTCACCTCGGCGATATGGACGAACACCCCGGCGGTCTTGCGGGTGTCGGTCACGCGGGCGACACCGCCGGCGGTGCGGATAATGCCGCTGTCGCCGACCTGGCCGCCTGCCTCGGCATAGAACGGGGTCTGGTTCAGCGCGATCTGCACGCCGCTGCCGGCCTCGGCGGTGTCGGTTTCGGCACCATCCCTGACCAGCGCGACCACCTGGCCTTCGGCGGTTTCGGTGTCGTAGCCGAGGAAATCGGTCGCGCCATGTTCGGCCGCGACATCGAACCAGATCGTGGCATCCGCGGCTTCGCCCGATCCGGCCCAGGCGGCGCGCGCCTTGGCCTTCTGTTCGGCCATGGCGGCGTCGAACCCGTCCGTGTCCACGGTGCGGTCCCGTTCGCGCAGCGCATCCTGGGTAAGATCGAGCGGGAACCCATAGGTGTCGTAGAGCTTGAACGCCGCCGCGCCCGGCAGCGGCGCACCGTCGGGCAGCGTTGCCAGCTCGTCGTCCAGCAGCTTCAGCCCCCGCTCGAGCGTCGCCTTGAACCGGGTCTCCTCCAGTTTCAGGGTTTCCTCGATCAGCGCCTGTGCCCGGCCCAGTTCGGGATAGGCCGCGCCCATTTTTCCGACCAGCGCGGGGACCAGCCGGTGCATCAGCGGATCGCCTGCCCCCAACAGATGCGCATGCCGCATCGCCCGGCGCATGATCCGGCGCAGCACATAGCCGCGCCCGTCATTGGCCGGCATCACCCCGTCGGCCATCAGGAACGAGGTCGAGCGCAGATGATCGGCAATCACCCGGTGATGGGTCTTGCCCGGCCCGTCCGGGTCGGTGGATGTCGCCTCGGCGCTGGCCTCGATCAGGCTGCGCATCAGGTCGGTGTCGTAATTGTCGTGCTTGCCCTGCAGCAGCGCGCCGATCCGCTCCAGCCCCATGCCGGTGTCGATCGATTGCATGTCCAGTTCGACCATCGAGCCGTCTTCGAACTGTTCGTTCTGCATGAAGACGAGGTTCCATATCTCGATGAACCGGTCGCCATCCTCTTCGGCGCTTCCCGGCGGGCCGCCCCAGATCTCCGGCCCGTGGTCAAAGAAGATCTCGGTGCAGGGGCCGCAGGGGCCGGTCGGCCCCATCTGCCAGAAATTGTCGCTCGTCGCGATGCGGATGATCCGCTCCTCGGGCACGCCAACCTTTTTCCAGATGTCGAAGGCCTCGTCATCGGTGTGGTAGACCGTCGTCCACAGCCGGTTGGCGTCGATATCGAAATCGCGGGTGATCAGTTCCCAGGCGAACCGGATCGCGTCATCCTTGAAATAGTCGCCAAAACTGAAATTGCCCAGCATTTCAAAGAACGTGTGGTGACGCGCGGTATAGCCCACATTGTCGAGATCGTTGTGTTTTCCGCCTGCCCGCACGCATTTCTGCGCCGTGGTGGCGCGTTTGTAGTCGCGCGTCTCGATGCCGGTGAACAGGTTCTTGAACTGAACCATCCCCGAATTGGTGAACATCAGCGTGGGATCGTTGCGCGGCACCAGCGGGCTCGAGTCCACGATCTCGTGGCCCTGCCGGGCAAAGTAGTTCAGGAAGGTGGTTCGGATCTCGTTCAGCGTTGGCATCGGCTTCTCTCGGCACGCAGGGATTGCGGGTTCGCGCAGGTTTAGCCCCGCGCCCGCCCCGTGTCCACAGCACCCGAACCGAAACGGGACGCCCGATCCGGGCGCCCCGTGCAACTGGTTTCCACGCCCCGAACGGGGGCCGGTATTTCCGGCCGTTCGGTCAGGCTTCCAGCACGTCGTCGCCATCCAGTTCGGGCGGCATGTCAAAGTCGAGCCCGTGGGCGGCGCGGATCTTGTCCTCGATCTCGAGCGCGACGCGGGCATGTTCGCGCAGGTAGGACTTGGCGTTCTCGCGCCCCTGCCCGATCCGTTCGTCGCCATAGCTGAACCAGGACCCGGATTTCTCGACCACGCCGGCCTTGACGCCGAGATCGAGCAATTCACCCATCTTCGAGATGCCTTCGCCATACATGATGTCGAATTCCACTTGCTTGAAGGGCGGCGCGACCTTGTTCTTGACCACCTTGACGCGGGTGGCGTTGCCGACCACCTCGTCGCGATCCTTGATCGCGCCGATGCGGCGGATGTCGAGCCGCACCGAGGAATAGAACTTCAGCGCGTTGCCGCCGGTGGTGGTTTCGGGGCTGCCGAACATGACCCCGATCTTCATGCGGATCTGGTTGATGAAGATCACCATGCAGTTCGACCGGCTGATCGACCCGGTGAGCTTGCGCATGGCCTGGCTCATCAGCCGGGCATGGACGCCGACGCTGCTGTCGCCCATGTCGCCTTCGAGTTCGGATTTCGGCGTCAGGGCCGCAACCGAATCCACCACGACCATGTTCACCGCGCCGGACCGGACCAGCGTATCGGTGATTTCCAGCGCCTGTTCACCAGTATCCGGCTGGCTGATCAGCAACTCGTCCAGATCGACGCCCAGCTTGCGCGCATATTGCGGGTCCAGCGCGTGCTCGGCATCGACAAAGGCGCAGACACCGCCGCGTTTCTGCTGCTCGGCGATGCAATGCAGCGTCAGCGTGGTCTTGCCCGAGCTTTCCGGCCCGTAGATCTCGACGATGCGGCCCATCGGCAAACCGCCGATCCCCAGCGCGATATCGAGCCCCAGCGACCCGGTCGAACTGGCCGCGATTTCCTGCAGGGCGTTGTCGCCGCCCAGCTTCATGATCGACCCCTTGCCGAATTGCCGTTCGATCTGCGCCAGCGCGCTGTCGAGCGCTTTTTGCCGGTCGGTGTTTTTCTTGCCGTCCATAGTCAGAAGATCCGCCATCGTCCCGTTGTCCTCCTTATTGTCATGCCCGTTCTGGCACGGCAACCGCTGCTTTGTTCGCCTCTTGTTCCTTATGAGATCAAAAAGAGAACATTTCAATCGGAATTTCGCCTTATCTTACCTTTTCGCAATTGTGTTAAGAAGGCGTATACGCCAGCCTGCCCCGGACCCAGACGCAGGAACTCGACGGATATGCTTGTTTTCTTTAAGGAACGTCTCGTGTTTCTCGCCGTGCCCAAGACCGGGAGCACGGCCTATCAATCCGCCCTGCGCGACCGCGCCGATATCGTCGTGGCCAACCCGCCCGAGCTGAAACACGCGCCGCTCTACCGCTACAACCGGTTTTTCCGGCCGATGTTCGAAAAGGTGTGCAACGCGGAGATGGAAACGCTGGCGGTCATGCGCGAGCCCGTGGACTGGCTCGGCAGCTGGTTCAGGTATCGCCGCCGTCCCTGCATGCGCGGCCATCCCAACGCCACCCACGATATCAGCTTTGACGATTTCGTGCGGGGTTACCTGCGCGGAAACCGGCCCGGTTTCGCCGATGTTGGCAGCCAGGCCACGTTCCTGGAACCGCGCCCGAACGGCACCTCGATCACCCATCTGTTCCGCTACGAAACCCCTGCCGCCCTGACCGATTTCCTGCAGCAACGGCTGGGGATGCCGGTGCAGACGGGGCGCGAAAACGTATCGCCCGAGATGCCGGTCACCTTGTCGCCGGGGGTCGAGAAACGGCTGCGGCAGAAATGCGCGCGGGAGTTCGAGCTTTACGACCGGATCGGCTGACCCGGCGCAGATCCGGCCAGCCTAGTGAAGCTGTTGATGAACCGTGTCCGTCAACTGGTTCAGGGAAAACGGTTTTGGCAGGAACACCGAGTTCGGAACCGCGGGCTGCGTGTCGCCGAATGCGCCTTCCGCATAGCCGGAAACGAACACGACCCGCACATCCGGTCGCGTCTTCAGCGCCTCGCGCACCCAGCTCGGCCCGTCCATGCCCGGCATCACCACATCGGTGACAAAGACATCCACGTCCAGTTCGGGATCTTCCAGCGTGCGCAGCGCATCTTCGGCCGATTCGGCCTCGATCACCGTGTAGCCCCGCAGCCGCAACGCGCGCGACGCAAACGCCCGCACCGGCGCTTCGTCCTCGACCAGCAGCACGACGCCTTCGCCATGCGGCGAAATGGCCGGCGCGGCCGGTGCCGGCGCGGTTACCTCGGCATCGGGTTCACCGTCGAACACCGGAATGTAGAGCGTGAATTCGGTGCCGCGCCCCACCACGCTGTCGACGAAGATATAGCCGCCGGTCTGCTTGATGATGCCATAGGCGGTGGACAGGCCCAGCCCGGTCCCCTCGCCCACGCGCTTGGTGGTATAGAAGGGTTCGAACACTTTCTGCAGCTTGTCCGGGGCGATGCCGACCCCGTCGTCGCTGACCCGCACGCAGACATAATCGCCCGGCGGCACCTGGGCGCGGTCGCGGTCCAGCGGGTCATCGAGCCGCACGGCCTCGGTCGAAACCCGGATCTCGCCGCCATCGGGCATCGCGTCGCGGGCGTTGACGACGAGGTTCAGCAGCACCTGTTCCAGCTGCCGCTTGTCGGCCCGGATCGGGCGCAGCACCGGATCGTGGCTCAGGCTCAGGGTGATCCGCTCACCGACGAGACGATTCAGCAGATGGGTCAGGTCCGACAGCGTCTCGCGCAGGTCGAGCATCTCGGGGCGCAGGGTCTGCTTGCGGGAAAACGCCAGCAACTGGCCGACCAGTGCGGCGGCGCGGTTTGCATTCTGGTTGATCTGCACGAGGTCGCCGTAGTCCTGGTCGCCCTGGTCATGGCGCAGCAGCAACAGGTCGCAATGGCCCGAGATCGCGGTCAGCAGGTTGTTGAAATCATGCGCCACGCCGCCGGCCAGCTGGCCGATCGCCTGCATTTTCTGGCTCTGCACGAACTGCGCTTCGAGCGTCTTGAGTTCGGTGGCATCGTTCAGAACCGCGATGACCTCGGCGCCGTTGCCGTCGGCCACCCGGCTGAGCGTGACCTGGACGAACACCTCGCGGTCACGCCGCGTCAGCCGCAGGAATTCCGATTGCTGCTGTTTCCGGCCCTCGGCGGTGTCCTTCAGCCAGTCGCAAACCGGCCGCCCGAGCCCCTGCATCACCTGGCCGATCCCGGTATCGGGACCGATCTCGACACCCAGCAGGGTCTTGGCCAGGTCATTCGCCTTCAGGATCCGGCCGGAGGCCTCGATCCGCAGCATTGGCACCGGCAAGGTTTCGAAATCCGGCCCCGCTCCCGCCGCCAGGTCCTCGGCCACCGGCAGGATGAACAGCTCGCGCCGCCCCCTGCCCGGTTCTGGTTCGTGAACGATCACCGGAACCGTTCCGTCCGCCGCGCTCAGCCGCATGACCCCGCCCGGCGTCACCTCGCCATCCGCGAACAGCCGGTCGAGCGATTTCACGCGCCGCCCGGCGAGCGCCCGCGCCGCATCGTTCATGTAGAGGACCGCGCCGGCACGCCCGACGGTGATCATCGGGATCGACAGCAGATCTGCCCCCGGTTCACCCGGACGGTCGGCGATCTGTTCGATCCGCCACAGCAACCGGCCATGCCCGATCCGATGCACATGCAGGCGGACATGGTCGCGGCGGCTGAGAAAATCCTCATGCGCGGCCCCGTCCCGCCGGGCGCGGGATTGAAGCCGCAGGATGATCGCCGCCGGTTCCGCGCACAGCCCGCGCAACGTTCCGGCCAGGGTTTCCGACGCATCGTCGCCGAACCGGGTCACGGCGGCGGCATTGCGCATCTCGATCACACCGTCGGCATCGGTCACGAAACCCGGCATCGCATCGCGTGCGATCAGCCCCACCACGGCGCGGCCGGCGCTGAACCTCGTCAGACCCGCGATCCAGCCCACGGCGGCATGGCCCAGTGCGACCAACGCCATGGTCGCGGCGGCGGCAAACGCCATGATGCGCGGAAGCCCCGGCGGAGCCAACAGCAGCGCGTAGCCCAGCC
This sequence comes from Pukyongiella litopenaei, assembly GCF_003008555.2. Classification (NCBI taxonomy): domain Bacteria; kingdom Pseudomonadati; phylum Pseudomonadota; class Alphaproteobacteria; order Rhodobacterales; family Paracoccaceae; genus Pukyongiella; species Pukyongiella litopenaei. The sequence continues at coordinate 3,501,601 of NZ_CP027665.1, read as the reverse complement.
CCAGCATCGCCACCACCAGTATCACCAGCACCCTGCTGCTGACAGCCGCCTGCGCGGTATCGGTCTGCGAAATCTGGCGGCCTGTCACAGGGCCTCTCCATTCCCGAATTACGGCGGCATGGTTCGACGGGATGTGTTAAGCTACCGTCAACGCCTGATAATAATCTTCAGGTTGTGTAGATACACACATACTATCCTGTCAAGTGAGAAGAAAAAAACCCGTCCGTGCCATGTTGAACCGGCCACGATCTCGACGCGACCTGCCGCCAGCCGGGATGCGCGCGCAGGAAATGCGCGACGGATTGCGCGTTTTCGTCATCGAGGATGGAACAGGTGGCATAGGCCAACAGCCCGCCGGGCACGAGACAGGCCGACGCGCGATGCAGGATGTCGCGCTGGATCCCGGTCAGTTCGGCCAGCCGGGCCTCGGTCAGCGCCCACTTGCCCTCGGGCGACCGGCGCCAGGACCCGCTGCCCGAACAGGGCGCGTCGCACAGCACCAGGTCGAACGGCCCCAGGCCCGCCAGATCCTGCGTCGCCGCCAGCGTGATCTGCGCCCCGGCCCTGTCGGCACGGGCGGGAAGATCGCGCATCCGGTCGGGCGAGGCATCATGGGCGACGATCTCGACCGCCGCACGCGCCGCCATCGCCAGCGCCTTGCCGCCCCCGCCGGCACAATAGTCCAGCACCCGCATCCCCGGTTTCAGCGGCAGCAGGTCGACGACCGCCTGGCTGGCCGCGTCCTGCAATTCGACCCGGCCGTCGAGATAGGCCCGCGCGTTGCGCAGGCGGCGGGCGCCGTCGGTCACTTCGAGCGCGGTGGGCGACGCGGGATGTGGCCGGGTCGCGATGCCGTCATCCGCCAGGGCGTGCCGGGCCGCGTCGCGATCGCAGCGGGCCAGGTTCACGCGCAGATGCACCGGTGCGCGGTTCTGCAAGGCCCGACCGGCGGCGTCGGCCTCGCCGCCCAGGCTTGCCACCAGGCGCGGCCAGAGCCAGTCGGGCATATCGCAGCGCTCCTGCGGTGTGCGCGGGTCGCGCCCGCCGGCCCGTTCCGCATCGCTCAGCGCCGCCGGGGCGTGGCCGCCCGCACCGAACACCGCGTCCGGGTCGCCGCCCGCCGCGCGTATCGCGCCCAGCATCAGGGCGCGCCCGCCCGATCCGCCGCCAAGCGCCGCATAGGACCGCCGCCGCCGCAGCGCGTCGAACACATGGTCGCGCACGGCGGCGCGATCCCCGGAACCGGCGAACCGGCTGCGCCGCGCCCAACCGGTCAGCGCCTGTTCGGCCGCCCGGCCCGCCCCGATACCGTCAAGGATCTCGATTGCCGCCTGCACGCGGGCCGCCGGGGTCATCGGCGGCTCACATTATCCGGTAGTTCGGGCTTTCGCGGGTGATCTGCACGTCATGCACATGGCTTTCCTTCAGCCCCGCACCGGTGATCTTCACGAACTGGCAGTTGCGGCGCATCTCATCCACCGTGGCGCAGCCGGTATAGCCCATCGCCGCACGCAGCCCGCCGACGAGCTGATGGATCACCGCCCCGGCGCTGCCCTTGTAGGGCACCTGCCCCTCGATGCCCTCGGGCACCAGCTTGTCGCTGGCGGCATCCTTCTGGAAATACCGGTCCGCCGAGCCGCGCGCCATCGCGCCCAGGCTGCCCATGCCGCGATAGGATTTGAAGCTGCGGCCCTGGTAGAGGATCACCTCGCCCGGGCTTTCATCGGTGCCCGCGATCATCGACCCGACCATGGCGCAGGAGGCCCCCGCCGCGATCGCCTTGGCGAAATCGCCCGAATACTTGATGCCGCCGTCGGCGATCACCGGCACGTCGCCCGCAGCGGCGGCGCAATCCATGATCGCGGTCAGCTGCGGCACGCCCACGCCGGCGACCATCCGGGTCGTGCAGATCGAACCCGGCCCGATGCCCACCTTGACCGCGTCGGCGCCGGCGTCGATCAGCGCCCTGGTGGCCTCGGCGGTGGCGACGTTGCCGGCCACGATCTGGACCTCGTTCGACAACGACTTGGCCCGTTCGACCGCGCGCGCCACGCCGTCGGAATGACCATGCGCCGTGTCGATCACGATCATGTCCGCGCCCGCCTCGACCAGCGCCTGCGCCCGTTCGAACCCGGCATCGCCCACGGTCGAGGCCGCGCCCACGCGCAGGCGCCCCAGCCGGTCCTTGCAGGCGGTCGGGTTCAGCACCGCCTGTTCTGTATCCTTCAGCGTCAGCAACCCGGTCAGCTTGCCGCCCGCATCGGTGACCAGCAGCTTTTCGATCCGGCGCGCCTTCATCAGGCTGATCGCCTCGTCCCGGTCCGCCGGTTCGCGCAGCACCGCCAGGTTGTCCGAAGTCATCATCACGCTGACGGGCGTGGCGTCATCGCTGGCGAACCGCATGTCACGGTTGGTGACGATGCCGACCACCCGGCCATCGCCATCGACCACCGGGAACCCGGTGACGTTGTAGCGGTCCTGCAGGGCCTTGGCATCCACCAGCGTCTGATCGGCGGTCAGGGTGATCGGATTGTAGACGATCCCGCTCTCGAATCGTTTCACCCTGCGGATTTCGCGGGCCTGTTCGTCGATGCTCAGGTTGCGATGCACGATACCCATGCCACCGGCCTGGGCCATGGCGATGGCCATGCGGGCTTCGGTCACGGTGTCCATGGCGCTGGACAGCAGCGGGATGTTCATCGCGATGTCGCGGGTCACCCGTGTCGCCGTATTGGCCGTCGCGGGCAGCACCGACGATGCCGCCGGAACTAGAAGAACATCGTCGAAGGTGAGCGCCTCGCGAATCTGCATACCAGCATCTCCAAGCCGAATTCGTTTGGCGGTTTCCTATCTCACGGGGCGCGGGAAAAGGAAAGGCCGGAAGCGCGCCCTGCCGCCCGTCATCCCGCGGGTCGGCAATTCACCCGAACGTTGCGGGCCGCGGCGTGGAATTTCGCGCACAGCGACGTTTGGCGGCCACAAACCGACGCAAGCCGTCTTTCGCTTCCCGCGCATCAGCCTATGGTGGCGGCGAACCGAAGAAAGGCCGGCCCGCCATGACCACCGATCCCCTTGTCGTCTTTACCCCGTCCGGCAAACGCGGGCGTTTCCCGGTCGGCACGCCGGTGCTGACCGCCGCGCGCCAGCTGGGCGTCGATCTCGATTCGGTCTGCGGCGGGCGCGGCATCTGTTCCAAATGCCAGATCACGCCGTCCCATGGCGAGTTCCCCAAGCACGGGATCACCGTGCGCGAGGACGCACTGAGCGACTGGAACGCCGTCGAACAGAGATATGACGACAAGCGCGGCCTGAAACCGGGGCGCCGGCTGGGATGCCAGGCGACCGTGCAAGGCGATGTCGTGATCGACGTGCCGCCCGAAAGCCAGGTCCACCGGCAGGTGGTGCGCAAGGCCGCCACCGCCCGCGCCATCACCATGGACCCGGCAACCCGGCTGTATTTCGTCGAGGTGGACGAACCCGACATGCATTCGCCCACCGGCGACCTGGAACGGCTGGCCCGGGCGCTGAAGGACCAGTGGGACATCGACGCGGTGACGGCGGACCTGTCGCTGCTGGCCAAGCTGCAACCGGTGCTGCGCAAGGGCAAGTGGCAGGTCACCGTGGCGCTCTATCGCGATCACCACGGCGGCGCGGCGCGGATCGTCGAGATCTGGCCCGGCCTGCACGAAAGCGGTCTCTTCGGGCTGGCCATCGACCTCGGCTCGACCACCATCGCCGGGCATCTGACCGATCTCGACACCGGCGTGGTGGTGGCGTCATCGGGGCTGATGAACCCGCAGATCCGGTTCGGCGAGGACCTTATGAGCCGGGTCAGCTATTCGATGATGAACCCCGGCGGCGATGCCGAGATGACCGCCGCGGTCCGGGGCGCGCTGAACGATCTCGCCGCGTCGATCGCCGCCGAGGCCGATATCGACCCGGCCCTGATCGTCGAGACGGTTTTCGTCTGCAACCCGGTCATGCACCACCTGCTGCTGGGGTTCGATCCGGTCGAACTGGGCCAGGCCCCGTTTGCGCTGGCCACCTCCGAGAGCCTATCGCTGCCGGCGCGGGACCTGGGGCTGGACGCGATCAACCCGCGCGCGCGCACCTATATCCTGCCCTGCATCGCGGGTCATGTCGGCGCCGATTGCGCCGCCGTGGCGCTGAGCGAGGAACCGGGAAAATCCGATGACCTGGTGCTGATCGTCGATGTGGGCACCAATGCCGAGCTGCTGCTGGGCGACAAGAGCCGGGTGCTGGCCTGTTCGTCGCCCACCGGCCCGGCCTTCGAGGGCGCGCAGATCTCCTCCGGCCAGCGCGCGGCACCCGGCGCGATCGAGCGGATCGAGATCGACCCGGCCACCCGGACCCCGCGGTTCCGCGTGATCGGGTCCGAGCTCTGGTCCGACGAGCCCGGTTTCGACGATGCCATCGCCACCACCGGCGTCACCGGCATCTGCGGGTCGGGCATCATCGAGGCGGTGGCCGAGATGCGCATGGCCGGATTGCTGGACGAAAGCGGGCTGATCGGCTCGGCCGAACAGACCGGCACCTGGCGCTGCCGGCCCGAGGGGCGGACCCACGCCTACCTGATCCATGACGCCACCGAAACGGGCGGGCCGCGCATTACCGTCACCCAGGGCGATATCCGCGCCATCCAGCTCGCGAAATCCGCGCTCTATGCCGGGGCGCGGCTGCTGATGGACAACATGAATGTCGACAGGGTGGATCGCGTGGTGCTGGCCGGGGCTTTCGGGGCCCATATCTCGACCAGGCACGCCATGGTGCTGGGCATGATCCCAGATGCCCCGCTGGACAAGGTGACCAGCGCCGGCAATGCGGCCGGAACCGGCGCCCGGATCGCCCTGTGCAACATCGGCGCGCGCGCCGAGATCGAACGGGTGGTGCGGGACATCACCAAGGTCGAAACCGCGATCGAGCCCAAGTTCCAGGATCATTTCGTCGCCGCCAACGCGATCCCGCACAAGACCGACCCGTTCCCGGAACTGGCCAAGGTGGTGACGCTGCCGTCGCCCGCGTTCAACGCGGGCGGAGACGCGGGCGCCACCGGGGGCCGCCGCCGGCGCCGGCGCGGCTGACACCCGCGCCGGCCTGCGGCGCGAAACCGGGCACCCTGCCCGCAGCCCGCCGTGCGTTATGACGCGGGGGCGTCTTCGTCCTCCGGGCGCAGCGTGATCGCCCCGTCCCGTGCCAGGCCGCGAATGGCGGTCGCAACCGCTGTCATCGCGGCGTCGGCCTCGGCGGCGGGAACGGCGCCGCGTTCGGCCATTTCCTCGCGCAGGTTGTCGGCCATCCGGTTCGAGATGTTGTCGAGCAGGAAGTCGGCCGCGGCCCGGTCGGCCGGTTCGGTTGCCCCGGCCAGCGCCGCCAGCATGGTCGCCGGCTCGACCGCGCGCACCACCGCCGCCGCATCGCGCGAACCGAGCCGGGCGGGGATATGCGCAAAGGTGAATATGGCGCGGCGAACGGCACCGGCAAAGGCGGCATCGGTTTCGTCCAGCGCGCTGAGCATCTCGTCGCGGGTGGCTGAAGCCGACTGGTTCAGGATCGCCCCCAGCCGTTCACCCGGCGCCCGGTCGAAGGCCGGCACCGGCTTGTCATCGAGCTGTGCCGCCAGCGACATCCCGATCCGATAGACGGCGTCGGGCGTGACCGCCCCGGTCTGCGATACCGCATAGGTGATGCGCCGCGCCAGCGGGCCGGGCAGATGCGCGAGCAGTTCCGCCGCCCGCGCGGTTTCGAGCTTGGACAGCAGCACCGCCGCCACCTCGATGCTTTCGGTCGCGGCCATCGCCGCCAGATCCCCGACCGGCAATGCCTGGAGCCGGTCCCAGGGATCGCCGGACTGACGCACGCCCGCCTCCTTGCGGAGGCGCTGCGCGGTCTGTGGGCTGATCCGCCCGTCGAGCGCGCTGAGCGCCCCGGCCAGCCCGCCGGCAAAGGACAGGCCGACGCTGTCGAGGATGGTGGCAAATTCCTGCGCCACGCGAATGGTGGTATCCCGATCCACCAGCCGCATGTCGCCCATGCGCTGGATCAGCTTTTCCTGCAGCGCCTCGGGCAACTCTTCCAGCGGCAGGTCGGCGCCTTCGTTCAGCAGCAGCCGCACCACGATCGCCGCCTTGGTGCCGTCGTCCAGAGCCACGGGGGGCGCCGCCTGTTCCGGCATCCCGCCCCCCGCCCCGGTCGTGTTCACCGCGCCGGGCAAGCCCGCCACGGCCCTGTCCTGCTGCATCGATCTGTCCCTGCCTGCATGTCCCCACCGAGGGACACTGTCAGGCTAGGCCGATGCCGGTAAAGAAATCCTGAACCGCGATCCGGAATCAGCGCTCAATTGCGAGGACATCCGCGCAGCATTATCCAGCCACCCCTCGGTCGCCGGGGCGGCTGCAAGAACCGGCATCGTGGCGGCGATCAGCTCGAAGCCTGATCCACGCAGAGTTGCTGGCCCGCATCCCAGACGGTGCCGGGGGCGCAGGACTGTGCCTGGTGGTCGCGCTCCGAGCAGCCGCCAACGGCCATCGAAACGGCGGGCGTCGTGGCCAGCACAAACGCGACAAGAGCGGTCTTGATGGTCATGGCTACCTCCTGACGGGCCGGAAACGGCCCGGCTGCATCATGCCACAGAAGGCGCCCGCCGCCAAATCACGACTTTGGCGGCCGGCCCGGCGGCGCCTCAGTCGTCGCCCGACCCGAACACGCGGGCGAAAATCGTATCCACATGTTTGGTGTGATAGCCGAGATCGAACTTCTCCTCGATCTCCTCGGCGCTCAGCGCGGCGGTCACCTTGGCATCGCCCAGCAGTTCGGTCTTGAAATCCTTGCCCTGCTCCCAGACCTTCATCGCGTTGCGCTGGACCAGCCGATAGGCGTCCTCGCGGCTGACGCCGGCCTGCGTCAGCGCCAGCAGCACCCGCTGGCTCATCACCAGGCCGCGGAACTTGTTCATGTTGGCCAGCATGTTGTCGGGATAGATCACCAGTTTGTCCACCACCTGCGTCAGCCGTGCCAGCGCGAAATCCAGCGTCACGGTGGTATCGGGGCCGATGTTGCGTTCGACCGAACTGTGCGAGATGTCGCGTTCGTGCCAGAGCGCCACGTTTTCCATCGCCGGCACCACCGCCATACGCACCAGCCGCGCCAGCCCGGTCAGGTTCTCGGTCAGCACCGGGTTGCGCTTGTGCGGCATCGCGGAGGAGCCCTTCTGACCCTTGGAAAAGAACTCCTCGGCCTCCAGCACCTCGGTGCGCTGCATGTGGCGGATCTCGGTGGCGACGTTCTCGATCGAGCTGGCCACCACGCCGAGGGCGGCGAAAAACGCCGCGTGGCGGTCGCGCGGAATCACCTGGGTGCTGATCGGTTCGGGTTCCAGGCCCATCTGCCTGCAGACATGGTCTTCGACCGCGGGATCGATATTGGCAAAGGTGCCGACCGCGCCCGAGATGGCGCCGGTGGCGATTTCGTAGCGGGCCTTTTCCAGCCGATTCAGGTTGCGGTCCATTTCCGCGTAGAACCGGGCAAAGGTCAGCCCCATCGTGGTCGGCTCGGCATGGATGCCGTGGCTGCGGCCGATGCGCACCGTGTCCTTGTGTTCATGGGCCCGGCGCTTGAGCGCGGCGAGCAGGCCCTTCATGTCCTCGATCAGGATATCGGCGGCGCGGGTCAGTTGGACGTTGAAACAGGTGTCCAGCACATCCGACGAGGTCATGCCCTGATGGACGAACCGCGCCTCCTCGCTGCCCACATGTTCGGCCAGATGGGTGAGGAACGCGATCACGTCATGCTTGGTCACCGCCTCGATCTCGTCGATCCGGGCCACGTCGAACTCGACATCCTTCGCCTTCCAGACGGCTTCGGCGTTTTCCTTCGGAATCACCCCCAACTCGGCCATGGCATCGCAGGCATGGGCCTCGATCTCGTACCAGATGCGGAACTTGGTTTCGGGGCTCCAGATGGCGACCATCTCGGGACGGGAATAGCGGGGGATCATTGGCAAGGCACCCTTTTCGTGGAATAGGCGGGATCGCGCGCCTCATAGACCGGCAGGCGGGGCGCGACAAGGTGGCGTGTCGGGACAGGGGCTGGGATGCGGGCAAACGTTGCGGTCGAACCCGGCGATTTCGAAGGCGTCTGGCAGCTGTCACGACGGATCGAACAGGCCGGCGGCCCGGCGGCCGTCTTCTCGGGCCACGCGCGCTGGACGCGCGGCGCGGATGGGCTGGACCATGTCGAGGACGGGCAATTGCGGATCGCGGGACACGCCCCGATGCACGCGACCCGGCGCTATCGCTGGGACAACGATCTGCGGGTCTTCTTCGATGACGGGCGGTTTTTCCACGCGGTGCCGCGCCACGGAGGCACCGCCACGCATTTCTGCGCCCCCGACAGCTATGTCGCGATCTACGATTTCACCGGCTGGCCCCGGTTCCGGGTCGAGTGGCAGGTCAAAGGCCCGCGCAAGGATTACCGGATGATCTCGGATTACCGGCGCGGCGATTGAACGCTCACGATCCGCCGGGATGCTCCAGTTCCTGCTTGTTGCGGCAATAGGCGGGCGCGTGGTCGAGCCTGTCATGGGCAGATTGCAGCATTCGGCAACCGTCCTGGTCGACGCAGGTGGTGCACCGGTAGACCATGGTGCGATAGCTGGCGGCGTTGATCTCGGGGTCGCGCCCCAGATATGATCGCAGATCCGCCCCCAGGCGTTCGGCCATGCCGTTCACCAGGTCGGCGCTGTCCGCCATTTTCGAAAACAGGCCCATCCGCTCTCCTCCTGCAGTGCAACGGGACGGGAACAGGATGCGGCATCGGGATCGGGGCGACTTTGATCTCTGTCAATGCGGGGATCTCCGTCAATGCGGGTTCGCCGCCGCGCCGCGACTTCGGCCTTGCGGCAGCGCAGCATTTCCGGCACCTTCGCGCGACTGACACAACACGACAAGGAGCGATCGTATGACCCTGGCTGCAACTCATGGCGTTCTGGCCGACGCCTTCGGCCCCAGGAACGGTGCCGCGCTGCGGATCAAGCAGGTGATTCTGGTGATGCTGGGCATCGCCGTGCTGGCCATAGCCGCCAAGGTCAAGGTGCCGATGTGGCCGGTCCCGATCACGATGGGAACCTTTGGCGTCCTCGCCATCGGTGCCGCCTATGGCGCGCGGCTGGGGCTGGTGACGATCCTCGGCTACCTGCTGGTCGGCGCCCTGGGCTTCGATGTCTTCGCGGGATCGACGGCCGAGAAATTCGGCCTGACCTACATGATGGGCGGCACCGGCGGCTACTTGGTCGGCTATGTGCTGGCCACCATCGCGCTGGGTGCGCTGGCAGCGCGCGGATGGGACCGTTCGGCGGGCAAGATGGCGCTGGCGATGCTGCTCGGCAACGTGCTGATCTATGTGCCGGGCCTGCTCTGGCTGGGCCAGCTCTACGGCTGGGACCAGCCGATCCTGCAATGGGGCCTGACCCCGTTCGTGGTCGGCGACGCCATCAAGCTGTGCATGGCGGCCCTGCTGCTGCCCGCGCTGTGGAAACTGGTGGGCAACGCCCGCACCTGATCCGGCGCGCGCCGATCAACCGAAAGCCTTCCTTGGGCCCGGATGTATCGTCCGGGCCCTTTTTCATGCCCAAACCGTTGACACCAATCGGTCTTCCGGCGGTATCCCGAAGCGCCCGACCCGACAGATCATAAGCCGGACCTATGACATAAAAGGCAGAAAAGCCTTTTTCTCGCTGTCATGCGTGACAGACTGCAAGCGTCAAGAAACTGATACAAGACCCGCGCAACAAGCGGTCGGACCCGTGAACCAACGATAAGGGAGCTGAACCTGATGCTATCCAAACTGAAACTGACCGTGGCGCTGACCGCGGGGCTCGTCTTCGGATCGGCCGCCGCCGCGCAGACCGAACTGACCGTCTATACCGCGGTCGAGGCCGAAGACCTCGCACGCTATGCCGAGACCTTCGAGGCCGCGAATCCCGACATCAAGATCAACTGGGTCCGCGATTCCACCGGCATCATCACCGCCAAGCTGCTGGCAGAGCGCGACAACCCGCAGGCGGACGTGATCTGGGGGCTGGCCGGAACCTCGCTGCTGCTGCTGAAATCCGAGGGTATGCTGGAACCCTATGCGCCCGCCGGTGTCGAGGCGCTCGACCCCCGGTTCGTCGACGACAGCACCCCGCCGAGCTGGACCGGTATGGATGCCTATGTCGCCGCGGTCTGTTTCAACACCGTCGAGGGCGAAAAGCTGGGGCTGAGCCTGCCCTCGTCATGGCAGGACCTGACCGATCCGATGTATTCCGGTCACATCATCATGCCGAACCCGAACAGTTCGGGCACCGGGTTCCTGGACGTGTCCAGCTGGCTGCAGATCTTCGGCGAGGATGGCGGCTGGGAATACATGGACAAGCTGCACGAGAATATCGCCCGCTATACCCATTCCGGGTCCAAACCCTGCAAGATGGCGGCGGCCGGCGAGATCCCGATCGGCATATCTTTTGCCTTCCGCGGTGCGAAATCCAAGGCCGCCGGCGCGCCGCTCGAGATCATCGTGCCGACCGAAGGCGTCGGCTGGGAAATGGAAGCCACCGCCATCGTTGCCGGCACCGCCAATCTCGAAGCGGCGCAGAAACTGGTCGATTTCTCCGTCACCAAGGAGGCCAATGAAATGTACAATACCGGCTATGCGGTGGTTGCCTATCCGGGCATCGCCAAGCCGGTCGAACATTTCCCCGAGGGCCTGCTCGAAGCGATGATCGACAATGATTTCGAATATGCCGCCAACAACCGCGCCGCGATCCTGAAGGAATGGCAGGCGCGCTACGACGGCAAATCGGAAGCCAAGTAACGCGCCCGCGCAGGGGCGGCCCATGCCGCCCACCCGGCACCGCGCCCTGACCGGGCGCGGTGCGGCTGCGCCCTCGCCCTCTTGCCGGAACCGGATGCACACATTGAACGCCCCGACCACGCAGACCGCGCCCTATCTCGATATCGAAAACCTGTGGAAGGCCTTTGGCGACTTCCTCGCGCTCCGTGATGTGTCGCTGAGCATCGGACAGGGCGAGTTCGTCTGTTTTCTCGGCCCCTCGGGCTGCGGCAAGACCACGCTCCTGCGTGCGATCGCCGGGCTGGACCTGCAGTCGCGCGGCACGGTGATGCAGGCGGGCCGCGACGTGTCGAACCTGCCGCCATCGGAACGCGATTTCGGCATCGTGTTCCAGTCCTACGCGCTGTTTCCCAACCTCACCATCGAAAAGAACATCGCCTTCGGGCTGGAAAACACCGGCCGGCCCAAATCCGAGATCACCGCCCGCGTGGCCGAGTTGCTGGCCCTCGTCGGACTGTCCGACCAGGGCACGAAATACCCCGCGCAACTGTCCGGCGGCCAGCAACAGCGCATCGCGCTGGCCCGCGCCATCGCCACCAATCCCGGCCTGCTGCTGCTCGACGAACCGCTCTCCGCGCTCGACGCCAAGGTGCGCGTGCATCTGCGCCACGAGATCAAGGAATTGCAGCGCCAGCTGGGTGTCACCACGGTGATGGTGACCCATGACCAGGAAGAGGCGCTTTCGATGGCCGACCGGATCGTGGTGATGAATCGCGGCGCGATCGAACAGATCGGCACGCCGCCGCAGGTCTATCGCCATCCCGCGACGCTGTTCGTGGCAAACTTCATCGGCGAAACCAACCGGTTCGATGCCATCGCGACCGGGTCGGGCCTGCGCGTCGGCAACCTGAACCTCGACGCGCAACCACATGACTTTGCCAAAGATTCCCGCGTCGCAGCCGTGATCCGCCCCGAAGATGTCATCCCCTATCCGGCCGACCGCGCCTCCGGCAACGGCAACTGCATCGCGGTGACCATCGCCGAGATGGAGTTTCTCGGCTCCTTCTGGCGCTGCCGGCTGGATTGCAGCGAACCGGCGCTGGCCGGGCTCTATGCCGATTTCTCGATCAACGCGGTCCGGCGCCTCAGGCTCGATCCCGGCGCGGCGATGATGGTCGAACTGCCCGCGGCGCGGCTGATGTCCTTCGACATGCCCGATGAGACTGGGAACGCCCGATGATCGCACGCGACGCCGAGCGCCTCCCCGAGGGACCAGCCATTCGCGGCAAGCTGGGACGCGACGACCTGATCATGCGTGGCGGCATGGTGGTGATCGCGCTCTATCTGCTGGTCACGCTGGCCTTTCCGCTCTACGCGATGCTGTCAAAATCGATCTCGACCTACAGCTTCGATCTCGCCGCGTTCGAGCTCCAGGTCAGCGACGATGAGGGTCGCTTTGACGGCACGATCCGCACCGCCGCCGAACTGAACGAGGCGACCGGGGCCTATACGCCCGCCGACCTGATCGCCGGATCGGACGGGCGGCTTGGCGTGACCGCCTTCTTCCCCGATTTCAGCTTTCGCAGCCCGGTCAGATACCGCATCCGCAACGCCACCGACGATGGCCGGTTCCTGGTCGGCTCGACGCTGCATGACGACACCAGCTGGCAGGAGCTGGACAGCAACACGTTCCGCCGCGTGCAACTGCGCCCGGTGGAAACCCGGGGGCTGGGCAATTTCGCCAGCTATTTCTCGACACCGGCGCTGTTCAACTCGATCCAGAATTCGATCGTGATCGCGGTGATCTCGACCATCGTCACCGTGACGCTCGCCTTCTGGTTCGCCTATGCGCTGAACCGGTCCTGCATGCGGTTCAAGGGGCTGTTCCGGCTGATCGCGATGATGCCGATCCTGGTGCCGTCGCTGCTGCCCGGCATCGCGCTGGTCTATCTGTTCGGCAACCAGGGAATGCTGAAGGACCTGATGTTCGGCGCCTCGATCTATGGCCCCATCGGCATCGTGATCGGGTCGGTGTTCTTCACCTTCCCCCATGCCTTCATCATCATTTCGACGGCCTTGGCGATCTCGGACGCGCGGCTCTACGAGGCGGCCACCGCGCTGCGCGCCTCGCGCTGGCGCACCTTCTGGACCGTCACCATTCCCGGCGCGCGCTACGGGCTGATCTCGGCCGCCTTCGTGGTGTTCAACCTGGTGATCACCGATTTCGGCCTGCCCAAGGTCATCGGCGGCCAGTTCAACGTGCTCGCGGTGGACATCTACAAGCAGGTGATCGGGCAGCAGAATTTCGAGATGGGCGCGGTGGTCTCGGTGGTGCTGGTGATCCCGGCGATCCTCGCCTTTGCCATCGACCGCGCGGTGCAGAGCCGCCAGGTCGCGCTGCTGTCGGCGCGGTCGGTGCCGTTTGCACCGAAGCCGGACCGGAAGATCGACCGGTTCTTCTTTGCCTATGCCTGCGCGATCGGCCTGTTCATCATCGGCCTGCTGGGGGTCTGCCAGTTCGCGGCGCTGGTCAGGTTCTGGCCCTATGACCTGAGCCTGAGCCTGAACAATTTCCAGTTCGACCGCATGGATGGCGGCGGCTGGGGAAGCTATTTCAACTCGATCCGGCTGGCGCTGCTGACCGCCGTGATCGGAACCGCCGTGATCTTCTTCGGCGCCTACCTGGTGGAAAAGACCAGGGGGTTCCGGACCGGGCGCGCCCTGTTCCAGATGTTCGCGATGCTGCCGATGGCCATTCCGGGCATGGTGCTGGGGCTGGCCTATATCTTTTTCTTCAACAACCCCGCCAACCCGCTGAACGCGATCTATGGCACCATGGCGATCCTGGTGATCTGCACGGTCACGCATTTCTACACCGTGTCGCACCTGACCGCCGTGACCGCGCTCAAGCAGATGGACCGCGAATTCGAATCGGTGGCCGCGTCGCTGAAGCAGCCGACGATGAAGCTGTTTGCCCGGGTGACGGTGCCGGTCTGCCTGCCGGCGGTGCTGGACATCTCGATCTACCTGTTCGTAAACGCGATGACGACGGTATCGGCGGTGGTGTTCCTCTATTCGCCCAAGACCACGCTGGCCTCCATCGCGGTGCTGAACATGGACGATGCGGGCGACATCGCACCGGCGGCGGCGATGGGCATGATGATCTTCTACACCAACGCGCTGGCGCGGATCCTGCACCTGGTCGCGTCGCGCGGCATCCTGGCCCGCGCACAGGCCTGGCGCATGCGATAGCCGCCGCGCCGGGGGCGATGGACAAGCCCGAACGCCGTGCCTATCAACGGCGCATGACCCGATCCGCCACACCGGACTGCGCCGATGATGCGCGCTGACGCCCCTGCCGGCAACGGCCAGGCCATCGGGCTGATGGTCCTGGCGATCCTGTGTTTCACCCTGATGGATTCCGGCGCCAAGGCGCTGGCACCGAAGATCGGTCTCGTGCCGACGATCTGGGTGCGCTACGCCGGGCACATGGCGATGGTGCTCGCGATCGTCGGGCCGCGCCTGCGGACCGTGGCCCGCGCCCGTTATCCGCGCCTGCAACTGCTGCGGTCGGTCCTGCTGATGGGCGCGACGGCCAGCTTCTTCACCGGTCTCAGCCTGATCCCGCTCTCGGATGCGGCCGCGCTGATGTCGGTGAACCCGGTGCTGATCACCGTCGGGGCGGCGCTGTTTCTGGGCGAAGCGCTGGGGCCGCGCCGGATCATCGGTGTCGGGATCAGCCTGCTGGGGGCGGTGATCGTGCTGCGTCCGGGCAGCGACGTGTTTTCGCCCGCCGCGCTGCTGCCGCTGGGCGCCGCCGGCTGCTATGCGGCCTATTCGCTGCTGACCCGGCGGGTCGGCGCGGACGAGGATGCCTGGACATCGCTGTTCTACACCGGCCTTGTCGGCACCATCGTCCTGACGCTTGCCCTGCCCTTCCACTGGCAGACCCCGGATGCCTCGGCCGTTCTGCCGATCCTCACGATCATCTGCGCGGGCGTGGCCGGGCAGCTGGCGATGATCCGCGCCTTTTCGATGGGCGAGGCGGCGATGCTCGCCCCCTATTCCTATTGCGGTCTCGTCTTCGCCGCATTGTGGGGGGCGCTGTTTTTCGGCGAGTTCCCGGACCGCTGGACCATCCTCGGCGCGCTTGTGATCGCAGCCGGGGGTCTGTATGTCTGGTACCGAGAGACGAGCAGGAACTGACACGCGCACACATGCCCGCCGATCCCGCAGCCCTGCCCCGGTCCACCCGCATCGGGTATTACCTGTCCAACCTGTTCCTGCGCGGCCTGATCGGGCTGGTCGGACTGGTTCCCTATCGCATCCGGGTGCCGATGATGGGCGGGTTCACCGCCCGCGTTCTGGCTCCGCTGGCCGGGTTCGACAAGCGTGTGCGCAACAACCTGGCGCTGGCCCGGCCCGATCTGACCGGCGACGAAATCGAACGGCTGTGCCGCGCGGTTCCCGACAATGCCGGGCGCTCGATCATCGAGATCTACGCGGGACGCCCGTTCATCGAACGCGCCCGCGCCGCGCCGGTGTCCGGGCCGGGGTTCGCCGCGCTCGAGACCGCTCGCGCCGCGAACAGGCCGGTGATCCTGATGACCGGCCATTTCGGCAATTACGATGCCGCGCGCGCCAACCTGATCGCGCGCGGGTTCCGCATGGGCGCGCTCTACCGGCGGATGGCCAACCCGTATTTCAACACACATTACGTCCGCAAGATCGAGGCGATCGGCATGCCGATGTTCGAACAAGGCCGGCGCGGCATGTCGCAGATGGTGCGCCACCTGAAATCGGGCGGGATCATCGCCATCGTCGGCGACCTGCACGCCCATGGCGGGCGCGAACTGACCTTTTTCGGGCAGCCCGCGGTGACCAGCGTCGTGCCCGCGGAACTGGCGCTGAAATACGATGCCATGCTGCTGCCCGTCTATGCGGTCCGGCAGGACAACGGGCTCGATTTCGAGATCGTGTTCCAGGACCCGATCCCGCATTCGGACCCGGAGACCATGACCCAGGCGATCAATGACGGGCTCGAAGACCTGGTGCGGGCCCATATGGATCAGTGGTTCTGGATCCACCGCCGCTGGAAACCCTGGGGCGGGCTGGGGTTGCAGTCGCAGGCCCCCGACGACTGACACGGCCGGCCCACCTGACCCGCGCCTACCTGACCCGCGCGGCTGCCAGGATCGCCCCCGGCCCCGGGCGCTGGATCAGCACCGCAGAGGCGCTGTCGCCATCGAGCCGGGCGGTAAACTCGGCCGGGGCAGCGCCGTCCCAGTCGCCCAGCACCGACAGGTCCTCGACCACATTGGCATAGGCAATGGTCTTGCCCGCGTTTTCACCCGACGAGATCTCGACCTTGCGCAGCGGCGCGAACCGCACCAGCTGCACCAGAACCGGCCCGCCGGTATCGGCGGTCGCGACCGGCTTGACCTGCACGGTCAGCGCCGTGCCCGATCGCGTGACGCGCATTGTCATCACCGGCGATCTGGCGCGGTGGGCCGTGATCGCCTCGGCCAGTTTCGCGGCATCGACACCGACGACATCCTCGCGGCCTGCCACCACCATCTGCGGGGTGTAGATCATCTTGCGCCCGGCAAAGGCGGCATAATGTTTCTGCCGCGCCGTGAACTCGGGCCGGGCAAAGTGGTCCTTCCAGCCGATATAGTCCCAGTAATCCACATGCAGCGCCAGCGGCAGGACATCGTCACGCGTCGTCAGGTCGCGCAGCAACGCGTCGGCCGGCGGGCAGGACGAACAGCCCTGCGAGGTGAACAGCTCCACCACAACCGGCATGTCCCCGGCCCGTACCGGCACCGCCTGCACCGCCGCGACCAGGCAGGACAGGACCAATGACATCAGAATTCGCATCTCGACCACGCACCCCCACTGGCGTTTCCGATCTGTCTAACGACATGCATCGAGCCACGCGAATCAAGGTTTCTTGATCCCGTCACGGCGAAACCGCACCCGATTGTGACAGCAATGCCATGCCCGGCGCGGCGTTTCTGTGTGCAATGGTATACATAAAACGTCGCATCCGGCCGGATAGCTATTGAACGGCGCGTCCGCCTGATGCAGATAGCGGCCAGCGAATTCCCGTTTTCACCCTTGCAACGGAGCCAAGCCATGCCCATCACCGTCGGACAGGACACATCCAAGACCCGCCGCACCCTCCAGGCGGGCGGCGCCACGGTCGCCTATTATTCGATCCCCGCCGCGGAGGCCGCCGGCCTGGGCGATTTCTCCAACCTGCCCGCCGCGCTCAAGGTGGTGCTGGAGAACATGCTGCGGTTCGAAGACGGCAAGACCGTCACCGTCGATGACATCCGGGCCTTTGCCGAATGGGGCGCCAATGGCGGCAGGAACCCCCGCGAAATCGCCTATCGCCCGGCCCGCGTGCTGATGCAGGACTTTACCGGCGTGCCCGCGGTGGTCGACCTTGCCGCGATGCGCGACGGCATCAAGGCGCTGGGCGGCGACCCGCAGAAGATCAACCCGCTGAACCCGGTCGACCTGGTCATCGACCACTCGGTGATGATCGACGAGTTCGGCAACCCGCGCGCGTTCCAGATGAACGTGGACCGCGAATACGAACGCAACATGGAACGCTACCAGTTCCTGAAATGGGGCCAGTCGGCGTTCAACAATTTCCGCGTGGTGCCGCCGGGTACCGGCATCTGCCACCAGGTGAACCTGGAATACCTGGCACAGACCGTCTGGACCGACACCGATCAGGCCGGCGAGACCGTGGCCTATCCCGACACCCTCGTTGGCACCGACAGCCACACCACCATGGTCAACGGCGCCGCCGTCCTGGGCTGGGGCGTGGGCGGCATCGAGGCCGAGGCGGCGATGCTGGGCCAGCCGATCTCGATGCTGATCCCCGAGGTCGTCGGCTTCAGGCTGACCGGCGAGATGGTCGAGGGCACCACCGGCACCGACCTGGTGCTGAAGGTGGTCGAAATGCTGCGCGAAAAGGGCGTGGTCGGCAAGTTCGTCGAATTCTACGGCGAAGGCCTCGACAACCTGCCGCTGGCCCAGCGGGCCACCATCGCCAACATGGCCCCGGAATACGGCGCCACCTGCGGTTTCTTCCCGATCGACGACGAAACCCTGCGCTATCTGCGCCAGACCGGCCGCGAAGAGGACCGCATCGCGCTGGTCGAGGCCTATGCCAAGGAAAACGGGTTCTGGCGCGGCGCCGACTACGCGCCGGTCTATACCGATACGCTGGAACTGGACATGGGCACCATCGTGCCCGCGATCTCGGGTCCGAAGCGCCCGCAGGACTACCTGCCGCTGACCGGCGCCAAGGACGCCTTTGCCCGGGAAATGGCCGAGACCTTCAAGCGCCCGGCGGACAAGGAAGTCGCCGTCGAGGGCGAGGCATATACCATGTCCTCGGGCAAGGTCGTGATCGCCTCGATCACCTCCTGCACCAACACCTCGAACCCCTATGTGATGATCGGCGCGGGCCTGGTCGCCAAGAAAGCCCATGAGCTGGGCCTGACCCGCAAGCCCTGGGTAAAGACCTCGCTGGCACCGGGATCGCAGGTGGTCTCGGAATATCTCGAAGCCGCCGGGCTGCAGGAACATCTCGACGCCATCGGCTTCAACCTCGTGGGCTATGGCTGCACCACCTGCATCGGCAACTCGGGCCCGCTTCAGCCGGAGATCTCCAAGGCCATCGCCGATGGCGACCTGGTGGCGACCTCGGTGCTGTCGGGCAACCGCAACTTCGAGGGCCGCATCTCGCCCGACGTGCGCGCCAACTACCTCGCCTCGCCGCCGCTGGTGGTGGCCTATGCGCTGGCCGGCGACATGACCATCGACCTGTCCTGCGAACCGCTGGGCACCGGCAAGGACGGCCAGCCGGTCTATCTCAGGGATGTCTGGCCGACCAACCAGGAAATCGCCGATCTGGTCCACGAGACCGTGACCCGCGAAGCGTTCCAGGCCAAATATGCCGACGTGTTCAAGGGCGACGAGAAATGGCAGGGCGTGGATGTCACCGGCGGCGAAACCTATGACTGGCCGCCCAGTTCGACCTATATCCAGAACCCGCCCTATTTCCAGGACATGGGCATGGAGCCGGGCACGATCACCAATATCGAGGGCGCGCGCGAGCTTCTCGTTCTCGGCGACATGGTGACGACCGACCATATCTCTCCCGCCGGGTCCTTTGCGACCACCTCGCCCGCCGGCCAGTATCTGACCGAGCGCCAGGTCCAGCCGCGCGAATTCAACTCCTACGGGTCGCGCCGCGGCAACCACGAGATCATGATGCGCGGCACCTTCGCCAATATCCGCATCCGCAACGAGATGCTGGACGGGGTCGAGGGCGGCTATACCAAGGGCCCGGACGGCGAACAGACCAGCGTCTACGAGGCGGCGATGGCCTACAAGGCCGCGGGCACCCCGCTGGTCGTCTTTGGCGGCGAACAATATGGCGCGGGATCGTCGCGCGACTGGGCCGCGAAAGGCACCGCGCTGCTGGGGGTCAAGGCGGTGATCGCCGAGAGCTTCGAGCGCATCCACCGCTCGAACCTCGTCGGCATGGGCGTGATCCCGTTCGAGTTCACCGGCGGCGACACCCGCAAGACGCTGGGGCTGAGCGGCGATGAAACCGTTTCGATCCGCGGGCTCGACACGATCCAGCCGCTGGCCGAGGTGCCCTGCGAGATCACCTATGCCGATGGCACGGTCAAAACGATCACGCTGAAATGCCGGATCGATACGGCAATCGAGATTGACTACATCGAACATGGCGGCGTGCTGCACTATGTGCTGCGGGACCTGGCCCGTTCGTGACCGGAACTGCGGCAGGCGGCACCCCCGTCTGCCGCACCCAACGCCCCTGGAAACAGCCGCGATGGAAACAACGCGGCTGTTGTCCCGTCAGGGATCACCCGCAGCAGCCATCGCCAGACTGGATCGGCGGGCACGGCACGGTCCCATACGAGCAATAGACACAGCAATCGCCCGCCTTGGGCCTCAGCACCGTCTTGCATTGCCGGCACTCATAGAACCACTGGCAGAAATCCGTCGGCATCGTCTCGGTTTCGGCATGTCCGCATTCCGGGCAGGTCAATGTGCTTTCGAGCACAACGGATCGGTTTTCCATCGTTTCACATCTGCCTGATCAGGTAATCGTTTATCCGCGATTCGGTGAGCACCATCACCCAGGCCAGGACAGTCATCGCGGTGCTGCCGGCAAGCCACCACCGCAGCCGCGCCAGCGCCCCGCGTCGATGGGCAACCAACCACGGTGCCACGACCAGCACGGTCGAGACCGCCAGGACATGGTAGCTGACGCCAGCCACTTTTCCAAAGACCGCCAGCCAGCTTCCGCCCATGCCCAGCAGGGTCATCACCATCGGCAGGACACAACAAAATGCGACCCCGAGGGCCGATGTCGACCCGACATAGCTGAGGCCGAGGTATCTCCGCATTCCGCACCTCCTGTGCTTCTCATGCCGTGGCATTGCGGCAGCAAACGTTGAGAGTGTATAACTTCTGTAGTCACTACAGGATCAAGCCGGGCCGGTTCACATGATCGCGATAGGAGAGGCATCCCGACAAAGCGGCGTCGGCATCGAAACCATCCGCTACTATGAGCGCGAAGGCATCGTTCCGAAACCGCAGCGTGCGCCCAACAATCGGCGCCTCTATTCGGCGCATGATGTGGGCAGGCTCCGTTTTCTGAGGCGGTGCCGCGATCTGGGCTTTCCGCTCGCGGACGCCGTGGCGCTGCTCGCCCTGTCCGAAAGCAGCGACGAGGATTGCCGATCGGTAAAGGAGATAGCCGAGCTGCATATTTCCGAAGTGCGCAGCAGGATCGACGACCTCACGCGTCTGGAAACCGCGCTGAAGGAGCTCACGGTCAACTGTGACAGCGGCAACGTATCCTGTCCGCTGCTTTCCCGGCTGCGAACGACATAGGGCTGCCGGCGCACGGGCGCTGGCAGCAGTCGCATGAACCGGCTAACGTCGCGATGCAAGACCATCATCGAATCGTGCCGTGCTCCGATATCTCGCCTTTCTCCTTCCCGTCATTCTTGCGCTCGTGCTGCTGATCGCGGCCGCGGCCGGCTATGTGATGAAATCCGGGGCGCTTCAGTTGCTGCCGCCGGGATCGCTGAACATGGCGGCGGGGCGGCCGGGCAGCGGCTATCACGCGCTGGCGGAACGATACCGGGCCATCCTCGCCCGCGACGGCATCGACCTGCAGATCATCGAAACACCCGGGTCGATGGAAAACTCGCGGATGCTCGCCACGGGCGAGGCCGATGTGGCGCTGATACAGGGTGGCACACCGGTCGCGGATTCGATCGGCCTGCAGGCGCTCGCCGCCGTCTTTCTCGAACCGTTCTTCATCTTTCACCGGCCCGAGGTCACCGACGCCGCGGATCTGAACGCGTGGAACGATCTGCGCCTGGCCGCGGGCGAACCGGGCGGCGGCACGCGGATCGCCATCAACAACATGATCCAGACGCTGGGCGTCGATCTGGACCAGGACCGGATGCTGCCGCTGGCGGGGGCCGAGGCGGCCGACGCGCTCTTGTCGGGCGAAGCCGATCTCGCCATATTCGTGGCGCCGATCGACGCCCCCTATCTGCAACCCCTGCTGACCGATGCCGATCTGCGCATCGAAACCCTGCGCGACACCGTGGCGTTGACCCGCAAGCTGCCCTATGTGCGGATGGCCGACATCCCGCCCGCCGGCATCGACTATTCCCGCCGGCTGCCGCCCGAGCGCATCCCGCTCACCGCGATGACCGCGATGCTGGCGGCGAATGGAGACCTGCACCCCGCTCTGGTCAACCGGCTGGTCCATGCGGCGATCGAGATCCATTCCGGCCCGACCCCGCTCAGCGACGACTTGCGGTTCCCCTCGACCCAGGGGCTGGACCTGCCGCTGAACCGGCAGGCCGCGGCGCTGCTGACCGGCGGCCCCGGCGTGCTGGAAAGCCTGATGCCCTACTGGATCGCGGCCCAGATCACCCGCGTCACGCTGCTGTTCCTGCCGCTGCTGGTGCTGATGGTGCCGCTGCTGCGGATGTTGCCCGGCCTCTATGCCTGGAGCATGCGCGCCCGCATCTACCGGCGCTACAAGGAACTGGTGGCGATCGACGCCGAGGCGGACAGCGACGTTACGGCCGAACGGCTGGACGCGCTGATGCAGCGGCTGGAACACATCGACCAGGAAGCGCGGGCCGTGCAGGTGCCGTCGCGCTATCGCGAATATGTCTATACGCTGCGCGTGCATATCGACCTCGTGCGCCGCAAGCTGCAGGAAGCCGCCGTCTGACGGCGCGCCGGGCCGCGGGCGTGGTCATGGCGCCCCGGTTGCGCTAGACAGGCGTTAGCCGTGGTTCCCACGAAAACTGCCACCCCCCGGAGGGCACCCTTGGCCAAGGATCTGATTGCCTGTCCCGTCTGCGATCTTCTGCACCGGGAAACGGATATCATGCAGGGCGCGACCGCCCGGTGCCACCGCTGTGGCACGGTCCTGTTCGCCCCGCGCAATGGCGCCATGACGCAGATCCTGATGCTGTCGCTGACCGCGCTGATCCTGATGTTCGCCGCGATCTTCTTTCCGTTTCTCGAGATCGATTCGCACGGGCTGCACAGCCGCAGTTCGATCTTCGACGCGGTGCTGGCCTTCGACCACGGGCCGCTGCTGCCCCTGTCGGTGGCGGTGGCCGGGCTGATCGTGCTGCTGCCGCTGGCGCGGCTTGCCGCCGCGATCTATGTGATGGGGCCGATGGCGATCAGCTATCGCCCCCTGCCCCATGCCGATCTGGCCCTGCGGTTCTTCGACGCCGCCCGCCCCTGGGCCATGGCCGAGATTTTCATCGTCGGCGTGACCGTGGCGATGGTCAAGATCGCCGGGCTGGCGCATGTGACGCTGGGCCCGGCCTTCTGGGCCTTTGCCGGACTGGTGCTGCTGATCGTTCTCAAGGACAACCTGATGTGCAGGATGACGATTTGGAAAACGCTGAGCGAACGCAGCCGGCCCTGACCGCGCGCGGCGCCGGCATGGTCGGCTGCCGCCACTGCGGGCTGGCCAATCCGCGCCGGACGACGCGCTGCCGCCGCTGCGGCGGCATCCTGCACGAACGCGACGATACCCGCAGCCTGCAACGGGTCTGGGCCTGGCTGCTGGCCGGCCTGATCGCCTATGTCCCGGCCAATCTCTACCCGATGCTGCGCACCACCACCTTCGGCCATACCATGGACAACACCATCGTCGGCGGGGTGATCGAGCTGTTCGCGCATGGGTCCTACGCGGTCGCCGGCATCGTGTTCTTCGCCAGCGTCATGATACCGATCGGCAAGTTCATCGCCATCGGGTATCTCGCCGCCTCGGCCCGGCACGATCCGGGCAACCATACCACCGCGCGGCAGCATCTCTACGAGGTGGTCGAGTTCATCGGCCGCTGGTCGATGGTGGATGTTTTCGTGGTCGCGATCCTGACCGCGCTGGTGCAACTGGATCTGATCGCGACAATCAATCCGGGCATCGCCGCGATCTGCTTTGCGCTTTCGGTTGCGTTCACCATGATTTCCGCCCAGATGTTTGATCCCAGGATCCTCTGGGACAGAAAAGCCGGACCAGCCACGACGTGACAGACCAGACCCCCGCCGACCTGGACATCGACCCAGCCCGCCCGTCAATCTGGCGGAACCTGTCCTTCGTCTGGCTGGTGCCGATCCTGGCGCTGGCGGTATCGCTGGGGCTGGCCTGGCAGACCGTCGCCAATCGCGGCGTCCCGATCGAGATCATCTTCAACAGCGCGTCGGGCATCGTGTCGGGCGAAACCACCCTGCGCTACCGGGACGTGGTGATCGGAACGGTCGAGGACGTGTCCTTTACCGATGATCTGGGCAAGGTGCTTGTGCGGGCGCGGGTAAACAAGGACGTGGCCCCCTATCTCGATTCGCAGGCGCAGTTCTGGGTGGTGCGCCCGGCGGTCAGCACCCGCGGCATCACCGGCATTTCCACCGTCCTCTCGGGGGTCTATATCGAAGGGGCCTGGGACCAGACGCCCGATGCGCCCCAGCGCCGTTTCGAAGGGCTCGACGGTCCGCCGCTGGTGCAGCCCGGCCGGGCGGGCAAGCGGATCACGCTGATCACCGATGACGGCCGGCTGCTGTCCGAAGGCGCCCCGGTCCTGTTCCGCGGCGTCGAGGTGGGCCGGCTGGAGCGACCGCGCCTCACGGTTTCGACCGACATGATCGTGGTCGATGCCTTCATCGAGGCACCCCATGACCGCAAGCTGAACACGGCGACCCGGTTCTGGGACACATCCGGGTTCCGGGTCTCGATCAGCGGCGCCGGTCTCAGCGTCGATTTCGACAGCATGGCGACATTGCTGGCGGGGGGCCTCGAATTCGGATCGATCTTCGATGGCGGCGTGCCGGTCAGCCCCGGCCATGTCTTCAACGTCTATGCCAGCGAGGGCGAGGCCCGCAAAAGCGTGTTCACGCGCTCGACCGCCCAGGCCATCGACCTGGCCGCGCAGTTCAATGAATCCGTGGCCGGGCTCGAGGTCGGCGCCGAGGTCCGGCTGGGCGGTCTCAAGGTCGGAGAAGTGGCCGCGATCACCACCCGGATCCACGAATCCGACGCCGGCCCCACCATCCGCCTGATGACCCGGCTGTCGCTGGAGCCCGGCCGCCTGGGCCTGCCCGCGCAGGCCAGCCGCGAGGACGCGCTGGATTTCCTCGAAGCCGCCGTGAATGGCGGGCTCAGGGCGCGGCTGGCGACGACCAGCCTGTTCAGCAGCGCGCTGGTGGTGGACCTGGTCGAACTGCCCGATGCCGAACCCGCTGGCCTCGATCGCGATGCCGACCCGTTGCCGACCCTGCCGACCGCCCCCTCGGACCTGCCCGATTTCACCGCGACCGCCGAGGGCGTGTTCGAACGAATCAACGCCCTGCCGATCGAAGAGATGATCGACCACGCGATCGCGCTGATGACCGGTATCGAAGAGTTCACCCGGTCCGAAAAGCTGCGCGCGCTGCCCGGCGACGCCGCCGCGCTGCTGGCGGATGCCCGCACCCTGCTCCAGGACGAAGCGACCCGCGCCCTGCCGGGGGACCTGCGCGACACCGTGGCCGAGCTTCGCGGCATCGCGACCGATCTCAGGCGCAGCGGCGCGTTGGAATCGCTGGGAGAGGCACTGGAAAAGGCCAATGTGGCAGCGGCCAACATCTCGACCGCCTCGGCCGAGGTTCCCGCGCTGGTCGAGGATCTGCGGGCGGTCGCGCAGAAGGCCCGCTCGCTTGAAGCAGAGGAACTCATCACGGCCGCACGCGAGGTGCTCGAGAGCGCCGATGCCGTGATCGGCGCCCCCGGCGCGCGCGAGTTGCCGGAAACCCTGAACGGCGCGCTGGCCGAGATCCGCAGCTCGCTGGCCGAACTGCGCGAGGGCGGCATGGTCGACAACGCGAACGCGGCGATGGCATCGGCCAGGTCTGCGACGGATGCGCTGAAAACCGCGGCCGAAACCCTGCCCGAGCTTTCGGCCCGCATGACCCGCCTGGCCGCCCAGGCCGAAGCGCTGGTGGCGGCCTATGGCGCGCGATCGAATTTCAACGACGAAACCATCGCCGCCCTGCGCGCCATGCGCGAAGCCGCGCGGTCGGTTTCCGAACTGGCCCGGACATTGGAACGGGACCCTGCCCTGCTGATCAGAGGACGCTGACATGACCCTGCGCCCACGCCAAATCCTGCCCCTCTGCGTCGCCGCGCTGCTGGCGGGTTGTGCCGACGATACCGCCCGGTTCCTGATCGAGCCGGCGAGCACCGCGACCACACAGCGGGTGCGGGTCTCGACCATTGAGGTCCGCAACGTGTCGCTGCCCTCCTATGCCTCGGGCCTGGAGATCGCGGTCCAGCAGCCGGACGGCGCGTTGCGCAACGTGGACGGTTCGATCTGGGCCGACGATCCCGAACGCGGGATCACCACGGCGCTGGCCCGCAATCTCGACATGGCGACCACCGCCACCGCCGCCGCCGAACCCTGGCCGCTGGATGGCCGGGCACAGGTGCGTATCGATGTGCGCGTGGACAGGATGCTGGCCGGCGCGGATGGCACGTTCCGCTTTGCCGGACAGTTCGCGCTGTCATCGCCCGACGGGATCATCCGCGAACGCCTGCAGCGGTTCGACATTGCCATCCCGTTGCCGGATGCCACACCCGCCGCCGTTTCCGCCGCAAGCGGCCAGGCCATATCCGCCCTCGGCGCCGACATCGCCCGCAGCCTGGCCCGGTGAACAAGGCCGGTTTGCGATAGCGGATCGCAACGCCGGGAACGTTCCGCTGCCGGAAAGGCGGTCCGTTTCGCTTGATCGGGCAGAGTTCTAGAAACGCCGGATGCGCCCCTAGATCGTCACATCGTCTTCCAGGATCAGGTCGACGAGTTTCGCCATGAATGCGTTGTATTCGCCCCTGGCCATCAAGCCAACGAAAGGATTGTGGTCGTTGTGGCCTTCGAAAATGTGCTGATGAACCTCTGGGGCAACGATGGCCAGTCGTTTCGAACTTATCGAATCCGGCTTGTGATCAGAAACAGAGAATGCATGCAAAGCCGTCTTGCTCTTGGGCGCACAGTGGCAAAATGGTTCATAGGCTCTCCCGAGCTGGGGCAGGCTCAGTCGTCCTCCGACGACCTCGAACCGACCGCCGATTGATATTCCGGCGGACGCGTTCAGGTATTTTGCCGCGGACAGCGCCGGAAACCCGCCGATCGATTCTCCGTAGAAGACGGCGCGTTTGTACCGCCTCAGGCGCAGCCGACTCGCCAGATTTTCCATGCTGGCGGGTAGCGATGGTCCCAGTCTGGGTAGCCCGGCGTGATAGGTGCAGTTTGGCCAGCGCAGAATGAGGCACACATCCACCTGATCCGCGGGCAGCGCCATCAGCAGACGCGGCAATGGCACGAACAGGAGGTTTCGATAGGCCGAGAAGATGACAAGTAGCGCCTTGTGCCGATTCGGTGTCCTGCCGGTTGAAAAAATCAGATGTGGCGAACGCCCCAGGCGCGAACGGGAATAGGCAGGAAGCGACTGAGCGCGCTAGAGCCCTGGGTAGGCCGACAAATCCGGTCTCGTCACCATCCCGCCGGAACGCCTTTGTCGATCACGATCGGCCCCACCCGGATGGTCCGGTTCGAGTGTTCGTGCATAACCGGCCCCCGGTCCATCTGGACGATGGTTCCCGGTGCCGGCGGATGGCAGGCGGCACGTGCCTTGCGCCCGCCCTGCCCCGGCCGAACGGGTCAGGTGGTTGCCGCCATGCGTCTGACCTGCACTGTCCGGCGGATGAAGGCGGCGATGAAGATCGCCGTGAGGATCAGGACGATGGTCGGCGCCGGGGCACTGTCGAGGAAGAAGCTGAGATAGACGCCGGCCAGCATGGACGACATGCAGGCCGCAACCGCCACCACCAGCATCCGGCCAAAACTGCGCACCAGCAGAAACGCGATAGCCCCCGGCGTGATCAGCAGCCCGACGGCGAGGATCAGCCCGGTCGCCGACAGCGTCGCCACGATGGTCAGCGACAGGATCGTGAGCAGCCCGTAATGCAGCAGCCCGACCGGCAGGCCCGACGCCTGCGCCTGCGCCGGATCGAAGGCGTGCAGCATCAGGTCCTTCCATTTCAGCAGCAGCACCGCGGTGACAAGGACCGAGATCAGCCCGGCGGTCCAGAGATCGCCCGCCCCAACACCCAGCATGTTGCCGAACAGGATATGGTCGAGATGCACGTTGGTGTGGATCGACACATAGAGCACGATCCCCAGCCCGAACATGCCCGAAAACACCACCCCCATCACCGTGTCCTGCTTTACCCGGCTGTTTTCGGACAGGTATCCGGTGGCGATGGCGGTCGCCATGCCGGCCGCGAACGCGCCGAGGATCAGGGGAAAGCCGACAATATAGGCCAGCACGATCCCCGGCAGCACCGCATGGCTGACCGCGTCGCCCATCAGCGCCCAGCCCTTGAGCACGAGGAAACAGGACAGCAGCGCCGTGGGGACTGACACGATCAGGGCGATCCAGAAGGCATTCTGCATGAACCCGAACTGGAACGGCATCAAAAGCGTATCCATCATCGCGCCGCCTCCGTGCGCAGGGCTTCGGCCGCCTTGCGCCGATGCGCCAGCAACCCGTGTTTCGGCGCCAGGACAAAGACAGTCAGGAAAACCAGCGTCTGGAGCACGACGATGACCCCGCCGGTGGCGCCGTCGAGGAAATAGCTGACATAGGCCCCCGCGAAGCTGGTGACCGTGCCGATGACGACCGAGGTCAGGATCAGCCGCGGGAACCGGTCGCAGAGCAGGTAGGCGCTCGCCCCCGGCGTCACCACCATGGCGATGACGAGAAACGCGCCCACCGTCTGCATCGCGGCAACCACGCAGGCCGAAAGCAACCCGAAAAACACCACCTTCAGCATTCCGGGCCTGAGCCCGATCGACCGGGCGTGGCTTTCGTCGAAAAAGACCACCATCAGGTCCTTCCATTTCATCAGCAGGATCGCCAGCGAGACAAATCCGATGATCGCCAGCTGCAGCGTGTCCTCCGGCGTGATGGCGAGGATGTTGCCCATGGTGATGGTCTGGATCGACACCGCCATCGGATAGACCGAGGCCATGAACAGCCCGAGGCCGAAAAACGAGGTGAAGATGATGCCGATGATCACGTCGACCTTGAGCCCCGACCGGTCGGAGAGAAACAGCATCGCCGCCGCGGCGAGCCCCCCCGAGATGAACGCACCCAGCGCAAAGGGCAGCCCGAGGATGTAGGCGCCCGCCACGCCCGGCACCACCGAATGCGACAGCGCGTCCCCGATCAGCGACCAGCCCTTGAGCATCAGGTAGGAGGACAGGAAGGCGCAGACCCCGCCGACAAGCGCCGAAACCCACATCGCGTTGGTCATGTAGCCATAGCCGAAGGGTTCGAGCAGCACGGTCATTTCTGCTCCTCCGAAACGCGGGTCTCGTCGCCGTATTGGACAAAGGGCCGTTCATCATCGGTAAAGATCGAGATCCGGCGCGCGTCGTCATCCTCGTGCAGGTCGGCCCCCCCGAGGGTGAATTGCCGCAACACCCCGCCAAAGGCGCGTTCGAGGTTGGCGCGGGTAAAGGTGGTTTCGGTCGGCCCGTAGCCCAGCACCGTCCCCTTCACCAGCACCGTCCGGTCACAGAACTCCGGCACGCTGCCCAGGTTGTGCGTGGAAACCAGCATCACCCGCCCCTCGTCGCGCAATTCGCGCAACAGCGCGATGATCTGCTCCTCGGTCTTTACATCGACCCCGGTAAAGGGTTCGTCGAGCAGGATGACCTGCCCGTCCTGCGCCAGCGCCCGCGCCAGAAAGACGCGCTTTTTCTGCCCGCCGGACAGTTCGCCGATCTGGCGGTGACGGAAATCCTGCATGTTGACCCGCGCCAGCGCCGTTTCGACCGCGTCATGATCGGCCCCGGACGGCCGGCGCAGGAACCCCATATGGCCATAGCGCCCCATCATCACCACGTCCTCGACCAGCACCGGAAACGACCAGTCGACCTCTTCGGCCTGCGGCACATAGGCGACGAGGTTCAGCTTCAGCGCCTCGCGGACACCGCGGCCCAGCAGCCGGATTTCGCCCCTGGCGGCCGGCACGAACCCCATGATCGCCTTGAAAAGCGTCGATTTCCCCGATCCGTTCACCCCCACCAACGCGGTGACGGTGCCGCGCGGTATCTCGAAACTCGCATCACGCAACGCGGTGTGGCCGTTCCGATAGGTGACGGTGACATCATGCGCGGCAATGCCACCGCCGGGATCCGCCTGCGCGACGGTGCCGGGGGCCGAAATCTGGAGGTCATGTGCCATTGATCTGCTTTCTGCCGGAAGGGACGGTCGCCCGAAACGCGGGACCCGGCCAGCCAACTGCGCGCCGGGCCGGGTCCCGTGTCTGAATTGCCGCTCAGTTCATGCCCGCCTGCAGCCCGTCCGCAACCGTCTGCGACGTGACCCTGAGCAGGTCGAGATATGACGGAACCGGCCCGTCGGGCTCGGAGAGGCTGTCGACATAGAGCACGCCGCCGTAATGCGCCCCGGTTTCGCGCGCCACCTGCCGGGCCGGTGCGGTGTTCACGGTGCTTTCGCAGAACACCACGGGAATGTCATTGTCCCTGACGCCGTCGATCACGGCCCGCACCTGCTGCGGCGTGCCCATCTGGTCGGCATTCATCGGCCAGAGATAGAGCTCCTTCATGCCGAAATCGCGGGCCAGGTAGCTGAACGCCCCCTCGCAGGTCACCAGCCAGCGCTGCGCCGCGGGGATCGTGGCGATCTCCTGGCGCAGCGGGTCGAGCGTCGCGCGCAGCTCGTCCTTGTAGGTATCTGCATTCGCCGCATAGGTCGCCGCATTGTCCGGGTCATGTTCGGCAAAGGCCGCGTGGATGTTGTCGATATAGATCAGCGCGTTGTCGAGCCCCATCCAGGCATGCGGGTTCGGCTTGCCCTCATAGGCGCCGGCTGCGATCGGGATCGTGTCGATCCCCTCGGTCAGCGTGACCGACGGGATGTCGTTCAGGTTGGCGAGGAACTGCTCGAACCAGAGCTCGAGGTTCAGGCCGTTCCAGAGAATGAGGTCCGCATCCTGCGCGCCGACCAGGTCGCGCGGGGTCGGCTCGTAGCCGTGGATCTCGGCGCCCGGCTTGGTGATCGAAACCACGTCGGCGGCATCCCCGGCGACATGGCGCGCCATATCAGCAAGGACCGTAAACGTGGTCACCACCTTCATCCGGTCCTCATCGGCCACCGCCGCGCCCGCCACCAACACCGCCGCGGCCACCGCTCCCGACAGGCCCGTCAATCTCGAAGTCATTGAAATGTCCCTTCCACCATGTCCCGAAACCAATGCCCGCACCCCAGATGCGAGCCAGTCGCAATTAGAGATATCGCCTCTGCCAGTTATTGCAAGTGCAATTCGTTCGCAGCTACCGGGCGGCTGGATGCCCCTGCCCTGGATCGGCCACGGATACAGGCCGAAACCGCCCGGAATCCCGGCGACCGAAGGCTGACGGCATGTTATTCTTGGTTGGTCGGAATGCTATGGCGCACCTGAGAGGATTCGAACCTCTGGCCTCTGCCTTCGGAGGGCAGCGCTCTATCCAGCTGAGCTACAGGTGCGTCGTTGGCGCGGTATAGCGGCGCCTCTGCGGCTTCGCAATCGCAAAGTGGCTCAGCCAAACAGATCGCGGGCCAGTTCCAGCGCATCGACCAGCCCGTCCACCTCGGCGCGGGTGTTGTAGAGCCCGAAACTCGCCCGGCAGGTCGCGGTCACGCCCAGGTGGTCCATCAGCGGCCCGGCGCAGTGATGCCCGGCCCGGACCGCGACGCCCTTCTTGTCGAGGATGGTCGAGACGTCATGGGCATGGGCCGCCCCGTCGAGCGTGAAGGAGAAGATCGCGGCCTTGTCGGGGCATGTGCCCTGCAATTGCAGCCAGTTCAGCCCGCCCAGCCTCTCCTGCGCGTAATCGCGCAGCCCGGCCTCATGGGCGGCGATG
The DNA here is from genome assembly GCF_003008555.2 of Pukyongiella litopenaei. Lineage (NCBI taxonomy): Bacteria > Pseudomonadati > Pseudomonadota > Alphaproteobacteria > Rhodobacterales > Paracoccaceae > Pukyongiella > Pukyongiella litopenaei. The sequence goes on along the minus strand of NZ_CP027665.1, from coordinate 3,470,177 downwards.
CTGTCCATCCCCAGATCCATCAGGTAATCCAGCGCCACGCCCAGGCCGATCGTCTGCACGATGCCGGGCGTCCCGGCCTCGAATTTCATCGGCGGATCGTTGTAGATCACCTCGTCCCGATGCACTTCGCGGATCATGTCGCCGCCACCGATGAAGGGGCGCATCTCGGCCATGCGCTCGGCCTTGCAATAGATCGCGCCGGACCCGGAGGGCCCATAGAGCTTGTGCCCGGTGATGGCGTAGAAATCGCAGCCGATATCCGTGACATCGACCGGCATGTGCACCGCCGCCTGCGAGCCGTCCACCAGCACCGGCACGCCGCGCGCATGGGCGCCTTCGGTGATCGTCTTCACATCCACCACGGTTCCCAGCACGTTGGAGCAATGGGTGACGGCCACCAGTTTCGTGCGCGGCCCGATCGCATCGAGCACCGCCTGCGGGTCGAGCCAGCCGCTGGCGTCGGTTTCCACCCATTTCAGCACCACCCCCTGGCGTTCCCGCAGGAAATGCCAGGGCACGATATTGGCGTGATGCTCCATCACCGACAGCACGATCTCGTCGCCGGCGGACATGCGCGGCATCGCCCAGCCATAGGCGACCATGTTGATGCCCTCGGTGGTGCCCGAGTTCAGCACGATGTCGTCCCCGGACGGCGCGTTCAGGAACCGGGCGATGGTGCAGCGCACGGATTCGTATTTCTCGGTGGCGAGGTTGGACAGGAAATGCAGGCCGCGGTGAACGTTCGAATATTCCTCGGCATAGGCCCGCGTGACCGCGTCGATCACCACCTGCGGTTTCTGCGCCGAGGCACCATTGTCGAGATAGGTCAGCGGCTGGCCGTTCACCTCGCGGGCCAGGATCGGGAAATCGGCGCGGATCCGTTGCACGTCATACATGGGCAGCCACCCCCAGAACGGGGCCTCCGATCAGGGACAGGACAAGCGACAGGCCCAGCACGATCGCCAGCGCCGTGGCCACGAGCACGCCGCTGGACCTGAACAGCGAACCGAGACGGTGCGCCTCGTTCACGAAATGCAGGGTGATGTAGAGCCCGGCCACGGCGGCGAACAGCACCACCAGCAGCGACAGCGCCGGTATCGTCAGCGCCAGCACCAGCGTGATCACCTGCACCAGCAGCCGCAGCGACTGCAGCCAGACGATCAGCACCAGAATCTGGTCGACCCCGCCGGTGCCGCCGAACAGCCGGCCGGTCCAGAACAGCGCATAGACGGTCAGCACCAGCGCCGCCGCGACCAGCAGGAAATAGACGATCGGCGACGCGAACACCCCCGGCAGCGGCGCCGGTCCCGGCACCAGCATGTCCGACAGCGAGAACAGCAGCGTGTTCAGCACCGCCACCAGCCCCAGCCCGGTCCACAGCGCCTCGGGCGCGATCCGCAGCGACATCAGGTAGCGCGCGGTCCGGGCCGGGTCGCGCAGGGTTTCGACGATCAGGTTGCGCAGCACGGCAATGGTCATGGCGATGCCCTTTCGGCCCGGATCAGACCGGCGCCCCAGAACCAGAAGAAAAACAGGCACCAGAGCACCCCGACCGCGTTCAGTTCCGCGCCGGGCCCGATGAACCCGGCCACCAGCCCGTGCAGCAGCAGCAGCGGGGTCGATGCCAGCAGCGCCCAGAACAGCGCCAGGCGGGCGCCGTACCAGCTCCCCTGCCCGCCGAGGAGCTGCGCCAGCAGATGCGACAGCGCCGCCAGCGCGTAGAAGATCAGCGGCGCCAGGAAAATCCAGCCCAGCAGCGCGCCGCCCATCAGCATGTCGAACTCGCGCCCCTCGAGATGCGCCTGCCGCGACAGGCGCGGCATCTGGGCAAAGAAGACCAGGACACAGGCCACCATCAGGATGATCAGCGCGCGGTCCTCGCGCTGCCCCATCCCGAGCAGCCGGCCGACCACCCGGCCGGGCCGCCGATAGGTGGCAACGATGTCCGAGGTCACGGCCATCAGCGGCGGCGGGCCAGCCAGCTTTCCAGCCGCGCCACGATGTCCCCGGCGATGCCTTCGTCCTCGATCTCCTCCACCGCCTCGGCCAGGAAGGCCAGCGTCAGCAGGTCGGTGGCGTCCTCGTGCGGCACCCCGCGCGAGCGCAGGTAGAACAACGCCTCGTCGTCGATCGCGCCCGAGGTCGAGCCATGCGAACAGGCCACGTCATCGGCATAGATTTCCAGTTCCGGCTTGGCCAGGAACTGGCTGTCCCCGTCGAGCAGCAGGCTCTGCGAGATCTGGTAGCCGTCGGTCTTCTGCGCGCCGTCCTTGACCAGGATCTTGCCCTGGAACACGCCGGTGGCACCGTTGCGCAGCACCTTCTTGAACACCTGGCGGCTTTCGCAGTTCACCGCGTCATGGGTGATGAACACGGTGTCGTCATGGTGGAAATCGCCATCGCCGACACAGGCACCGGCCACATGCGCCACCGCGTCGTCGCCGGTCAGTTCGATCACGCATTCATTGCGCGTCAGCACCCCGTTCACGGTCAGCGTAAAGGACTTGAACACCGATTCGGTTCCCAGCCGCGCGAACATATGCGTGGCGGCCCGGCGTTCGTGGTCGCGGCCCTGCGCCCGCACATGGTGCAGCGTGCCGCCATCGGCGATGTCGATCTCGGTGCATTTGTTGAACCGCGACGCCGCCGGCCCGTTTTCCAGAATGGTGACTTCGGCGCCCGGCTCCACCCGGATCACATGATGCAGGATCGCGTCCGAGGCCTCGTCGGAATGGACATAGACCAGGTTGATCGGCTTCGACGGCTTTCCGGTGACATGGATCGCCACGCCATCGGCGGCAAAGGCGGTGTTGAGCGCCGCCAGCGGACGCGGCACCGGGTCGTGGCTACGCGTTTCCAGCACGCCGTAGAGATCCCTGGCCCAGTGGATATCGGTGCAACAGATATCCTCGAGACGGTCGATCTTCACCCCGTCCAGCTGCAGGTCGTCGGAGGCATCGGCATCGAATATCCCGTCGACGAAAACGATGCGCAACCGGTCCTGGCCGTCGAACATCGGCGGTTCGTCCCGCACGAACACGGCCGCGCGGGGCGCTTCGGGCCGGGTCAGCGTGTCGGGGCGGGTGTATTTCCAATACTCGTCGCGCCGCTCCGGCAATCCCATCTCCCGCACCCGCGCCAGCGCCGCTTCGCGCGCCGGACGGGTGCAGCCCGCCGTCGGAAACGCCATCGTCTCCAGCCGGGCCTCGGTGGTATTCTGTTTGCGTTCAGCCAGTGCCATGGTCACACCTCGGCCAGGATATCGGCATAGCCGTTGTTTTCGACCTCCAGCGCCAGTTCCGGCCCGCCGGTCTTGACGATGCGCCCGTTGGCCATGATGTGCACCACATCCGGCTGGATGTGGTTCAGCAGCCGCTGATAATGGGTGATGACGAGAAACCCGCGCCCTTCGTCCCGCAGCGCGTTCACGCCATCGGCCACCAGCTTCATCGCGTCCACGTCGAGCCCGCTGTCGGTCTCGTCGAGAATGCACAGTTTCGGCTCGAGCATCGCCATCTGCAGGATCTCGTTGCGTTTCTTCTCGCCGCCCGAGAAACCCACGTTCACCGGGCGCTTGAGCATCTCGGCGTCGATCTTCAGCGTCTTTGCCTTCGCGCGGATCACCTTGAGAAAGTCGGCCGCGCTCATTTCCTCCTGCCCGCGCGCCTTGCGCTGGGCATTCACGGCCGTGCGCAGGAAGGTCATGTTGCCCACGCCGGGGATCTCGACCGGGTATTGGAACGCCAGGAACAGGCCGGCGGCCGCGCGGTCCTCGGGCTCCATTTCCAGCAGGTCCGCGCCTTCGAGTTCGGCGCTGCCCTCGGTCACCTCATACCCGTCGCGGCCCGACAGCACATAGCTCAGCGTCGATTTCCCGGACCCGTTCGGCCCCATGATCGCATGGACCTTGCCGGCCTCGACCGACAGGTCGACGCCTTTCAGGATCGGTTTGTCTTCTTCTTCAAGTTTGACGTGCAGGTTCTTGATATCAAGCATTTTCATACCTTCGTATTCCATCGGCGCCCGCGCCGGTTCGAGTGAGTGAAACAGGTCAGTCCAGCAGCCGGAGGACCAGCCCCGCCAGCAACCGCCCCACCAGCGCGCCGGCGGCAATGCCCAGCACCGGCGAGGCGTTGAATGTCAGATTGGTCCAGGCGATGCCCGCCACGCCGCCGGCTACGGTCAGCACATAGGGCAGCGCCGCGATCACGCGGTCGGACCAGGACGCGGTGCGATCAGCCAACGGACCCCTCCAGCGAAATGGCGACGAGCTGCTGCGCCTCCATGGCAAATTCCATCGGCAGCGCCTGCAGGACATCCTTGCAGAACCCGTTGACCACGAGGGCGACGGCCTCCTCTTCGTCCATCCCGCGCGAGCGGCAATAGAACAGCTGGTCGTCATCCACCTTCGAGGTGGTCGCCTCGTGTTCGCAGCGCGACGAATTGTTCCGCACCTCGATATAGGGCACCGTATGCGCCCCGCATCTGTCGCCGATCAGCAGGCTGTCGCACTGGGTATAGTTGCGGCTGTGCTTCGCCTTGGGATGCATCGATACCAGCCCGCGATAGGTGTTCTGGGCGCGACCCGCGCTGATGCCCTTGGACACGATCCGCGACCGGGTGTTCTTGCCGAGGTGGATCATCTTGGTGCCGGTATCGGCCTGCTGATAGTTGTTCGCGATGGCGATCGAATAGAATTCGCCCTGGCTGTCATCGCCGCGCAGGATGCAGGACGGGTATTTCCACGTCACCGCCGAGCCGGTTTCGACCTGCGTCCACATCACCTTGGCCCGGTCGCCCCGGCAATCGGCGCGCTTGGTGACAAAGTTGTAGATCCCGCCCTTGCCGTTCTCGTCGCCCGGATACCAGTTCTGCACGGTGGAGTACTTCACCTCCGCGTCTTCCTCGACGATGATCTCGACCACCGCGGCATGAAGCTGCGAGGTATCGCGCTGCGGCGCGGTGCAGCCTTCGAGATAGGAGACATAGGACCCCTTGTCGGCAATGATCAGCGTGCGCTCGAACTGGCCGGTATTCTCCGCGTTGATGCGGAAATAGGTGCTCAGTTCCATCGGGCAGCGCACGCCGGGCGGGACATAGACGAACGACCCGTCCGAAAACACCGCCGAATTCAGCGTGGCATAGAAATTGTCGCTGACCGGCACGACCGTGCCGAGATACTTCCGGACCAGGTCCGGGTGGTCCTTGATCGCCTCGGACATCGAACAGAAGATCACGCCGGCCTTCTTCAGCTCGGCCTGGAACGTGGTGCCGACCGACACGGAATCGAACACCGCGTCCACGGCAACCTTGCGGCCCTCCGCCGGCGCCGCCTCGGCCCCGTCGACGCCCGCCAGGATCATCTGCTCCTTCAGCGGGATGCCCAGCTTCTCATAGGTGGCCAACAGCTTGGGATCGACCTCGTCGAGCGACTTCGGCTTGACCTCCATGCTCTTGGGCCGGGCATAGTAATACTGGTCCTGGAAATCGATCTCGGGATAGTCGACCATCGCCCATTTGGGCTCTTCCTTGGTCAGCCAGCGCTCATAGGCCGCCAGCCGCCAGTCGGTCATCCAGTCCGGCTCGCCGTTCTTCTCCGAGATCAGGCGCACGATGTCGGGGGTCAGACCCTTGGGCGCATATTCGGTTTCGATCTCGGTTTCCCAGCCGTATTTATAGGTGCCGCCGACCTCGCGCACCGCGTCCACGGTTTCCTGGTCGACACCGTCCTTGACCTGGGTTTGATCCAATGCAGCCATCTGACTTCTCCTCAGCTCACGCCGCGCGGGCGCGGTGCTTTCGTTCCTTTTCCAGCCATACCTCTGCGAACCGCATCAGGTCGGCTTCCTGCGTTTCGGGCCCCAGCGACACGCGGATCGCGCCTGCCGCCGCGGCCTCGTCGTAACCCATCGCGCGCAACACGCGGCTGGCCCGGACCTTGCCGCTCGAACAGGCCGATCCGGCGCTGATCGCGAATCCGGCCAGGTCCATCTGCATCACCTGCGTCTCTCCTTTCCACCCCGGGGTGGAGAAACACAAGGTATTGGGCAGCCGCGCATGCCCTTTTCCGACAAAAATGGTTCCGCTGGCCGCGACTTCAAGTGCCTGTTCCAGTTTGTCGCGCATCTGCGCCACCCGATCCCAGACGCCATCGGCCAGATCGCGCGCCGCCGCCTCGGCCGCCGCGCCGAACCCGGCAATGCCGATCAGGTTCTCGGTGCCCGCGCGCCGGCCCATCTCCTGCCCGCCGCCCTTCATCCGCGCCGCCAGGTCGGTGCCGCGCCGCAACACCAGCGCCCCGATACCCTTGGGACCGCCCAGCTTGTGCGCCGACACCAGCGCCATCTGCGCCCCGCACCAGTTGAACGCCACCGGCAGCTTGCCAAAGGCCTGGGTGGCATCGGTCACCGCCAGCCCCTGCGGCAGGTCCTGGACGATACCGGTTTCCGAATTGGCCATCTGCAGAACCGACCCCGCCGGGTCCGGCACCGCCACCCGGCCCGCGCCGTCCACGTCCAGCCCGCCATCGACCCAGGCCGCCACCGCGTCATGTTCTATCGCGGCTCCCGCCAGCCCGCGCCCGGCACAGGCCAGCGCCGCCGCCTCTGTCGCCCCCGAGGTGAACACCACATCGGCCCCATCCGCGCCGAACGCCGCCGCCACCTGCGCGCGTGCGCGCTCGATAATCGCCTTCGCCGCCCGGCCCTCGGCATGGACCGAAGACGGGTTGCCCGGGCAATCCATTGCCGCGATCATCGCCTCCCGCGCCTCGGGACGAAGCGGCGCGGTGGCGTTGTGATCAAGATAGACCCTGCGCACCGGCGGCCCCCTTCCTCTTGCCCGAAATATCCTCGGGGGTGAATTGGCCCGGCACGGGCCAAGAGGGGGCAGACAGCCCCCTGCCCCTATCCCGGATCACCCGCCCGGTCATTCCGCGTCCACCACCGCAAACAGGTTCGGCACCGCCGGGCACGGCGCCAGATCGTTGCGGATCACGTCCGACAGACGCGTCTGGTGCAAAAAGACATAGACATGGGCGCTCAACCCTTCCCACAGCCGGTTGGTCAGCGACTGCGCCCGGCTGCCCGATGATCCTCCGGACGCACCGGCGCCCTTGTGCATCGCGTCGACGGTTTCATCCACCGCCGACAGGATGTCGACCACGCGGATCTCGGCGGCGGGCCGCGCCAGGCGGTAGCCGCCACCCGGTCCGCGCACCGATTCCACCAGCCCCGCCCGGCGCAGCTTCACGAACAGCTGCTCCAGATAGGGCAGCGAGATATCCTGCCGCTGCGCGATCTCGCCCAGCGACACCAGCCCGTCGGCGTCCTGCAGCGCGATATCCGCCAGCGCCACCATTGCGTATCTGCCTTTTGTCGAAAGCTTCACCTGACACTCCCCGTCCGCGTGATCGTTGACCTTTCGGACGCCATTGCCTATCTGCGCTGAAGGCCGGTCTTTCGGCCTCCAACAGAATTAGAACCGTTCTAAGGTGCCCAAGGTTTTTCGTCAAGATTGCCCGGCCACCGACGGCAGAAAACAGGACCATCGCCCCCATGCCCGAGGTCATCTTTCCCGGACCCGAAGGCCGCCTCGAAGGCCGCTATCACCCGCAGAAGGAAAAGGACGCCCCCATCGCCATCGTGCTGCACCCGCATCCGCAGTTCGGCGGCACCATGAACAACAAGGTCGTTTATAACCTGCACTACGCCTTCTACAACATGGGCTTTACCGTGCTGCGGTTCAATTTCCGAGGCGTCGGGCGGTCGCAGGGCGAATACGATCAGGGCGTGGGCGAACTGTCCGACGCCGCCAGCGCGCTCGACTACCTGCAGTCGATGAACAACAACTCCAAGCATTGCTGGGTCGCCGGGTTTTCCTTCGGTGCCTGGATCGGGATGCAACTGCTGATGCGCCGGCCCGAGATCACCGGCTTCATCAGCGTGTCGCCGCCGGCCAACATGTATGATTTTTCCTTCCTCGCCCCCTGCCCCTCTTCCGGGCTGGTCATCAACGGCACCTCCGACCGCGTCGCCCCGCCCGAGGACACCCGCACGCTGGTCGGCAAGCTGCACGAACAGAAGGGCATCACCATCACCCACGAGGAACTGGACGGCGCGGACCATTTCTTCCAGGACCCGCATATGGACACGATGATCGGCAATGTGACCGATTATGTGAAACGCCGCCTGACCGAGAATACCCGCTGATGCCGGCATCGCCGGCCGGCCCGGCACTCGATGCGCGGATCACGTTTCTCAGGGAAGCCGACCGGCTGAAATCGGTGCTGCGCGCCTCGTCGCTGATCGACGGGTCGCGGCGTGAGAACTCGGCCGAACACAGCTGGCACGTCATGCTCTACGCGCTGGTTCTGGCCGATCACGCGGAACCGGGGGTCGATGTGACCCGGGTGCTGAAGATGCTGCTGATCCACGACATCGTCGAGATCGACGCCGGCGACGCCCCCATCCACGGCACCGTCGATCACGACGCGGTCGCCGCCCGCGAAGCCGCCGCCGCCGCGCGCCTGTTCGGATTGCTGCCCGACCCGCAGGCCGCCGAGTTTCGCGCGCTGTGGGACGAATTCGAGGACGCCCAAAGCGCCGATGCACGCTATGCCAAGGCAATCGACCGGTTCCAGCCCCCGGTGACGAACCTGGCCAATGGCGGCGGCACATGGACCGACTATGACGTCACCCTGGACGACCTCGACAACCGGATCGGCCCGCCGATCCGGCGCGGCGCGCCATCGTTGTGGTCCTGGCTGCGCCCGAAACTGGCGGCGTTCTTCAACCGCTAGCCGCCGATCTGCCGCCGCAGCCAGTCCGCCGCCGCGCGGGTCGCCTCGAGCCCCTGCGGGATCGTCCGGGTGAGCGACATGAACCCGTGAACCTGGCCGGGATATTCCAGCAGGTCCACCTCTCCGCCCGCCTCACGCAGCTTCGCGGCATAGCCCAGCGCGTCGTCCCAGAGCGGATCGTGTCCGGCGGCGATCACCAGCGCCGGCGGCTGCCCGGCCAGCCGGTCCGACAGGATCGGCGAGGCGCGCGGATCGCGCCGGTCGGCATCCGCCTCGAAATAGAAATCGAGATACCAGCGGATCCGTTCCGCCGTCAGCACATAGGCATCGGCCAGCATCACCATCGATCGCGAATCGAGCGAGATGTCGACGCCCGGATAGATCAGCAGCTGCGCCGCCGGCATCGCCGCGCCCAGCCCGGCCAGGTCGTGCAGCAGCCCGGCGGTCAGGTTGGCGCCCGCACTGTCGCCGCCCACCGCCAGCCGCGCCGCATCCACGCCCCAGTCGCCGCCGCGATCACGCAGGGCGCTGAACACCGCCAGCACATCATCCGCCGCAGCCGGGTATTTATGCTCGGGTGCCAGCCGGTAGTCATAGGAAACGACCCGGATCTCGGCCCAGAGCGCCAGCCGCCCGCACAGCCCGTCATGGGTGTCGAGATCGCCCTGCACCCAGCCGCCGCCATGCAGGTAGAGCAGTGTCGGCCGCAGGCCATCATGCCCCGCCTGCACCGCATCATAGATCCGCGCGGGCCGGTCACCCGCGGCCCCCGGCAACAGTATGTCGGTCTTCGTCACCGCGTCCGGGCATGGCAGGTCGAAGAGCTCGCACATCTTCCTGATGCCGGCGCGGCTGTCCTCCAGCGTCTGCGGCGCGGCGGGATCGCGCACGGCGTTGATCAGGTCCCCGATCGCCTGCGCCTTGGGGTCGATCCGCCGCCCGTCCACCTGCGCCAGCCGCCCGGAATAGACCATCCCCACCACCGGCGCTGGCAGCTTGGCAAGCAGCATCTGCCCCAGGATTCGCGCTTTCGACATTGGTGCCCCCGTTTGCCTGTCCCGCACAGCATGGACCAGCATAGGCGCGATTCACCAGACCCCTCTGCGACAAATCGGTATGCAATAGTATGCAGTCTTTTTCGGCGCCGCGATTCACGCTAGAGACACGATCAGATCGACACCAGCAGCCGAAAGGGCATGCCATGACCAAGATCAAGGTTGAAAATCCCGTCGTCGAGCTCGACGGGGACGAGATGACCCGCATCATCTGGGATTTCATCAAGAAAAAGCTGATCCTGCCCTATCTGGACATCGACCTGCTCTACTATGATCTGGGCATCGAGGAACGCGACCGCACCGAAGACAGGATCACCGTCGAAGCCGCTGAGAAGATCAGGGAAATCGGCGTCGGCGTGAAATGCGCGACGATCACCCCCGACGAGGCCCGCGTCGAGGAATTCGGCCTGAAACAGATGTGGCGCAGCCCCAATGGCACCATCCGCAACATCCTGGGCGGCGTGGTGTTCCGCGCCCCGATCATCTGCAGGAACGTGCCGCGGCTGGTGCCCGGCTGGACCCGCCCGATCGTGATCGGCCGCCACGCTTTCGGCGACCAGTACAAGGCCACCGACCTCAAGTTCCCCGGCCCCGGCAAGCTGAGCATGAAATTCGTCGGCACCGATGGCGAGGTTATCGAACGCGAGGTCTTTGACGCCCCGTCGGCGGGCGTGTTCATGTCGATGTACAACCTGGACCAGTCGATCCTCGATTTCGCCCGCGCGTCGTTCAACTATGGCCTGAACCTGGGCTGGCCGGTCTACCTGTCGACCAAGAACACCATTCTCAAGCAATATGACGGCCGGTTCCTGGAACTGTTCCAGAAGGTCTACGAAGAGGAATTCGAGGACCGTTTCAAGGAAAAGGAGATCTGGTACGAACACCGGCTGATCGACGACATGGTGGCCTGCGCGATGAAATGGAACGGCGGATTTGTCTGGGCCTGCAAGAACTACGATGGCGACGTGCAGTCCGACACCGTGGCGCAGGGCTTCGGGTCCCTGGGGCTGATGACCAGCCAGCTGATGACACCCGACGGCAAGATCGTCGAGGCCGAGGCGGCCCATGGCACCGTCACCCGCCACTACCGCCAGCACCAGAAGGGCGAGGCGACCTCGACCAACTCCATCGCCTCGATCTATGCCTGGACCGGGGGGCTGAAGCACCGCGCCAAGCTGGACGACAACGCCGCGCTGACGCAGTTCGCCGAAACGCTGGAAAAGGTGATCGTGGACACGGTGGAATCGGGCTTCATGACCAAGGATCTGGCGCTGCTGGTCGGTCCCGACCAGCATTGGCTGACCACCGAGGGCTTTCTCGAAAAGATCGACGAGAACCTGAACCGGGCGCTGGCGGGCTGACCCCGATCCGCGCGCGATACATCGGTCGCCCCGCGGGCGGCCCGACCAACCACAGGGGCACAGACAGGGCCGGGGAATGACAGCAGGAAACGACACCGCCGCCGGGCGCAACGAACCGCACCGGCCCGCGTTGAACCACGGCCTGGCCGAGGATGCGATGGCCTATGTCATGGGCACGTCGCTCTGCGCGATGGCGATGGTCATGCTCACCCATCTGGGGCTGATCACCGGGCAGACCGCCGGGCTGGCGGTGTTGTTGTCCTATGTCAGTGGCTGGAGCTTTGGCGCAGTGTTCTTCGTCGTCAACCTGCCGTTCTACGCGCTGGCCTGGCTGCGGATGGGGCCGCGCTTCACCCTGCGCAGCTTTGTCGCCGTGGCGCTTTTGTCCGGCATCGCCGAACTGCTGCCGCGCTATGTCGCCTTCGAAACGCTGGACCCGCTGGTGGGCGCGCTCTTCGCGGGGGCCTTTTCCGGGTTCGGCCTGATCATCCTGTTCCGCCACGGCGCCTCGTTGGGCGGGGTTGGCGTGCTCGGGCTCTATTTGCAGGACAAGATCGGGTTCCAGGCCGGCTGGACGCAGCTTGCGTTCGACGCCATTCTCTTTGCCGCCGGGATTTTCCTGCTCGACCCGCTGTTGATCGCCTATTCGCTTTCGGGGGCGGTCGTCACCAATCTCGTGATCGCCGTCAACCACCGCAAGGATCGCTATATCGCGACCTGACGGGTCAGTCGCCGTAGAACGGGTGGTCGTAGCGGTTCAGCGGCGTGGCGCGGATCATCGACCGGTTGGCCGATGCCTTCACCGTCTGCGATGCCTGCCGGCGGCGTTTGAACAGGACCGTGTCCGGCACCACCTTGTGCACGATGCCGGCGGCCACGGTGTCGCAATTCCACTGCCAGTCCTCGAACGCCCAGCCGCCGACGATATCACGGTGCCTAAACGGAAAATCGCGATGGATCCATGTCGGGCAGACGCAGAGCGCATCCCAGTAATTCCCGATCCGCAACAGGTCTGGAATGAACTCGGGCGTTTCCTGATCCACATGCCGGAAAATCGAGGCCTGGCGTTCAAAGAAATAGTTGAACTCGGGATGGGCCACGCGGTTGTCCGGTCCCGGTGCCAGGAACTCGACGGCCTCCACCAGCCAGTCGCTGCTCCACAGGTCGTCGGCATCGAGAAAAGCCGTGAAGGCCCCCGTGGCCCGCGCGATGGCCGCGTTGCGCACCTGCCCCTGATCGGCGAAATCATGGATCGCGACGGCAGCCGCGTCCTTGCGGTGCGCCTCGAACAGATCGCGCGTGTGTTCATCGGGGCGGTCGAGACAGAGCAGCGGCTGCACGGTCAGCCCGGCAGCCCGGGCGCGGTCTATCGTGGCCCAGAAGGATCTGAGCGACGGAACGCAGATATCGCCCTCGCGGTGGCCGGTGATGATACAGGTCAGATCAGTTGTCATGGAGGGCCAATACCGGTTCGATCACGTCACGCAGGATGGGCAGGACAGCGGCGGCGGTCGGCTCGGCCGGGATCTGCGCCACCTGCGCGACCCCATCGACATCCGCCGCGGCACGAGCCTGTGCCGCGCTCCGTGCCAGCACCACACGGGGGCCACCCGCGCTGGCATGGAGCCGGTCGATCTGGGCGTCATTGCCCGCGGTGCCCGTCAGGCAGGTCACGATGGTGAAGTCCTGACCTAGTTGCCGGCCATAGAGTTTCAGCGCGCGCCAGCACAGGCCGCTGCCGCATTGCAGGATGATCCGGCATCCGACACCGCGCAGAACATCGATCAGCGCCTGCGCCTGGTGCGGGGCGGGCAGCATGTCGATGCCGGCCGGCATGGCCGCCTGCCTCATGCCGTCACTGTCCATTGCGGGAAGGTGTTCCCTGCCATCCGTCCAAAGCACAAGCACCCGCGCCGAACCCGCGATCTCGCCCAGCGCGGTCGCCAGCGTGCGATCCTCTCCACCGGCATCGTTGCCGACAACCAGCACGACCGGGCAATCCGCACCCGACAGCGTCCGGCGCATCCGTTCGGTCACACTCAACAGCGGGCCGAGGGTGGTCAGCTGGGTGACGATACCGCGCGGCACATCCGGCAGGGCAACGGCGGGATCCAGCGCCCGCGCCTCGGCGATCCGGGCCGTCATGGCCGGATCATCCGGCAGATCGCGCAGCCGTTCGTACCGCGCCCCGATTGCCCCGGCGGTGCCTTGTTCCCTGAGATAATGCACAAAGGGATGGCCGCCGGAGACGACCAGATCAGGCCGGGCGCGCAGCCAGACCTGGGGGTCGAACCATGTATTCGGACGCCGCCCGTCGCGCCAGCCGTAGCGCAGATAGTGGTCGAGCGGGTCCATGCCCGCCTCGGCCACGTCCGGATAACTGTGCAGATAGAATTCAGGATCGAATTGCGGCCCGACCAGGGCGCGGTCGCCCCGGCTGGCAGGCCGCACGAGACGACGCAGCACCCCGGCCAGCCGGTCGATGATTGATCGGGTCATGTCGTGCCACCCCGGGGAACACAGAAGGTCCGCCCCTCATAGGCGTGGCCCGGGTGGCACGCAAGAGAGCGCCTCAGGCCAGGTGCATCAGCGTCACCCTGATCTTTGCGCTGTCGGTGATATTGTCATGGGTCAGGTTGGTTGTGCCGCTGTCACTCGAATTCAGCAACCGGATCACCGGCCCGCTGAAGGTTCTGCAGGTCGGGGCGTTCAGGTTCGCGCCGCCCCTGATGAACAGCACCTGGCCGGGATAGTAGAGCGGCGAGGGCTCAAACGGCAGATCCTCGATCATGGCCGCCCCGGTGGCAGAGCCACGGCTGACCAGATCGATCGAACATTGCAGCATCACCATGGCGCCCACGCGCACATAGACGCCTTCCTGATTGGAGTAGCTGATGCCGCTATCGTCACCGGAAAAGGTCAGGCGCGGTGTCCAGACACCCTGTTCATAATGCTCCAGCTTCTGCGCGCCCAGATGCAGCCCGTTGGGGAACCCGACGACCCCGTCGGCGGCGCCCACGCGCATCGCATCCGCAAAACTGGCGCCATCGGAGCTGACGCGCAGGGTAAAGTCGGTATCCCCGTTCAGCCCGATCTCTGCGTGACCGGCCCAGCCGGACTGGAACAGCAGACTGGCGGTATCGCCCGCCCCGGCCTTGTTGATCTTTACCCGATGGTCATTGCCATCATGGCTCAGCAGCGTCGCGTCGGACGCAACCGACACCCGGTTTACCGCGTCGCTTTCGGTATTGATGCCGATACCGCTGATATTCTGCAGGATCTCGGCATTGACCGGAACCGAGATCCCGAACCAGCCGGGATCGTCGAAGCGCACGAACCCGCCCTCGTCCAGCAGATGGGCGACCCATCCCCGCTGGGGGGTCACGAAACGCCAGGCGCTGCCGCTCCAGACCGCGATCCTGCCGCCCTTGCCGGCCCAATCGCCGCTGCCCCCGCCGGCAACGATATAGCGCGCGCCGGCGCGCACGGATGACGGCGGCGACGATTTCGTGCGGGTTTCCACGGTCAGCTGGACCGCGGCATCGAGGATGTCCAGCGCCTCGTTATGGGTGACATGCTTCTGGGCCTGCGCGGGCCGAATGTAGGGAAGTCCGTGAACGGGCGAGGTGTCCGACATCGAGTTGCTCCTGTGACCTGACCGGGTTGCGGGGCATCTAGGCGAAAAACCCTCGCCCGCCGATTAACCCGCCGTTCGGTCAAACCCGCCGGACCGCAACGCCCCCGGTCCGGCACACGCGGCCAGCTTGCGCGATTTGCGCCCATGTTCTAACGGTTTGGAGAGATCGGGCCGTTCTTGCCGGAGCATATCAATGCCGACCCATTACCTGTATCTGATTGCCGCCATCGTTGCCGAAACCATCGGCACCACCGCGCTGCAGGCAAGCGCGCAATTCACGCGGCTGTGGCCGTCGGTGCTGGTGGTGATCGCCTACGCGCTGTCCTTCTACCTTCTCAGCCAGACGCTGCGCATAATGCCCGTGGGCATCGTCTATGCGATCTGGTCCGGCCTGGGCATCGTGCTGATTGCCGCGATCGGGCTGCTGGTTTTTGGACAACGGCTCGACTGGCCCGCCATTCTGGGCATGTGCCTGATTGTCGGCGGCATCCTGGTGATCCACCTTTTCTCAAAGACCGCCAGCCACTGACCGACACTTGCGGCGCGGGTCTACCCCGACGTCAGGTCGCCCAGCAGCTTGTCGCGATCGGCGACCAGGCGATCCTTGTAGCGGCGCAGGGCGCGAACCGCGAACTTGTTGTGGCGCGCGGCCTTGCTGTCAGGGTCGCGGCGCGCATCGGTCTCCAGATCCGCGATGCAGCCATCGACCTCTTCGATTTCCTTGATCGTCCCGCTCAGTTCAGTGGCCGTATCGGTCATGCCTTGTGTCCTTTCCTTGTATCCCCGGATCGCGCCAACGCGATCTGCCAGCCTTTCACGAGCCCCATTGTGAACCGCAACCGGACAAGCGGCAACTCCGGAATTCCTGCCCTTCGGCCACGCCCGGCAAATGAAAAGACCGGCGGTCGATACCGCCGGTCCAGCTGCCGGTTTGGGTGATGCCTACGCCCGGCGGCGGCGGCCACCGGCGCGGCCGCCCCTGCCCCGGCCTTCTTCGCCGGGCTTTGCAGGCGCCTTGTTGAACCTGATCCACTCACTGCCATGCGGGTCGTTGTTGGTCAGGAAATTGGCGGCGCGGATCGCCTCCATTTCCGTGCCCGCCCGCGCCTTGGTCGAGCCCATGCCGAACAGCGCGACAAAGGTGTCGTCATCCATGTCATCGGGGATCACCACGCCGGCGGCGGCGATCTCGGCCTTCTTTTCGGCAATCTTCGTCCGTGTCACGGGCAACGCCACCGGGTTCATGATCGCGCTGGTCATGCCCGCGCCCATGGCCATCGGCAGAAAGGCATTGTTGATGCCGTGCCGGTTGGGCAGGCCGAACGAGATGTTCGATGCACCGCAGGTCGTGTTCACGCCCAGTTCATCGCGCAGGCGCCGCACCAGGGCGAACACCTGCTGACCGGCCGTCGCCATCGCGCCGATCGGCATCACCAGCGGGTCCACCACGATGTCATGGGCGGGAATGCCGAAATCGGCGGCGCGCTCGACGATCTTCCTGGCCACCGCGAACCGTACATCCGGGTCCTCGGAGATCCCGGTGTCGTCGTTGCTGATCGCCACCACCGGCACGTTGTATTTCTTGACCAGCGGCAGCACGATCTCCAGCCGCTCCTCCTCGCCGGTGACCGAATTCAGGAGCGGCCGTCCCTCGGCCACCTCGAGCCCCGCCTCGAGCGCACCGGGCACGGAACTGTCGATACAGAGCGGGACATCCACCAGCCCCTGCACCAGCTCGATCATCTTGCGCATCAGCGGCGGCTCGGTCTGGTTGGGATCGGGGTTGGAGTTATAGACCACGCCCGCATTCACATCGAGCACATTGGCCCCGGCGGCGACCTGCGCCAGCGCGTCCGTCTCGACGGTCGAGAAATCGCCCGCTTCCAGTTCCGCCGCCAGTTTCTTGCGCCCGGTGGGATTGATCCGTTCCCCGATGACGCAGAACGGCTCGTCAAATCCGATGACTGCGGTGCTGGTCTTGCTCTCGACGATAGTGCGGGTCATTTGCCTGCCTTTCAGGACGCGTGCGCGCCGGTTTCGTTTGCCGGACGGGCCGAATCGCCACCATTGGCGATGGCCCAGCCAGCATTGGTCTTGATGCCACCAAGCGGGAAGAAATGCACCTGCTCGATGTTGAAATCGGGATGGGCGGCCTTGTGCGCGGCCAGTTCGGTGATCACCTCGGTCGGCTCGTAGGGCAACAGCAGCTTGGTCACGTCCATCGCGCGTTTCTGCAGCACCCTGAGCGACGGGCCGACCCCGCAGGCAATGGCGAACCGGATCAGCGTCTGCAGCTTTGCCGGCCCCGCGATACCGATATGGATCGGCAGCGTGATACCGGCGTCGCGCAGGCCGTCAGCCCAGGCAATGATCGGCCGGGCGTCAAAGGCGAACTGCGTCGCAATCGCCATTTGCGCATCGGTGCGGTCCGAAAAATCCTGTTTCCAGCGAAGCGCTTGTTCGACGTTCTTCATGCCGCCATCCGGGTCGATATCGCGATTGCCCTCGGGGTGCCCGGCCACATGCAGCCGCTTGAATCCGGCCTTGTCGAACAGCCCGGTTTCCAGCAGCTGCATCGAACTGTCGAACGCGCCTGCCGGATCGGCGACGCCGCCCGCCAGCAACAGCGCCTGGTCGACGCCCGCCTCGCCCTGGTAGCGCGCGATCCAGTCGGCCAACGTTGCCCGGTCGCGGATGATCCGGGCCGGAAAATGCGGCATCACGCTGAACCCGTCGCCCGCCAGCCGCCGCGCGGTGCGCACCATGTCGTCAATCGGCGTGCCCTCGATATGGGCGATGTAGACCCGCGTGCCCTCGGGCAGCAGAGCCCGGAAATCCTCGACCTTGTCGGCGGTGCGCGGCATCACCTCGATCGAATAGTTGCGCAGGAATGCCGAAACCTGCGGGTTGATCGCGCCCGCGCCGGGTTCCGCCCCGGCGGCATCGCGTTTCCTGAAGTTCAACAATGCCATCGCGATCTCCCAAATGGATCCCGGGCTCATGCCCATCCGTCGTTGTCGATCAGCGCCTTGATCCGGTCCCGGTCATATTCGGTCTCCAGTCGCGCCGCTTCCGCATCCGCGACCGCGTCCGCATCGCCCTCGACCGTGTAGGCCGGCGCCTTGCGCCACTCTGCGAGATAGGCATCGGTGTCGCGCGCGTTCACCTTCATCGCCGCCCGGTCGATCGCCTGTTCGAACCGTTCGGCCAGCTGCCGCTTGGCGCCGCGCCGACCCTTGCCGACGATGACCTGGGCCGGGATGTCCCGCCAATAGACGATTGTGACCTCCGGCATGGGCTGCCTCCTCCTTCTCGCGTGACCCTGTTTAGGCCAGGTGCGGCACCGCGCGGCGCCTGTTTTCGACAGAACGCGACGAGCAAGCGACCTGTGCGGCGACCCTAGCCCCACCGTCGGCAACGATCCAGCGCACCGCGCCCCCGAATTTCTCATCTTGATAATGAATCGCGTCACCGCGCTGCCTGCTTGCACCGCCCTGCCCGGCTGCATATTGTGAAACCAACTCGAAATCGGAGGGCGTGTATCATGGCGCCCAAGCGTCCCAAAGGTGCGGGCGCGTTCCCGAAAGCGGTCGAAAGCCCCGCGCCAGAACCGCCCGATCCGGCCGAGCTCTATGCCGCGCTGGATCTGGGCACCAACAGTTGCCGGATGCTGATTGCCCAACCCAAGGGCAGCGGCTTTCACGTCGTGGACAGCTTCTCGAAATCGGTGCAGCTCGGCTCGGGGCTGGAACGGACCGGACGACTGTCGCGCGCCTCGATGGGGCGCACGGTCCAGGCGCTGAGGATCTGCCAGCAGAAACTCAAGCGCAACAAGGTGCAGCGGATGCGGCTGGTGGCAACCGAAGCCTGCCGGCGGGCGCGGAACGGGAACGACCTGATCCGGCAGATCCGCCGTGAAACCGGCCTGACGATGGAGATCATCCAGCCCGAGGAAGAGGCCCGGCTGGCGGTGGTGTCCTGCGCCCCGCTCGTCTCCACCCGCACCGACCAGTTGCTGGTGGTCGATATCGGCGGCGGGTCGACCGAACTGGTCTGGATCGACCTGTCGTCGGTACCGTATCGCGACCGCCCGCGCGCGATCATGCGCCTGCATGCCGGGTTTCACGCCCCCGACAGCCCGTTTCCGGCGGCCAAGGTGGTGGACTGGATCAGCGTCCCGCTCGGGGTGGCGACGCTGCGCGACCAGTTCAGCGATGTCGAGGACGACGCGGCCCGGTTCGCCCTGATGAGCTGGTTCTTCGAAGAGAACCTGTCCGAATTTGCACCCTACAAGGACGAACAGGCGCGCAAGGGGTTCCAGATCGTGGGCACGTCCGGCACGGTGACGACCGTGGCGGCCAGCCATCTGGGGCTGCGCCGCTACGACCGGACCAAGGTGGACGGGCTGCGCATGACATCGGACCAGATCGACGCGGTCATCCGGGGCTATCTCCGCCTTGGTCCGACCGGCAGGCGGCGCGATCCGCGCATCGGCGAGGACCGGCACGCCCTGATCATGTCCGGGTCGGCCATTCTGCAGGCGCTGTTGCGACTCTGGCCCACGGACCGGCTGTCGGTTGCCGACCGCGGATTGCGCGAGGGCCTGCTCTATGCGCAGATGAGCGCCGACGGCGTGCTCGAGGACGGCCCGTTCTGATCTCTGCCCGGCCATGCGGGAACCGGAGCACCTTGCCCCGGCAACCGGGCGGCGCTATCGCGGGGTGTCCGCAGTGGAAAAGGGTTGGCCGCAATGGTGGCATTGTCCGGCATGATGACATGCGCCCCGCACGAGGTCGCAGCCGTTCTGCAGGCCCTGCCCCGGCATCTGCGCCTGAGCCGCGCCGAGGCCGGGTGCCTCGCCTTCGAAGTCACTCAATCACCGCATGACCCGTGCCGGTTCTTGGTGTCGGAACGGTTCACCGACCGCGCCGCCTTCGAGGCGCACCAGCAGCGCACACGCAACAGCGCATGGTGGCGGGTGACCGGCCACATGGCGCGCGATTTCCGGGTGAGCGACGCATGACCGGGCAGCCACCGGTGCAGATGATGCGTGCGGCGGTCTGGATGATCGGCGCGATCGCGTCCTTCTCGACCATGGCGGTCGCGGGCCGCGAGGTCAGCGCGACGCTGGATACGTTCGAGATCATGGTCTATCGCAGCCTGGTCGGGGTCGCCGTGGTGGTCGCGGTGATTACCTTCGCCGGGCGCTGGCCGCGGGTATCGCGGCAACGTCTGGGCGTTCACCTGCTCCGCAACCTGGCCCATTTCACAGGGCAGAACCTCTGGTTCTTCGCGGTCACGGCGATCCCGCTCGCACAGGTATTCGCGCTCGAATTCACGTCCCCTCTCTGGGTGATCATGCTGTCTCCGCTGCTGCTGGGTGAACGGCTGACCGGGATCCGGGCAACCGCCGCCCTGCTGGGTTTTGCCGGCATCCTGATTGTGGCCCGGCCGAGCCCCGAAACCGTCAGTCTCGGGGTCGTCACCGCGGCCTCATCCGCGATCTTCTTTGCGCTGACCACCATCTTCACCAAGCGGTTGACACGGCACGAGGATATCGCCTCGATCCTGTTCTGGCTGACGACGATGCAGCTGGTCATGGGGCTGGTCACGGCCGGCATGGACGGCGACATCGCCGCACCGGACAGGCAGACCGCCCCGTGGCTGGTGCTGATCGGGCTGGCGGGGCTGGTCGCGCATTTCTGCGTGACCAAGGCGCTGTCGCTGGCGCCCGCGACCGTGGTGGTGCCGTTCGATTTCGCCCGCCTGCCGACCATCGCCATCGTCGGCATGGTGCTATACGGCGAATCGCTCGACCTCTGGGTGCTGCTGGGCGCCGCCGTGATCTTTGTCGCCAACTACCTGAACATCCTCGGGGAAACGCGCCGGTTCGGCGCCCGCGCCGGTGTCCGGCCCGGCGGCCCGGCCTGAGCCGTCCATGAACCTGCGCCTCAGCCTGCCGGTGCATGATCGGCATAGCGCAAGTTCCGGGTCGCGCCGGACACATCTTGCGGGTTAGCTGTGGCCCATGAGAAAACAGAAATCCCTTTCCTCGCGCGCCTGGGGCGAACTGGTGCTGCTGGCCCTGATCTGGGGCGGATCATTCCTGTCGATCCGGATCGCGCTGAACGAAGTGCCGGTGATAACATCGGTCCTGCATCGCACGGCATGGGCGGCTTTGGCGCTGTGGATCGTGGTACTAGCGATGCGTCTGCCGCTGCCCCGGTCGCCACGCCTCTGGGGCGGTTTCCTGGTGATGGGTCTACTCAACAACATCATCCCGTTCTCGCTGATGGCATGGGGACAGTTGCATATCGAAACCGGCCTGACCTCGATCCTCAACGCGACGACGGCCATCTTCGGCGTGATCGTGGCGGCGATGGTCTTTGACGACGAACGGCTGACCGCGCGCAAGGCGATCGGCGTGGCGCTGGGTTTAGCCGGCGTGGTCACGGTGATCGGCTGGCAGGCGCTCACGTCGTTCGACCTGCGCTCGGTCGCCCAGTTGGCCGTGCTCG
Organism: Pukyongiella litopenaei; assembly: GCF_003008555.2. Lineage (NCBI taxonomy): Bacteria > Pseudomonadati > Pseudomonadota > Alphaproteobacteria > Rhodobacterales > Paracoccaceae > Pukyongiella > Pukyongiella litopenaei. Next base: position 3,448,806 of record NZ_CP027665.1, on the reverse strand, counting down.
GCGGGGCGATCAGCTATGCCTTTGCCAGTTCGTTCGCCCGCGCCCGGCTCGGCGGGCTTGCGCCGCAGGTCGCAGCGGCCGGGATGCTGACCGCCTCGACGCTGCTGCTGCTGCCCGCCGCGCTGCTGCTGGACGGGCCGGTCACGTTCACGCTCGCCCCGGTCACATGGGGGGCCATCGCCTATTACGCGCTGATTGCCACCGCGGGGGCCTACCTGCTCTATTTCCGGGTGCTTGCCATGGCCGGATCGGGAAACCTCATGCTGGTCACCCTGCTGATCCCGCCGGTGGCGATCACGCTCGGCGCCTGGGTTCTGGACGAAGCCCTGCCCGCCCGCGCCTGGACCGGCTTTCTGGTTCTCGCGCTCGGCCTGCTGATCCTTCAGGGGCTGCCGCGCCGCAGACGGATTGACCCCAAACGCGCCTCTGACTAGCAAGGGCCGAAAAAAGGGGGCCATGGCCGTGCTCTATTCTTCCGCGCAGAACTGGCGCGATGCGCCGCGCAAACGCGTGCTGTTCTTTGGCATGTCGGGTCTGGGCAAGACCCACCTGTCGCAGATGCTGCGCGCCGCGGGTGGCTGGTTCCATTACTCCATCGATTACCGCATCGGCACGCGCTACATGGGCGAGTACATCGCCGACAACGCCAAGGCCGAGGCGATGAAGGTGCCGTTCCTGCGTGAATTGCTGCTGTCGGATTCGATCTATATCGGGTCCAACCTGAGCTTTGAGAACCTGACCCCGGTTTCGGCCTATCTCGGCAAGCCCGGCAATCCGTCGCTGGGCGGGCTGCCGATGACCGAATATCGCCGCCGCCAGGAACAGTTCCGCATGGCCGAGGTGCATGCCCTGCTGGATACCGAATATTTCATCGACCGGGCCGACCGGCTTTATGGCTATCCGCATTTCATCTGCGACACCGGGGGGTCGATCTGCGAATGGGTCGATCCCGAGAACCCCGACGATCCGGTGCTCAGGGATCTGGCCGGCAACACGCTGATGATCTGGATCCGCGGCGACGAGGCCCATTCGGCCGAACTGGTCAGACGGTTCGACAAGGCGCCCAAACCGATGTCCTACCAGTCCGAGTTCCTCGAACGGGTCTGGAGCGAATACCTGTCCGAAAACAACATTCTGGAGACGGATGTTGACCCGGACGGCTTCATCCGCTGGACCTATGCCCGCGCGCTGGCCCATCGTCAGCCGCGCTATGAGGCGATGGCACGCAACTGGGGGGTCACGGTGACGGCGGATGAGGTGTCCGGGGTCCGGGACGCGGGTGATTTCGAGGACCTGATCGCCGGTGCCATCGACGCACGCATCAGGGCCTGACCGCGCCTCAATAGCCGCAGGCCGCGATGGTCGCCTGCACCGCCCGGGCCGCCTGCGCCAGCCCGACCTGCATCACCGTTTTGCCGCCCGCATCGACGGCTGACAGACGCCCGGTCTCCGGCGCACCGATCACCTGCGTCAGGAACGGGCCACGGGGCTGCATATTCGCGGTAAGCTGCTGACGGCTGCGATCCAGAACCACGGGAAACCGTTGCCCGGACACGAACAGCGTCATCGGCCCCGCCGGTGCGTCGGCGGCATAGAGCATCACATAGCTCTGCCCCCGGCCATCGCACATGTAATAGAACCCCGACCCGTCGCCGGAGGGCGCGGCCACCCCGGCAAAGCGCGTGACGCCGTCCGAGGCGGTCCCGTGGCTCCATTGCTGCGGCAACGCGGTTTCGGCCGCCCCGTATTCCCTCTCGCTGCAATGATCCGCGACGCATTGATGATAGACTGGATCATCGGCCCCCTTCGAGTCGGCCAGACAGCGCCAGACACAACGCTGCAATGCCATCGGGTCATCGTCCTGCGCCAAGGCCGCCAATGGAAAGACGAGCAACAACAAAAGGGTGTGCAACATCGCCAGGCTCCGCCCGATCCGGTTTCCCGCACCCTAGCAATAGCCCTGCCCCGTGTCAGCCTCTCGCCGCCCCCCCCCTTGGCATCCCTCCCTCTGCAGGCTTATCTAGCGTTCAACAAGAGGAAGACGCTGCCCATGCCGATCAAGATCCCCGCCGACCTGCCCGCCTATGACGTGCTCTCGCGCGAGGGCGTCATGGTCATGTCCGAGGACCAGGCGGCGCGGCAGGACATCCGGCCGCTTCGGATCGGGCTGCTGAACCTGATGCCCAAGAAGATCCAGACCGAAAACCAGTTCGCCCGCCTGATCGCCGCCACGCCGTTGCAGATCGAACTGTCGCTGATCCGGATGTCGGAACATCGCACCCGCAACACGGCCGCCGAACACATGGCCGAATTCTACCGTCCGTTCCAGGAGGTGCGCGACGAGAAATACGACGGGCTGATCATCACCGGCGCACCGATCGAACATCTCGAATTCGACGAGGTCACCTATTGGGACGAACTGCGCGAGGTCTTTGACTGGACCCAGACCAACGTGCATTCGACCTTTGGCGTCTGCTGGGGGGGATGGCGATGATCAACCATTTCCACGGCGTGCGCAAACACCTGCTCGACGCCAAGGCCTTTGGCTGTTTCCGGCATCGGAACATGGCCCCGGCCTCGCCCTATCTGCGCGGGTTCTCGGATGACTGCGTGATCCCGGTCAGCCGCTGGACCGAGATGAAACAGCACGAAATCGAAGCTGTTCCGGCGCTGATCACGCTGCTGGCCAGCGACGAGGTCGGCCCCTGCCTGGTGCAGGACCCGGACCACCGGGCGCTCTATATCTTCAATCACTTCGAATATGACAGCGACACGCTGAAGCAGGAATATGACCGCGACGTGGCCAGCGACACGCCGATCAACGTGCCCGTGAACTACTATCCCGATGACGATCCCACCCGCATCCCCAAGAACCGGTGGCGCAGCCACGCGCATCTGCTCTATGGCAACTGGATCTCCGAGATCTATGAAACCACGCCATTCGACATCGAACGGATCGGGCTGGACATGACCGACCTGCGGGCGGGACGGGACTGACGCGGCGGCCGGTTTGCGTTAATCCGGTTCACATTCCATAGTGCGACAAACCGCAACAAGCAGGCCATTCCCGATGGAACAGAGCTATTCCGGCGCGATCACCCGCTATTTCGACGAGCACGCCCCCAGGGAGATACGCCGCGCGATCACCGAGGCCGAAAAGGGCCGGATCCTGAACCCGACCTACCCCTATGCCGAGCGGATGGACGGCAAGGAGTATGACCGCGCGATGGAGCTTCTCCAGATCGAACTGGTAAAGATGCAGGCCTGGGTCAAGAGCAGCGGCATGCGGGTGGCAATCGTGTTCGAAGGCCGCGACGCCGCCGGCAAGGGCGGCACGATCAAACGGTTCCGGGAAAACCTGAACCCGCGCGGAGCCAACGTGGTCGCGCTGCCGAAACCCACCGAGGCCGAGCAGACGCAATGGTATTTCCAGCGCTATATCGACCACCTGCCATCGGGTGGCGAAGTCGTGTTCTTCGATCGCTCCTGGTACAATCGCGGCGTGGTCGAAAAGGTGTTCGGGTTCTGCGACGACGACGCCCGCGAACGGTTCTTCCGGCAGGTGGTGCCGCTCGAAGCGGCCTTTGTGAACGATGGCATCGTCCTGTTCAAACTGTGGCTGAACGTGGGCCGCGCCGAACAGCTGCGCCGGTTCCTCGACCGCGAATCCGACCCGCTGAAGCACTGGAAACTGTCCAGCATCGACGTGGACGGGCTGGCGAAATGGGATGCCTATACCGATGCGATCGACGAGACGCTGACGCGCAGCCACTCCGGTCATGCGCCCTGGACCGTGATCCGCACCGATGACAAGCGCCGCGCGCGGCTGGCCGCGATCCGCACGGTCCTGCACGGGCTCGACTATGCCCGCAAGGACGGTGACGCGCTGGGTGAAATCGACCGGGCCATCTGCGGCGGGCCGGACCTGCTGGATGGCTAAGCGCGGCTATCACCACGGCAACCTGCGGCAGGCGCTGATCGACGCCGCGCTGGAACTGATCGAACAGCGCGGCCCGGGTGCCTTCACGCTGTCGGAGGCCGCGAAACGCGCCGGCGTTACGCCCGCCGCAGTCTATCGGCATTTCGAAGGGCGCGAGGACCTGGTTGCCGAGGCTGCCCGTCAGGGGTTCGAAATGTTCGCGGACCTGATGCAATACGCCTATGACAAGGGCCAGCCCTCCGCGCTCGCGGCATTCGAGGCGACGGGACGCGCCTATCTGGCCTTTGCCCGCAAACATCCCGGCCACTATATCGCCATGTTCGAAAGCGGGGTTTCGATGAACCGCACCCCCGAACTGGCAACCGCCTGCGCCCGCGCCCGCGCGGTTCTGGAAACCGCCGCCGCCGCGCTCTCCGAACATATCCCGCCGGAAAAACGTCCGCCTGCCACGATGGTCAGCGCCCATATCTGGGCGATGAGCCACGGGGTCGTCGAACTCTATGCCCGAACGGCGCCGGGCACCAATTCGCCCTTCCCGCCCGAGGACCTGCTGGAATCCGGGATCGGCATCTACCTGCGCGGTCTGGGCCTGATCGCGCCCGACGGATAGGGCTGGCCATGAAGATCCACGTCATCAACCCGCGCCATTATGTGTCCCGCCGCCGGTTCCAGCAGCAACAGGCCGAACGGCTGGGGCTGGACATGGAATTCGTCGACGCGGTGTCGCTGGCCGACATGACCGAGGACCAGTTCCAGGCGGCCGCCAATGAATGGACCCGTCCGATCACCGCCAAGGACGTGGCCTGCACGTTATCGCACAAGAAGGCATGGCAACTGGCAGCGGCGGCAAATGGCCCGGTCTGCATCTGCGAAGACGACGTGGTGTTCGACCGGTATGTCACCGTCGCGCTGGACCAGATAGCCGGCCGGAACGACCCGTGGAACCGGATCTACGATCTGGAATATGTCCCGCGCGCCCATGACATGGCGCGCACACCGCTCTGGCACGGCGGCACCCCCGAATTTACCGCAACACGGGTTATGAAGAACAAGTATGGCGCGGGCGGGTATGTCATCACGCCACTTGCGGCGCAGCGCCTGCTGGAGGAAACGCCCGGCTATGTGATGCTGGACGCCTGGCTGTGGACACGGCCCTGGCTGGAAACCTGCCAGATCGAACCCTGCCCGTTGACGCAGGCCCATAACATCGCACCATCAGCCCCGGCACCCAGCGACGCGGCACCGAGCCAAGTCTATCGCAACGCGTCGTGGCTCAACGCCAAGCGGAAACGATTGCACCTGTCGCTGGAGGAAGCCTGGCCCTCGCTCAAGGCACGGGTTGCCGGGACCAAGCGGCCGCTTGCCATCGCGCTGGACAGGTTTGCCACCCCCGACCCGGAGATCTGACCAACCATAGGACTGACCGCCCTGTCCACGCCCGCAATGGCTGGCCACCCACAGGAAAGGGCCGCGCCAGATGGCGCGGCCCTTGTCCAATTTTCTGTATCCGGCGCCTTAACGCTTGGAGAACTGGAAGCTCCGGCGGGCCTTGCGCTTGCCGTATTTCTTCCGTTCGACCACCCGGCTGTCGCGGGTGAGAAACCCGGCGGCCTTCAGCGCGCCGCGCAGGGACGGATCATAGAGCTGCAGCGCCTTGGAAATGCCGTGCTTGACCGCGCCGGCCTGACCGGACAGGCCACCGCCCTTGACGGTTGCCATCACGTCGAACTGGTCCTCGACCCCGGCCACCTGGAACGGCTGGCGCAGGATCATCTGCAGAACGGGACGCGCGAAATAGGTGTTCAGTTCCTTGCCGTTCACCTCGACCTTGCCCGAGCCGGGCTTGATCCAGACGCGGGCGACGGCGTCTTTCCGCTTGCCGGTGGCATAGGCACGGCCCAGGTCGTCGCGCACGGGTTCGCGGGCGATGACCTCTTCGGCCACGGGTTCGACGCCGGCGATGGCGTTCAGGTCTTCGAGAGTGTTGATTTCTTCAGCCATCGGTCATCAGCTCCGGGTGTTTTTCTTGTTCATGGACTTCACGTCCAGAACTTCGGGGCTCTGGGCCTCGTGAGGATGCTCGGCGCCGGCATAGACGCGCAGGTTGGTCATCTGCTGGCGGCTCAGACGGTTGCCGGGCAGCATCCGCTTGACCGCCTGCAGCACCACGCGTTCAGGGTGCGCGCCATCCAGGATCTGCTGCTTGGTGCGGCTCTTGATCCCGCCGGGATGGCCGGTGTGCCAATAGAGATGCTCGTCGCGTTTCTTGCCGGTCATCTGCACCTTGTCGGCATTGATGACGATGACGTTGTCGCCCATGTCCATGTTCGGGGTGAAGGACGGCTTGTGCTTGCCGCGCAGGCGCATGGCGACGATCGAGGCAAGACGGCCCAGAACCACGCCCTCGGCGTCGATCAGGATCCACTTCTTGTCGATGTCTGCAGGCGTTGCAGAGAAGGTTTTCATGAGGGGTATTCCCATTTGACGTGAAAGACCGGTACGCACCCGCACCGGTCCGAATTCGATGATCGGTGTCTAAAGCCACGCCCGATACAGGTCAAGTGCGGGTGGACGTTATTTTCTTTGTGTTATCATGCGCTTATATTTATGGTATCATAATACCCCATATGAACGCCGCCGAACGCGCCCCGCCTCAACGCGCGGGCGGGATCGAATAGGTCAGCGTCGCGCGCGCAACCGGCTTGTCCAGACCGTCCGAACGGATCAGCACGTCGCCCACGGCCAGGACCCGGCCCAGTTTCAGCAACCGGCAATCGGCGATCAGATCCGCGTCGGCGGCCGGTTTGCGCATGAAGTCGATGGAACAGTTGGTCGTGACCGCCAGCGCCTTGCGCCCGACCCGCGCCAGCACCATCGCATAGACCGCGCAATCGGCGAGGCTGAACATGGACGGCCCCGAAACCGTGCCGCCCGGCCGCAGATGCCGCTCTCCCACCAGCAGGCGCATCCGCAGCCGGTCCTCCTCGAGCAGATCGAACGCGAAATCGTTGCGGACCTGCGGAAACACCTCCTCGAGATACGAGGCCAGTTCGTCGATAGTCAGCGCAAGAGACATGCTTTTCCTTTCCCTCTTCCCCGCCTAGTGTTGGCCCGGCAGCCAAGCGGAGGGCAAGATGGCAATTCTGGAACGTCGCGACACGGGCCGCGTTGCGCGGTTGATCCTGAACTCGCCGGGGAACCTCAACGCGCTGTCCGACGAGATGATTGCCGCGCTGCAGGCCGAGTTCGACGCGCTAAGGCAGGACAGCGGGATACGCGCGGTGATCCTGTCCGGCGCGGGCAAGGTCTTCTGCGCCGGGCATGACCTGAAACAGATGACCGCGGGACGGCAGGCCGAGGACGGTGGGCGTGCCGGTTTCAGCGACCTGTTCGACCGCTGTTCGCGGATGATGCTGTCGATCCGCGCCCTGCCCCAGCCGGTGATCGCGCAGGTTCACGGCATCGCCACCGCCGCCGGATGCCAGCTGGTCGCGTCCTGCGACCTGGCCATCGCCGCGCATGGCACGCGATTCGGGGTGAACGGGGTGAATATCGGCCTGTTCTGCTCGACGCCGATGGTCGCCCTGTCGCGCAACATCCCGGCCAAGCAGGCATTCGAGATGCTGACCACGGGCGCGTTCATCGAGGCGGATCGCGCCGCCGAGCTCGGTCTGATCAATCGCGCCGTTGCCCCCGAAGACCTCGACGCCGCCACATCCGACCTGGCCGACAAGCTGGCCGGCAAACTCGGCGTGGCGGTGAAAATCGGCAAGAGTGCTTTCTACGACCAGTTGCAGATGCCGATCGAGGCCGCCTATGACCATGCCCGCGACGTGATGGTCGAAAACATGCTCTATCGCGACACCGCCGAAGGGATCGCGGCCTTCATCGAAAAACGCCTGCCCGACTGGCAGGACTGATCGCAAGGCTTGAGCCGATCCCGCCGCTGCCCTAGATGGGCGGCATGAAACAACAGCTTCACATCGTCGGCGGCGGCATGGCCGGGTCCGAGGCAGCCTGGCAGGCCGCCCGCATGGGTGTTCCCGTGGTGATCCACGAAATGCGCCCAAAGGTCGAAACCTTCGCCCACAAGACCGGCAACCTGGCCGAGATGGTCTGTTCCAATTCGTTTCGGTCCGATGACGACGAACAGAACGCGGTCGGGCTGCTGCATTGGGAAATGCGCGCCGCCGGCGGGCTGATCATGGCATCCGCCGACGCGCACCGCCTGCCCGCCGGTGGCGCGTTGGCCGTGGATCGCGACCCCTTCGCCGAAACCGTGACCGAACGGCTGACGGCGCTGCCCAATGTCGCGGTGAGCCACGAAGAGATCACCGACCTGCCCGATGAGGGGCACTGGATCTTTGCAACCGGGCCGCTCACCTCGCCCGCACTCGGAGACGCGATACGCGCCGAGACCGGAACCCAGGCACTGGCATTCTTCGACGCCATCGCGCCCATCGTCTATGCCGACAGCATCGACATGGATCAGGCCTGGCGGCAATCGCGCTATGACAAGGGCGAAACCGAGGAAGAACGCACCGCCTATCTCAACTGCCCGATGAGCCGCGACCAGTATGACGCTTTCATCGACGCGATACTGGCCGCCGACAAGACCGAGTTTCACGACGGCGAAACCGCCACCTATTTCGACGGCTGCCTGCCCATCGAGGTGATGGCAGAGCGTGGCCGCGAAACCCTGCGCCATGGCCCGATGAAACCGGTCGGGCTGACCAACGCGCATCGCCCCGACGACAAGCCCCACGCGGTCGTGCAGCTGCGCCGCGACAACGCACTGGGCACGCTCTACAATATCGTCGGCTTCCAGACAAAGATGAAGTATGGCGCGCAAACCGATGTATTCAGGATGATTTCCGGCCTGGAAAACGCCCGGTTCGCGCGTCTCGGCGGCATCCATCGCAACACCTTTCTCAACGCGCCCACATTGCTGGACGACCAGATGCGGCTGAAATCGAAACCCAATATCCGCTTTGCCGGGCAGGTCACCGGCGTCGAGGGCTATGTGGAAAGCGCGGCGATGGGGCTGCTCGCCGGTCGCCTGGCCGCCGCCGAAATCCTCGGACACGCGCTGCCCCCGGTGCCGCAGGACAGCGCCATGGGCGCGCTGGTTCATCATATCACTGGCGGCGCCGAGGCCAGGACCTTTCAGCCGATGAACGTCAATTTCGGCCTGTTCCGCCCGGTCGACGGGCTCAGGGGGGGGCGGCGCGGACGCAAGGACCGCTACAAGGCCTATACCGACCGCGCAAAGGCGGCCTGGTCCGCCTGGCTGGCGCAGATCGAACTGGACGCGGCCTGATCCGCCCTTCTATCCTCGGATCATGGCCGAGAAATTTCTCGATACCGTCTATGGGCTGGAAACGCCCGAGGACACCCGCGCGCTCTACGACCGCTGGGCCGCCTCCTATGATCGGGAAATCGCCGAAAACGGCTATGCCACGCCCGGCCGGGTGGCCGATGCGCTGTGGTCGCTGCGGCCGCACCCGGGGTTGCCGATCCTCGATTACGGCTGCGGCACCGGCCTGTCCGGGCTGGCGCTGCGCCGGGCCGGTTTCGAACGGATCGACGGGATGGACCCATCCCCCGAGATGCTCGACGGCGCACGGCGCCGGTCCTGCTATCGCCGCCTGTCGCAGATCGACCTCGACAACCCGACCCCGGTCGAACCGGGCGCCTATGCAGCGATCACGGGGGCCGGCGTGCTCGGCACCGGCGCCGCGCCGCCCGAAACCTTCGATCTGGTGATGGACGCGCTGGCCACAGGCGGACTGTTCGCCTTTTCCTACAACGATCATACGCTCGCCGACGCCGCGTTCACCACCAAGCGTGACGCCTGGCTGCAACCGGGCAAGGCACGGCTCCTGTTCCGGGAATACGGGCCGCACCTACCCGGGCTCGACCTCAACGCCGAAGTCTATGTGATTGAAAAAGCGTGACACTCACAACCCGCTTTGCGCCATCCCCCACCGGCCCGCTGCATCTCGGACATGCCTATTCGGCGCTGCTCGCCCATGACATGGCGCGGGCCGGACAGGGCCGGTTCCTGCTGCGGATCGAAGACACAGACACCGCCCGCGCCCGCGAGTGCTGGGAACAACAGATCTATGACGACCTGCACTGGCTCGGCCTGAGCTGGGAAACGCCGGTGCTGCGCCAGTCCGACCACCTGCGCCGCTACAACGACGCCCTGATGGATCTCGCGGCACGCGGGTTGGTCTACCCCTGCTCCTGCCGCCGCTCCGATATCCGTGCCGCGCTTTCGGCGCCGCAGGAAGGCGCACCGCTGCCGCCGGTCTATCCCGGCACCTGCCGCCACCGCGACATGACCGACCGCCGCCCCGGCGATGCGCTGCGGCTGAACATGGACAAGGCCATCACCGCCCTGTCCGACCGCATGCCGCTGGCCTTCACCGAAACCGGGCCGGAACGGGCCGGGCTGCGGATTGTGACCGCGAACGATCTGCGATGCACCACCGGCGACGCGGTGCTCGGCCGCAAGGAGATCGAGACCGCCTCCTATGTGCTGGCCGCCGTCATCGACGATGCGGGACAGGGGATCACCCATGTGATCCGCGGCGGCGACCTGTTCGATACGACGCCGTTGCAGGTCCTGTTGCAGGCGCTGCTGGGCCTTCCCACGCCGGTCTATCACCACCACCGGCTGATCCGGGACGAAAACGGAAAACGGCTGGCCAAGCGTGACGATGCCCGCGCCATCGCCACCTACCGGGCAGACGGCGCCAGCCCCCGCGACATCCGCCGGATGGTCGGTCTCTGACCGCCTGCTTCCTCTTGCCCAAAATATCCCCGCCGGAGGCATCGCCCGCAGGACGATTTCAGCCCATCGGCGCCATCAGTTCGACCTCTTCCCCCGCACGAAGCGCGGTAAAAAAACAGCTGCGCCGGTTGGTGTGACAGGCCGGTCCGGTCTGGCGCACCTGCAGCAACAGGCAATCACGATCGCAATCGACCCTGAAATCGACCAGTTCCTGCACATGGCCCGAGCTTTCGCCCTTGACCCAGAATGACGACCGCGACCGGGACCAGTAGGTGACCCGCCCGGTTTCCAGCGTGCGCCCCACCGCCTCGGCGTTCATCCAGGCCATCATCAGCACCTCGCCGCTTTCGCAATCCTGCGCTATGGCCGGGATCAGCCCCGCATTGTCAAAGACCAGGGTATCGGTATCGAAGGACATCAATGAAAACCCTTTTGCATAACCGCGTTGCGGGACTATGTAATAAGGAGCATCGACGAGGGAAAGCCATGTCCGGCGACAGCGACCTGATCAAGCTCTACTCGGCACGCATTCTCGCGCTTGCGGCCGACATTCCGCATCTGCACCGCCTCGACGCACCGGATGCCACGGTCAAACGCCGCTCGCCGCTCTGCGGCTCGACGGTCACGGTGGATGTGGCCCTGCGTGACGGCCGCATCACCGGGTTCGGACAGGACGTCAAGGCCTGCGCCCTGGGACAGGCGGCGGCGGCCGTGGTCGGTGCGGCCGTGATCGGCGCGACCCGCGAACAGGTGGAAACGGCCCGCGATCAACTGCGCGCCATGCTCAGATCCGGCGGTCCGGTTCCGGACGCCCCCTTTGACGGGTTCGAGGTCCTGTTGCCCGCCCGCGATTTCAAGAACCGCCACGCATCGATCCTGCTGGCGATCGAAGCGACCGCAGAGGCGATGGAAAAGGCCGAACAGGCCAACTGCGCCTGACCCGTCAACACCGCGTTCCGGACAAAAAAACCGCCGCGCATCCCGGGCGGATGGCGGCGGCAGGCAGTGCGGGTCTCATGTCGGCTCCGGGTGCCCGGCCCGGGCCAATGGGCAGGCCCGGCAAGAACAGGGTCAGGCAGCCCCTCTTGCAGCGTACACAGGACATGATGTCCGGGCTCACCCGGCATGAGATCGCAGGCAGAAACTCTCAGTAGCTCAGGCGAGCCCCGGCAGGTGCAGCCCGACAACCAGCATGACCACCAGCGCAGCGGCCCCGGCGGCATCCTGCAACAGCGTATCCTGGGACCGGCGAAGGGCGGTGCGGATCTGGGTCATCATGGGTCTGCTCCCTGTCAACATGGTTAAGCATTTGTTGACCCTTTGTTCTCACATCTCGCCGTCCAAGTAAAGAACTTTTAGAGAACGTTTGTGAACATTTGTGGGGTGACGGCCTCAACCCACTGAAATCAAACGGATCGCCCGGTCCTGCCGCATCAGCCACAGCAGAACGCGTGCCGCACGTCCCCGTGCGCTTTCCAGCGCGGGATCCCTGGCCAGCAGCGCGCGCGCATCGCTCTGGGCGGCCTGCATCAGCCCGGTCTGGCGTTCCAGGTCTGCAATGCGAAACCGGGGCAGGCCCGACTGCGCGGTTCCGATCAAGTCCCCCGCCCCGCGCATCGCCAGATCGGTTTCCGCGATGCGAAACCCGTCCTCGGTTTCCCGCAGGGTTTCCAGCCGGCGCCTTCCGCCTTCGGACAGGGGCGCGCGAAACATCAGCAGGCAGGTGCTCTCGGCGGCGCCACGCCCGACCCGCCCCCGCAACTGGTGCAGCTGTGCCAGGCCAAAGATCTCGGCCCGTTCGATCACCATGATCGAGGCGTTGGGCACATCCACGCCGACCTCGATCACCGTGGTCGCGACCAGAACCTTGGTTTCCCCGCGCTGAAAGGCCGCCATCGCGGCATCCTTGTCGGCGGGCGGCATCTGGCCATGCACCAGCCCTACCACGCCATCACCCAGGGCGGCCCGCAGGTGCCGGAACCGGTCTTCGGCGGCGGTCAGGTCGCTGAGTTCCGATTCGTCCACCAGCGGACAGACCCAATAGCATTGCCGCCCCTCGCCCACGGCCCGGCGCAGGTGGTTCACCACCTCGTCCATCCGCCCGGTGCCGACCAGCGCGGTTTTCACCGGCTTGCGCCCCGGTGGCTTTTCATCCAGCACCGACACGTCCATGTCGCCATATTGCGCCAGCGCCAGGCTGCGCGGGATCGGCGTCGCCGTCATCACCAGCACATCCGCCCCGCGCCCCTTTTCGGCAAGCTCGAGCCGCTGGCGCACCCCGAACCGGTGCTGTTCGTCGACAATCGCCAGCCGCAGGTCGGCAAAGGCCACGTCGGGCTGGAACACCGCATGGGTGCCGACAAGGATCTGTATCTCTCCGGCCGCGAGCGCCGCGAGTTTGGCCTGCCGTTCCGCCCCCTTGTCGCGCCCGGTGAGGATATCGAGCGTGATCCCCGCATGTTCGGCCAGCGGACGCAGCCCGTCCAGATGCTGGCGGGCCAGGATCTCGGTCGGGGCCATCATCACGCCCTGCCCGCCGGCCTCGACCGCGACCAGCAGCGCCAACAACGCGACCAGCGTCTTGCCCGCGCCGACATCGCCCTGCAGCAGCCGGTTCATGCGTTCGGGCGCGGCCATGTCCCCGGCAATCTCGGCCAGCGCCCGGGTCTGGGCGCCGGTGGGGCTGTAGGGCAAGGCGGCAAGCACCCGGTCGCGCAGAACGCCGGTGCCACGGCTCGATATCCCGCGCGCCTTGCGTTCCCGCCGCCGCGCCAACGCCAATGTCAACTGGTGCGCCATCAGTTCGTCATAGGCCAGGCGTGCGCGCGCGGGCGCCTCGGCGGCGGTCTCCACCTTGCCCTGCGGCGCATGCGCGGCCCGCATCGCCGCGCCCCAACCGGGCCAGCCTTCGCGTCCGAGCTGGGCCAGGTCGATCCATTCGCCCAGTTCCGGCAACCGTTCCAGCGCCGCGCGCGTCGCCTTGAACATGGTCTTTTGCGTCACGCCCTGCGTGAGATGATAGACCGGTTCGAAATCGGGGATCTCCGCGGCCTCGGCGGGCGGCAGAACATGGTCGGGATGCACCATCTGCGCCATGCCGTCGAACAGCTCGACCCGCCCCGACACGATCCGGCGTGCGCCCACAGGCAAGATCCGCGTCAGATAGCTCGCGCGTGCGTGAAAGAACACCAGCTGGAAATCGCTCTGCGCATCCTCGACCAGAATGCGGTAGGCCCCGCCGCGGCTGGCGGGTGGGCGATGGGCGCCGACTGTGACCTCGACCGTCATCGTCGCCGGCAGATCCGCCCCCCGGATACTGTCGCGCCGGCGCCGGTCGACGACCGAATATGGCAGCGAATACAACAGGTCGCGCGGCGCGGTTACATCAACCGATTCCAGCAGCCGCGCGGTTTTGGGACCGATCCCCGGCAGCGTTTCAACCTCGGCGAATAGCGGGAACAGCTGTTCGGGACGTCCGCTCATCGCGCGCCGATCAGGTCCAGCCAGCCATCTTCATCCAGCGTCCTGATCCCCAGTTCGGCGGCCTTCCTGGCCTTGGAGCCGGCGCCGGGGCCGGCGATGACGATGTCGGTCCTGGCTGATACCGAGCCCGACACCCGCGCGCCCAAGGCCTCGGCGCGGGCCTTGGCCTCGGCGCGCGTCATCATTTCCAGCGTGCCGGTGAACACCACGGTCAGGCCCGCGACCGGGCTGCCATCCGTGTCGGGGCGCGCGGCGTCCTCGACATCCAGATGCGCCACCAGCCGGTCGATCGAGGCGCGTTCACCATCCTGCGCGAACGCCGTCACCAGCGACCCGGCCATGACCGCGCCGACCCCGTCGATGGCGGTCAGGTCCTCCCACGCGGCCCCCTCCTGCGCCTCGGCTTCGCCCATTGCCCGTTCGAACGCGTACCAGCTGCCGTAATGGGTCGCCAGCAGGTTCGACGCCGCTTCGCCCACATGGCGGATGCCAAGCGCGAAGATCAGCCGCCCCAGCGGGATCGAACGTTTCTCGTCGATCGCCCGAAACAGGTTCTCGGCGGATTTTTCGCCCCAGCCATCGCGGTTTTTCAGCTGTTGCAAGCCACTGCCATAGCGATCCCGCAGGGTGAATATGTCCGCGGGCTCCGCAATCCAGCCATCGCTGTGGAACTGCTCGACCTGTTTTGAACCCAGCCCGTCGATGTCAAAGGCCTTGCGCGACACGAAGTGTTTCAGCTTTTCCACCGCCTGGGCCGGGCAGATCATGCCGCCGGAACAGCGGCGGACCGCATCGCCTTGCTCGCGGATCGCGGCGCTGCCGCATTCGGGGCATATGTCCGGAAAGACATAGGGCGCCGCGTCCGCGGGCCGTTTCGCGAGATCGACATCGGCCAGTTTCGGGATCACGTCGCCCGCACGATAGACCTGCACCCAGTCGCCCACGCGGATATCCTTGCCATCGCGGATCGCGTTGCCCGAGGCATCCCGCCCGGCGATGTAATCCTCGTTGTGCAACGTGGCGTTGGAAACCACGACGCCGCCCACGGTTACCGGGGTCAGACGCGCCACCGGTGACAACGCGCCGGTGCGGCCCACCTGGATGTCGATCGCCTCCAGCCGGGTCCAGGCGAGCTCGGCCGGGAACTTGTGCGCAATCGCCCAGCGGGGCGTGGTCGAGCGGACCCCCAGCCGTGCCTGCAGGGCAAGATCGTCGACCTTGTAGACCACCCCGTCGATGTCATAGCCCAGCGTAGCCCGCTGCGTCTCGATCTCACGATACTGCGCCAGCATGTCGCCGGGGCCGGCGCACAGGACCGTCAGCGGGTTGGTGGCAAACCCCATCGCGGCGAGCCGTTCGATAGCCGCGAACTGCGTCCCGGCCAGCGGTTCCGACAGCACGCCCCAGCCATAGGCAAAGAACCGAAGCGGCCGATCTTTCGTGATCGCGGGATCAAGCTGCCGCAACGACCCGGCGGCGGCATTGCGCGGATTGGCAAAGGTCTTGGCCCCCGCCCCGGCCTGGCGTTCGTTGAGCGTGGCGAAATCGGCATGGCTCATATAGACCTCGCCGCGCACCTCGAGGATCTCGGGCGCGGCGGCGATCCGGTCCGGGATATCGCCGATGGTGCGCGCGTTCTCGGTGACATTTTCGCCGATCGCGCCATCGCCGCGGGTCGCCGCCTGCATCAGGATGCCGGCCTCGTATCTCAGCGACAGGGACAGCCCGTCGATCTTGGGCTCGGCGGTATAGGCCAGCGCGGCATCCGCGGCCAGGCCCAGATATTTGCGGATACCGGTGTCGAACCCGGTCACGTCCTCGTCGTCGAACGCATTGCCCAGCGACATCATGCGCACGGCATGTTCGATCTTGGCAAAGCCCTCGCCGGGCCTGGCGCCGACCTGGTCACTGGGGCTGTCGGCGCGTTTCAGGGCCGGAAACCGCGCCTCGATCGCGGCGTTGCGCCGCTTCAACGCGTCATAGTCCGCATCCGTGATCTCGGGCGCATCGTCGCGATGATACGCGGTATTGGCTCGGCCCAGTTCATCGGCAAGGCGCGCCAGTTCCTCGCGCGCCTGCGCCTCGGTCAGGTCTTCTATCGCTGTTGCCCCGGTCACGCCCAACCCCACCCTGTTGCCCTTCAACTGATAGGGCGGCGTAAGGGCAAGGTCCAGATGCGTGCAGCGTTCAGCCGGCCCCGACGGCCAGGCGGGGCTTGCCCATCTCCTCGGTCTGCGGATCGCGCAACACATATCCGCGCCCCCAGACGGTTTCGATGTAGTTTTCACCGCCCGTCGCGGCGCTGAGTTTCTTGCGCAGCTTGCAGATGAACACATCGATGATCTTCAACTCGGGTTCGTCCATGCCGCCATAGAGGTGATTGAGGAACATTTCCTTGGTCAGCGTGGTTCCCTTGCGCAGGCTCAGCAGTTCCAGCATCTGGTATTCCTTCCCGGTCAGATGCACGGGCTGGCCATCGGCCTCGACCGTCTTGGCATCGAGATTGACCGCAACCTTGCCGGTATGAATCACCGATTGCGAATGCCCCTTGGACCGGCGGATGATCGCATGGATGCGCGCCACCAGTTCCTCGCGATGAAACGGCTTGGTCAGATAGTCGTCGGCGCCGAAACCGAACCCCTTGATCTTGCTCTCGGTGCCGTCATCGCCCGACAGGATCAGGATCGGCGTGTCAATCCGGGCCAGCCGCAGCTGGCGCAGCACCTCGTGCCCGTTCATATCTGGCAGGTTCAGGTCCAGCAGGATCAGGTCGTAATCATAGAGCTTGGCCAGGTCGATCCCTTCCTCGCCCAGATCGGTCGCATAGACATTCAGATTGGCATGGGTCAGCATCAGTTCGATGCTTTTCGACGTTGTTGGGTCGTCCTCGACCAGTAGCACGCGCATGTAACGCTCTCCGCCTCAATCAGTTTTCTCGATCGCATTAACCGTGAAAAAGAATAGTTAACTTCGCGTTACCGTAACATAGAAACCGCATCGCGCAACCTAAGGTTGCCTCATTTTTCGCAGCGCCGCGATTTTCAGCCCCTCTTCACCATGATCCGCCACCGCCTTGATCCAACCGCGGAATTCTTCTTCGGACAGCGCATAGCGTTGCAGTGCCTCGGACTGCGCGATCAGGCCGTAGAGCACACCGCGCACGACCGCCGCCTTGCGTGATGCGACCCAGCGCCGCGTGTCCGCCGGCGGCAGGTCGGCGCGCGTCATCACCCTGCCATCCGGCAGCTTCACCGCCCGCGGCCCGTCGACTTTCTTGAGAAACATCATCCCATCCCCTTTCAGTCACCCGCCCCACCATTGCCCCCTCGCCTTAACGGGCCGTGAAACCGGGCCTTGAGAGTCGGTAGGATTTTCCTATATTCTGCGGCACTTCTCTTCCTGTCAGGAGCCGCCCCATGGCGCTGGATACAGACGCACCGCTGAATTCCCTCGGCTTTGCCAAACCGCCCGCGGAAACACGGGTCGTGGTGGCCATGTCCGGCGGCGTCGACAGTTCCGTCGTCGCCGCCCACCTGGCCGATCAGGGCTATGATGTCGTTGGCGTGACGCTGCAGCTTTACGACCACGGCGCCGCCCTGGCCAAGAAAGGCGCCTGTTGCGCCGGGATCGACATTCACGATGCGCGGCGCGTGGCCGAGGAACGCGGATTCCCGCATTATGTGCTGGATTACGAGAACATCTTTCGCGACGCGGTGATTGACGAGTTCGCCGACAGCTATCTGGGTGGCGCAACGCCGGTGCCCTGCATCCGCTGCAACGAGCGGGTGAAATTCAAGGATCTGCTGGAAACCGCGCGCGATCTCGAGGCCGATTGCATGGCTACCGGCCACTATATCCAGCGCAAGCAGGGTCCGAACGGCCCCGAACTGCATTGCGCCGAGGACGCCAATCGCGACCAGTCCTATTTCCTGTTCTCGACGACGCCGGAACAGCTGTCCTTCCTGCGGTTCCCGCTCGGGCACCTGCCCAGCAAGGATGCGACCCGCGCATTGGCGGCGCAATACGGCCTGGCGGTCGCCGACAAGCCCGACAGCCAGGACATCTGCTTCGTGCCGAACGGCGACTATGCCGCGGTGATCGAGAAACTGCGCCCCGGCGCGGCGGAACCCGGCGACATCGTTCACGCCGACGGGCGCGTTCTGGGCGTGCATGACGGCGTGATCCACTACACGATCGGGCAACGCCGCGGCCTCGGCATCGGCGGGCTGTCCGAGCCGCTCTATGTGGTCCGGCTGGATGTCGACGCCAAGCGGGTGATCGTCGGCCCCAAGGAGATGCTGGCGACCCGCACGATACCGGTACGCGAAATCAACTGGCTGGGCGACACCCCCTTTACCGCGCGCGATGAATGGCATCTGTCGGTCAAGGTCCGCTCGACCCGGCCGCCGCGCGAGGCGATCCTGCGCCCGCTCAGCGACACCACCGCCGAGGTGGAACTGCTGACCCCCGAAGAAGGCGTGTCGCCGGGCCAGGCCTGCGTGTTCTACGAAACCGGCGGCAGCCGCATCTATGGCGGCGGCTGGATCTGGAAAGGCGCCTGAGCCGGTCGCAGTGTCAGCGAAACAGCCGTCAGAGCCGGTCCAGAACCGCCCGCGCCGCGCGCAGGCCGGGCATCTCGCCGCCGCGCCCCAGCCGTTCCATGGTCAGGTCCATCGCAGCCCGCTGCGCCGAGGGGTCGGCCCGGACGCGTGCGAGCTGCCGCGCGATGGCGGCGGGCGTGCAATCCGGCCCCAGGCATTCCGGCACGACGCGGGTTTCGCTGACCAGATTGACCAGCGTGACGGTATCGACGGTCACCATCCGCTCGGCGATCTTCTGGGTCAGCCAGTTGAGCCGGTAGGCAATCACCATCGGCGTTGCTGCAGCGGCAAGCTCCAGCGACACGGTGCCTGAGGCCGCCAGCGCCAGATCGGACGCGGCAAACGCGGCCCGCTTGTGCGCCGCCGCCGTATCGGGATCGAACCGGCGCGGATCCAGCACCACCGGATCGCCCGGCCAGCCCGATACCAGCTGCGCGACATGATCGGCCAGGTGACCCACCGCCGGGACCAGCACCCGGTGGCCCGGCGCATCCGCGAGGAACCGCCCGAGCGCCGCGGCGAACACCGGCGCAAGCCGGTCGACCTCGCCCCGCCGCGACCCCGGCAGCGCCAGCAGCAGCGGCGCGTCCGCCAGCCCCAGTTCGGCCCGCAGACCCGCGATATCACCGGCGGTTGCCCGAGGTTCGGTCACCACCGGATGGCCGACGAAATCACAATCCATGCCCGCCTGCTCCATATAGGGCGGCTCGAACGGCAGCAGCGCCAGAACGTGGTCGATGACCTTTGCCATCTTCG
Source organism: Pukyongiella litopenaei (assembly GCF_003008555.2). Taxonomy (NCBI): domain Bacteria; kingdom Pseudomonadati; phylum Pseudomonadota; class Alphaproteobacteria; order Rhodobacterales; family Paracoccaceae; genus Pukyongiella; species Pukyongiella litopenaei. The sequence goes on along the minus strand of NZ_CP027665.1, from coordinate 3,429,227 downwards.
CGGCCCGGCCGGGCCGCCAGGCCCAGACGCTGGGCGCGACATAATGCACAATGCGGATATCGGGCCTGGCCGCCTTGACCCGCCCGGCCACACGCAGGCAGAAATCCGGACTGTCGATGGTGACCAGAACATCCGGCCGGGTGTCGATCACCGCCTGGGCCGCCTCCGCGATGCGGCGCTTGAGCTGGAAGAACCGCGGCAGCACCTCGGCCAGCCCCATGACGCTGAGTTCGTCCATCGGGAACCGGCTCTCGAGCCCCTCGGCCTGCATCAGCGGGCCGCCCACACCGTCAAAGGCGACATCCGGCCGCAACTGCCGCAACCCGGCTATCAGCGCCGCGCCCAGCCGGTCGCCCGAGGGCTCGCCGGCGATCAGGAACACGCGCATCAGCCGGGCTCCCGCACCCAGAGAAACAGGCCGGTGCGCGCGCATTCGTCCAGCACCGCGGCACGGTCCAGCACCATGACGCCCCCGGCCTCGACAACCACGCCGCGCAGCCCGGCCGCGGCGGCGTTGCGGATCGTGCCGGGGCCGATCGCGGGCAGGTCGGCGCGGCGGTCCTGGCCGGCCTTGGGCGCCTTCAGCAGCACGCCGCCGGGCGGCTTGGTGTCGTAGCGGCGCAGCGTGTCGAGCATCCAGTCGGTGCCGGGCAGCGCCTCGACGGCGATCACCTGCCGGGCGGCCACGACGCAGCCCTGCCCCACATCCTGCGCCGCCAGCGCCGCCAGCACCTGCGCGGCGCGGGCCGCATCCGCCCGGTCGGCGTCGGTCGTCTCGCCCGACAGCAGGCCGGGTCCGGGCAGCAGGGCGGGCGCGATCTCATGCGCGGCACGCATCTGCAGGCCCGCGCCCTCGAAAATGGCGATCACCGCCCGCAACGCCCCATCGTCGCCCGAGGCCAGCGCCTTCTGGATCACCGGCACCAGGGGCAGCGTGGCCGCGTCGATCGCGGCGGGATCGACCGGGGGACGGCGGATCGCCCCGGCCAGGCAGACCTCGGTCACCCCGCGCGATTTCAACTCGGCCAGGAAACTGCCGAGCGTTTCGAGCCGGAACATCATGTCCGGCGTCAGCGTATCGGGTTCGAACCCCTGCAGCGCACAGACCAGCGGCGCCGGGCTGCATTCGGCCACCACCGCCGCGGGCAGGCCGCCGGTTCCGGCAATCAGCGCCAGCATCCGTCAACCCCCGGGCGTGTGGAAGGACCGGCCGCTTTCGGCCAGGATGAACTCGGCAATCTCGCGCACATGCGCGCTGTCGCTGTCCAGCAGCTGCCGCGCGCGTTCTTGGAACGTGCCCTCGCCCGAGGACAGGAGATCGAACGCCTGCCGCAGCGCCCGAATTTCATCGCGCGAGGCACCGCGGCGCTTCAGCCCGACGAGGTTCAGCCCTTCGAGCTGACCGGTCGGCCCCTGCACCTGCCCATAGGGCATCACGTCGCGGGTCACCTTGGTCAGTCCGCCGATGATCGCGCCGCGCCCCAGCCGCACGAACTGGTGCACGCCCGAATTGCCCCCCACGATCACGTCGTCCTCGACGATCACATGCCCGGCCAGCGGGACATTGTTCACGATGATGCAGCGATTGCCCATCTGCACGTCATGGGCGACATGCGCCCCGGCCATCAACAGGCAGTCGTCGCCGATCCGGGTCACGCCGCCGCCGCCGGCGGTGCCCGCGTTCACGGTCACGCTTTCGCGGATCCGGTTGCGCGCGCCGATCACCAGCCGGGTGTCCTCGCCGCCGAACTTCAGATCCTGCGGGATCTCGCCGATCACCGAGAAACTGAAGATCACCGTGTCGTCGCCGATCTCGGTATCGCCGGTGACGACCACATGCGGCTTCAGCTCGACACGGTCGCCCAGCCTCACCCTCGGGCCGACCACGCAGAACGGCCCGACAACGCAGCCCTCGCCCAATTGGGCGCCTTCCTCGATCACGGCGCTGGGATGTATGCGGCTCATTTTCGCGGGCCTTTCGCCGGTCGGGTTCCCGTTGCCGTCACTGGCCCGGTGTCCAGTCGACCAGGGCGGAAAACTCGGCTTCGGCCGCGACCTCGTCGCCCACCATCGCGACCCCGTTGAACTTGAAGATCTTGCCGAAGGGTTTGCCGCGCAGGGTTTCCACCTTCATCTCCATCACGTCGCCGGGAACCACCTTGCGGCGGAACTTGGCCCGTTCGATGGACATGAAATAGATCAGCAGATCGGTATCGACCACGTCAAAGCCGACCCCCAGCATCACGCCTGCGGTCTGCGCCATCGCCTCGATGATTGTCACGCCAGGCATGATCGGCGTGCCGGGGAAATGGCCCTGGAAATGCGGCTCGTTCATAGTCACGTTCTTGATGCCGCGCGCCGAGGCATAGCCGTCGATATCAACCACCTTGTCCACCAGCAGGAACGGATACCGATGCGGCAGGATCCGCTGAATCAACTGGATATCCGCGCTTTTCAACTCGTCGCTCATGCTGGGCACTCCCTCTTTCACCCGCGCGGGGCGGACATGTTCCGTCCTGCATGCAGTAACAATCAAGCCGCCATACGGCAAGCGGCGCTAGTCCTGCGGGGCCTCTTGCGTCTCGGGCGCGGCATCATCGGGCGCAGCGTCATCCGGCACGGTTTCAGGGGCGGCATCTGGCGCGGTTTCCGGTGCGGGGGCGGTCTGGTCCCCGGACGGCGCCCGGGTTCCGTCGCCGATTGCCGCGTCGATGCGTGAAATCGCCAGGTCGGTGATGTCGGTGGCGTTGGCGCTCAGGAACACGCTGGACCGTTCGAGGACGACACTGGCGCCGGAATCACGCATCAGCGACACCAGCACCGGGCGAATCGCGCGGAAGAACTCGACCCGCGCCGCATCGTCACGTTTGGCCAGCGCCACGGCCTTGGCGTCCTGGGTCTGACGGATCTCCTGCACCTTGGCGTCGAACGCATCGGCAAGCTTGCGGAACTCGTCGGGCTCGAGACTGGCGCGACGGTCGGTCAGGTCCTTTTCCTCGGCCTCCAGTTCCGCTTCCTTCTGCCGGTTCTCGGCGGCCAGCAACGCGCTGTCGGCCTCGATCTCACGCGCGACGCGGCGGCCAAAGGCCGAATCCACGAACAGGCGTTCCGATGCAATGGTCAGGATCGGAACCTGCGGCATCCCCAGCGGCTGGGCCGGCACGGCCGTCGGCGCGGCGGCCCCCCACAGCAGCAGGGCCAGCCGGGTGACGATGGCCCGAAGACCCATCACGCACGCCTCAGAACTTGGCCTGGATGGTCAGGTCGAAGGTCTGCTCCTTGTCGTAGTCTTCCTTCCGGAGCGCCTTGGAGAAGTTGAACCGGAGCGGACCGAACGCGGTATCCCACAGCAGCGAGAAGCCGATCACATGACGAAGTGCCCCCTCGGCCCCGACGATCACGCCGCCGGTTGTATCCACATTGTCGATGTTCCAGAGATTGCCGACGTCATAGAACAGGCCGCCGCGCAGCCCGACCTCTTCGGGGATCCCCAGCGGGAACTCGGCCTCGAACCGCGCGACAGCATAATAGTTGCCGCCGATGGCATCGTTGACCCCGTTCGACAGGTCGCGCGGACCGATACCCGCCGGTTCGAAACCGCGGAACGTGTTCGGACCGAGAACGAACCGGTCCACCGCGCGGCTCGACACATCGCTGCGCCAGTGCAGCGCGGCGGCCTCGAAGGATGCGCGCAGGGTCACTTCTTCGTTCAGCACCCGCGTCTGCGCAATCGCCTTGGCCAGCGACTTGATGTATTTGTTGTCACCGCCAACGCCGCCGAAATCCATCCCAAATTCGAGCAGCACCCCGGCATTGGGGTTCAGCCCGGTGGTGCGGCTGTCGAACGCATAGGTGAACCCGAGCGCGCTGCTCGTCCGGTTGCCCTGCGCGATTTCGTTCAGGATCACCTCGCCCGAGATCACCTCGTCGCCGCGCCGGATCATCTCGCTGTCTTCATAGCTGTAGCGCACCGCGAGATACGAGCTTTCGCTCAGCGGGAACCGGAGCGAGGGCACGAAGAACAGCCGCTCGATATCATAGGTCGCAAAGCTCGATTCACGCCCCGCAACACCCAGATCGAGGTCGAACCGCAGGTTCCGGCCCATCAGGTAGGGTTCGGTGAAGCCCAGAACATAGAGCTGCGATTCCTGCGCGGTCGACGCGGTAAAGGACAGGCGCTGCCCGCGGCCCAGAAAGTTGCTTTCGCGGAACCCGATCGCCACGCCGAACCCGTCCGAGACGGAATAGGAGCCGCCCAGGTTGAGCGAGCCCGTGGGCTGTTCGGCGACATCCACATCGACGATCACACTGCCCGGCGCGGAACCTTCGCGGGCGTCCACCTCGGTGGTCTCGAAGAACCCCAGCGCACGGATGCGTTCGGCGCTTTCGCGGATTTCACGCGGATTGAACGGGTCGCCCTCGACCACGCGGAACTGCTGGCGCACCACCCGGTCGAGCGTAGTCGTGTTGCCTTCGATGTCGATGCGTTCGACGAAGACGCGCGGCCCCTTGGTCAGCACGAACTCGATATCCAGCGTGAGATCGCGGTCGTTGCGGGTGATCCGCGGTTCGACCCGCATGAAATCGATGCCCTTGCGCACGGCCAGGCGTTCCTGGCGGGCAATCGAGTTCTCGACCAGCGATGGCGAGAACACCACGCCGGGTTTGATCTTCAGCGCCTCCTGGAACTCGCCCGCATCGGCGCCGGGCATCTCGCTGCGGGTTGTGATCCGGCCGAACTTGAACTGCTGGCCTTCCTCGACGTTGATCACCAGGTAGAAGGCATCGCGTTCGCGGGTGAATTCGACATTGGAGGACAGCACCCGCATGTCGACATAGCCGCGCGACAGGTAGAAATCCCGCAGCACCTGCTTGTCGAACTCGATCCGGTCCTCGATCAGCGTGTCGGACCGGATGAAGGTGCGCAGGAAACCGGCCTGTTTGGATTCCAGCACCCGGCGCAGACGCCGGTCGGAATAGGCCCGGTTGCCAACGAAACTGATCCGCTCCACCTCGATCGCGTCGCCCTCGGCGATCTCGAACACGAGATCGACCCGGTTTTCGCTGCGGCGAATGATCCGCGGCGTCACCCGCGCCGAAACCCGCCCCTGCTGCGAATAAGCCTCGGCCAGGGCCGCGGCATCGCGTTCGGCGCGTTCCGGGCTGAACACCCGGCGCGGCTTCGATTCGATGATCTTCTCGAGGTTCTCGTCCTTCAGACGCCGGTTGCCCTCGAAGTTGACGATGTTGATGGTCGGATACTCGCTGACCTTGATCACCAGCGTGCTGCCCTGGGGAACCAGGTCGACCGACTGGAACACGCCGCTGCCAAGGATCCGCTGGTAGGCGTCGTTCAGTTCCCCGGCGCTGACCCGCTTGCCGCGTTCGAGCCCCGCGTAATTGACAATGGTGGCGGTTTCGATCCGCTGGTTGCCCTCGACCTTGACCGAATTGAAGGTGTAGTTCTGCGCCCGCGCCGTGCCCGGCACCGCGGCCAGAACGATGGCCAGAACCATGGCCTGAGCAAGGGCAAATGCCGGTGCCAGCCTATACCACATCTTGGTTCTCTTGACCTGCTGAACGCAGGATTTGCCTGCCGTCTTTCCGAATCCCATGTCCCTCGTTCCGAAAAGAGCCCCTGTTGAAGAACGTCACTATCGGGAATGGAGAGAGTTGTCAAAACCGCAGAAGCGGCAATTTCGGCGCGGTTCAGCAGAAGATCAGGTCATTTGCCACCGCAAACAGCATCAGGGTCAGAATCAGCGCCAGCCCCGTCGCCATCAGGATGCGCAGCGCCCCGTCGCTGGGCGGGCGCCCCACGACCGCCTCGTAGAGATGGAACAGCAGGTGGCCGCCGTCCAGCACGGGGATCGGAAACAGGTTGAGCAATCCCACCGCCGTGGACAGCACCGCAATGAACCAGATGAAGCTCTGCGCCCCCTGCGCGGCCATCGCGCCCGAGGTTTCGGCGATGCCGACCGGTCCCGAGATGTTGCATGTGCTGATCGCGCCCGTCACCATGTGCCACAGCCCCGACAGCGAGCTTTCGACGATCCGCCAGGTCTGCGCCACCCCACCCAGCAGGGCCGCGCCGGGTGCGGCGGTCCGGGTGGCGGGCTCGAACGCCATGCCGCCGATCACGCCGATGCGCCAGTTGGTGACAAAGCCGCCGCCCTCTTGCGGTTCGTCGGTGCGGCGCGGCGCCAGCGTCAGGTCGATCATGCCGCCGTCGCGCCAGACCGACAGCAGCATGGCCCGGCCATTACCGCCTTCGACCGCCGTTTTCAGATCGTCGAAACTGGAAATCGGCGCCTCGTCGATGGCGACGATGACATCGCCGCCGCGCAACCCCGCATCCATCGCCGCACTGCGCGGCGCGACCTGGCTGACCAGCGCCGGGAACGGGTGCGGGCCCTCGACGCTTTGCACGGAGCCTTCGCGGCGGATATCATAGATCACCGGTCCGCCGTCCCGGAGCTGATCAACCAGCGCATCCCAGTTGCCGCCTTCGTCACCCGGCAGCGGCACGCCGCCCAGGCCGAGAATTTCGTCACCTGGGCGCAGATCATACGCCCCACCCGGCAGAACGTGGATCTCGCCCACCGTGAGCGGGTCGCGCGGTTCACCCTGAAACATGAAGATGCCGGCGAAAACAACGATCGAGAGCACGAAGTTGAACAGCGGCCCGGCAACGACCGTGGCCGCCCTTGCCCATAGTGGCGCGCCGTGCATGGTGCGTCTCAACTGTGCCGGATCCTGCGCGGCGGCGTCCATCACGTCCTGATCCGGTCCGGCCGATGCGGCATCCGCGTCGCCGAGAAACTTCACATAGCCACCGAAGGGCAGCGCCGCGACCTGCCAGCGGGTGCCGCGGCGGTCGGTCCGCGACCACAGCACGGGGCCGAACCCGATCGAAAACACCTCGGCCTGGATGCCCGACCAGCGCCCCACGATGTAATGCCCGTATTCATGCACCGCGACGATCACCGACAGCGCCACCACGAAGGCGGCGAGCGTATAGAGCGCCCCACCGAATTGCGGGATGAGCGATACTGCGTCCAAAACCGTTATCCTGCCCGTTTCATCATGGCCTCGTCGGCCCATGTCCTTGCCAGATGGTCGGTTTCCATGACGTTATCAAGCGTCATCTCGGCATCGAGCAGACCGGTCCGGCCCTCAAACCGCTCCAGCACGGCCTCGACCACCATGGCCATGGCGGTGAAACCGATGCGTCCGGCGATGAACCCGTCCAGCGCGCGTTCCTTGGCACCGTTGAAGGCGGCACCGGCCAGCCCGCCCCGCGTCATCACCGCCCGCGCCAGCCGCAGCGCCGGATAGCGCGTGTCTTCGGGGGCGCGGAAACTGAGGCTGCCCACCTGCGCCAGGTCCAGCCGTTCGACCGGCAGCTCGCGCCGTTCCGGCCAATGCAGCGCATAGCCGATCGCGTGCCGCATGTCGGGCGCGCCCACATGGGCCAGCAACGCCCCATCACGAAATCCGACCAGCGCATGGACCAGCGATTCCGGATGCACCAGCACTTCGATCCTGTCGGGTGAAACCCCGAAGTATTCCTTGGTTTCAATAAGTTCCAGCGCCTTGTTGAACATGGATGCGCTGTCGATCGTGATCCGCTGCCCCATGTCCCAGTTGGGATGCGCACTGGCCTGTTCTACGGTTGCCGCGGCCAGCTTCTCCAACGGCCAGTCCCGGAACGCCCCGCCCGAGGCGGTGATGATGATCCGTTCGACCGCGTGGATGTCTTCGCCCGCCAGCGCCTGGAACACGGCGGAGTGTTCGCTGTCGACAGGCAGCAGCCGCGCCCCGTTGTCGCGGGCGGTCCGCAGGACGAGATCCCCGGCGCAAACCAGCGATTCCTTGTTGGCCAGCGCAAGCGTCGCCCCCTGCTCGAGCGCCGCGAGACCCGGCGCCAGGCCGGCGGCACCGACAATGGCGGACATCACCCAGTCACAAGGTCGCGAGGCGGCCTCGGACAGCGCCGCCGCCCCCGCGGCGACCTCGATCCCGCTATCGGCCAGCGCCTCACGCAGGTCGCCCAACAGATCCTCATGGGCCGTCACCGCCACCTGTACCCGCAGCGTGCGCGCATCCGCGGCCAGCTGCGCGATGTTGCGCCCGCCGGTCAGGGCCACGACCCGATAGCGGTCCGGGTCGCGGGCGATCAGGTCGATCGTGTTCTGCCCGATCGACCCGGTGGCGCCGAAAATGGATATGCGTCGCATCACAAGCTCACCCGCCACCCAGCGGCAGCCCGAACGACGCCTGCACCACGAACACGAAGACCGAGGCCCCCAGCATGCCGTCGAACCGGTCCAGCAGGCCGCCATGGCCGGGGATCAGCGCGCTGGAATCCTTGACGCCGACCGCGCGCTTGACTGCGCTTTCGGCAATGTCGCCCATCTGGCCGGCAAAGCCGACGATCACCGAGAAGACGACCAGTTGCGCCCCGAGCCCCTGCATCCGGGCAAAGACCAGACCCACGAGGGCGGCCCCGATCCAGCCCGCAACCGTGCCCGACCAGGTCTTCTTGGGGCTGATCCGGGGCCAGAATTTCGGCCCGCCCAGCGCTTTGCCCGCGAAATAGCCCAGGATGTCCGATGCGACGACGACCAGCACCAGCCACAGCATCCAGACCCAGCCGAACTGATCGCGCAGCCCCATCATTTCATGCCCGGCCAGGCAGATCCCGGCGGCGAACCCCGCAAAGACCAGCCGCCAGCGCCCCAGCAGCGCCGCGCCGGTCAATGCCGGCACCAGCAGCACCGCCACCGCCGGCAGCGCCGGAATGGTGAGCGACAGCATCAGGGCGGCCGCACCCATCGCGCCCAGCATCACGGCACGCGATCTGCTGCCGGGATCGAGCATGCGGGCCAGTTCCCAGACCATCGCCCCGCATACCAGCGCGACAAAGACGTGAAAGAGATGGCCGCCCAGCATCACCGCGCCCAGCCCGATCACCACCATGACGGCAGCCGAGCCCGCCCGCGCGGCCAGGTCGGACCAGCGCCCTTCGCCACTCATGCCGGGCAACTCATGCGATGACCGCACCGAACCGGCGTTCGCGGCCGCCATAGCTGGCGCAGAGCCGGGCCAGTTCCTCGGCGGTGAAATCCGGCCAGAGCGTGTCGATGAATTCGTATTCGGAATAGGCCGACTGCCAGAGCAGGAAATTCGAGATCCGGGCCTCGCCGCTGGTGCGGATCACCAGGTCGGGATCGGGCAGCACCCGGGTATCGAGATAGCGCGGGAGGGTTTCCTCGTCCACGTCCTGCGGCAACAGCGTGCCGTCGGCCACATCCTGCGCCAGGCGCCGGGTCGCGCGCGCCACCTCGTCGCGGCCGCCATAGTTCAGCGCGATCGTGAGGTTGATCAGGTCGTTGGTCTCGGTCAGCTTTTCCAGCTGGTCCATCAGCGCGATCAGCTTCTTGTCCAGGCGCACCCGGTCACCGATGAACCGCACCCGCACACCGCGTTCGGCCAGGGCGCGGGCCTCCTTGGTGATGTAGCGGCGGAACAGGTTCATCAACCCGGCCACCTCGGCCTGGGTCCGTTTCCAGTTCTCGGTCGAAAAGGCGAATATCGTCAGGTATTTGATGCCGAGATCGGGACATGCCGCAACCACCTCGCGCACGCGGCGCGCGCCCGCATGATGGCCGAAAAGCCGCGGCCGCCCGCGCGCCTGCGCCCAGCGGCCGTTGCCATCCATGATGATCGCCACATGGCGCGGGCCCGCCGCCTGCGATCCGGTTTCGGGGTCGCTCGGCATCGCCCTGCTCAAACCTGCATGATTTCGGATTGCTTCGTCTCCAGCGCGTTGTCCACGGCCGCAACCATCCGGTCGGTCAGTTCCTGAACCTCGGTTTCCCAGAATTTCTGGTCATCTTCGGACATGCCGTCGGCCTTGGCCTTCTTGATCTGGTCCATGCCATCCTTGCGCACGTTGCGGATCGAAACCCGCGCATGTTCGGCATATTGCCCGGCGACCTTGCCCAGTTCCCGGCGGCGTTCCTCGTTCAGTTCCGGGATCGGCAGCATGATGATCGTGCCGTTGGTCTGCGGGTTGATCCCCAGCCCGCTTTCGCGGATCGCCTTTTCCACCTTGCCGACCAGCGACTTGTCCCACACGTTCACGGTGACCATGCGCGGTTCGGGCACGTTCACGGTGCCGACCTGGTTGATCGGGGTCGGCGAGCCATAGGCATCGACCATCACCGGCTCCAGCATCGACGACGATGCCCGCCCGGTGCGCAGGCTCGCGAACTCGGTGCGCAGGTTGGCCATCGCCCCCTCCATGCGCCGTTCCAGATCGCCGGTATCAAGCTCGAATTCTTCCGTCATACCCCGTGTTCCCCCGGATTTCCTGAGTGCTCCTCGCGCGCTCTATAGCCCTAGCCATGCACCTTTGTATAGGTGCCGCGCCCGGCGAGAATGCCGCGAAACCCGCCCGGTTCATCCAGCGAGAAGACGATGATCGGCAGGTTGTTGTCCCGTGCAAGCGCGATCGCCGAGGCATCCATCACGCCCAGCCGCTTGGCCAGGACGTCGTCATAGCTGACCTCGTCATAGCGTTTCGCATCGTCGAATTTGGCCGGATCCTTGTCATAGACCCCGTCCACCTTGGTGCCCTTGAAGATCGCCTCGCAGCCCATTTCATTGGCGCGCAGCGTGGCCGCGGTGTCGGTGGTGAAATAGGGGTTGCCGGTGCCGGCGGCAAAGATGCAGACCCGTTTCTTTTCAAGGTGCCGCACCGCGCGGCGGCGGATATAGGGCTCGGCCACCTCGTCCATGCGGATGGCGCTGATAACGCGGGTGAACACGCCCAGGCCTTCGAGCGCGGCCTGCATTGCCAGCGCATTCATCACCGTTGCCAGCATTCCCATGTAATCGGCGGTCGCCCGCTCCATGCCCTGCGCGCTGCCCGACAGCCCGCGAAAGATGTTCCCGCCGCCGATCACCATGCAGATCTCGACGCCGAGATCATGCACCGATTTCACCTCGCGCGCGATGCGCTGCACGGTGGGCGGGTGCAGGCCGAACCCCTGATCGCCCATCAGCGCCTCGCCCGAGATCTTCAGCATCACCCGGCGGAACTTGGTGTCCTCCAGCGCGTCATCCGGCGCTGGGTCCGGCTTGGTTTCGGTCACTGGGGAAAGGGTCATGTTGCGCTCCGCTGCGGCACCGGACTAGTTTGCGGCAACTTGACGGAAATCGGCGCCGGGTTCAATCCGTCGCGCCCGGATTGGTGGTGGATAATGGCGCATCGGTGGACGATTACGGGCGGGCCGGACGACCTGCCCGACATTGCCCCGGACCAGCCGGTCCTGATCGCCGGACCCACGGCGTCGGGCAAGTCGGCGCTGGCGCTGCGGATCGCGCGGGATCAGGGCGGGGTGATCGTCAACGCCGATGCCAGCCAGGTCTATGACTGCTGGCGCGTCATCACCGCCCGCCCCGGCCCCGGCGACGAAGCCGCCGCCCCGCATCTGCTCTATGGTCACATCGGCTGGAACGCGCCCTATTCCACCGGGCACTGGCTGCGCGAGGTCACCCCCCTGCTGAGCGGTGGCGAACGGCCGATCATCACCGGCGGCACCGGGCTCTATTTCACCGCGCTGACCGAGGGCATGGCCGAGATCCCCGCCACACCGCCAGAAATCCGGGCCGAAGCCGATACGCGGCCACTGGACGACCTGCTGGCGGGGCTGGATCGCCACACCCGCGTCGGTCTCGATCTGCGCAACCGCGCCCGCGTCCAGCGCGCCTGGGAGGTGCTGCGCGCCACCGGGCGGGGTCTCGCCGACTGGCAGGCCGCCACGCCCGCCCCGGCGCTGCCGCTGTCAGGGGCAATGCCGATCCTGGTCGATGCGCCTCGGGAATGGCTGCTGCCCCGAATCGAAACGCGGTTCGACGCGATGCTCGCGATGGGTGCGTTGGACGAGGTGGCGGCGATGCTCGACCGTTACGACCCCGCCCTGCCCGCTTTCCGGGCCATCGGCGTGCCGGAACTGGCCGATCATCTCAGCGGCCGGATCACGCTGGACGAGGCGCGGGCGCGGGCCACCATCGCCACGCGGCAATATGCCAAACGTCAACGCAGCTGGTTTCGCGGGAAAATGCGCAACTGGAGCGTTTTTCGGCCGGACATGTGACAACCCCTGCCGGGTAAACACCCGCTGGGGATGTCGCAAATGTGCATCCGATGTCGAAATCAGACATTGACGCCCCCCGCCGAACCATGCCGAATACCGACATGAGGGGCGCCGGGACACAGGACAGCCACAGCGACAATCGGCGCAAGCTTCCGGTCAGCGGCCGGGCCGATGGCATTGCGCCCCGACCATCCAGCGTCACAGGGAGAACGTCATGACCAGCCAGACCATCAACGGAAAACCGATCCATTGGGCGGCAGAAATGCATGTCCGGGACTACCATGACGGCAAGCTCAGCCGCCGCGAATTCCTCACCCGCGCCACCGCCCTGGGCGTGACCGCGCCGGCCGCCTATGGCCTGGTCGGCCTGGCCCAGCCCGCCAGCGCCCAGGCAACTCCGGTCCAGGGCGGCACGCTGCGCATCCAGCAGTCGGTCAAGGGCATGAAGGATCCCCGCGCCTATGACTGGTCCGAAATCGGCAACCAGTCGCGCGGCTTCCTGGAATACCTGGTCCAGTACAATGCCGACGGAACCTTTGTTCCGATGCTGCTGGAAAGCTGGGAGGTCAACGACGATGCCACCCAGTACACGCTGAAGGTGCGCCCGGGCGTCAAATGGAACAATGGCGACGACTTCACCGCCGAGGACGTGGCCCGCAACATCTCGGGCTGGTGCGACAAGTCGATCGCCGACAACTCGATGGCCAGCCGCATGGCCGCGATCTCCGACACCGAGGCCGGCAAGGTGCGCGAGGGCGCCGTCGAGGTCGTCGACGACCACACGGTCGTGATGCATCTGTCCGAGCCGGATATCTCGGTCATCGCCAACATGTCCGACTACCCGGCGGCGATCACCCATTCCAGCTATGCCGGCGGCGACCCGTTCGAAAACGGGGTCGGCACCGGCCCGTTCAAGCCGGTCAGCATCGAAGTCGGCATCAATTGCGTGCTCGAACGCAATGCCGATCACAACTGGTGGGGCACCGAGGTTTATGGCGGACCCTATGTCGACCGGATCGAGTTCATCGACTACGGCACCGACCCGGCCGCATGGGTGGCGTCGGCGGAATCCGACGAGGTGGATCTGCTCTATGAAACGGTGGGCGATTTCATCGACGTGATGGACGCGATCGGCTGGACGAAATCCGAGGCGGTGACCGCCGCGACGCTCGTGTTCCGCGGCAACCAGTTGGCAGAGGTCGACGGCGTCAAGCCCTACGCGGATGCAAAAGTGCGCCGGGCGCTGGCCATGGCGGTCGACAATTCTGTGCTGCTCGAACTGGGCTATTCGGGCCGCGGCCGGGTGGCCGAGAACCACCATGTCTGCCCGATCCATCCCGCCTATGCCGATATCGGGCCGGCGCCGTTCGATCCGGACCAGGCCAAGGCGCTGATGGACGAGGCCGGCATGGCCGAATTCGAACATGAACTGATCACCGTCGATGACGACTGGCAGCGCAATACCGGCGACGCGCTGGCCGCGCAGCTGCGCGACGCCGGGATCAACGTCAAGCGCACCGTGCTGCCGGGAAACACGTTCTGGAACAAGTGGACGGAATACCCGTTCAGCGCCACCCAGTGGAACCACCGGCCGCTCGATGTGCAGATCCTGACGCTGGCCTACCGGTCGGGCGAGGCCTGGAACGAGGCGGCGTTTTCCAACCCCGACTATGACCAGCTGATCAACGAGGCCAACGCCATTGCCGATGCCGACCAGCGGCGCGAGGTGATCGGCAAGATCGAACAGCTGCTGCGCGACGAAGGCGTGATCATCCAGCCTTATTGGCGGTCGCTCTACAATCACAGCAACGGCAAGCTGGTGAACGCCGAGAAACACCCGGCGCACGAGCTTCACCTCTACAAGATGGGTTTCGCGTCCTAGTCCGCGACACCGCCGACACCGGGGCGGGCGCGATCTGCGCCCGCCCCTCCGGAAGCCGCCCCGGCCCGATCGGTTCTCCGATTGCCTGCCGGACCAGCCACGGAACGGACACGACATGGGAAGATTCATCTTGCAACGGGTCTGGGTGATGGTGCTGACGGCACTCTGCCTGACCTTCGTGGTGTTCTTCCTGACCAATCTCTACCCGAACATGGAAAAACTGGCCAAGACCCAGGGCAACATGCGGATGACCGACGAACAGGTGACGCTGTGGCTGGACAGTCGCGGCTACACCGACCCGTTGCTGGTCAAATACGGCCGCTGGCTCGGGGTCCTGCCGGGGTGGACCCGGACGGCCGAGGACGGCACCGTGACCGGGCGCTGCATCGACGGGCCGGTCAGCGCCGAGGTCGCCGCCGCCGCGCCGCGGTTCTGCGGCATCCTGCAGGGCGACTGGGGGTATTCCACGGTGTTCCGCGAATCGGTGGCCGATATCATCGCGGTGCGGCTGGCCCTGACCGGCAAGCTGATGCTGTGGGTGATGATCGTGATGGTGCCGATGGCGCTGCTGGTCGGCGTGCTCGCCGGGATGCGCGAAGGCTCGAAGCTCGACCGGGCGCTGTCCACCTTCTCGATCGCGACCACGGCGACGCCGGAATATGTCTCGGGCGTGATCCTGATCGCCATCTTCGCCTCGTCGGCGGTGGGACTGAAATGGTTCAAGGGCACCGCCACCTCGGCGATGGAGCACGCGACATTGGAAAACTTCACCCTGCCGGTCATCACCATCGCGCTCTACGGCATGGGCTATATCGCGCGGATGACGCGGGCCTCGATGACCGAGGTGATGACCGCGCAATATATCCGCACCGCGCGGCTCAAAGGCGTCGGATTTTCCAAGATCGTGCTGAAACACGCGTTGCGCAACGCGCTGATCGCGCCGTTCACCGTGATCATGCTGCAGGTGCCGTGGCTGCTGAACGGCGTGGTGATCGTTGAAACCCTGTTCAACTACAAGGGGTTCGGATGGGCGCTGGTGCAGGCGGCGGGCAACAATGACATCGAGCTGCTGCTGGCGATCTCGGTGGTCTCGGTCGTCGTGGTGCTGATCACGCAGCTGATCTCGGATATCGGTTATGTGTATCTCAACCCGCGCATCCGGATTTCGTGAGGAGAAGGGACGAGATGGAACCGCTCACGACATTCGAGATCATCACCCGCCTGCTCTGGCAGTTCATGCCGGTCTGGATCGCCCTGCTGATTCTCTTTGCCGCCTCGATGGCGTTCAAGCGGCGGCTGGGGCTCTATGGCAAGCTGTTCGATTCCCCCATCGGCATGATCGGTTTCGCGCTGGTCATGTTCTGGGTCTTTACCGGCATTTTCGGCGCGATGGACATGATCATAACCCACGATCCGCTGAGCCAGGTCTCGGGCATGAAGAACAAGCCGCCGGGCACACCGCTGGCGGGCTCCGCGGATGGCGAATTTGCCTGGTATCTGCTGGGCGGCGACAATCTCGCGCGCGACGTGTTCTCGCGCATGGTCAGGGGCGCCTGGGTGGTGGTCCAGATCGCACCGCTGGCGACGCTGTTCGCGTTCATGGTCGGGATCACGCTGGGGCTGCCGGCCGGGTATTACGGGGGCAGGCTGGATACCGTCCTGTCGTTTCTCGCCAACCTGATCCTGGCCTTCCCGGTGATCCTGCTGTTCTACCTGCTGGTGACCCCCGAGATCGTCGCCACCGGGGTTCCGGCCTATATGGCGACCGTGCTGTTCGTGTTCCCGATCGTGTTCATGGGGGTGCTGCTGAATTCGAGGTTCTACACCCGGCCCCATGTCCGCACGCCGCTGCTGATCGGGGTGCTGGGGGTTATGGCCTGGCTCTACCTGTCGCTGATCTCGGCACCGGGGACGAAGGTGAACGTGCTGCCCGGCGTGCTGGACCTGTTCGATATCCCCGGCGGCATCCTGGTGGTGTTCGTCTCGGTCGTGTTCGTCAATTCGCCGACCGTGTTCCGGATCGTCCGGGGGCTGGCGCTGGACATCAAGACCCGCGACTATGTGGCCGCCGCGCAGACCCGCGGCGAAGGGCCGTGGTACATCATGCTGTGGGAAATCCTGCCCAATGCGCGCGGTCCGCTGATCGTCGATTTCTGCCTGCGCATCGGCTATACCACGATCCTGCTGGGCACGCTGGGCTTCTTCGGGCTCGGGCTGCCGCCGGAAAGCCCCGACTGGGGCAGCACGATCAATGCCGGCCGCCGGCTGCTCGCCGTCTACCTGCACCCCGCCCTGCCGCCAGCGCTGGCCCTGCTGACGCTGGTGCTGGGCCTGAACCTGCTGGCCGACGGGCTGCGCGAGGAAAGCCTCAAGGACTAGGGTATACGGGCCCGCACGACCCGGTTGCCCGGACGGGCGACGGAACACGGCAACGATACCGGCGGAACCGGGGGCCAGCCCCCGGACCCCCGGAGTTTATCCGGCAAGATGAAGGGGCAAGGGCCCCGCCTGCCGGCAAGGAGGAACCAAGATGAGCAAACTCGCCGAGGTCGACGGCCCGATCCTGGAGATCGACAAGCTGTCCATTTCCTTCTTTACCCGGCTGCGCGAGATCCCCGCGGTGATGGATTTCTCGGTGTCGGTGATGCCCGGCGAGGCGGTCGGCCTGGTGGGCGAATCCGGTTGCGGCAAGTCCACCGTGGCGCTGGGCGTGATGCGCGACCTGGGCAAGAACGGGCGCATCGTCGGCGGGTCGATCAGGTTCAAGGGCCGCGACATGGCCGGGATGAGCGACACCGAGCTGCGCAACATCCGCGGCAACGAGATCGCGATGATCTACCAGGAACCGATGGCATCGCTGAACCCGGCCATGCGCATCGGCCAGCAGCTGATGGAAGTGCCGATGATCCACGAGGGCGTGGGCCGCGACGAGGCCCGCGCCCGCGCGCTGGAGGTGGTGACGGATGTGCGCCTGCCGGATCCCGAGCGGATGCTGAACAGCTACCCGCACCAGCTGTCGGGCGGGCAGCAGCAGCGGATCGTGATCGCCATGGCGCTGATGTCCAAGCCCGCCCTGCTGATCCTCGACGAGCCCACCACCGCGCTCGACGTGACGGTCGAGGCGGCGGTGGTCGAGCTGGTCAAGGAGCTGGGGCAGAAATACGGCACGTCGATGCTGTTCATCAGCCACAATCTCGGCCTGGTGCTGGAAACCTGCGACCGGCTTTGCGTGATGTATTCCGGCGAGGCGGTCGAGCGCGGCTCGATCAAGGATGTGTTCGACGAGATGCAGCACCCGTATACGCAGGCCCTGTTCCGGTCGATCCCGTTGCCCGGCGCCGACAAGAATGCCCGGCCGCTGGTGGCGATCCCCGGCAATTTTCCCCTGCCCCATGAACGCCCGCGCGGCTGCAATTTCGGCCCGCGCTGCGACTATTTCGAGGCAGGCCGCTGCGATGCGGGCGATATCGCGATGGAACCCGTTCCCGGCAATGACCGCCATCACACCCGCTGCCTGAAGTTCCGCGAGATCGACTGGAACGCGCCGCTGGTCCTGGGCGAACGCAAGGAGAAGGCCGCGGTCGGCGACGTGGTTCTGAAGATGGACAACCTGAAGAAATATTACGAGGTCGCGGCCAATGCGCTGTTTGGCGGCGGTGAAAAGAAGGTGGTGAAAGCCAACGAAACGCTGAGCTTCGAGGCGCGCGAATCCGAAACGCTGGCCATCGTCGGCGAATCCGGCTGCGGCAAATCCACCTTTGCCAAGGTGCTGATGGGGCTGGAGACGGCCACCGACGGGCAGATCCTGCTGGACGACAGCAATATCGAACAGCTGCCGATCGAGGAGCGCGACGCGAGGACCGTGGGCGAGGTCCAGATGGTGTTCCAGAACCCGTTCGACACGCTGAACCCGTCGATGACCGTGGGCCGCCAGATCATCCGGGCGCTGGAGATATTCAAGGTCGGCGATTCCGAGGCCGAACGGCGTCAGCGCATGCTGGAGCTGCTGGACCTGGTCAAACTGCCCCGTGCCTTTGCCGATCGGATGCCGCGGCAGTTGTCGGGCGGGCAGAAACAGCGGGTGGGCATCGCGCGCGCCTTTGCCGGCGGCGCGCGGATCGTGGTTGCGGACGAACCGGTTTCGGCCCTTGACGTGTCGGTGCAGGCGGCGGTCACCGACCTGCTGATGGAAATCCAGCGCAACGAAAAGACCACGCTGCTGTTCATCTCGCATGACCTGTCGATCGTGCGATACCTGTCGGACCGGGTGATGGTGATGTATCTCGGCCATGTGGTCGAACTGGGCGATACCGAACAGGTCTTTGCCCCGCCCTATCATCCCTATACCGAGGCATTGCTGTCGGCGGTGCCGATCGCCGATACCTCGGTCGAGAAGGAACATATCGTTCTGGAGGGCGACATCCCGTCGGCGATGAACCCGCCGTCAGGCTGTCCGTTCCAGACCCGTTGCCGCTGGAAATCCGAGGTGCCCGGCGGCCTGTGCGACCGGGAGGTGCCGCCGGTGCGCGAACTGGCGCCGGGCCATCAGGTCAAATGCCACCTGTCCGACGACGTGCTGGCGAAGATGCAGCCGGTGATCAAGATCGCGGCCGAATAGGCCCGCCCGTCACCCGCCCCAGATCGCACGGACGTAGTTGCGGGTTTCCTTGTAGGGTGGCACGCCGCCGTGTTTCTCGACCGCCTGCGGACCGGCATTGTAGGCCGCCAGCGCCAGCCGCCACGATCCGAACTTGCGAAACTGCCGCGCCAGGTAACGCGCGCCGCCGTCGAGGTTTTCATGCGGGTCATGCGGATTGACACCCAGCGCGCGCGCGGTGGCGGGCATGAGCTGGGCCAGCCCCAGCGCGCCCTTGTGCGATCTGGCGCGCGGGTTCCACCCGGATTCCTGCTGCACCAGCCGCAGGAACAGATCCTCGGGCACATTGTGCCGGCGCGCCGCCGATTTGGCCATGTCGAGGAACTGCCCCCGGTAGCTCACCGTGATCCGCTTGGCGCCGTATTTCGACGGCGTATGGATCGTGGGCGGTTTCAGCCGGACCGAATTGGCGTATTGCTTGGATCCGCGCGCATCCAGAACCCGGGTCTGGGACTTGAACAGGTTGCGCTTGGCGCGGGTCGAGAACATGTCGGCATAGGCCGGCGCCCCCAGCCCAAGCGCCGCAATCATCGCCACGACAGCAGATACCCTCATCCGATTCCGTCCCGTCGTCCCGCCTCAGCATCGGCTTTCCCAGCCGATCTTGGGCGCGACTATACGCGAAACCGACCGGAAATCCAGCGCATGGGCGGCTTCCTGCCGTTAACTATGTTTCAACTGTTGCTGGGTGGGTATAGGTTGATGGCCGGCCGGTCCGGCGGGATTCGGCTGACAAGAGCAGTAACAACAGGGGGCACCATGGCGGGCTCGGTCAACAAAGTCATTCTCATCGGAAATCTCGGCCGCGATCCCGAGGTGCGGACCTTTCAGAACGGCGGCAAGGTCTGCAACCTGCGCATCGCCACGTCGGAAACCTGGAAGGACCGCAACACCGGCGAACGGCGCGAACGCACCGAATGGCATTCCGTCGCGATCTTCTCGGAGCCGCTGGCGCGGGTGGCCGAGCAGTATCTGCGCAAGGGGTCCAAGGTCTATATCGAAGGGCAGCTCGAAACCCGCAAATGGCAGGACCAGAGCGGCAACGACCGCTATTCGACCGAGGTCGTGCTGCGCCCCTATCGCAGTGAACTGACCATGCTGGACGGCCGCGACGGCGGTCAGGGTGGCGGCTCGGGCGGCGGCTATGGCGGTGGAGGCTATGGCGACGACGACCGGTTTGGCGGCGGCAGCAGTGGCAGCAGCAGCGGTGGCGGGCAGCCCCCGGCCGCGCATAACCTCGACGAGGACGAGATCCCGTTCTGATCCGGCCCGCCCGGACCAATCGACTGAAAGGCGCAGATAATGACGTGGTCCTTTTCGATCGGGCGGCTGTTCGGATCGGAACTTCGCGTTCACGTCACCTTTTTCCTGTTGCTGGCCTGGGTCGGGTTCGCGGCCTATACCGAAAGCGGCTGGGCCGGTGCGGTCAACAACCTGTTGTTCGTGCTGGCCTTGTTCGCCTGCGTGGTCGCTCACGAGTTCGGCCATGCGCTGACCGCGCGCCGGTTCGGCATTCACACACCCGACATCACGCTGCTGCCGATCGGCGGGCTGGCGCGGCTCGAACGGATGCCCGAGAACCCCCGGCAGGAGATCATCGTGGCGCTGGCCGGCCCCGCGGTGAATATCGTGATCTGGCTGGCCCTGGTGCTGTTGCTCGGCGCGGCACCGGTGTTTCTCCCCGGCGGCGGCGGCGACCTGTCCGGGTCCGGCTTGCTGGGACAACTGGCCACGGTCAACCTGTTCCTGGCCCTGTTCAACCTGATACCCGCCTTTCCGATGGATGGCGGACGGGTGTTCCGCGCGGTCCTGTGCCTCTTCACCGACCGGGTGACGGCAACGCGCGCCGCCGCGCTTGCGGGCCAGGGCCTTGCCTTCGGGCTGGGGTTCTGGGGGCTGAGTTCGGGCAACCCGATCCTGATCCTGATCGCGGTCTTTGTCTTTGTCGCCGCCGGAGCCGAAAGCCAGGACGTGGCGATGCGCGCCGCGACCCGCCGGCTGGTGGCCCGCGATGCGATGATCACCCGCTTCGAAGCGCTCGGCCCGCAGGACAGCATCGCCGCCGCCGCGCAGGCCTTGATCCGCACCACCCAGCATGAATTCCCGGTTATCGACGCCGAGGGGCGTCCGCTGGGGTTCGTCACCCGCTCGGCCCTGTTTTCGGTACTGACCGGCGAGGGAAACCGGACCCGCCCGGTCAGCGAGATCATGGAAACGGGCATCCCCGGCGTGCCGCTGGGCGCCGGGCTGGAAACGGTCCTGAACGCGTTGCATGAGGGGGCGCCGGCGGTCGCGATCTGCGACAGCGGGGGCCGGATGCTGGGCTATGTCACCCGCGAAAATGTCGGCGAACTCATGGTCGTGCGCGGCCGGTAGGACCGCTGGAGCGACCGATCTGGTCCGCTCACCGGAAAATCGACAGGCCTTATCGGCGCAACGCCTCCGCCAGCACCGCCCGCACATCGCCTTCGGGCACGTCATCGGTGACAAAGGCCGCGCCGATCCCGCGCGCCAGCACATAGCGCATCCGACCGTCCACGACCTTCTTGTCCTGCGCCATCAGCGCCAGCAGCCCGTCGGCATCGGGCAATGGTCCGGGAATGTCGGACAGGTCGGTCTTCATCCCCATCCCGCGCAGATGCGCGCGGACCCGGCTGGGGTCTTCCTGTGCGCACAGGCCCAGCCGCGCCGACAGCTCGAACGCCAACGCACAGCCGATCGCGACCCCTTCGCCATGCAGCAGGCGGTCGGAATAGCCGGTCGCGGCCTCCAGCGCGTGACAGAAGGTGTGACCGAGGTTCAGCAGCGCGCGGTCGCCCTGTTCGGTTTCGTCGCGGACCACGATATCGGCCTTCATCCGGACCGACCGCGTCACCGCCTGCACCCGCGCGGCCCGGTCTCCCGCCGCCAGCGCCGGTCCGTGCTCCTCCAGCCAGCCAAAGAACCCCGCGTCGCCGAGCAGGCCGTATTTCACCACTTCGCCATAGCCGGCGAGAAAATCGCGTGGCGCCAGCGTCGCCAGCGCGTCGATATCCGCCAGCACCAGCGACGGCTGGTGAAACGCGCCGACAAGGTTCTTGCCCTGCGGCGTGTTGATCCCCGTCTTGCCGCCGACCGAACTGTCCACCTGCGCCAACAGCGTGGTGGGCAGTTGAACGAACCGCACCCCCCGGCGCAGCACCGCCGCCGCGAACCCGCCCAGATCCCCGATCACCCCGCCGCCGAGCGCCACCACCACGTCGGAGCGCTCGATCTTCTGCTCCAACAGCCATTCGACCGCGCGGGAAAACTGCGGCCAGCCCTTCGTGGCTTCGCCCGCCGGCAGGGCCAGCGTCACCATGTCGATACCGTCCGCCGCCAAGCCCGCGCGCAGCGGCCCGAGATGCAGGTCGGCGACCTTTTCGTCGGTCAGAACCGCCACCCGCGGCCGCGTCAGGAGCGGCGCAATCCGCGCCCCCGCCCGGGCGATCAGCCCCGGCCCGATTTCCACGTCATAGGCGCGCGCGCCCAGGTCGACATGAACGCTTTGTATCATTTTTTCGGTTCCAGCACATCCGGGCGCCCGGCCAGCGCGGCCAGCACCTTGTCCACCATGTCGGCGATCGACGACTGGCCGTCGGACACCACGGTCAGGTCCGCCTCTTCATAGGCGGCGCGACGGGCGGCATAGAGCTCCTCGAGCGTGGCGCGCGGATCGGGCGTGCGCAGCAGCGGCCGCGTGTCCTTGCGTCGGACACGGCTCCACAGCACCTCGATATCCGCCTTCAGCCAGACCGACACGCCGCGCTCAGAGATCATCCGCCGGTTTCCGGCCAGCAGGAACGCCCCGCCGCCGGTCGACAGGATCCCACATTCATGATCCAGAAGCCGCGCGATCACCTGCGATTCCTTGCGTCGAAAGAACGGCTCGCCGTCGCGGGTGAACACCTCGGGGATGGTCATGTTGGCCGCCAGTTCGATCTCGGCATCGCTGTCCAGGAACGGCACACCCAGCCGCGCGGCCAGCGTCCGGCCCACCGCCGTCTTGCCCGCCCCCATCATACCAACCATGACGACGGTCTTTTTCAACCGCCCCGGCATGTGATCCGGTGCCACGCCCGTGCCGGTATTTTGCTCAAAACCACCCATTCTGGCCTGAATGACGTGATCTTGGACAAAAGGCCATATATAACTTGGGCAAAACACTCGAACGAGGCAATCCGGGCATGACGCGCAAACTGTTCAAATTCCTGCTCTACCTGCTGTGCCTGGCGTTCCTGGGGGTTGTCGCCTACGCCTATATCGGCCCGCTGATCGGGTCCGATTTCGACGCGCCGACCCGCGAGATTCGCCAGCCGGTCACGTTGCATGCGGATTAACGCGGCACTCGCCGTTATCCTGCTGCCGCTCGCCGCCGCCGCGCAGGCACCGCTTTCGGCCATCGAATGGCTGAACGAGGACATGCCCCCGGTGCGGCAGGGCCCGGTTCTGAGCGAGCCGCCCGTCAGCGACGGCGCGGCGCTGCCGCCGGTCTCGGTGACGCCGCTGGCCGAACGGGCCGATCCGGTGGGGCTGGTATCCGCAAAGGTCACCGGCCTGCCGCCCGACCTGTGGGAACGCTCCGGGGCCGATGAGCTGGCGGCGATGATCGCGCGCACGCCGGTCGAGGACAGCCCGGCCATGCAGACGCTGCTCTATACGCTGCTGCTGTCGGAAACGCGGCCGCCGCCCGAGAATGGCGAGGCGCTGCTGCTGGCACGGCTGGACCGGCTGCTGGATCTCGGCGCGGTCGATGCCGCGCAGGCGCTGGCGGAACATGCGGGAACCGGCACACCGGCGCGGTTCGCGCGCTGGTTCGATGCGACCCTGCTGACCGGGGACGAGGATGCGAGCTGCGCCGACCTGCTGCGCGCCCCGCATCTGTCACCGGGGTATGACGCGATGATCGCCTGCACCGCCCGCGCCGGCGACTGGTCCACCGCCGCCCTGCTGCTGGAAACGGCTCATGCGCTCGACCTGCTGCCGAAATCGCGGCTGGCGCTGCTCGACCGGTTTCTCAGCCCCGAGATATTCGAGGACGCCGCCCCCCTGCCCGCCCCCGAACATCCCGATCCGCTGGGGTTCCGCCTGCACGAGGCGATCGGCGAACGGCTGACCACATCGCGCCTGCCGCGTGTCTTTGCCACCGCCGATCTGCGCGACGTGGCCGGCTGGAAGGCCCAGATCGAAGCCGCTGAACGGCTGGCCCGCATGAATGCCCTGTCGCCGAACCGGCTGCTCGGCCTCTACACGGAACGGGCGCCCGCCGCCTCGGGCGGGGTCTGGGACCGGGTTGCCGCCCTGCAGGCTTTCGAATCGGCGCTCGGCCGACAGGACGCCGACGCGGTGGCCGCCACGCTGCCCCCGGTCTGGGACGCGATGCGCGATGTGCGGCTCGAGGTGGCCTTTGCCACGCTCTTTGCCGAACAGCTGGCTAAACAGCGGCTGGACGACCCGCGCGTCAATGCTCTTGCCTGGCGCATCCGGCTGCTGTCGGCCGATTACGAGACAGCCGCGCGCCAGCCGCCCGATGACAGCCCCGCGACCGGGTTCCTGACCGCGCTGGCCGAGGGTGACCCGGGCACGGTCCCGGCCCCCGATGCCACCGCTGAGGCCATAGCCGAAGGCTTCGCACCCGGTGCGAAACCGCCCGCCGAGATCCTCCACCTGCTGGAAACCCACCAGCTGGGGGCGGCCATCCTGCGCGCGATCAGCCTGCTCGACCGCGGCGCCGAGGGCGATCCGACGAGCCTGTCGGGCGCGCTGGCGACATTGCGGGCGGTCGGTCTGGAAGACAGCGCGCGGCGCGCGGCGTTGCAGCTGATGCTGCTCGACAGGCACCGGGCATGACCGCCCCGGCCCATCCGCATGACTGGATTGCGCAGTTTCTCGAAGCGCAGGCCGCCGAGATGGGCGCGGCGACCAACACCCTGCTGGCCTATGGCCGCGACCTCAAGGATTTCGCCGAATGGCTCGACCGGCAGGGCAGCGGTTTCGCGCAGGCCGACCGGGACGCGGTCGAACGCTACCTGATCCATTGCGATGCCCAGGGGCTCGCGCGGTCCACGCGCGCGCGGCGGCTCTCGGCGATCCGGCAGCTGTTCCACTTTACCTTCGACGAGGGCTGGCGCGGCGACAATCCGGCGATCCAGATCAGCGGCCCCGGCCGCGACAAACGCCTGCCCGGCACGCTGGCGGTGGACGAGGTCGACCGCCTGCTCGAGGCGGCCCGCCACACCGGCCGCGCCCCGGCGGACCGGCTGCGGAACAGCTGCCTGATGGAACTGCTCTATGCCACGGGCATGCGGGTCAGCGAACTGGTGGCCCTGCCGGTATCGACGACACGCGGCGATCCGCGCATGCTGCTGATCCGGGGCAAGGGTGGCAGGGAACGCATGGTGCCGCTGTCGCCGCCCGCCCGCGCGGCGCTGGCCGACTGGCTGACGGCTCGCGACGAGACCGAGGCCGACCGCGAAGCGAAAGGCCACGCGCCGTCCCGGTTCCTGTTCCCGTCGCGCAGCAGCGCCGGCCACCTGACCCGGCACCGGTTCTACCTGCTGATCAAGGAACTGGCGGTGGCCGGCGGAGTCGATCCGTCCAAGGTCAGCCCGCATAAGCTGCGCCACGCCTTTGCCACCCACCTGCTGGCCAACGGCGCCGATCTGCGGTCGATCCAGACGCTGCTGGGACATGCCGACCTGGCGACCACCGAGATCTACACCCATGTTCTCGACGCCCGGCTTGCCGAGCTTGTGCTGGAACATCACCCGCTGGCGCGGGATTCCGATGGCGACGGGTCTTGATTGCCCGCGCGCGGACGCCCATAACCATGTGATGGTCAAGGACATTTGAGAACAGATGGACGCCTCTTCCACATGGGCTGACAGCGCGTTCTGGATCTCGGCGGGCGCGATCCTGCTGCTGCTGGTGCTGTCGGCCTTCTTTTCCGGCTCGGAAACCGCGCTGACGGCGGCGTCGCGGGGCAAATTGCGCATGCAGGCCGACAAGGGGTCGCGCGGCGCGGCGCGGGCCCTGCGCATCACCGAGGACAACGAACGGCTGATCGGGTCGGTCCTGCTGGGCAACAACCTGGTCAACATTCTCGCCGCCGCGCTGGCGACGGCGATGTTCACCCGGTTGTTTGGCGAAAGCGGCGTGGCGCTGGCGACGCTGGTGATGACGCTGCTGGTTCTGGTCTTTGCCGAAGTGCTGCCCAAGACCTATGCGATCACCAACGCCGAAAAGGCCGCCGCCGCCGTCGCCCCGGTGATCGGCGCGATCATCACGGTGTTTGCCCCCATGGTGGCCGCCGTGCGGATGCTGGTGCGCGGGGTGCTGCGGCTGTTCGGCGTGCAGACCGACCCCGACAGCCACATCCTCGCCGTGCGCGAGGAAATCGCCGGTGCGCTGCAACTGGGCCATTCCGAAGGCGTCGTCGAAAAGGAAGACCGCGACCGCATCCTCGGCGCGCTGGACCTGAGCGAACGGGCCGTCGAGGAAATCATGCTGCACCGGTCGGGGATCGAGATGATCAACGCCGCCAGCGATCCGGGGACGATCCTGAAACAATGTCTCGACAGCCCGCATACGCGCCTGCCGGTGTTCCGGGACGAACCGGAAAACATCGTCGGCGTCGTCCATGCCAAGGACCTGCTGCGCGCGATCCACGGTGCGGTCAGCGGCCAGGACGACCCGAATGCGGCGCTGTCGCGGTTCCGTATCACCGACGTGGCCAAGCCCCCCTATTTCGTGCCCGACACCACCACGCTGGACGACCAGATGCGGCAGTTCCTGCGGCGGCGGACCCATTTCGCGCTGGTGGTGGATGAATACGGGTCGCTGCGCGGGCTGATCACACTCGAGGATATCCTCGAGGAAATCGTGGGCGAGATCGCGGATGAATTCGACCTCGACGCCGAACAGATGGTCAAACGCACCAGCGACGGGCAATACCTGGTCGATGGCGCCACGACGATCCGCGACCTGAACCGCGCCACCGACTGGTCCCTGCCCGATGACGAGGCCAACACCGTCGCGGGCCTGGTGATCCACGAAGCGCAGACGATCCCGACGCCGGGGCAGGTGTTTTCCTTCCACGGGTTCCGGTTCGAGGTCACGGCACGCGAGGGCAACAGGGTCACGGCGCTGAAGATCCGGCCGCTTTAGGCCGGGTTTCTGCCGGGGCGCGATCCGGTCCGCACCGGGACGATCCGGGCACCGACCCCTGACCCCTGACCCCCGGCCCCGGGGTCAATGCCCCGCCGGTTTCCGGGGTGCCGCAGCCTCCAAACGACATATCCTGTCGCTCAGCGACAAGCGATGAGCCGCAAAGCGCAAAAACTGGACAGCGAGGCCCATCCCGAACCAACGGAGCGTTCCATGCAAACCACCACCCGCGTCGTAGTGATCGGTGGCGGCGTCGTCGGCTGTTCGGTGCTGTATCACCTGACCAAGCTGGGCTGGTCCGATGTCATGCTGCTGGAACGGTCGGAACTGACCAGCGGCTCGACCTGGCATGCGGCGGGCGGGTTCCATACGCTCAACGGCGACACCAACATGGCCGCCCTGCAGGGCTATACGATCCGGCTCTATCGCGAACTCGAAGAGATCACCGGCCAGTCCTGCGGGCTGCACCATGTCGGCGGCATCACGCTGGCCGACAACCGCGACCGGTTCGACATGCTGCTGGCCGAGCGGGCCAAGCACCGGTTCATGGGGCTGGAAACCGAGATCGTCACGCCTGCGGAAATCGCGAAGCTGTCGCCGATCACCAATCTCGACGGCATCATCGGCGCGCTCTACGATCCGCTCGACGGCCACCTGGACCCGTCCGGCACCACCCATGCCTATGCCCGGGCCGCGCGCATGGGCGGGGCCGCGATCGAAACCCGCTGCATGGTGGTCGAAACCAACCAGCGCGCCGATGGTAGCTGGGATGTCGTCACCGACAAGGGCACGATCCACGCCGAACATCTTGTCAACGCGGGCGGGCTCTGGGCGCGCGAGGTGGGCGCGATGGCGGGGGTCTATTTTCCGCTGCACCCGATGGAGCACCAGTATATCGTCACCGACGACATTCCGGCGATCTACGAGGCCGGGCATGAACACCCCCATGTCATGGACCCGGCCGGCGAAAGCTATCTGCGGCAGGAAGGCCGCGGGCTGTGCATCGGCTTCTATGAACAGCCCTGCCGCCCCTGGGCGGTGGATGGCACGCCCTGGGATTTCGGCCACGAATTGCTGCCCGACGATTTCGACAAGATCACCGACAGTATCGAATTTGCCTATCGCCGGTTCCCGGTGCTGGCCGAGGCCGGGGTGAAATCGGTGATCCACGGGCCGTTCACCTTTGCCCCGGACGGCAACCCGCTGGTCGGGCCGGTGCCGGGGATGCGCAACTACTGGTCCGCCTGCGGGGTCATGGCCGGGTTCAGCCAGGGCGGCGGCGTCGGCCTGACGCTGGCGCAATGGATGATCGAGGGCGAGCCGGAACGCGATGTCTTCGCGCTCGACGTGGCGCGGTTCGGCGACTGGATCAGCCCCGGCTACACCCGGCCCAAGGTGGTCGAAAACTACCAGACCCGGTTTTCCGTCGCCTACCCGAACGAGGAAAAACCCGCCGCACGCCCCAACCGCACCACGCCAATGTATGACATCTTCACCGGGCTCGGCGCGGTCTGGGGGCAGCAATACGGGCTGGAGGTCGCCAATTATTTCGCGCAGGGCGATGAACCGGGGCACGAGACACCCTCCTTCCGCCGCTCGGACGCCTTTGCCGCCACCGGTCGCGAGGTGCGCGCGGTCCGCGGCAGCGTCGGCATCAACGAGATCCACAATTTCGGCAAGTATCGCGTCGCGGGGCCCGGCGCGCGCGACTGGCTGGACCGGATCATGGCGGGACGGGTGCCGGCCCCGGGCCGGCTGAGCCTGACGCCGATGCTGTCGCCGCGCGGCCGGCTGATCGGGGATTTCACCATCTCATGCCTCGCCCACGACGACTTTCAGCTCACGGCGTCCTATGGCAGCCAGAATTTTCACATGCGCTGGTTCGGACAGCACCGGGCCCCCGGTGTCACCGTCGAGAATGTCAGCGACAGGCGCACCGGGTTCCAGGTCGCCGGGCCGAAGGCGCGCGCGGTCCTGGCCGCCTGCACCCGCGATGATGTCGCGGCCCTGCGGTTCCTCGACGTGGCGCATATGGTGATCGGCATGACCGATTGCACGGTGCAGCGGGTCAGCTATACCGGCGATCTGGGGTTCGAGATCTATTGCGACCCGATGGGCCAGCGGCAGCTGTGGACCACGCTCTGGACCGCCGGGCAGGATTATGGCATCACCCCGTTCGGGATGCGGGCGATGATGTCGCTCAGGCTCGACAAGTTCTTTGGCTCGTGGCTGCGGGACTACTCGCCCGACTATACCGCCGCCGAAACCGGGTTGGACCGGTTCATCGCCTTCGGGAAAGACAACGATTTCATCGGCCGCGCCGCCGCCGAGACCGAGCGCGACACCGGCCCCGCGCGGCGGCTGGCGGCGTTCCTGGTCGATGCCGACGACGCGGATGTGCAGGGCTACGAACCGATCTGGCTCAACGGCAGGGTGCAGGGCTTCTGCACCTCCGGCGGCTATTCGCACCATGCGGAACACTCGGTTGCCCTCGGGTTCCTGCCCGCTGACCGGATTGCCGAGGGGGTGGCGGTGGATATCGAGATCCTCGGCCAGATGCGTCCGGCGCGGCTGGTCACGACACCGCTCTTCGATGCCGATGGCACCCGGATGCGCGGCTGAACGATGGCCCCTGTCACCGACCTGCCGATCCTGATCCTCGCCGCCGGGGGATCGACCCGGATGCGCGGGCGCGACAAGCTGATGGAAGAGGTCGGCGGCCAGCCCCTGCTGGCCCGGCAGGCGCGGATGGCGCGCGCGGTGACCGCCGGTCCGGTGATCGTCGCCCTGCCTCGCGCGCCGCATCCGCGCCACGCGGCGCTGGCCGGGCTCGGGGTGACAGCGCTGGAGGTCGCACAGGCAGCCGAGGGCATGAACGCATCGCTTCGGGCGGCCTTTGCCGCCGTGCCGGACACCGCCCCGGCGGCGATGCTGCTGCTGGGCGACTTGCCCGCGCTGCAGCCGTCCGACCTGGCGGCGGTATTCGCCGCGGTCGACCTGCACTCGGATATCCTGGCGTGGCGCGGCGCCACCGAGGACAACCGGCCGGGGCATCCGGTGGTGGTCGCGCGGGCGCTGTTCCCCGAATTTCTGAAACTGACCGGCGATGGTGGCGGCCGCGCGGCGTTGGCGGCGGCCGGTGACCGTGTCTGTCTGGTGTCCCTGCCCGGCCAACGCGCGAGAACCGACCTCGACACGCCGGAGGACTGGCAGGCCTGGCACGCCGGCAATCGCGACGGGATGTCATAGATCTCGGGCCAGATCTCGGGCCACGCCCTCATGTGAATCATCGCCGGGATATACGGCCCGCACGGTCCCCCGGAAAGATACCCCAAAACAGTGACGGGCAACGGATCCCCATCCGCTGCCCGCCTCTTTACCGCCGTTGTCCAGGCGTACCAGACCCGAACCGGCCGTTCGGCCACTTAATCAAGACCCGAACCTTCGACCCCGT
Source organism: Pukyongiella litopenaei (assembly GCF_003008555.2). Classification (NCBI taxonomy): domain Bacteria; kingdom Pseudomonadati; phylum Pseudomonadota; class Alphaproteobacteria; order Rhodobacterales; family Paracoccaceae; genus Pukyongiella; species Pukyongiella litopenaei. Next base: position 3,398,883 of record NZ_CP027665.1, on the reverse strand, counting down.
GGTCAACCCTTACCCTTGCCCCGATGGCGTCACCATCGGTCCACTCACACACACTCACTAACACCAACTATCTCGCAGCACACACACAACTGCGCAGAACCTCACTCACCTATATAACCACACACACGGTTTTGAAGGATCCGGCTGACGACACGGCGGCATCTGTATATCTCTGGTTACGCTGCCGCTCCGTCAGGAGCAGAAAAATACACCCGTTAACTCCGGACCTATGGTTCCCGGTCAAGGCGTGGGCGATGCGGTGGACCAGAGGCCCGAAACACTCGCTACTTGTGACAGCGCATCCTTCGATGCAGTACCGCGCGGTCGCCCCCGTGACCGTTCAGTTCGTCCTGTAATTGGACATGTTGAACCTAGCCGATACGGGGCACCGAAGGAAGCGGAATTTCGCCTATTGCGACCGCAGAAACGGCGAATTCGGACCGATTTGACACCGTTGTGAGTGCGACGCTCTACCTTAGGTGGAATTGCCTAAAATGCCGCCCTCCTGAGGTTTTGGTTAGACTCCAAAGGGCTGAACCGGGAGCGCGGATGCGGCGAATCACCTGCAGCGTTTAAATATCGATGCAACCCGGTAACGCATCAACCGGGGAAATCCCGTAGGCAGGACGGGGCGTCTATTCCGCCTGCCCGGTCCCCCGGTAAAGATCCGCATATCTATCCCTGAGGATGTTCTTCTGGACCTTGCCCATGGTGTTCCTGGGCAGTTCGCCGACGACGATCAGCTTGCGCGGGCGTTTGAACCCCGCCAGCGTTTCGGCCAGCGATGCCGCGATGGCGTCGAGATCCGGCGTGGCGCCGGGCTCGGCCACCAGCAGGCCCACCGGCGTTTCCCCGAAATCGGGATGCGGCACCCCGATCACCGCGCTTTCCAGCACGCCGGGCCGGTCGTCGAGCAGCAGCTCGATCTCCTTGGGATAGATGTTGTAGCCGCCCGAGATGATCAGGTCCTTGTTCCGCCCGACGATGTGGACATAGCCATCGCCGTCGATCCGGCCCAGGTCGCCGGTGATGAAGAACCCGTCCGCGCGCAGCTCGGCCGCGGTCTTGTCCGGCATCTGCCAATAGCCCTTGAACACGTTCGGCCCGCGCACCTCGATCTGGCCGATCTCGCCGTGCGGCAGGGTCGCGCCGCTGTCGGGGTCGGTGATCTTCAGGTCGATCCCCGGCAACGGAAAGCCGACCGTTCCGGCCCGCCGGTCGCCCTCATAGGGGTTCGAGGTGTTCATGTTGGTTTCGGTCATGCCGTAGCGTTCGAGGATGCGATGCCCGGTGCGGGCCTCGAACCGTTCATGGGTCTCGGCCAGCAGCGGCGCCGAGCCCGACACGAACAGGCGCATATGCGCGGCCAGGTCACGGGTGAGGCGGGGATCGTCCAGCAGGCGGGTATAGAAGGTCGGCACCCCCATCATCGACGTGGCAAGCGGCAGCGCCTCGATCACCGCGTCCGGGTCGAATTTCGGCAGGAAGATCATCGACCCGCCCGCCAGCAGGGTGATGTTGGTGGCCACGAACAACCCGTGGGTGTGGAAGATCGGAAGCGCGTGCAGCAGCACGTCGTCGGCGCTGAACCGCCAGTAATCGACCAGAGTCTCGGCATTGCTCAGCAGGTTGGCCTGGGTCAGCATCGCGCCCTTGGACCGCCCCGTGGTGCCCGAGGTATAGAGAAAGGCCGCGAGATCGTCCCCGCCGCGGTCGACGGTTGGAAACACGGCAGGGCACCCGTCGGCCAGCGCCATCAGCGATCCGGTGCCATCCGCGTCGAGCGTTTCGAGCCGGGCGCCGCAGCGCGCGGCCATCGGCGCCATCGCCGCGCGGCTGGCCGATGGACAGATGAACAGCCCGGCGCCGCTGTTCTCGACGAAATAGGCCACCTCGCCCGCCGTGTAGGCGGTGTTGAGCGGCAGGAACACCAGCCCCGCCTGCGCACAGGCGGCCACGACCGCCAGCGCCTGCGGCGACTTGTCGACCTGCATCGCGACCCGGTCGCCCGCCCGCAGCCCGCACCCGGTCAGCGCATGGGCCAGCCGCGCCGATAGCGCCACGAAGGCGCCATAGGTCAGGCTTTCGCCATCGGGCAGATGCAGGAATACCCGCCCGCTGTCCGCATGACCCCCGAACAAGACATCGTATAGCGGATTCGGCATGGCTTCTGGTCCCTCCTGGTCTCTCCCGCATCCCCTTACCGCGTCGGGCAACCGGGTGACCAGCCCCCCGTCAATGGCGCGGGTATGGCTGGCCCCCGATCCGGACCGCGCGGCGGGTCAGGCCGGAACAGCCAGGCCGGCAATCTGTGATCGCACATGGCAAGGCGGCCGGTGCATCTCGCACCGGCCGCCCCGCATCTTTCGGACCAGAAGGTCAGATCAGGCGATCAGACACCGGGATCGATCGATCCGTCATCGAGACCCCCGGCAAGATCGGCGCCGAACATGCCATCGTCGCCGGCACCGCCGCCACCGGCACCGCCCGCGTCAACTGCACAGGCATCCGCGCCACAGGCATCGCCGTCATCCGCCCCGCCATCGGCACCGCAGGCATAGCCACCGCACGAGCCGTCATCGGGAGCCGCAGCCGCCGCGACAGGCGCCGCCGAAGCCGCAACGGCTTCGTTGCCCTCGTTGCCTTCATTGCCCTCGTTTCCTTCATTGCCCTCGTTCCCCTCGTTGCCTTCGTTGCCCTCGTTTCCTTCATTGCCCTCGTTGCCCTCATTGCCTTCGTTTCCTTCATTACCCTCGTTCCCCTCGTCACCTTCGTCGTCTTCATCACCCTCATTGCCCTCGTTGCCTTCGTTACCTTCGTTACCCTCATTGCCCTCGTTACCCTCATTGCCTTCGTTACCCTCATTGCCCTCGTTACCCTCATTGCCCTCGTTACCCTCGTTACCTTCGTTTCCTTCGTTACCTTCGTTTCCTTCGTTGCCTTCGTTGCCCTCATTGCCTTCGTTACCTTCATTGCCCTCGTTACCCTCATTGCCCTCGTTACCCTCATTGCCTTCGTTACCCTCATTGCCTTCGTTACCTTCATTGCCCTCGTTACCCTCATTGCCCTCGTTACCCTCATTGCCTTCGTTACCCTCATTGCCTTCGTTACCCTCATTGCCCTCGTTGCCCTCGTCACCTTCATCACCCTCATTGCCCTCGTTACCCTCGTTGCCTTCGTTGCCCTCATTGCCTTCGTTACCCTCATTGCCCTCGTCGCCCTCGTCACCTTCATCACCCTCATTGCCCTCGTTACCCTCGTTGCCTTCATTGCCCTCGTTGCCTTCATTGCCCTCGTTGCCTTCGTTACCCTCATTGCCCTCGTCGCCCTCGTCACCTTCATCACCCTCATTGCCCTCGTTACCCTCGTTGCCTTCATTGCCCTCGTTGCCCTCATTACCTTCGTTACCTTCATTGCCTTCATTGCCTTCGTTACCTTCATTGCCTTCGTTGCCCTCGTTGCCTTCATTGCCTTCGTCACCCTCATCACCTTCGTCACCCTCGTCGCCTTCATCACCCTCGTTGCCCTCATTACCCTCGTTGCCCTCATTGCCTTCATTCCCCTCGTTGCCTTCGTTTCCTTCATTGCCCTCGTTGCCCTCGTTACCCTCATTGCCCTCATTGCCTTCGTTACCCTCGTCGCCCTCATTACCCTCGTTGCCCTCATTACCCTCGTTGCCCTCATTACCCTCGTTGCCCTCATTACCCTCGTTACCTTCATTGCCCTCGTCGCCTTCGTCAGCCTCGTTGCCTTCATTCCCCTCGTTGGCTTCTTCGCCCTCGTTGCCTTCGTCGCCCTCGTCGCCCTCGTTGTCCTCGTTGCCTTCGTTCATCTCGTCGCCTTCATCGCCTTCGTCACGCTCATCGCCTTCGTTGGCCTCATCGCCCTCGTCGCCTTCGTTACCCTCGTTGCCCTCGTTGTCTTCATTGCCTTCATTGCCCTCGTTGCCTTCGTCACCCTCGTCACCCTCATTGCCCTCGTTGTCCTCGTTGCCCTCGTTGAATTCATCGCCGGGAAAGATGGACTCGTTGTTTTCGTTATCCTCGTTGCCCTCGTTGCCCTCGTTGCCCTCGTTGCCCTCGTCGCCCTCGTTGCCCTCATTGTCCTCGTTACCCTCATTGCCCTCATTGCCTTCGTTGAACTCATCGCCTTCGTCACCCTCGTTGGCCTCGTCCCCCTCGTCGCCTTCGTCGGCTTCGTTGCCCTCGTTGTCCTCGTTGCCCTCGTTGCCCTCGTTGCCCTCGTCGCCCTCGTCATCCTCGTTGCCTTCGTTGGCTTCGTCGCCCTCGTTGCCTTCGTCGCTGAACTGCGCCGGATCGGGCACGGGCATGCCGCCGCGGATCTCGGACGCCTCATTGCTGCTGAGCGCCTGGATGCCCGACGCGATCGCCGGTGTCGGTTCCGGGGCGCGGGGGTTCAGGTGATAGTCCGCAATGGTCGAACGCAGAATTGCCATAAGTGTCATGATATCGGTCTCCAAAATAATCGCCGGGTCCGAAGCCCCGTCGTCAATGATGCGGATGCCCGAGGCATCCATCTGCAAAACCCTGTCGGCCGTGCCGTCCACGAGGAACTGCACGGTCCAGACATCCCGCCCCGTCGAGGGCAGGCATTCAGGGCGGTAGAAACCCGGCAGAAGCTCTTCGGCCAGAAGATCCAGTTTCTGCGGGGTGGAGAGATCGCTGAATTTCAACCGCGCATGAATGGCGCGGTCAAAGGCATTTGCGATCTCGAGTTCAGGACGGAAACAGGCGGTCAGCCGTTCCGCACCCGGCGCCAGCGTCAGCCGCGCGCGGCCTTCCGCTATGGCCCTGTCCAGGGAAATGGACTTGAGGCTGTATGCCGGGGATTGATCGATGAAATGCATGTTCTGTTCGCAATGTCCTCTTCTATCCGGCCATCCTGAATAGGGACGGCACTCGCTACAACAGGCGGGTCGCATGCACCGACATTCCGGAACATCCTGCGTAACCAGACGCAGCGACCCTGTTCATGTCTCGTGAGTGGATTATGGAAGAAGCTCGAACGGGAACGGTCTCGTATCGACGGTCCGCGGTCATGTCCCGCTGCCGGACCACCGGCCCACGGCTCGCGTTCATGCAGCGGCCCCGGTCCGGCTTTCCCGGTCTCGGCCTGTCGGCAAGGAGGGCACCGCCCGCCCCTGACAGCCACCGCCGGGAAAATCGATCTGCACCCAGAATGGCGGCAGACCCGGTTCCGTGTAAAGTCGGGAAATCCGGAACATTCCTGCAACCGGCGTTTTCATTGGCAAATTCCGCCGCGCCGATCACGGAGTGTTTACCCGGCGCAACACATCCGCTTACGCAACGTCAACCATGGGTTGCGGGGCAGGTCCGGATACCGCCTGTGCCTGCGAATCTCCCCTGCCCCCGCGCCATCCCGATCAGCCCGCAAGACGCGGCAGATAGAGGACGATGCCCGGAAACGCGACCAGCAGCGCGATGGTCACCCCGTCGGCGATGAAGAACGGCGTCACCCCGCGGAACACGTCTTGCACCGACAGGTCCGGGCGCACGCCGGCGACGACAAAGCAGTTGAGCCCGATGGGCGGCGTGATCAGGCAGAACTCGGCCATCTTCACCACCAGGATGCCGAACCAGATCGCGCACATCGTCCCCGACATGCCAAAGGTGCTGTCGGCCGCGGTCACGAACTCGCCACCGTTGAGCGCCATCACCGCAGGGTAGACCACCGGCAATGTCAGCAGCAGCATCCCGATCGCATCCATGAACATGCCCAGCACCGCATAGGCCAGCAGGATACAGATCAGGATCAGCATCGGCGACATCTCGAGCCCGGTCAGCCAGTCCGAGAAGGCGCCGGGAAGATCGGCGAAACCCAGGAAACGGACATAGACCAGCACGCCCCAGATGATGGTAAAGATCATCACCGTCAGCTTGGCGGTTTCCAGCAGGGCCGATTTCAGCTCGGCCCAGCGCATCCCGCGCCACAGCGCCATGCAGAACACGACGAAGGCCCCCAGTGCGCCGCCCTCGGTGGGCGTTCCCCAGGCATCGCCGCCGAACGGGTTGTAGACGAAACAGATGATGATCACGACGACGAAGACGATCGGCAGCGCCGGTGGCAGCGACACCAGCCGTTCGCGCCAGGTGAACCCGGTGATCGGCGGACCGACCGATTTGAACACCATCGCGATGCCGACGATCAGCAGCCCGTAGATCAGCGCCGAGAACGCACCGGGGATGAAGCCTGCCAGCAGCAGCTTGCCGACATCCTGTTCGACGATGATCGCGTAGATCACCAGGATCGCCGAGGGCGGGATCAGCGAGGCCAGCGTCCCGCCCGCGGCCACCACGCCCGCGGCGAACCGCTTGTTGTAACCGGCCGCGAGCATCTCGGGGATGGCGATGCGCGCAAACACGGCAGAGGTGGCGACCGATGCCCCCGACACCGCGGCAAACCCGGCGGTGGCAAAGACCGTCGACACCGCCAGCCCGCCCGGCACCCATGCAATCCACCGCTTGGCCGCCTCGAACAGCGCCCGCGTCAGCCCCGCGTAATAGGCGAGATAGCCGATCAGGATGAAGGTGGGGATCAGGCTCAGCGCCTGGCTGGCGACCTTGGAATGGGGAACCTGCCCGGCCGTCTTGATTGCGACCGTCAGCGCCCAGCCCAGATGTTCGGCGCCGAAATCGCGCTTGGCCCAGAACACCAGCACCAGCCCGACCAGCCCGGCAAGCCCGGCGGCAAAGGCCACCCGCATGCCGGCGACCACCAGCACCAGCAGGCCCCCCGTCACCCACAGGCCGATCTCGATCGTGTCCATGCGCCTAGTCCTGCCCTTCGAGTTGTTCGGCCTCGGCCGCGGCCTGCGCCGCCGCGTCCTGGATCAGCGGCACCGCCACCGGCGCCGTGGCCCCGGTGACAAAGGCCCGCCCATAGCCCCAGGCCTGCAACAGCAGCCGCAGGCACAGCACAGAGAACGCAATCGGCGCGAGCAGCTTTGCCGGCCAGATCGGCAGGCCGATGTCGATGGTGCTGTCGCGGCTCCACAAGGGCGCGGCGAAATCGAAGCTGCGCAGGAAATGCGCCCAGCTGCCCCAGACCATCGCGACCATCAGCGCCAGCATCAGCAGGACCGACACCAGTTCCGCCAGCCACAGCGCCCGGCCCCTGAGGCGGCCGATCAGGATGTCCATGCGGATATGGCCCCCGTCGCGCTGCACATAGGCGATGCCCATGAACGCGATCAGCGGCATTGCCTGTTCGATCCAGTCCACATATCCGGGCAGCGGCGCATTCAGCGTCACCCGCCCGCCGACCGACCGCACCGCCAGCAGCATCAGCGAAAACACCGCCAGCCCGCTCAGCAGCGCCAGGACCCGCTCCAGCCCCAGCAGCCGCCGGTCAAGCCGGCTGAGCAGGCTGTCATCCTCCAGAACCGAGTGATGTCCGGCCATCCGGTATCTCCTGATCGTGTTGTGGATCGGGCAACGGTCCGGGCACGGCTGCGCACCCGGACCGGACGCGTCAGTTGCCGGCGCGCGTCTGCTCCAGCGTGGACATCACCAGATCGTAGAGCTCCTGCGCGGGCAGGCCCTGCGCGCTCATTTCCTCGATCCACTGGTCCCGGGCCGGATCGGCGGCCTTGGCGCGGAACTCGGCCAGCACCTCGTCGGACAGCACGACCTTTTCGACCTTCTTTTCCTCCAGGACGCTGTCCCAGCGTTTCAGAAGCTCGCCGTAATTGGCCAGGTAATGGGCAATGGCCTCGTCGACCGAACTGTCGAGCGCCGCGCGCTGGTCATCGGTGAGCGCCTCATAGGCGTCGACATTCACCACGATCGGGCAGTTCACCGTGCCGGGGTTCAGGTTCGCCGTCCACCAGTCGGCACGGTTGATGGTGCCAAAGGACAGGTGCGCGTGCTGGGCAAAGGCGGCCGTGTCGATCACGCCGCTTTCCATCGCGTTGTAGACCTCGGTCGCGGTCATCGAGGTCGGCACCGCGCCGACGGCCTCGAACGCCTGGCCGATGCCGCCGGTCGCACGCACGCGCATGCCTTCGAATTCCGACAGCTCGTCGCGCGGCTCGCCGGTGCCGACGAGATTGTATTGCGGCATCGGCGAGGTCATCAGCAGCCTGGCATTCCACTGCGCCATTTCATCCTGAACGGCCGGGTGGGCATAGACCGCGTTGCTGACGGCCACCTCCTCTTCCAGCGTGTTCACGCCGAGGAAGGGCAGTTCCAGCACGGTGAGGCTGCGATTCTTGTCGCGGTGATAACCGGCGCAGAACTGCGCCATCTCGAACGCCCCGATCGAGATACCGTCGAGATTCTCGCGATTCTTGCTGAGCCCGCCATAGCTGATGTTCAGGGTGAAATCGCCGCCGGTCTTTTCGGATACAAGTTCGGCCAGTTTCTCGAGGTGCTCGGTAAAGGCCCGGCGCTTGCCCCAGGTGGATACGTTCCATTCCAGCGCGGTAGCCTCGGATACCAGCGCGGTGGTCAGCAACGCGGCCGCGGCGCCGGTCAGCATCTTGTTCATGTGGTTTTCTCCCTCTGCGCGGCCCCTTTACACGGACCGCTTGGAGAAAAGGCTAACCCGGCACCGCGCCGGTGCCAAGCCCCGGCATTTCACGCGAACGGATTCGATGGCGGACAACCGACAGGTATGTATGCAGATGCATACCGAAACAATTTGTCGCACCCACCGCTGCTGTGAGCAATGAACGGAAAATCGCGGTTAGCGCCAGCAATTCGTGACGTTGCGTCGCCAATTTGACAGGCAATCTCTTGCCGTTTCATCAATTTTTCAGCATCACGGCGATGGATTTACAAGAACCCGGATGAACGCAAAAAACGTTTACAAGCAAATCCTTTCATAACAACAATTTGTTCACTTCTTTTCACGCTCCGCTATTATCGCGACGTAACGGAACCGCCCCGCCCCGCACATGATTCCCGCCGGGCCGGGCCTGACAGATCTTGCCAGAGGGAGGAGCCTCAGATGCCGCATTCCACACAGCCCGATACCACGGTTTATCCGCCATCTGACGACACCGTCGCCCGCGCGCATGTGGACGCCGCCCGGTATGACGAGATGTACAAGGCCTCGATCACCGACCCCGAAGGCTTCTGGGGCGAACAGGGCAAGCGGCTGGACTGGATCAAGCCCTACAGCACGGTCAAGGATGTCGATTTCTCCTATGGCAATGTCAGCATCAACTGGTTTTCCGACGGGGTCCTGAACGTCGCCGCCAACTGCATCGACCGGCACCTGGCGACCCGTGGCGACCAGACCGCGATCATCTTTGAACCCGACGATCCCGACACGCCCGCCCAGCACATCACCTACAAGGACCTGCACGAAAAGGTCTGCCGCATGGCCAACGTACTGCTCAGCCAGGGGGTGATGCGGGGCGACCGGGTGGTGATCTACCTGCCGATGATTCCCGAAGCGGCCTATGCGATGCTGGCCTGCGCGCGGATCGGGGCGATCCATTCGGTGGTGTTCGCGGGCTTTTCGCCCGATGCGCTGGCCAACCGGGTCAACGATTGCGGCGCCAAGCTGGTCATCACCGCCGACACCGCCCCGCGCGGCGGCCGCCGCACCGCGCTGAAATCGAACGCCGATGCCGCCCTGCTGCATTGTTCGGACAAGGTGCGCTGCCTGGTGGTCAAGCATACCGGCGACCAGACCACCTGGATCAACGGGCGCGACGTGGACGTGAATGCGCTGATGGAAACGGTGGCGCCGGATTGCCCGGCCCGCCCGATGGGCGCCGAGGACCCGCTGTTCGTGCTCTACACCTCGGGATCGACCGGCAAGCCCAAGGGCGTCGTGCATTCGTCCGGCGGCTATCTGCTCTTTGCCGCGATGACCCATGAAATCACCTTCGATTACCATGAAGGCGACGTTTTCTGGTGCACCGCCGATGTCGGCTGGGTCACCGGCCACAGCTATATCATCTATGGCCCGCTGGCCAATGGTGCCACCACCGTGATGTTCGAGGGCGTTCCGACCTATCCCGACGCCAGCCGGTTCTGGCAGGTCTGCGAAAAGCACAAGGTGACCCAGTTCTATACCGCCCCCACTGCGATCCGGGCCCTGATGGGCCAGGGCAACCAGTTCGTCGAGAAATCCGACCTGTCCTCGATCCGGCTCCTCGGCACAGTGGGCGAGCCGATCAACCCCGAGGCATGGAACTGGTACAACGAGGTGGTCGGCAAGGGCAAATGCCCCATCGTCGATACCTGGTGGCAGACCGAAACCGGCGGTCACATGATGACCCCCCTGCCCGGCGCCCATGCCACCAAGCCCGGCGCGGCGATGAAACCCTTCTTCGGGGTCGAGCCGGTCGTGCTCGAACCGCAGAGCGGTGAAGAGATCCACGAAAGCCCGACCGAAGGCGTGCTGTGCATCAAGGACAGCTGGCCCGGCCAGATGCGCACGGTCTGGGGCGACCACGAGCGGTTCCAGCAGACCTATTTCAGCGACTACAAGGGCTATTACTTCACCGGTGACGGATGCCGCCGCGACGCGGATGGCGATTACTGGATCACCGGGCGCGTCGATGACGTGATCAACGTGTCGGGGCACCGGATGGGCACCGCCGAGGTAGAGAGCGCGCTGGTCGCCCATGCCGCCGTCGCCGAAGCCGCCGTGGTCGGCTATCCGCACGACATCAAGGGCCAGGGCATCTACTGCTACGTCACCCTGATGAACGACCAGAACCCCAGCGACGACCTGGTCAAGGAACTGCGCAGCTGGGTGCGGACCGAGATCGGCCCGATCGCGTCGCCCGACGTGATCCAGTGGGCACCCGGCCTGCCCAAGACCCGCTCGGGCAAGATCATGCGCCGCATCCTGCGCAAGATCGCCGAGAACGACGTGGGCAGCCTCGGCGACACCTCGACCCTGGCCGATCCGTCCGTGGTCGACGACCTGATCTCGAACCGCACCAAGTAGGGGACCGCAGCGATGGACGCCGACACCATGACCCGACCCTTCGTTCTGATCCTTCTCGGCCCTCCGGGGGCCGGGAAAGGCACCCAGGCCCGGATGCTGGAAGACAGCTTCGGTCTCGTGCAACTGTCCACCGGCGACCTGCTGCGCGCCGCGGTGGCCGCCGGCACCGAGGCCGGCAAGGCCGCGCGTGCGGTGATGGAGGCCGGCGGGCTGGTCAGCGACGACATCGTGACCGCCATCCTGCGCGACCGCATGGCCGAACCGGATTGCGCCCGCGGCGTGATCCTGGACGGGTTCCCGCGCACCACGGTCCAGGCCGAGGCGCTGGATGCGCTGCTGGCCGAGACCGGGCAGCAGGTCGGCGCGGCGGTCAGCCTCGAAGTCGAGGATGCGGCGATGATCGCCCGTATCTCGGGGCGGTTCACCTGCGGCAATTGCGGCGAAGGCTATCACGACAGGTTCAAGCCGACCGCGAAGGCCGGCACCTGCGACAAATGCGGCGGCACCGACATGAAACGCCGCAGCGACGACACTGCCGAGACGGTGGCCAGCCGTCTCGACGCCTACCATGCGCAGACCGCGCCCCTGATCGCCTACTACGGCGACAAGGGCGTGCTGCGAAAGGTGGATGCGATGGGCGCGATCGACGCCATCGCATCGGAACTGGCCGACGTCGTGCGCACCGCGATGCCGTGACGTGAGGGAGCGGTCCCGGCCTGTTCATCGGGACCATCAACGGAGGAAGAAGGAGGAACCGCCATGGCGGACCAATCCAATAGTGCCGCAAGCACCGCCGAAGCCGACAAGGGCTATTGGGCGGCGAATGTGCGCATCATTCTCATCAGCCTCGTGATCTGGGCGCTGGTGTCATTCGGGTTCGGCATCCTGCTGCGCCCGCTGCTGTCGGGAATTGCCGTGGGCGGGACCGATCTGGGCTTCTGGTTCGCCCAGCAGGGCTCGATCCTGGTATTTCTCGCGCTGATCTTCAACTACGCCTGGCGCATGAACAGGCTGGACGCCCAGTTCGGCGTGGACGAGGAGTAACCCGCCATGGACCAGTTTACCATCAACCTGCTGTTCGTGGGCGCGTCCTTTGCGCTCTATATCGGCATCGCGATCTGGGCGCGCGCCGGATCGACCTCGGAATTCTACGCCGCGGGCCGGGGCGTGCACCCGGTCACCAACGGCATGGCCACGGCCGCCGACTGGATGTCCGCCGCCTCGTTCATCTCGATGGCCGGGCTGATCGCCTTTACCGGCTATGACAACTCGTCCTACCTGATGGGCTGGACCGGCGGCTATGTGCTGCTGGCGCTGCTGCTTGCGCCCTACCTGCGCAAGTTCGGCAAGTTCACGGTATCCGAATTCATCGGCGACCGGTTCTATTCGCCCACCGCGCGGATGGTGGCCGTGATCTGCCTGATCGTGGCATCGACCACCTATGTGATCGGGCAGATGACCGGTGTCGGCGTGGCGTTCGGCCGCTTCCTCGAGGTGAGCAACACCACCGGCCTGCTGATCGGCGCCTGTGTCGTGTTCGCCTATGCGGTGTTCGGCGGCATGAAGGGCGTGACCTATACCCAGGTGGCGCAATATTGCGTGCTGATCATGGCCTACACGATCCCGGCGATCTTCATCTCGCTGCAGCTGACCGGCAACCCGGTGCCGCCGCTGGGCCTGTTCGGCGATCACGTCGCCTCGGGCGAGCCGCTGCTGTCCAAGCTCGACGCGATCGTGGTGGAACTCGGTTTTGCCGAATACACCACCCATCACGCCGATACGTTCAACATGGTGCTGTTCACGCTGTCGCTGATGATCGGCACCGCCGGCCTGCCGCATGTGATCATGCGTTTCTTCACCGTGCCGCGGGTGGCGGATGCCCGCTGGTCGGCCGGCTGGGCGCTGGTGTTCATCGCCCTGCTCTATCTGACCGCGCCCGCGGTGGGAGCGATGGCACGGCTCAACATCACCGAGCTGATGTGGCCGGACGGCACCAACGCCGAGGCGGTCTCGGTCGAGCAGGTCAAGAACGCGCCGGAATACGACTGGATGGAAACCTGGGAAAAGACCGGCCTGCTGAGCTTTGCCCCGGAAACCTCCACCGAAGCGGCAGCTTTCCTCGCGGCAAACCCGCAGGCGACCGTCAGCCTGCTTCAGCCGGATCACAACCTTGTCACCATCGCACCCGACGGGCGCGGCGAAGCCGAGATCCAGGCCCAGATCGACGCCTCGATTGCCGAGGGCAACATCCTGCACCACCTCGACAAGAACGGCGATGGCCTGATCCAGTACTACAATGACCGCAATGCCGACATGCAGGCCAAGGCGGCCGAGAACGGCTGGAACGGCAACGAGTTCGTGGAATTCAACCGCGACATCCTGGTGCTGGCCAATCCCGAGATCGCCAACCTGCCCAGCTGGGTGATCGGCTTGGTGGCCGCGGGTGGCCTGGCCGCCGCGCTGTCCACCGCCGCAGGTCTGCTGCTGGCGATTTCCTCGGCGGTGTCGCATGACCTGATCAAGGGCCAGCTGAACCCCTCGATCTCGGAAAAGGGTGAACTGATGTGGGCACGGATCGCCATGGCCATCGCCATCGTGGTCGCGACCTATCTCGGCCTGAACCCGCCGGGATTTGCCGCGCAGACCGTGGCTCTGGCCTTCGGCCTCGCCGCCGCGTCGATCTTCCCGGCGCTGATGATGGGTATCTTCTCGACCAGGGTGAACAACACCGGTGCGGTCGCGGGGATGCTGGCCGGCCTGATCGTCACGCTGGTCTACATCTTCCTGCACAAGGGCTGGTTCTTCATCCCCGATACCAACGCGTTCACCGATGCCGATCCGCTGCTGGGCTCGATCAAGTCCACCTCGTTCGGTGCGGTCGGCGCGGCCATCAACTTCGCGGTGGCCTATCTGGTGTCCGGCATGACCAAGCCGATCCCGCAGGACATCGTGGAACTGGTCGAAAGCGTCCGCATCCCGCGCGGCGCCGGGGCCGCTGCCGCGGACCACTGAGAACGCGGGTGCGGGCCGGGCGCGATCCGTCCCGGCCCGCACCCCTGCCCCGTCCGGGTTTCCGGGCGGGGCGATCCGATTCAAGAGGCCTGCCATGACGCTTACCGATGCCGACGACCTGCTGGGTTTCCTGACCTCGGTCCACCCCTATGACGGGCTGGCGCCGGGGGTGCTCGACAGGCTTGCCCCGCAGTTCCGGATCCTTTCCTTCGCGGCAGGCGATAGCGTCTATGAACGCGGGGCCGAGCTCGACGGGCTCTATCTGGTCCACCGTGGCGAGATCGAGGTGCGGGACGAAAACGACATTCCCGTGTCCCTGCTGGGTCCGCGCAACTCGTTCGGCGAACGCGGATTGCTGCGCGCGGGCAAGGCCGCCACCTCGGTGCGCGCGACCGCCGATACCACGCTTCTGCTGCTGCCCGCGCCCGCGTTCCACGCGCTGATGCGCGACCACCGGCAGGTGCGGAAATTCTTTGACCGCCGCCGCCCCGCGACCGCGCGCGGCAACGATCTGGCGGTGAGCCGGGTCCGCAGCCTGATGGCGGCCGATCCCGTCACCTGCGCCCCCGGTACCCCGGTGCATGACGCCGCAAGGCTGATGGGCGACCGGGATATTTCATCGCTCTGCGTGACCGATGCCGGCGGGCTGACCGGGATCGTGACCACCCGCGACCTGACCGTGCGCGTCCTGGCCCGCGGCCGCGCACCCGACACCCCGGTGTCGGAGGTGATGACCCCGAACCCGATGACCCTGTCGCCCTCGGCCATCGGGTCGGACGTGCTGCACATGATGATGGAGCACGGCATCGGCCATGTGCCGATCTGCGAGGACGGAAAGCTGCTGGGCATCGTGTCCCAGACCGACCTGACCCGGTTTCAGGCGGTCAGTTCGGCCGAACTGGTCGCGGCCATCGCCCGCGCGGGCAGCGCCGCGGACATGGCCCGGGTCACCGCCGAGATCCCGCGCCTGCTGGTTCAGCTGACGGCGGGCGGCAATCGCCACGAGGTGGTCACGCGGCTGATCACCGACATCGCCGACACCGTGACGCGCAGGCTGCTTGCGCTGGCCGAATCGCGGCTGGGTCCGCCGCCGGTGCCCTACCTGTGGCTGGCCTGCGGCAGCCAGGGCCGCCAGGAACAGACCGGCGTATCGGACCAGGACAATTGCCTGATCCTGCATGACGAGGCCAGCGACGCCGACGCGGCCTATTTCGAGGCGCTCGCCCGGTTCGTCTGCGACGGGCTGAACGAATGCGGCTATGTCTACTGTCCCGGCGAGATGATGGCGATGACGCCGCGCTGGCGGCAACCGCTGCGCGTCTGGCGCGACTATTTCGCCGGCTGGATCGCGCAACCGAACCCGGAGGCGCAGATGCTGGCCAGCGTCATGTTCGACCTGCGCCCGATCGGCGGCGACACCAGCCTGTTCGACGGGTTGCGGAGCGAAACCCTGAACGCGGCCAGCGCCAACTCGATCTTCGTGGCGCATATGATTACGAATTCGCTCAAGCACACGCCGCCGCTGGGGCTGCTGCGCGGGATCGCCACGATCCGCTCGGGCGAGCATCGCAACCGGCTGGACATGAAGCTGAACGGCGTGGTGCCCATCGTGGATCTGGGGCGGATCTTCGCGCTGCGCGGCAGGTTGCAGGCGGTCAACACGCGGGCGCGGCTGGAGGCGGCCGAGGCGGCGGGCGTGCTCAGCCCGTCCGGCGCGCGCGACCTGCTGGACGCTTATGACCTGATCGCCGAAACGCGCCTGTCGCACCAGGCCGGGCGGATCCGGGACGGGGAGACGCCCGACAATTTCATGGCGCCGGGCGATCTGTCGGATTTCGAACGCAGCCATCTGCGCGATGCCTTCGTGGTGGTCAAGACGATGCAGTCGGCGCTGGGTC
Source organism: Pukyongiella litopenaei (assembly GCF_003008555.2). Classification (NCBI taxonomy): domain Bacteria; kingdom Pseudomonadati; phylum Pseudomonadota; class Alphaproteobacteria; order Rhodobacterales; family Paracoccaceae; genus Pukyongiella; species Pukyongiella litopenaei. The sequence goes on along the minus strand of NZ_CP027665.1, from coordinate 3,383,020 downwards.
ACGGCACCGGGATGCTGGGATGACCGGGGGCGAGGATGGCCAGCGCGGAACCGGGGCTCTGCCCCGGACCCCGGGATATTTCCGGCAAGAGGAAGCGGGCGCAACAGGGAGGACCGGCTCATGTTTCTGGAACTGATCGCCACCGTGATCGCGGGCATTGCCGCAGCCGGGCTGGTGATGCTGCTGATCCGGGCCGGGGTCGGCCTGCCGCGCTGGACGATGCCCGTGGTGGCCGGGCTGGCGATGATCGGTGCCACGATCACCAGCGAATATGGCTGGTATGACCGCACCCGCGCCGGTCTTCCCGACGGGCTGGCGGTCGTGGACACGGTGGAGAGCCGGATGCCGTATCGGCCCTGGACCTATCTGTTTCCCTATGTGGACCGCTTCGCGGCGCTGGATACCGCCACGCTGAAGCGCAATCCGGCGCGGCCGGGAGAGCGGATCGGGGATCTCTATTTCTTTGGCCGCTGGCAGGCGGTGCAGAAGCTGCCGGTCCTGCTGGACTGCACCGGCCGGCGCCGCGCCAGCCTGGTGGACGGGGCCACGTTCGACGCCGACGGGGCGGTCACCGATGCCCGCTGGGTCGAGGCCGGTGCCGATGATCCGATCCTGGCCGCCGGATGCGGGGCGGCGTGATGTTCGGCCGGCTGGGCCTGCGGCTGCGGGTCTTTCTGATCTTCTGCCTGCTGGCACTGGGCGGAATGGCGATCGTCGCCGGGGCGCTGGTGCTGGGCTACATGCGCGCGGGCCGGCCCGAACTGGCCGGCGCCTTCGTCCTGTCGGGAGTTCTGGCCGGGTTCCTGTTCCTCGGGCTGGTGGCGGGGATCTGGTTCCTGTTCGACGAGAACGTGGCCCGCCCCATCGTCCGGCTGGCCGCCGCGCTGCGCGCGCGCGCCCATGCCGGTGCCAGCGGTGACATCGACCTGCATGGTGCGCGCTATCTCGGCGACCTGGCACCGGCCGCGCAGGCGGTGACCGGGCAATTGATGCAGTCGGCTCTGGACACGGCGGGCGCCGTGGCGACGGAAACCGCGCGGCTGCAGGCCGAACGCGACCGGCTAACCGCCCTGCTGACGGATATTCCCGTCGCGATGATGATCGTCAGCCCCGCCCACCGGATCGTGCTCTATGACGGGCAGGCCGCCGAGGTGCTGGCCCAGGTGGCGCCGCCGCGGCTCGATGCCTCGCTGTTCGACTATTTCGACCGCGGCGCGGTGGAGGAGGCCCATGTCCGACTGACGCAGACCGGCCGCGAGGTGGCGTTTCGCGCATTGGGCGCGCGGGGGGCGCAGGGCTATGACGCGCGGCTGAAACCGTTGGGCGGCGCGCCCGGTTACATGCTGGTGATCGACGCCGAGGAGGCGCGGATCGCCCCCGAGGCCGCGCGTCCGCTGGTCTATGATTTCGGATTGCTGGATACGCCGGGCGACGAGCTGTTCGAGAACCGCCCCCTGTCCGGGCTCTGCTATGTCGCCTTTGACACCGAAACCACCGGGCTGTTGCCGCACAAGGATGCCGTGCTGCAGATCGGCGCGGTGCGGGTGCTGCGCGGACGGCCGGTCGAGGGCGAGGAACTGGACCTGCTGGTGGATCCGGGCCGGCCGATCCCGCCCGCCTCGACACGGGTGCACCACATCACCGATGCGATGGTTGCCGGCGCCCCGGATATCGCCGCAGCCGGTCGCCGCCTGCATGATTTCGCGCGTGACGCCGTCCTGGTTGCCCATAACGCGCCCTTCGACATGGCGTTCCTGCGCAATGACGCCGACCGCATGGGGGTCACCTGGGACCATCCGATCCTCGACACGGTGCTGTTGTCGGCGGTGCTGTTCGGACCGGGCGAGGTTCACACGCTGGACGCGCTGTGCGGTAGGCTGGATGTCGAGATCGACCCCGCGGACCGGCATACCGCGTTGGGCGATGCCCGTGCGACCGCGCTGGCGCTGTGCCGGATGTTGCCGATTCTCGAGGCGCGCGGCATGAAACGGTTCGGGGATGTGATCGCCGAAACCCGGCGCCACGGGCGGCTGCTGGAAGATCTCAACTGATCCGCCGCTTGACACCGCGGGGCGGGGCAAGGCATGGCTGCGCGGCATTGCACCCGCCACCGCCACGGACCCCTGCCCCTCATGCCCGACGACACCCTGACCCCCGGCCCCGACACCGAGCGCGCGTTCCGCGACGCGCTGGGCTGTTTCGGAACCGGCGTCACCGTCGTCACGACGCGAACCGAAACCGGGCCGCTGGCGATGACGGCCAATTCCTTTGCCTCGGTGTCGATCGACCCGCCGCTGGTTCTGTGGTGCCCCGCGCGGCAGTCGGAACGGCATGACCTGTTCACGGCGGCCGAACGCTTCGTGATTCACGTCATGGCCGAGGACCAGCAGGCGACGGCCGCGCATTTCGCCCGGACCGGCCATGATTTCAGTGGCATCGACTGGACCGGGACGGCCGACGGGCCGCCGCATCTGGCCGGGGCGCTGGCGCGGTTCGATTGCGCCCGCAGCGCCGTGCATGACGGCGGCGACCATTCGATCATCCTCGGCGAGGTGCGCCGGTTCTGGCACCGGGCCGGGTCGGGGCTGATGTTCAAGCGCGGACAATATGGCGGGTTCGCCGGCCCGCTCTGAGGACCCGGAACAGGCCTGACAGGCACGGACGCCCCCGGAGAGGATTGGCCTCATCTGCGGCACACGCCCCCGTCTACCACCCCAGCGCCTTGCGCAGCATGTTCAGCGCCACGAGGATCAGGAACAGGGCAAAGACACGTTTGAGCGGGCGCGGGTCCATCGCATGGGCGAGCTTCACGCCCCAGGGCGCGGTGATCGTGGTCATCGCGACAACGACGAGGAACGCCACGACATTGACCGCCCCCACCGTCAGCGGCGGCCGCTGGGCCGGATCGACCTGCAGCAGCAGGAACCCGGCGACCGACGGCACAGCGATGATCACGCCAAACCCCGCCGCGGTCGCGACGGCGCGGTGTATGGGGGTGTTGTAGAGGCTCATCAGCGGCACGCCGAAACTGCCGCCGCCTATTCCCATCAGCACCGACAGGAACCCCACCGACGGCGACATCGCCGCGCGCCGCAGCCCCGTCGGCATCGCGTCGCCCAGACGCCAGTCCGACCGGCCCAGCCCGAGATAGAGACCGATCCCCAGCGCCAGCACGCCAAAGACGGCCTGCAGCACCTCCGAGCGCAGCGACGAGGCGGCAAGAACGCCCAGAACCGCGCCCGCGGCGATCCCCGGCCCCCAGCCGCGCAGGATCGACCAGTCGACCGCTCCTTTGCGATTATGGCTCAGAACCGAGCGGATCGAGGTGACGATGATGGTGGCCAGCGAGGTCGCGAGACACATCTGCATCAGCTGCGGGCCGTCATATCCCAGTGTCTGGAACGTGTAGAAAAACGCCGGAACCAGCACGATACCGCCGCCTACCCCCAGCAGCCCCGCCAGGACCCCGGCAAATCCGCCGATCACCAGCAGCAGGACCAGCATCTGCAACAACAGCATCGTATCGGGCATGGGCGCTACTCCGGGTGACTATGCGCCCTGCCTACACCGCCCGCGCAGCCGCCGCCAGAGGCGCAACCCGGTCCAGCGCGGCCTCGACCAGCCCCGGCCCCGCGCCGGGCAGATGCGCCTGCTCGGACAGGCTGCGCCGCCAGGCCCGTGCCCCGGGCCGCCCGGCGAACAGCCCCAGCATGTGCCGCGTGACCTGGTGCAGCTTGCCGCCGCCGGCCAGGTGGCGTTCGATATAGGGCAGCATCGACCGCACGGCCCGGGCCGGGTCCGATGCCGTCCCGGTGCCGAAGATCATGGGATCCGCCGCGCAGAGAATGTCGGAGGGCTGATGATAGGCGGCACGCCCGATCATCACGCCGTCGAGCCCCGCTTCGAGATGCCGCCGCGCCTCGTCCAGCGTTCCGATGCCGCCATTGATCGAGACATGCAGCCCCGGAAACCGCGCCTTGATCCGGTGCACGAGATCGTGGTCGAGCGGCGGGATGTCCCGATTTTCCTTTGGGCTGAGCCCCTGCAACCACGCCTTTCGGGCATGGATGATCACGCGGGTGCAGCCCGCATCCGCGATCCGTGACAGGAAATCGGGCAGCACGGTCTCGGGGTCCTGATCGTCGACGCCGATCCGGCATTTGACCGTCACCTCGACCGGCACCGCATCGCGCATCGCGGCCACGCATTCCGCGACCAGCGGCGCATCTTTCATCAGCACCGCGCCGAACGTCCCCGACTGCACCCGGTCCGACGGGCAACCGCAGTTGAGGTTGATCTCGTCATACCCCGCCTCGGCCCCCAGCCGCGCCGCCCGCGCCAGTTCGCCCGGCTCCGAACCGCCGAGCTGCAGGGCCACGGGATGTTCGGCGGCGTCATGGTCGAGCAGATGCACCGCCCCACCCCGCACCAGCGCCGGCGCGGTCACCATCTCGGTATAGAGCAGCGTCTCCCGGCTCAGAAGACGATGGAGATACCGGCAATGCCGATCGGTCCAGTCCATCATAGGCGCACAGGACAATCTTGCATGGCGATGAAGCCTGTTTTTATTGGGTTTTTTAGACATAGTTAGGTAAGTTCACACATCTGGTTTCACCACTTTTACCGTGGTAGTGTCACAAAAATTGTCACAAATCGGAGGGATCATGGCTACATTAGTTGACAGAAATGGTAAGGTATTGGTTCGGGTGCGGAAGGGTGGCGTAACCCGGTCAAAAACCTTCCCGAACAAGACGGCTGCTAGAGCATGGGCGGAGCGGTTGGAAGCGGAAATAAGCAAGGCTGGTTACACCGGCAAAGTTGACGTTCGGTCTGTCACGGTCGCAGACATGATCGACAAGTATAAGGCGGAGATTGCGCCTGATAAACCGCACGGGCGGTCTAAAGAGTTCAGTATTAACCTAATTAGGGATCGCTTGGGGCGTGTCCGTCTAGGCAATCTGACCAGCCGCAAGGTCATAGAATTTGCGGACGCCAGAGCCAAAGAAGGTGCTGGACCCGTGACCGTAGCAGCGGACATAGCCTATCTAGGTGGTATGCTGCGGATTGCCCGTGCCGTATGGCAATGGGACTTGTCGGATCAAATCATACCGGATGCGTTGGAGGCGCTGCGGCTACGCGGACTAGTCGGCAAGAGCAACCAGCGTGACCGCCGTATTACCGCCGAAGAAGAAAAGACGCTCTTGGCGTATTTCAAGAGTAAGAATAACTGGTCGGTTCCTATGGCCGACATGACGCTGTTCCTGATTGACACCGCTATGCGAGTGAGTGAGGCGACAAGGATAACGTGGGATGATCTTAACAGGGAAGATAAGACCATACTCATACGGGACCGGAAGCACCCTACCGAAAAGATAGGCAACAACACGGAAGTGCCGTTGTTGGGCCGGTCCTATGAAATCGCTGCTTTGCAGCCGCAATCCTCTGAACGTATTTTCCCCTACAACCCCAAAACCGTAGGCACCTACTGGCGAATTGCTTGCAAGAAATGCGGCATCGAGGACTTGCGCTTGCACGATCTGCGGCACGAAGGGATTTCTAGGCTGTTTGAAGCGGGCTACAGTATCCCGCAAGTGCGACTGGTAAGCGGACACCGTGACGTGAACATGCTCATGCGCTACACACAGTTGAAAGCGAAGGATTTGCACCGGGTGCCTGTGCCGGTGCTGGAAACCTAATTAGGGGAAGCTCAAGAGTGAAGAAAGTTGCCGCACTAATATTGCCCATAGCGTTCGTCGCACAGAACGCGGCGGCGGAGCCGGGTCGCACAACCAGATACTTCATGGATACGCCTGCCAGCCTTTTTGATCTTGGTATGTATCGACTGGGAAAACGATTAGAGGAAGAGAAAGACCGCACCGGATATTCAGCGACTGTGTCTTATGACTGGGAAGCCGACAATATTGACATTTGGAGTATAACCCTTGTTCAAGGGGATATTGATTATAATACTGCACACGAAATTTGTGGCACCCAATATGAAGAACTAAGAGGCATTTCTGGTGCTTTTTTGGTGGACATTCGCAATATAGACATTCGAAACAACTTGTTTTCTGATCTATTTACTTACACAGGTAGAACAACGCAGGAAATGAAAGAAAAAGCCGATATACTTGGTAGCCGATTCATGTTCCGGCATACTATTCGGGATGAATCTCGAACAGAACTCTCTGTAGATATGAAAGACATTACAATAGTAGACCTATACGAGTGCGAGGGCAGACTCACTAACAACGAATTTTCAGTTACCAGAGTGAGTAAGGATTAATTCACCGCATTTACCTAATTAGGTTCCCGACGATACCGGCACCGGGGACGCCAGCGGCTTCGGCAATTGCCCCTAGTATCGGCGCTAGACCCTGCGGGGTGCCGCTGTCGGGCGACTCTTTGAACAAGATGGCATCTGCGGTGTCGAGGAACCGGGCAAAGTCTGTGCGGTCGTAGCCGATTTTGTAGCGGCGGTTTCCTTGCCGGTAAGCGTTGATGAACGAACGGATATTTACATCGCCCCGTGCGTTGGTAGCGGCCCCGGTGCGGAGGGCAGTATTAGCTACGCCCCATTGAAAGCGGTTGTCCGCCATGTCCTGTTTGGCGTCGTCCGGTAGCTTGCTGAAGAATGTGGCGTCTAGTTCGTCCTCAAGGTCGCGCAAGGCGTTACCGACGATCAAGTTGGGGTCGCGCCCGTAGGCGTTCTTGACGGCTTTTGCGACTTGGTTGCGGACTTCAAGCAGTTCTTCCGCTGACAGTTCGCCGCCCCGGAAAGCCCGCCTGTCGTCAATGGATTTCTTGAAGTGTGAAAGCAGGTTTCTTGCGCCTTCGTCGGCTTCGTTGTCGATCATGCCCGCAATGCGTTCTGCGAGGTTGTCGCCTTCTTCCCTAGTTAGGTTTCCTGCTTCTCTGGCGATTTCGTTGAACCGCTCGGAGATTGCCCTACGCGCTTTGCCCACATTGCCGGTGGTCACGGCTACCGCGTTGGGTTCACCCATCGCCCGCATGATTTCCTTGTTCAGCGCCCGCACCTGTGTAGCGCGTAGATCGTCGTAGTTGTCTATTGGTTGGGTCATATCCTTGACCGCGCCCGATATACCGCCACGGCTGCGCCACTCTTGGAAGTCCGCCGCGTCCTGTCTGCGGGCGGCTGCAAACGTGGTTGGGTCGCTGGTGTCGATTATCGCAGCTTGTGCTTGCGTCGTCGGGAATGAATAGCGGTCCCGCATGGTGCGGCTGGAAAGCACGTCGCCCAGCACGGGTTCTGATAGTTCGTAGGTCGGTGACGGGTTAACTTGCGCACCTGCTGCCCTTCCGCGTGGTTCGGGAATACCGGGTTCCAGAGGGTCAGCGGTGCCGCCCCATGCTTTCGGGTTAATGTCCCTGCCCTCTCTTGCGGCGGCGGATATTTCCGCTCTCTGTGCGGCTCTCTGTCTGCGGCTGTTGTCGATCACCGCGTTACCGATTTGAATACCCTTTTGTGTTCCTGGCCGCATGTATCTGTAAGCACCAGCGGCACCCGCACCAACGCCATAACCGGCTGCGGCTGCGGCGGCTCCTGTAAGGGGTGCGTCAGGGCTTGAAGCGGCACCTAGAGCGGAGTCCAGCGCCAAGCCCATAAGCGGCCTACGCACCAGCGAGGACGCGCCCCCGGCGGCTATGTCGGGCAGAGCGCCGCCCACGGTGGCAACGCCCGGATTAACTGCGCGGTTGATGCGTTGTAGCGGGTCGTTTGCCGTGCGTAGTTCGCGGCCCTTTTCAACCAGTTCAGCACCGCGTTGAACGGGGTTCGGTGAACCTACCCTGTCTAGCAGGTTCACGCCCCTGCCAAGCAGTTCCATAGCACCGCCTGCCACGTCCTGCGCGGTGTCCCGTGCAGCACGTCCTAGACGTTTCAGTGTGCCGGACTTCGCAAGTTCGTATTCTTCCTTGCTGACTGCGGTGTAGGTCCGGTCGCCGGGGAAGCGGACCACATACCGCCCGTCATTCATGCGCCCCGTTTCCATAGGCTTACCTCACATACGAACGCGCCCAATCAGGCACGGTATTTCTCGTGTAGTCGCTTCCCCAAGCGCGGGGTGGGCCAACATCAAAATGCAAAGAATTGTCATATACGCCGACACCTTTGAAACCGGCTTCTCTGGCGGCTTGGATTAGCTTGATACGCTCATCCCTAGTTAGGTTAGACACGTCTATGTCATAGGCGTTGCCGTGCAGATGTTGACTGTTCCGTGCGCCGCCAACGCTACGATTGTGTTCGGGGCTGCGGTGAGCGGACGTAACCGAAAGCGGGCCGTAGCTGCTTTCGAGTGCGGAAAACGCCTTGGTTGCGGCTGGCGTCATGCCGCTGGTTCGCCTATCGGGTGTGTCGGGTTCCGTGATACCGCCGCCTCTGTTGTGGCTGCGCGGCTCTCTGGTGATACCCAAGCTAGGGTTATACAGCCGGTCTATCCGCTCTTGGCTTGTGCGGAGTAGGTCACCGATTTGGCTTTGCGTGTGTGCTATGCGGCGGTCATACTGTGTGCGGATTCCTTCTTCGTGGTTTGCTCGCGCCATGTGCTGTTGCAGGTTCGCCAGCCGTTTCTGTTTGTCGGTGTGTTGATCGCGGTCACTCATAGAAGCGGCCCCTTGGTGTGACCGTGTTCGATCCGTTCAAAACGCTCACCGGCCCATGCCAGAAGTTCAGACCGTAGGTAGAGAACCTTACCGCCTCTGTTGTCGGCAGACCGCCAATGTGACGGGCCTTCGCCTTTTACCGCCAAGTTGGACAACGTGCGCGGACTCATGCGGAGAAACTCTGCTGCTTCGTCCCGCGTGAAGAACACGTCATCTTCATCCATGATTTCAGCCATTTTGGTCATCTTTAACGCCCCTACATTTAGTGCACTAGTGATACCTTTATACCATATATAGTAGGAAATGTCAAGGATTCACTTCTCCAACCCATTGATTTCAAACGCTTTTCTACTTTGCGGCCAAATACAAAGAAAAATCCGGCTGGCCGCAGGGCCAACCGGATACAGTGTCACAACATTGGATACTAACCTATTTAGGTGTTTGATATTATTACATATTCTGCACAATCCATCATAGGCGCAATGGATAGGCGGGACGCCCTGTCCATCAGCGCATCCCCGGTCCTGCCCACGGCCTGCGATGGGGTCATGGATGATGAGTCCTGCATCACTTCGCCTTGTCTGGTGTCTCTTTCCATGCCTGGTCTTCCGTATATGGTTTCCTGCCAAACATGTCAGGTCCGATGGGTCTCTGGCTGCCGGACTGGCACCGTGGTCACGCAATGGGCCGATCGGGGTTCATGACCTGCGGCACAGGGATGCGGTAGCGGTGCCTGCAAATGATATCCAGATGGACAAGGTAAGCCCGGGTTCCCGGAACCGCTCCATACTTCTCATATTCGGTGCAAGCCATTGATATAATGGTGGGTGATGAGAGACTCGAACTCCCGACATCTTCGGTGTAAACGAAGCGCTCTACCAACTGAGCTAATCACCCGCAGGACTGCGATGTAGCCGGTGTTCCGACCCGGCGCAAGAGGTGTTGCCGGCCATTCCGCGATGGCCATCCGAGCCCGGACCCGACCGGCGGAACAGCCCCGAAATGGAAACCGGGCGGCAGTCTGAACTGCCGCCCGGTCATGTCGTGGTTGTCAGGTGCGGATCAATGCGCCGGATGCTTGTCCCAGTCTTCCTGCTTGGGCAGGATTTCGAACGTATGTTCCGGCGGCGGGCTGGGCAGTGTCCATTCCAGCGTGTCCGCGTATTCGTTCCATGGGTTGTTCTCGGTCACCCTGGCGCCCTTGCGCAGCGTGTACCAGACGATCCCGAAGAACAGGATGAACGACGCGAAGGACACGAAGGCGCCGATGCTCGACCACCAGTTCCAGTAGGCGAAGGCCTCGGGATAGTCGATGTAGCGGCGCGGCATGCCCTGGCGGCCCAGGAAGTGCTGCGGGAAGAAGGTCAGGTTGGCGCCGATGAAGAACATCCAGAAATGCAGCTTGCCCCAGAACTCGGGATACATCCGACCGGCCATCTTGGGCAGGTAGAAATACATCCCGGCAAAGATCGCGAACACTGCGCCCAGGCTCATCACATAGTGGAAATGGGCCACCACATAATAGGTGTCGTGATAGTAGCGGTCCACCGCGGCCTGGCTCAGCACGATGCCAGTGACGCCGCCCACCGTGAACAGGAACAGGAACCCGAAGGCAAACAGCATCGGCGTGCGGAACTCGATCGAGCCGCCCCACAGCGTGGCGATCCAGCTGAAGATCTTGACGCCCGTGGGCACCGCGATGGTCATCGTCGCCAGCATGAAATAGGCCTGCTGGTTCAGCGTCATGCCCACGGTATACATGTGGTGCGCCCAGACGATGAAACCGAGGAAGCCGATCGCGATCAGCGCCCAGACCATCGGCAGGTAGCCGAAGATCGGCTTGCGGGCGAAGGTGGCGATCACATGGCTGATGATGCCGAAACCTGGCATGATGACGATGTAGACCTCGGGGTGGCCGAAGAACCACAGGATGTGCTGGTAAAGCACCGGATCGCCGCCGCCGGCGGCGTCAAAGAAGGTGAAGCCGAAGTTGCGGTCCATCAGCAGCATGGTGATGGCGCCCGCCAGAACCGGCAGGCACAGCAGAATCATCCAGGCGGTGACAAAGATCGACCACGAGAACAGCGGCACCTTGAACAGGGTCATCCCCGGGGCGCGCATGTTCAGGAAGGTGGTGATCATGTTGATCGCCCCCAGGATCGACGAGGCCCCCGAGACGTGCACCGCGAAGATCGCGAGATCCATCGACATGCCGCCTTCGTTGACGCTGAGCGGCGGGTAGAGAACCCAGCCCACGCCCGAACCGGCCTGGTCGTTGCCGCCCGGCGCCAGCACCGAACAGACCGCCAGCGAGGTGCCGGCGACATAGAGCCAGAAGCTGAGATTGTTCATGCGCGGGAATGCCATATCGGGCGCGCCGATCTGCAAGGGCATGAAATAGTTGCCAAAACCGCCGAACAGCGCAGGGATCACCACGAAGAACATCATCAGGATGCCGTGGCCGGTGATCAGCACGTTCCACAGGTGGCCGTTGGGTGTGCATTCCCCGGCGGCCGCCGCGGTCAGACGCGCGCCCTCCATGCACATGAACTGAACACCCGGCTCCATCAGTTCGAGCCGCATATAGACGGTGAAACCGACCGAAACGAGACCGGCAACGGCCGCGACGATCAGGTATAGGATCCCGATATCCTTGTGGTTTGTGGACATGAACCAGCGGGTAAAGAAACCGCGTTCATCCGCGTGCCCGTGCATGGCGGCGTCAGCCATTTCGTGCCTCCTGTTGCATAGATCCATGGGCCGCGAAATCCCGGCCCATGCAGTGTCTTCGCGGTTTTAGAGCGTCAGCGCGGGTGCTTCAATGGGACAAATTGATCTACATCAAGATTATGTGTTGCGCCGCGCGCGGTCGCAACGATGGGGCGCGGCCCGAACGGGCCGCACCCCGGCGGTCAGAATCCGGCCCGGATCAGCCGATCAGGCCGTTGTCGTCGCGCTTGACCACGATGACCGACGACCGGGGCAACGCGCCGTCACCGTCCGGGAACGGCGCGCCGGGATGCTGGATGCCGACAAAGATCGACCGGCGGTCGGCCGACCAGGTCAGGCCGGTGACCTCCGAGCCGTTCGGGCCGGTCAGGAACCGCGCGATTTCGCCCGTCACCGGGTCTCCGACCAGCATCTGGTTGTTGCCCATGCCGGCGAAATCGCCTTCGTTGCTGTCATCGCCGTCGGTCTGGATCCAGACCATGCCGGCGCTGTCGATCTGCATCCCGTCGGGCGAATTGAACAGGTTGCCCGGGGTGATGTTGGCCGACCCGGCATAGGCATCCGCGTGGACATCGGGGTTGCCCGCCATCACGTAGAGATCCCATTCGAACCCGTCGGCGGCGTGGTTGCCGTCGACCGGGCGCCAGCGCACGATCTGGCCATAGCGGTTGGCCTCGCGTGGGTTCGGACCGTTCACCGGGGTTTCGTCGCCGCCGCTGTTGGACTTGACGCCGCGGTTCTTGTTGTTGGTCAGGCAGCAATAGGCTTCGGCGGCCACCGGGCTGACCGCGACCCATTCGGGACGGTCCATGGTGGTCGCACCGACCCTGGACGCGGCGATGCGGCTGAAGACCGCGATCTGCGCGTCGTCCATGCCGGTCGCGTCGGGCGTCAGCGCCACCCAGTCGCCGGTCATGTCGTCGTTGAACTTCGCGACCGAGAGCTGGCCGTGATCGAGCAGCGCGGAGGTATCGGTGCCCGGCACATAGGGGTCGCGGGACACGAAGCGATAGAGGAACTCGCCACGTTCGTCATCGCCCATATAGACCACCACCCGGCCATCGGGCGCCAGGGCGGTGGCGGCGTTTTCATGCTTGAAACGTCCCAGCGCCGTCCGCTTGACGGGAACCGATGCCGGGTCGGCCGGGTCGATTTCCACCACCCAGCCCGCCCGGTGCGGTTCGTTGGGGTTAGCGGCGGTATCGAACCGTGCGTCCCATTTGTGATAATCATAGCCCCAACCCTCGGGGTCGATGCCATAACGGCCATAACCGGCGGCAACCTCCTCGGGCAACTCGGTCTCGGCAGTGGCGCCGAAGTAGCCATTGAAGTTCTCTTCGCAGGTCAGGTAGGTGCCCCAGGGCGTCTTGCCCGCCCCGCAGTTGTTGAGCGTCCCCAGCGCTGCGGTCCCGGTCGGGTCGGCCTCGGTCTTCAGCAGGTCGTGACCGGCGGCAGGGCCGGAAATCGCCATCGGCGACAGATGGGTGATGCGGCGGTTCAACGGGCTGTCCACCACCACATGCCAGCCGGTATCGTCCTCGACCACCTCCATCACGGTCACGCCCTGCAGGTTCTGCAGCTTGCGCACGTCATCGGCCGAGCCCGGCGTGCCCGCCTGCGCGGCGGGCAGGTTGATCTTGCGGTTCACATATTCATGGTTGACGGCGATCACCTGCCGGCCATCGACCTCGAACAGTTCCATCCCGTCGGTGTTCTCGCCAAAGATCCGGTCCGAGCCATCGACGGTGCCGCCGGTGGCCGCGTCGAAATCGGGCGCATCGGAAAACAGCGGATCGCCCCAGCGAGCCAGCACCTTCCAGTTGTAGCCTTCGGGCACATGAACGGTGTTGTCGGTGGCCGCAGGGATCGCCGTGAACGGGAACCGCGCCGACTGGGCCGCGCGGGCCGAGGTGGAGGAGAGCAGGCTGCCCGCCCCCATGACCGCCGCGCCCGATCCAAAGGCGACGACGCCGCGCAGGAACCCGCGCCGCGACAGCGCGTTGTCCACCACGCGGTCAAATCCGTTTTCCTCGGGCCGGGGAAATTTCAGTTCGTCCCAGTCATCGGCCGAAAGCTGGGTGAGATCGGCATCATTCATGATCTGTCCTTGCCATGCAGATAGTGTGTTGACACCCGTCCCGCTACACCGCCGATGTTTCGGAGATATGACAGGCGCAGTTCGGTTGACGCGCCCTGCCCCGCGGCGCAGAACTCCGATGCGCCCGTCATCGGCTGGCACCGTTCGAAATGAGGTATCCGACCATGAGCTACGATCCCGACAACATCTTTGCCAAGATCCTGCGCGATGAAATCCCGTCGACCCGTGTCTATGAGGATGACGACACGCTGGCCTTCATGGACATCATGCCGCGCGCGGACGGCCACCTGCTGGTGATCCCCAAGACCCCCTGCCGGAACGTGCTGGACGCTTCGCCCGAACAGCTGGCCACGGTCATGGCCACGGTGCAGAAGATGGCCCGGGCGGTCATGGCCGCCTTTGATGCGCCGGGGGTGACGATCCAGCAATTCAACGAGGCCGCCGGCGGGCAAGAGGTGTTTCACCTGCATTTCCACATCCTGCCGCGCCACGAGGATGTCCGGCTGCGCCCGCCCGGCACGATGGGCGACATGGATGCGATCGCGGCGCAGGCGGACCGGATCCGGGCCGCGACCCGGGCCTGACCGCACCGCCCTGCTCTGGCGCGACCGGCTATGGCCGCTCGCCGATCACCCGGTCGAAGCTGCGGCGCAGGGCGGTGTCCACATCGCCCATCGTCACCGGCAGGCCCAGATCGACCAGGCTGGTCACACCATGGTCCGAGATGCCGCATGGCACGATGCCACTGAAATGCTCGAGGTCGGGGTCCACGTTGATCGACAGCCCGTGAAAGCTGACCCAGCGCCGCAGGCGGATCCCGATGGCGGCGATCTTGTCCTCGGCCATCGCCCCGCTGGCCGTGCGCGGTTTCTCGGGCCGCTCGACCCAGACCCCCACGCGCCCGTCGCGGATGTGACCGGTGACGTTGAACTCTGCCAGCGCCGCGATCACCCAGCGTTCCAGCTGCTGAACGAACCGGCGGACATCACGCCCGCGCGCGCCCACGTCGAGCATCACATAGACGACCCGCTGGCCCGGCCCGTGATAGGTGTATTGCCCGCCCCGCCGGGTGGGAATGACCGGAAACCGGTGCGGATCGGTCAAGTCCGACGCCCTGGCCGAGGTTCCGGCGGTATAGAGCGGCGGATGTTCCAGCAGCCAGACGCACTCCCCGGCCCGGCCCGCCGCGATATCCGCCGCGCGGGTTTCCATGAAGGCCACCGCCTGGTCATAGGCGGTCAGCCCGTCGCTGACGATCCACTCCACCATGCCCAGCCCATAACCCGCCGCGCGGTCAAGCGAAAGGGTCCGATGCCCGCCCCGCAAACGGGCTCGCACAGGAACCGGAAAGAGACCGCGTTTTGGGCTTCACAAGCCTGAACCGCTCGTCTATACGCCGCTCTACCAAGCCGGGATGTGCGGTCGTGGCGGAATTGGTAGACGCGCAGCGTTGAGGTCGCTGTGGGGTAACACCCGTGGAAGTTCGAGTCTTCTCGACCGCACCATTTTCCAGACATATCATTTGGATGATCCGTCGGACCCGGCGACAGGCCCGGCGACCGGAATAGCAGCACCCGGCCTGGAATTCGCCCGATCTTGCGTTTCGGCCACCGCCGGGCTAGCAGCGGTCCGATCAATCGGAGACGGCACGCAATGGGCATCAACACCGAACGCGACATCGAAGCCAACCTGCAGATCGGCCCCACCGACAAGGGCATGGTCCGCATCTTTGTCGAGGCGCAGGGGATCGAGGTGCCGATGGATTTCGCCCCCGAGGAGGCCGAAGAGATCGCCACCGAGATCCGCGCCGCCGCCGAGGCCGCACGCGGATTGAAACGCTGACGTATCAAACCCTTGGGTCGCGAAGATCATGCAGCCTGCGGGCGGCGTGAACGGCGAATTTCTGGATCAGCGCCTTGCGCCGCGCCGGGGCGACGCGGTCTTCCGGTGCCATGCGTATGATCTCGGCATCATAGGCGTCCGCAACGATCAGCCCGGTGGTCTCGGGCAACAGCTCGCTCGGGAAATCGGTGTCCACCGCCCAGAAATAGCGGTCGCACCAATCCAGATAGCCCTGCCATTTGCTGTCCGAGGTAAAATCGACCCGGTTGGATTTGCATTCCACCACCCACAGTTCTCCCCTGGGGCCCAGCCCCATCACGTCCACGCGCAGCCCGCGCGCGGGCACGAATTCCTCGACCGACACGAACCCGTGCGCCCTGAGGTGACGGGCGACGCCACGGGCGAGTTTCTGGCCGGGTTGGAGATCGGGCATCATGGGGGAAGAATGTGAACAATCCATGAACACAAATCAAGCCCGCAGAGAATTCGCCCGCGCGCATCTTGCCGCTCTTGTCTGGACGGCCGACACGGCTTACCTAGGCAGCGGCGGGCACTGCCCTTCGCGTGTCAGGTAGCATTCCGGTGGCCTTACACAAATCCGAGGGAGCTGGCTCTGTCCGGATCCTGGTCCGGTTACCCGGCGCCCACCTGTATATGCAGGTCCTCGGGAATCAGAACCGCACGGTTGCCCGGCGGTCCCGCCGCTTTTCCTGCCCCACCGGCACCGGCCGAAGGTCGCGCAGGACCGGCAATCCGCGTCGCGGTCCGCTGTCCGGTTTGCGGGCCAGCGCCATGATGGCCCAGGCGAACTGAACCCCGGCAAACACGATGCCATGCATGAACCACAGCAGGAATATGGCCAGCGGTCCGTCCGACGACCGCGCCGTCAGCCCCCACAGCCCCGCCACATCGAACCACAGCAACAGCGCGACGAACACGGCGGCAAGGCCGAACCCGATCAGGACGTTGAGGATGTAGAGACGGATGAGCCGGGGCATGAGCGCGCTCCTTTCCCGGCCAGTCTAGCAGGTGGCCGCGATGCGTCCAGTGTCAGAATGCCTCAGGCCGGGCCTCGCGCGCCATGTGGTCCAGCACCGCGTTGACGAATTTCGGCTCCCGCCCCTCGGGAAAGAAGGCGCGGGCGATGTCGACAAACTCGGTGATCACCACTTTCGGCGGCGTGCCGGAATAGGCCAGTTCGGCCCCGGCGGCGCGGAACAGCCCGCGCAGGGTCGGGTCGATGCGCGAGATCGGCCATTTCGCCACCAGCGCCCGGTCGGTCATCTGGTCGATCGGCGCCTGGTAGTTCACCGCGTTGTCCACCAGCTTGCGGAACAGGCCGATATCCCCGTCCACCATCTCGTCGCCTTCATAGCTGGCGCCGAAACGGTGATCGAGAAATTCGCCCACGACCTCCTTGCTGGTCTGGCCCGACTGCTCCATCTGGAACAGCGCCTGCACGGCATAGAGCCGCGCGGCGGATTTCATCCGGCGTTTCTGGTTGCCGGACAGGGGCGCGTTGGCGGTGCTCATGCGGTGGGGTTTCCCTTGGCGTCTCCGGCCAGCCGGATGGTGTCCTGGGGCGGCCTGAACCCGGCCCCGGTTTTCTGGCCGCCCCACTTACGGCTGAGCGCAACCAGATGCAAGGCCGCCGCGGCGGCGCCGCCGCCCTTGTTCATCTGCGCGGGATCGGCCCGCACGACCGCCTGTTCGCGGTTCTCGACGGTCAGGATCCCATTGCCGATGCACAACCCCTGCAACCCCATCAGCTGGATCGCGCGGCTGCTGTCATTGCAGACCGTATCGTAATGGGTGGTTTCCCCCCGGATCACGCATCCCAGCGCCACATAGCCATCGTAGTTCGAGCTCCGGTCGGCAATGGCAATCGCGGTGGGCACCTCCAGCGCACCGGGCACCTCGGCGATATCCCAGCCGCCGCCCGCCGCCTCGATCTCGGCCCTGGCCCCGGCCACGAGGTCGTCGGCGATGTCCTTGTAATACGGCGCGACGACGATCAGCAGCTTGACCGGCCTGTCGAAATCCGGGCGTTGCAGGATGTGATGGGTTTCGGTCCCGGCCATGTCAGGTCTCGTCCTCGGCGAATATGGGGCGGGTGCCGGCAATGGTCAGACCAAATGCGTCAAGCCCCAGGTAGCGGGTTTGCGGCGACTCCGTCAGCAATATCAGCTCATGCAGGCCCAGCTTGGACAGGATCTGCGCCCCGAGCCCGGTCTGCTTGATCGTCCGCGGCCCTTCGTCCTCGTCGGCATAGAGCGCCTTTCGCGGCTGGCGGAACAGGCACACGACGCCACGCCCTTCGCGTGCGATCATTTCCATCGCGCGGGGCAGTTCGCGGGCCGGTTTCGGCCCCAGCCCCAGCAGGTCGGTGGTTTCATGCAGCGCATGGGCCCGCGTCAGCACCGGCTCCGGCGTGGTGATATCCCCCTTGATCATCACCACATGCTCGATCCCGTGGGTCTGGTCGGTAAATATCCGCATGTCCCACTCCCCCCCGAACTCGGAGGTGACGGTCTCGCGGGCGGTCTCCACCACCAGGTTGTCGTTGCGCGCGCGATAGGCGATCAGGTCCGAGATCGCGCCGATCTTCAGCCCGTGTTCGGCCGCGAATCTCACCAGGTCGGGCAGCCGCGCCATCGACCCGTCCGGGTTCATGATCTCGCAGATGACCCCGGCCGGGTTCAGCCCCGCCAGCCGCGCGATGTCGACCGCCGCCTCGGTATGGCCCGCGCGCACCAGCACGCCGCCCTGCTTGGCGCGCAGCGGAAAGACATGGCCCGGCGTCGCCAGATGCGCCATGGTGTTCTGCTCGTTGATCGCGGTCGCCACCGTCAGCGCCCGGTCCGCCGCCGAGATGCCGGTGCTGACCCCCTCGCGCGCCTCGATCGAAACCGTAAAGGCCGTTTCGTGGCGCGACGAGTTGTTCACCGCCATCATCGGCAGGCCCAGGCGGTCGATCCGCTCGGCCGTCATCGGCAGGCAGATCAGCCCGCGCCCATGCAGGGCCATGAAGTTGATCGCCTCGGCATCGGCGAATTCGGCGGCAATCACCAGGTCGCCCTCGTTTTCCCGGTCCTCGTGATCGACGAGCACGAACATCCGCCCGGCCCGCGCCTCGGCGATGATCTCCTCGATCGGGGCGATTGCATTGCGCAGGCCGGTTTCCACCGGGCCGGGGGCTTCAAAACTCATCGGATCGTCCTTCGCGGCAGGTTACCGGGCAGATAAACCACGCGCCGGGCGAAGGCCAGCCCCACCGCACCCGATCCCGGCGCGGAATGCCCTGTCCTTCATCTTGCCGGATAAACTCCGGGGGTGCGGGGGCTGGCCCCCGCCGGCGCACCGGTTGCCGCGGGCACCCGCCTCAGCCTGCCTCAGCCCGCTTCTGCCAGCCGGGCCACATAGCGGGCCAGCGTATCGATCTCGAGATTGACGCGTTGTCCCGCCGCGATGCCGCCCCAGGTCGTCACCTCCTGCGTGTGCGGGATCAGGTTGATGCCGAAATCGCACCCCTCCACGTCATTGACCGTCAGCGAGGTTCCGTTGAGCGCCACCGAGCCCTTGGGCGCGATGAACCGCGCCAGGGCGGCGGGCGCGCGCAGGGTGACACGGGTGCTGTCACCCTCCTCCGCAACCGCGACGACCTCGGCCACGCCATCCACATGACCCGACACGATATGCCCGCCCAGTTCGTCGCCCACGCGCAGCGCGCGCTCCAGGTTGACGCGATGACCGACCGACCAATCGCCCAGATTGGTCTTCGACACCGTTTCGGCGCTGATCTGCACGTCGTACCAGCCGGGCCCGAGCGCCACCACGGTCAGGCAGACGCCGTCGCTGGCGATCGAGGCGCCGATATCGATCCCCGCCGTATCATAGCCGGTCGCGATCCGTGCGCGCAGATCGCCCGCCTGTTCGAGTTCGGCCACGGTGCCGATATCGGTGATGATGCCGGTAAACATTTGCCTCGTCTCCGCTCGGATGCCTTCGCCCCGTGACCTAGCCCCGCCGGGCCCGCGCCACAAGGGGGATCATTGGGGGGCAACAGGGGGCCATCCTTGCACCTTGTTCCCGACACGGTCATAGTCCGTTAACCATTCTGCCCCCAGGCTGAACCGCCATGACAGCAAAGCATGACATTGCGGCGGCAAACCGCACATTCCTGTTCCTGCAGGGTCCGCACGGTCCGTTCTTTCACGGGCTGGGCACCATGCTGCGGGCTGCCGGGGCGCGGGTCGTCCGGGTCGGGTTCAACGCCGGCGACCGCGCCTTCTGGTTCCGCGCGCCGGGCTATGTCGCCTTCGACCGCGCGCCCGGGGACTGGCCCGAAACGCTGGCCGGCCTGCTCGACCGGCACCGGGTCACCGATATCGTGCTCTACGGCGACACCCGGGCCATCCACGCCGAGGCGGTCCGGCAGGCGCGGGACCGCGGGCTGGCGATCCATGTGTTCGAAGAAGGCTACATGCGGCCGTTCTGGGTCACCTATGAACGGGGCGGATCGAACGGAAACTCGCGGCTGATGGGCCTGACGATCGACGACATGCGCGCCGCGCTGGCCCTGTCCGACCTCGAAGCCCCGCTGCCGCCGGCCCACTGGGGCGACATGCGCCAGCATGTGTTCTACGGCGCCCTCTACCACTGGTTCGTGATGTTCCGGAACCGCGCCTACCCGAGTTTTCGCGGCCACCGGACCCTGAGCGTGCAGGCGGAGTTCCGGCTCTACCTGAAACGGCTGCTGCTGATGCCGGCCCATGCCGCCGAACGGCGGATCGCCACGCGGCGGGTGCGCCGCGGCGGTTTTCCCTACCACCTGGCGCTGCTGCAACTGGAACATGACAGTTCGTTTCAGGAACATTCGCCCTTTGCCACCATGACCGAGTTTCTCGAACAGGTGATCGCGGGGTTCGCGGCGGGGGCGCCGCGCCATCACCACCTGGTCATCAAGGCGCATCCGCTCGAGGATGGCCGGACGCCCGTGCGCACCGACACGAGGCGGCTCGCGGCGGCGCACGGGATCGCGGACCGCACCCATTATGTGCGCGGCGGCAAGCTGGCGCAGCTGCTCCAGGATGCGCGCAGCGCGGTCACGGTAAACTCGACCGCCGGGCAACAGGTGCTGTGGCGCGGCATCCCGCTCCGGGTGTTCGGCGCGGCGGTCTATGACAAGCCCGAACTGGTCTCGATGCGGCCGCTGGCCGAGTTCTTTGCCGGCGCCACCCGCCCCGACAGCCGCGCCTACAAGGATTACCGGCGGTTCCTGCTGGAAACCAGCCAGGTTCCGGGCGGGTTCTACTCGGCCCGCGGGCGCCGGCAACTGCTGCGCCATGTGGTGGACATGATGCTGATGGACGAAGATCCCTATGACGCGTTCCGGTCCGGCAAAGCGGCACCCCGGCAACAGTTGCGGGCCATCAGTTGACGCCGACCCTTGCGCAAACCCGGTAAAATATTGCACTTCCTTATCCCGAGGGGCGAACCGACCGCAGCCGGTGCCCGCGTTCGAGGAGAAAGAGCAGTGACAACCAAGAGCTTCGGCTGGCTCCGTCCCGCCGCCGCACTGATCGTTGCGGGGGCGCTCTCAGCGTGTGCCCTGCCCCAGGTCGGCCCGAACAAGACACAGATCGAGGCCGGATCGGTTGCCAAGGGCGGCGATGCCTTCATCGTCGATGTCGACAATCGCGTGGCCAAGGCCACGGACGTGATCCCGTCGCTGGGGTTCTCGCGCGACTTCACCAATGCCGCGCAGCTGACATCGGACACGATCCGCCCCGGCGACGTGCTGGGCCTGACGATCTGGGAAAACGTCGATGACGGGCTCCTGACCGGGGCCACCGGCAACGCCACCGCGCTGGAAGAGGTGCAGGTGGACAGCGCGGGGTTCATCTTCGTGCCCTATGCCGGGCGCATCCGCGCCGCCGGCAACACGCCCAACCAGCTGCGCGAATCGATCACCCAGCAACTGGATGAACAGACCCCCGACCCGCAGGTGCAGGTGCGTCGCCTTGCGGGCGACGGCTCGACCGTGTCGCTCGTCGGCGCGGTCGGCGCGCAGGGGGTCTATCCGATCGAACGCTCGACCCGGTCGCTGTCGTCGATGCTGGCCAAGGCCGGCGGCGTGACGGTCGAACCCAAGATCGCGCAGGTCACGGTGATCCGCGGCGGCTCGCGCGGCAAGGTCTGGTTCCAGGACATCTTCTCGAACCCGTCGCTCGACATCGCGCTGCGCGGCGGCGACCGCATCCTGGTCGAGGAAGACACCCGGTCCTATGTCGCCATGGGCGCCACCGGCACCCAGGCGCGGGTTCCCTTCGAGAGCAAGGACCTGTCGGCCATCGAGGCGGTGGCGCAGGTGGGCGGGCTGGTCGGCGCGGCATCCGACCCCACCGGCATCTTCGTATTCCGCGAGGAATACCCCAAGGTCGCCAACAACGTGCTGGGCCGCACCGACCTGAGCGGGCCGCAGCGCATGGTCTATGTGCTGAACCTGACCGAAAAGAACGGCATGTTCGTGGCGCGCGATTTCATCATCCGTGATGACGATACGGTCTATGTGACCGAGGCGCCCTTTACCCAGTGGTCGAAAACGCTTTCGCTGCTGATCGGTTCGGTGACCCCGCTGGCAAGCGTCAAGACCCTCGCCAACTAGTCCCGTGCCCGGCCGCGAACGCGTCGGGCCGACGGGCCACCCCCGGCTCTTTGCCTATAATGGCGGTTTCCTGAACCGGCGGATCCGGCGGATCCTGACGCTCGCCGGAGCGCCGGTTCGCGCCGGCCTGCCCGGCCCCGGCGATGCGGTCGCTGTCTGGGGCGACAGTCCCACCGCCTGGCGCGGGCAAGCGGTGGCGCAACGGCGCGGGGTGCCCCTGTGGCGGATCGAGGACGCGTTCCTGCGGTCGCTGCATCCCGGCCGCGCCGGCGAACCGCCGCTGGGGCTGCTGATCGACCGCACCGGCGTGCATTTCGACGCCGCGCACCCGTCGGACCTGGAAACCCTGCTGGCCACCCACCCGCTGGACGAGACCTCGATGCTCGGTCGCGCACGCGACGCGATCACCCGGATGCGCGAGGCCCATCTGAGCAAATACAGCGGTGTCGACCCCGGCCTGCCGGTGCCCGATCCGGGCTATGTGCTGGTGGTGGACCAGACGCGCGGTGATGCCTCGGTGCGGGCCAGCGGCGGCGACCGGGCGCGGTTCCGCGCCATGCTGGCGGCCGCGCGCGATGAAAACCCCGGTGCCCGCATCCTGATCCGAACCCATCCCGAAACGGCGTCGGGGTTCCGTCCCGGCCATTTCGACGCCTCGGACACGGGCGGCGATGCCATGTTTTCGACCGACCCGGTCAGCCCCTGGCACCTGGTCGATGGCGCGGTCGCGGTCTATACCCTGTCCTCGCAGCTGGGGTTCGAAGCCATCCTCGCCGGCCACAGGCCCCGCGTGTTCGGCCAGCCCTTCTATGCCGGCTGGGGGCTGAGCGTGGATGAAACACCGCTGCCGCGCCGTGGCCGCACCCTGACAGCGGCGCAGCTCTTTGCCGCCGCGATGATCCTCTACCCGGTCTGGTACGACCCCTATCGCGACCGGCTGTGCGATCTGGAATCCGTTCTCGACACGCTCGACGCGCAGGCCCGCGCCTGGCGCGAGGATCGCCACGGCTGGGTCGCCAGCGGCATGCGCCTGTGGAAACGCCGCCCCCTGCAACGGTTCTACGGCCGCGAGAAACGGGTGGTGTTTTCCGATCACCCGCCCCGCGATACGCGCCGCCACATGGTCTGGGCCGGCAGGGCGGGGCCGGGCCAGTCGGACCAGGCGGGCCAGTCGGGCCAGTCGGACCAGGCGGGCGCGGTCCGCGTCGAGGACGGGTTCCTGCGGTCGCGCGGGCTGGGCGCCGAACTGGTGCCGCCGCTGTCGCTGGTGACAGATGATCTGGGCATCTACTACGATCCGCGCCAGCCCTCGCGGCTGGAGGCGCTGATCGCGCAGCGCGCCACCCTGACCCCGGCCCAGCGCACCCGGGCCGAGGCGCTGATCGCGGCGCTGACCGGCGTCGGGCTGAGCAAATACAACCTTGGCGGAACCGCCCCCACCCTGCCCGCCGGGCGCAAGGTTCTGGTGCCGGGACAGGTCGAGGACGACGCGTCGATCCTGACCGGCACCGGCGCGGTGTCCAGCAATGCAGGGCTGCTGCGCGCGGCGCGGGCGGCCAACCCCGGCGCGGTGCTGATCTACAAGCCCCACCCGGATGTCGAGGCCGGGTTGCGCAGGGGCGCGGTCGATGACCTGTCGGCGGCGGATCTGGTCGCAACCGGGGCCGACCCGGCGGCGCTGCTGTCGCAGCTGGACGAGCTGTGGACGATGACATCGCTGATGGGGTTCGAGGCCCTGTTGCGGGGCGTCCCGGTGGTGACGCTGGGCGCGCCGTTCTATGCGGGCTGGGGGTTGACGGACGATCGGGGCGAGGTGCCCGCCCGGCGGACTGCGCGCCCCGGTCTCGCCGGGCTGGTCCATGCCGCGCTGATCGACTACCCGCGCTATTTCGATCCCGTCACCGGCCAGCCCTGCCCGGTCGAAGTGGTGGTGGAGCGGCTCGCCGCCGGTGCGGTGGCGCATCCCGGTCTGGCCAACCGGCTGCTGTCGAAGCTGCAGGGCATCTTTGCCAGCCGCGCCGATCTGTGGCGATAGCCAGCTAGAACCGGCGCGTCATCTTCGACATGCGCCGCATCTGGCGCATGGTCTGCCTGGCCTTGCGGTGCTGTTGCTGCTGCGCCTGCCGGTCCTGTGGCGACAGCCCGGTATCGTCGGCCGGTCCGCCCCCCGACGCGGCCATGTCGATCCCCGCATCGATGCCCTTGCCGATCGCACGGCGAGACATCATCCGGATCAACCGGTGGATCAGCCTTTCAAGGGTCATCAGGTCACTCCTCGAACATTTCCGACTGGCCGGTTTCGACGCCGTCATCATCGTCGTCGTCATCGGCCTGCGGCCCCGGCACCCCCGGCGGCGGACGGTTTTCCAGCAACCCGGCCGCGCGCAGTTCCTTCAGCCCCGGCAGGTCGCGCGCGGTTTCCAGGCCGAAGTGATCCAGGAATTCAGGCGTTACCACGAACGTCACCGGGCGGCCCGGCGTCATCCGGCGCCGGCCGAGCCGAATCCACTCCATCTCCATCAGCTGGTCGATGGTGCCCCGGCTGACCGAAACCCCCCGGATTTCCTCGATCTCGGCCCGCGTCACCGGCTGGTGATAGGCGATGATGGCCAGGGTTTCGACCGCCGCGCGGCTCAGTTTTCTGGTCTCGACCGTTTCCTTGCGCATCAGGAACCCCAGGTCGGGCGCGGTGCGGATCGCCCAGGCATCGCCCACGCGTACCACGCGAACCCCGCGCCCCTCATAGCGCTTGCGCAGCCGCACCAGGGCCTCGGCCGGATCGCTGCCATGGGGCATCCGTGTCTCGAGATCGCGCACGGAGACCGGCTCGACGCTGGCGAACAGCACCGCCTCGACCATGCGTTCCTGTTCCCCCATGGGCGGCGCTTCGAACAGCGTGTCGCCGCCGGCATCGCCCGCGGACTCCGCGCCGGTCTCGATATCGTCGCTCTCAGTCATCTTTCTTCCTGCGCAGGTGTATCGGGGCAAAGGTATCGCTCTGCCGGATTTCGAGATGCCCTTCCTTGACCAGTTCCAGCGAGGCGGCAAATGTCGCCGCCGTGGCCGACCGCCGCCGCGCCGGATCGCTTTCCCAGCCATCGGGCAGATAGCTGGTCAGATCGGTCCAGGTGCCGGCAAAGCCGATCAGCGGGCGCATCCGTTCCAGCGCCTGTTCCATCGTGAACACCGCGTCGCGATCCATCACGAAGGGGCGGAAATCGTCGCGGGTGCGGATCCGGGCATAGCCCTGCATCAGGTCCAGCAGCGTCGCCGAATAGCGCACGGTGCGGATACGCGCCACGTCCTCGGCTTCGCCGCGGGCAAAGAAATCGCGCCCCAGCCGATCGCGCCCCATCAGCCGCGCCGCCGCGTCGCGCATCGCCTGCAGCCGCTCCAGCTGGAACGCCAGATGCGCGGCCAGCTCCTCGCCGGTGGGGCCCTCCTCGGACGGGTCCGGCGGCAGCAGCAGGCGCGATTTCAGGAACGCCAGCCAAGCCGCCATCACCAGGTAATCCGCAGCCAGTTCGATCCGCAGCGCCTTGGCCTTTTCGACGAAGGCCAGATACTGGCGCGCCAGTTCGAGCACCGAGATCCGGCGCAGGTCGACCTTCTGGGTGCGCGACAGGGTCAGCAGAACGTCGAGCGGCCCCTCGAACCCGTCCACATCGACGATCAGCGCCTCTGCGGCCAGCCGGTCGGCGACCGCCATTCCGTTATTCGAGAACAGGCTTTCCTCAGCCATAAACCTCACCGCCCATGAGGCGGGAAAGTTCGACCTCGGCAGCGCCGATGTCAAGCGGTTCCGGGTCACGCCGCGCCGCCAGCGCCGCCTCGGCGCGGGCCTGTGCCCGCGGCCCCATCCGTCCGGCCGCGTCCGCCACCGCGACCCGGTCGGCCAGCGGGGCATTGCAGAACAGCACCGCATCACACCCGGCCGCCAATGCCCGGCGCGCCAGATCAGGCCGCGCACCCTGCAGGGCTTGCATGCCCAGATCGTCGGTCATCACCAGCCCGTCGAACCCGATCCGGTCGCGGATCACCGCCATCACCCCGGCCGACAACGTCGCGGGACTGTCCGCGTCGAGGGCTTCGTAGAGCAGATGCGCCGTCATCCCCATCGGCAGGTCGCGCAGGGCCCGGAACGGGGCGAAATCGGTGTCGTCCAGTTCCGCGTTCCCGGCGCTCACGCGCGGCAGGTCGACATGGCTGTCCAGCGTGCTGCGCCCATGTCCGGGCATGTGCTTGACCACCGGCAGGACGCCACCCGCCAGCAGCGCGTCAGCCACCGCCCGGCCCAGCCGCGCCACCTGCCCGGGGTCGCCGCCATAGCAGCGGTTGAGCAGGAATTCATGGGTTTGCGGCCCGGCCAGATCGACCATCGGCGCACAATCGCTGTCGATGCCCAGCGACCGCAATTCATCCGCGATCAGCCGGTATCGCAGATACATCGCCCGATCCGCCCGGTCGCCCGCGCGGGCCACATGATCGAGCGGCGGCAACCACTGGCGGGCCAGCGGCGGGCGAAGTCGCTGCACCCGCCCGCCTTCCTGGTCTATCGTGATCGGCGCATCGCGCCCGACCGCCATCCGCATGTCGTCGCACAGCGCGCGCACCTGGTCGGCGGTTTCGATGTTGCGGCCGAACAGGATGAACCCGAACGGGTCGGCATCCCGAAAGAACGCCTTTTCATCGGCGCTGAGCCGCAGCCCGTCGGCATCCAGGATGGTGGCGCCGAAATTCATCGCGAGATCACCGCGCGATGACCGGAATGCAGTCGACCCCCTCGGACACGAACACCGCGCAGAACCGGCGCGTGTCGTTCATGTCGTTGAACCCGGCGGCGCGCAGACGCCAGAAGCTGCGCCCGCCGCTCTTGGCTTCCTGCACCACGCGACGCTTGTCGGCGAGATAGTCACCGAACCGCGCGCCCAGCCGGTCCCAGTCGGCCCGCGCCGCCTCGGCGCTGTCAAAGGCGCCGAGCTGCGCCAGTTTCGTCCCCGGCGGGATGCCCGCGGGATCGAGATCGAGGCCCGCCGTCGGCGCCGCCGCGACCGCAGTCGCCGACGATTTGATCACCGCGGCGTCACCCGGGCGGGCGCGCGGGCGCAGGGATTGTTTCGGTCCGGGACCGGTGACCACCGCCGCCGCGGCCCTGGGGGCGGCCCCCTCGACGCGCATCACCGCCGGTTCGGGCTGCGGCAGGCCGGTGTCCTGTTGCTGCTGGCCCTTGATCACGTCGGCCAGCAATTCCTCGATCAGCCGGTTCACATCGCCATTGTCAGCCCGCGCGGCAGGCGCCGGCGTTTCGGTCAGCGCCTCGGCGGGACGGTCTTCTTCGGACAGTTCCATCGGCTTGGGCGCCAGCACCAGTTTTTCGGCGGGCGGCGCGGCCGGGCCTTCGGCGGCGACACGGTTCACCGCCAGCCCCTGATGGTCGGCGGCGCGGCCGCCGGGATCGGCGGGCAGGTCGCGCATCGGCCCTTCGAGCGCACGCACCACCGGCACACCGGAGACATCCCGGACCAGAATCTTGTAGCCCCAGACCCCGATCCCGCCGATCAGCGCAAGCGATACCGCCGCGCCCATCAGGTTCACCATGCCTCGAAATCCGCCAGCGGTTTCGCCCGCAGGCTGGTATGCCTGCGGGTTCACGTCCCGCGTGTCCTCGTAAACTGCCATATCCGCCTCACTGCCCTTCGCGCGGATACGAACCGCGCCGGGTTTCTCTGCTGCCTCGAACCGGCGCGCTGGTGGGCTTGTTACCGCATCTCCTGCGCCGGTGTGACGCCAAGAATACCAAGACCTGAGGAAATAACAACGGAAACGGCACGCGCGAGGGCGAGTTTCGACCGGCTGGTGTCTTCGTCGCCATCCTGCAGGAACCTAAGCCCCGGCAGATCGTTGCCCCGGTTCCACAAGGCATGGAAATCGCCCGCGAGTTCATAGAGGTAGAACGCGATCCGGTGGGGTTCGTGGGTCCGCGCGGCGATCTCGACCTGGCGCGGCCATTCGGCCAGCTTCTTCGCCACGGCAAGCTCGGCCTCGTGATCCAGCCGCGACAGGTCTGCCCCGCCCAGCCGGGCGTCGCCGGCATCGAGACCGGCCTCGGCGGCGCGGCGCAGCAGGCTCATCACCCGCGCATGGGCGTATTGCACATAGAAGACCGGGTTCTCGCGGCTCTGTTCCAGCACCTTGTCGAAATCGAAATCCAGCGGCGCATCGTTCTTGCGGGTCAGCATCACAAACCGGGTCACGCCGGGGCCGACCTGGTCCACCACATCGCGCAGGGTGACGAAATTGCCTGCGCGCTTGGACATCTTGAACGGTTCGCCATTCTTCCACAGCTTCACCAGCTGGGTCAGCTTGATGTCCAGCGGCACCTTGCCGTCGCTCAGCGCCGACACCGCCGCCTTCATCCGCTTGACATAGCCGCCATGGTCGGCGCCGAACACGTCAATAAGCTCGTCGAAGCCCCTGAAAACCTTGTCGAAATGATAGGCAATGTCCGGCGCGAAATAGGTCCAGCTGCCATCGGATTTCTTCACCGGCCGATCCACGTCATCGCCGTGATCGGTGGACCGGAACAGGGTCTGTTCGCGGGGTTCCCAATCCTCGGGTTTCTTGCCCTTGGGCGGCTCCAACACGCCCTCGTAGATCAGCCCCTTGTCGTCCAGGCTGGCCAGCGCCGCCTCGATCCGCCCGGTGCCATAGAGCGATTTTTCCGAGAAGAACACGTCCATCTCGACGCCCAGCGCGGCGAGATCGGCGCGGATCAGGTCCATCATCGCCCCGGTGGCAAAGACACGCGCCTCGGCCAGCCAGACCTCTTCGGGCTGGTCCACCCAGGCATCGCCCACCTTGTCCTTGAGCGCCTGTCCCACCGGCACCAGATAGTCGCCGGGATAGGTGCCGTCTTCGAAGGCGACCTGGTGCCCATGCGCTTCGAGATAGCGCAGATAGACCGACCGGGCGAGCACATCGACCTGCGCCCCGCCGTCGTTGATGTAATATTCACGGGTCACGTCATGGCCCGCATAGGCCAGAAGGCTGGCCAGCGCGTCGCCGAACACCGCCCCCCGCGTGTGCCCCACATGCAACGGTCCGGTGGGGTTGGCGCTGACATATTCGACGTTGACGCGCCGCCCCTGCCCCATGTCCGACCGGCCAAAGCCGTCGCCCCGGGCCAGAACCGCACCGATCACGCCCTGCCAGACCGACGGGGCCAGCCGCAGGTTGAGAAACCCCGGCCCGGCCACGTCGGCGCTGTCGATGCGGTCATCCGCCGACAACTCCCGCGCCAGCGCGGCGGCGATGTCGCGCGGTTTCATGCCCGCGGGTTTCGCCAGCACCATCGCCGCGTTGGTCGCCATGTCGCCATGCGCGGCATCGCGCGGCGGTTCGACCGCCACATTGTCGAAGGCCAGCCCCCCGGGCAGCGCGCCTTCGGATTGCATCCGGCCCAGCGCGTCAATGACGAGGCCGCGGATTTCTGCAAAGAGGTTCATCACGTCGCTTTCCTTTGTCGACCCTGCGTTTAACATTCTCGCGAACATGGTCAACGCGGCTTGTGACCGACCGGACCGGCGCGGGCGGCTATGCCCCGCCCATCAGCCGGGCGTGTTCCTGCAGCGCGAAGCGGTCGGTCATGCCGGCGATGTAGTCCGACACGATCCGCGCCAGCGCGGTTTCATCCGCCACCGCGGCGATCTCGGCCTGCCACTGGCCCGGCAACAGTTCGGGCCGCGACAGGTAGAGCGGGAACAGGTCCTCGATCACCTGCGTGACCTCGGCCCGGATCTTCATCACCGAGGGCGCGCGATACATGCGCGTGAACAGGAACCCGCGGATTTCGCGCAGCCTGGCCAGCAGCGGATCGGAAAAGGCAATGACCGGACGGCCCAGCAGGCGCAGATCCTCGACGCTGCGCGCGCCCGACGCGTCGAGCTGCGCGCGCGAGGTGTCGATCACATCCGACACCATCACCCCGAACACCCGCCTCAGCGCCTCGTGCCGGCGGCGTGATCTGTCCAGCCCCGGATAGGCGGTGTCGACCGCGTCAAATGCGGCATCGACGATGGGCAGCGCCGCGATCTCGTCATCGGTGAACAGCCCGGCGCGCAACCCGTCATGCAGGTCGTGATTGTTGTAGGCGATGTCATCCGACAACGCCGCCACCTGCGCCTCGGGGCCGGCATGGCTGTGCAGTTCCAGGTCGAATGCCGCATTGCATTCGGCCAGCGCCCAGGGCAGGTCACCGGTGACCGGACCATTGTGCTTGGCGATGCCTTCGAGCGTTTCCCAGGTCAGGTTCAGGCCGTCGAACTCGGCATAATGCCGTTCCAGCGCGGTGACGATGCGGATCGCCTGCGCGTTGTGGTCGAACCCGCCATGGGGCACCATCAGCGCATGCAGCGCGTCCTCGCCGGTATGCCCGAACGGGGTGTGGCCCAGATCATGAGCCAGCGCCACCGCCTCGGTCAGTTCCGGGTTCAGGCCCAGCGCACCCGAAATGGTCCGCGCCACCTGCGCCACCTCGATCGAATGGGTCAGCCGGGTGCGGAACAGATCACCCTCGTGTTCGACGAAGACCTGCGTCTTGTGCTTGAGCCGCCGAAAGGCGCCGGCATGGATGATCCGGTCGCGGTCACGCTGGAAGCAGGATCTGAAGCTGCTTTCCTCTTCGGGCACCAGCCGCCCGCGGCTGCGCGCCGGATCGGTCGCAAATGATGCCTTCATGACCCGTCAATTCCTTGTCCCCGGTCCTCGCAATTTCTATATTGCAGGGCGCGGGGCTTTGAAACCGCGCATTGAACCAGCAAGGATCCCACGATGAACCTGCCGCCGAAAGTCACCGACCGCGCCTTTCAACGGCTGGCCGAGATCGGGGCCGCCGAACAGGGCCAGGCCCTGCGCGTCGCCGTCGAAGGCGGCGGCTGCTCGGGGTTTCAGTATGACATCGTGCTGGACGCACCGGGCGATGGGGACCTCGTGCTCGAGGGCAACGGGCAAAAGGTGGTGGTCGACCGGGTGTCGCTGCCGTTCCTCGAAAACGCGGTGATCGATTTCGCCGATGAACTGATCGGCGCCCGGTTCGTGATCGAGAACCCCAACGCCACGTCCTCTTGCGGCTGCGGCACGTCCTTTTCGATGTAGCGCATCCGGCAGCGGCTAATCCGCCGGACAGGCGCTGGGGAAGCGGCTGGCTGGATAGTCGCGGTCGAGCGACCGGGGCATCAGCGACAACATCCCGTCCTCGGCGATGCTGTCCGCGATCCCGTTCAACAGCCCGGCAACATCACGCACACGCTGCTGCGCCACCGGCCCGGCATCCGCCTCGGCATGGGAAAACGCCGCCGGGTCGTCCAGCATGTGCCGGGCGAGCGCACGGATGCGGGCGGCCGATACCGGGTGCGTGCCCGTTGCGGCAGCGCGGCCTTCGGGATCGCGCCACCAGGCCGCAAGATAGTAGATCAGCACGCCCATCGGCATCGTGCCCACCGAGGTGAAATGCCGGGTGGCGAAATCGTCGGCCGCGATCTCCTGCGCCTGGGATGCCGCCGCGGTCAGGCCCGCGCGATGCCGCAGCACCAGATGGCCGGTTTCATGCGCCAGGATGAACAGCAGGCCGGAGGAATAGAACCGGTCGGACAGGCTGTTGGTATAGGGATCGGCCAGCAGCGCATCGCGGTCGAGCGCAAAGGCCCGCAGCGGCGACGGCATCGCCCTGCCCTTGCGCAGCAGCGACCAGAGATAGGAATGCACATGGTCCTGGCTGCAACCTCGACCGTGGAACCAGGCGGTCAGGGTGGCGATGTCATCAAAGAAACGGATCGATTCCAGCGGCATGTAGATCGTTCCCGTGGCCGGGTCGGAAAAGAACGCCATCGGATGCGGG
The DNA here is from genome assembly GCF_003008555.2 of Pukyongiella litopenaei. Taxonomy (NCBI): domain Bacteria; kingdom Pseudomonadati; phylum Pseudomonadota; class Alphaproteobacteria; order Rhodobacterales; family Paracoccaceae; genus Pukyongiella; species Pukyongiella litopenaei. The sequence continues at coordinate 3,351,166 of NZ_CP027665.1, read as the reverse complement.
CCGCGTTCGGGAAACGCCAGGCTGATCCCATCGGCCAGCGGGCGCTGATCGCGCGGCATATGGGCGATGATGCCGTCCTGCAACGCGGCTCGGAGACTGGGGATCGCGCGATCGGCCACCCGTGCCATGTCTGCCGCCGAATAGAACTCGGCACCGGCCGGCGTTGCCAGCAGCACCGGCACCGCCAGCACCCGCAGCATGGCGCGGCAGGCTGACCGCACCCGGTGACCGGGCCCGGCAGGCGGCGACCCGCCGTTCCGGTTGTCGGCGTGATGAGGCATCCGTTGGTCCATTGCGTGTCTTTCGCGCTGGCTGCACGCATGATATCGCCGCAATGATAGCACATCGCCACGCAACGCGCCTGTCGTGGCCGTGCCGTGGCGGGCGAAACGGGCGGCCGGAGACGCAGATGAAGATTGCAACATTCAACATCAACGGCATCAAGGCCCGTGCGCAGGCGCTGCCCGCCTGGCTCGATGACGCGCAGCCCGACGTGGTCCTGCTGCAGGAAATCAAGTCGGTCGACGAGGCGTTCCCGCGCGATATCTTCGAGGATCGCGGATACAACGTGGAGACGCACGGCCAGAAGGGCTTCAACGGCGTCGCGATCCTGTCGAAACTGCCGCTTGAGGATGTGCGCCGCGGCCTGCCCGGCGACGACAGCGACGAACAGGCCCGCTGGATCGAGGCGACCGTGGTCGGCACGCGTGCGCTGCGGGTCTGCGGGCTCTACCTGCCCAACGGCAACCCGGCGCCGGGGCCGAAATACGATTACAAGCTGGCCTGGATGGAACGGCTGCGCCACCGCGCCCGCGATCTTCTGGCCAGCGAGGAACCGGCGCTGATGGCCGGCGACTACAACATCATCCCGCAACCCGAGGATGCCGCGCGCCCCGAGGCCTGGCACAAGGACGCGCTGTTTCTGCCGCAGAGCCGGGCGGCATATTGGCGGATCGTCAATCTCGGCTTTACCGATGCGTTCCGCGCCTGCCAGCCGGCGCCCGGACATTATTCGTTCTGGGATTACCAGGCCGGCGCATGGAACCGCAATGACGGGATCCGCATCGATCATCTCCTGCTGACCCCGCAGGCGGCGGACCTGCTCCGCGATTGCCGGATCGACGCCGAAATCCGGGGCTATGAAAAGCCTTCGGATCACGTTCCGGTCTGGATCGACCTGGATATCTGAACCGCGGTCAGGCGGTCACGTCGTGGCCGTAGATCCAGTTGAACTGATGCACCATCCGTCCCGGCGCGAGGGCCCCGCCCAGTTTCAGCGCCAGATGCGCCGCGCCCCGCACGGGCGCAGACCGCAGGTGGTATTTCCAGGCGTTTCCGCTGGCGGCGGCAACCACCCGGACCACCCGGTCGCGGCGGCGGGCCTGGTAGGCGGCCAGCCCCAGCTCCATCGTTCCGGCCCGTGACAGACTGTCAGCCAGCACCCAGGCATCCTCGAGCGCCATGTTCGCCCCCTGCGCCATGAACGGCAGCGTCGGATGCGCCGCATCGCCCAGGATCGCCAGCCGCCCCTCGTGCCAAAGCTCGGCAACCGGGTGCCGGAACAGCCCCCAGTGACCGACATCGTCGACGCGGCCCAGCAACTCGGCCGCCGGCCCGGAGAAATCGGCAAAGGCGGCCCGCAGGTTTTCCGGGTCGTCGCGGTGATGCCAGCCCTCGGCGACCCAGGAGGCGCGTTCTTCGACCGCGACGATATTGACCAGCGTTCCGCCGCGGAGCGGATAACTTACCAGGTGGCGCCCCGGCCCCATATGCACGGTGGCCTCGGCCGGCTGGCCCGGAGCGGCCGCCACCACCGCGCGCCAAGCCGCCTGGCCGGTAAAGAACAGATCGGTTGCGTTGCCGAGCGCCCCGCGCGCGCAGGAATGCACTCCATCCGCGCCCACCACGAGATCCGCCGTCATCGTCACGCCGCCGGGCAGGTGCACGACCGGGTCCGGCCCTGCCTCCACGCGCTGGACCTGCTGCAGCAGCCGGATCTCGACCCCAGCCTCGCGGGCCGCCCCCGCCAGCAGGTCGATGAGGTCGGCGCGATGCACGAAGTAATAGCCCTGGCCGGATGCCAGACGGGCCAGATCGAGCCGCAGCACCTCGCCCGTGCGGGCATAGTCCCGCAACACCACCGCGCGCGCGCGCACCGCATCCCGTGCCAGCGCGGCTTCGAGGCCGAGCGCGCGCAGCACCGCGACACCGTTGGGGCTGATCTGCAACCCGGCACCGACCTCGGAAATCTCGGGCGCCTGTTCCAGCACCGTCACATCGGCCCCGAAACGCCGCAGGCACAGGGCGGCGGCCAGGCCCGCGATCCCGCCACCCAGGACCAGAGTGCTTTGCCCGTCGAGTTTCATCCGGCCTCCTGAAAACGAAAGGCGCCGGGGCAGCATTGCCCGGCGCCTGTGTTTCGTGCCCCCTCACCGCATCGGCGCGGCGGCGCCTCAGTCGTCGCGATGCACCTTCTCGCGGCGCTCGTGGCGTTCCTGCGCCTCGAGGCTCATCGTCGCGATCGGGCGGGCGTCCAGGCGCTTCAGCGAAATGGGTTCGCCGGTCACGTCGCAATACCCGTATTCGCCTTCGTCGATCCGGCGCAGAGCGCTGTCGATCTTGGCGACCAGCTTGCGCTGGCGGTCGCGGGTGCGCAGTTCCAGCGCCCGGTCGGTTTCTTCGCTGGCGCGGTCTGCCACGTCCGGGATATTGCGGGTTCCGTCCTGCAGGCCTTCGATGGTGTCGCGGCTTCCCGCCAGAAGTTCCTGTTTCCAATTCAACAGCTTGCGCCGGAAATATTCAAGCTGTCGTTCGTTCATGAAAGGCTCATCTTCGGCCGGACGATAGTCATCCGGCAGAAAAACTTCCTGCTTCATCCTCACCCCCTCGGATCGGCCAATACTGACTGACAAATCTACTTCCTTAGACATTGGCTCCTTCTGCCGCTGCGTTTATCCGAGGGCTTTCGGATTGTCACTACACAAACGCGCACCGGCTGCGCTAAAAGCCCCGACAAGCGGCCACCGCTGCGACTACACAGGAAAAGGGTTGCTAAAACATGAAATTCGAAGGCACCAGGGAATATGTGGCCACCGAGGACCTGACCGTTGCGGTGAACGCGGCGGTGACGCTGGAACGTCCGCTGCTGGTCAAGGGCGAACCGGGTACGGGCAAGACCGAACTGGCCCGCCAGGTGGCCAGCGCGCTCGGGCTGCGGATGATCGAATGGAACATCAAGTCCACCACCCGCGCCCAGCAGGGCCTCTATGAATACGATGCGGTGTCGCGCCTGCGCGACAGCCAGCTGGGCGAGGAAAAGGTCCATGATGTCGGCAACTACATCAAGAAGGGCAAGCTGTGGCAGGCGTTCGAGGCCGACGAAAAGGTGGTGCTGCTGATCGACGAGATCGACAAGGCCGATATCGAGTTTCCCAACGACCTGCTGCAGGAACTCGACAAGATGGAGTTCCACGTCTACGAGACCGGCGAGACGATCCGCGCGGAACAGCGCCCGATCGTGATCATCACCTCGAACAACGAAAAGGAACTGCCCGACGCCTTCCTGCGCCGCTGTTTCTTTCACTACATCCGCTTTCCTGACGAACAGACGATGCGCAAGATCGTCGAGGTTCATCATCCGGGCATCAAGGAGGCGCTGCTGACCACGGCGCTGACCCAGTTCTACGAAATCCGCGACACCGCGGGGCTGAAGAAAAAGCCGTCGACCTCGGAGGTGCTGGACTGGCTGAAACTGCTGCTGGCCGAAGACCTGAGCCCCGAGGACATGAAGCGCGACGGCGCCAACGCGCTGCCGAAACTGCACGGGGCGCTGCTGAAAAACGAACAGGACGTGCACCTGTTCGAACGGCTCGCCTTCATGGCCCGCGCCCAGCGCTGAAACCGCGCCGCTTTCGCTTGACCTGACAGGGACGGCGGCGCAAAAGACGCTTGAGCCGCGCGCCGCCCTCTGTCACCTTCGGACCATGCCCACACCCGTTTCCATTCGCCCCCTGCGCACAGACGACCGCGCCGACTGGGCCGAAATGTGGTCCGGGTATCTCGATTTCTATGAAACCTCTGCACCGCCAGAGGTCTATGACAGCACATTCGCCCGGCTGCTGGGCGACGACCCGCAGGATTTCTCCTGCCTGCTGGCGGAAATCGACGGTCGCCCGGTGGGGCTGGTCCATTACCTGTTCCACCGCCACGCCTGGAAGATCGAGAATGTCTGTTACCTGCAGGATCTCTATGCCCGTCCCGACTGCCGCGGCACGGGCGTCGGCCGCGCCCTGATCGAAGCGGTCTATGCCGCCGCCGACGCGGCGGGCGCGCCGTCGGTCTACTGGCTGACGCAGGATTTCAACACCACCGCCCGGCGCCTTTACGACAATATCGGCACCTGCACCCCCTTCATCCGGTACCAGCGCCCATGATCCGCACCGCCGCCTCGTTTCTCGCCGCCCTGGCGCTGGCCGCCTGCACCGCCGTCCCTGCCCCGAACACCCCGACGCGGGCACGGCAGGCCGACAGCGACCTGCCGCCGGTCCGCAGTTTCACCCGGTCGCACCCGACACCGCCGCAGCGGTCGAACGCGAATATCGCCGCCGATTTCCTCAGCCTTCACTTCGAACTCGAGAGCGGCCGCCCGCTGCCGACATTCACCCGGTTCGAGACCCCGATCACCGTGCGGGTCACCGGCGCGCCGCCGCCCACGCTCGGCCCCGACCTCGCCCGGCTGCTGACGCGCCTGCGCAACGAGGCGGGGATCGACATCCGCCAGGTGCGCGAGGGCGACGCGAATATCACCATCGAAGCGGTCAGCCGCGAGCAGATCCGCCGCGCCCTGCCGCAAGCCGCCTGTTTCGTGGTGCCCAATGTCAGCTCGCTCGAGGATTTCCGGCGCCATCGCCGCGATCAGCGCACCAACTGGTCGCTGCTGACGACACGCACCCGGCTGGGCATCTTCCTGCCCAATGACGCCGCCCCCCAGGAGGTGCGCGACTGCCTGCACGAGGAGCTCGCCCAGGCGCTGGGTCCGCTGAACGATCTCTACCGGCTGCCGGATTCGGTGTTCAACGACGACAACGTGCACACGGTTCTGACCGGGTTCGACATGCTGATCCTGCGCGCCACCTACGCGCCCGAACTGTATTCGGGCATGTCCGCCTCCGAGGTTGCCGCCGAATTGCCCGACCTGCTGTCGCGGCTGAACCCGCATGGCGATTTCCTGCCCGTCGATCCGGTCTCCAGGACCCCGCGCAGCTGGATCAACAACGTGCAGACCACGCTGGGGCCGACCGCGTCGTTGGGCGCGCGCCGGACATCCGCCAACGCGGCGGTCCGCACGGCGGCCGAACTCGGCTGGCAGGACCACCGCCGCGCCTTCGGCCATTACATGCTGGGGCGGATCGCCCAGGCAACCGACCCGATCCAGGCGCAGCAGAATTTCGATGCCGCGCTGGCCTATCTCGACCGCACCCCCGGCGCCGACCTGCACCGCGCCTATATCGTCACCCAGACCGCCGCCCATGCGCTCGCCCGCGGCGATGCCGAAACCGCGCTGAAACAGATCCGCTCCAATATCGGCGTGGCCTATCGCGCCGAGAACGCCGCGCTGCTGTCCACGCTGATGATGCTCGAGGCCGAGGCGCTGGACCTGCAGGGTCAGGGCGCCAAGGCACGCACGGTCAGGCTGGACAGCCTCGGCTGGGCACGCTACGGCTTCGGCAGCGACTGGGCCGTCCGCGCAAAGATGCGGGAAATCGCTGCGCTCAACCCCAGGCGCCGAGCCGAAAGCTGACGGGAACCGCCGCACCATGATCGTGATCCTTGCCGTCCTCGCCGGCGCCGTTTCCGGCGCGCTGATCGCCCGCAGCCGCGGCGGCCGTGGGCTGGACATGGCCCAATACGCCGCCGGCTATGCCATCGCCTTTGGCATTCTCGGCCTGCTCGTCACCGTCCTGGTTCACCGCGCGGCACTGTAGGCGCATGTTCCTGCCCTTTTTCGAAAACCTGCGCAAAACCGGCATCCCGGTGTCCTTGCGCGAATTCCTCACCTTCCTCGAAGGGATGAAAAAGGGGCTCGCCACCTACGATATCGAAGCCTTCTACTATCTCGCACGCGCCGCGATGGTGAAGGACGAACGCAATATCGACAAGTTCGACCGCGCCTTTGCCGCCAGTTTCGAAGGGCTGGAACAGATCAGCCTGCAACAGGTGCTCGACGCGGTGGACGTGCCCGCCGACTGGCTGACGAAAATGGCCGAAAAACACCTCTCGGACGAGGAAAAGGCAGAGATCGAGGCGCTCGGCGGGTTCGAGAAACTGATGGAGACCCTGCGCGAACGGCTGGCCGAACAGCAGGGCCGCCACCAGGGCGGCAACAAATGGATCGGAACCGCGGGCACCTCGCCCTTCGGCGCCTATGGCTACAACCCCGAGGGCGTGCGCATCGGCCAGAAGGAAAGCCGCCACCGCCGCGCGGTCAAGGTCTGGGACAAGCGCGAGTTTCGCAATCTCGACGACACGGTCGAACTCGGCACCCGCAACATCAAGGTGGCGCTGAAACGGCTGCGCCGCTGGGCCCGCGAAGGCGCAACCGAGGAACTCGACCTCGACGGCACCATCCGCGCCACCGCCGAACATGGCTATCTCGACGTGAAAACCCGGCCCGAACGGCACAACGCGGTCAAGGTGGTGCTGTTTCTCGACGTGGGCGGCAGCATGGACCCGCATGTCAAGGTGGTGCAGGAACTGTTTTCCGCCGCCCGCGCCGAATTCAAGCACCTGGAATATTACTATTTTCACAACTGCCTCTACGAAGGCGTCTGGCGCGACAATCGCCGGCGCTGGGACGCGCAGACCCCGACCCACGAGGTGCTGCGCACCTATGGGCCCGACTACAAATGCATCTTCGTCGGCGATGCCTCGATGTCGCCTTATGAAATCGCCTATCCCGGCGGCGCCAACGAACACTGGAACGCCGAGGCCGGCCAGGTCTGGCTGGCCCGCGCCCGCGACCAGTGGACATCGAACCTGTGGATCAACCCGGTGCCCGAGAAATACTGGGACTACACCCATTCGATCCAGATGATCCGCGAGATCTTCGAGGACCGCATGGTGCCGATGACACTGGCCGGGCTGGAACGGGGCATGCGGGACCTGACCCGCTAGCGCCACCCCCCTTCCTCTTGCCGCAAATATCCCCGCCGGAGGCTCCCGCCGCTTGCCGCCCGCGCCGAACGGTCCCATATCTGTCCCATGCTCAAGGTGACGCCGATCCTGCTGGCGGTTCTCTACGCCGTCGCGCTCTACCGGATCTCGGTCTGGCGCACGCACCGGGATCTCGACGCCCGGTCGACCGAACTGGCCGACCCCCGCCTCAAGGCGATCACCGACCGGCTGGCCGCCGCGCTCGACCTCGCACGGATCCCGGTCTTCATCTACGAGATCGACCCGGTGAACGGGCTGGCCGCGCCGGACGGGCGCATCTTCATCACCCGCGGCTTCTATCGCAAGTTCCGCAACGGCGAGGTCACCGGCGAAGAGATGGCCAGCGTCATCGCCCATGAACTGGGCCATGTGGCACTGGGCCACGCCCGGCGGCGCATGATCGATTTTTCCGGCCAGAACGCGTTGCGGGCGGCGCTGGTCATGCTGCTGGGCCGCTTCATTCCCTTTGTCGGGGTCTGGATCGCCAACGCGCTGACCTCGCTGCTGGCCGCCCGCCTGTCCCGCGCCGACGAATACGAGGCGGACGAATACGCCGCCGCGCTGCTGACCCGCGCGGGCATCGGCATCGGCCCGCAGATTTCGCTGTTTCGCAAGCTCGACCAGCTGACGCAAAGCCGCGCGGGCATGGCGCCCGCCTGGCTGATGAGCCATCCCGGCACCACCGACCGCATCGCCGCGCTCGAGGCGCTGGAAAACCGCTGGAACACCCCGTGACGTCGCGGCGCCCCTTGCCGCCGGCCACCTCCCGAACCACATCGGGACAGGACCAGCCGCGGAGCCACACATGCTGTATTCCCTTCTCGACCTCGCCCCGGTGCCCGAGGGCCAAGACATCCGGCAGGCACTGCGAAACAGCACCGATCTGGCGCAGAAGGCCGAGGCCTGGGGGTATCACCGCTATTGGCTGGCCGAACATCACAACATGCCCGGCATCGCCAGCGCCGCCACCGCGGTCCTGATCGGGCATATCGCCAGCCACACCACCACCCTGCGTGTCGGCGCGGGCGGGATCATGCTGCCCAACCACGCGCCCTACATGGTGGCCGAAGCCTTCGGCACGCTGGCCTCGCTCTACGGCGACCGCATCGACCTCGGGCTGGGCCGCGCGCCCGGCACCGACATGGTGACCGCCCGCGCCCTGCGCCGGGGGCTGTCCCAGCAGGACAGCTTTCCGCAGGACGTGGTCGACCTGCTCGGGTTTTTCGCCCCGGCGGACCCTGCCGCGCGGGTGCGCGCCTTTCCCGGGCAGGGCACCAACGTGCCGGTCTGGATCCTGGGATCCAGCCTCTACGGCGCGCAACTGGCGGCGCAGCTGGGCCTGCCCTATGCCTTCGCCTCGCATTTCGCGCCCCAGGCGCTGGACCAGGCACTCGAGCATTATCGCCGCAGCTTCCGGCCCTCGGCCTTCCTGGCCGAACCGCATGCGATGATGGCGGTCAACATCTTTGCCGCCGAAACCGATGCCGGTGGCGCACGGCTCAGAACCACGATGCAGCTGGCCTTTGCCCGGTTGCGCAGCGGCATGCCCGGCAAACTGCCCGCCCCCGTCGATGATATCGCGGCCCATCTCGACCCCGCCCTGCTGGCGGGCGTGAACGAGGCGCTGCGGATCTCGGCGACCGGCAGCCGCGAGAGCGTGCGCGCACAACTGGCGGGCCTGATCGAACGCCACGCCCCGGACGAGGTCATCATCACCGGCCAGATCCACGACCACGCCGCCCGCCTGCGGTCGTTCGAGATCGCGGCCGAGATCCTGCGCGCCCTCTGAGGCTCAGTCCGCCAGCGCCTTGGCGAGCCTCGGCAGACGCGCCTTCTTCAGCAGCGCACGCATGGTCCAGACCTGACCCGACAGCCGGTTCGCCTCGGCGAGCACCGCCTCGCCCACGCCGCGCATCCCTTCGGCATCGGCGGTCCAGAACCCGAACAGCAACCCGTCGGGCCCGGTCCGTTCCAGCCCTTCCTCGGCAAGGACATGGCGCGGGAAATCCTTGCGGTTCAGCGTCACGATCATGTCCGCCGATGCCGCCACCGCCACCGCGAGCACATGCACATCCGCCGCGTCCGGCAGCCAGAGCCGCGCCTCGATCCCCGGTGCGGGGGGGTGTTCGGCGCCGGGCCAGCGCGCGCGCAGCAGCGCGATTTCGGCCTGTGCCTGCGCCGCTCCATCAGGCCCCAGCTTTTCCGCCGCCCGCGCCCATTCGCCCAGGATCCGCGCCGACCAGAGCGGCGTGAAATGGCCCCGTTCGGCCGCCCCCAGCAGCATCTCGCGCATCACCGTGGGATAGAGCACGCAGGTGTCCAGCACCGCCTTCATAGCCGGAAGAACAGCGCCTTGAGATAGCCGCTTTCGGCCAGATGCGGCAGTTGCGGATGGTCCGGCCCGGCAAACCCGGTATGGATCAGCTGCGCCGAGCGCCCCGCGCGCCCGATCCCGCGCGCGCAGGCGCCGTGGAACCGGGGCAGATCGGCCGCGTGGGAACAGGAACACAGGCCCAGGTAGCCCCCCGGCGCGACCAGCGGCGCGGCCAGCCGGGCCACCCGTTCATAGGCGCGCAACCCGGCCGTCAGCGCCTGTTTGCCGGGCGCAAAGGCGGGCGGGTCACAGATCACCAGATCGAACGCGGCCCCTTCGGCCCCCAGTGCTGCCAGCACGTCGAACGCATCGCCCTGCCGGGTGGTGAACCGGGTCGCGACGTCCCCCGCGTCGGCCCCTGCCTCGGCCAGCGCCAAGGCCGCGGCCGAGCCATCCACCGCCAGCGCCGATTGCGCACCATTGGCGAGCGCGGCCAGCGCAAAGCCGCCCACATGGGAAAACACGTCCAGCACCCGCGCATCCCGCGCCAGCCGCGCGGCAAAGGCATGGTTGGGGCGCTGATCGTAGAACAGCCCGGTTTTCTGCCCGCCGGTCAGGTCGGCCATGTAGGTGGCCCCGTTCATCGGCACCGGAACCGGCGCGTCGGGGGCCGCTCCCCGCAGCACCGCCGATACATCGTCCAGCCCCTCCAGCGCGCGGGCACGTCCGCCGGCATTCTTGAGAATGGTCGTCACGCCGGTCACGCGGGCCAGCGCATCCGCCAGCAGGTCCAGATGCAGCTCGGCCCAGGCGGCGTTGGGCTGGATCACCGCCACCGCGTCAAAACGGTCGATCACCACGCCCGGCAGCCCGTCCGCCTCGGCATGAATCAAACGGTAGAATGGCGCGTCAAACAGCCGTTCCCGCAGTGCCAGCGCGCGGGTGAGACGCGCGGCGAACCAGTCTTGGTCCACCACGGCGGCGCTGTCGCGGTCGATGATACGGGCCATGATCCTGGACCCGGGGTTGATCGCCGCCAGCCCCAGGTCGGTCTGCGCGGCATCCTGCAGCACCGCCAGCGTCCCCGGCGACAACGCCCTGGTTCGCCGGTCGGTGACCAGATCGCCGGCATAGGCCCATGGCGCCCCGTGGCGCAGGGCGCGGGCATTTGCCTTGGGTTTCAGGCGGACACGGGGGCGGTCAGGGAGCGGATCGTTCATCCGGGCGGCATAGCCGGTCGCGTCCGCATGGGAAAGGGGCAGAAGATGTCGGACATTCGGACCGGAACAGAAATACACTTGTCACAAAACACGAACATCATACCCGATCACTTGATACCAATGGATACGGTCCGAATGCCGACGCGGTGTATTTCGCCGACAATTGAGGCGAATTTTAGGCGGTTTGAAATCAAACTCGAAAAACCGGGGGCGCCGCGTCAGTTGCGCGGGCGCGACCGCCATCCGCCCCGGCGGCGCGGCATCGACATGCCGGTCAGCCCCTGCCGCAGGACATCGACCATGGGATGGTCGCCGGGTTTGTCGGCATGGCTTTGCAGCAACGCCCGGATCGCCGGTCCCGGTTCCTGCCCGTCGGGCAGGCTCAGCGCCCAGTCGAGAAATATCGACCGGCATTCGGCGGGGGTGATCCCGTCGATTCGGAACGCTTCGAGGATCAGACCCTTGGGATCGGTCTGCGGATCACCCTTCATCCCGTGTCTCCCGCTCCAGTGCCGCGCTGATGATGTCGTCGGCCCGTCCATAGGCCTGTTCCAGCATCCCGCGCAATGCCTCGATCGTCCCGGCCCCGGCGCTGCGGCACAGGAACGCGGTTCCCGCCTGCCCGATCTCGTCCGGGTCGACGGTCTGGTCGGTCAGCAGCCGCGCCGCGGCCTGCACCGACCAAAAGAGCGCATGCGCTGCGTCCAGCGCCCCGGCCTCGGCCTCCGACAGCCAGCCGACCGCCGCCGCACCGGCCAGCCCGCCGGCCACGTCGCGCGCGGCATTGCCCCGCAGCAACGCTCCGGCCTGGGCGGCCAGTTCGATATCCTGCATCCGCCCGGCCCCGGTCTTGACATCGAACACGCCGCCCGGCGACTTGGCCGCCGCGATCCGCGCCCGCATCCCGGCCGTCTCGCGCAGCACCCCGGCCCGGTCGAACGGACCGGACAGAACCTCGCGACGGAACGCCTCGATATCGTCGGCAAAACCGGGCGCAGCGGCGACCACGCGGGCGCGCGTCAATGCCAGGTGTTCCCAGACCCAGGCCTCTTCCTTCTGGTAGCGGCGGAAACTGTCCCAGCTGGTGGCCACCGGCCCCTGCGTTCCCGAGGGCCGCAGCCGCATGTCGACCTCGTAGAGCCTGCCCTCGGCCATCGGCGCGGTCAGCGCCGTGATCAGCGCCTGGGTCAGCCGCGCGTAATAGGTGCGCGCGGCCAGCGGGCGCGGCCCGTCGGACGCCTCCACCCCGCCGGCATCGTAGATCACGATCAGGTCGAGATCCGATCTCGCGTTGAGCTGCCCCGCCCCGAGCGAGCCCATCCCGAGCACGGCCGCGCCCCGGCCCGGCGGCTGGCCGTGACGGCGGGCGAACTCGGCCACGACGCGGGGCATCAGCGCGGCGATCGTGGCGGCGGCGAGGTCCGAGAACTGCGTGCCGGCGTCCTGCGCGTCGATCAGCCCCCGCAGGTGATGCACCCCGACCCGGAAATGCCATTCCTTCGCCCAGCCCCGCGCCGCGTCGAGCTGGTGTTCGTAGTCGTCCTCGGCATCGAGCCGCGCCGACAGCGATGCCCGCAGCGCCGCTTCGCCCGGCCAGGGGGCAAAGAAATCGCCGCCGATCACCGCGTCGAAAACCCCCGAATTGCGCGACAGGTAGGCTGCCAGCGCCGGCGAGGTGCCAGTGATATCGACCAGCAGGTCGATCAGCGTCGGCCGGGCCTTGAGCAGCGAAAAGAACTGCACCCCGGCGGGCAGGCCGGCGAGGAACCCGTCCAGCGCCAACAGCGCCTCCGCCGGTTTCGGGGTCTGCGCCAGCCGCCCCAGCAACTCGGGCTTCAGTTCCTCGAAAATCCGCGCCGCGCGCTGCGACCTCAGCGCCGGATAGGTCGGCCAGCGGGCCAGGACATCGGTATCGAACGCCGCGTCGTGCCGGGGCTGGTCGGCGGGGGCCGCCGCGCCCTTGTCGGGGGCAAAGAAGCCTTCGGTGAGGTCGTGCACCTCGGTCAGTCGCGCGGTCAGGTCACGGGCGAGCGTATCGGGATCCCGGTCCATCAGGCAGGCGATCCGGGCAAAGCCGTCATCGGTGGCGGGGATCTTGTGGGTCTGGGCGTCATGCACCATCTGGATGCGGTGTTCGACCTCGCGATGGGCGCGGTAGTGATCCGACAGCCGGGCGGCCACGTCCCGCGGGATCCAACCCGCCTCGGCCAGCGCCGCCAACCCGTCGACGGTGCCGCGCAGCCGCAGCGACCGGTCGCGCCCGCCCGCGATCAACTGGCGGGTCTGGGTAAAGAACTCGATCTCGCGAATACCGCCCCGGCCCAGTTTCATGTCATGGCCGCGCAGCACCAGCCGCCCACCGGTCCCCTTGTTCTCGCGAATGCGCAGGCGCATGTCATGGGCGTCCTGGATCGCGGCGAAATCCAGATGCTTGCGCCAGACGAACGGCCGCAGCGTGTCGAGAAAACCGGCGCCCGCCGCGAGGTCGCCCGCACAGGGCCGGGCCTTGATGAACGCGGCCCGTTCCCAGGCGCGGCCCAGGCTTTCGTAATACCGTTCGGCGGCCTCCATCGCGATGCAGACCGGCGTGACGGCGGGATCGGGCCGCAGGCGCAGGTCGGTGCGGAACACATAGCCGTCGGCGGTCTTGTCAGACAGGATCGCGCACATGTTGCGGGTGGCGCGGACCAGCCCCTGCCGGGCCTCCATATAGGCATCGGGATCATAGCGGGTTTCATCGAACAGGCAGATCAGGTCGATATCCGAGGAATAGTTCAGCTCATGCGCGCCCATCTTGCCCATGGCCATGACCACCAGCCCCGCCGCCGCTTCGACATCGTCGGGGCCCTGCCCCGGCAGCTTGCCACGCCGGATCAGCGCCGCGATCTCGGATTTCAGCGCCTGATCGCAGGCCAGCGCCGCGAAATCGGTCAGCGTCGCGGTCACCCGTTCCAGCGGCCATGCGCCGCCGAGATCGGCCAGCGCGGTCAGCAGCGCGATCCGCCTCTTGCCCTGCCGCAGACCGGCCTTCAGATCGCCCGGCGTCAGCGCCCGCGCATCGTGCAACACATCGGTCACCGCCCCGTCGGGATCGTCGAGCGCCGCCGGCAGCCAGCTGGCCTCGGTCTCGATCAGCGTCTTGAGATAGGGGCTCGACCCGCCGGCCCCGGCCACCAGTTCGGCCAGATCGCCCGACAGCGCGGGCACCGCTGCCCGGGTCTCGTCGCCCAGTTCGGCGTCGAACGGGCGCGGCAGCCGGGTCAGGGCGCTGGCCAGCGGGCCGGTGGCGGACGGCAAGGAGGCAGGCGGTTCGGGGGCAGGCATATCAGACATGGGCGGAGGATGCGCAGAGCGGCTGCGCGGGGTCAATGATCCCCGGCGCCCAGCGGGGTGTCCATGGAAAAGGAATTGATCCAGCCCTCGCCATCGCGGCGCCAGAGCGAGGCGACATACATCGCCTTTTCCCCGTCCCGCCCCGGTTCGCTGAAATACGCGCGATAGACCAGCAGCACATGCCCCTGCCCCGCGGGCAGCAGCCGTTCCTCGTCGAGCCGATAGCCGGTGATGACCGGCCCGTCATCCAGCGCGGCCATGTGGTCGTCGCGACCGGCATAGCCCGATGGATAGACGCCGAGGAAATCGCAGCTGAGCATCCGGCCATCGGCCTGCGGGTCGCCCGTCAGCATCGCCTCCCACACCGCGCGTTCCAGCGCCACGATATCGGCGATTGCGGGCGGGTCGGTTTCGGTCCATTCCTGCATGACCCGCAGTCTGGCCATGCCGGGCGCCCCGTCAAGACAGGAGAAGACCGATGAGCAAGAGCCTCAGGCGCGTCCGCGCGGCGCTGGATGCCGCGGGCGTCGACGCCGAGATCCGCGAAACGCCGCTGTCGCGCACGGCGGCCGAGGCGGCCGAGGCCGTTGGCTGCGCGGTGGACCAGATCGCCAAATCGATCATCTTTCGCGGTGAAACCAGCGGCGAGGCGATCCTGTTCCTCACCGCGGGCGGCAACCGCGTCGACCCGGACCGCGCCGCCATCGCCGCGGGCGAACCGCTGGGCAAGGCCGACGCGGCGCTGATCCGGGCCCAGACCGGATTTGCCATCGGCGGGGTCGCGCCGGTGGGACACACCAACCCGATCCGCGCCTATTTCGACCCGCGGCTTGCCGATTTCCCGACCGTGTGGGCCGCCGCCGGCACCCCGCACCATGTCTTTTCCACCGAACCGGATGTTCTGTTGCGCATTTCTGGCGCACAACCTTATGATTTCACTTCGCAATCGAAGATAATGTAAAAATAGTTCACATCTCCTCTTGCAAAATCCCCGGATGGTGCCGATCTTGTTCAATGTGAACGACATTCACATCGACGACCGCCACATAACACGATCTGGAGAACCTGCACGATGACCACCTTCACCGACACTGTCCCCGCCACGACCCAGCCCGGTGGCTGGTTCGCCCGCGCCGAGGCCTGGCTCGACAGCAAGGGCAAAGGCGCATGGATCGCAGCCATGGTGCTGGGCTTCATCTTCTTCTGGCCCGTGGGACTGGCTCTTCTCGCCTACATGATCTGGAGCAAACGCATGTTCGGAAAATCCTGCCGCCGCGCCTCCCGCCACGCGCGCCACGCCTATGCCGCATCGCGGCCAACCGGCAACAGCGCCTTTGATGCCTACAAGGCGGACACGCTGCGCCGGCTGGAAGAGGAACAGCGCAACTTCGAGGCCTTCCTCGAACGGCTGCGCGAAGCCAAGGACAAGGCCGAGTTCGATCAGTTCATGGAAGAGCGCGCCCGCGTCGCCCGCGACGAGACCGACAGCGAAGATCACGACCCGGCCTGATCCTGGCCTGAACCTGGCCTGATCCCCGCCACCACCTGACCCTGACCGGCCCGCCCCCCTTGGGCGGGCCGGTTTGCCCCTCCCGAATGTTCCGGTTACACCCGGTCACCTCGTTCCCTCAGTCACGGACCCCACCCGATGCCGCATCTGCCCGACCCCGAGTTCCAGCCGGATTTCTACGCCTCGGTGCCGCTGAAACGCCTGATTGCCTGGGTGTTCGATACCATCATCATTGTCGCGCTGAGCCTGATCGCGGTGCTGTTCACCGCCTTTGTCGGCGCCTTCTTCTGGCCCGTTCTCTACCTGGTGCTCGGCTTTGCCTATCGCGTCGTCACCATCGCCAGCGGTTCGGCGACCTGGGGGATGCGGTTTGCCGGGATCGAGTTCCGCAATGCCTATGGCGAACGGTTCGATCTCGGGCTCGCGCTGGCCCATACCGCCGGCTACAGCCTGTCCATCGCGCTGCCGGTGCTACAGGTCATCTCAATCGTGATGATGCTGACCGGCGCGCGCGGCCAG
Organism: Pukyongiella litopenaei; assembly: GCF_003008555.2. Taxonomy (NCBI): domain Bacteria; kingdom Pseudomonadati; phylum Pseudomonadota; class Alphaproteobacteria; order Rhodobacterales; family Paracoccaceae; genus Pukyongiella; species Pukyongiella litopenaei. The sequence goes on along the minus strand of NZ_CP027665.1, from coordinate 3,335,058 downwards.
GGGCTGACCGACGCGTTTCTCGGCAGCGTGGCGATCAACCGGCGCGCGGTAACCTAGGCCGCACGCACGGGCTTGGCGCATGGTTGAGCCGTTGCTATCATCGCGTGAAACCATGATGGAACACCCATGCGCCATACGCTGCCGATCGCGCCGCAATTCTATGTCACGGCTCCGCAGCCCTGCCCCTATCTGGACGGGCGGATGGAGCGGAAGCTGTTTACCGCGCTGCATGGCGACAATGCCGACCGGCTGAACGATTCCCTGTCCCAACAGGGGTTTCGCCGGTCGCAGAACGTGCTCTACCGGCCCGCCTGCGCCGAATGTTCGGCCTGCATGTCGGCGCGGATCGATGTCAGCCGGTTCAGTCCGTCCAAAAGCCAGAAACGCACCCTGCGGCGCAATGCCGGGCTGCAGCGCCGCGCCACGTCGCCCTGGGCGACCGAGGAACAATACGACCTGTTCCGCCGCTATCTGGATGCCCGCCACGCCGATGGCGGCATGGCCGACATGGACATGTTCGAATTTGCCGCGATGATCGAGGAAACCCCGATCCGCAGCCGGGTGATCGAATATACCGATGGCGAAACCGGCGCGCTTGTCGGGGTCAGCCTGACCGATGTGCTCGATGACGGGCTGAGCATGGTCTATTCCTTCTTCGACCCGGACCGGCCGCAGGAATCCATGGGCACGCACATGATTCTCGACCATGTCGACATCGCCCGCGAAAACGCCCTGCCCTTCGTCTATCTCGGCTATTGGGTGCCGGGCAGCCGCAAGATGGGCTACAAGGCCAAGTTTTCGGGGCTGGACCTCTATCACGGCGGCGAATGGCACCCGATGACCTCGCCCGCAGATTATGTCGAGGCCCGCGATACCCATCCGTTGTCATCCGACCCGATCGCGGAACAGGTGGCCGGCATCCAGTTGCCCGACCGCCACCCGACCCGGGCCTGAACCGAACCGTCAGGATATCAACGCCGAGACATGAAAAGGGGGCCCGAGGCCCCCTTTGCCGGTTCTTACCGCCGCGATCAGTTGGGCATCAGCGCGGGAACGATGGTCACGATGGCCGGGAAATACCACAGGATTCCCAGCCCGATCACCTGGATGACCACGAAAGGCAGGATACCGCGATAGATATGACCGGTCGTGACTTCCTTGGGGGCGACCCCGCGCAGATAGAACAGCGCGAACCCGAATGGCGGCGTCAGGAAACTGGTCTGCAGGTTCACCGCCACCATGATCGTGACCCATTTCGGATCGAACGACCCGCCATAGATCACCGGCCCGACGATCGGGATCACGATGTAGATGATCTCGAGGAAATCCAGCACGAAGCCGAGCACGAACAACACCAGCATCACGATCAGGAACACCGTGAATTCGTTGTCGAAGCTCTTGAGGAACTGCTGGATGTAATGTTCCCCGCCAAACGAGATCACCACCAGGTTCAGCAGCTGCGACCCGATCAGGATGGTGAACACCATCGAGGTCACCTTGGCGGTTTCGCGAACCACCGGCGTCAGCACCCCGGTCGAGAACAGCACCCAGCATCCGAACAGCAGCCCGAACAGCGCATAGAGATAGGCGCCATAGGCCAGCAGGAAGGCGATCCAGCTTTCGGCGCCGACACTTTCGCGGTTGATGCGCAGGTCGAAATTGATGCCGATCAGGATGCAGATGATGATCGCGTAGGTGGACCAGATGATGACCCTGCCCGTGCGGCCTTCGTCATGGAGCTTGCGGTAGGCCGCGAGCATGATCGCCCCGCCCGCCCCCAGCGCAGCGGCCGGTGTCGGATTGGTGATGCCGCCCAGGATCGAGCCGAGCACCGCCACGATCAGGACCAGCGGCGGGAACACGACGCGGATCAGTTCGTTCTGCGCCAGCCGCGACGCCGCCGCGCCGCATCCGTAGAGCGCCAGTGCGAACGGCAATGCCAACAGCAGGAAGGTCGCGCCCGAAGACGAGACCGGCGAGATCAGGAACAGGTCCACCAGCGCGACGAGGATCAACCCGACCGCCCCCAGCATCAGCGGCCGGGGTTCGCTGGATGGCGAGATCCCCCGCCCCATGATCAGCACCAGGCCGAGGATGACGATCAGCACGGCAACGCCGGTTCCGATCGGGGCGGCGCCGGCGATCTTGGCCAGGCGGGTTGCTTCCAGTTCCTCCTCGGTCAGTTTCTGGCTCGCCGCGGCGCCGCCGGCCGCGTCGATCCTGGCCTGTTCGGAGACCGCCGTATCCCATTTCTCCTGCCCATGCAGGTCGATCATCGAGGCCTTGCATTCCTCGCTGACATTGGTGCGCAGGCTGGCGCCTTCACCCAGGTCGGAAAAGGCGGATACCGTGATATCCTGCGAGCCGATGACATTCACGTTGACCAGCAGCACCGCCCCCACGATCAGCGCCAGCGGCGCCGCCAGCAGCCATGTCAGGGCCTCGGACCGGGTGATCGGCTCCTGGCTGGTCGACCCCATTTCCACCGCCGGGGCATGTTCGGGATTGAGCAGCGCATAGCCGAACGCATAAAGCGCATAGAGCAGCGCCAGCAGGATGCCGGGCAGCAGCGCCGCCTGGAACAGCGTGCCCACCGACACCACCGCCGGTTCCCCCAGATAGGTCAGCGCGTCCGAACAGCCCGCGGCGACGGCGCGGCTTTCCTGCGCGGTGGAATAGAGATCGCCCGCGAGCGTGCCCAGCAGCACGATCACGATCGAGGGCGGAATGATCTGCCCCAGCGTGCCCGAGGCCGCGATCACGCCGGTGGCCAGTTCCGGCGAATAATTGTTCCGCAGCATCGTCGGCAGCGCCAGCAGCCCCATCGTCACCACGGTTGCGCCGACGATACCGGTCGAGGCCGCCAGGAACGCCCCCACCACCACGATCGACACGGCCAGGCCGCCGGGCAGCGGCCCGAACACGCGGGCCATGGTGGTCAGCAGGTCGTTGGCGATCTTGGACCGTTCCAGCGCGATGCCCATCATCACGAACATCACCACCGCCAGCAGCGTTTCGATCGACTGGCCCGCCAGAACCCGTTCGTTCATGCGGTTCACGATGAAGGACACGTTGCGGTCCAGCGCGGTTTCCCAGCCCTGCGCAAAGACCGGCACAGCGGATCTCGGCAGATCCGGGTATCGGAATATCGACACCGCATCCGGCTTGACCCCCGTCGCGACCAGATCGCGATAGGCCTGGCTGCCGGTGTCTATGGCCTGGTGGATCAGCAGGCCGGCGCTGTCCAGCGCGGCGATGATCCCGAAAGAGATGATGCCCGCGCCGCCGATGGCGAACGCCACCGGAAAACCGCTCAGGATTCCCCCGAAAAGGCAGAAAAATACGATGATCAGGCCGATCTCGACGCCATCAAGTCCGAATAGCATGACCGGCTCCCTTAGTGATGTTCTTCGATTGCATGAACAATCTCGGCCTCCTCGTCGCCGAGATCATCCCTGTCGAGATGTTTGTGTTCGCTGTCCGGGCCTTCGACCAGTTCCAGGAAGGACCGGTAGAAAAAGGCGACAGCGTGGATGAAGATCATGGCGGCAAAGCTAACCAGCAGGATCTTGAACAGGAAATAGGCGTCGAACCCGTTCGGGCTGAACCCGATGGTTTCCACGTTCCAGCGCAACGCCCGCGATTTCGTCAGCAGCTTGTCCAGCGTGTCGCTCGCCGACGGTTTCGGCACCACCAGATGCCGCCACAAGAAATACCAGCCATACATCCAGATCAGTACCGCCGTCGGCATCATGAAGATGACCGCGCCGAACATGTCGATCACGCGTTTGGCGCGGAAACCCACCGCCGAATAGATCAGGTCCACACGGACATGGCTGCCCTGCACGAATGTATAGGTGGCGCAGAGCGTGACGATGATCGCGTTTTCCAGCTTCAGCATCTCGGCCCACCACGACACGTCGCGGGTCACCGTCTTGCCCAGCCCCATCGAGATTTCGGAGGCGGCGAAGATGCGCTGCATGAAGATAATGACGATCTGCTGCAGCACCATCAGCAGCCCGGCCCAGGCCATCAGCCGCCCGACGCTGTTGGCGAAACCTTCCATCACGATCACGCAGGACCACATGAAATTGCGCCAGATGAGGCCGATCAGCGTCACGATCAGCACCAGCATCAGGATGACAAAGAACAGTTCGGTCGATCCGCCGTAATAGATGAAGCGCATCAGCGCCTGCTTGTCCTCGGGACTCGACAGCCCGTCGAGCCAGCTCAGCCACAGCCCCGGATTGGCCAGCGCGTGGAACAGATTGGCAAAGGACTGTCCGAGGTTCGAGAAGAACCAGGCAATGCCGTCCAGCATATCATTCCCCTTGTTGGTTCGGTGTCACCCGAGGCGACCCGTGTCCCGTCGGTCGTTGCCGCGGGTATCGTTGCAAAACGGCCCCGGTAGGTGCCGGGGCCGCTTCGAAGTGCATCCGGGCTCGGGCGATCAGCCCAGCACGCGGTCACGCTGGGCGCGATACGCGCCTTCCGACTTGGTCAGCCAGCCCGAAGACGACCGCATCGAGTCGAATGCGCTGTTGCGGATACGGGCATAGAGGTCGTCGTCCATGTACTGGTCCAGGACCTCTTTCGAGGCCTGGCCGAAGGCATCCCAGACCGAATCCGGGAATTCCATGACCTTGACACCGCCCGCCTGGAGCCGCTGCAGCGCCGCCGAGTTCTCGGACAGGAACTGCGACAGGTTCCACTGGTGGCCTTCGCCGGCGACGATTTCGCAGATACGCTGCTGAGCCGGGGTGAAGCTCTCGAACACTTCGCGGTTGAAGGCCAGCGACAGGCCCGCGCCCGGCTCGTGGAACCCGGCGGTGTAGTAGGTCTTGGTAATCTCCTGGAACCCGGCCTTTTCGTCCGCCCAGGGGCCGATCCATTCGGTGCCGTCGATCGCACCCGAGGCCAGCGCCTGGTAGACTTCGGCGCCCGGCAGGTTCTGCACCGATGCGCCCAGCTTGCCCAGGGCTTCGCCGCCAAGGCCCGGCATCCGGAACTTCAGGCCGTTGAAATCCTCGGGGCCGTTGATCTCTTTCGAGAACCAGCCGCCCGCCTGTGCCCCGGTATTGCCGCCGAGGAAGGATTTCAGACCGAAGATCTGGCCCAGCTCGTCATGCAGCTCCATGCCGCCGTCATGGTAATACCAGTTGATTAGTTCCTGCGCGGTCATGCCGAACGGCACGGCGGTGAAATACGCATAGGCCGGATGCTGGCCGACGAAATAATAGTCGGCACCGTGATACATGTCGGCCTGGCCCGAGGTCACCGCGTCGAACACTTCGAACGCGCCGACCAGTTCGCCGGCGGCCTTCAGATCGACGGTCAGCTGGCCATCGGTCATCTCGGTGATCATGTTGGCGCTGCGCTCGGCGCTGTCATGCACCCCGGCCAGGCCGCGGCCCCATGTCGTCACCAGAGTCAGCGTCCGGTTGCCCTGCGCATAGACCGGCGCCGCCAGCGAGGTGGCAGCGGCGGCCGATCCGCCAATCGCGCTCGTTTTCAGAAAAGACCGACGATCCATCTATTATCTCCCTTGGATTTGCACCCGTTCCCCGGTCATTCGCCAGCGGGCCTGTCGTTGAAGTGGGAGCACATTATGGATTGAGATACACAAGACAAGGGGGGAATCGTGGATTTCTGCGATGCAGCAGCGGAAATCGCGATGTTAGCGCCCGAATTGCCGCCTGTTGCCGCAACGGGACCGGTTATGCCTGTTTCGCGGGCGATCACATTCCGATTGTTGCCCCGACCGCATCCGCGACGAAAGAAAATGGCGGAATGACGCCGGTTCGCGTCAGTTTTCCCGGTTGACGCCCCTGCCCGGCACCCCTAAGGTCCGCTGCATCAGCAAAGGAGCCACGGCGATGGCAACCCTAATCGTAATCGTAGGACACATGCGCATGGGCCGGTAACGGTAGACCATAATCGAACCCATGCGCCTCCGATCAACGTCGGGGGCTTTTTTTATTCAACGGATGCCGCGGATGGAGCACGAGGCGATGAAACAAGAGATGACCGGCGCGAAGATGGTGGTTCAGGCCCTCAAGGATCAGGGCGTAGACACCGTATTCGGATATCCCGGCGGCGCGGTGCTGCCGATCTATGACGAGATCTTTCTGCAAAACGACATCCGCCACATCCTGGTCCGTCACGAACAGGGCGCGGTTCACGCCGCCGAAGGCTATGCGCGGTCCACCGGCAAGCCTGGCGTCTGCCTCGTCACCTCCGGCCCCGGCGCCACCAATGCCGTGACCGGGATCACCGATGCGCTGATGGATTCGATCCCGATCGTGGTGCTGACCGGCCAGGTGCCCACCTTCATGATCGGCTCGGACGCCTTCCAGGAGGCCGATACCGTCGGCATCACCCGCCCCTGCACCAAGCATAACTGGCTGGTCAAGGATACCGACCGGCTGTCGGGGATCATTCACGAGGCCTTTCACGTCGCCACCTCCGGCCGGCCCGGGCCGGTGCTGGTCGACATTCCCAAGGATGTGCAATTCGCCAGCGGCACCTATACCGCGCCGCGCCCGTCGAAATCCCATTACCAGCCCCAGCTGAAAGGGGACCTGGAGGAAATCACCGAACTGGTGGCGGCGATCGAGACGGCGAAACGCCCGGTCTTTTATACCGGCGGCGGCGTGATCAATTCCGGCCCGGCGGCCAGCCAGCTGCTGCGCGAACTGGTGGACGCCACCGGCATCCCGATCACCTCGACCCTGATGGGGCTCGGCGCCTATCCCGCCTCCGGCCCGAACTGGCTGGGGATGCTGGGGATGCACGGTCTCTACGAGGCCAACATGGCCATGCATGGCTGCGACCTGATGATCAATGTCGGTGCCCGTTTCGATGACCGGATCACCGGGCGCATCGACGCGTTTTCGCCGAAATCGCTCAAGGCGCATATCGATATCGACCCGTCGTCGATCAACAAGGTGATCCGCGTCGATATTCCCATCGTCGGCGACGTGGCCCATGTGCTCGAGGATGTGCTCAAGGTCTGGAAGTCGCGCGGCCGCAAGATCAACGGCGCCGCGCTGAAGGACTGGCACGCGAAGATCGACACTTGGCGCGAGGTGAACTGCCTGTCCTTCACCGACAGCAAGACATCGATCAAGCCGCAATACGCACTGCAACGGCTCGAGGCGCTGACCCGCGACCACGACCGTTACGTCTGCACCGAGGTCGGCCAGCACCAGATGTGGGCGGCGCAGTTCCTGACCTTCGAGGATCCCAACCGCTGGATGACTTCGGGCGGGCTGGGAACCATGGGGTATGGTTTCCCCGCCTCTATCGGCGTGCAGATGGCGCATCCCGCCGCGCTGGTGATCAATGTTGCTGGCGAGGCCTCCTGGCTGATGAACATGCAGGAACTGGGCACCGCCGCGCAATACCGCCTGCCGGTCAAGCAATTCATCCTGAACAACGAACGGCTGGGCATGGTCCGCCAGTGGCAGGAACTGCTGCATGGCGAACGCTATTCCCACAGCTGGTCCGAGGCGCTGCCCGATTTCGTCAAGCTGGCCGAGGCGTTCGGGGCCAAGGGCATCGTCTGTTCCGATCCCGCCGATCTCGATGACGCGATCATGGAGATGATCGAACATGACGGCCCGGTGATCTTCGACTGCCTGGTCGAAAAGCACGAAAACTGCTTTCCGATGATCCCGTCCGGCAAGGCCCATAACGAGATGCTGCTGGGCGAAGCCGAGACCCAGGGCGTCATCGACAGCAAGGGATCGGTGCTGGTCTGACAGTTTCCGGCACGGAAATCTGGCCGGAAGCCCGCGAACTTCCGGCCGCGACGAACCAAGGAGAGCGACAGGATGTCTGCCCTACACATCAAGAAAGGCGCCACGCGCCACTCCGCCTATAACCTGCGCCCCACGTTCTCGGACGTGCAGGAACGGCACACGATCGCGGTGCTGGTCGAAAACGAACCCGGCGTGCTGGCCCGCGTGATCGGCCTGTTTTCCGGGCGAGGCTACAATATCGAAAGCCTCACCGTGGCCGAGGTGGACCATACCGGCCACCTGTCCCGCATCACCATCGTCACCACCGGCACGCCGCAGGTGATCGAACAGATCAAGGCACAGCTGGGCCGGATCGTATCGGTGCACGAGGTGCATGACCTGACCGTCGAAGGCGCGTCGGTCGAACGCGAACTGGCCATGCTCAAGGTGGTCGGCGAAGGCGACAAACGGGTCGAGGCGCTGCGGCTGGCCGATATCTTCCGCGCCCGCGTCGTCGACAGCACGCTGAATTCCTTCGTGTTCGAGATCACCGGCGCCCCCGACAAGATCGACGCCTTTGCCGACCTGATGCGGCCGCTGGGCCTGGCCGAGGTCGCCCGCACCGGGGTCGCGGCATTGTTGCGCGGCGATTAGAGGCGCATTTCAACCTTTCCGCCTCTTTTATGGGCGCAGAGACGTTCCGACCCGGGGTGCGGCGGCGCTCCGGGTCCCGTTGGCTTGCAATTTGCAACCGAGCCGGTAGCATCGCCGAAAAATTTGTCCCCGTTCCCCGGTAGGCCTGTTTCCGGCACCGTCCGATTGGCTTTTCTATCCGATTTGATTGCGTATCCGATATGCCCGACTGTTCCAGAAGCCCTGCTGAACTCCGCAGCATGTTCGGCCGCAACCTGCGCCGCCTGGCCCGCGACTACCCGTCGATTTCCGAACTTGCCCGGCGGCTCGATGTCAACCGCACCCAGTTCAATCGCTATCTCTCCGGCGAGAGCTTTCCGCGCCCCGACGTGCTCGACCGCATCTGCCGGTTCTTCGACATCGACGCGCGGGTCCTGCTGGAACCGGTGGAAACGATCGTCGACCGGGGCCGGGTGCTGCGGGGACCGGTGCTGGCAGGCTTTGCCGGCGCCGCCCTCGCAGGGGTCACCGAAGACCGCCTGCCCGGCGGTTTCTACCGCTATTCGCGCAACAGCTATGTCAGCATGCGAAACTGCATCACCGGCATCGTCACCGTGTTCCGCCGTGGCGGCGACACTTATCTCAGGGGATATGAACCGCGCGACGCGGTGCGCCAGCAGGGCCTGCGCCTGACCTCGGACACCCGCGAGTTTCGCGGCTATGTCTGCCGGGATGACGACGGGGTCTACATGGTCATCTCCCGTCGCCGGGGACGGACACCGCAATTCTACTATCTGGCCCCGGTGACGTCGCTGGCCCATAACTTCTGGCTTGGCTATGCCGCCCGCACCGCCCGCGAAACCAGCACCGACCGCCGCGTGACCCGGTTGGTATTCGAACATCTCGGAAAATCTCTGGCCACCGATCGCGAACGGATCATGACCGCGGCCCGGTCGAGCGGGCTCTCCCGCAACATCGACCTGCCGACCTTTCACCGGCGGCTGCTGCAGGCCGATCATCCGTTCCAGTGATTGCCCGCGGGACCGGTCAGGCCGCCGCGACGATCAGCCGATACAGGTGCCACGAGGCATGGCCCAGCAACGGCAGCACCAGGAACAGCCCCAGGAAGGCCGGGATCATCGCCACGAAGGTCAGCGCCGCGATCAGGACCGCCCAGACCAGCATCGGCACCGGATGCGCCAGCACATATCTGAAACTGGTGATCATCGCGGTCACGAAATCCAGTTCGCGGTCCAGCAGCAGCGGCAGGGCCAGCACCGCGATCATGTAGAGCAGCAGCGCAAAGAGCGCGCCGACCAGCGTGCCCGTGGCCAGCATGGCCAGCCCGTTCATGGTCAGGAACACCTCGGCCGAGGACGAGATGTTGGTCATCGTCGACAGCCCCAGGAACAGGGCAAAGATCATGTGCCCGACAAAGAACCACCACAGAAACACCACCACGATCACCGCGCAGATCGACGGCAATTGCCGCCGCCCCTGCTGCAGCACCACGCCGAAGATGGCCCCCGGTTCGAGCGGCTCGCCCGCTTCGAGCCGGTGCGACACCTCGTAGAGCCCGACCGCCGCAAACGGTCCCAGCAGCGGGAAACCGATCGCCGCCAGCACCAGCCAGAACGTGGTGTCGGTGCGCAGGGTCAGCGCGGCCAGGGCCAGCCCGCCCAGGACATAGATCCCGGCAAAGATCAGGCCATAGAACGGCGCGCGCCTCAGGTCGCGCATACCGCGCCGCAACGCCTCGCGCAGCATGTCCAGCGTCACATCGCCCATCGGCGGAACGCCGAACGCTTTTTCCGGTGCCATGTTTCCTCCCCTGTCGTTTCTCTAACCGTTCGGCATCGCCGGCCGTGTCTGCGGCCACCTGGTCGCCTCGTGATAGGCCGCGCCCAGTGCCAGCACCCGTGCATCGGACCCGCGCGGTCCGAAAATCTGCAGTCCCATCGGCAGGCCCGCCGCGCCGAAACCCGCCGGAACCGCCAGCGACGGCAGGCCCAGCAGGCTCACCGGCACCACCACCTGCATCCAGCGATGATAGGTATCCATCGCCTGCCCGGCGATCTCGGTCGGCCAGGGCCGGTTCACATCGAAGGGCCAGACCTGCGCCGAAGGCAGGATCAGGGCGTCGTAACGCCCGAACAGCGCCGCGCAGGCGCGGAACCATTCGGACCGGGTGACACTGGCGCGATGCACGTCCATCGCGCTCAGCGCCAGGCCGCGTTCCAGTTCCCATTGCGCGCTGTCCTTCAGATCCGCCTGCCGGGCGGCCAGCAGCCCCAGGCTCGCCCCGACCTGCCAGTTGCGCAGCGTGACCCAGGCCTCCCACATGGTTTCGGCGTCAAACGGCGGCGCGACCGGTTCGACATGGCATCCCAGGTCAGCCAGCACCGCCAGCGCATCGCCACACAGATCGAGGATCCCCTCCTCCATCGGGAACGCGCCGCCCCAGTCGGCGAGCCACCCGATGCGCAGGCCGGACGGGTCGGCCGGTTCCAGCGGCGACACCGGTTCATGCGGCACCCGGTGCGGCACCCGGGCGTCCGGCCCCGCGATCACGTCGAGCAGCAGCGCCAGGTCGGCCGGGCTGCGCGCCATCGGGCCGAGCGTCGCCAGCTGGTGCAGGAAACCGTCGGCCACCGGCTCGGACGGGACCAGCCCCCAGGAGGGGCGGAACCCGTAGACATTGTTCCAGGCGGCCGGGTTGCGCAGGCTGCCCATCATGTCCGACCCGTCGGCCAGCGCCACCATCCCGGTCGCCAGCGCCACCGCCGCCCCGCCCGACGACCCGCCGCAGGTTCGCGCCGGATCGTAGGGGTTGCCGGTCGCGCCATGCACCGGGTTGAACGTGTGGCTGCCCAACCCGAACTCCGGCGTGTTGGTCTTGCCGATCAGGATCGCCCCCGCCGCACGCATCCGGGCCGCGATCAGATCATCGCTGTCGGGAACATGATCGGCAAAGATCGGCGACCCCTGCGACGACCGGATTCCGGCGACATTCACCAGATCCTTCACCGCGATCGGCAACCCGTGCAGCGGCCCGCCGACCGGGCCCGCGTCCATCGCCCGGGCCTCGGCGAGCAGATCGTCCGCATCGCGTAGATCGACGATGGCGTTGAGCGACGGGTTGACTGCCTCGATACGGGCGAGCGTGGCGCGCATCAGGTCTTCGGCGCTCAGGCGCCGCGCCGACAGGTCGGCCAGGATTTCGGCGGCGGATCGCGTTGTCAGGGTCACGGGCGGCACCTCGCGTTACAGCATCCGTCCGAGCCTAGCCCCTGATATTTGACATGAAAAGCCTTTGCGCGTCCTCGCTCCGACGCCCACCGGGCCGGCACCGCGACAGGATTATCTCATCTCCGGCACCGGCAACCGGCAGGCCGCCCGCGCTACGCGTCGCCCTGCGCCTCGGCCCGGCTCTTGCCGGATACGTTCAGCGCCAGCGTCGCTGCCATGAACCCGTCCAGGTCCCCGTCCAGAACCCCCTTTGTATCCGAGGTTTCGTGGTTGGTGCGCAGGTCTTTCACCATCTGGTAGGGCTGCAGCACATAGGACCGGATCTGGTTGCCCCAGCCGGCATCTCCCTTGGCCTCGTGGGCTTCGTTGATGGCGGCGTGGCGCCGGTCCAGTTCGAGCTGATAGAGCCGCGATTTCAGCGCCTTCATGGCGATGTCGCGGTTCTGGTGCTGGGATTTCTCGGAACTGGTGACCACGATCCCGGTCGGATGGTGGGTGATCCGCACCGCCGAGTCGGTGGTGTTGACATGCTGACCGCCCGCGCCCGAACTGCGATAGGTGTCGATGCGGATATCGGCCGGGTTCACGTCGATCTCGATATTGTCGTCGACCACCGGATAGACCCAGACCGAGGAAAACGACGTGTGCCGCTTGGCCGCCGCGTCGAACGGTGAAATCCGCACCAGACGGTGCACCCCGCTTTCGGATTTCAGCCAGCCATAGGCATTCTGGCCGGAAATCTTGTAGGTGGCGGACTTGATCCCGGCCTCGTCGCCGCCGCTTTCGGATTGCAGTTCGACCTTGTAGCCCTTCTTCTCGGCCCAGCGCACATACATCCGCGCCAGCATCGAGGCCCAGTCGCAGCTCTCGGTGCCGCCGGCGCCGGCATTGATCTCGAGAAAGGTGTCGTTGCCATCGGCCTCGCCGTCGAGCAGCGCCTCGAGCTCTTTCTGCGCGGCCTTTTCGGCCAGCGCCTTCAGCGCCTGTTCGGCCTCGGCGACGACCTCGTCATCCTCCTCCATCTCGCCCAGTTCGATCAGCTCGACATTATCGGACATGTCCTGGCGAATACCGTCATAGGTTTCCATCGCATCGACCAGGATCTGGCGGTCGCGCATCAGCTTCTGCGCCGCGGCGGGGTCATCCCAGAGGTTCGGGTCCTCGACCCGCGCGTTGAACTCTTCCAGCCGGTGCGGCGCGGTTTCCCGGTCCATGCGCTGGGCCAGCAGGTCCAGCGACTTTTCGATCTCGGCCACGATGTTCTGCGTCTCGGCGCGCATGTATGCCCTCGCATGTTCGGCTGACTGAGCGACGGTGATAGACCAGCACGGATAGGCGGGCAAGCGGTCAGTAGAGCCCGCCCGATGTCACCGTGCCAAAGGTCGCCTTGGGCCCGACCACCGCTTTCTTGCCGGTCGAGGTGGTGACTTGCTGACCGCCGGCGCGGGCCTCTTCGACCAGCGGCAGGTTGGACCCCATCGCGAACCCGCCGTCAAAGGCCACGCCGAACACGGGATCGGCCCCGTCGCGGAAATACTCGGCCACCACGTTCGGCCCGCTCGCATTGTCTGGCAGCCGGGCGCCGGTAAAGCGGTTGATCTTGATGAAATGCCCGCCGGGCGGAACGTCGAACGGCCCGCCCCCGTATTTCGCGACGGCCTTTTTCATGAAGTTCTGGAACACCGGGCCGCACATGCTCGAGCCATAGGCGCTCCGCCCCATCGGGCGGGGCTGGTCATAGCCGATATAGCAGCCGGCAACGATGTTCGAGGTGAACCCGATGAACCAGACATCGCGGGCGTCGTTGGTGGTCCCGGTCTTGCCCGCGGTGGGCACCGGCAGCTTGACGGCGCCGCTGGCGGTGCCGCGTTCGACCACGCCCTTCATCATCGACGTGAGCTGGTAGGCGGTGATCGCATCCATCACCTGTTCGCGGTTGGTTTCGATCCGCGGCCCCCAGCCCGGCGTCAGCGCCGGCGACGAGCAATCCACGCAGGCCCGTTCGTCGTGACGATAGATCGTCTTGCCATAGCGGTCCTGGATCCGGTCGACCAGCGTCGGCTCGACCCGTTCGCCACCGTTGGCGAACATGGCATAGGCCGACACCATCTTGTAGAGCGTGGTTTCCTGCGACCCCAGCGCGTTGGCCAGAAACGGCTTCATCCGGTCATAGACGCCGAACCGTTCGGCATATCCGGCAACCACCGGCATACCCACCTCCTGCGCGAGCCGGATCGTCATCAGGTTCCGCGACCGTTCGATCCCGGTGCGCAGCGGCGCGGGCCCGTAGAACTTGTTCGACGCGTTCTTGGGCCGCCACAGGCCCTGCGGGGTGTTGATCTCGATCGGGGCGTCGACGACGATGGTGGCCGGGGTATACCCGGAATCCAGCGCCGCGGCATAGACGAAGGGCTTGAAGGACGACCCCGGCTGGCGCATCGCCTGGGTGGCGCGGTTGAACACCGAGGACTGGTAGGAAAAGCCGCCCTGCATCGCCAGAACCCGGCCGGAATTCACGTCCATGGCGACGAACCCGCCCTGCACGCGGGGCACCTGGCGCAGGGTCCAGCGGATGAAACTGCCATCCTTGTCGTCGGTCATGCGGCGCACCAGCACCACCTCGCCCAGTTCGAGCAGGTCGGCGGCCACCTTGGCACGGCTGCTCAGGCGCCCGTCCTTGCCCAGCTTGCGGGCCCATTGCACGTCCTTGGCCGGTATCCAGTGACCGTCCGCGTCCTCGTCCACGCCCTCGATCCCGATCCGCGCGTCCGACGCGCCCAGTTCCAGCACCACGGCGGGATGCCATTCGTCCTCGAGCACGATGTCGCGCGGCACATCCACATCGCCCAGCGCCTCGCGCCAGCTGGCCTCGTCCCCGAGCGCCTCGACCGGGATCGATTTGCGGGTGCCGCGCCAGATCCCCGTTCCACGGTCATACTGTTCGAGCTTCGCGCGCAGCGCGCGGGCGGCCACGACCTGCATTTCCTCGTCGATGGTGGCCCGCACCGTGTAGCCGCCGGTAAAGAAGGAATCCTCGTCTTCGATCCCCGGAACCCGACCGGATTCCGAAAGCTGCCGGCGGATCTCGTCGGTGAAGTAGTCCCGTGGCGGCAGCGCGGTGCGGAAGCTGGGGAAATCGCCGTTCTGCACCGACCGCAGCGGCGCGGCGACCTCGACCTTGTATTCCTCGTTGCTCAGGTATCCGTTTTCACGCATCTCGCGCAGCACGAAGTCGCGCCGGGCCCGCAGGCGCTCCTTCTGCCGGACCGGGTGATAGTCGCTCGGCGCCTTGGGCAGCGAGGCCAGGAAGGCCGCCTCATGCGGCGCCAGTTCGGCCAGCGTCTTGTTGAAATAGGTCTGCGCCGCCGCCGCCACGCCATAGGAGTTCTGCCCGAGGAAGATCTCGTTCATGTAGAGTTCGAGGATCTGGTCCTTGTCCAGCGTTTCCTCCAGGCGGGTGGCGAGGATGATTTCCTTGATCTTGCGTTCGATCCGCCGGTCGCCCGACAGCAGGAAGTTCTTCATCACCTGCTGGGTGATGGTCGAGGCGCCGCGCACGTTCTGGCCGCGCGATTTCACCGCCTCGAACGCGGCCACGGCGATGCCCCGCGTGTCATAGCCGTGGTGCTGGTAGAAATTCTTGTCTTCCGCGCTGATGAAGGCCTGCTTGACCAGGTCGGGGATCTCGTCGGCCGGCGCATAGAGCCGCCGTTCGCGGGCAAATTCGTCGATCAGGTGGCCTTCGCCGGAATAGATCCGGCTGATCGTCGGCGGCTTGTATTGCGCCAGCGATTCATGGCTGGGCAGATCGCGCCCATAGACCCAGAACACCGCCCCTATGGACAGGGCCACCGCGGCGATGCCGAGGGTCAGCAGCGAAAAGATCGCCCCGAAGAATGACGCAACAAATCTCAGCACCTGAAAACCTCTGCCCGCGCGGTTCGGCCTATATAGGCACCCCGTTCGACTTCGTCAAAACACGATCGGGCGAAAACCCGCGCGTGGCGCGCCACGTCACGCCGGTTTCATCACGTTCCGGCGAAGCCCGCGCGAGCGGGTTGAGTTTCACCGGACCATCACCCATAGCTGCGGTGATGGCTATTCGAGGCACCCGTCCCCCTGCCCCGCACCTGTCCCGCCTGCTGGTGCTGGGACTGGCGGTGGTGCTCGTGCTGGCCGCGCCGCCCGCGCGGGCGGCGTCGATTTCGCTGCTGCGGGATCCGGATATCGAAAACGGGCTCGCGATGATGGCCTTTCCGATCCTGCGGGCCGCCGGGCTGTCATCGCGGCGCACGCAACTGCTGGTGGTCGACGACCAGCGGATGAACGCCTTCGTGCTCGACAACCGCGCCATCTTCGTCAACGCGGGGCTGGTCCAGAAGGTGACCCGCCCCGAGATGCTGCAGGCGGTTCTGGCCCATGAGGCGGCGCATATCGCCAACGGACATATCTCGCGCCGGATGAGCAATCTCGACAGCGCGGGCACCGCCGCCGGCCTGGGCACGCTGCTGGCGCTGATCGCCGCCGCCGCCGGGGCCGGAGAGGCCGCCGGGGGCATCGCCATGGGCACCACCTCGTCGGCATTCCGGTCGTTTCTGGCCCATACCCGCGCCGAGGAATCGGCCGCCGACCGGTCGGCGGCGTCCTACCTGCGCTGGGCCGGTATCGATGTCGGCGGGCTGGTCGACCTGCACCGGGCCTTCGAGGGGCAGGAACTGATCAGCGTGAGCCGCCAGGACCCCTATACCCAGTCGCACCCGCTGTCGGCCGACCGCATCCGCGCCGCCGAACGCCTGGCCGCCGCGCAGCCCGAGGTGCCCGCGACCAGGGACGACACCGCCTATTGGTTCGCGCGCACGCGCGGCAAGCTGTCGGCGTTTACCCGCGCACCGGCCTGGACCCTGCGCCGCGCCCCCGCCGAGCCCCATGCCGACGTGCGACACATGCGCGAGGCGGTCGCCCATCACCGCAATCACGACCGCGTGCGCGCGCTGGCCAGCATCGACGCCGCGCTGTCGCTGCGCCCGGACGATCCGTTCTACTACGAACTCAAGGGGCAGATCCTGCTGGAACACCGGCAGGTCTCGGCCGCGGTCGCCGCCTATGAACGCGCGGTCGAGCTGGCGCCGGACAATGCGCTGATCCTTGCCGCCCATGGACGCGCGCTGCTGGCGGCCGGGCGGCCCGGCGATGCGCTGGCCGCGCTCGAGAAATCCCGGTCGCGCGATTTCCGCAACGCGATGGTCATGCACGACCTGTCGCGGGCCTATGCGCAATCCGATCAGCTTGGCATGGCCGCGCTGCTGACCGCCGAACGCTATGCCCTGCAGGGGCGCATGCCCGATGCCGGGATCAACGCCCGCCGCGCCATGGGCCTGCTGCCGCGCGGTTCCGGGCCTTGGCAGCGGGCTCAGGATGTGGTCATTGCCGTCGAACGACAGGACAAGAAAAAGAGGAAAAAGAAATGATGAAGCGCCTTGCCGCCCCGGCCGTTGCCGGTTTCGCCCTGCTGGCCGCCCCTGCGCCGGCGCTCGACCTGTCGGCCATGTCCGACGACGAGCGCACCGCCTTCCGCGCCGAGATCCGGGCCTATCTGATGGACAATCCCGAGGTGATCCTCGAAGCGGTCAACCTGCTCGAAGCCCGCCAGGCCGAAGCCCAGGCCCAGGCCGATGTCGCCCTGGTCGAGGCCAACCGCGACGCGATTTTCGATGACGGGTTTTCCTGGGTCGGGGGCAACCCCGATGGCGACATCACGCTGGTCGAGTTTCTCGATTACCGCTGCGGCTATTGCCGCCGCGCGATGCCCGAAGTGGCCAAGCTGCTGGAGACGGACGGCAACATCCGCCTGATCGTCAAGGAATTCCCGATCCTGGGCGAGGAGTCGATGACCTCGTCGCAATTCGCGGTGGCCGTGAAACAGGTCGCCGGTCCCGAGGCCTACAAACAGGCCCATGACGCGCTGATGGAGATGACCGGCGAACTGACCGAGGTTACGCTGCGCCGCCTGTCCAACGGGCTGGGGCTGGATACCGACGCGATCCTGGCCCGGATGGACAGCGACGACGTGATGCAGGAGATATCCCAGACCCGCGCGCTGGCACAGCGGTTGCAGATCTCGGGCACGCCGACCTTCGTGCTCGAGGACGAACTGCTGCGCGGGTTCCTGCCCGCCGACCGCATGGGGGAACTGATCGCCGAGAAACGCGGCGGCTGACCGCCCGCGCCCCGGCCACCCGGCCGGGGCATCCGCAGCCTATTCGGCCGCCTCTTTCGCCGCCTCGATGTCGGCGGCGCGTCTTTCGACCTCGTCCACGATATGGTCGATCATCTGGTCATTGTTCATCTTGTGGCTGGCCTTGCCCGCCAGGTAGACCATCCCCGACCCGGCGCCGCCGCCGGTGAACCCGATATCGGTCATCAGCGCCTCGCCCGGCCCGTTCACGACGCAGCCGATGATCGACAGGCTCATCGGCGTGTGGATATGCGCCAGCCGGTTTTCCAGCTCGGCCACCGTGGCAATCACGTCGAACCCCTGCCGCGCGCAGGACGGGCAGGAAATGATGTTGACGCCGCGATGGCGCAGACCCAGCGATTTCAGGATCTCGAACCCGACCTTGACCTCTTCGACCGGGTCCGCGGACAGGCTGACCCGGATCGTGTCGCCGATACCCATCCACAGCAGGTTGCCCAGCCCGATGGCGGATTTGATCGTGCCGCTGACCAGCCCGCCGGCCTCGGTGATGCCCAGGTGGATCGGCGCGTCGGTGGCCTCGGCAATGCCCTGATAGGCCGCCGCCGCAAGAAACACGTCCGAGGCCTTCACGCTGATCTTGAAATCGTGGAAATCGTTGTCCTGAAGGATGCGGATATGATCCATCCCGCTTTCCACCATCGCCTCGGGACAGGGTTCGCCGTATTTCTCGAGCAGATGTTTTTCGAGACTGCCGGCATTGACGCCGATCCGGATCGAGCAGCCGTGATCGCGGGCGGCGGCGATAACCTCGCGCACGCGCTCCTCGGACCCGATATTGCCGGGATTGATGCGCAGGCAGGCCGCGCCTGCCTCGGCCGCCTCGATCCCGCGGCGATAGTGAAAGTGGATATCCGCGACGATCGGCACCGGGCTTTCTGCAACGATGTCGCGCAGCGCCCGCGACGACGCTTTGTCGGGGACCGAAATCCGCACGATGTCGGCCCCGGCATCGGCCGCCGCCTGCACCTGCGCCACCGTCGCCGCCACGTCGGTCGTCGGCGTGTTGGTCATCGTCTGCACGGCGATCGGCGCGTCGCCGCCCACCGGCACGTTGCCGACCATGACCTGCCGCGACTTGCGGCGATAGATGTTGCGCCACGGGCGCACATGGTTGATCGACATGGCCAAAAGCCCCGCTCTCTGGATCGGACTGCGCGACTGATACGCCGCGCGGCGGCCTATCGCAATGGCCGCTATTCGCCGGGTTGGAGCGGCTCGGCCGTCACCGCCCGGGCTTCGGCCACCATCCGCGCGAGGTCGCGATCCTGTTCGAGATCCGCGACCTGGTAGCGCTCGGTGACGGATGCGATGGACAGCGGCAGGTTCGAGGTGATCCGCCCGCGTTCGCCCACCGGCCCGTAATGGGTTTCGCCCAACGCGAAATAGACCGCGCCGGATTCACCGGCGCGCAGGGTTGGCGGTTCTTCGGTCGCCGGCACGTCATAGCTGTCGCCGGCCTCCATGATACCTTCGAAGATCACCGTGCCATCCGCGGCCCGCACCCGGACCCAGGACGGGCGCACCGCAACCATGCGCAGCGCCGGTGCGGTGTCCTCGACCACCTGGGGCACCGGCAGGGGCGGGGTCTGGACGATCTGGCCATGCGGGCCGGCCCGGCTGTCGGCCACGGTCAACGGCGCGCGAAGCGACGGCGATGCGAACACGCCCTGTTCGCGCGGGTCGAGCGTGGAGATCGGCGCATCGCGGGCCACCAGCACCGGCACGTCCAGCGCCGCGGGCCGATAGAGCCGATCGAGCGCCGCCATCCGGGAATTTCCCGGCCCCGCCTCGGTGTCCTCGTCTTCCGCCGCGGCGGCCCCGTCGAGCGGGTCGAGATCGGTCAGCACCACCGGCGCCTGTTCGACCGGCGCCACCGTGACCTGCTGGATCTGGCGCAGCACGGCGAAACCGCCATAGCCGATACCGCCGATCACGGCGAGCAGGACCGCCACCGACCCGAAGGCGCGTAGATCGACGCCGCCAAAGCCCACATCCTTGACCGGCGCGTAAGGCAGGTTGGATTTGGCAAAGGGATCATGCCCCGGCCCGACCCTTGCAGGGCTGCGCACCGTATCCTCCCGCCGCAGCGACGACGCGCCGGGCGACATGCCATGGGCCACCGAGAACCCGCTTTCGGCGCAGAACGTGGCAAAGGTCTCGTCGGGATCGAGGTTCAGGTAGCGGGCATAGGACCGGACATAGCCGGCAATGAAGCCGGGGGTGTCGAATGCGGACGGGTCGCTGTTTTCGATGGCGGCGATATAGGCGGCCTTGATGCGCAGTTCGCGCTGCACGTCCAGCAGCGATTTTCCCAGCGTCGCGCGTTCGCCGCGCATCATGTCGCCGAGCTTCTGCTCGTAATCGTCGAATCCTTTCAGCACGACCGGCTGATCGTCATCGATTGTCTCTATGTCGCGCTGGGATTTGCGCCCGATCATTGCCGCCGTTCCGTCCTGCCTGCCGCATGTCCTCGCCGCGTCTCACAACCATCACCACGATTCGTGAGCGCTTATCGTTGACAAAACCTTAACACAGGACGGGAAACTTGCCCACTGCCCGCAGGCGTCACCCGGCGAGTTCGGCGCGATTCAGCGCACAATGCGACCACAGCTCATCCATCGCGTGAACGAGGCGATCCGTCTCCTTGGGGCCGTGGACCGGCGACGGGGTGAACCGCAGCCGTTCGGTGCCGCGCGGCACGGTCGGGAAGTTGATCGGCTGGACGTAGATCCCGAAATCGGCCAGCAGCATGTCCGACAGCAACTTGGTATGCACCGGGTTGCCGACGATCACCGGCACGATATGCGATCCGTGGTCGATCAGCGGCAATCCCAGCGCCTTGAACCGGGTCTTGAGGATCCGGGCCTGCAACTGGTGCTGTTCCCGCAGCTCCGGCGCCCGCTTGAGATAGGCGACCGATGCGGCGGCCCCGGCCGCGATGGCCGGCGGCAGCGAGGTGGTAAAGATGAACCCCGGCGCATAAGACCTTATGGCATCGCACATTTTCGCGCTCGCGGCGATGTAGCCGCCCATCACGCCGAACGCCTTGGCAAGCGTGCCGTTGATGATGTCCAGCCGATGCATCAGCCGGTCGCGTTCGCAGATGCCCGCCCCGCGCGCGCCATACATGCCGACCGCGTGGACCTCGTCGATATAGGTCAGCGCGCCGAATTCGTCGGCGAGGTCGCAGATCGCCTCGATCGGGCCGAAATCGCCGTCCATCGAATAGACGGATTCAAAGGCGATCAGCTTGGGCGCGGCCGGATCATCGGCCTCGAGCAGTTCGCGAAGGTGGTCGACATCGTTGTGACGGAAGACGCGCTTGGCGCCGCCATTGCGGCGCACGCCCTCGATCATCGAGGCATGGTTCAGCGCGTCCGAATAGATGATCAGCCCCGGAAACAGCTTGGGCAGGGTCGAAAGCGTGGCGTCATTGGCGATATAGGCCGAGGTGAACAGCAGCGCCGCTTCCTTGCCGTGCAGGTCGGCCAGTTCGGCCTCCAGCCGCTTGTGATAGACCGTGGTGCCCGAGATGTTGCGGGTGCCCCCCGAACCGGCACCGGCGGCATCGACCGCCTCGTGCATGGCCTCCAGCACGACCGGGTTCTGCCCCATCCCCAGGTAATCGTTGCCGCACCAGACGGTGATCGGCTGTTCCTCGCCATCGGGGCGGGTCCAGATCGCATGGGGGAAATGCCCGTTGCGGCGTTCGATGTCGATGAAGGTCCGGTAGCGGCCTTCCTCGTGCAGACGGGCGATGGCGGTATCTAGCTTGGCGGTGTAGTCCACCGGCTCCTCCATATCGTTGGGGCCTGTGCCGGGCAGTGTATCCCGCGGGGCCGTGCTGATAGGTCGTTACATGTCGCGACCGCGATGATCAACTGATTACCGGACACCGGCGGAACCGATCCTTGATTAAAATCAAGCTTTCCCGACACAACATTTCCCCTAATCGCGTCACCGGCAGCCCTGAGGCGCGGGCAGAACGCGGATCGGGACCGCCAGATCCTGCCACGCAATGTCATGTGCAGGAACCAGGAATCGCGCGGGTGGTGCCGAACCGGATTGCCCCGCATCACAACATGTTATGCGGGCTTCCTGAGGTGGTGAGCATTGCCCGGCCCGCCGCACCTGGCTCCCCCAACGGCCCTCGGACCCGGCATCTCGACTTTCGGCAAGGTTCCGACCGGGCCGTGGCCGGTCTTGGGCGAATTTGCCGCAGCGGGCCTTGTGGCCTTGAACGGGCGGGCTCTGACGGTTCGGTCCGGGCCGCCTTCGGGGTGGACACCGGCACATACGCTGCTACCGTGCCGCGAAACTGCCGGACCCCCGATCATCCCGAAGGAGCCTCCCATGTCGCTTGATGACGTGCTCGACCGTATAGACGAAGATCTGGACGCAGCGATGGACCGCCTGATGGACCTGCTGCGCATCCCGTCGATCTCGACCGACCCCAGCTATGCCGCCGATTGCGACCGCGCCGCCGAATGGCTGGTCGAGGACCTGAAATCGCTCGGGGTATCCGCCGCGCGGCGCGACACGCCGGGACGGCCGATGGTGGTGGGGCATGTCGACGGCGATGGGCCGCACCTGCTGTTCTACGGCCATTACGACGTGCAGCCGGTCGATCCGCTGAACCTGTGGGACACGCCGCCCTTCAAGCCGCGCATCGAGGACACCCCCAATGGCCGCGTGATCCGCGCCCGTGGCGCGTCCGACGACAAGGGCCAGCTGATGACCTTTGTCGAAGCGTGCCGGGCATGGAAGGCGGTGCATGGCACCCTGCCCTGCAAGCTGACGTTTTTCCTCGAAGGCGAGGAGGAAAGCGGCTCGCCGTCGCTGGTTCCCTTCATGCGCGACAATGCCGACGAGCTGAAGGCCGATCTCGCGCTGATCTGCGACACCTCGATGGTGGCCCCCGGCGTGCCCTCGATCGCCTCGCAGCTGCGCGGGATGCTGAAGGACGAATTCACCATCGTCGGCCCCCGGATCGACCTGCATTCGGGCCATTACGGCGGGCCGGCGCTGAACCCGCTCAGGGAAATCGCCCGCATCATCGCCTCGTTCCACGACGAGACCGGCCGGGTCGCGGTGGACGGTTTCTATGACGGCGTGCACGAGGTGCCCGACGACCTGAAACGGCAATGGGAAAGCTGCGGTTTCGACGAAAAGCTCTATCTCGAAAGCGTCGGCTTCACGCAACCCCACGGCGAACAGGGCTATACCGCGCTGGAACAGCAATGGGCGCGCCCAACGCTCGAGGTGAACGGGCTCTGGGGCGGCTACCAGGGGGCCGGGACCAAGACCGTCATTCCGTCCCAGGCCCATTGCAAGTTCACCTGCCGGCTGGTCGGTGACATGGATCCCGACCGGCTGCGCGACAAGATCCGCGCCCATGTCGAGGCCCGGCTGTCGCCCGATGCCGAGGTACGCTGGGACGGCAGCCTCGACGGGTCGCCCGCGGCGGTGATGAATACGGACCGGCCGGAGTTTGAACAGGCCCGGCAGGCGCTGTCGGATGAATGGAATCGCGAGGCGGTGCTGGTCGGCATGGGCGGTTCGATCCCCATCGCCGGGTATTTCAAGGAAATCCTCGGGCTCGATACCATGCTGATCGGCTTTGCCAACGAAGACGACGCGATCCATTCGCCGAACGAGAAATACGACGTGACCAGCTTTCACAAGGGCATGCGTTCCTGGGCACGGGTGCTGGATGCGCTGGCGCGGTCCGCGTGACCGGGCCCGCAGGTTTTTGCCGCCAGGGGCGTTCGCGCTCTTGGCGTAACTTCTGCGTGAGGTTACGCTCTGCCCCATGTTGAAAAAGCTGTTCCAGGCCTTCCGGCCGCCTGAACCTGTGTCCCTGCCCGATCCCGACGCGGAACTGGCGCTGGGTGCGCTTCTCGTGCGGGTCGCGCAATCGGACCGCAACTACAAGGTCGAGGAGATCGGCCTGATCGACCGCATCCTGGCCCGCCTCTACCAGCACAACGCCATCGAGGCGGCAAAGGTGCGCGCCACCTGCGAAAAGCTGCACGCCGCCGCGCCGGAATCGGACACTTTCGCCAAGCTGATCCGCGAAACCACCGGGATGGAGGAACGGCTGGCCGCGCTCGACGCGCTGTGGGAGATCGTCCTGGCCGACGGCGAGATCAACGAGGCCGAGATCGACATTCTCGAAGACGCGCGCAAGACCATGGGGTTGAGCAAGATCGACAGCGACGGATCCCGCGACCGGGTCGAAACCCGCATCGCCGAACGCGCCGGCCGGAACAGCGGCGGCCCCACCGGGCACGAGGCGCAGTAGGCATATGTTCGCAGAATTCCTGAAACGGCTGGTGCAACCGGAACCCGAGCGGCTGGACGAGAACGACGCGCAACTGGCGCTGGCGGCGTTGCTGGTGCGGGTGGCGCGGTCGGACGGGCAGTATGACGCGACCGAAATTGCCCGCATCGACCAGGTGATCGGCGACCGCTACGGGCTGTCCGCCACCGGCGCCGCCGAGCTGCGGGGCCGGGCCGAACAGCTCGAGACCGAGGCCCCCGACACCGTGCGCTTCACCCGCGCCATCAAGGACGCGGTGGCGTATGAGGACCGCCGGTCGGTGGTCGAATCGCTGTGGTCGGTGGCGCTGGCGGACGGCGAACGCGCGCAGGAAGAGGATGCGCTGCTGCGGCTGGTGGCCAGCCTGCTGGGCGTCAACGACCGCGACAGCGCACTGGCGCGGCAAAAGGCGGCCCGTGGCTGACACGGCAGGGTCGCCCGGCCGGCTGGCCAGGCTGGGCATGTATGACCTGCCCGGGCTGCACGATGCCCATGACCGGCTGTGGCGGAACATCCGGGCGCGGCTGGAGACGGGGCCGGATACATATCCGCCGGCACTCGACCGGGACACTGACGCCTGGGAGGCGTGGCAATCGCCCCGCCTGCTGCTGGCGCAGACCTGCGGGCTGCCCTATCGCGCCCGGTTGCATGCGCGGGTCACGCTGGTCGGGGCGCCGGATCACCGCCTGCCCGGTTGCCCGCCCGGCCACTACCGATCGGTCATCGTGGCCCGCACCGATGATCCCCGCGACGACCTGCCCGCCTTTGCCGATGCGGTCTTTGCCTATAACGAGGGCCTGTCGCAATCCGGCTGGGCCGCGCCTGCGGCCCATTTCTCCGACCGGGGCATCCCGATGCCGCGCCAACTGTGCCGAACCGGTGGCCATGCCGCATCGGCAAGGGCGGTGGCGGAGGGGCGGGCCGATCTCGCCGCGCTCGATGCGGTCACATGGGAGATCCTGCGCGACACGCGGGCGCCCGGCATCGCCGCGCTGCGGGTGCTGGCGCAGACCGCCGCGACCCCCGCCCTGCCCTATATCACCGCGGCCGGGACCGATCCCGAACCGCTGTTCGACGCGCTGGCCGGGGCGATTGCCGATCTCGACCGGGCGGACCGCGATGCGCTGCACCTGCACGGCGTGGTTCGTCTGCCGGCGAGCGCCTATCTGGCCCTGCCCCTGCCGCCAGGGCCGTCACCAACATACTGACGGGAAAGCACCGGTCCCGAACCGGAGGAGGAAAGCCCGCTCAGGCAGGCTCGGACTGTCCCAACCGTTCCAGCAGCGCGTTGCGGACCTGGGGGGTGACGAATTTCGACACGTCGCCGCCCAGCCGGCAGATTTCCTTGACCAGTTTCGACGCAATCGCCTGCCGGCGCGCATCGGCCATCAGGAACACGGTCTCGACGGAATCATCCAGCGCCCGGTTCATGCCCACCATCTGGAATTCGTATTCGAAATCGGCCACGGCGCGCAGGCCGCGCACGATCACCTGCGCGCCCACGTCATGGGCGCAGTTGATCAGCAGGTTCTCGAACGGATGCGCGATGATCTCAGTTTCGGTCAGCTTCGACAGCGAGGCACATTCGGCCTCGATCATCTCGACGCGTTCCTCGAGCGTGAACAACGGCCCCTTGTCGCGGTTGATCGCAACCCCGATCACCAGGCGGTCGACCATGAGGGTCGCGCGGCGGATGATATCGATATGGCCCAGCGTGATCGGATCGAACGTGCCGGGATACAGCCCTATGCGCATGGCGGCCTCCTGCCCTGTCGCATTGATTTGCGCGGATGCATGAACCGTAGCGGGCGGGGCGTCAATGCCCCATGATCATGCCTTCCAGCGCCTCTTTCTCCATCGCGACCTCGGACAGCTGCGCCTTGACCAGATCGCCGATCGTCACGAGGCCGATCATGTCACCATTGTCGACCACCGGCATGTGGCGGAACCGGCCTTCGGTCATCTGGGTCAGCACTTCCTGCACGCTGGCCTGGCTGTTGCAGGTCACCAGGTTGCGGGTCATGTAGTCGCCCACGGATTTCTGCAGGCAGTCGCCGCCGGATTTCGCAAGTTCCCGCACGATGTCACGTTCCGACAGGATGCCGGTGGCGGATTTGCCGCCATCCTCGGACACCACCACCGAACCGATGCGCCTGTCCGCGAGTATCGCGGCGGCTTCGGCCACCGAGGCATCGGGTGACACCGTCAGCACACCCTGTTGCGGCTTGGACTTGAGAATCTGCTGCACGAGCATCAGGACACCTCCGCGAAATATGGCCTTGCAGGCAAAGCGTTGCCGCAATGGGCCATCGAGTCAAGTCAGGCTTTCGAGTCGCGCCACCTCGTCGCGCAACCCGGCCGCCAGCGCCTCGGCGAACCGGCTGAGCCGGACGCTGCGCCGGTCGCCCTGGTGGCGCAGCAGGTAGAAACTGCGCCGCAGCGCGATCAGGTCCGGCAGCACCCGGCGCAGCGATCCGTGGGCAGGCAGCGCGAAATCATGGGCCACGCACAGCCCGTCACCCTGCGCCGCGAGGCGCAGTTGCACCGGAACCGAGTTCGAGGCCAGCGCCACCCGCTCGATACCCAGATCGCGCAGGTAATCCAGTTCGGCGTCATAGATCATGTCCGGGATATAGCCGATCACGCGGCGGCCGCGCAGGTCCCCGAGGCAGCGGATCGGGGCGGTCCGGCGCAGATAGCGGCGCGACGCCACCAGGCTCAGCCGGTAATCGGTGATCTTCTGAACCAGCAGCGGCCCGGCGGCGGGCGGGCTGACCGCGATGCCGATATCGGCCTCGCGCCGCGACAGGTTGACGACCCGCGGCAGCGCCACGATCTGGATGTCGAGCTCGGGGTTGTCATCGGCGATCCCGGCGCAGACGCGGGGCAGCAGGTAATTGGCGCAGCCATCCGGCGCGCCGACGCGGATCTGCCCCGACAGGCTCCCGGACGAACCCGCCAGCGCCTCTGTCGCCGACCGCACCGCCTGCTCGGCCGCCTCGCCATGTTCCAGCAACCGTTCGCCCGCCGCCGACAGCAGGTAGCCCTGCGGCGATTTCACGAACAGCGGCGCGCTGACCGCCGCCTCCAGCCGCGCGACCCGCCGCCCGACCGTCGCCGGGTCGAGCTTGAGCACCCGGCCCGCGCCGGACAGGCTGCCTTCGCGCGCCACGGCGAGGAAGACGCGCAGATCGTCCCATTGGGGTGTCATCGGCACCTGCCTTTGCAATCCTGCAAAACCTGTTTGGGATCTTGCCTCTGTTCAGGGCATTTCCGCAAGCCTATGTTGCCAGCGCATTCACGAAACGAACGCACGCGATTCCAGAGGAGGACGGCGATGCAGGAACTGACCCACTACATCAACGGCGAACATGTCAAAGGCACATCCGGACGGTTCGCGGATGTCTACAACCCCGCCACCGGCGAGGTGCAGGCGCAGACGCCGCTGGCCTCCGAGGAAGAGCTGAACCGCGCGGTCGAATTTGCCGCCGCCGCGCAGCCGGCCTGGGCCGCCACCAACCCGCAGCGCCGCGCCCGCGTGCTGATGAAATTCGTGGCCCTGCTCAACCGCGACATGGACAAGCTGGCCGAGGCGCTGAGCCGCGAACACGGCAAGACCCTGCCCGATGCGGCCGGCGACGTGCAGCGCGGGCTCGAGGTGGTCGAATACTGCATCGGCGCGCCGCAGATGCTGAAGGGCGAATTCACCGACAGCGCCGGTCCCGGCATCGACATGTATTCGATGCGCCAGGCCCTGGGCGTGACGGCGGGCATCACCCCGTTCAACTTTCCCGCCATGATCCCGATGTGGATGTTCGCCCCGGCAATCGCCTGCGGCAACGCCTTTATCCTGAAACCGTCCGAACGTGACCCGTCGGTGCCGCTGATGCTGGCGGAACTGATGGAAGAGGCCGGGCTGCCCAAGGGCATCCTGCAGGTGGTGAACGGCGACAAGCAGGCGGTGGACGCGATCCTGCACCATCCGGTGATCCAGTCGGTCGGCTTTGTCGGATCGACCCCGATCGCCGAATACATCTACGCGACCGGCTGCGCCAACGGCAAGCGGGTGCAGTGTTTCGGCGGCGCCAAGAACCACATGATCGTGATGCCGGATGCCGACATGGACCAGGCTGCCGACGCGCTGGTCGGCGCCGGCTACGGCGCGGCCGGCGAACGCTGCATGGCGATCTCGGTCGCGGTTCCGGTGGGCGACGAGACCGCCGACCGGCTGATCGAAAAGCTGGTGCCGCGCATCGAAAAGCTGAAGGTCGGCCCCTACACCGCGGGCAATGACGTGGATTACGGCCCGGTCGTGACCGCCGCCGCCAAGGCCAATATCGAACGGCTGGTCCAGTCGGGCGTGGACCAGGGCGCGAAACTGGTCGTCGACGGGCGCGGGTTCCAGTTGCAGGGCTATGAAGACGGGTTCTTTGTCGGCCCGCACCTGTTCGACAACGTGACCCGCGACATGGACATCTACAAGACCGAGATCTTCGGCCCGGTCCTGACCACCGTCCGGGCGCAGAGCTATGAAGAAGCCCTGGGCCTGGCGATGGACCACGAATATGGCAACGGCACCGCGATCTTTACCCGCGACGGTGACGCGGCGCGCGATTTCGCCAACCGGATCAACATCGGCATGGTCGGCGTCAACGTGCCGATCCCGGTGCCGCTGGCCTATCACACGTTCGGCGGCTGGAAGAAATCGGCCTTCGGCGACCTGAACCAGCACGGGCCCGATGCGTTCAAGTTCTACACCCGCACCAAGACCGTGACCGCGCGCTGGCCGTCGGGCATCAAGGAAGGCGGCGAATTCTCGATCCCCGTGATGGAATAAGCCCCCCAAGAAAACTCCGGACCGGGCCGCGCATCGCCGCGGCCCGTTGTCCATCGCGCTCACGCGCGGCTGAATTTCGCGTGATCGGCGCCATTTCGGGATCCTGAACGCTGGCCGTGGTCTGAACGCCGGTATAGACAGTGGCAAAACAACGGCAAAACAACGTTTGAGGACGAGCCATGACCCACTCCACCCGCCGAGGCGTCCTGCTGGGCGCTGCCGCCACCCTGGCCACCCCGTCCCTGCTGCGCGCGCAGGACGCTGATACCGCCTATGACCGGGTCGACAGCATGCCGCCCGTCCGGCGCAACGCCTCGGCGTTCAAGGCGCAGGACTGGCGCGACCATTTCGACGAACTGGGCGCCGGTTGCCTGCTGGCCGATATCTCGAGCCGGGCGCTGCATTACTGGGGCCCCGACGGCGTGACCTACAAGCTGTTCCCGTCATCGGTGCCGCTGTCCGAGGAACTGACCCGCCGCGGCTATTCCCGTATCGTGCGCAAGGCCGAGAACCCGAGCTGGACGCCGACCGCGAACATGCGCGAGGCGGACCCGACCCTGCCCCGGCGCATTGAGGGCGGCGTGCCGGGCAACCCGCTGGGAACCCGGGCGATGTATCTGGACTGGCCCGCCTACCTGATCCACGGCACCCATGACACCCGCAAGATCGGGCGTCAGAGCAGCTCGGGCTGCATCGGTCTCTACAACTACCATGTCGAGGCGCTGTTTCCGCTGGTCCAGATCGGCACCCAGGTCCGCCTGCTGTAACGGTTTACGCCGCCCTGCCCCGCGTCTAGGCTGATCCACAGCCGGACACGGGGGAGAGGCAGGCCGATGCAGAATGGCTTCACGCTCGGGATCGAGGAAGAATACCTTCTGGTTGACCGTGACAGCGGGTGCCTGACCACCGCCCCGCCCGCGCTGATGGAGGCCTGCCAGAAGGACCTGCAGGGGCAGGTCAGCCCCGAATTCCTGCAATGCCAGATCGAGGTCGGCACCGCCGTCTGCCCGACGATCGGCCATGCGCGCGACGACCTGCGCCGCCTGCGCGCCAGCGTGTCGCGCCACGCGGAAACCCACGGCCTGTCCCCCATCGCCGTCAGCTGCCATCCCTTCGCCGACTGGAAGGACCAGCAGCACACCGACAAGGAACGGTATTCCGATATCCAGCGCGCCCTCGGCGGCGTTGCGCGGCGGATGCTGATCTGCGGCATGCATGTGCATGTGGGCATCGAGGACCGCGAGCTGCGCACCGACCTGATGCCGCAGATCTGCTATTTCCTGCCGCACCTGCTGGCGCTGTCGGCATCCTCGCCGTTCTGGCAGGGCGAGGATACGGGGCTGGCGTCATACCGGCTGACGGTGTTCGACAACCTGCCCCGGACCGGGCTGCCGCCGCAATTCCAGAGCTGGGCCGAATATGAACGCACCGCCCAGATCCTGATCGACCTCGGCGTGATCGAGGACACCACCAAGATCTGGTGGGACCTGCGCCCGTCGCACCGGTTCCCGACCATCGAGACCCGGATCATGGATGTGCAGCCCCGGCTGGAACATACCCTGTCGCTGGCGGCGCTAATCCAGTCGGTGTCGCGGATGCTGTGCCGGCTGCGCGAACGCAACCAGCGCTGGCGCATCTACGACCGGTTCCTGATCGCCGAGAACCGCTGGCGCGCGCAGCGCTACGGCATGGCCGAGGGCCTGATCGATTTCGGCACCCCGTCGATCAAGCCCTTTGCGCAGTTGCTGGACGAGCTGATCGGGCTGCTGTCCGAGGATGCCGAGGCCCTGGGCGTGCTGACCGAGCTGGCGGCCCTGCGCGGCATCGTCGAGCACGGCAACAGCGCCACCCGGCAGCGCCGGGTCCATGCCGAGGCCAGCGCCCGCGGCGAAGACGCCGGTCGCGCGGTCGTTCGCCACCTGATCGACGAGTTCCACCACGACCTGTGATCGCCCTTTCGACGGTTGCAATATTGCTGTAAGAAATCGGAATTAAACAGGCGTTCAATTCACCGCGCTGCCGCATCCCGCCCGCAGGAGGAGCATCACATGGATTTCGCACTGACCGAGGAACAAACCGCCATATTCGACATGGCCCACGCGTTCGGGCAGGACCATATCGCGCCCTTCGCCCGCCAGTGGGAGGCCGACGGCACGATCCCCAAGGACCTGTGGCCGCGGATCGGCGAACTGGGCTTTGGCGGGCTCTATGTGTCCGAGGACGGCGGCGGTTCGGGCCTCACCCGGCTCGACGCCACGCTGGTCTTCGAAGCGCTTTCGATGGCCTGCCCGTCGGTTGCCGCCTTCCTGTCGATCCACAACATGTGCGCCAAGATGCTCGACACCTTTGCCAGCGACGACCTCAAGGCGCGGGTGATGCCGGATGTGCTGACGCTGGAAACGGTGCTGTCCTACTGCCTGACCGAACCCGGTTCGGGATCCGACGCCGCCGCGCTCAAGACCCGCGCGGAGCGCACCAATGACGGCTACACGCTCAACGGGACCAAGGCGTTCATCTCGGGCGGCGGCTATTCCGACGCCTATGTCTGCATGGTGCGCACCGGGGCCGAAGGCCCCAAGGGGATTTCCACGCTTTATGTCGAGGACGGCACGCCGGGGCTGAGTTTCGGGGCGCTGGAGGACAAGATGGGCTGGAAAAGCCAGCCCACCGCGCAGGTCCAGTTCGACGATTGCCGGGTGCCTGCCGGCAATCTGGTCGGCACCGAGGGCGACGGGTTCAGATACGCGATGGCCGGGCTGGATGGCGGGCGGCTGAACATCGCCTCCTGTTCGCTGGGCGCGGCCCAGACCGCGATGAACATGACGCTGCAATACATGTCCGAACGCAAGGCTTTCGGTCAGTCGATCGACCAGTTCCAGGCGCTGCAATTCCGGCTGGCCGACATGGAGATCGAGTTGCAGGCGGCCCGGACCTTCCTGCGCCAGGCCGCGTGGAAACTGGACCAGGGCACGCCGGATGCGTCGAAATTCTGCGCCATGGCCAAGAAATTCGTCACCGAGGCCGGATCGAAGATCGTCGACCAGTGCCTTCAGCTGCATGGCGGCTATGGCTACCTGGCCGATTACGGGATCGAGAAGCTGGTCCGCGACCTGCGCGTGCACCAGATCCTCGAAGGCACCAACGAGATCATGCGCGTGATCACGGCGCGCCACCTGCTCGCGGGGCGCTGAACCGATGGGCGATATCGACATCCGGGTCGCAGGATGCGCCGGGCGGATCACCCTGAACCGCCCCAAGGCGCTGAACGCGCTGACCTACGGGATGTGTCTCGAGATCGACACCGCCCTGCGCCGCTGGCGCGATGACAACACGGTTGCCTGCATCGTGATGGACGCCGCCGGCGACCGCGCCTTCTGTGCCGGTGGCGACATCGCCGAACTCTACGAAACCGGGCAGCGCGGCGATTTCGACTATGGCCGGAAATTCTGGCGCGACGAATACCGCATGAATGCTGCGATCTTCGAATATCCCAAGCCGGTGATCAGCTTCCTGCAGGGGTTCACCATGGGTGGCGGCGTGGGCGTCGGCTGTCACGGCACGCACCGGGTGGTGTGCGAAAACTCGGCCATCGCCATGCCCGAATGCGGCATCGGACTGGTGCCCGACGTGGGCGGGTCGCTGATCCTGGCGCTGGCGCCGGGGCGCCTGGGCGAATATCTCGGGCTGACGACGGCCCGGATGGATGCCGGCGACGCGATCCGCGCCGGGTTTGCCGATCACTACATCCCCCGCGCCCGCTGGGCCGACCTGATCGCACGGCTGGAGAAGACCGGCGACGCGACGCTGGTCGCCACGGCGGCCGAAATGCCGCCGCAGGGGGCGCTGGCACCGCGCGAGGCGCAGATTGACGCGCTCTTTGCCGGCGCCACGCTGGCCGACATCGTCAACGCGCTGAAGGCAGATGACAGCGATTTCGCCACCGATGCGCTCAGGGCGATGGGGCGCAATTCGCCGCTCTCGATGGGCTGCACGGTCGAGATGCTGCACCGGCTGCGCGGCGCGGGCAGCATCCGGCAGGCGCTGGAAATGGAATACCGGTTCACCCATCGGGCGATGGAGCACGGGGATTTTCTGGAAGGTATCCGGGCCGCGATCATCGACAAGGATCGCAACCCGGACTGGCGGCACGATCTCGACCCGCCGCCGGCGGCCGGGGTCTACAGGATGCTGCTGCCACTGGGCGACGACACGCTGACATTCGAAGGGGAGTGAGAGAGATGAAGATCGGGTTCATCGGACTGGGCAACATGGGCGCGCCGATGGCCGCCAACCTGGCGGCGGCGGGGCATGATGTCACCGGCTTCGACATGGCCGAAGTGTCCGTCGCGGGTGTCGCGATGGCCGACAGCGCGGTGGCGGCGGCCACCGGGGCCGAGGTGGTGATCACCATGCTGCCCAACGGCGCGATCCTGCGCGGCGTCGCGGACCAGGTGATCCCCGCGATGACGGCGGGCGCCACGCTGGTCGACTGTTCGACCGTCGATGTGGACAGCGCGCGCGCGGTGGCGGAACAGGCGGCCGGGGCCGGCCTGCTGGCGGTGGACGCGCCGGTGTCGGGCGGCATCGGCGGCGCCGCCGCGGGCACGCTGACCTTCATGGCCGGCGGGACCGACGCTGCCTTTGCGGTGGCAGCGCCGCTTTTCGACATCATGGGGCAGAAGGCCGTGCATTGCGGCGCGGCGGGTGCCGGCCAGGCGGCCAAGATCTGCAACAACATGATCCTGGGCGTGACCATGATCGCCACCTGCGAAGCCTTCGCGCTGGCCGACAAGCTGGGGCTGGACCGGCAGAAGATGTTCGACGTGGTGTCCACCTCGTCGGGCTACAGCTGGACCATGAACGCCTATTGCCCCGCCCCCGGCATCGGTCCGCAATCGCCCGCCGACAACGGATACCAGCCGGGATTCGCGGCCGAGCTGATGCTGAAGGACCTGCGGCTGAGCCAGCAGGCGGCGGAAGGCGCGGATGCGGACACGCCGATGGGCGAACTGGCCGAGACGCTCTATGCCCGGTTCGTCGAAACCGAGGACGGCAAGGGCATGGATTTCAGCGCCATGCTGCCCCGGTTCGAAAAACGCAGGCGCGGCTAGGACAAGCGCATCCCGCACCGGGGGCAACCGGCGGATGCGGTGCCGGTCGGTCGGCGGAAATACCGCGTCGCGGCGGCCCCGGCCGGCGGATACTTGCGCAGCACGCTGGCCCGGCACAGCCGTGATCCCTGTGAAACGGGACGGCACCGTATTATGAAGGGCGACGCCGCAACACGGAGCGCGCCCATGAAACTGCTGACATCCGCCGCGACGATCCTAGCCCTGGCCGTGACTCCTGTTGCCGGCTGGGCCGGAAACGGCAATGGCAAGGGAAAAGGCAACGGGAACAAGGTGAAGGTCGAGCGCGTCACCCCCGGCGGGACTACCCGTTCCGGGCAACGCGCGATCCATTGCCCGCCCGGCCTGGCCAGGAAAGCCGTGCCCTGCCTGCCCCCCGGCCAGATCAAATCGCGCTACGCGGTCGGGGACGTCATCACCCGCGACTACCTGCCGATCGACCATCCCGGCCGCTACGGGCTGCCGCGTGACGGCTATTACCTGCGGGCCGGCGATTACGTCTATCGCGTGAGCCGCGAAACGCACAAGGTGCTCAACCTGATCGGCGCCGTGGCCGACATCCTGAACTGACTCAGCGATACGGGTCGCGGGGGCCGCGATCCTGCGACAGGGTCTCCTGACGCGCGACCACCAGTTCCTCGATCGCGTCGGCCAGATGGATACGGTCGATATTGTAGTCGCCGCGCGCCACCCGGATCCGATGCGCCCGGATCAGAACATCGACATGGGTGCAGCCGACCGGCGGCTCGAACCGATAGCTCGCCAGTTCGATCAGCAGGCCCAGCGGGTCGGTGAAATAGATCGAATCCATGAAGCCGCGGTCGCGGGGGCCGGAATGCTTGATCCCGCGTTCGTCCAGCCGTTCGACCGCCTGCCAGAACGTCGCCTGCGACACGTTGAAGGCCAGGTGATGCACGCATCCCGGATCGGTCGGCGTGCGCCTGGGCGTGCCTTTGCGGGCCTCGTTGGTAAAAACCGTGATCAACCGCCCGTCGCCCGGGTCGAAATAGACATGGCCTTCGTCGGGATCGTCCAGATTGGGCTGGTCGAACACAAAGGGCATGCCCAGCACGCCTTCCCAGAAATCGATGGTGCTTTGCCGGTCGGTGCCGGTCAGGGTGATGTGATGCACACCCTGGGTCTGTAGCTTGCGCATGATCTTTCCTCCCGCTGCCGGTCATCGGCCCAGAATAGCCCGCGGGCCGGGTGCCGTCACTCCGCAGTCATTCCGCTGCGACCCGTTCCGGGTTCAGCATCGGCTTCAGGTAATGCCCGGTATGGCTGTTGCCGCAGGCGGCGACCTGTTCGGGGGTGCCGGCGGCGACGATCCGGCCGCCCCCGTCCCCGCCTTCGGGCCCGATGTCGATGATCCAGTCGGCGGTCTTGATCACGTCGAGATTATGTTCGATCACCACCACCGTGTTCCCCTGCTCGACCAGTTCGTGCAGCACTTCGAGCAGCTTGCGCACGTCCTCGAAATGCAGGCCCGTGGTCGGTTCGTCGAGAATGTAGAGCGTCCGTCCCGTCGCCCGTTTCGACAGTTCCTTGGACAGCTTCACCCTTTGCGCCTCGCCCCCGGACAGGGTCGTCGCCTGCTGGCCCACCTTGACATAACCCAGCCCGACACGCGCCAGCGCATCCATCTTGTCGCGGATCGACGGCACCGCCTTGAAGAACTCCTGCGCATCCTCGACCGTCATGTCCAGCACATCGGCGATGCTCTTGCCCTTCCAGGCGATTTCGAGCGTTTCGCGGTTGTAGCGCGCGCCCTTGCAGGTTTCGCAGGTGACATAGACATCGGGCAGGAAATGCATCTCGATCTTGATCACCCCGTCACCCTGGCAGGCCTCGCAACGCCCGCCCTTGACGTTGAAGCTGAAGCGGCCGGGCTTGTAGCCCCGCGCCCTCGCCTCGGGCAGCCCCGCGAACCAGTCGCGGATCGGCGTGAACGCACCGGTATAGGTGGCCGGGTTGCTGCGCGGCGTCCGCCCGATCGGGCGCTGGTCGATGTCGATCACCTTGTCGAGATGTTCCAGACCCTTGATGGTCTCGCAGGGCGCGGGCGTCTGCCGCGCCCCGTTCAGCCGCATCGAGGCGGTCTTGAACAGGGTTTCCACCGTCAATGTCGATTTTCCGCCGCCGGAAACTCCGGTGACGCAGACGAACCTGCCGAGCGGAAACTCGGCGGTGACGTCGCGCAGGTTGTTTCCCGTCGCCCGGACCACCGTCACCGCCTTGCCATTGCCGGAGCGGCGCTGGTCGGGCACCGGGATCTCGCGCGCGCCGGACAGGTACTGGCCGGTCACCGAAGCCGGGTCGGCGGCGATGTCGCCGGGCGTTCCCCGGCTGACCACGCGGCCGCCATGCACCCCGGCCCCCGGTCCGATATCCAGAACGTAATCCGCCTCGCGGATCGCTTCCTCGTCATGCTCGACCACGATCACGGTGTTGCCCTGGTCGCGCAGGTTCTTCAGCGTTTCCAGCAACCGTCCGTTGTCGCGCTGGTGCAGGCCGATCGACGGTTCGTCGAGAACATAAAGCACCCCGGTCAGCCCCGAGCCGATCTGGCTGGCCAGCCGGATGCGCTGGCTTTCCCCGCCACTTAGGGTGCCGCTTGAACGTGACAGCGTAAGGTATTCAAGCCCCACGTTATTCAGGAATCCCAGACGTTCCCGGATCTCCTTGACGATGGCGCGCGCGATCTCCTGTTTCTGGGCGCTCAGATGCTCGGGCACCGCGTCGATCCAGGCCAGCGCCTCGCGGATCGACATCTGCACCACCTCGCCCACATGCCGCAGTTTTCCCGGCCCGTCACCGGCAGAACCGATCTTCACCGCCAGCGCCTCGGGGCGCAGCCGGTGGCCGCCGCAGGCGTGGCAGGGGCGGTTGTTCTGGTAGCGTTCGAACTCCTCGCGCACCCAGTTGGAATCGGTCTCGCGATAGCGCCGCTCCATGTTGGGGATCACCCCCTCGAACACGCGCGTCACCTCGTAGACCCGCCCGCCATCGTCATAGCGGAACCTGATTTCCTCGTCGCCGGACCCGTAGAGGAACACCTGCTGAACCCGGGCGGGCAGATCCTTCCAGGGGGTCGCCTTGTCAAAGTCGAAATGCCGCGCAATCGCTTCGATGGTTTGCAGGAAATAGGGCGATTTTCCCTTGCGCCAGGGCGCGAGGGCACCGTCATAGACGCGCAGGGTCGTGTCCGGCACCACCAGGCGTTCGTCAAAGAACAGTTCCATCCCCAGCCCGTCGCAGTCGGGACAGGCCCCGAAAGGCGCGTTGAAGGAAAACAGCCGGGGTTCGATCTCGGGGATGGTAAAGCCGCTGACTGGACAGGCAAAGTTTTCGCTGAACGTGATCCGTTCGGGGTCGCCCTCGCGCGGGGCGGTTTCCAGAACCGCGATCCCGTCGGCCAGGTCCAGAGCGGTGCGCAGGCTGTCGGCCAGCCGTGTCTCCATGCCGTCGCGGATCACCAGGCGGTCGACCACCACGTCGATGTCATGGCGGAATTTCTTGTCCAGGACCGGCGGATCATCGAGATCGTGGAACGCACCGTCCACCTTGACCCGCTGGAACCCCTGCTTGCGCAGTTCCAGGAACTCCTTGCGGTACTCGCCCTTGCGGTCGCGCACGATCGGGGCCAGCAGATAGGCGCGCGCGCCCTCCTCCATCGTCATGATCCGGTCGACCATGTCCTGCACCTGCTGCGCCTCGATCGGCTGCCCGGTGGCCGGCGAATAGGGCGTGCCCGCGCGCGCGAACAGCAGCCGCAGGTAATCGTAGATCTCGGTCACCGTGCCGACGGTCGAACGCGGGTTTTTCGAGGTCGTCTTCTGTTCGATCGAGATCGCCGGGCTGAGTCCCGAGATATGGTCGACATCGGGCTTTTCCATCATGTCGAGGAACTGCCGCGCATAGGCGGACAGGCTTTCGACATAGCGCCGCTGCCCTTCGGCATAGATGGTGTCGAATGCCAGGCTCGATTTGCCCGACCCGGACAGCCCGGTGATCACCACCAGCCGGTCGCGCGGAATGTCCACGTCGATGGATTTCAGGTTGTGTTCGCGCGCGCCGCGAACCTCGATCTGTTTCAGCTCGACCATGATGCCCCCGGAATGACGGAACAGACATAAGCCCGTCATCGCGAGTGTCCAACAAAATCTACAGAACGTAAAGAGAACAAATCGCCGGTCCGCCAATTCATGCCGGCAGGTTCGCGGTGGTTGCTGGCCCGCTCGCCATTGTCCGGCTGGTGATCGGCTGGTGTCCGGCCGGCGGACCGGGCCTCTCTCGCGACGGTCAGGCCGCGCCTTCGGGGTTGAGAGGCGGCAACACCCCGGCTTCCGGACGTGAGGCCGACACCCTGCGCGCCCGCCTGAGCGCATCGCCGAGCGCGTCCCAGGCCGCGCCTTCGCGGTTCCCGGCCCCGACCGCGCGGCCATATTGCGCCGCCCCCAGCGCGAGCAACGCGGACTGGACACCGGCATCCCGGCGCGGATCGGGGCGGCCCGCGCGCGAGGCCCAGAGATCGAGCGCCGGGCGCAGCGCGGCATGATCGCGCGCGGCCAGCGCACGGGTCAGGACCCGCCACGCATGGGCCTCTGATGCCAGCACGTCCCGGCGGCGTGCGTCGATACGGTGCCGGAGCGCGGGCATCACCCGCCGAAGGGCGAGAGCGATGAGCCATGCCACGAGTAGCGCGGCAACGGCGATGGCGGCCAGAACCCGCCGGTCCCTCGGCTCGGCCCGCGACACCGGCGGGCCGTCGACCCGGATCGCGACGGTCTCGGCCTGCGCCGTCCTGACCTCGCCCGCGTCGATGTCGAACCAGTCCAGCGACACCGCAGGCAACACCCCCTCCGTGCCGCCTTCGGCGACGAAGGTGACGCTCTCGGTCCGCGCCCCGCCCGGGTCGCCGCGGGTGTCGGTTTCCTCGACGACCGGTTCGTCGGGATAGGCGGCGATGCCGGGAATGTCGCCCGATGGCATCAGCGGCGGCAGGAACATGGGTGACACGCCCTGAACCTCGATCCTGACTGTGCGCGTGAAACTCTGCCCGGGCGTCATCGCCTCGGGCGTGCCGTCGATCTGCTGGGTCAGGTGCAGGTCGCTGGCCGCGATGAACGGATCGAGCCCCCCGGCCCCCTCGGGCACGACCCCGCGAAAGGCGACCGGGTCCGTCACCAGCGTCACCTTCTCGGTCTCGCCGGTCGCGGGGTTGTTCCACGTCACCACGACATCCTGCGCCGGGATCGTGAAATTGCCGGGCACCATCGGCGACAGCCGGTAATGCCGCGTCACCCCCGACCAAGTCTCGCCTCCGATCCGTTCGGAGGTCGGGTTGGTCGACCGCCCCGGCAGCCGCACCAGCAGGTTCGGCAGTTCCATCGACGGCCAGACCGGCGGGTCGGGCATGAAGGTCGGAACCAGCACCGTCAGGCGCAGGCTGAGCGACTGGCCGGGAATGGTCTCGGTCTCGGGGAACCGGACCCGCAGCTGCGGCGTGTCGGCCCCCTGCCCGCGAACCGGACCCGGCAGCACCAGCGCGAGAACGAGGATCAGGTGCAGCCGCCGGATCATTCGTCACCGCCCTCGTCCTGCGGGTCCGTGGCGGCATCGGGCGTTTCCGCCGCGCCTGACAGCTCGAGCGCAAAGCGCAGGCGCAGGAAATCCCCGGTCCTCGTATCGACCGTGTTCATCCATTGATCGGCGGTCAGCAGCCCCTGGTTCCCATCCACCTTTTCGACCTCCAGTTGCGTTTCGGCACCGGCTCCGGATTCATTGTCGAACACCACGTCGTCGGCACCGATGCCGCCGTCCTCTCCGGTGTCGGACTGTTCGCGTTCGCGTTCGACGTAATCGACGATCCGGCGCGCCCGTTCGAGGTTTTCGGCGGCGCCGGGATATTCGGGATCGCGGGCCAGCACGGTTTCGAACGACCGCACCCCATCGCGATAGGCGCGGGATTTGATATGGGCCATCCCCTGGATGAACGCCGCCTCAGGCGTGTCGAGACGATCGAGCACCGTGACGGCCTCTTCGTACTGGCCATCGCGATAGAGCGCATAGCCACGCCACAGCGGATCGACGAACAGATCCGCCGCGCGTTCGAAATCGCGATCCTGAAACGCCAGCCGGCCCTGCTGGTCGGGGGTCAGGAACCAGTCGGCCACGCCCTCGGCCTGCGCCGGCCGGGGCGGATGCAGCGCAAACGACACTGCGGCGATCACCGCCCAGCGCATGGTCCAGCCGCGACGGAACCAGAACAGCAGCATCAGCGCCACCGGCCAAGCCAGCCAGTGGGCGCGGTCCTCCCACGGCTGGTCACCATCCTTCAGCTGCGCGCGCAGAAAGGCCGCGTTCAGCAGCCCGTCGATGCGCCGGATATCGGCGGCATCCGGGCTGACGGCCACCACCGGCACGCCCAGCGCGTCCAACCCCCGGTCGCGGTTGCCCTCGGGCCGCATCGCCAGCACCGCGATCGGCGTATCGCTGGCATCCAGCGCGGGCGCGTCGGCGGGGTCGATCGCATCGGTCACGAACAGGATACCGCCGGGGGCGGTTTCGTCGTCCAGCAGCGCACGCGCGAGGCGCAGCGCGTCAGCCGCCAACGCCCCGTCGCGCGGCATGATGTCGGGTGACAGACCCTCGAGATAAGGCAGCATGACCTGCGCATCCTCGGTCATCGGCAGGACCACATGGGCGCTGCCGGCATAGGCCACCAGCGCGGTGCGCCCACCGGCCCGCAGGTCGAGGAAATCGCGGATCTTCTGCTTGCCGCGTTCCAGGCGCGACGGCGCCACGTCGCGCTGCTCCATCGTCGCGGTCACCGCGAGCACGACGACCGCCGGGGCGGATTGGGCGGCAAACGGATCGGGCTGGCGCGACCAGGTCGGCCCGGCGGCCCCAAGCACGGCAAGAGCCAGCATCGCGGCCACGCCGTCGATGGGAAGAAATCGGCGGCGCCCCTCCGCCCCGACGATCAGCGCATCGCGCAGATGCGGCGCGATTGCGGGGGCGACGACCCGGCGCGACCGCCCGGCCCGCCGCACCATCCACCACAGGACCAGCACCAGCGGCAGCAGACCCAGCCAGACCGGGCGCAGGAAATGAAAGGCCTCGACGAGAATGGCGATGGCGGTCATGCGGACACCCCGCCGGGATCGGCCGTCTGCCGCGATCCGGCGCGGCGGCGCGCGGCGATGACATGCAGCAGCGCGACGGAGATGCACCCGATCAGCGCCGCGAGCCCGAGCGCGACCCAGGACAGGGACCGGCGCGGCCGGTAGGACAGGGTTTCCACCTCGCGCGGGGCCAGCGCGTCGATCCGGTCATACACGGCCTGCAGCGCGCCTTCGTCCTCGGCAAAAAAATACGCCCCGCCGGTCCGGTCGGCGATGGCCTGAAGCGTGACCAGGTCCACACGGTTCTCGCCGGTCGCATCCGGGTCGCCGACGCCGATGCTGAAGATCTCGACCCCGCGATCCGCCGCGATCTCGGCAGCGTTGATCGGGCTCATGCGGCTCGCGGTGTCCGACCCGTCCGACAGCAGGATCAGCAACCGCTGCTCGATCTCGCTGGTCTCGAAGGTGCGGATCGACAGGCCGATCGCATCGCCGAGCGCGGTGTGCGGCCCGGCCATGCCGACCTCGGTCCGGTCGAGCAGTTCCGAGATGGTGTCGAGATCGTCGGTCAGCGGCGCCTGCAGATAGGCGGCGGTGCCGAACACGATCAGCGCCATCCGGTCCCCGTCGCGGCCCGCGACAAAGGCCTGCACCACGTCGCGCACGCCCGCGAAGCGCTGTTTGGTCGTCCCGTCGGGTGTCGCGAAATCACGGGCATCCATCGACCCCGAAATGTCGATGGCAAGCACCACGTCCCGCGCGGCGCGTTCCATCGATACCGGGGCCCCCACCCGTTCCGGGCGCGCCAGCGCCAGCACCACCAACGCCCAGCACAGGATCGCCGCGATCATCGCGAGGCGGGGCCGGGTCAGCACCACCGCCCCGGCACGCGCCTCGGCGCCCGCGGCGGCGGTGACATGCCGGAAAAAGGGAAACCGCAACGCCTGTTCCCGTTCCCGGTGCGGCGGCATCAAACGCCAGACCAGCACCGGCAGGGGCAGCAGGACCAGCGCCCAGGGTGCGGCGAGCGAGATCATGCCTTGCCCCCGTGGTCGGCGGGCATGGTCGCCGCGCGATGGGTGCGCAGCCAGGTCCCGGCCGCATCGCGCAGTTCATCCGACGGCGCGGCCGCGTCGTCGCGATAGGGGGCCAGCCGCAATTCCTCGCCCGCCGCGGCCGGAAAACCGCCGCGCCCGGTTCGGTCGAGATACGCGACCCAGTCCCGCCCCGCGAGACCGGCGACCTCGGCCCGCGGATAGGCGGCGAGCGCCGCGCGGCGCAAGATCACGGCGATGTCGGCGGCGGTTCCCGCCTGATCTAGCGCCGTCAGCGCGGCACGACGATAGGCATCGGCCCGGCACCGCGCGGCCCAGCGCCAGAGCAGCCAGGCCAGCAGCACGACGATCAGCACGGCAAGCGCGGCCCAGCCCCAGGTCTGCGGGACCAGCGGAACCGGCGGCGGCTCGACCGGGTCGATCAATCCGTCGATCAGGTCGACGAGGTTCTCCGGCCCCGCCCCGGCCGCCGCAGAGCCGGTTCCGGTCTGCGCGTCGCTCATCCCGGTCCCAGCCCCATCAGGCGCCGCAATTGCGGCAGCGTTTCCTCGCCCGCCGACAGTGGCAGGACCGGCACGCCATGGCGGCGCTGCCAGTTCGCCACCTCGCCCAGGCGCCCCTGCGACAAGGATGCCAGGCCCTGCCGGGCACCCGGCGCGTCGGTGTCGATCTCGGCCTGCAACCGGCCATCCGACACCACCAGCCGCATACCCGCCGGCACCTCGCCCGCGACCGGGTCGGAAACCGGGACCAGCACCAGATCGTTGCGCCGGGCCAGCCCCGACACCACCCGCTCGGTCTGTTCGTCGATCCCGTCGAAATCGCTGAGCACGATGACCAGGTGGTTGCGCGATGCGATCCGGGCAACCGCGCGCAGCACCCGGGTCAGCCCGATCGGCTCGACCGCCGGGGCATCGGCCCGCAGCAGCCCGTTCGCATCGGCCAGCGCGGTCAGGAACCGGTTCAGGGCGGCGCGGCTGCGTTGCGGGCGCATCTCGGCCAGCAGGTCATCGCCGAACACGATGCCGCCGACCCGGTCGCCCTGATCGAGAATGCGGAACGCCGCCAGCGCGGCGGCCTCGGCGGCCGTCACCGATTTCATGTTCAGGACCGATCCGAAGAACATGCTCATCCGCTGGTCGACGACGATCAGCGCGGGGCGGTCCCGTTCCTCGGTCATGACCCGAACATGCGGGCGACCGGTACGGGCGGTTACCTTCCAGTCGATGGCGCGAATGTCGTCGCCGGGCAGGTAGTCGCGCAGTTCCTCGAAATTCAGCCCCCGCCCGCGCAGGCGCGAGGCATGGCGCCCGTTCAGCGCCGAGCGCGCGGGCTGGCGCGGCAGGAAACTGAGACTGCGGGCGCGTGTTTCGAGCGTGCGCAGATGCGCCAGGTCGACATGCACGCGCGGGTCGGTCGCGCCCGGCGGCCGCGGCGGCAGCGTTCCGGTCCTGCTGCGGGCGGTGCGATCCTGCATCCTCTCTCCCTCAGGGCAAGGCGACCTGCCGGACCACCTCGGCTACCACCGCGTCGGCGCTGATGCCTTCGCCCTGCGCCTCGTAGGTCAGGCCGAGCCGGTGGCGCATCACGTCGCCGACGATGGCACGCACGTCCTCGGGATCGACATAGTCGCGCCCGGCGAGCCAGGCATGGGTGCGGCCACACCTGTCGAGCGCGAGCGAGGCGCGCGGACTGGCCCCCACCTCGATCCAGCGTTTCAGGTCGTCGCCGAACGCCTCCGGAACGCGGGTCGCGTTGACCAGGGCGGCCATGTAACGCTCCATCTGGTCCGAGACATGCAGCCCGGCAATGCCGCGCCGGGCCTCGAACACGGCCGTTTGCGCGATCGGCGCAGGTGTGTCCGCCGGGGCGGTGCCGGCGGGGGCCTGGGCGGCGATTTCCTCGCCGCGCACGAGCCGGATCACCTCGACCTCGTCCTCGACCGGCGGGTAGGTGATGTTGACGTGCATCAGGAACCGGTCCATCTGCGCCTCGGGCAGCGGATAGGTGCCTTCCTGTTCGATCGGGTTCTGGGTGGCCATCACCATGAACAGCGGCGGCATCTTGTGGGTCGTGCCCGCGACCGTGACCTGCCGTTCCTCCATCGCCTCCAGCAGCGCCGCCTGGACCTTGGCCGGCGCCCGGTTGATTTCATCGGCCAGCACGAGGTTGGCAAAGATCGGGCCGGGCTCGAACCGGAACTCCGAACCGCCCTCGGCCTGGTAATAGACCTCGGTGCCGGTCACGTCCGACGGCAGCAGGTCGGGGGTGAACTGGATGCGGCTGAAATCGCATTCGAGATTT
This sequence comes from Pukyongiella litopenaei, assembly GCF_003008555.2. NCBI lineage: Bacteria > Pseudomonadati > Pseudomonadota > Alphaproteobacteria > Rhodobacterales > Paracoccaceae > Pukyongiella > Pukyongiella litopenaei. Next base: position 3,290,404 of record NZ_CP027665.1, on the reverse strand, counting down.
CGCGCCAGCGCCTTGATCGCGCGGGTCTTGGCCAGACCCGGCAGCCCTTCGACCAGAAGGTTGCCATTGGCCAGCAGCCCGATCAGCAAACGTTCGATCACATCGCGCTGGCCGATGATCGCCTCGCCCATCCGGGCGCGCAGGGCGTCGATCTGGGCGCGCGCATCGCAGGGCTGCGCGGCGGTCCCGGCCGCGGTTCCGGCGCTCACGTCACTCGCCATCGGGCCAGACCCGGCGCCAGTCATTCGCCATGTCGACCAGCACCCAGCCGCGCCCGGCGGCTTCGTCGAGGCCGCGGTCCAGAACACCTACATGGCCCTCGCGGTCATAGGCAAATTCGCGTTCCGCATCGGTATGATGCACGATCAGACCAAAGCGCGCGCCGTCGCCGGCGGTGGTCCATTCCAGCATCGCGAAATCGCCGTCGGAATTGCCCGCGGCAAAGATCGGGCGCTGGCCGATATGGCGCATGATGCCCACCGGCTTGCCCTCCTTGTCGTCGATGAAGGTGACGCCGCCCTCCTTGGACAGGGTGGGAGTGCCGTCTTCGCCGACCGCGTAGACGGTATTGGCCTCGGTTCCCACGACCTGCCAGGGCGGGATGCCATAGGTGTCATCGGCAAATGACCGGATGAAATCGATGCCGCCGCCCGAGACGATCCAGGTGGTGAAATCCTCGTCGCGCAGGTAGCTCAGCAGTTCCAGCATCGGCTGATAGGTCATGGTAACCAGCGGCTTGCCGGTGTCCGGGTGCTGCGTCGTGGCCAGCCACTGGCGGCTCTCGGCGAGGAACTCATCGACCGTCATGCCGGCATGGGTCACCGACTGGATTTCCAACAGCCCGGCCTCGCCCGCAGCGGCGACCGTTTCCAGATCGCCCGCATTGGCGGCCCGCAGCACGTCCGAGGTCAGGATGCTCTCGTCCTCGGCGGCCAGTTTGCGCAGACGGTCAAAGGCAAAGAGAAACTGGAAATAGAGCGGCTGTTCCGCCCAGAGCGTTCCGTCATTGTCAAAGGTGGCGATGCGGTCGGCGGGGGTGACATAGTCCGGCGATGCCGGATCGGTCACGCTTTCGACAAAGGCGATGATCGCCGATTTCGACGCGCCGTCGTTCCATGACGGCAGCGGGTCGGCAAGGCATGGACCGGCGGCGAGCAGCGCGGCGGTGAAAACGAAATGACGCATGGGATACCTCATCATATCGGTGGAACCATATCGGTGGAACCGGAGGCGCCCGGCCCCGGACGCCCTGCATATCTCTGTGGCCGGGCGCCCCGAGGGGGGCCCCGCAATATTGCCGACCGCCTGTTCAGACCCGCATGGAACGGGGGCTGGCGGTTCCGAAAACTGCTTTGTCCGGCGTCATCACGCCCCCCGTTCCTTGCAACGGATCACGCCATGATTCAGCGCGGCTCCGCGTTGCGCATTATCGGCCTGCGCCCCGCCAAGTCAAACCCTTCGCTCCACCACCTCGTGCGGCAACGGGTCCAGCCACATCCCAGGGTTGCCGAACAACTCAATTTCATTCCCATCCACAATATGCGTAGATATCCCGGTGAGGGGGAGTGGAATGAATACACGGGTGGCAATCATAGGCGGCGGCCCCTCGGGGCTGCTGTTGTCGCAACTACTGCACATGCGCGGCATCGACAACGTGGTGCTGGAACGCAAGACCAGGGACTATGTGCTGGGCCGCATCCGCGCGGGCGTTCTCGAACAGGGGCTGGTCCGCCTGCTCGAGGAGGCAGGCTGCGCCGGGCGACTGCATGCCGAGGGGTTCGTCCACGACGGCACGCTGGTGGCCTATGGCAACGAGATCTTTCGCGTCGATTTCACCGAACACACCGGATCGCCGGTGATCGTCTATGGCCAGACCGAAGTGACCCGCGACCTGTATGACGCCCGCGAAAAATCCGGCGGCCCGATCGAATTCAACGTCGAGGATGTCGCCATTCACGGCGCCGATACCGATGCGCCGCATGTGACATATGCGGTCGACGGCACGGCCCGGCGGATCGACTGCGATTTCGTGGCCGGCTGCGACGGGTTCCATGGCGTCAGCCGCCAGACCATCCCGCTGACCGTGCGCCGGGAATACGAAAAGATCTATCCCTTCGGCTGGCTCGGCATCCTGTCGGAAACACCGCCGGTGAACGACGAACTTGTCTATGCCAACTCGGCGCGGGGCTTCGCGCTGTGTTCGATGCGCAACGACAATCTCAGCCGGTACTACATCCAGTGTTCGCTGTCGGACAGCCCCGACGACTGGACCGACGAGGCGTTCTGGCAGGAACTCAAACGCCGCATCCCCGCCGAACAGGCCGGCAGGCTGGTCACCGGCCCGTCGATCGAGAAAAGCATCGCGCCGTTGCGGTCCTTCGTGACCGAACCGATGCGCTGGGGCCGGCTGTTCCTGTGCGGCGACGCCGCCCATATCGTGCCACCCACGGGCGCCAAGGGGCTGAACACCGCCGCCTCGGACGTGCACTATCTCTATCATGCGCTGCGCGATTTCTATGACAACGGATCGTCCGCCGGTATCGACGGCTATTCCGAAACGGCCCTGAAACGGGTGTGGAAGGCGGAACGGTTCTCGTGGTGGTTCTCGTCGCTGCTGCACCGCTATCCCGACCAGTCCGAATTCGACCTGAAGATGCAGATTGCCGAACTGGATTTCCTGCGCTCGAACGCGGCCGCCCAGAAGGCGATGGCGCAGAACTATGTGGGATTGCCCTATTGAGACGGGGCCGCGAAGGACATGACGCCGGCCGGCCCCTGCCGACAACCGGCCCCTGACACTGGAGGAACAGACCGATGTCCGAACGATTTGACCAAGGCATGGCCACCCGCCGCGCCGTGCTGGGCGATGCCCATGTCGACCGGGCCGAAGCGGCCAAGACCGACTTCGACCGCCCGTTCCAGACCATGATCACCGAAGGGGCCTGGGGCACGCTCTGGGCCGACGACACGATCAGCCGCCGCGAACGGTCGATGCTGACGCTGGCCCTGCTCGCCGCCACCGGCAATTTCGAGGAGATCCCGATGCATGTCCGCGCCACGGCCAATACCGGCGCCAGCAGGGATGACGTGATGCAGGCGTTTCTGCATGCCGCGGTCTATGCCGGCGTGCCCAGGGCCAACCATGCGATCAAGCTGGCCAAGCAGACCTTTGCCGAGATGGAGGACGGCGCATGACGACACCCGCCGACTATTATCAGCGCGACCGGGGCCGGCACCCGCGCGCCCTGACACCGGATTACAAGACTTCGGTTGCCCGCTCGCCGCGGCTGCCGCTGATCAGCCTGCAGCAAACGGTCAGCGAAATCACCGGCCCCGTATTCGGCCATGACGATGTCGGCCCGCTCGATCACGACCTGATCCGGAACTATGCCAAAGACGGCGACCCGATCGGTGAACGGATCATCGTGCATGGCCGGGTGCTGGACGAAGACGCGCGCCCCGTGCCCGACACGCTGGTGGAAATCTGGCAGGCCAATGCGGGCGGGCGCTATCGCCACAAGAAAGACACCTACCTGGCGCCGATCGACCCGAATTTCGGCGGCTGCGGACGCACGATGACCGGCGCGGACGGGCGCTATGCCTTCCGCACGGTCAAGCCCGGCGCCTATCCCTGGCGCAACCTGGTCAACAACTGGCGGCCCGCGCATATCCATGTCAGCGTGTTCGGCCGGTCGTTCAGCCAGCGCCTGATCACGCAGCTCTATTTCGAGGGCGACCCGCTGATCGCGCTCTGCCCGATCGTGCAGACGCTGCCCGACGCGGATGCCATCGACCAGCTGACCGCCAAGCTGGACATGAACGCGACGATCCCGCTGGATACGATCGCCTACAGGTTCGACATCGTGCTGCGCGGGCGCCGCTCGACGATGTTCGAAAACCGCCCGGAGGGGAACTGACATGCTCAAACCGGACTATCTCAGGGAAACGCCGTCGCAGACCGCCGGTCCCTATGTGCATATCGGGCTCGCGCCGGGCGCGGCGGGGTTCGACATCTATGACCGCGAACTGGGCTGGGACATCGCCGGTCCGAACGCCAAAGGCGAACGCATCCGCGTCGAAGGGCTGGTGATCGACGGCACCGGCAGCCCGATCAAGGACGTGATGCTCGAGGCGTGGCAGGCCAATGCCGCAGGCCATTACGCCCATCCCGAAGGCGGCGGGCCGGTCGAGGACGGGTTTCGCGGCTGGGGCCGTGTCATCACCGATTTCGAAACCGGCGAATGGGCGTTCGAGACCGTCAAGCCCGGCGCGGCCAAGGGGCGGTCGGGGCTGCTGATGGCCCCGCATATCAGCCTGTGGGTGGTGGCACGCGGCATCAATATCGGTCTCAACACGCGCATGTATTTCGACGACGAAACCGAGGCCAACGCCGCCGACCCGGTGCTGAACCTGATCGAATGGGAAAACCGGCGCCCGACGCTGATCGCCCGGCGCCGCGAAGGCGACGGACAGGCGGTCTACCGGTTCGACATCCGCATCCAGGGCGACGACGAAACCGTCTTTTTCGACATCTGAACCGGGTGAGGCTAGAGGACCTGCCCGATGGTCCTGGTCTTCTCGACCGTTTCCTGCCACTCCAGCGCCGGGTCGGACGCTGCGACGATGCCGCCGCCCACATGCAGCAGGATCCGGTCCCGCAGGACGCGGGCCGAGCGCAGGTTGACATAGAGCCGGGTGCCCGCGCCGACCCGTTTCGGGCCCAGGTAACCGGTGTAGAAGCTTCGCGTATCGCCCTCTTCGGCCAGGATGAAATCATGGGCCCCGGCGCGCGGCATCCCGCACACGGCGGATGTCGGGTGCAGACGCCGCAGCAGACCGGCAAGTTGCGGTTCGGGCGCAGCCGGGGCGCGGAAATCCGAACGGAGGTGATAGAGGTTTGCCGCGCGCACCGTGGCGGGCGGCGTTTCGCTGACGCCTGCGATGCCCTCGGCGGCAAAGGCATCGCGAATGAACGCGGCGACGAACCCCTGTTCCTCGACGATCTTGTCGGACCAGATCAGGTCGGCAGGATCGGTGTCAGGATCGCTGTCCGGATCTGGCCATTGCGTGCCGGCCAGCGCCATCGTGCGCAGGCCGGTGTCATCGGCGTGCAGCAGGATCTCCGGCGTCGCGGTCAGCCATGTCCCGGTCGGTTGCGACGACACCAGCGACACGAAGGCATGGGGATGCACCCGCGCCAGATCGTCGGCCAGCGCGCAAAGGTCATGCCCGACCGGCAGGTCGCGCGCATCGACGCGCGACAGCACGATCTTGTCACAGGCCCCGGCGTGGATCGCCGCAACGGCGCGGGTGACGCGGGCCTCGTAATCCGGGGCCGAAACCGGCTCGGGCACCGGCACCGTGGTCGCGGGCGCCTGGATTCCGCCACCCTCCGCGCCCCCGGCCAGCCGCGATTGCGCGGGCGTGACCGGTGTTTGCGAAAACCCCGCGCCGGTCCAGAACCGGGCGCCGTCGGCGGTGATCAGCACCTCGGCGGGCAGGTGCCAGGCGCGGTTGCCGTCATCGGTGCGAAACGGCGCCATGACAAAGGCGGGCTGGCCGCCGCTGCCGCCGAACACAGGCTCGACCCGCGGCGCGCCGGATCCACAGATCATCCGGAACCCGTCATCGCCGGGCTCGCGCCAGAGCGCAAAGGGCAGGTTCTCGGTCACGCACAGCCGGCAGGCCGCACGTTGTTGCGGGGTGATCTTGGTCATCGGTCGCGCCTTCTCCTGTCGCCCGGATACTGCCCCGGCGGGCGGGCGATGCTCCACCGCCATGTTTGCGGCGAACCATAGAGACAGACTATGGCCGCGCCCGTTCCTCCGCGCCGTATTCGTCGGGAAAGCCCAGTTCGCCCACCGCCTGCACGAGGCTCGACAACACCGTCCGGACTTCGGCCCCGTCGCGCTTGTCGGCCAGACAATGCAGCAGCACCGGCTGGCGCGGCGATCCCTCCAGCGGAAGCACCGTCAGCCCCGGGTCGCTGAGCCCGAGACTGGACAATTCGTCCTGCAACGCGATCCCGAACCCTTCGCGCATCAGGCAGGGCGCAGACTGGGCAAACCGTGTCTCGATCGAGATGTTGGGCTCGATCCCGGCCTGGTCGAAAATGCCGCGCACGAACCGGCCGTGCGGCGTGTTGGGATGAAAGAAGATCAGCGGCTCGGTGGCGATGTCGTGGATCGTCACGCGGCCCTGCGCGGCAAGCCGGTGATCGGACGGCACCACGCAGACCATGCCGATCGACGAGACACGGAACGAGGCGATACCGGGATCCTCGATCGGAAAGATGGTGATCGTGCAATCGCCCTCGGCAAACCAAAGGTAGTCGCGGTTCTGCATCATCGACAGCGTGTCCATGCGCAGCTGCGTCCCCGGGCGACGGCGGGCGAAGATCGACAGCGCGCGGGGTCCGAGCCCCTGGCTGACCGAGGGCGAGACGCCCATGCGGAACACCGAATGCTGGCCGCGCACCACATCCATCACGGTCTGCGACAGCCGCTCGAACGCGGACATGGACGGGGTGGTCGCCTCGAAAATCTGTTGCGCGGTCGCGGTCGGCCGCAGCCGGGCACCGGAGCGGTCGAACAGCGCAACGCCCAGCACATCCTCGAGCCGCTTCAGGGTGTTGGTTGCGGTGGGTTGCGCGATGCCGAGCATCTGCGCCGCGCCGCTGATCGAACCGGTCAGCATGACCGCCCGGAACACTTCGAGCTGACGAAACGTGATCATGCGCAATGTCCGTGAACAGACCTGCCGGGCTTGACAGCCCGGATTTTGTAGAGAGATTTCAGGCGCTATGCAAACCCGCCCTGCGACATGACCCGACCCGGCCCGCATTACCCCGATGCCGGCGCCCGCATCGCCTTCATGATCGGGCATCCGGTGGCGCAGACCGCCCTGCCCGCCCAGATCAACGCGCAGGCGGCCGAACGGCGTGCCGGTTTCGTCATGGTGCCCCTCGACCTGCGCCCGCCCGCGTTGCCGGGGTTTCTCGACAGCCTGCGGGGGATCGCCAACTGCGCCGGGGCGGTTCTGACCGCGCCGCACAAACAGGCGGCGGCCGGTCTCGTCGATGACCGGACGGCGGCGGCCGATCTCGCCGGGGCGGTCAATCTCGTGCTGCGGCACAGGAATGGGCGGCTTTCCGGCGACAATACCGATGGCGCGGGGTTCGTCGCGGCCCTGCGCGCTGCGCGGTTCAGGATCGAACCCGCGCGCGTGCTGCTGTTCGGATGCGGCGGCGCCGGTGCCGCCATCGCGGCGGCGCTGACGCAGGCCGGCACCGGGCGCATCGACCTCGTCGATACCGACCAGGCGCGGGCCGACGACCTGGCCGGCCGGCTGGTCGGGTGTCCCGTGCGCGCGATCCCGGCCCCGGCCAGCGTCGCGGCCTATGATCTGGTCTGCAATGCTACCGCCATCGGCGCCGACGGGCGGGCGATGGTGCATCCGTTGACCGGGCTGCGCACGGGCGCCATGGTGGCCGATGTCATCGGCCATCCCGCCCGGACGCCGTTCCTGCAAGAGGCCGAGCGGCGCGGCGCGCGCATCCAGACCGGCCCCGAGATGGCCCGCGGCCAGATGCCGCTGATCTTGGAGAAATTCGGCTGGCTTGCGTGATATAGCACGACGCTATGGGCAGCCGGAGAGTTCGCGCTTTCCTCACCCGTCGAATTACGCCAGACTTGGCGCGCCATTTGCTGCCGGCGCATGACATGCGCGCGCCGGTGGTCAAGAGACTGTGGCCAAGGGACTGAGGCCAATAGCCTGTGGCCAAGACATGAAAGCACCAAGGGAGGAAACATGTTGAACGCAAGATTGACACGCCGGCGCTGGCTCGCCGGGCTGATGGTGGTCGCCAGCGGCTTCGCCGGGCTGACCGCGACCGCGTCGCTGGCGCAGGACAAGGTGACGCTGGGCGCGCTGCGCTTTACCAGCCACGGCGCGGGCTTCGTCGCCTTCGAAAAGGGCTATTTCGCCGACGAGGGCATCGACCTCGAGCTCGAATTCTTCCAGGCGGCGCAGCCGATTGCCGTCGCCACCGCCAGCGGCGATGTCGATTTCGGCGTCACCGGCGTCACCGGCGGGCTGATGAACCTGGCGGAAAAGAACGCGATCCGCATCGTCGGCGGCGTCCTGCATGAAAAGAAGGGCTATGACGGCATGATGGTGCTGGCGTCGAACCAGGCCTATGACGCCGGGCTGAAGACCATCGACGACATGCCCGGCCATTCGGTGTCGATGACCCAGGTCGGCTCGACCTTCCACTACATGACCAGCCGCATCGCCGAGGCCAAGGGCTGGGACATGTCCGAGATGAAGATGGTGCCGCTGCAGAAGGTCGGGGCCATGGTCGCCGCGATCAAGTCGGGCCAGACCGACATCATGATCATGGTGCCGCATATCGCCAAGGCGCTGGCCGGGTCCGGCGCGGCCAAGGAAATCGGCTGGCTCAACGAATATGTCGAATACCAGATCTCGACCATGATCACGAGCGTCGACAATATCGAGAACAACCGCGACATGGTCGAACGGTTCATCCGCGCCTATTCAAAAGGCATCGCCGACATGAACCGGGTCTTCCTCGATCCCGATGCCGACCCGGCGGAAAAGGAAGAGCTGACCAGGATCATCCACAAATACGTCTATGCCGACCGGCCCTATGACAAGGCGGCGCCGTCGATCCAGAACGGTGCGATGTTCCTGAACGAAGGGGCGGCGCTGAACGTGACCGATATCGCCAAGCAGATGCAGTGGTTCACGGATGAAGGCCTGGTCGATGCCGATCTGACGGTGGAGCAGCTGGTCGATACCAGCTTTGTCGAAGCCTACTGAGACCGGGGCCCGGGGATGGATCTGAAGGTCAGGAACCTGTCGCATCGCTACGACGATCTCGAGGTGCTGAGGAATATCGACCTGACGATTTCCCAGGGCGAGATCGTCTGCGTGATCGGTCCCTCGGGCTGCGGGAAATCGACATTGCTGCGGCTCTTGGGCGGGCTGGAACGCCCGACCGAAGGCAGCGTGATGCAGGTGGGAGAGCCGCCAGCCGGCTCTCTCAACCCGCTGACCTATGTGTTCCAGGACTTCGCGCTCCTGCCCTGGCGCACGGTCGAAAAGAACATCTCGCTGGTGCTCGAAGGCCATCGGCTCGACCCGGCCGAGACCGAGGTGCGGATCGCGGATGTGCTGGAGCGCACGCGGCTGTCCGATTTCCGCAAGGCGGTGCCGAAACAACTGTCCGGCGGGATGAAACAACGGGTCGCCATCGCGCGGGCGCTGGCGGTCAACCCGGCGGTGCTGATGATGGACGAACCGCTCTCGGCGCTCGACAGCCAGACCCGCGAGTTGCTGATGGACGACCTGATCGACCTGTGGACGCGGGAGAATTTCACCTCGTGCTATATCACCCACAACCTGGCCGAAGCCGTCCGGCTGGGCCACAAGGTGGTGGTCCTGTCGCGCCGCCCCGGCGTGATCCGGGAGATCGTAGAGATCGACATGCCGCTGGCCGAACGCACCGTGTCGAACGCCGAGATCGGCGAGATCCAGCAGCGCCTGTGGAACATGATGCGCGACGAGGCCCAGAGCGCGGACATGGAGCTGGCCGGCGGGTGACCCGCCCACGCCTTTCCCCGCCCCGAACAAAGCCCAGAATGAGACCCTGAACAGCAAGAGGATCTGCCGTGGTCGACCTGCCCGCCAACAGCACTCAGGACAGTGCAACCGAACGCCCGGTGCCGTTCCGCGGCGGGGGGTTTCTGCCCCGGCCGCGGCGGTTCGTGGGTATCGCCGTTTTCGCGGCGATCCTGATCCTGTGGGAACTGGGGTCGCGGCTGGGCATCATCTCGGCGCTGGTGCTGCCCGCCCCGAGCGAGGCCTTCGAGGCGCTGGCCGATCTCGCCCGCTCGGGCAACCTGCAGAAACATCTCGGCGCCTCGCTGCAACGGCTGGTGATCGGGTTCACCTGCGGCTCCATCCTGGGGCTGATCGTCGGCACCGCGATCGGGCTGAATTCGCTGGCACGCGCGGCCCTTTCGCCGCTGGTCTCGGCGATCTTTCCGATCCCGAAAATCGCGCTGCTGCCGCTGTTCATCATCTGGTTCGGCATCGGCGAGGGCTCCAAGGTCGCGACCATCCTGTTCGGGTCGTTCTTTCCCACCGTGATCGCCACCTATGGCGGCATCGACAATGTCGACCGTGCGCTGATCCGAATGGGGCAGAGCTTCAACCTGTCGCGCTGGGACATCGTCCGCAAGATCGTGCTGCCCGCCGCCCTGCCCGCGATCCTGTCGGGCATGCGCATCTCGGCCTCGATCTCGATCATCCTGCTGGTCGCCGCCGAAATGATCGGCGCGGAATACGGCATCGGCGCCTATGTGCTGCTGGCCGGCAACCTGATGTCCACCGACCAGCTGATCGCCGGGGTGGCGATGCTGTCGACGCTGGGGCTGATCGTGAACTGGCTGATCGGCCGGGCCGAACGCTATTTCCTGAGCTGGAGAAACTGATGCCGCGCCATGAAACCCAATACGATGTCGTGGTTGCGGGCGGTGGCGCCGGCGGCGTCGGCGCGGCGCTCGGCGCGGCACGGGCCGGCGCGCGGGTCGCGCTGGTCGAGAAATACGGCTTCCTGGGCGGCGCCGCGACCAATGCGCAGGTGCTGGCCTATTGCGGGTTCTTCCATCAGGGCGCCGACCCGGTTCAGGCCGTGGCCGGGGCCGGTGAGATCGTGCTGGATGAAATGCGCCGGCTCGGCGTCGCCTGCACGCCCTACCATTCGCCGACCACCGGCAACTGGATCGTGCTGCTCGATCCCGAACGGCTCAAGATCGCGCTGGACCGGGTGCTGATGGCGCATGGCGTCGATGTCTTCCTGCACAGCCGGGTCGCCGCGGCCAGTCGCACCGCCGAGCGCGTCGAAAGCGTGACCGTCGCCGGGATGGATGGCCGGTTTCGCCTGATCGCCGAGAGCTTTGTCGATGCCAGCGGCGATGCCAACCTGGCGCTGGTGCTGGGGCAGCCGATGCGCCTCGGCGATGGCGAGGGCCGGATCCAGGCCTATTCGATGCCGATCCGGGTCAGCGGGCTGGCCGCGGATACCGCGATCGACCGGGCCCGCATGATCCGGGCGATCGAGCTGTTCAACACCCGGTCGCCGCACCGGATCGACCGCACCGATGGCGGGATCTACACGCGGGTGCCGGCATCGTCGGATTTCTGGTGGCTGGTGATCGACCGCGCCATGCCCGACCTGTCGTCGCAGAGCTTTACCCGCGCCGAACAGACCGGGCGGGAAATGGCGCTGCTGCTGGTCGACGTGCTGCGTGAAACCGTCCCCGGTTTCGAGGGCGCGTGGCTCGCGCAGACCGGCCCGCAGATCGGGGTGCGCGAAACCCGTCACCCGGCGGCGCGCTACGAGATCGGGCATGGCGACGTGATCCGCGGGCGGCTGCGTGAAGACGGGGTGGCCCGCGCCGCCTGGCCGATCGAGCTGCATTCCGAGGCGGGCAGGCCGATCTACGAACAGGTCGGCGGCAAGGGCTATTACCACATCCCGCTCGACGCGCTGCACGCCCGCGGGATCGAAAACCTGTGGTATGCGGGCCGGGTGATCGGCGCCGACCCGCGCGCCTACGGGTCGATCCGGGTGATGGGCACCGCCTTTGCCAGCGGCGACGCGGCCGGGGTTGCCGCCGCCCTGACCGCCCGGACCGGGGCCGCGCCCGATGCCGGGCCGGTACGGGCGGTGTTGCAGGATCTCGGCGCGCTGATCTGACGACCGGCCAGCCCGCCCCGCCTATTCGGCGGCGCGGGTCCGCGCGGCGCGGTCGACCAGCCGCGTGACCGCGTTTTCGATCATGCGGATGCCGGCCTCCTGCCCGAGAGACATGATCGATTCGGGATGGAACTGGACCGCCGCCACCGGCAGGTCGGCATGTTCCACGCCCATCACCACGCCATCCGCCGTGCTGGCCGTCACCCGCAGCGCATCCGGCAGGGTATCGCGCCGCGCAAACAGCGAATGATACCGCCCGATGGTGATCTGTTCGGGCAGGTCGGCAAACACGGTGCCCGCATCATGCACGGTGATCCGCGACGGTTTGCCATGCATCGGGTCGTCGAGCTGCGCCAGCTCCGCCCCGAAATACTCGGCAATCGCCTGCAACCCGAGGCAGACACCGAACACCGGCAGCCCCCGCCCCAGCGCCAGCTCGATGGTCGCCCGGCAGTCGAAATCGCGCGGGTTTCCCGGACCGGGCGACAGCACCACCAGGTCGGGGCGATAATTGTCCAGCACATCCCCGGCCAGCGGGCTGCGCGTGGTCATGACCTCGGCCCCGGTCTGCCGGAAATAATTGGCCAGCGTATGCACGAAACTGTCCTCGTGATCGACCAGCAGGATCCGCCTACCCGTGGCCACCGGCGCGCGCCAGCCGTCCCCGGCGGCCGCGTTGGACCGCATGTCGCCGCGCACCGCCGCGCGCATGGCCGACGCCTTCAGTTCGGTTTCGGCCTCTTCGTCATCGGGGTCGCTGTCATTGAGCAGCGTGGCCCCGGCACGCACCTCGGCCACGCCGTTCTTGATCCGCACCGTGCGCAGGGTCAGCCCGGTATTCATGTCGCCGTTGAACTGCACCGCGCCGATCGCGCCGCCATACCAGTATCGCGCCGATTTCTCATGCGCCTCGATGAACCGCATCGCCCAGAGTTTCGGCGCGCCGGTCACGGTCACCGCCCAGGCATGGGACAGGAAGGCATCGAACGCGTCCATGTCCTCGCGCAGCACGCCCTCGATGTGATCGACGGTGTGGATCAGCCGCGAATACATCTCGATCTGGCGCCGCCCGATCACCCGCACCGATCCGGGCACGCAGACGCGGCTCTTGTCGTTGCGGTCCACGTCCGAACACATGGTCAGTTCGCTTTCGTCCTTCTCGGACTGCAGCAGCTTGAGGATCTGTTCGCTGTCCTCGATGGCATCGGCGCCGCGCCTGATCGTGCCCGAGATCGGGCAGGTTTCGACCCGCCGGCCGGTGACGCGCACGAACATCTCGGGGCTGGCGCCGACCAGGTATTCCTGTTCGCCGAGGTTCATCAGGAACCCGAACGGCGCCGGGTTGATTTTCTTCAGCCGCCGGAAGATCGCCGAGGGCTGATCGTGGCAGGGTTCATAGAACACCTGACCCGGCACCACCTCGAACAGGTCGCCGCGCCGGAAGCTCTGCTTGGCCTCGCGCACCAGCGCGGCATATTCTCCGGGCTCGTGATCGCCGCGCGGCACGCTCTCGGGCCCCTGCCGGAACGGCTCGGCCCGCCCGCGCCGGTCCAGCCCCGCCGTGTCCAGGTCGCCCTGCGCAAAGTCGTAACGATAGGTGTAGGAGCTGGTCGAATAATGGTCGGTGATCAGCAGCTCGTCGACCAGGAACAGCACCAGGTCGCGCTGGTCCGGCTTGCGGTCCAGTTTCAGCTCGACCGGTTCGAACTGAAAGGCCAGGTCATAGCCGAAGGCCCCGTAGAGCCCCAGGTGGCTGTCCTCATCGGTGTGAAACAGCGCGGAAATCTCGCGCAGCACCGAGAACACCGACGGCGCACGCGAGCGTTCGTCCTCGTTCAGGATCCGGCCCGGCTGTGCGATCCGCAGCGCCAGCCCGTCATCGCGGTCCTTCAGCGTGTCGACGGCCTCGAGGGTTTCCAGCGCCGGCCGCAGGATCCGCATCAGGATGCGCCCGCGATCATTGAGCGCGGTCAGCCGCATGTCACGGCCACGCGCCTCGATCATCAGCGGCGGGTTGGAAAAGCCGAATTCCCAGCGGTTGTAGCGGCCGGGATATTCGTAATTCGATGCAAACAGGGCGCCGAGTTCGGAATCGAGCCGGTCGATCAGTGCCGCGGATGCCTCGAGGAACGGCGCGGGCGCACCACGGCGCGTTACGCGCACGCCCCCGTCGGTGACAAAGGTCAGGTCTTTCATGGTCTGTGGATCTCGCTGTCAAAGGGCGCGCGGGCCCCGTGGAATGGTCCGGGTCGGGCGGCGGTCAGCGCCACCGCTTGGTCAAAGCCTGTCCTCGCCATCGATGCCCGCCCATGCGACCGCACCCCCGTCGTGATCCTGTGCCTGCTCTAGCAAGCGGGTCGACCGAAGTAAACGCCGAACCGGGCCGCCAGAGCCGCCACGCGGCCAAAGGTCACGACAACGGGGCCGCGTCACCCGGTGCGGCAATGCGTGACAGCGCCCCTGCTCGCACCGGTGGCGGGGCAGGCAATATGGGGGTCAGCTTTCCGGGCCGGTGTCGCGGATCACAAAATGCTTGGTGGTGGTTTCGATGACTTCCCAATAGCCCCGGAACCCGTCGGGGATCAGGAACGACGCACCGGTGCGGAACTCGCGCCTTGTGCCGTCCTCGTGAACCAGCGCGCAATGGCCCGACACGATATAGCAATATTCATCCTTGTCGGTGAACGCGTGCCACTTGCCCGGCGTCGAGGTCCAGGTTCCCGCCGTCAGCCGCCCGTCCGGGCTGGTGAAATGCACACCGGTCCGGTGGTGCGGATCGCCGGCGACCACGCGGTCGGGCAGATCGGACAGACGGCGCGATCCGGTCGATGCCGGCGCATCATGGGTCAGGTCGATGACATGGGTGGTCATTGGGCGCGCTCCTCGGTGACGGTATTGGTCGCCTTCAACGCATCGGCCTGGGCGGCGGTGACGGCGATCATGTGCAGGATGTCCTCGGCGGAACATCCGCGCGACAGGTCGTTCGCGGGCTGGGCCAGGCCCTGGAGGATCGGGCCGATGGCATGGGCACCACCGACGCGCTGCGCGATCTTGTAGGCGATGTTGCCGCTTTCCAGGTTCGGGAACACGAACACGTTGGCGTTGCCACCCAAGGGCGAGCTTTCCGCCTTCTTGGCGGCCACGTCGGGAACGAAGGCCGCGTCGAATTGCAGGTCGCCGTCGATCATCAGGCCGGGATCCGCCTTGCGTGCGATCCCGGTGGCCTCGGTCACCTTCGACACCGATTTGTGGCTGGCGCTGCCATGGGTCGAAAAGGACAGCATCGCCACCCGCGGCTCCTCGCCGATCAGCGCCCGGAACGACCCGGCCGAGGACAGCGCGATCTGGGCCATCTCTTCGGCATCGGGGTCGATCACCAGACCGCTGTCGGCAAAGATATGGGCGCCCTTGCGGGCATGGTGGTCGGCGCAGAACAGCATCAGGAAGAAACTGGAGATCAGCGTGGTTCCCGGCGCCGGCCCGATCACCTGAATCGCGGTCCGGACGATCTCGGCGGTTGTCGCCACCGCACCGCCCACGGTGCCGTCCGCATGTCCCGATTTCACCATCAGCGCCGCGAAGACATGGGGCGACTGCACCGCCGCCCGTGCCTCGTCCTCGGTCACGCCCTTGTGCCTGCGCAGGTCGTGGTAGAGCGCGACAAACGCCTCTGTCAGCGGCGACTGGGCGGGATCCTGGATCTCGATCCCGTCGCCCTGTCCGGCACCGGCCGCGGCCAGCCGGGCCGCGATGTCGTCGCTGTCGCCGACCAGGACGACCTGCCCCACACCCTGCGCGCGCGCCGCCACCGCCGCCTCGATGGCGCGCGGGTCGGCACCCTCGCTCAGAACGATCCTGCGTTTTGACCGCGCGGCGTTTTTCAATAGGATTTCCAGGGGCTTCATGGTTGTCTACCCTTGCTAGTGAGCGATCAGCGTGACGCCTGCGAGAACGAAGATCGCAATGAAAACGGTTTCGGCGACGATCAGGGCGATGGCCTGGCCGCCGACATCGAGAATGCGCTTGAGCGAGGTTTTCATGCCGACCGCCGCGATCGACACCAGCAGCGCCCATCGCGACAGGCCCGACATCGCCTCGACCACGATTGCCGGGATCAGGCCCAGCGAATTCAGCGTGGCGAAGATCAGGAACCCGACCACGAAGGCGGGCAGGACCGGCGGGCGCTTGCCTTCGGTTGCGGTGTCCTCGGCATAGCGGCGCACCAGCACCGAGATGACCAGCACCACCGGCGCCAGCATCGCCACCCGGATCAGCTTGACCAGCGTGGCGACCTCGCCGACCTCGTCCGACACCGAGAACCCGGCCCCGACCACCTGCGCCACGTCATGGATCGTGCCGCCCAGGAACACGCCCGACACCTCATCGCTGAAATCGAAGAGCTCGGTCAGGATCGGGTAGAGGATCATCGCCAGGGTCGACAGCACGGTGACGCTGAGCACGGTGAAGATCAGGTTGCGTTCGGAATGTTCGTTGCGCGGCAGCACCGCCGAGATCGCCATCGCCGCCGAGGCGCCGCAGATCGCCACCGATCCGCCGGTCAGCAGCCCGAAACGCCAGCCCCGGTTCAGCATCCGCGCGCCCAGCAGGCCGAACAGGATCGTCAGCACCACGCCCAGCACCACCACCGCGATCAGGTGCGGCCCCAGTCCGATCATCAGCTCGGCGCTGATCCGCGCGCCCAGCAGCGCCACGCCGAAACGCAGCACCGTGCGGGCGGTGAACTCGATCCCCGGCTTGCAGGTCCCGCCCCCCTCGCCCGCCTGTTCCTCGGCCAGGAAATGAAAGGCGATGCCCAGCAGCAGCGCCATCAGCATCGCCGGGGCGCCGTAATGTTCCGACAGGAACTGCGCCGCCACCGCAATGACGACGGAGACCAGGAATCCGCGCCAGTTGTCATCGAGAAACGCGACCAGCCGGGACGTTCGCGTGGTAGCCGGGTTTGCCTGCATCAGGGTCTTCCTCTGGCAACAAAGGGGCCGTGCCCTGTCCCGGAACGGCAGGGGTCATGGGCACGGCAGGTGCCGGGGCGGTGGTCCGCCCCGGCCGGGGAGGATCAGGCCTGCGCCTTCATGTCGGCGGCGTCGATCCCGGCCACGCTGACCGGTTTCTTCATCGCGTCGCGGCGGAACGGTTCGCCCAGCTCCTGGTTCAGCATCACCTCGATGAAGGTGGTCTTGCCCTCCTTCATCTGCCGGGTGACGGCCTTGTTCAGCTCGTCCGTCAGCTCGGCCATGGTGGACACCGCCACGCCGTCGACGCCGCAGGCCCGGGCGATGCCCGCATAGCTGACCTCGGTCGACAGTTCGGTGCCGACGAAATTGTCGTCGAACCACAGGGTCGTGTTCCGCTTTTCGGCGCCCCACTGGTAGTTGCGGAAGATCACCATGGTGATCGCCGGCCAGTCGTCGCGGTTCACCGACACCATTTCGTTCATCGAGATGCCAAATGCGCCGTCACCGGCAAAGCCCACGACGGGCGTGTCCGGGCAGGCGATCTTGGCGCCGCAGATGGCCGGGAAACCGTAGCCGCAGGGACCGAACAGGCCCGGCGCCAGGTATTTGCGGCCCTCCTCGAAGGACGGGTAGGCATTGCCGATGGCGCAGTTGTTGCCGATATCCGACGAGATGATCGCCTCTTTCGGCAGCGCCGCCTGGATCGCCCGCCAGGCCATGCGCGGGCTCATCTTCTCCGGCTCGCGGCCACGGGCGCGTTCGTTCCAGGTGGTGCCCGGATCGTCGTCCTCGTGATCCATCGAGGTCAGCTCCTGCGCCCATTTCGACTTGGTGGTCGAAATCAGCTCCTTGCGGGTCTCGCGCCCGGCATCGCCGGCATTGGCGGCCAGCTGCGCCATGATGCCCTGCGCCACCTTCTTGGCGTCTCCTACGATGCCGACCGTCACCGGCTTGGTCAGGCCGATCCGGTCCGGGTTGATGTCGACCTGGATGATCCTGGCGTCGCGCGGCCAGTAGTCGATGCCATAGCCCGGCAGGGTCGAGAACGGGTTCAGCCGGGTCCCGAGCGCCAGCACCACGTCGGCCTTCGAGATCAGCTCCATCCCCGCCTTGGACCCGTTATAGCCCAGCGGGCCGGCAAAGAGCGGATGCGAACCGGGGAAGGCGTCATTGTGCTGATAGCCGACGCAGACCGGCGCATCGAGCCGCTCGGCCAGTGCCATCGATTCGGCCACCGCACCGCCCAGCACCACGCCGGCGCCGTTCAGGATCACCGGGAACTCGGCCTCCGAGAGCAGCCGCGCCGCCTCGGTCACCGCCCGTTCGCCGCCCGCGGGACGTTCGAACTCGACCACCGCCGGCAGGTCGATGTCGATCACCTGGGTCCAGAAATCGCGCGGGATGTTGATCTGGGCCGGGGCCGAGGCCCGCTTGGCCTGCAGGATCACCCGGTTCAGCACCTCGGCCATGCGGGTCGGGTCGCGGACCTCTTCCTGGTAGGCGACCATGTCCTCGAGCAACGCCATCTGTTCGACTTCCTGGAACCCGCCCTGCCCCAGCGTCTTGTTTGCCGCCTGCGGTGTCACCACCAGCAGCGGGGTGTGGTTCCAGTAGGCGGTCTTGATCGGCGTCACCAGGCTGGTGATCCCAGGGCCGTTCTGGGCGACCATCATCGACATCCGCCCCGATGCGCGGGTGAAGCCATCCGCCATCATCCCGGCATTGCATTCATGCGCACAGTCGAAAAACTTGATCCCGGCCGCCGGAAACAGGTCCGAAATCGGCATCATCGCGGATCCGATGATCCCAAATGCATGATCGATGCCATGCATCTGCAATACCTTCACAAAGGCTTCTTCCGTCGTCATTTTCATAAGAGGGTCCTCTTTTTGGCAGATATGGGATGTTGTCAGATCAGATGACTTCATCGTTGAGATAATACCAGACATAAGCCACGCGCTGGCCCAGTCGGCGGAACGGTGTGAGCAGGCCGTGGCTGGGCAGGGGCGAGGTGAAGATCGGCAGCCGGAACGCCTCGTCCGACTTGTCCCCGGCGACCAGCTGGGCCATGCGGCGCCCGGCCTGGGCGGAATACATCACGCCGTTACCGCCATAGCCCATCGCATAGAAGATGCGCTCGTCCGGATTGGGCTGGAAGATGCGCGGCATCATGTCGTGGCTCACGTCCACCCAACCCCACCAAGAATAATCCAGGTTGATATCCTCCAGCGCCGGAAACTTGCGCGCCAGCCCCTTGCGCAGCAGCTGGAGATGGCGGTCGTTCTCCGCGTCGCGCCCGGTCACGGCGCTGCGGCTTCCGATCTGCATCCGGTTGTCGGGCAGCAGGCGGTAGTAATGCCGCAGCGTGCGCGTGTCGGTCAGCGGCGACATGGTCCGGATGCCGCAGTCGTCTAGTTCGGATTGCGTCAGCGGGCGCGTCACCATCGAGTTCGACAGGATCGGCATCAGCCGGTGCCGGGTCCGCCGGTTCAGGCCGGGCGGCGTGTAGCCGGCGGTAGCCAGCGCGACCGATTTCGCGCGCACGGTCCCACCCGGCGTGCGCAAATGATGCACCCCGTTCTTGGTTTCCCAGCCCATCACCGGCGAGCCGCTGTGGATCTTCACCCCCAGACGGCGGGCCATCCGGATGTAACCGAACGCCAGCTTGGCCGCGTGGATACAGGTCCCGTCCGGTTCCCACAGCGCGCCCGCGCCCTCCATGTCCCGGACGTGCTGTTTGTGCAGCTCGTCGCGTTCGATGATCCGCGAACCATAGCCGAACACATCGTTCAGCAGCGCGCTTTCCTTGCGCAGGCTGCCCATCGCCTTGTCCCGGTGGGCAATGTAGTAGTGCCCGCCGAGCTGCGGATCGCAGTCGATGTCATCCTGTGCGATCAGGTCGTTGAACAGCTCGAACGCCTCGGTCACCTCCCGGTGCATCGCCTTGGCCACGTCGACGCCCCAGCGCTGGATCCACTGCGACCGCTTGAGACGGCCCGAGGAGATCTGCGCCTGCCCGCCGTTGCGGGTCGAACAGCCCCAGGCCGAGGTGTTGGCTTCGAGCACGACACATTGGATGCCGTGGTCCCGGGCCAGGTGGATGGCGGTCGACAGCCCGGTATAGCCCGAGCCGACGACGACCACATCGGCATCGATGTCGCCGGATACCGGGCCGTCATCCTCGGGCGGCGTGCCGGCGGTGCCGATCCAGTAGGTCGGCGCATAGTCGCGGTTGTGGCCCGGCCCGGCATCGATGATGGGGTCGTATTTCGGGTCATAGCTGGATTGGGGCCAGTGGCGAGGAATCGTATCGTCAACCATGACGGGTGCTCCCAGTAGGACTTGGTCGGGGGTCAGGCCTTGAACATCGGCCGGGATTTGCGCAGCGCCTGCTTCACGACGATCTTGCCGTCCCGCAGGGTGAACAGATCGGCGCCCTCGGCCTCGATCCGCATGCCATCGGCGTCGGTGCCGGAAAAGGTCCATTCCGACACCGCGCGGTCCCCGTGCACGAAGTGGCCGTGGTGATCCCAATGGGCATCCTTCATGCCCGCCCAGACCGCCGAGAACGCGGCCGCGATGGCCTCGGCGCCGTCGACCCGGTTGCCGAATTTCTCGTCGCCGCCGACGGTGTAGAACACGCAGTCTTCCGCGAAATGGGTCATCACGCCGTCAATATCGTGACGGTTGAACGCGTCGAAGGTCTCGGCCAGGTCCCGGGCCGTCAGTGTCTTGGTCATGGGTTTGTCTTTCTTGTTGTCAGTCAGGGGTCAGGTCTGTTCCGAATAGGGAACGATCAGTGTCGGTATCCTCGACCGGCGCAAGACGCGCTTGGCGACGGTGCCGAGAAAAGTGTGCGAAATGCCGTGGTCATGCGCGCCCAGAACGATCAGGTCGCAGCCCATCTGCTCGGACCGGCGCAGGATGACCTCGGCGGGGTGACCGTCGGTGACCTCGACCGATGTCACCAGATCGCGAATCCCGGCATCCTCGCCCTCGAACTGCGCCCAGAACCGGGCCTGCCGCTCGGCCAGCAGCTGGCGCACCATCTCGTGGCGGCGCCTTTCGGCGGTCTTGCGGGTTTCCTCGTTGAGAATGAACATCTCGAAGGTGATCCTGGCATCGTCCGAGATCGGTTCGTTCACATGCAGGACATGGATCTCGGCCCCGGTCGCCTGCGCCAGGCTGGCCGTGTATTTCAGCGCCTGGGTCGAGTTGCGCGTCAACGCCGTGGCGAACAGGATGCTTGTGACCATGGGTTTCATCGGAACGGCCTTTCGGATCAGTAGCCAAGCAGGCGGGGCAGCCAGAGCGAGAGTTGCGGGAAGAAGGCGATGATGAAGATCGCGACCGTGTTCGCGGCGGCAAAGGGCAGCGCCCGCAGGGAAATCTGTTCGATCGAGATGTTCGAGATGCCCGAGGCGATGAACAGGTTCTCGCCCAGCGGCGGGGTCTGGAACCCGATACCCAGGGTGCACACCATGACCACGCCGAAATGGATCGGGTCGATCCCCACCGAATAGGCGACCGGCAGCATCACCGGCACCAGGATCAGGATGGTGGCCAGGGTTTCCATGAACATGCCGACGAAGAGCAGGAAGAAGATGATCAGCGCCCAGATCACATAGAGGCTGTCGGTAAAGCTGAGCATGCCCTCGGCGATGATCGCCGGGATCTGGTTTTCCACCAGCAGGCGGCCGAACACGGTTGCGGTGAACAGGATCAGCAGCACGCGCCCGGTCAGCCATGTGGTCGCCTCGAGCGACTGGAACAGCGACGCCCAGGTCAGTTCACGATAGATGAACACGCCGATCACGAGGGTATAGAAGATCGCGACGATGGCGGCCTCGGTCGGGGTGAAGAACCCGGTATAGATACCGCCCAGGATCACCAGCGGCGCCATCAGGGACCAGAAGCCGCGATACATCTCGCACAGCACGTTGCGCGCCGACCAGCCTTCGCCCATGCCCTTGTAGCCGCGCTGCTTCGACATGAAGTAGTTCAGGATCAGCAGGCTGGTGGCGATCAGGAAGGCCGGGACGAACCCCGCGATGAACAGTTTGGAGATCGACACCGACTGGAAGGTGCCGAATTTCTCGACCGCTTCCGGCGGCGGCGCCATGCCCAGCGCGGCGATGCCGAAGATGACCATCGGGATCGACGGCGGGATGATGATGCCCAACCCGCCCGACGAGGCGGTGATCGCCGAGGCATAGCCGCGTTCGTAGCCGCGGTTGATCATCGCCGGGATCATCAGCATCCCCACGGCGGCGGTGGTGGCCGGGCCCGACCCCGAGATCGCGCCGAAGAACAGGCAGGCCATGACGGTTGCGGCCGAGATGCCACCGGTAAAGGGTCCGGCCAGGCTTTCGGCGACGTTGATCAGCCGTTTCGAGATGCCGGCCGCCTCCATCAGCGCCCCGGCCAGGATGAAGGCGGGCAGCGCCATCAGCGGGAAGGCCCCGACCGAGGTAAAGGCGATCTGCACGAACTTGATCGGATTCTCGCCCAGATACAAAAACGAGATCAGCGATGCGACACCCAGCGCCACCGTGATCGGCGCCCCGATGAGCAGCAGAACCAGGAAGGACCCAAAGAGGATCGATACGATTTCGGTTTCCATGACGCGTCCTCCCCGCTTCAGCCGTGCTTCGCCGCGTCGGTGGCGGCCTTGATTTCGTCGAGATCGATCTGGTCGGGATCGGCGATGTCCTCGCCCCGGACCAGGCGGCGGTAATTCACCTGGAGAACGCGGAAGGTCATCAGCGCAAAGGCGATGGGAAGCACCATGTAGATGTACTTCATCTCGACCCCCAGCGTCTGGGATTTCCAGAACTTGTTCATCTTGTTGAACACGAAATCCGTGGCCAGGTAGAGGAAGTAGACGTTGAAGAAGAGCCAGAACAGATCGGCGAAAGCCTCGATATACTTGATCGACCCTTCGGGCAGGAACCTGAACTGGAACGTGACGCGGTTATGCGCGCCCTTCAGGGCGGCATAGCTGGCCCCGAAATAGACGAACCACACGAACATGTAGACCGACAGTTCCTCGATCCAGCTGAAGGAATGGCCGAACACCTCGCGCGAGACGATCTGCACGAACAACAGGCAGACAAAGCCGGACAGCAATATCCTGCAGATGACGCTTTCGAGATTGTTCAGGATCTTCCAGAACATGCGGTTTCCCTCCTCCCGGTGCGGAAAGAGCGCGCCAGCGCTCTTCCCAGTATCGCGGCGTGGCGATTACTGCTGGACCGGGTCGCGGCCGATCGCGGCCAGGACCTCGTTCAGCTTCTCGACACCGCCGATGGAGTCGTAGAATTGCGGCCACACGCCTTCGGTGGCCAGCTGGATGAACTCGGCCTCGTCATTCTCGGGATCGACGATTTCCATGCCCTTGGCGATCAGCTCCTCCTTGATCGCGGCCTCGGAGTCGCGCAGGAACTGGGCCGATTTCCTGGTCGCTTCCTGCCCTGCTTCGAGGATCATCTTCTGGTCGTCCTCGCTGAGATCCTGGAACACGGCCTCGGACACGATCAGCGGCTCGATCGAGAAGATGTAGCGCAGGTTGGTGACGTGGTTCTGAACCTCGTAGAACTTCATCGCGTTGATGGTCATGTACGGGTTGTCCTGACCGTCGACCACCTTGGTCTGCAGACCGGTGAAGGTCTCCGACCAGGCCATCGGTGTCGGATTGATGCCCCAGGACTTGTAGGTTTCGATCATGATTTCGTTCTTGGGAACGCGGATGACCAGGTCCTGCAGGTCGGCGACCGAAACCACCGGTTTCTTGGAATTGGTGAGCCGGCGGAAGCCGGTATAGGTCCAGGCGATGATGCGCACGCCGGCGTCACGCAGGGTGTTTTCGGTCAGTTCCTGTCCGATCGGCCCCTGGGTCAGGGTTTCCGCGTCCTCGAGGCTGAGAATGACATAAGGCAGGGTGAACACGCCCACCGACGGCGAGAACGGGGTGACGTTGTTGATCGCCAGCAGCGACATGTCCAGCGTGCCGATGGCGGCTTCGTTCACGGTGTCCTGCTCGGAGCCGAGCTGGCCGTTCAGGAACAGGGTGGCGGTGTGTGCGCCGCCCGATTTCTGCTCGAGCGCCTCGATGAAGAACTTGCCTGTGGCTTCCTGCGGGCTGCCCGCGCTGTCGCCCACGGCGATCTTGAAGTTCTTGGCATCCGCCGCGCCCGCGGCCATCAGGGCCACGGTCGATACGGCTGCGGCCAGCGTGCAGACCTTTTTCACAAATGTCATGGGATCCTCCCGGTGCGTTGATTTCAACTGTCCAAAGCGCAAACCGGAATGCCCTCTCCTGTCGCACCCTCCAGCAAGGCTCGGCTTCGGTGCGGGATCATTAGCTTGCGAATTGATACCTTAAAATGTAAACTTTTGAGCGTAAGGTTTCACAATCATCGAACGTTTCATGGCCAAGAAAGCACTCGTCAAGCAGATCGTCGATGCCGACCTGAAGCTCCTGCGCATCTTCAAGGCGGTGGTCGAAAGCGGCGGCCTGTCGGCTGCCGAAACCGAGCTGAACATCGGCCGGTCGACGATCTCGAAATACATCTCGGACCTCGAGATCCGGCTGGACCTGACCCTGTGCACGCGCGGCCCGGCGGGATTTTCGGTGACCGATGACGGCAGGCGCGTTCTGGATGCGCTCGAGCAGTTGCTGTCGGCGGTGTCGCATTTCCGCACCGAGGTGAACGCGATCAAGCAGAAGCTCGCCGGGACGATCCGGATTTCGCTGTTCGACCTGTGCGCGTCGAACCCCGAATCGCATGTGGCGCGCGCGATCCGCAAATTCAACGAAACCGCGCCCGAGGTTCAGGTCGAGCTGTCGATGGAGCCGCCCAACGTGATCGAATCGCTGGTGATCGGCGGGCATATCGATGTCGGCGTGATCGCCGAGCACCGGCCCTCGGCCAGCCTGACCTACATGCCGATCTATGGCGAGGACATGTTTCTCTATTGCGGCCATGAACACCGGTTCTTCGGCCTGCGCGACGACGATCTCGATCTCGACGGCGTGCGCTCGGCCAATTATGCCGGGCTGAGCGTCAATTCACCCAACCTGCATGTCGGCCAGCAGCTCAAGCTGCGGCGGTCGGCAACCGTGCAGAGCGAACATGCGCTGACGCTGCTCATCCTGTCGGGCCGCTATGTCGGGTTCCTGCCCGATCACCTGGCCCGCCCTTTCGTCGACAAGACCATGATGCGGGCGGTGCTGCCCGAGCAGATCAACTATCGGTCCACCTTTGCCGCCGTCACGCGTAAGACCCCGGCGCCGAACCGGATCACGCGGCTGTTTCTCGACACGCTGGTGCAGGAGCATTCCGGATAGGGCACCCATCGGCAGGGCGGGCCTGTCGGCTCAGGCCTCCGCCGCCCGCCGGTCGCGCAGCGACGCGGCCGCCTGCCGCACGATCCCGGCGATCCGCAGATACTGGTCGGCCAGCGGGCTCGTCCCGCGCCAGATCATGCCGATGGTCCGGGTCGGCTCGGGATCGCTGAACCGGGCCACCGACACCGCCGCGGACCGGGTTTCGACCGGGATCGCCATTTCCGGGATCAGCGTCACGCCGATCCCGGCGCCGACCATCTGCACCAAGGTGGACAGGGTGGTGCCGTCGAGCGTCTCCCGCGCCTGGTTCGATTGCAGGTCGCAGAAGGCCAGCGCCTGTTCGCGGAAACAATGCCCTTCCTCCAGCAGCAGCAACCGCATCTCGCGCAGCATGTCCCGGTCCAGAACCGGCTTGTCCCGGTCGGCCTCGGGGCGGACCAGGACGAACGCCTCGTCGAACAGCGCCACCTCGGTCAGGGTCGGGTCCGAGATCGGCAGCGCGACGATGGCGGTGTCGATCCGGCCCTCGGCGAGGTCCTTCAGCAGGTTCGTCGTCATCGTTTCGCGGACCTGCACATCGACACCCGAAAACGTGCCCGAGAGCCGTTCGACGATGGCGGGCAGCAGATAGGGCGCGATGGTCGGAATGATGCCGATGCGCAACTGCCCGATCCACTGGTCCTGCGCGGCGCGGGCCAGGTCGCCCAGTTCGTTCACCGCCCTCAGGATCTCGCGCGACCGGGCCAGGAATTCGCGGCCCAGCGTCGTCAGCCTGACCTGCCGCGGCGTCCGTTCGAACAGGGCATTGCCCAGCGCCTCCTCGAGTTCCCTGATCTGCACCGACAGCGCCGGTTGCGAGACGGCGCAGGCCTCGGCGGCGCGTCCGAAATGGCCGTGCCGGGCCAGGGCGTCGAAATAGCGGAGCTGTCGCAGCGTGATGTTCTTCATAATGCAAAGTTATCATCGGTATTGGATAATGCAATTTCCCGTTATCGGCCGGCTGCGCTAATCTGGTCGCGGAACATCGGATCGCCGTCCGGTCGTCGATCCGAGCTATCGCAAGGTCTCAACGGGAGCAAAATCATGGACGGAAACATCACGGGGAAATGCCCCGTCGCGCATGGCGCCACCAACGTGGGCATGCGGTCGAACGAAGACTGGTGGCCGAACCAGCTCAATCTTCGCATCCTGCATCAGAATTCGGCCAAGTCCGACCCGATGGGCGCGGATTTCGACTATGCCGAGGCGTTCGGCAAGCTCGATCTCGACGCGATCAAGTCGGATCTCACCGCGCTGATGACCGACAGCCAGGACTGGTGGCCGGCGGATTACGGCCACTATGGCGGCCTGTTCATCCGCATGGCCTGGCACAGCGCCGGAACCTATCGCGTGAGCGACGGGCGCGGCGGCGCGGGCACCGGGCAGCAGCGATTCGCGCCGCTGAACTCGTGGCCGGACAACGGCAATCTCGACAAGGCCCGCCGCCTGCTGTGGCCGATCAAGCAGAAATACGGCGACAGCATCTCCTGGGCCGACCTGCTGATCCTGGCCGGCAATGTCGCCATCGAATCGATGGGCGGCCCGACGCTGGGTTTCGCCGGTGGGCGTCCCGATGTCTGGGAACCCGAGGAAGACACCTATTGGGGATCGGAAACCGAGTGGCTGGCCACGTCGGACCAGCCCGACAGCCGCTATTCCGGCGACCGCGACCTGGCAAACCCGCTGGCCGCCGTGCAGATGGGCCTGATCTACGTCAACCCCGAAGGCCCGGACGGCCAGCCCGACGTGCTGGCGTCTGGCCGCGACGTGCGCGAGACCTTTGCCCGCATGGCGATGAATGACGAGGAAACCGTGGCCCTGGTCGCCGGTGGCCACACCTTCGGCAAGGGCCACGGCGCGGGCGACCCGGCGCTGGTCGGACCCGAACCCGAAGCCGCCCCGATCGAGGCGATGGGGCTGGGCTGGATCAACGGCCATGGCAGCGGCTCGGGCGACGACACCACGACCAGCGGCATCGAAGGCGCCTGGACCGCGAACCCGACCCGGTGGGACAACGGCTATTTCGACCTGCTGTTCGGTTATGACTGGAACCTGACCAAGAGCCCTTCGGGCGCCTGGATCTGGGAACCGGCCAATGTCACCGAGGAGGACATGGCCCCGCAGGCGCATGACCCCTCGAAGAAGGTCAAGACCATGATGACCACCGCCGACATGGCGATGCGCATGGATCCGATCTATGGCCCGATCTCGCGGCGGTTCCATGAAAACCCCGACCAGTTCGCCGATGCCTTTGCCCGCGCCTGGTTCAAGCTGACCCACCGCGACATGGGCCCGCGCGCGCGGTATCTGGGCAAGGAGGTGCCGCAGGAACAGTTCATCTGGCAGGATCCGATCCCGGCATCCGAAACCGACCTGTCCGACGCCGATGTCACCGCGCTGAAGGCGAAACTGCTGGAGACGGGCCTGAGCGTCGCGGACCTGGTCAGGACCGCCTGGGCGTCCGCCTCGACCTTCCGTGGGTCCGACATGCGCGGCGGCGCCAACGGTGCGCGGATCCGGCTGGAGCCGATGGTGCGATGGGAAGCCAACGACCCCGAAAACCTGCGGCGCGTGCTGGGCGTTCTCGAAGACCTGCGCGCCGGGTTCGGCAAACCGGTTTCGATGGCCGACCTGATCGTGATCGGCGGCGCGGCCGCGATCGAGAAGGCCGCCGCCGACGCGGGCCACGACATCGAGGTGCCCTGCACGCTGGGGCGCGGCGACGCGACCCAGGACCAGACCGAGGTCGACAGCGTGGCCTGGCTCGAACCGGCGGCGGACGGGTTCCGGAATTTCCAGAAACGTCAGTTCACGGTTTCGCCCGAGGAATTGCTGGTCGACAAGGCGCAACTGCTGGGGCTGACCGCGCCGGAAATGACCGTCCTGGTCGGCGGGATGCGGGCCTTGGGCGCCAACCACGGCGGCAGCGCCCACGGTGTCCTGACCGATCGCGCCGGCACGCTGACCAGTGATTTCTTCGTGAACCTGCTGGACATGGGCACCGCCTGGACCGACCGCGGCAACGGCATCTACGAAGGCCGCGCGCGCGGTTCGGACGATATCAGGTGGACGGCGACGCGTGTCGACCTGGTGTTCGGCTCCAATGCGCAGTTGCGCGCGCTGGCCGAGGTCTATGGCCAGCAGACCGCGGGCGCCAAGTTCGTCGCCGATTTCGTCGCGGCCTGGAACAAGGTGATGAACGCGGATCGCTACGATCTGGCCTGACCGACTTGGCCTGACCGACTTGGCCTGACCGCCGGTCAGAGCCTGTGACGGCAACAGCGCGGCGTGTCGGACCCCCGATGCGCCGCCTGTTTCCCGGTTGCATCCGGGGGTGCCCGCCGCGCGGCCCCCGTTTCAGATATCGCCGAAATCTCCGCCGCGCCCCCGACCGCCGGCAAACCGGGCCGCGCCGGCGCGGCCTTCGGCGACAAAGGCCGTGGCCGACACCCATTCCCGGCGCAGGGCGGCGGCCAGCTCGGCACCGGGCATCCGTGCCGTCAGGTGGTCGGCCAGCATGCAGGCCTGCGGGAACCGCACCAGGTCGGCGGCGATGGCACGCGCGGTGTCCAGCGCCGCGCCCGCCGCGCAGACCCGGTTGGCGAACCCCAGCGACAGCGCCTCGTCCGCCTGAACCGGGCGGCCGGTCAGGATCAGGTCGCTGGCCCGCCCCTGCCCCAGGATGCGCGGCAACCGCACCGTTCCGCCGTCGATCAGCGGCACCCCCCAGCGGCGGCAGAACACACCGGTCACCGCGCCCTGCGCCATCACCCGCATATCGCACCAGGCGGCCAGTTCCATGCCACCGGCCACCGCCGGGCCCTCGATCGCGGCGATCACCGGTTTCGACGGCATCAGCCGCGACGGCCCCATCGGCCCCGGGCGCGGATCGCGCTGCGGATCGGTCCAACCGGCGGGGATGTCCAGCGACGCGATCCAGTCGTCGGCCTCGCCCGCCCCGGCCGCCTTGAGATCGAACCCCGCGCAGAAAAATCCGCCCCGGCCGGTCAGGATCATCACCCGTTGCGCCGGGTCCGCCTCGAATGCCAGGACGGCATCGAACAGCAGCCGCGCGGTGGCCGGGTCGACCGCGTTGCGGCAGCCGGGCCGGTCGATGGTGACGGTGGTGATCCCGTCCTGCGTTTCCACGCTGATGGTCATGGCTGTCCTCCCGGTCGCAGGATTCCCCCGGCGCTCGTGGCGCGCAACACCATTGGCGCGATGACGTTACGGCGCTATCACCGGAACAAAGGGGACCGAACATGCAGCATCTCGAAGAACGCATTGCGCATCTGATCCGCACCGTGGACGATCTCGACGAGGTGGTGACCGCGCAACAGGCCGAGATCGACCGGCTGACCCGGCGGGTCGAGATGCTGATGCAGCGCGAAGCCGAACGCGAGGCCCAGGGCACCGGCGGCGTGGTGCTGGGCGACGAAAGGCCGCCGCATTACTGAGCCTGCCCGCGCCGGGGGCGGGCTAAAGTTCTTCCACTTCCAGCACGCCCTCGAGGCTGCGGATCGCGCCCTTGATCCGCGGGCCGACCGGGAAATCGCGCCCGGCGTCGATCTCGACCTCGCCGGGCAGGTCCGGGTCCATCAGGCAGAACACCACCGGCCCGCGCCCGCCGTTTTTCGCGGCGGCGGCATCCTCGAGCACCCGTGCCACGGTCTCGAGCGCATCCGGCTGCGCCAGATAGACCATCAGCCCCGTTGATTCGCCCTGCGCCACCACGCTGTCGATCGGCGCGACAGACCGCGCCAGCAGCCGCAGCTTGTCCGCCTCCATCGTCGCCTCGACCGTGATCACCACCTGGGTGCCGGTTTCCAGGTGCTCGCGGCAGTTTTCGAGCGCCTCTGAAAACAGCATCACCTCATAGGCGCCGGTCGGGTCGGACAGCTGCGCAAAGCCGAACCTGTTGCCACGCGCGTTCTTGCGTTCCTGCCGGCCCGCCACCACGCCGGCCATCTTGGCCACCAGCGGCCCCTGCCGCGCCCGTTCGATCAGGTCGTCCAGCATCAGCACGTCGCGGCGTTTCAGCGACACCCGGTAATCGTCCAGCGGATGGCCCGACAGGTAGAACCCGATCGCCTTGTGTTCCTCGGCCAGCCGTTCGGCGGGCAGCCAGTCCGGGCTCTGCGACAGGCGCGGTTCGGGCAGATCGTCGCCCGCCTCGCCAAACAGCGACACCTGCGCCGAGCCGCGCTGTTCGTGAATCGCCGCCGACCACGCCACCAGCGCATCGAGGCTCTCCAGAACGCGGCGCCGGTTGCGGTCAAGCTCGTCGAACGCGCCCGCGCGGGCCATCATTTCCAGCGGCCGCTTGCCGATCCGTTTCAGGTCCACCCGGCGGGCGAAATCGAACAGGTTGACGAAAGGCGCATCGCCCCGCCCCTCGACCACCAGCCGCATCGCGTCGCTGCCCACGTTCTTGAGCGCGCCCAGCCCATAGACGAGCGCGCCGTCCACCACGTCGAAGCCCGCCTGGCTGCGGTTCACGCAGGGCGGCACCCAGGGCAGGTTCATGCCCTTGCGCAGCTCCTCGAAATAGATCGCCAGCTTGTCGGTGAGATGGATATCGCAATTCATCACCCCGGCCATGAATTCGACCGGCTGGTTCGCCTTCAGCCAGGCGGTCTGATAGCTGACCACCGCATAGGCCGCCGCGTGCGACTTGTTGAATCCGTAATTGGCAAACTTCTCCAGCAGGTCGAACACTTCCGAGGCCTTGGCCTTGTCGACCCCGTTCTCCATCGCGCCCTTTTCGAATTTCGGGCGTTCCTTGGCCATTTCCTCGGCGATCTTCTTGCCCATCGCCCGGCGCAGCAGGTCGGCGCCGCCCAGCGAATAGCCGGCCATCACCTGCGCGATCTGCATCACCTGTTCCTGGTAGACGATGATGCCCTGGGTTTCCTCGAGGATATGGTCGATCAGCGGATGAACCGACGAGATGTCGCGCTTGCCGTTCTTGACCTCGCAATAGGTCGGAATGTTCTCCATCGGGCCGGGACGGTAGAGCGCCACCAGCGCCACGATATCCTCGATGCAGGTGGGACGCATGCGCTTGAGCGCGTCCATCATGCCGGTGGATTCCACCTGGAACACCGCCACCGTCCGGGCCTGCGCATACAGCCGATAGGTCGCCGCGTCATCCAGCGGGATGGCGTTGATCTCGTTCTCGGCCCCCTCGGGCGGATCGTAGAGCCGGGTGCCGTCGGCGGCCTCGTGCAGGCCACGCCCCGTCTTGCGGATCAGGTCGACCGCGTTCTGGATCACGGTCAGGGTCTTGAGGCCGAGAAAGTCGAACTTCACCAGCCCCGCCTGTTCGACCCATTTCATGTTGAACTGGGTGGCCGGCATGTCCGATCGCGGATCGCGGTAGAGCGGCACCAGCTCGTCCAGCGGCCGGTCGCCGATCACCACCCCGGCGGCATGGGTCGAGGCGTTGCGCAACAGCCCCTCGACCTGCTGGCCATAGCGCAGCAGCCGCTCGACCACCTCTTCGTTGCGGGCCTCCTCGCGCAGGCGCGGCTCATCCGCGAGCGCCTGTTCGATACTCACCGGCTTCACCCCCTCGACCGGGATCAGCTTGGAAAGCCGGTCCACCTGGCCATAGGGCATCTGCAGCACCCGGCCCACGTCGCGCACCGCCGCCTTGGACAGCAGCGCGCCGAAGGTGATGATCTGCCCGACCCGGTCGCGGCCGTATTTCTCCTGCACATAGCGGATCACCTCTTCGCGGCGGTCCATGCAGAAATCGATGTCGAAATCGGGCATCGACACCCGTTCGGGGTTCAGGAACCGTTCGAACAGCAGGCTGTAGCGCAACGGGTCAAGGTCGGTGATCGTCAACGCATAGGCGACCAGGCTGCCCGCGCCCGACCCCCGCCCCGGCCCCACCGGAATATCGTGATCCTTGGCCCATTTGATGAAATCGGCCACGATCAGGAAATAGCCGGGGAACCCCATGCCCTCGATGATGCCGAGCTCGAAATCCAGCCGCTCCTGATAGGCCTCGGGCGTGACCGCATGCGGGATCACGGCCAGCCGCGCCTGCAGCCCCGCATTGGCCTGGCGGCGCAGTTCCTCGACCTCGTCATCGGCAAATTTCGGCAGGATCGGCGCCCGCCGGCTGGCCATGAAGGCGCAGCGGCGCGCGATCTCGACCGTGTTCTCGATCGCCTCGGGCAGATCGGCAAACAGCGTCGCCATTTCCTGCGGCGACTTGAAGTAATGCTGCGCGGTCAGGCGCCGGCGTTCGGCCTGCTGATCCACATAGGCCCCGTCCGAGATGCAGATCAGCGCATCATGCGCCTCATACATCTCGGGTCCGGGGAAATAGACATCATTGGTCGCAACAAGCGGCAGCCCGCGCGCATAGGCGATCTCGACGTGACCGCGTTCGGTCAGCCGTTCGGCGCGCGGCGCGCCGTTCTCGCCGGGATGGCGCTGCAACTCGATATAGAGCCGGTCGGGATAGATCGACGCCAGCCGATCCACCAGCGCCTCGGCCGCCTCGCGCTGGCCCGCCTGCAACAGCCGCCCCACCGGCCCGTCCGGCCCGCCGCTGAGACAGATCAGCCCGGCGCCGTGATCGTGCAGCTGCGCCAGCGTCACCTGCGGCACCTGCGCATCCCCTTCCCCGTCCCCATCCCCGCCCAGATACAGGCAGGAATTCAGCTTCATCAGGTTCTCATACCCGGCCTCGGACTGGGCCAGCAGCACCAGCGGCGCCGGCGGCGCGGCCCGCTCGCCCGGCCGCTGGTCCTGGGCGGCGAGATCGACCTGGCAACCCAGGATCGGCTGGATCCCGGCGCCGCTGGCGGCCACCGAAAACTCCAGCGCGGAAAACATGTTGTTGGTATCGGTCACCGCCACCGCCGGCATCCCGTGACGGCGGCAGATGGCAGGCAGCGCCTTCAGCCGCACGGCCCCTTCGAGCAGCGAATATTCGGTATGGACACGCAGGTGAATGAATCGGGGATCGCTGCTCATGCCCGCAGGCTAGCCCAGCCGCCGGCGCGGCGAAAGCGCCAAGACAGACCACGACGGGCCACGACAGACCCGATCACCGGCCACCCCATTCTTCGGAAAAATGCGAAAGACCTTTCTGCCGATGCGAACAACCAACGGCAGATAACCTGTTGGCCCGAGGTCACTTCACCTGTTGCATGGCTGCCATGCCGGACGCGCATGACGCCACGATGCCGCAGCGCAGAACAGCTTTTTCTTGCCAGCACGCACCCGGCTTACCTAACCTTGTCGCCACCAAGACCCGTACCCGTTTTCTACGTCGCATCGAAGACGGGCCCGAGGGAACAACCAGGTAACGCGACGGGTTTCACGAGATGGACATCACGTTTCTTCTGAACGGAGAGACAGTGGCGCTGACCGGGGTCTCACCCACGACGACCCTGCTCGACTGGCTGCGCGAGGACCGCGGCCTGACCGGCACCAAGGAAGGCTGCAACGAGGGCGACTGCGGCGCCTGCACCGTCATGGTGACGGATGCCGACGGCATCCGGGCGCTCAACGCCTGCATCCTGTTCCTGCCGCAATTACACGGCAAGGCGCTGCGCACGGTCGAAGGCGTCGGCACCGCCGATGACGGCCTGCACCCGGTGCAACAGGCGATGATCGACCACCATGGCAGCCAATGCGGGTTCTGCACACCGGGTTTCGTGATGTCGATGGTCGCCGCCCATGCCTGCGGCGCCACCGATCACGACACCCGGCTTGCCGGCAACCTGTGCCGCTGCACCGGCTACGCCCCGATCATCCGCGCCGCCCGCGCCGCCGAACCGGCCCCGGTGCCGGGCTGGGTCGACCGGGACCGGTCCTTCCTCTTGCCGGAAATATCCCGGGGGGAGGGCGCAGCCCGGGGGGCAGAGCCCCCCTGCCACGGCGCCCTGCCGCGCAGCGCCGACGACCTGGCCGAGATCTATGCCGCCCACCCCGACGCCACCCTGGTGGCCGGCGCCACCGATGTGGGGCTCTGGGTCACCAAACAGCTGCACGATCTCGATCCGGTGATCTTTCTCGGCGGCTGCGACGACCTGAAACGGATCGACATCACCGCCGACAGGGTGCGGTTCGGCGCGATGGTGGACATGAACCGCATGGGGGCGGCGCTGGCCGGTCTGCACCCTTCCTATGCTGAGATGATCCGCCGCTATGCCAGCGTGCAGGTGCGCCACGCCGCCACCGTCGGCGGCAACATCGCCAACGGCTCGCCCATCGGGGACAATCCCCCGGCGCTGATCGCGCTCGGGGCCAGCCTGCACCTGCGCCGGGGCGATGCCCGGCGCGACCTGCCGCTCGAGGATTATTTTCTCGACTATGGCAAACAGGACCGGCAACCCGGCGAATTCGTCGAGGCGGTCAGCTTTCCGCGCCAGCCCGACCGGCTGAAATGCTACAAGCTGTCGAAACGGTTCGACCAGGATATCTCGGCCGTCTGCGGCTGTTTCTGCATCGCCGTCGAAGACGGCACCGTGCGCGAGGCGCGGATCGCCTTCGGCGGCATGGCCGGCATTCCCAAACGCGCCACCGCCGTCGAGGCGGCGCTGCGCGGCCGGCCCTGGGGCGCGGACACCATCGCCGCCGCCCTGCCCGCCTTCGGCGCGGATTTCACCCCGCTCAGCGACATGCGCGCCTCGGCCGCCTACCGGCTGGACGGCGCCCGCGCGATGCTGGAACGGTATTTCGCCGAGGACCGGGGCGAAACCACCAATGTTCTGGAGGTCGGGTCATGAGCGTCGCCAAACCCCTGCCCCATGATGCGGCCCCCCTGCATGTCACCGGCGCCGCGCGCTATGTCGATGACATTCCGACCCCGCGCGGCACGCTGCACCTGGCCTTTGGCCTCGCCACCATCGCGCGGGGCCGGATTGCCGCGCTCGACCTCGACGAGGTCCGGCAGGCCGCGGGCGTCGTCGCGGTTCTGACCGCCGGCGACCTGCCCTTTGCCAATGACGTGTCACCGTCGATCCACGACGAACCGCTGCTGTCGGACGGCACGATCCACTACTTGGGCCAACCGGTTTTCCTGGTGGTGGCGCAGAGCCATCTCGCCGCGCGCAGGGCCGCACGGCTGGGCCGGGTGGCCTATGACGAGGAAACCCCGATCCTGACCGTGGAACAGGCGCTGGCCGCGGATGCCCGGTTCGAGGATGGCCCGCGCATCTATGAAAAGGGCGATGCGGCCGCGGCCATCGCCGGGGCCGACCATGTGATCGAGGGCCGGTTCGAGATCGGCGGGCAGGAACATTTCTACCTCGAGGGCCAGGCCGCGCTGGCGCTGCCGCAGGAAGGCGGCGACATGCTGGTGCACAGCTCGACCCAGCACCCGACCGAGATCCAGCACAAGGTCGCCGAGGCGATCGGCGTGCCGATGCATGGGGTCCGGGTCGAGATCCGGCGCATGGGCGGCGGCTTTGGCGGCAAGGAAAGCCAGGGCAACGCGCTGGCGGTGGGCTGCGCGGTGGCGGCCCGCGCGACCGGGCGGCCCTGCAAGATGCGCTATGACCGCGACGACGACATGGTGATCACCGGCAAGCGCCACGCCTTCCGCATCGATTATCGCGCCGGGTTCGGCGCGGATGGCCGGATCGCCGGGGTCGAGTTCACCCATTATGCGATCTGCGGCTGGGCGCAGGACCTGTCGCTGCCGGTGGCCGACCGGGCGATGCTGCATGCCGACAACGCCTATCTTCTGCCGGCGGCGCGGATCGTCAGCCACCGGCTGAGGACCAACACACAGAGCGCCACCGCCTTTCGCGGTTTCGGCGGGCCGCAGGGCATGGTCGGGATCGAACGGGTCATGGATCACGCCGCGCATGTGCTGGGGCTCGACCCGGCCGAGCTGCGGCGGCGGAATTACTATGCGGCCCCGGACCGGGGGGGCTCTGCCCCCCGGGCTGCGCCCTCCCCCCGGGATATTTCCGGCAAGAGGAAGGACAACAGCACGCCCTACGGGATGGAGGTCGAGGATTTCGAGCTGCATGGCATGACCGGGGCGCTGCTGGCATCGTCGGATTATGCGGCGCGGCGGGCGGCAGTGGCGGCGTGGAACGCGGAAAACCGTTTGATCAAGAAGGGCATCGCATTTTCGCCGGTGAAGTTCGGGATTTCCTTCACGCTCACGCATCTGAACCAGGCCGGGGCGCTGGTGCATGTCTATCAGGACGGGTCGGTGCATCTGAACCATGGCGGCACCGAGATGGGCCAGGGGCTGTTCCAGAAGGTGGCGCAGGTGGCGGCCAGCCGCTTTGGCATTCCGCCCGGCGCGGTGAAGATCACCGCCACCGATACCGCCAAGGTGCCCAACAGCTCGGCCACCGCGGCCTCGTCGGGCAGCGATCTGAACGGCATGGCCGTCCGGGCCGCCTGTGACACCATCCGCGACCGGATCGCCGCTTTTCTGGCCGAACGGCACCAGGCCGAGCCCGGATCGGTGCGGTTCGCGGACGGGCAGGTGGAGGTGGGCGAGGCGCGGTACGGTTTCGCCGACGCGGCGAAGCTGGCCTATGAGGGCCGGGTCAGCCTGTCGGCCACCGGGTTCTACAAGACGCCGAAAGTGGCCTGGGACCGGATCCGGGGCCATGGGCGGCCCTTCTACTATTTTGCCTATGGCGCGGCGGTGACCGAGGTGGCGGTGGACACGCTGACCGGCGAGAACCGGATCCTGCGCGCCGATATCCTGCATGACGCGGGCGCCTCGCTGAACCCGGCGCTGGATATCGGCCAGGTCGAGGGCGGCTATGTCCAGGGCGCGGGCTGGCTGACCACCGAGGAGCTGGTCTGGGACGGCAAGGGGCGGCTGACGACCCACGCCCCGTCCACCTACAAGATCCCCGCCTGTTCGGATCGTCCCGGTATTTTCAACGTGGCCCTGTGGGACGGGCACAACCGCGAAGACACCATCTACAGGTCCAAGGCGGTGGGCGAGCCGCCATTGATGCTGGGGATTTCCGCCTGGCTGGCGCTGTCGCACGCGGTGTCGGCCTGCGGCGACGCCTATCCGGCGCTGAACGCCCCCGCCACGGCCGAGGAAATCTGGCACGCGGTCCGGAGGGCGCGGGATGGGATTTGACCTCGATGCCCTGCGCGCGGCGGTCGCCGCCCATGGCCGCGTCACCCGCGTGGTGATCGCCGAGGTCAGGGGATCGTCGCCGCGCGAGGTCGGCACGGCGATGTTGGTCTGGCCCGAACCGGACGGGGTCGGGCAATCCGGCACGATCGGAGGCGGCACGCTGGAACATGCCGCGACCGGGGCCGCCCGGCGGCAGAGGGCCGCGCGGGTGCTGAGCCGCCATGCGCTGGGCCCCGACCTGGGCCAGTGCTGTGGCGGGGCGGTGACGCTGCTCAGCGAGGTTTTCGACGCCGGAACCCTGGCGGTGCTGGATGGCGAGGTGATCGCCCGGCCCGCGGGCGGCGATACCGCGATGCCGCTGGCGGTCAGGCGGCTGCTGGCCGCCGCGCGGGCGCAGGGCGTGCCGCCGGAGCCGCAGCTGGTCGAGGGCTGGATGGTCGAACCGGTGCATCGCCCGGCCCGGCCGGTCTGGATCTGGGGCGCGGGGCATGTGGGCCGGGCGCTGGTTGATGTGCTGGCCCCCCTGCCCGACATGGCCATCACCTGGGTCGATACCGGAGCCGAGCGTTTTCCGGCGGCGGTGCCCGCCGGTGTCACCACGGTGCCCGCCGCCGACCCGGCAAGGTTGGTCGCCCATGCGCCGGCGGATGCCGAACATCTGGTGCTGACCTATTCCCACGCGCTGGACCTGGAAATCTGCAACCGGCTGCTGGGCCACGAGTTCGCCTTTGCCGGGCTGATCGGGTCGGCCACGAAACGGGCGCGGTTCCGGTCCCGGCTGGCCGCGCTGGGGCATGGCCCCGAACGGATCGCGCGCATCACCTGCCCGATCGGCGATCCGACCCTGGGCAAGCACCCGCAGATGATCGCCGTCGGCGTCGCCGCACAGATGCTGCGCTCAGGACGCCATATTTCCAACGACAAGGAGCTGAGCGCGTGACCACACCGCTTCTGAGCATCAGGGGCCTGACCAAGGCCTATCCCGGTGTCGTGGCCAATGATACCGTGTCCTTTGACATCGGCCAGGGCGAGATCCACGCGCTGCTGGGCGAGAACGGCGCCGGGAAATCCACCCTGGTCAAGATGATCTATGGGCTGGTGAGCCCCGACAGCGGCAGCATGACGCTCAATGGCCGGCCCTTTGCCCCGCCCGAGCCGCGCGCCGCCCGCGCCGATGGCATTGCCATGGTGTTCCAGCATTTTTCGCTGTTCGACGCGCTCAACGTGGCCGAGAATATCGCGCTGGGCATGGAGAAACCGCCCGCCATGGGCGATCTGTCCGCGCGGATCCGCGAGGTGAGCGAAACCTACGGGCTGCCGCTCGATCCCTATCGCACGGTGGGCGACCTGTCGGCGGGCGAGCGCCAAAGGGTCGAGATCATCCGTTGCCTGTTGCAGGAACCCAGGCTGCTGATCATGGACGAACCGACCTCGGTGCTGACGCCGCAGGAGGTGGATATCCTGTTCGAAACACTGCTGAAACTGCGCTCGGAGGGCACGTCGATCCTCTATATCTCGCACAAGCTGGAGGAAATCCGCACCCTGTGCGATCACGCCACCATCCTGCGGCTGGGCCGGAATGTCGGCGAATGCGTGCCGCGCGACACCACGGCGCGGGACATGGCGGAACTCATGGTCGGCTCGACCCTGCAGACCCCGAAACGCGACAGCCGCGAGTTCGGCGCGGTCGCGCTGGACATCTCGGGCCTGTCGGTGCCATCGCCGTCGGAATACGGCACCGCGCTCAGGAACGTGCATCTCGGCGTGCGCCGAGGCGAGATCCTGGGCATCGGCGGTGTCGCGGGCAACGGACAGGACGAATTGCTGGCGGTGCTGGCGGGCGAGATCCGCACCGCGCCGGACGCGGTCAAGCTGAACGGCCGGCCGGTCGGGCGGATGGGCCCGACCGAGCGCCGCCGGCTCGGCCTTCTGACCGCCCCCGAGGAACGGCTGGGCCACGCTGCCGCACCCGACATGAGCCTGACCGAGAACGCGCTGCTGACCGGGTCGGTGCGCGAGAACCTGGCCCGCGGCGGGTTTCTGAAATGGCGTGACACCCGTGCCTTTGCGGAGCGCATAATCTCAGCCTTCGACGTGCGCACGCCGGGCCCCGACAACGCGGCGCGATCGCTGTCGGGGGGCAACCTGCAGAAATTCGTGATCGGCCGCGAGGTGCTGCAGCGCCCGGAGGTTCTGGTGGTGAACCAGCCGACCTGGGGCGTCGACGCCGCCGCCGCCGCCGCGATCCGGCAGGCGCTGCTCGATCTCGCCGCGGGGGGTGCGGCGGTGATCTGCATCAGCCAGGATCTCGACGAGTTGATGGAGATCTCAGACAGTTTCGCCGCGCTGAACGAGGGCCGGCTGAGCGCCCCGCGCGAGGCCTCGGGACTGAGCGTGGACGAGATCGGCCTGATGATGGGCGGCGCGCATGGCATGGAGGTGGCGCATGTCTGAGGCGGGTAGAAAGAGAGTTTTCATGCCTTCGGCGAGGATATTTCGGGCAAGAGGAAGCCGGGGGTGGAGCGCATGATCGTGCTGGAGAAGAGACCGCAGCCGTCGCGGGCCTGGTCCGTGGCGACGCCGCTGGTGGCGGTGCTGGCGACGATGATCGCGGGCGGGCTGCTGTTCGCGGCGCTGGGCAAGAACCCGGTCGAGGCGATCCGCACGATTTTCTGGGAACCGCTGTTCGGCGAGTTCGCGTTTTTCTATCGCCCGCAGCTGCTGGTGAAGGGGGCGCCGCTGGTGCTGATCGCGATCGGCCTGTCGCTGGGGTTCCGCGCCGGGATCTGGAATATCGGCGCCGAGGGGCAGTACATCATCGGCGCGCTGACCGGGGCCGGTATCGGGCTGGCCTTCTACCCGATGGAGGGCTGGTTTATCTTTCCGCTGATGGTGCTGGGCGGTGCTTTTGGGGGCTGGGCCTGGGCGACGATCCCCGCGGTGCTGAAGGTGCGGTTCGGGACCAACGAGATCCTCGTGTCGCTGATGCTGGTCTATGTGGCCGAACAGCTGCTGGCCTCGATGTCGCTGGGATTGCTGAAGAACCCCGAGGGGTTCGGGTTTCCCGGCTCGCGGAACCTGCAATCCTATGACAGCGCGCATAACGCCGAGCTGATCGCCGGATCGGGCATGCACTGGGGCGTGGTGGTAGCGCTGATCGCGGTGATCTTTGCCTATGTGCTGCTGAACCGGCACATGACCGGGTTTCACATCCGCCTGACCGGCGAGGCGCCGCGCGCGGCGCGCTTTGCCGGGGTCAGCCCGTCGCGGCTGATCCTGTTCTGCCTCGGGATGTCGGGGGCACTGGCCGGGCTGGCGGGACTGTTCGAGGTGGCGGGCCCGGCGGGACAGGTCACCATCGATTTCAACGTGGGCTACGGCTTTACCGCGATCATCGTCGCCTTTCTCGGCCGGCTGCACCCGGTGGGTATCCTGCTGGCGGGTGGATTGATGGCGCTGACCTATATCGGCGGCGAGATCGCGCAATCCAATCTCGGCCTTCCGGCCGCCGCGATCCAGGTGTTCCAGGGCATGTTGCTGTTCTTTCTGCTGGCGTTCGATCTGCTGACCAATTACCGCCTGCGGGCGGCCGCAAGCGAGGTGGCCTGAGATGGACCTGACCGCGATCAACCCCGTCCTGCTCATCGCATCGCTGATGGTGGCGGCCACGCCGATCCTGCTGGCCGCGGTGGGCGAGCTGGTGGTGGAGAAGGCCGGCGTGCTGAACCTGGGCGTCGAGGGCATGATGATCACCGGCGCCATCTGCGGATTTTCCATCGCCGTGGAAACCGGATCGCCGCTGCTGGGCTTTGTCGCCGCGGCGGTGGGCGGTGCCGTGCTGTCGCTGCTGTTTGTCCTGCTGACCCAGGTGGCGCTGGCCAACCAGGTCGCCTCGGGGCTGGCGCTGACCCTGTTCGGGCTGGGCCTGAGCGCGCTGATGGGCCAGGGCTATGTCGGCATCAAGCCGCCGCCGATGAGCCGGCTCGACATCCCGGTGCTGAGCGATCTTCCGGCGGTCGGTCCGATCCTGTTCAGCCACGACATCGTACTCTATTTCGGGATCGCGCTGGTCGCCGCGGTGTGGTGGATGCTGAAGTATTCGCGGGTCGGGCTGGTGCTGCGCGCGGTCGGCGAGAACCACGACGCCGCCCATGCGCTGGGCTACAAGGTGATCCGCATCCGCATCGCCGCGATCCTGTTCGGCGGCGCCTGCGCCGGTCTCGGCGGGGCCTATATCAGCCTGATCCGCGTGCCCCAGTGGACCGAGGGCATGACCGCCGGCGTCGGCTGGATCGCGCTGGCGCTGGTGGTGTTCGCGAGCTGGAAACCCTGGCGGGTGCTGCTGGGGGCCTACCTGTTCGGCGGCATCACCGTGCTGCAGCTGAACCTGCAGGCGGCGGGCGTTGCCATTCCCGTCGAATATCTGGCAATGTCGCCCTATCTCGTCACCATCCTCGTGCTGGTGATCCTTTCCGCGGACAAGAGCAGCGCACCCGCGTCTCTGGGCCGCATTTTCCATGCCTCCCACTAGGGGGCGGACGACAGACCAACAGGGAGTCCTACATGAAACCAATCAAGATTCTGGCGGGCGCCGCGATGGCGTTCGGGCTCGCAACCACGGCGATCGCCGAGGACAAGACCAAGGTCGGTTTTGTTTATGTCGGACCGGTCGGCGATGGCGGCTGGACCTACGAACACGACCAGGCCCGCAAGGCGGTCGAGGCCGAGTTCGGCGACAAGGTGGAAACCGTCTATGTCGAAAGCGTCGCCGAAGGGCCGGACGCGGAACGGGTGATCACCGACATGGCGCTGAAAGGGGCCGACCTGATCTTTACCACCTCGTTCGGCTACATGGATCAGACCATCAACGTGGCCAAGAAATTCCCCGACGTGAAATTCGAACACGCCACCGGCTACAAGACCGCTGAGAACGTGTCGGTCTATTCCGCCCGCTTCTACGAAGGCCGCGCGGTCCAGGGCACCATCGCCGGCCGCATGACCAAATCGAACATCGTCGGCTATATCGGGTCCTACCCGATCCCCGAGGTGATCCGGGGCATGAACAGCGCCTATATCCACGCCAGGAAGGTCAACCCGGATGTCCAGTTCAAGATCGTCTGGGCCTTTACCTGGTTCGACCCGGCCAAGGAGGCGGACGCCGCCAAGGTCCTGATCGAACAGGGCGCGGATGTCATCCTGCAGCACACCGATTCGACCGCGCCGCAGGCCGCCGCCCAGGCCGCCGGTGACGTGATCACCTTTGGCCAGGCATCGGACATGGCGGAATATGCCCCGAAACCGCGGGTCAGCTCGATCATCGACAACTGGGCGCCCTACTACATCGAACGCACCCGCGCGGTGATGGATGGCAGCTGGGCAAGCTCCAACCGCTGGGACGGCATCGGTGCCGGCATGGTCGGCATCGGCGAGATCTCCGACGCCGTTCCGGCCGAGATCAAGGACGAAGCGCTGGCGCTGAAAGCCGCGATCGCCGATGGCAGCTATCATCCGTTCACCGGTCCGCTGAAAAAGCAGGACGGGTCGGACTGGCTGGCCGAG
The DNA here is from genome assembly GCF_003008555.2 of Pukyongiella litopenaei. Lineage (NCBI taxonomy): Bacteria > Pseudomonadati > Pseudomonadota > Alphaproteobacteria > Rhodobacterales > Paracoccaceae > Pukyongiella > Pukyongiella litopenaei. Next base: position 3,247,604 of record NZ_CP027665.1, on the reverse strand, counting down.
GGCGAAACCGCCGATGACGGGACCCTGGCGGGGATGAACTTCTTTGTCGAAGGCATCGAAGGCGACATCCCGCAGTAACCTGCCGGGACTGCGAATCAGAAGGCCCCGCCATGTGGCGGGGCCTTTTTTTGTTTCTCGCCTTGGCCCGGGCAGCGCGTCCCGACCGCGTCCCCGCCTGTCGGCCTAGCGGCCCTCGAACCTGGCCGGACGCTTTTCGAGAAAGGCCAGCACGCCTTCCTGGAAATCGCGGCTGCTGCCCAGCCCGCCCTGCAGATGCGCCTCGACATCCAGCTGCTCGGGCAGCGTCTTGCCGAAACTGCCGCGGATCGCCTGTTTCACCGCCTGATAGGCCCGGGTCGGCCCGTTGGCCAGCTGGGCCGCGCGCTTGCGCCAATGATCGGCAAACGCGTCATCGGCCACCGCTTCCCAGATCAGCCCCCAGTCATCGGCCTGCCGGGCGGGGATCCTGTCGGCGAACAGGGCCATGCCCATCGCCTTGGCCTGCCCCATCTTGTGCGGCATGAACCAGGTGCCGCCCGCGTCCGGCATCAGGCCGATCCGGGTAAAGGCCTGCAGGAAATAGGCGCTTTCGGTCGCGATCACCACATCCGCCGCCAGCGCCAGGTTGGCCCCGGCCCCGGCCGCGGGTCCGTTCACCGCCGAGATCGTCGGCACGCTGCAATCGCAGATCGCCTGCAGCATCGGGTTATATTCGTCGCGCAGGCTGCGCTCCATGTCGATGCCGCCTTCGCCGCCGCCGGTATCGCTGAGGTCCTGCCCGGTGCAGAAGGCCCCGCCCGCCCCGGTCAGCACGATCACCCGCGCCTGTTTTTCCGCGACGCCGAACGCGTGCGGTATCTCGGCGCGCATCTGGGTTGTGAGCGCGTTCATCTTTTCCGGCCGGTTCAGCGTCAGAACCGCAACGCCATCGGCAATCTCAAGTGTAATCGTCTGATAGTCCATGCGGCCTTCTCCCCGTGTGCGACATCCGGCACACTGCCGCAGGCGGCGCGGAGGGGAAAGCGGAACGATGCGTCAATCGTCGAGAATGTCGCGCAAACGGGCCTGTTCCTCGTCGCTCAGCGCGGTTTCGCTGCGCGGTGCGGCCTGCGCCCGATTGCGCAGATACCCCCACGCCGAGCCCACAGCCAGAATCAGCATCAACGGCCCCGCCGCCCAGAGCAGCCAGTTCGACCCCGTGGTGGTGGGGTTCAACAGCACATATTCGCCATAGCGATCGACCACATAATCGACGACCTGTTCGTTGCTGTCGCCGGCAACCAGCCGGTCCCGCACCAGCAACCGCAGGTCGCGGGCCAGGTCCGCATTGCTTTCGTCGATGCTCTCGTTGCGGCAGACGAGACAGCGCAGATCCTGGCTGATGTCGCGGGCCCGCGCCTCGAGCGCGGGATCGTCGAGTATCTCGTCGGGCTGCACCGCCATCACCGGCCCCGCCAACAGACACAGCACTAGCGCCAGCGACACCCGGCGCCGCAGCGGCAGGCACGTGGCCGTCATTCCGCGGGCACCCCGGCGGGGGTTACCTTGCGCGCACCCGCGGCGACCCGGAACCGGCGGTCGGTCAGGCTCAGCAATCCGCCCAGCGCCATCAGGATCGCGCCGCCCCAGATCCAGTTCGCGAACGGTTTGATATAGGTGCGCATCGTCCACGAGCCGTCATTCTGAATGTCACCCAGGACGACATAGACATCGCGCAGGAACCGGTAATCGATCGCCGCCTCGGTGGTCGGCATCCGCGCCACGGGATAGTCGCGTTTTTCCGGGTGCAGCATCGCGACCGGCCGCCCGTCCCGTTCCAGCCGCACCATGCCCATGGTCGAGACATAGTTCGGCCCCTGCACCTGCTTCACGCCGTCCAGCGTCAGCGTGTAGACGCCGACATCGTAGCTCTCTCCGATCCGCACCACGCGGATATCCTCGGTTTCCCAGGCCATCAGGCCGGCGATGGCAAAGATCGTCACCCCCAGCCCCATATGCGCAACCGCCTTGCCCCAATCGGCACGCGGCAGGCGGCGCAACCGGCCGATGCGATCGCCGACACGGCCCGTGCGCACCCACAGGTCCGTCAGCGCACCGAATACCACCCAGGCCCCGATCAGCAGGCCCACCGCCCCCAGGGCGCTGCGCCCGGTCTGCATCGCCCAGGCCAGCGCCGCCAGCGCCACCGCCAGCGCGGCGGCCGGACGCAGCTGCCGCGCCACCCGGCCCAGCTTGCCACGTTTCCACGGCAGCATCGCCCCCAGCGGCAGGATCAGCCCGATCAGCACCATGAACGGGGTAAAGGCGGTCTCGAAGAACGGCGGCCCCACGCTCAGCTTCCTGCCAAAGGCCATCTCGGCGATCACCGGCCAGAGCGTGCCGATGAAGACCACGAAACACCCCACCGCCAGCAGCACGTTGTTGGCCAGAATCGCGCTTTCCCGGCTGACCATCGCAAACACCCCGCGGGCCTCCAGCGCCGATGCCCGCATCGCGAACAGGGTGAGCGCGCCGCCCACGAAGACCGCCAGGATGATCAGGATGAACAACCCGCGCTCGGGATCGTTGGCAAAGGCATGCACCGAGGTCAGCAACCCGGACCGCACGATGAATGTGCCGATCAGCGAAAACCCGAACGCCAGGATCGCCAGCAACATGGTCCAGCTTTTCAGGCTCTCGCGCTTTTCCACCACGATGGCCGAATGCAGCAGCGCGGCGGCCAGCAGCCACGGCATGAACGACGCGTTCTCGACCGGGTCCCAGAACCAGAACCCGCCCCAGCCCAGTTCGTAATAAGCCCACCACGACCCCAGCGCGATGCCGACGGTCAGGAACATCCATGCCGCCAGCGTCCACGGCCGGACCCAACGTCCCCAGGCCGCGTCGACGCGGCCTTCGATCAGGGCGGCCACGGCAAAGGAAAACGCCATGCTCAGCCCGACATAGCCGAGGTAGAGAAACGGGGGATGGAACGCGAGTCCCGGATCCTGGAGCAGCGGGTTCAGGTCATTGCCGTCGAACGGGGGCACCGCCAGCCGCAGGAACGGGTTCGAGGTGAACAGTATGAAGGCAAAGAACGCCACCGCGATCGCCGCCTGCACCGCCAGCACGCGGGCCTTCAGCGTCGGTGGCAGGCCGCCCCCGAACCACGCCGCCAGCGCCCCGAACAGGGCCACGATCAGCACCCACAGCAACATGGAGCCTTCGTGATTCCCCCATGTGCCTGTGATCTTGTAGAGCATCGGCTTGGCCGAATGGCTGTTCATCGCCACCAGCTGCAGCGAGAAATCCGAGGTGACGAAGGCCCAGGTCAGCGCCCCGAAGGCAAAGGCGGTCAGCAGAAACTGCATGCCGGCTGCCGGTTCCGCCACGGCCATCCAGCCCGACCAGCGCCGGTGCGCACCGACGAGCGGCACCACCATCTGCACGATAGCAGTCAGAAAGGCGAGGATCAGGGCAAAGTGGCCAAGTTCGGTAATCATGCCGCCCTGTATAAAACCATGGCGGGCGGCGTCCAATCACAAACGTCGCCCCGCCCGGTTCACATTGTCGCGCCATCGTTCAGGCGCGGGTGCGCAGCGCCTTCCAGTCGTCGAGGGGGCGGTTGGCATCGGGATCGGTCGCCGCCCCCTCGCGTCCCTTGGCAATCACCGCGCCATTGCCGCCGGTTTCCGGCTCCGGTTCGGCGGCCACCGCATCGACAGGCTCAGGCTCCCCGTCGCGCTCGTCCCCCCCGGACCTGCGCAGCGTGCCAAGCTCCCGCATCCTGTCGGCAACCTCCGGAGCCCGTGCCGCGACCGCCGCCAGTTCGCGCCGGAACGCCTGCGACTTGATCTGGTGACGGGCACCGAAATAGAACGACACGATCACCCCCAGCAGCCACCACAGCGGTTCGGGCACCAGCGCGATCCCCTGCATGCGCGACGCGAACCAGACCGGATCGACCATCGCCGCCACGAACAGCGCCAGCGTGCCCAGCGCCAGCGCCGGGCGCGGCAGCCGGTTCAACCCATCCACGAAACGATCGAATGCCCCCGGCCCGGGGCGGTCGAACTCCGCCGCAAACTGCGACACGGCCTGCGCATGTGCCGCTACGGCGCGTTGTGCGCCGGCCTCGGCATTCTCGCGGAACACCTCCGCGGTTTCGCGCACGATGTTGCGACCGCCCCCGAACAGCATCCCGATCACGCCGCCTATCATCCCCATGTCACCACCCGTTGGCTGAACTCCGGTCCGGTCATGTGATAGCGCGGCGACAGGAATTCCTCGGCGCGGCGGATCCAGCCGCCCTTGCCGCCCGCACGCGTGCGGGCGTATTTCCGCGACGCCGGTCGCGCATCCGCCAGCTTGAAGTAATAGTTGCGCCGCGCCACCCCATAGGCATCCCGCAGCAACAGCGGATCGGGCCGGGCCGCATCCCCGGCCGCGGCGATGGTCTGCGGCCCGATCGCACCGTCCACCGCAACGGCATAGCCCATCGCGCCCAGCAGGCGCTGCAGGATCTTCACCGCGTTCGCCCCGGCATTGACATACATGTCGAACAGGCTGGGCTGCAGCGCATCCGGCATCTCCGAGATCCGCGGCCGCTCATAGTAATGCGCCAGGAAGATCTCGACCGCGCGGGCGCGATCCAGCGCCTTGACATCCGCGGCCCCCACCTTGCCATCGCCGTCCAGATCCAGGCCGAGCCGGCGCATCGTGTGGACCGTCACGCCATGTTTCGTCGCCCCGCCGGGATCGTCGGGATCGTTCACATAGCCGCCTTCCCGGTCGACGATCCCTTCGGCGATCTGGCGAATATCCTGCATCGAACCTGCCTCCTGCTATTCGCGCAGCAGGCTGCCGTTTCGATCCTAATCCCATGACAACGGGGCGTGCGCATGACGCGCAACGCCCCCACTTCATCTTGCCAGATAAACTCCCGCCGGAGGCAGCCCCGAAGGGGCTTCAGCCTTCGCCCGGCTCCTGGTAAACGCCCTGCTCCTTGAGCGCGTCCAGCACTTCGCGCGGCATATAGGTCTCGTCGTGTTTCGCCAGTATTTCAGAGGCTTCAAAGACACCGTTCACATAGGTTCCGGTGCCGATCATACCCTGGTTCTCGGCAAACAGGTCGGGCAGAACCCCGGTAAAGACAACCGGCACCGAGGCACCGCCATCGGTGACCCTGAACTTCACCGCTTCACCCTGCCCGCGTTGCAGTGTGCCTTCCTCGACCAGCCCGCCGATGCGGAACACCTCCGTGGCTCCGGGCGGTTCTGCTATCACCTCGCTGGGCGAACGGAAGAAATTGATGCCATCGCGCATCGCATAGCCGATCAGCCCCGTCGCCACCGCCAGCGCCAGCGCGGCGACCACGATGACCTGGATACGGCGGCGTTTCTTCAGGCTTTTCATGGCATCCTCGCGGCGGATCTGGTGTCAGGGAAACAGCGGGGCCAGCATCAGCCCGGCGGTTTCCTCTTCACCTAGCATCAGGTTCGCATTCTGCAAGGCCTGGCCGCTGCTACCTTTTGTCAGGTTGTCCAGCGCCGCCACCACGATCGCCCGCCCGGCGATCCGATCGCCGGTCACCCCGATATGGCAGAAATTGGACCCGCGCACATGATGCGTGCTGGGCGTCTGGCCAAAAGGCAGCACCTGCAGGAACGGCTCATCCGCATAGGCCGCCGCCAGCGTCTCATGGACGGCCCGCGCCTCGCCCGACAGGTAGACCGTGGCCAGAATGCCCCGGTTCGCCGGCAACAGGTGCGGCGTGAACTGCACCTTCACCGGGCGCCCCGCGATGGCGCTGAACTCCTGGTCGAACTCACCCAGATGCCGGTGGGTCCCCCCCACCGCATAGGCGTTGTAGCCCTCGGACAGTTCCGCATGCAGCAGGTTTTCCTTCAGCGACCGGCCGGCGCCCGAAACCGCGCATTTCATGTCGATCACGATATCGTCCAACCCGATCACGCCCGCCGCGATCAGCGGGCGCAGCGCGAACTGTCCGGTCGCCGCATTGCAGCCGGTGCCGGCCACCAGCCGCGCGGCGGCGATCTCGTCGCGGTAGAATTCGGTCAGCCCATAGACCGCCTCGCCCTGGATCCCGACCGCCGCATGAGGGTTGCCATACCATTTCTCGTAGTCATCGGGGTCACGCAGACGGAAATCCGCCGACAGGTCCACGATCTTCAGATCGCGGGGCAGCGCGCGAATGACCTCCTGGCTGGTCTTGTGCGGCAGCGCACAGAAACACAGGTCGACAGCGGAAAAGTCGATCTCGGAGATCCGGACCAGCCCGGGCAGGTCGAGATGGGCGAGATGCGGGAACACGTCCCGCATCTGCATCCCGGCCTTGCGCTCGGCCGCCAGCGCGGCGATTTCCATGTTGGGGTGGGTTGCGATCAGCCGGACGAGTTCGGCGCCGGTGTAGCCGGATGCGCCCAGAATGGCGATTTTACGAGTCATGTCACGACCCCTTCAGAAACTGGATTGATGCATTACGAAAGAACGGCCCGCGGCGCAATTCACGCCGCCTGGAACTCGAGCCGTCGTCGCAGGAACCGGGTCGCGTTGTCACTGACCCGGCCCGGATCGCCGGTGGTCAGGTATTGATTGGCCTTGCCCGACCCGGTCATGCCGGGATAACGGGCGAGATAATCGGCCAGGCTCTCGGCCACGATCCCGGCCTGCGAATACACCCGCACATCCGGCCCCAGCGCGGCCTGAAAGACATCCTGCATCAGCGGGTAATGCGTGCATCCCAGCACCGCCGCCTGCGGGTGCGGCATCTTGCGCCTCAACGCCTCGACATGCGACCGCACCAGCGCCTCGGCCAGGATCATGTCGCCCTCCTCGATCGCATCCACCAGGCCGCCGCAGGCCTGCGCCTCGACATCGACGCCGATGGCGCGGAACGCCAGTTCGCGCTGGAACGCGCGGCTGGCCACGGTGGCCGGCGTGGCAAACAGGGCCACATGCTGGACCGCCACTTCGCGCGGCGGGGAATTGTCACCCCATTGCCGCTCGGTCAGCGCCTCGATCAGCGGCACGAACACGCCCAGCACCCGCTTGCCGGTGGGCACACCGGCCTCCTGCATCCGTCGCAGGGCGGCGGCGCTGGCGGTGTTGCAGGCCAGGACGACGAGATCGCAGCCGCGCGACCACATGTCGTGCACGGCCGCCTCGGTCAGGTGAAAGATGTCGTTGGCATCCCGCACGCCGTAAGGCGCATGCGCGTGATCGGCGTAATAGAGAAACGCCTGATCCGGCAGCCGCCCGGCCACCCCGTCCAGCACCGTCAGCCCGCCAAGGCCCGAATCGAAAATGCCAATTGCCATTCAACTGCCCCGTAACGCGCCGTCAGGCGCGGTGTTGTTCCTCGAATTCGTAACCGTAGCCATAGGACTTCAACGGTTTCGGGGACAGCTCATAGGTGACTTTGCGCAGGAAATCCATCATCGCCCTGGACTCGCCGGCCAGCGGCTCCAGGCGGTCGCGCCCGATCGGCTCGCCGATCACGACACGGACAGGCGCATCGACGCGTTTCCTGAACTCCTTGATCAGCAATCCCATGCGCAGCGTATAATGCAGGTGGCTGGCGATCTGGAACAGGCGCGACGTGTGCCCGTCGAAAAAGACCGGCACCACCGTGGCGTCGGACCTGGCCACCATGCGCGCGGTAAAGCCGCGCCAGCCGGGATCCATCGGCTGCGAAAACGGCGTGGCGGCGGTGCTCACCGTGCCGCCGGGGAAGACCCCGATCGCGCCGCCCCGGTCCAGATAGCCCAGCGCTGTCTTGCGGGTGTCGATGTTCAGGCGCACCGCCTCTTTTGTCTGGTCAAAGGAAATCGGCAGGATGACCCGGTTCAGATCCTCGGCCTTGCGAAACACCTGATGGGCGAGAATACGGAAATCGCCACGCGTGCGTGACAGGATATGCCCCATCATCAACCCGTCGAGAATGCCATAGGGATGATTGGCGATCAGGACCAGCGGCCCGGTCGCGGGGATGCTGGACAGGCTGCCCCCTACCACGTCGAGGCTGAGCCCGTAACGGTCGACCAGCACCGACCAGAAATCGCGGCCGTTTGCAACCTCGCTCTCATACCCGTCGGCACGCCGGATCAGCCGCAACCGTCCGGTGGTGTTTTCCATCAGCCGGATCATCGCGCGCCCACCCCGGGTTTCGGCAGAATGGGCATAGCTGATGTCGCGGACGACATGGCGGCGGGAGATCAACGGGCGGTCCTTTCCTCGCGGTCGCGCAAGACGTTCCACGACCCTACCACGGCGTCACGACAGGATCATGACAGCCTATTCCGCCGCCTGTGCCGTGCCCGCGCCCCCCGAACGGATCACCGACAACAACTCCTCGCGCCGCTTGGCCGCCCGGGCCTCGCTTGCCTGCTTGACCGGACCAAAGCCGCGGATCTCCAGCGGCAGCGCCGCGAGCGCGATCACCGCGTCTCTCGTGTCGGGCGTGACCTGCGCCAGCACCGTGCTCATGTCGCGTTCATACTGCCTGATCAGCGCCCGTTCCATACGGCGCTCGGCGGAATAGCCGAAGATGTCCAGCGGGGTGCCGCGCAGCCCTTTCATATGCGCCAACAGGCGCAGCGGGCCAGTCATCCACTGGCCGAATTCGCGCTTTTTCGGGCGCCCGTCCGGATCCTTGCCGCCCAGGATCGGCGGCGCGAGATGGTAGGTCATGCGAAACGCGCCGTCGAACTCCGCCGCCGCCTTTTCGCGGCTCGACAGCAGCAGCCGGGCCACCTCGTATTCGTCCTTGTAGGCCAGCAGCTTGTGATATCCTTTCGCCACCGCTTCCTTCAGTCCCGCATCGTCGATCCCGTCAACGAGCTTGCGATAGCGTTTCGCCAGCCGCCTGCCCTGATAGGCCACCAGCTGTTCGGCGCGGAAGTCGATCTTCTGATCCAGGGATTTCGGTTTCTCGACCACGGTCGACGGCGCCGACAGTTTTCCGGCCTCTTCCGGATGCAGCACCGCCCAGCGGCCGATTTCGAAGGCGCGCAGGTTGCGTTCGACCGCCGCGCCGTTCAGTTCGATGGCCTTCGCGAGCGAGGCGTGGCTCAGCGGGATCAGGCCGCGCTGCCAGGCCGCGCCGAACACCATCATGTTCGAGAATATCGAATCCCCCATGGTGACGCGGGCCAGTTCGGTGGCGTCGAACAGGTCCAGCCGGTCCCGCAGGCGCGCCTGCAACGCCACCTCCAGCCGGTCGGTGGGCAGCGCAAACTCGGTATTGCGGGTGAAATCACCGGTGATGATCTCGTGGCTGTTGACCACCCCGCCGGTGCGCCCGGTGCTGGTCAGGCCCAGCGTCTTGGCCCCGGCGCTGACCACGAGGTCGCCGCCGATCAGCGCATGTGCCTCGCCGGTTGCCACGCGGATGGCGCTGATATCCCCGGGTTTCTCGGCCAGGCGACAATGGATATGCACCGCGCCGCCCTTCTGGGCCAGCCCCGCCATTTCCATCATTCCGGCGCCCTTGCCGTCGATCTGGGCCGCCTGCGCCAGCACCGCGCCGATGGTCACGACACCGGTACCGCCGACCCCGGTGATCACCACGTTGTGGGTGCCGTCGATGGCGGGCAGTTCGGGCATGGGCAGATGCGGCAGGTCGAGCTCGGCCGTCGCGTTCTTGCGGATCTTCGCGCCCTCAAGCGTCACGAAGGACGGGCAGAACCCTTTCAGGCACGAGAAATCCTTGTTGCAGGACGATTGGTCGATGGCGCGCTTGCGGCCAAGCTCGGTTTCGCTGGGCACGATCGACACGCAGTTCGACTGGACCCCGCAATCGCCGCAGCCCTCGCAGACATCGGTGTTGATGAACACCCGCTTGTCCGGGTCCGGAAACAGACCGCGCTTGCGGCGGCGGCGCTTCTCGGCGGCACAGGTCTGGATGTAGACGATGGCGGATACGCCCTGTTTCTGTGCGAAATCCTTCTGCACCTGCATCAGCTCGGCGCGTTCATGCATCCGTACGCCCGACGGAAAGGCGGATTTGTCGACATCCTCCTTGGCGTCATAGACCACGGCGATTTCTCTGACCCCCATCGCCTTGATCTCGGCCACGATGCGGGGCGCGCTCAGATCGCCTTCGTTCGGCTGGCCGCCGGTCATCGCCACGGCGTCATTGTAGAGGATCTTGTAGGTGATGTTGGTGCCAGCGGCCAGGGCGGCGCGGATCGCCTGCACGCCCGAATGGTTGTAGGTGCCGTCGCCCAGGTTCTGGAACACATGCGCCCGGTTGGAGAACGGAGCCTCGCCGATCCAGTTCGCGCCCTCGCCCCCCATATGGGTGAACCCGGTGGTGTCCCGGTCCATCCACTGCACCATGTAGTGACAGCCGATCCCGGCATAGGCGCGGCTGCCTTCGGGCAGGCGGGTCGACGAGTTATGCGGGCAACCGGAACAGAAATAGGGCAGCCGGGCGGCGATATCCTCGGCATTGTCGGCCCGCCGCGCCTCGTCGAGCGCGGCCAGACCGGCGCGGATCCCATCGGTCTCGCGGCCCTCCTCGATCAGGATTTCGCCCAGTTTCTGCGCGATCCAGATCGGGTCCAGCGCACCGCGCGTCGGGAACAGCTCATCGCGGTGCATACCGCCGGCGCCGCCCTTGTACCAGCCATAGACGCGCCGGCCGCGCCGGTCGTCAAAGATCGCCTCCTTGACCTGCACCTCGATCAGCTTGCGCTTTTCCTCGACGATCACGACCAGGTCCAGCCCCTCGGCCCAGGCATGGAACCCCTTCATGTCCAGGGGAAAGGTCTGCCCGACCTTGTAGGTGGTGATCCCCAACCGCTCGGCCTCGGCCGCGTCGATATTGAGCAGGCTCAGGGCGTGAACCAGGTCCAGCCAGTTCTTGCCCGCGGCGACGAACCCGATCTTTGCGCCCGGCTTGCCCCAGACCCGCTTGTCCATCCTGTTGACATGCGAAAACGCTTCCGCGGCGAAACGCTTGTAGTCGATCATCCGCGCTTCCTGCGCGGTCGGCGTATCCACCAGCCGGATATTCAGCCCGCCCTCGGGCATGTCGAAATCCGGCGCGGTGAGCTGCATGCGGTCGGGCCGGCCATCGACGACCGCGGTGGCCTCGATCGTGTCCTTCATCGTCTTCAGCCCGACCCAGAGCCCGGAAAACCGGCTCAGCGCCCAGCCGTAGATGCCGTAATCGAGGATCTCCTGCACGCCCGCCGGGCTGACCACCGGCATGTAGGCATCGACCAATGCCCATTCCGACTGGTGCAGCACGGTCGAGCTTTCGCCCGTGTGATCGTCGCCCATCGCCATCAGCACGCCGCCATGGGGTGCGGTGCCGGCCATGTTGGCATGGCGCATCGGGTCGCCGCTGCGATCGACCCCCGGACCCTTTCCGTACCACAGGCCGAACACGCCATCGAACTTGCCTTCGCCGCGCAGTTCGGCCTGCTGGCTGCCCCATAGCGCGGTGGCCGCGAGGTCTTCGTTCAGCCCGTTCTGGAAGGTGATGTCATTGCCGGTCAGCAATCCGGCCGCCCGCGTCATCTGCAGATCGACCGCGCCCAGCGGCGAACCGCGATACCCGGTGACCAGCCCCGCCGTGTTCAGCCCCGCCGCGCGGTCGCGCGCCTTCTGCATCAGCATCAGGCGCACCAGCGCCTGGGTGCCGTTGAGAAGCACCGGACTCCTGGTCAGGTCGAATTTGTCGCTCAGCGAAATATCCTGAATTGTCATCTGGCTCCTCCCCGGACGTGACAGAACGCAGCTGGATACCCGCATAATAGGTCATAAACGCTGACCTGCATAGGAAAATATCCGCGGCCTTGCGTGCTATTCGGCTATTGCATAGCTACTCTGCAGATCTTTCATATAGGATCGCTGCGACAAACCGAAAGTTATCTCCATGGATTGGGACAAGCTCAGAATCTTTCACGCGGTGGCCGATGCGGGCAGCCTGACCCATGCGGGCGACCGGCTGAATCTCTCGCAATCGGCGGTCAGCCGCCAGATCCGTGCGCTCGAGGAATCGCTGAACAGCACCCTGTTTCACCGCCATGCACGCGGGCTGATTCTCACCGAGCAGGGTGAATTGCTGTTCGACGCCACGAAATCGATGGCCAAGCGGCTCGAAGCCGCCGCCGCGCGCATCCGCGACAGCGAGGAAGAGGTGTTTGGCGAGCTGCGCGTGACCACGACCTTCGGCTTCGGCACGCTCTGGCTGGCGCCCCGTCTGGCCAAGCTTTTCGAGAAATACCCCAATCTCAAGATCGACCTGATGCTGGAGGAACGCGTGCTCGACCTGCCCATGCGCGAGGCCGACGTGGCCATCCGCATGAAGGAACCCAGCCAGGCCGACCTGATCCGCAAGAAACTGATGTCGGTGCAGATGCTGCTGTATGCGTCGCGCAGCTATCTCGACAGCACCGGAATGCCGCAGACGCTCGAGGATATCTCGCAACACCGGCTGATCTGCCAGAACACCCGGTCGGATCAGGTCAGCGCGGGCGCGGCGCTGGTCCAGAAACTGATGGGCCACAACCCGCATTCCATGCTCATGGTGAACAATTATTTCGGCGTCCTGCAGGGCGTTTCGAACGGGCTGGGAATCGGCGTTCTGCCCGACTACATCACCCAGGATTTCCCCCAGCTCGTACATATTCTGCCCGAAATCCAGTCCGCCGACGTGCCGGTGTTCCTCGCCTATCCCGAGGAATTGCGCCATTCGAAGCGGATCGCCGTTTTCCGTGACTTCGTCCAGGACGAGATCATCTCGCACCGGAAAAAGCAGCGATTACAGGGCACTGCACAAGCCATGCACTGAGCGCATAGCGGGTTTTCACGCGACCGGGCGACTCAAGTCTTGATCGGGACACGCGGCGAACCTAATTGCATTCATGAAGACGATGATTTCATCATCTTCATACCTCCCTGTTGGACTTCGGCCGAGCTTAGTGCTCGGCCTTTTTTTTGCGCTGTTCCGATCTCACCATCGACGCCCGCGGCCATTCCGGTCAGGCGATCCGCGACGCGACTGGTTTGATCGCAGCCTCACCGATGATGGCCGGCAATGCCAGCAACAGCCGTGTTCGTCCTGCCGCATATCCCGGTATTGCCGCGCAAATAGCCGTGCATTTCCCATCCGCGCCGCTATCCTGTGCAGAAAACAAAGAACAAACAACACGGGAGCATCGCCATGTTTCGCGCAATCCTTCTCTGGCTCGTTCTGGCCGCCGGCCTGACCCTGACCGGGGGTGTCGTCCACGCACAGGGCGAAACGGCGACCGCCACCACCGAACTGCCCGACCCGCTGACCAGGGAGGCCGTGCATGAACTGGTCGCGCGCATGTCCGACGACCAAGTGCGCCAGTTGCTTCTCGAACGTCTCGACGCGGTGGCCGAGGCCGAAGGGGCCGGGGCCGACCCGTCGCCACCCGCCACCCTGTTCTCGGTCGGCCGCGATACGGTCCTTGCGCTCGGCAGTTCCTGGCTGAGCGTGATCACCAACGTGCCGACGCTGCTGTCGTCCCAGGCCGAGGTGTTTCGTACCTTCGCGGCCCGGTTTGCGCCCGGTGGCCTGCTGACACTGGCGGGGTTCATCCTCGTTGCACTGGCGGCAGGCTATGCGGCCGAACGGGGCGCGCTGGCGCTGCTGCGCCGTTGGTGGAGCGGCCGGGCCACGACCCAGGGCGGCGACCTGTGGGGCACGGTGCGGTTCCTGTTCCGGCGCTTCCGCCACGAATTGCTGGGGCTTGCCGTCTTCTATGTGGTCACGCGCATGGTCGGTCGGGCGCTGATCGACACCGAGATGCTGCAATTCGCGGCACCCTTCATGTTCTACCTGGTCTGGATCCCCCGGCTGGGGGCGGCCGTATCCCGGTTCGTGCTGGCGCCGGACCAGCCGAAACTCCGGCTCGTGAACGCAAACGATCGCTGGGCACGCTACCTGCACCGCAACCTGATCGGGCTGTTCCTGCTGACCGGGTTCACCATCTTCATCGTGCGCTTCAACGTGCTGAACGGCATGGTGCCCGACGACACCCGGTTCGGGTTCTGGCTGAACACGGCCGTGCATATCTACATCATGCTGATCGCCTGGACCGCCCGCAGCGGGCTGGTCGACATCATGCGCGGACCCGAGCCCGACCTGACCCGGTTCGAGGAAAACGTGGCGCGCCGGTTTCCCCATTACGTCGTCGGCGTATCTGTGGTGATGTGGCTCGTGTTCGAGATCATCGTCGCGCGCGGCACGGCGCAGCAGATGGCCCTGCTGGGTCAGGGCGCGCATTACTCCACCATGTTCTGGCTCATCCTGGCGCCGCTGCTGGATACGCTCGTGCGCGGCGTGGTGCAGCATGTCCAGCCGCCGATTATCGGATCGGGCCCGACCGCGCAGGCGGCCTATCGCTCGGCTCGCCTCAGCTATGTCCGTGTCGGCCGCGTGATCGTCTGGGCCTTTGCCCTGCTGATGGTCGCCGCCGCCTGGAACATCAACCTGCGCGCGCTTGCGTCGCAGCACGTGGGCGAATCCCTTGGCGGCAACCTGATCGAGTTCGCGCTGATCGCGGCGGTCGGCTACATCGTCTTTGAACTGGTGTCTCTCTACATAAACCGCCGGCTGGCGCGCGAGCAGACCTCGTCGGTTTCCGAGGACGTGGCCGAAGCCGGCGGCGAAGGCGGCGGCGCGGGCGGGTCGCGGCTCGCCACGGTGCTGCCGCTGCTGCTGGTTTCCGCGCAGACGGCCATCGCGGTCATCTTCGGGCTGCTGGCAATCGGTGCGCTGGGGATCGACATCACGCCGCTGCTGGCCGGTGCCGGCATCCTGGGGCTCGCGATCGGGTTCGGCGCGCAGAAACTGGTCACCGATGTGGTGTCGGGCATCTTCTTCCTGATCGACGATGCCTTTCGCGTCGGGGAATACGTGGATGTGGACGGCAGCACCCGCGGCACGGTCGAGAAGATTTCGATCCGGTCGATGCAGCTGCGCCATCACCGCGGGCTGGTCCACACCATCCCCTATGGCGAGATACCGAAGCTCACCAATTACAGCCGCGACTGGGTGATCATGAAGCTGATGTTCACCGTCACCTTCGACACCGATCCCAACAAGGTAAAGAAGATCTTCAAGAAGATCGGCGCGGAGATGATGGAGGATCCGCTCTACAAGGACGATTTCCTCGAACCGTTCAAATCGCAGGGCGTGTTCCAGTTCGATGACGTGGGCATCGTCATGCGCGGCAAGTTCATGGCCAAGCCCGGCACCCAGTTCACGCTGCGCAAGGAGATCTACAACCGCGTGCGGCGCGAGTTCGCCGAAAACGGGATCGAGTTCGCCCGGCGCGAGGTTCGCGTCGCGATACCGGGGCTTGAAGATCACCACGAATTGTCCGACGAACAGAAGACCGCCGTCGGCGCGGCGGCCGCCGGGGCCGTTCAGTCGGCGGTGGAAGAAGCACAGGAACAGCAGGGCAAGACCTGACCCGCACCCGGATGACGAAAGCAAAACCCCGAGCGAGGACAGGCTGGCGCGCGGCGGCAGGACTGGCGCTGATGCTGCTGGCCCCCCTGCCCGTTTCGGCGGGGTCGGGGATCGTCGACGGGCAGGCCGCCACTATGGAACATGCGGCGGGCACGCCCGAATACGGGGTCCGCGACGGTTCGCTCGTGGTGGCCCCGATCCCCTTTTCCAACCCCACCATCGGGTCGGGCCTGGTGCTGGGCGCGGGGTATCTGTTCAATCTCGATCCCGCCTCCAAGCCCTCGATGGTGGGCATCGGCGGATTGTGGTCGGACAATGGCAGCCGCGGCTATGGCGTCAACATCAGCCTGGCGTTCGCGAACAATCGCTGGCAGGTCCATGGCTTTCACGGCAAGGCGGGGCTCAACTACGATCTCTACACGCCGCTGGGCATCCTGCCGATCCGGCAGGACGGGCGGCTGTCGAAACTGGGCCTGTCCTATGGGGTCAATCACGACCTTTCCTTCGGGCTGACCCTGCGCCATCTCGATACCAGCATCGAACAGAAGCTGATCCCTCTGCCCCCGCCTTTCGACCGGGACATCGATCTTGAACTGCTGAACATCGGTGCGGTGGTCGACTGGGACACCCGCGACGACACCATCTATCCCCGATCCGGCCACCGCCTCTATGCAGAGGCGTCGCATGGCGAACCGCTGCACCAGACGCGCGGTCGCGACTATCGCAAGGGCTATGTCAATTTCGACCTCTTCCGGCCGGTGGGGGATCATGGCGTTTTCGCGGCGCGGTTCTCGGCCTGCGCCGCCGATGACGAAGCCCCGTTCTTCGACAAATGCGCGCTGGGTCTCAACGACGGTTTCCGCGGCTTTTCGGTCACCCAGTTTCTCGACAACCGGTCGGCCTCGTTGCAGGTCGCATACCGCCACCGGTTCGGTGACAGACTCGGCGCGGTGGCCTTTGCCGGCACGGGCGATGTCGGCCCCCATTACGAAACCTTCGGCGAAGGCGGGTTGCACAGCGCCGGCGGTGTCGGCCTGCGCTACCGCGTGTCGCGGAAATTCCCGGTGGATTTCGCCGTGGATGGCAGCCGCAACAACCTGGGGGAAAACACGCTCTATATCTATGTGGGCCAGCGGTTCTGAATCGGGCCCGGGCCACCGCCCGGCAAGGCAATCGGTGGCTGCCGGTTTGTCCGCCATGGGCACCATTTCGGCAACCCGATCCGCGCTTTCCACCGCATTGCGCATTGCATTGATACGGAATTTCGGTCCAATTGTCGTCTGACACGCACAAAAGCCGGAACCGCGACATTGACGATCGACAAACCTTCCTTCCACGCCGAGGAAACCCCGGTGCTCCAGATCCGCGATCTGCACAAGGCCTATGGGGAACTCGAGGTGATCAAGGGGGTCGACATCGTCGCCCATCGCGGCGAGGTGGTGTCGCTGATCGGATCGTCGGGTTCGGGCAAGTCCACGATCCTGCGCTGCGCCAACCTGCTCGAAGACAGCCAGCAGGGCGACATCCTGTTCAAGGGCGAACCGGTGCGGTGGAAAGGCGGTGGTCATGGCCGCATGCCGGGCGACCCGAAACAGGTGCTGCGTATCCGCACGAACCTGTCGATGGTGTTCCAGCAGTTCAACCTGTGGGCGCATATGACCATCCTGCAGAACGTGATGGAGGCGCCGTTGACGGTGCTTGGCCGCGACCGGGCCGAGGTCGAGGCGAGCGCCCGCAAATATCTCGACAAGGTCGGGATCGGCGACAAATGCGATGCCTACCCGGCGCAACTCTCGGGTGGGCAGCAGCAGCGCGCCGCGATCGCCCGCGCCCTGTGCATGGAGCCCGAGGCGCTCTTGTTCGACGAACCCACATCGGCGCTCGACCCCGAGCTTGAACAGGAGGTTGTCCGGGTGATCAAGGATCTCGCCGCCGAGGGCCGCACCATGCTGATCGTCACGCATGACATGAAGATGGCCGCCGATGTATCGGACCATGTGGTGTTCCTGCACCAGGGTCTGATTGAAGAACAGGGGGCGCCGGACCGGCTGTTCGGCGCGCCCAATTCCGAACGCCTGCGCGGGTTCCTTTCCGCGACCCAGGCCGCCTAAACTGATGACCACCCAAAACCAACAGGGAGAAAACACATGAAAAACCTGATCATGGGCACCGCAGCTCTTGCACTCAGCGCGGGACTGGCCTGGGCCGACACCGTGCGCATGGGCACCGAGGGCGCCTACCCGCCCTACAACTTCATCAACGACGCCGGCGAGGTGGACGGGTTCGAGCGCGAACTGGGCGACGAGCTGTGCAAGCGTGCCGAACTGACCTGCGAATGGGTCAAGAACGACTGGGATTCGATCATCCCCAACCTGACCTCGGGCAATTACGACACCATCATCGCGGGCATGTCGATCACCGCCGAGCGTGACGAGGTGATCGATTTCACCCAGGACTATTACCCGCCCACCGTGTCGTCCTATGTCGCGGCTTCGGACGGCGTTGACGTGACCGGCGGCGTGGTCGCGGCGCAGGCCACCACCATCCAGGCCGCGCATGTGGCCGAATCGGGCGCCACGCTGGTCGAGTTCGCCACCCCCGAGGAGACCATTGCCGCGGTGCGCAACGGCGAAGCCGACGCGGTGCTGGCCGACAGGGACTACCTGGTGCCGATCGTCGAGGAATCGGGCGGTGACCTGGTCTTTGTCGGCGACGTGCCGCTGGGCAGCGGCATCGGCATCGGCCTGCGCGAAAGCGACACCCAACTGCGCGGGAAATTCGACGCGGCGATCACCTCGATGAAAGAGGACGGGTCGCTGAACGAACTGCTCAAGAAGTGGTTCGGCGAAGACACCACCACCTACTGATCGAAACCGGACGGGCCCGCCACGCGCGGGCCCGTGACGATCCGGGGGCCCGATGTTCTCGTTCTGCGCCGATCCCAGCACGCTCGACACGTTCCGATGGTTTTCCTGCTACCTGACCAACGGCGTGCACATGTCCTTCTATACTGCCTTCCTAAAGGTGCTGCTGCTGCTGGCGGTCACCGCGCCGGTGGCGTTGGGTTTCGGTTTTCTCGGCGCCATGGCCGCGCGGTCGCATTTCGCGCCGGTGTCGTGGCTGGGCAAGTTCTACATCGCCATCGTGCGCGGTGTCCCCGACATAGCGTTCTTCCTGTTCTTCGTGATCGCGCTCGACCAGCTGTTCGAATGGCTGCGGCACGAATGGAAATGCCCCGACTGGCAAGACCCGATCCGCCAGGGATCGGATTTCATCGTCTGTTCCGCGGCCAAGCTGCCGCTGTCCACGGCGCCGGAATGGATGCATGAAACCTATGGCTTCATCCTCGCGGTGATCACCTTCTCCATCGTGTTCGGCGCCTTCGCCGCCAACGTGCTCTATGGCGGGATGCGTGCCGTGCCCAGGGCGCAGCTCGAAACCGCCGCCGCCTATGGCATGAACCGGCGGCAGACATTCTGGCGCATCCTGGTGCCGCAGATGTGGGTCTATGCCCTGCCCGGCCTGTCGAACCTCTGGATGGTGCTGATCAAGGCGACCCCGCTGCTGTTCCTGCTGGGGATCGAGGATATCGTCTATTGGGCGCGCGAACTGGGCGGCACCAAGACATCGCGCTTTACCGCCTACCCACATGGCGACTGGCGGATGTGGTATTTCCTGTTTCTGCTGGTCTTCTATCTCGCCTTCACCCGGCTGTCGGAGATCGTGCTCGAACGGATCATGCAGCGGCTGACGCTGGGCCAGGCAACGGCCGGCGGCGAAGCGCAACGGAAGGCGGCGGCATGAGTTGCTGGCAGACAATCCAGGATTACGGCCTGCGGTCGATCGGCATCGGCGAACGGCTGTTGCCGCGCGAGGATTTCACGCTGTGCGAACATTTCACCCTGATCGGTTCGGGGATGATCTGGAACGTCTATTTCGGGGTGATGGCGCTGATCACCGGGTTCTTTCTGGCCACCGCCGTGGCTGTGGCCAAGAGCTCGAGCCGGCGCATTCTCCGCAAGCCGGCCGAGTGGTTCGTCCTGCTGTTTCGCGGATCGCCGCTCTTCATCCAGTTCTTCTTTGCCTATTTCCTGTTTCTCAGCCTCAAGAGCGTCAACCCGTTCTTCGACCCGTTCACCGCCGCCTGGCTGGGCGCGCTGATCGTGCTGTTCCTGAACACGGCCGCCTATTCGGCCGAGATCTTCCACGGCGCGCTGCGGTCGATCCCCAAGGGCGATATCGAGGCGGCCGATGCCTATGGCATGTCCGGCTGGCCGCGATTCCGACGTATCATGTGGCCGACCATGCTGCGGCTGGCCTGGCCTGCCTATACCAACGAGGCGATCTTTCTGTTCCACGCCACCACGCTGGTCTATTTTTCGGGCTTCCCGGCCTGGCAGCAACGCGGAGATGCGCTCTATTACGCGAGCTATTTCGCCGACAAGACCTTCAACCCGTTCGTCCCCTACCCGATCCTCGCGGGCTATTTCATCCTGCTGACACTGGTGATCGTCGGGGTGTTCGGGCTGATCAACACGCGGCTCAACCGCCACCTGCCGACGGAACGGCGGGCCCGGATGCGGGTGCGCCCCAACCTGATACGCTAGCCGGGCTGCCCCCGGGCGATGGGGCAAAAAGGCTGGCGATCAGCCGCCCTGGCCGTTGCCCGCGCAGAGCCGGTCCTTGACCATCGGGCCAACCTTGCCGAAATCCATCTGCCCGGAATAGCGGCCCTTCAGAGCCGCCATGACCCGCCCCATGTCGCGAATTGATCCGGCGCCGGTTTCCTCGACGACCTTGGCGATCGCCGCGGCCACCTCGTCGGAATCGAGCTGCCGGGGCAGGAACTCTTCGATGATCTCGATTTCCTGGCGTTCACGCTCGGCCAGATCCAGCCGCCCGCCCTCTTCGTAGGCGCGGGCGCTCTCATGTCGCTGCTTGGCCATCTTGCCCAGGATCGCCAAAACGTCCGGGTCCCCGATCGCCTCTTCCTTGCCGGCGCCCCGACCGGCGATCTCCTGATCCTTGATCGCGGCACAGACCAGCCGCAGGGTCGAAAGCCGCACGGTTTCCTTATCTTTCATCGCCTGTTTCAACGCAGCATTGATGCGCGCCCGGATCTCCATCTGACTTTTCTCGCCTCATCAGGTTTCGAAGGCTTCGACATTAATCAATCGCTCACGCTGTTTCAACCGGACCGAAAACAGCTAACCCATTGATTTATAATGAACTGCATAAAAACATCCTGTCTCTTGACCGTCGCGTCCCCGGGGCATAGACATCCACCGATTTGCCCTGCCGGAGAAACGCCATGGCCACGACCGCCCAAGCCAAACCCACCGCCGCGCTGGCGCTTGCAGATGGCACGGTGTTTTACGGACGCGGGTTCGGCGCGACCGGCCAGGTCGTCGCGGAATTGTGCTTCAACACCGCGATGACCGGCTACCAGGAGATCATGACCGATCCCTCCTATGCCGGGCAGGTGGTGACCTTCACCTTCCCCCATATCGGCAATGTCGGGGTAAATCCCGAAGACGACGAAACCTCGGACCCGGTGGCCGAGGGCATGGTGGTGAAATGGGACCCGACCGAACCGTCCAACTGGCGCAGCGCCGGTGGCCTGTCGGACTGGCTGGCCCGGCGCGGACGCATCGCCATCGGCGGTATCGACACGCGCCGTCTGACCCGCGCGATCCGCCAGCAGGGCGCGCCCCATGTGGCGCTGGCCCATGACCCGGAGGGCAATTTCGACACCGCAGCCCTGGTTGACGCGGCCCGCGGCTTTGCCGGTCTGGAAGGCATGGATCTCGCCCGCGAGGTCACCTGCGCACAGAGTTACCGCTGGGACGAGATGCGCTGGGCCTGGCCCCAGGGTTACCCCCGGCAGACCGCGCCCAGCCACAAGGTGGTGGCGCTGGACTATGGCGCGAAACGCAATATCCTGCGCTGCCTCGCGCAGGCGGGTTGTGACGTGACCGTCCTGCCGGCCACCGCCACCGCCGCCGAGGTGCTGGCGCATGAACCCGACGGGGTGTTTCTGTCCAACGGCCCCGGCGACCCGGCGGCGACCGGCGAATACGCGGTGCCGATGATCCGTGAGATCCTGGACGACACCGACCTGCCGATGTTCGGCATCTGCCTCGGGCACCAGATGCTGGCGCTGGCGCTGGGGGCGCAGACGGTCAAGATGAACCACGGCCATCACGGCGCCAACCACCCGGTCAAGGATATCGACACCGGCAAGGTCGAGATCACCTCGATGAACCACGGGTTTGCCGTCGACGCCCAGACCCTGCCCGACGGCGTCGTGGAAACGCATCGTTCGCTCTTTGACGGGTCCAACTGCGGTATCCGCGTGACCGACCGCCCGGTCTGGTCAGTTCAGCACCACCCCGAGGCCAGCCCCGGCCCGCAGGACAGCTATTACCTGTTCGAACGTTTCGCCGAGGCTATGGCCACGCGCAAGACCTCCAAGGCACCGGCCTGACCGCCCCACGGCGCGACACGGCAAAATCGATTCGGTTCCGCCAGAGTTAACCGCGGATTAACCTTGGCCCCCCAGTCTGGCGCGGTTTGAACCCGTGCGCCGGGGCTATCCGCATGAACCTCGCCGATCTCAGACTGTCTGACCCGCGTCCGGCGGCGCGCCCGGACCCCGCCCGGCGCAAGCCGCTGGGCCGGCATCTGGTCGATGCCGGCGCCATCCGGCCCTCGCAGCTGGTCCAGGCGCTGGATCTGCAGGCCCGCCTCGATGCCCCCCTGGGGGAAATCCTCGTTGCCGAAGGCTGGGTCGGGGCGGATGACGTGCAGCGCGCGCTGGCGGAACAGCACGGGATCGGCCATGCCGATTTCAGCGCCCGCCCGCCCGATCCGCGGCTATGCGCCCGCATGGACCGGCGTTTCTGGATCCGGCACCGGGCGATTCCGTGGTTCTCGATGGGCGGAACGGTTTTGATCGCCACCAGCCGGCCCGACCGGTTCACATCGCTGCAGGCCGACCTGACCGGTGCGTTTCCGACCGCGTTGCCCGTGCTGGCAACCGCCATCGACATCGACGCGGCCATAGCGCGACACTACGCCCGGGACCTGGCCCGCGATGCCGGCACGCGGGTCGAACCCCGGTTCAGCTGCCGAAACCGGGACCGGGGCAGCAGGCTGATCCTGCCCGCCAGCCTCGCCACGATCATCGCCGCCGCGATCCTTGCCCCGGTCGGAACGCTCACCGGGGCTACGGTGATCGCGACGATCACGCTGCTAATGTTCGCCGCGCTCAAGGCGTTGGGGTTTCTCTGCCACCTGACGGGACAGTCCCACCTGACCGCACCGCAAACGCCGCCCCGCACTTTGCCCCGCGCATTACCCGGCCGGATGCCAAAGATTTCGGTTCTCGTTCCGCTCTTCCGCGAACGCGAGATCGCCGGCGCGCTGGTGCGCCGGCTGGCCCGGCTGAGTTACCCCAAGGCGCTGCTCGATGTCATCCTCGTGCTCGAAGAGAAGGACACCGTGACGCGCGAAACGCTGGCCCAGACCGCCCTACCCCCGTGGATGCGGGTGATCGAGGTTCCGGCCCACGGCCCGCTGACGACGAAACCGCGGGCGATGAACTATGCGCTGGATTTCTGCCGTGGCGACATCATCGGTGTCTGGGATGCCGAGGATGCGCCCGTGCCCGACCAGCTCGAACGGATCGCGTCACGCTTTGCCGAGGTTCCCGAGGACGTGGTGTGCCTGCAGGGCATTCTCGACTATTACAACCCGCGCACGAACTGGCTGGCGCGGTGTTTCACCATCGAATACGCCAGCTGGTTCCGTGTGGTTCTGCCGGGCATCGCCCGGATGGGCCTGGTGGTGCCGCTGGGGGGGACGACGCTGTTCTTCCGGCGCGACAGGCTCGAGGAGCTTGGTGGCTGGGATGCCCATAACGTGACCGAGGATGCGGATCTGGGCCTGCGCCTGTGCCGGGCCGGGTATCGCACCGAAATGATCGACACCGTCACCTATGAAGAGGCCAATTGCAGGCCGTGGCGCTGGGTCCGGCAACGGTCGCGCTGGCTCAAGGGGTTCATGGTCACCTGGGCGGTTCACATGCGGCAACCGGGACGGCTGTGGCGCGACCTGGGCGCGTGGAAGTTCTGGGGCGTGCAGGCGTTTTTCCTCGGCACGTTGTGCCAGTTCCTGCTGGCGCCGGTGTTGTGGTCGTTCTGGCTGCTGTTCCTGGGGTTCGGGCATCCGGTGGCCGATCTGCTGCCACCCGCCCTGGTCACCGCTCTGATCGGGGTGATGCTGGCCGCCGAACTGCTGACCATCAGCATCGGCATGACCGCCTGTGCCTCTCCCGAACGGCGCTTCCTGATGGGCTGGGCACCGACGATGATGCTCTATTTCCCGCTGGGCACACTGGCCGCGATGAAAGCCCTGTGGGAGCTTCTGACCCGGCCATATTTCTGGGACAAGACCCAGCACGGGCAGGCCCGGGCCGATCTTCCGCTGGGTTGACCGGGCGGTGTCAGCCGTCGGACGCGTCCTGTTTCAGCCGCGTCATGAACGCCACCGAAATATGATCGCGCAGCGCGGTCTCGGCGCCGCTTTCGTCGCGTTCGGCGATTGCGGTCACGATCCGCTTGTGTTCGGCCTGCGCGATCTCTCCGCGCCCCTCGGCCGCCAGCGATGTGGTGGCCATCAGCGCCATCGAGCGATGCACCAGGTCCAGTTGCTGCACCAAGTAGCGGTTGTGCGAGGCAAGGTGGATCTGCTTGTGAAACCGCCTGTTGGCCCGCGCCAGCGCGGCCGGATCGCCGACCAGCGCATCGTCGGCACCGACCATGTCGCACAGCACGGTGATCTCCTCGGCATTGGCGTGCCGGGCCGCGAGCCGCGCCGCCAGCCCCTCGAGTTCGCGCCGCACCACATAGAGCTCGGCCATCTGGTTGTGATCGAGCGACGCGACGATCAGCGACCGCCCGTCGCGCGCCAGCAACGACTGCGTCTCCAGCTTTTGCAGCGCCTCGCGGATCGGGGTTCGCGACATGCCGAAACGATCCGCCAGGTCGCTTTCCACCAGCCGGTCGCCGGGTTTGAATACGCCCATGTCGATCGCATCGAGGATCAGCGAATAGGCGTCGGTCGGGCTGGGCTTGGCGCGGGTCATTCAGGGGCTTTCACTGGGCAGATCGCGGATTGCCCCACCCTAGGGCCCGCGGCACCGGGCGATCAACCCCGCACCCGTTGATCCCGCCGCCGGGGCGGCGTAAGACCGGCCCCATGCCACGCACCTCGTTTTCCCATGTCACCTGCTGGGTGTTCGACCTCGACAACACCCTCTATCCGCCGCAGGCCCGCCTGTTCGACCAGATCGAGAAACGCATGACCGCCTGGGTGATGCAGGCGCTGGACGTGGACCCGGCCGAGGCAGACCGGCTGCGCCGCCACTACTGGAAACGCTACGGCACCACGCTCGCCGGGCTGATGCAGGAACACGGCGTCGATCCCGGCCCCTACCTCACCGATGTGCATGACATCTCGCTCGATCATCTCGAACGGGATACCGAGCTGGCGGCGCGGATCGCCGCGCTGCCGGGCCGTCGGATCGTCTATACCAATGCCTGCGCGCCCTATGCCGAACGGGTGCTGGCCGCACGCGGGCTCGACGGGACCTTCGACGCCGTCTACGGGATCGAACACGCGGATTTCCGCCCCAAGCCCAGGCGCGACGCCTTCGAGGCCATCTTTGCCCGCGACGGCGTGGCGGCAGACCGCGGCGCCATGTTCGAGGACGACCCCCGCAACCTGGCCGCACCGCATGCGATGGGGATGCGGACGGTCCATGTGGCCCCGGCCCCCCATGACGCCGACCACATCCACCATCACACCGACAATCTGGCCGAGTTTCTCGGCCGGGTCGGTTGATCCGGCACAAGGACCGGGACAGGATGCCACCTGGCCCCGGGCCGCGGCGCGGTCCAGGATGCGGGCGAGGAGACCCGAGATGAACGACAGCTGCGACATTCTGGTTTCAGGCGGCGGCATTGCCGGGCTGACGGCGGCGGCGGCCTTCGGCGCGGCTGGGTTCTCGGTCATCTGCGTCGACCCGGCGCCGCCGGTGACCGAACGCGATGCCGAAGGCTCGGACCTGCGCACGACCGCCTTCCTGCAACCGGCCCGCGACCTGCTCGACCGCGCCGGGCTCTGGGACCGGCTGGCGGACCACGCCGCCCCGCTGCAGGTGATGCGGATCATCGACGCCGGCGGCGCCACCCCCGAACCGCGCGTGGTGCGCAATTTCGATGCCGCCGACATCTCGGACCGCCCGTTCGGATGGAACCTGCCCAACTGGCTGCTGCGCCGCGAAATGGTGGCGCGGCTCGGCGACCTGCAGACCGTGGATTTCCGCCCCGGCACCGCGACCGTGTCGCTGTTCACCCGCATGGGCGAGGCCCGGGTCGGCCTGAGCGACGGCACCCGCGTGACCGCCCGGCTGGTGCTGGCCGCGGACGGGCGCAGTTCGCCGATGCGCGATGCCGCCGGGATCGGTATCCGCACCACGCGCTACGGACAAAAGGCGCTGGCCTTTGCGGTGACGCATTCCGCGCCGCATGACAACGTCTCGACCGAGATCCACCGCTCGGGCGGGCCGTTCACGATGGTGCCGCTGCCGGACTGGCAGGGACAGCCCTCCTCGGCGATCGTGTGGATGGAACGCGGCGCGCGCGCGCTCGACCTGCTCCGGCTCGACGACACCGCGTTCGAGGCCGCGATGACGGAACGGTCTTGCGCGCTGTTCGGGCCGCTGCGGCTGGCCTCGCGCCGAACCCTCTGGCCGATCATAAGCCAGCATGCCGAACGGCTGACGGGCGAACGGCTGGCGCTGATGGCCGAGGCCGCGCATGTGGTGCCGCCGATCGGCGCACAGGGCCTGAACATGAGCCTGGGCGACCTGCGCTGCCTGCTCGACCTGGCCACGGCCCGCCCCGACGGGCTGGGCGATTCCGCCATGCTCGACAGCTATCACAAGGCGCGGATCGGCGATATCCGGATGCGCGTGCGCGGCATCGACCTTCTCAACCGCGCCTCGATGGTCAGCGCACGCCCCCTGCGGGACGCCCGCGCCATGGGTCTGGGTGCGCTCTATTCCCTCCCCCCCGTCCGGCGCAGCCTGATGAAGATGGGGCTCGGAATGCGCTGACCGCATCCGGCGGCCACGCCTGCGCCAGCGAGGTCGCCCGCCGGGCGGACGAGCGCGCTCAGAACAACGCGTCGACGGCCGTTTTCAGCCGCGCCAGCGTGGCGGGCACGTCATAGAGCTTGTCCAGACCGAACAGCCCCAGCCGGAAGGTGCGGAAATCCTCGCCCTCGTCGCATTGCAGCGGCACACCGGCGGCAATCTGCAATCCCAGCGCGGCAAACTTGCTGCCGTTCTGGATCTCGGGATCGTCCGTGTAGCTGACCACCACGCCCGGCGCGCCGAAACCCTCGGCGGCCACCGGCCGGATCCCCTTGTCGCGCAGCATCGCCCGCACCCCGTTGCCCAGCTCCCATTGCGCGTCGCGCAGCCTTTCGAAACCGTAGTCGCGGGTCTCCGCCATCGTGTCCCGGAAGGCGCGCAGCGCATCGGTCGGCAGGGTCGCATGATAGGCATGGCCGCCGCCCTCATAGGCCGCCATGATCTGCCGCCATTTCTTCAGATCGAGGGCAAAGCTGTCCGACCCGGTCTCCTCCAGCCGCGCAGCGGCGCGGTCCGACATCATCACCAGCCCGGCACTGGGCGACGCGCTCCACCCTTTCTGCGGGGCCGAGATCAGCACGTCGACCCCGGTCTTGCCCATGTCGACCCAGGCCGCGCCCGAGGCGATACAGTCCAGCACCATCAGCGCGCCGACCTCATGCGCCGCCCCGGCCATCGCGGTGATGTAATCGTCGGGCAGGATGACGCCCGCCGCCGTTTCCACATGCGGGGCAAACACGATCCCCGGCCGCTCGGCCCGGATCGCCGCCACCACCTCGTCGATGGGCGCGGGCGCAAAGGGCGCGGGATGCTCATTGCCCTGGCGCCGCGCCTTCAGCACGGTGGCCTGCGCGGTCAGCCCGCCGGTCTCGAAAATCTGGCTCCAGCGATAGGAAAACCAGCCATTGCGCACCACCAGCGCGTTCTCATCCCGCGCGAACTGGCGGGCGACCGCCTCCATCGCATAGGTGCCGCCACCGGGGATCAGCGCCACCGCATCGGCCTTGTAGACCTCGCGCAGCATCTCCGAGATATCGCGCATCACCTGCTGGAACGCGGCGGACATGTGATTGAGCGACCGGTCGGTGAACACGACCGAAAATTCCTGCAGGCCATCGGGATCGACGGTATCGAGAAGGGCGGGCATGGCGGGCTCCTGTCTGGTTTCCGGCAGGTAACCCGGTTTCACCCCGAAAGGCAAAGGGGATCGCGCGGGCGGGCCGATCAGCCCAGCGGGCCGGGGCGGCGCTCCTCGCTCAGCAGCACGTTGGCCTCGACCTCGCCCGCGCCCGGCAGGGTCATGATCCGCCGCCGCAGCACCCGTTCGAAATCGGCCAGATCGCGCGCCACCACCCGCAGCCGGTAATCGTAGAGCCCCAGCACATGTTCCACCGTCTGCACCTCGGGAATGGCGGCGACCGCGCGTTCGAAATCCTCCAGGCTCACCCGTCCCTTGCGCGCCAGTTTGACGCCCAGGAACACGGTCACGCCGAACCCCAGCGCCTCGGCGTTCAGCCGCAATCGCCGGCCGTTCAGGATGCCCGCATCCTGCAACCGCCGGACCCGCCGCCAGGTGGCAGGCTGCGACAACCCGATCCGGCGCCCCAGCGCCCCCGCCCCCAGGGTGGCATCGCGCGCCAACAGACGCAGGATCGAGCGGTCCGTGTCGTCGAGATCGGTCATACCGGCAGCGCCTCGTCCCGCTTGACCCGCGCGATATGCATCAGCGATTCGATATCGGCGATATGCGGCAGGGTCAGGATGCGGTCGCGATAGAGCCGCTGATAATCCGCCATGTCCCGCGCGATCACCGACAGGCGCACGTCCACGCGGCCGAGGAAGGATTGGATCTCCAGCACTTCGGGCACCGCGCGCGCCGCGGCGATGAAATCGTCGAAGGCGCGGGGCTGGGTCTTGTCCAGCGTGAACCGCAGCGACACCTCGACCGCATAGCCCAGCGCCGCCCAGTCGATCACCGCCTCCTGCGCGAGGATGATGCCGCTTTCCTGCATCCGCTCCAGCCGGCGCCAGCATGTGCCGGGCGCGATCCGGCAGCGATCGGCCAGTTCGGCGGTGGAGAGGCTCGGGTCAGCCTGAAAATGGCGCAGAATGCGGCGGTCGATATCGTTCAGCATGATCTGATCCATATCCAAACTTTTCACGAATGAAAATTCCGAAGATGATCGATATTCCGCTTCCCGGATACTCAAACATCGCTGCCATCCGCCGTAGAACCACCCCAGACCACATATCAAGAAAGGAACGCCGACATGCGCGTCTATTACGACCGTGATTGCGACATCAATCTGATCAAGGACAAGAAGGTGGCGATACTGGGCTATGGCTCCCAGGGCCATGCCCATGCGCTGAACCTGCGCGACAGCGGCGCCAAGAACATCGTCGTGGCGCTGCGCGACGGCTCGCCCAGCGCGGCCAAGGCCGAAGGCGAAGGCCTGCAGGTGATGGGCATCGCCGAAGCCGCCGCCTGGTGCGACCTGATCATGTTCACCATGCCCGATGAACTGCAGGCCGACACCTATCGCAAATATGTGCATGACAACCTGCGCGAAGGCGCGGCCATCGCCTTTGCCCATGGCCTGAACGTGCATTTCGGCCTGATCGAGCCCAAACCCGGCGTCGACGTGATCATGATGGCGCCCAAGGGCCCCGGCCACACCGTGCGCGGCGAATACGTCAAGGGCGGCGGCGTGCCCTGCCTAGTGGCCGTGCATAACGATGCCTCGGGCAAGGCGCTGGAACTGGGCCTGTCCTATTGCTCGGCCATCGGCGGCGGCCGTTCGGGCATCATCGAGACCGATTTCAAGGAAGAATGCGAAACCGACCTCTTCGGCGAGCAGGCCGTGCTTTGCGGCGGGCTGGTCGAGCTGATCCGCATGGGCTTCGAAACCCTGGTCGAGGCAGGCTATGCCCCCGAAATGGCCTATTTCGAATGCCTGCACGAGGTGAAGCTGATCGTGGACCTGATCTACGAAGGCGGCATCGCCAACATGAACTACTCGATCTCGAACACCGCCGAATACGGCGAATATGTGTCGGGTCCGCGCATCCTGCCCTATGACGAAACCAAGGCGCGGATGAAGGCGGTTCTGGACGATATCCAGCAGGGCCGTTTCGTGCGCGACTGGATGGCGGAATGCAGCGTCGGCCAGCCGAGCTTCAAGGCGATCCGGCGCAACAACGACGCCCACCAGATCGAAGCCGTGGGCGAGAAACTGCGCGGCATGATGCCGTGGATCACCGCCGGCAAGATGGTGGACAAGCAGAAGAACTGATCCCGCAAGACGGATCGGAGCCAACCGGCCCCGGCGCTGCGGCGCCGGGGCCTTTTCGTTGCCTGGGCCGGATGGTAGGTTTCGCGCCGGGACGAAACCCCGGCGGCGTCAGAGGATCTTGCCGGGGTTCAGGATGCCCTGCGGATCGAGCGCCGATTTGACCGCGGCCATGTAACGCGTCGCGGGCCCCAGTTCGCGCTGGAGATAGGCGCGTTTGCCTTGCCCGATCCCATGTTCGCCGGTGCAGGTCCCATCCATCGAGATCGCCATGTCGTTGAGCCAGCCGACAAAGCTCTCGGCCCGTGCCACCTCGTCGGCGTCGTTCATGTCGATCATCGGCGTGGTGTGGAAGTTTCCATCTCCGACATGCCCCACGGTGGGCGCGAGCAGCCCCAGTTCCGCCGCCCTGGCCTCGGCCCGCGTCACCGCGTCGGCCAGCCGTGAGATCGGCACGCAGACATCGGTGGCCAGACCCTTGGCGCCGGGGCGCATCTGCAGCATCGCCCAGTAGAAATCGTGCCGCGCCTGCCACAGCTTGGTGCGCTCTTCGGGGCTGGTGGTAAAGGCAAACTCCTCGCCGCCGACATCGCCTGCCAGATCGCCAAAGGCCTCGGCCTGTTCGCGCACCGCGGCATCCGAGCCGTGGAATTCCAGCAGCAGCAGCGGCGTTTCGGGCAGCGACAGGTTGGAATAGGCGTTCACCGCCCTGACGCTCTGGGCGTCGATCAGTTCCATCCGCGCCACCGGGATGCCGAACTGGATCGTCGCCATCGCTGCCTGGCAGGCCGCGTCCACGGTCGGAAAGGAACAGCGCGCCGCCGACATCGCCTCGGGGATGCCATGCAGGCGCAGGGTGATTTCGGTGATGATGCCAAGCGTGCCCTCGGACCCCACCAGCAGCCGGGTCAGGTCATAGCCGGCCGAGGTCTTTTTCGCCCGCTGCGCGGTTCGGATCACGGTGCCGTCGGCCATCACCGCCTCGAGCGCGATGACGTTGTCCTTCATGGTGCCGTAGCGCACCGCGTTGGTCCCGCTGGCGCGGGTCGCCGCCATGCCGCCAAGCGAGGCATTGGCGCCGGGATCGATGGGAAAGAACAGCCCCTGATCGCGCAGGTAGGTGTTCAGATCCTCGCGGGTCACGCCCGGCTGAACCACGCAATCGAGATCGCCCGCATGGACCGCCAGCACCTTGTTCATGCGGCTCATGTCGATGCAGATGCCGCCGGCCGGCGCGTTCACATGCCCCTCGAGCGAGGTGCCGGTGCCGAAGGCGATGACCGGCACACCATGTTCGGCGCAGGTCGCGACGATGCCCGCCACCTCGTCGGTATTCTCGGGAAACACCACCGCATCGGGCGGCTGGTTGGCGATCCAGGTGGTGGTGTGGCCATGCTGCTCGCGGATCGCGGCCCCGGTCTGGCAGCGGTCCGCGAACCGCTGCGCGAGGATGCCCGTCACCGTTTCGATCCCCGCTTCGTTGCGCTCCAGCGCCATCGCCTGACCCATCGTCTTCTCCTGTTGGCCTGCCCTATTCGCCCAACGCTATACCTTCGCGGCGCGGATCGGCGCCACCCTTCAACCCGTCACGCAGATCGATCCCGTGCAGGCCCGACGTCAGGTCACGCAGGTTGACCTCGTAGCCCAGCGCCTCCAGATCCTGCTGCAGGGCCTCGGCCCCTGTTCCGATCTCGAGATCATATGTGCCGAACCGGTTGACCGCGTGCGGCAGCGATATCGCCTGCTGGATGTCGAGACCCCAGTCTGCCCAGGCGATGATGGTCGCCGCGACATAGCCGATGATCCGGCTACCGCCGGGCGATCCGATGGCCAGAACCGGCCTGCCGTCCTGCATCACGATGCTGGGGGCCATCGACGATCTGGGCCGCTTGCCCGGTTCGACCCGGTTGGCGATCGGTACGCCGTCGCGGTGACTGCGAAACGAGAAATCGGTCAGTTCGTTGTTCAGCAGGAACCCGCCGGTCATCAGCCGCGACCCGAACCCGTTCTCGATGGTCGTGGTCATCGACAGCACGTTGCCCTGCCCGTCTACGATCGAGATATGCGAGGTCGACGGCAGTTCGATCGACTCATCATCCGCCCGGTTCAGCGCGTGATCGAAGGCCGGATTGCCCGGCGTCACCTCGGGCAGCGCATCGTCACCCGCCAGCAGCCCGGCGCGTTCCTTCAGATAGGCGGGTGCGATCAGCCCGCTGGCCGGAACCGGAACAAAATCGCTGTCGGCCATGTAGCGGCCCCGGTCGGCAAAGGCCAGCCGCGAGGCATCGCCGATCAGCCGCCACGCCCCGGCATCCCCGGCCCCGAGCGCGGACAGGTCGTAATGGTCGAGCAGGCCCAGTATCTGCCCCACGGTCAGCGCCCCCGACGACGGTGGCCCCATGCCGCACACATCGTAGCTGCGGAACCCCGCGCAGGTCGCCGGGCGTTCGCGCACCTGGTAGAGCGCCAGGTCGACAGCCGACAGGACGCCGGGATTGCCTGGCGCGCCCTGCACCGTCTGCACGATCCCGGTCGCCACCGGACCGGCATAGAACCCCGCCGCGCCCTTGTCCGCCAGCATCTGCAGCGTCTGCGCATAGGCCGGGTTCTGCAGCGTGTCGCCCGCCTGAACCGGGTCGCCGCCGGGCAGGAAATACGCGGCCGTCGCCGGGAACCGGCCCAGCCGTTCGGCGTCGCCCTCGACCAGCCCCGCCAGCCGGGGCGAAACGGTGAACCCGTCCCTTGCCAGCCCGATTGCCGCATCGAACAGCGACGGCCACGGGCTGCGGCCCCAGCGACGGTGCGCCTCTTCCAGCAGCGCGGGCGTTCCCGGCGTGCCGACCGAGCGGCCGCCGACCACCGCATCGAAGAACCCCAGCGGCTCGCCGCTTTCATCCTGGAACAGCCGGGGCGTGACCGCCAGCGGCGCGGCTTCCCGCCCGTCCAGCGTGGTCAGTTCGCCGCTCGCCGCGTCGTACCAGACTAGGAATGCCCCGCCGCCCAGCCCTGAACTCTGCGGCTCGACCAGCCCCAGAACGGTCTGCACGGCGATCATTGCGTCCGCGGCGCTGCCGCCGGCCCGCAGGACCTCCGCGCCGGCTTCGACCGCCAGTGGGTTGGCCGCGACGACCATCCAGTCCTCCGCCTCGACGGGCCGGTTCTCGGCCTTGGCCCGCATCGCCGCCTGGGCCGCGTCCGATGCCCCGGCAAACGCTCCGGCGGTTGCCGCCTCGGGTGCCACGCTGTCCGCGGTTTCCTGCGCGGAAACCGGCAAGGCCAGCAGAGCCGCCACGGCGGCCCATCCGATCGCTTTCGGTGTCATCTCCCCCTCCCCTGGGCTGCGAGTCGCCGTCGATCTTAACCCCGCAACCTGGGCTTGCAATCGCGATCACCCAAGGTTGTATCCGGCAAGCATGTCGTGAACCGCCCCGTCGGGCCGCAGGATCGACCGGTAGAGCCCGAACCCCGTCGCGCGAAAGCCGGGCAGCGGCGTGGCCCCATGTGCGGCGATGAACCCGCCCAGCCCCGCCGCGTCCCCGGCGCCGAACCGCGCCAGGGTGACATGCGGGTGGAACCGGCGCCGCGGCAGCTGCATCCCCGCGCGCCGCGCCGCCCCCATGACCGCGCGATGCAGGTCGGACAGTGCGGTATTCGGCGCGATATCGGCATAGAGCAGGCGGGGCCGGTCGCCGCCGAACACGCCCAGCCCGGCCAGCGTCAGGTCGAATGCCGCCGCGCCCAGATCCCCGAGTTCGCCATGCAATTCCTCGAGCGCCGGTTCGGGCTGGTCATCGAGAAAGGCCAGCGTCAGGTGCAGGTTCTCGCGCGGAACGCGGCGGCCGCCGGGCAGCCGCGCCTGCAACGCCGCCAGCGATGCGGCAACCGCATCGGGAACCGGAATGGCGACGAAGGCGCGCAAGGCGCTCAGAGCATCGCGGGCACGACCTGGTCGGGCGGGCGGTGGCCATCCTCGAAGGTCTTGATGTTGATGATGACCTTTTCGCCCATTTCGACCCGGCCTTCGAGCGTGGCGGACCCCATGTGAGGCAGCAGCACCACGTTTTCGAGCTCGCGCAGGCGCGGGTTGATGTCGGTGCCGTGTTCATAGACGTCCAGCCCGGCCCCCGCGATTTCGCCCGCGCGCAGCATCCGGGTCAGTGCATGTTCGTCGATCACCTCGCCGCGCGAGGTGTTCACGATCACCGCCGAGGGTTTCATCAGCTTGAGCCGGCGGGCGTTCATCAGGTGATAGGTCGACGGGGTCGAGGGGCAGTTGATCGAAATCACGTCCATCCGCGCCACCATCTGGTCGAGGCTTTCCCAATAGGTCGCCTGAAGCTCGTCCTCGGCCTCCGGGCGCAGCCGGCGGCGGTTGTGATAGTGGATCTGCATGCCGAACGCGGCCGCTCGCCGCGCCACCGCCTGTCCGATCCGCCCCATGCCGAGAATACCGAGCCGCCGCCCGCTGACCCGCCCGCCCAGCAACGCGGTCGGCGCCCAGCCCCGCCAGTCGCCTTTCTGCATGACCGCCAGCCCTTCGGGAATGCGGCGGGTCACGGCGAGAATCAGCGCCATCGTCATGTCGGCGGTGTCATCGGTCAGCACGCCCGGCGTATTCGACACCAGCACCCCGCGCTGCCGCGCGGTGGCCACGTCGATATTGTCCACGCCCGCCCCGTAGTTGGCGATCAGCTTCAGCCGGTCCCCGGCCTGTGCCAGCAGCCCCGCATCGATGGTGTCGGTGACCGTCGGGACCAGCACATCCGCGCCGCGCATCGCCTGCGCCAGTTGCTGGCGCGTCATCGGCTGATCGTCTTCGCGCAGAACTACATCGAACAGCTCGCTCAACCGGGTTTCCACCGCCTCGGGCAACCGTCGCGTCACGACCACACTCAGACGTTCTCTTGCCACTTCCGCTCTCCTGCCGCTTTTCAAATCAGTGCCGACGGTGGCATGGTGGCGCAGGAACCGGCGAGGCACAAGAACCCGCCGGGGGTCGCGGCAAAGAAACGCGGCGGAGGCAGACGGCAACGAACGGGCGGATACGCGTGCGGATACGATCAGGAATCAGGCGTGGCGGGCTGGTTGTCGCGCTGCTTGTTTCAGCCATCGCTGCGTCCGCGCAGGACGCCACCGTGAACCGCGTCGGCGCGGTCACCAACCTGCCCCTGCCCCGCTTCGTCTCGCTCAAGGCCGCCGAAGGCAACGTGCGCCGCGGCCCGTCGCTGACCCATCGCATCGACTGGGTGTTCAAGCGCCGCAACATGCCGTTGATGATCACCGCCGAACATGGCCACTGGCGCCGGGTGCAGGACCGTGACGGCGCGGGGGGCTGGGTGCATTATGCGCTGCTGTCGGGCGCGCGCACGGTGCTGGTCGAACAGGACATGCTGCGACTTCATGCCCGGCCCGATCCGGCCTCCCCGGTTGTTGCCGCGCTCGAACTGGGGGTCGTCGCGCGACTGGGCGAATGCGACCCGGCCTGGTGCCGCGTCAGCGCCGGCGGATACCGGGGCTGGACGCTCAAGGATCATCTCTGGGGCGTCAGGCCCGGCGAAATCAGGGACTGAGCCGCGCGGCTCACCGGTTCGGCGCCTTGCGGAATCCGGGTGTCCGCTGGCAATCGCCACCGCTCCGGCTAGGATGATCCCGGCACAACCCGCAGGAGCCCCCATGCAAGCCATCGCCTACCGCGCCTTCGGACCCGCCGCCGAGGTTCTGAAACTGGAAAGCTTCGACTGCCCGCCCCCCGGCCCCGGCGAGGTCACGGTCGATCTGGCCTGTTCGGGCGTAAACCCGAGCGACGTCAAGCGCCGCGCCGGGGCCCGCGCAGGTGAGACCGAGCTGCCCTGGCCCGCGATCATCCCGCACAGCGATGGCGCAGGCGTGATCTCGGCCATCGGCGACGGCGTCCCGGCCAGCCGCCTGGGTGAGCGTGTCTGGGTCTGGAACGGCCAGTGGCAGCGCCCCTTCGGCACCGCGGCCACCCGGATCACCCTGCCCGGAGATCAGGCGGTCGCGCTGCCCGACACCGTGTCGATGGAAACCGGGGCCAGTCTCGGCATTCCCGGTCTGACCGCCGCCTTCACCGTGTTCAACGGCGGCGAGGTCGAAGGCGGCACGGTCCTGGTTCAGGGCGGCGCCGGAACCGTCGGCCTGCTGGCGGTGCAACTGGCGAAATGGGGCGGCGCCAGGGTGATCGCCACCGCGCGCGGCGCCGGGATCGAACGCGCCCGCGCCGCCGGTGCCGATACGGTACTGGACTTTGGCGACCCGGATCTCGCCGCCCGGATCCTGTCTGCGAACGATGGCGCCCCGGTGGACCGGATCGTCGAGGTGGAGTTCGGGATCAACGCCGAAACGGATACCGAGGTGATCGCCGAGAACGGGCATATCTGCGCCTACGGCTCTGCCCGCGCGATGACCCCGGCGATGCCCTTCTATCCGCTGATGTTCAAGGCGGTGACGCTGGAACTGGTGCTGATCTACCTGCTGACGCCCCGGCAGCGACAGGCCACCACCGCCCGGCTGACCGCCGCGCTGGAGGCGGGCGCACTCGATATCCCCGTGGCCCATGTCTATGACATGGCCGAATGCGCCGCGGCCCATGAAGCGGTCGAAGCCGGCAGCCGCGACGGCGCCATCCTGCTGCGGCTGGGATAGAGTTCCGCCTTCCCCGCATTTCTGCGATTTCAGGTCTTGCACCTCCGCGCCACGCGGCTTAATTAGCGCGTCACCGTTGGGGTGTAGCCAAGTGGTAAGGCAGCGGTTTTTGGTACCGTGTACCGTAGGTTCGAATCCTACCACCCCAGCCAGACTTTCGTGTAAGATGTTGATTTATATAATGAATTTTTGAAGTTGCGTGTTTTAAGAAAGTAGATTCGAACCTTTCCCGCAACAAATCCCGCAACAATCTGAATCCACAGTAGGAACGACACGCTCGGTAAACGAGAGCGTGACATGGTGACCCCTGCCATGTCATACGAGGCAGAAAAGAGGTTTGAGCAGTGACAACGTTTCGGATCGGATTCGATGGGCCGTCTGTTGACAACGGCGAGATAGACGTTGCCGACTTGGCCCCTTCCCTGTTAGCGCTCGGCGAGTTTTTTGAGGCAGCAAACCGGGCACTCAATAATGACCGCGCGGACGTAAAGCTTAAGATCAGGGCAACCGAGAAAGGTAGCTTTGTCGCCCTTCTCTCCCTAGACGTAAGCTACATTTCCGACATTCTCGACTTCGTCGCGGCACACCCTGACCGGGTGACAGCGGCGAACCAACTTCTTGATTTGATCATCAAGGGCGGCACCGTCGTGGGCGGAACCGTTGGATTCTTCAAAGCGCTGAAGTGGCTGAACGGTAAGAAACCCGAGCAAGTGACAAGGAACGACGACGGCACCACTACGCTGACGAAGGACGGAACGACAATCGTTGTAGATCAGCGGACCATTGTTCTGTTGGAGGATTATCCTACGCGGGAGGCCACTGAGAAATTTGTGAAGACATCTTTCAAGCCACAGGGAATTCAGAAAGTCATTTTGGATGAGGCCAACGGCAGCAAGGATGAACCGGACCTTACACTCACCAAGGCAGACGTCAGCTCTGCAATAGTCCCCGAACCGACCAAAGACGAGATCACGGAAACCACGGTGGAGCGAGAAGCGCTGTTGAAAATCGTCAGTGCCCAGTTCGAAGAGGGTTATCTTTGGCGGTTCACTGACGGCACAAACACCTTCACAGCGTCAATGGAGGATGCAGACTTCGTCAAGCGCTTAGACAACTCTGAAGTCGTCCTTTCAAAGAACGACACGCTACGATGTGCAATTGTAGAAAAGCAGCAGCTTGCCGGATCACACCTTAAAACTGAAACGACTATTACTGAGGTCAAGGAGCACATTTCAGGTGCTCGTCAGCTGAGATTGTTCTGACTAAGCGAGGCGCCAAGCCCGCAACATCTCCATCGGCCCCTCAGATTAAGTCATTGATTCTAAAAGATAACATCTAAATCCAGAATCTTACCACCCCAGCCATGTTCCGTGACAGGTCACCGACAATCCCACGCGCCCTTCCGAAACAAATGTTCGGGTGAGTTCGGCGGATAGCCATTGCTTGTGCGGCAAAGAACTGCTTCCGCCTCCTGCAGGAATCCGAAGTGTTTCAATCGTCACCGCGAACGCGCGAAGTGATCCAGCCCCGCGCGGACGCGAGGCCCCGGAGCGGCGGATCAGCAGTGCCCGTTCAGTGCCCCGAAAAGACCAGCAGCTTGACCGGCAACAGCAGCAGCTTGGCGCGCAGCAGGATCGCGTGCACCAGCCCGACCGTATCCACCACATGCAGAAAGATGCGCTGACCGGTGCCCAGGCTGTCATCGTTTTCCAGCCGGTCATGGTTGTTGGTGTAGACATTGGCGAAACAG
Organism: Pukyongiella litopenaei; assembly: GCF_003008555.2. Lineage (NCBI taxonomy): Bacteria > Pseudomonadati > Pseudomonadota > Alphaproteobacteria > Rhodobacterales > Paracoccaceae > Pukyongiella > Pukyongiella litopenaei. The sequence goes on along the minus strand of NZ_CP027665.1, from coordinate 3,209,220 downwards.
GTGCTGCCCGGCGGCAGCGGGTCGGCCTGCCCCTTGTAGAGCGGCTCGAGGAACACCGTCAGCATCCCGGGCCGGGTGATGTCGGCGGGGTCGATCAGCCGGTCGGTGGGGCGGAACTGTCCCGACGGGATCACATCCTGCACCTCGACCACGACCATCGGAACCACCTTGAACGGCCTGGCGAGGCAGCCCATTTCCGCGAACATGCCGGGCTTGATCACGCTGGCCGAGAGCTGCCCGAACCCGGCCACGAACCGGTCGCGTTCCTCGAACTCGGACGGGACCAGGATACCGGCGGGACGCAGGATCGGGTTGACATAATCGCCCACCTGCAGCGCGAACTGGTCCAGCCGGCCATCGACACCGGCCTTGATCACGGTCTTGTTCAGCTCGGCCTCGGCCTGGGCCAGCGCGGCTTCGGCGCTGGAGCGCCGCGCGGGGATCAGTGTGTTGATGTTCTCCTCGACCGCAACCTTGTTGGCCAGCGCCGCATCGACCTCGCCCGTGCGCTGGTTGACGAGGTTCTGGTAGCGCTCGACCTCGGATTCGCGCGCCGCCGCCGAGCCGGTGGTCAGCAGGGTCGACTGGCGTTCGAACTGGTCCCGGGCCTGGGCCAGCGCGGCGCGGGCCTGCGCCACCTGCCCTTCGGCCGCGTCCAGGTCGGCCCGCGCAACGGCCAGCGACGCCTCGACCTCGGCCACCTGCATCCGGGCGGTCTCCACCGCCGCGCGCTGCGACGCGTCGTCGATGCGAAACAGCACCTGCCCGGCCTCGACATGCTGGTTGTTCTCGACCAGCACCTCCGCGACCCGCCCGCCGGTTTCCGGCAGAAGCGTCAGGGTGCGAAAGAACGACCCGATATTGTTCGTCGCCGGGTGATAGAAGAAAATCAGCGCGATCAGGCTGATCGTCAGGATCGCGCAGGACGAGATCCCCCAGCGCAGTTCGTACCAGACCGAGAAGAACGTGATCTCGCGTCCGATCCGTTTGTCCTGCACATACCGCCGGAACAGGTAATCGGGCAGGATCGTGAGCATCGAACACAGCGTGAATTCGAACATGCTGTCAGCGCCCCTGTTCCTTGATCTCATCGAGCGAATCCGCGATCCGCTGCAGCGGGCTCAGGAAATCGGGCATCCGAAACGCCGCGATCAGCAGCGCCAGCACCCAGAAGACGTTGTTATGGGTGAACAGCGCCAGCACCGCCAGGATGCCGATCACCTGCAATTGCGCATGGTTGGTCCCATGGGCCATCTTCTCGGGCAGCGCGTGCAGGGTGAGATACAGGATCCCCACGCCCATCACCGCACCGATCATGCCGATCGCCACCCAGGTCATCATCGTGTCGCTGCCATCTGCACCGGGCAGGAACCCCGGTATGTGATGCGTCACGGCTTCATGTATCTGTGCTTCGTCCATGACCCCCTCCTTCCTCACGGTCCGCATTTCGTGCCGTCCTTTATGTTGCATGACCCGCGGTCAGGCAACGCCGGATGCAGGGTCAGGAATACCGGCATAGGACCGGATCGGACCTTGTTCTAGCCTAAAGGTGCCGCGCCAGATTTGTCGGCAGCGCATTGAGATGGCGAAACCGGATTGGGAGCACGACAGGACATGGCCAGAATAGTAGTCGATACGGGCGACATCGAACTGACCCCGGATGCCGAGGCGAACCTGCGCCGGGCCGTGCATCGGGCGGTTCTCGACCACGTTGCCGGCGCCGGGGCCGGCAGGCCGGTGGCGGTGGCGTTCCCGGATAGCTGGCACCGGTCGATCCTGCGGCCGCACGGGTCGCCGTGCCGCTCTCCGGGGGCACGGACGGGCGCGGCACCGGCCGGACGGGGGACCGGGTGATGTGCGAAACCGGGAAAACCTGCCCCAACGCGCGCTGCGAGGACGGAAACCTGCTGCTGGGCGTCAAGGGCCCCGACGGCCACCTGCAGCGCATGCGCACCGCGCTGCCCGTCGACGGGACTTTCGTTGAAACCGCCGCACGCCACGGCCCGCCCGAAGCGCGGATGCGCTTTGCCTCCGACTGCGCCGAACAGGGCTGCGACAACTGGACCGGCGACCGCTGCCGGGCCATCGACCGGGTTCTGAGCTTTCTCGCCATCGACGACCTGCCCCTGCACGACCGCAGGCCGCCCTGTCCGATCCGGGCCACCTGCCGCTGGTTCAGCCAGCGCGGCGACAGCGCCTGTCACGCCTGTTCGGTGGTGATCGCGGCCGAGTGACCTGCCGAGTGAGCTGCCGGGTCGCCCCGGCCCTTTTCTCGCCCTTCCCGTCATGGCAGTCTGCGGCCATGATCCGCAAATCCCTGCCCGCCACCGCCAGCTTCGCCCATCCGCAGGAGGGCGACCGGCTCTTCGCCCCCTCCGCGGCCAGCAACGCGCCGCCGATCTGCGATCTTCTGGACCGCTACGCGCCCGAGACGGGCGCGGCGCTGGAACTGGCCAGCGGCACCGGCCAGCATGTCGTGGCCTTTGCCGCCACCCGCCCCGGCCTGACCTGGCAACCGACCGAACCCGATGCCGTCCGCCGCGCCAGCATCGCGGCCCATGTCGCCGATGCGGGGCTCACCAACGTGGCGCCGCCGCTCGCGCTCGATGCGGCCCGGCCCGGCTGGAGCGCGTCGCAATCGGGCAAGGCGCTGGTGGTGCTGGTGAACCTGCTGCACCTGATCAGCGACACCGAGGCCGAAACGGTGATCGCGGAAACGGCCCGCGCGCTGGCGCTTGATGGCCGGTTCCTGCTCTATGGCCCGTTCATGCGCGCCGGCGCCCTGACAAGCGATGGCGACCGCTCCTTTCACGCCGCCCTGCAGGCCAGCGACCCCGAGATCGGCTACAAGGATGACCGGCAGGTTGCCGGCTGGGCACGATCGGCCGGGCTGACCCCGGTGGCCCGGGTCGAGATGCCCGCCAACAACCTGGCCCTGGTCTGGGAACGGCGACGAACATGACAAGTATCAAGGACCGGACCGCGACAATGCGCGATCAGGGGGGCCAGCAACTTCGTGACAAGGAAGGCGACCATGAGCTGGAAAGAAAAACTCTCTGACACCCGTGGCGGGCTGCGCAACCTGAACGGGGCGATCCCCGACGCCGCCCGCGCGTTTGGCGGGCTGGGCAAGGCGGTCAAGGAAGGCGGGGTCCTGGATTTCAAGACCAAGGAATTCATCGCCCTCGGCATCTCCGTCGCGGTGCGCTGCGAACCCTGCATTTCGCTGCATGTGGACTCGCTGGTCAAGGCCGGGGCGACGCGCGAAGAACTCGCCGACGTGCTGGCGATGACGATCCAGATGGGCGGCGGCCCGTCGATGATGTATGCCGCCAAGGCACTGGAATGCTACGATGAGCTGACGGGCTGACCCCGGATCACGGGGCGCCCGTCGCGCTGCAGCCAGCGAAGTGGCCCGCAAGGGCCGATGAGCGCCCCGGATCTGCCGGAAGTCCTACACCAGCCCCTCGGCCCGCGCCCAGTCCAGCGCATCGTCGAGCGTGAGCGCGAACCGGTCGAGCATGTCGTGCATCTGCGCCTCGCTCAGGATCAGGGGCGGGCAGAAGGCGACGGCATCCTTGATGTTGCGGATGATCAGCCCGTGGTCATGGGCCCGTTCGAACACATAGCCGCCCAGCTTGCCCTCGGGCGCCAGCGCCCGCCGCGTGGAGCGGTCGGCGCAGAGCTGCACCGCCGCGATCATGCCGGTGCCGCGCACCTCGCCCACCAGCGGGTGATCGCCGAACCGCCGGCGCAGTTCGGCCTGCAGCGCGGCTCCCACGGCGGCGCCGTTGGCCACCAGCCCCTGTTCCTCGATGATGGCGATGTTCTCCAGCGCCACCGCGGTCGCGACGGGGTGGCCCGAGGCGGTGAACCCGTGCCCGAACGTGCCGTGCCGTGCGCTGTTGTCGGCGATCCCCTGATAGATCTCGTCGGAGATCGCGATCGCGGCCAGCGGCATGTAGCTCGATGTCAGCTGCTTCGACATCACCAGCACGTCGGGCTTGATCCCGAACGTGTCGCAGCCCCACAGGTTGCCGGTGCGGCCGAACCCGGTGATCACCTCGTCGGCCACGATCAGGATCTCGTGGCGGCGGCAGATCTCCTGCACCTTGTCCCAGTATCCTTCCGGCGGCACGATCACGCCGCCGGCCCCCATCAGCGGCTCGCCGATGAAGGCGGCGATGGTCTCGGCCCCCTCCTCGGCGATGACCGCCTCCAGCTCATCCGCCAGCCGCTGGGCGAAATCGGCCTCGCTCTCGCCGTCGCGGGCGTTCTGCCAGGCATTGGGGCTTGTCACATGACGCACCGGGATCGCCGGCAGGTCGAAATCCGTATGGTTCCACGGCAACCCGGTCAGCGACCCGGACGCGATGGTGATCCCGTGATACCCCCCCAGCCGCGAGATGAATTTCTTCTTCTCCGGCCGGCCGCGGGCATTGTTGAAATACCACAGCATCTTGACCACGGTGTCGTTGGCCTCGGACCCGGACGACGTGAAGAAGACGCGGGTCAGCCCCTCAGGCGTCATCTCGACCAGCTTGTCGGCCAGCCGGGCCGCCGGCCCGTGGGTCTTCTGCGCGAAGGTGTGGTAATAGGGCAGCCTGGCCATCTGTTCGGCCGCCGCCTCGACCAGCCTCGGCTGGTTGAAGCCGACACCCACGCTCCACAGTCCCGACAGGCCCTCGAGATAGCTGTTGCCCTGCTCGTCGAACACGAAAACGCCGTCGCCCCGGTCGATCACGCGCGGGCCCTCGGCCTCCAGCTTGCGGGCATCGGTATAGGGGTGCAGATGTGCGGCCCGGTCCAGTTCGGCGGTGGAATTCGGCATGGTCATGCGATGGTCTCCCGATAGCTGTGTCGTCGATCCCCGAGGGGTCCGTCCGAATTGGTAGCGGGTTTCCAACGCGGGTTCGAGTCCGCAAATCGGTCCGGCGAAAATCGCCCCGGCGCGCGCGGCAGCGGGGTGGCAGCGGGGTGGCAGCGGGGTGGCAGCGGGGTGGCAGCGGGTCGGCAGCGGGTCGGCAGGCCGGCGCGTTCAGCGCAGCAGCGGCCCCAGTTCGCGCGCCACCCGCAGCGAAACCGGGTAGGGTTGCAGGACGGCTACGCCGATCCTCATCGGCAGGCCGCCCTGCCCGAGCGCAACCAGCCGCGCCTCGTAGGCCGCACCACCCAGATGCGCGATCACGACCCCCTTGAACACCAGGAACAGCACCAGAAACGCGGCCAGCGGCACCGCCGCCGCCGCCCGCAGCGGCGGGGCCGGCCGCCGGTTGCCGGGGCGCAGCGGGCCGCCCGCCACGGGGCGGCGGATCTCCAGACGGCGCAAACGATCGTCAAAATCGGACTCGATACCAGACATGAACCGTCTCCGGGAAAAACAGGCCCCACACACCAACGGCGACAGGGACTACGGTTCGATTGTGGCGAAATTGCGGCAGTTGGCTAAAACACGCGTCAACTCTTGCCGGTTTCGTTAACGCCGCCCGCGCTCAGTTCCGCGTCAGCAGCAGCGTGGTCCATTCGCCGATCCGGTCGCGGCCGGCCTCGGCCAGCCCCGCCCCGGCATAGACCGCCGCCACCTCGTCGGCCTGTTCGTTCAGGATACCCGACAGGATCGCATGACCGCCGGGGCGCAGATGCGCGGCGAGATCCGGCGCCAACGCGATCAGCGGCCCCTTCAGGATATTGGCAAAGATCAGATCATAGGGCGCGGCCCGTGCCAGCGCCTCGTGTCCGAACCCGGCGGCCTCGACACAGCGCACCGCGCCGCCCATGCCATTGGCCTGCAGGTTGGCCTCGGCCACCTCGACCGCCACCGGGTCGATATCCGAGGCGATCACCTCGCCGCCCCAGACCCGCGCCGCGGCCATTGCCAGAACCGCGGTGCCGCAGCCGATATCGGCCACCCGCGTCGCCGCGAACCCGTCCGCGATCAGCCGGTCCAGCGCCTGCAGGCAGCCCAGCGTGGTGCCGTGATGACCGGTTCCAAAGGCCATCGCCGCCTCGATCAGCAGCGGGATCCTGTCGGCAGGCACCTTTTCGGCGTCATGGCTGCCATAGACAAAGAACCGGCCCGCCTCGACCGGGGCCAGTCCCCGGCGCACATGGGCCACCCAGTCGGTTTCGGGCAGTTCCGATATCGCAAAGGGTTTCGCGCCGAACGCCGCCGCCAGCAGCGCCAGCGCGGCGTCGTCCGGGGCGTCGGTGAAATAGCCGCCGACCTCCCACAGGCCCGATCCGTCCTCGACCTCGAACACGCCGATGCCGGTCGGTTCCGGGTCGAGCCGTTCCATCGCCGCGCCCAGCGCCTCGGCCTGGGATCTGCCGGTCAGGGTGGTCAGTGCGGTATAGGTGGGCATCAGCGTCTCCGGAAACGGTCGGCATTGGCGTAGGGGCGCGGCGGTTCGAGGTCAAGCGGCGGCACCATCCGCCGGTCCAGCCCGCGCACGAAATACCAGCCCCAGGCCCCGGCCAGCAGCCCCGCCGCGATGCCGGTGGCCGCCTGTGCATAGACCACGCCGGTGGCCCCGAACCAGCCCGACAGCAGCAGGGCAAACGGCAGCGTCAGCGCGCCTTCGCGCAGCCAGTTCATCATCGTGGCGCGCACCGGTTTGCCCATGGCGTTGAAGGCCGAATTGGCGACATAGAGCCCGGCGGTGAACAGGAACCCGCCGGCGGCGACATGGGTAAAGGCCAGCACCACCCCCGCCCCCTCGGGCGACAACGCAAAGGCGTCGACCACGGCGCGCCCGGCCAGCGCCAGCACCGCCCATGTGACCAGCACATAGGCGAGCCCGAAGATCAGCGCATCGCGGTAGGTCTGCCGCACCCGCCCGTAGTCGCAGGCGCCGAAATTCTGCCCGAAGATGCCGCCGATCGCGCCGGCCAGCGAAAAGATGCCGCCAAAGGCCACCACCAGCAGCCGCCCGACCACCGCCCAGCCGGCCATCGCATCGTCGCCATATTGCGCCATCACGCCGGTCAGCATGTAGCCCCCCGCCGGGGTGGCGAGCTGGGTCAGGATCGCCGGCAGCGCGATGGTGAGAAAGGGGCGCAGGCTGTCCGCGATACCGGCCAGGCGCGGCATCGCGATCAGGTCGTGGGTAGAGATAGCGAAGCGCAGCGCGATCGCCGTCATCACGAAGCGGAACATCACCAGCCCCCAGGCGGCGCCGTCCAGCCCCCAGCCCAGCCCGTAGATCATCACCGGGTCGACCACCATCGCCACGGCACCGGAGAGCAGCGTGACCAGCATCGACCGGCGTCCGTCGCCCTCGGCCCGCAACGCGCCGTTGGCGATCATGCCGACGGCCATCACCCCCAGCGACGGCAGCGAGATCGCCAGGTATCGCGCCGCCATCGCCGCGGTTTCCCCCTGCGCACCGGCCAGCGCCAGCAACTCGTGCCGGAACACGACCAGCAACGTGGCCACCGTGAGCTGGGCACATCCCGCAATGACGATGGCGCTGCCGGCATGGCGGCGGGCCTGCGCGCGGTTGCCCGCTCCGATCGACCGCGAAATCAGCGCGGTCGAGGCAATCATCAGCCCGATGCCCGACGACACCGAAAAGAACTGCACCGCGAAGGCAAAGCCGACCGCCGCCACCAGCCGCGCATCCCCCAGCAGCGAGATCCAGAACAGGTTGGCGGCATCGACGACGAACACAAAGGTGATGCCCATGGCGCCGGTCAGCGTCATCCGCACCACATGGCCCATCGTCGATCCGGTCAGGAACCGGCCGCGTCCCGACATCGGCTATTCCGCCGGTTTCGCCAAGGGCACCGGGCGCGAGAACACGGTTTCATTGCCGGGCTCGGGGTGGCGCGGGATCAGCAGCGACAATGCCAGCGAAACCAGTGCCATCAGCGCGGCCAGCCCGAACACGGCCGAGGGCGAGATCACCCATAACAGCCCCAGCAGGACCGGCAGGAACACCGCCGCGATATGATTGATGGTGAACGCCACAGCCGCCGTGGGCGCGATGTCGCCGGGGTCGGCGATCTTCTGGAAATAGGTCTTCAGCGCCAGCGCCAGCCCGAACAGGATGTGGTCGATCACGTAGAGCGTCGCGGCCAGCAGCACGCCCCAGCCGAACCAGTAGATGCCGCCATAGGCCAGGAACACGCAGGCCAGCCCCACATATTCGCAGATCAGCGTCCGCCGTTCGCCATACCGCGCCACCAGCCGGCCCAGCAGCGGTGCCACGGCCATGTTGATAACCAGGTTGATCAGGTAGAGACTGGTCAGTTGATGCACTTCGAAGCCGAATTTCTCGACCATCATGAACCCGGCAAAGACCATGAAGATCTGCCGCCGCGCCCCGGCCATGAACTGCAACGCGTAGTAGAGCCAGTAGCGCCGCCGCAGCACCATCTTCTTGACCTGCGGATGCGGCGCCTCGAATTGCGGATAGGCCAGCAATGCAAAGATCGCCACCAGCGCGGTGAACCCGCCCGAAACCATGAACACCAGGTTGTAGGACAGGTCCAGCGTTTCCCACATCAGGACGATCAGCACGAACACCACCAGCGTGGTCGCCGATCCCGCCGCCATCAGCCAGCCCAGGATCTGGGGCGCGCGGGTCTTGGGCAGCCATTGCAGTTGCAGCGACTGGTTCACCGTCTCGTAATAGTGAAAGCCGATGGAACTGAGCAGGGTCAGCGCCAGCAGCCCGCCCAGCGACGGGAACCACGCGGTAAAGGCCGTGGCCACGCCCAGCATCGCCAGCGAAACCAGCCCCAGCACCTGTTCGCGAACGAAGATGATGATCGCGATCACCCCCACGGCCAGAAAGCCGGGGATCTCGCGCACCGTGTGCAGCAGGCCGATATCGGCGCCGTCGAACCCGGCGGCCTCGATCACGAAATTGTTGAGCAGCGCATACCACGAATAGAACGCCACCGGCATCGCCATAGCGGTCAGGAAGAGCAGCGAAACCGGCCTGCGCCAGAGCGGCAGGCTCCGCGCATCGGCAAGATGCATGATCCGGGCCATGCAAGGCTCATACGCCTGTTAATTTTCCAATGCGAGAAGAAACAGCGGCTGCGGATTTACTGTGCATTCCCGCACAGCACGTGCAGGCCGGGATGGACCGGTGCCGCCGCCTGTGCGACGCTGGCGCAGGTTCCACCCGAACGAGGCCCGCCCATGTCCGCACCGCTCACGCTCTACAGCAACCCGATGTCCCGCGCCCGCATCGCCCACTGGATGCTCGAAGAGGTCGGCGCCGCCTACGAGGTCGAATGGATCGGCTATGGCGCCGGAATGGCGGCCCCCGATTTTCGCCGCCTGAACCCGATGGGCAAGGTTCCCGTGCTGGTGCACGGGGCCCGGTTGGTTTCGGAATGCGCCGCGATCTGCGCCTATCTGGCTGATGCCTTTCCCGAAGTCGGCCTGGCCCCAGCCCCGGCGGACCGGGCGGCCTATTATCGCTGGCTGTTCTTTGCCGCGGGCCCGCTCGAAGCGGCGGTGACCAACCGCGCGCTGGGGTTCGAGGTGGACAAGGACCGCGAACGGATGGCCGGATACGGCAGTTTCGACCGCACCATGGACACTCTGGAACGGGCGGTAACGGCGCAGGATCATGTGGCCGGCCCCGCGTTTTCCGCCGCCGATGTCTATGTCGGTTCGCATGTGATCTGGGGGCTCGATTTCAAGTCGATCGAGGACCGCCCGGCCTTTCGCGCCTATGCCGAACGGCTGCGCGACCGTCCGGCCAAGCAACGCGCCGACACGTTCTGCGAAACCCACGCCGCCGAGGCCGGGCTGCCCCCCGGTCAGTAGAAGCTCTGCGGGTCGATATCGACCGCCAGCCGCGCATCGCCCTTCAGCCGCACCGGTGCCAGCCAGCGGGTCAGCGCGTCCTGCAGGGCGACGCCCTTGGGCGCCTTGACCAGCAGCCGGACCCGGTGGCGGCCGCGGATGCGGGCAATCGGCGCCGGCGCGGGGCCGAACACCTGCGCATTGACGGCGCGCAGCGGCGCATCGTTGCGCGCCAGCGCGTTGCCCAGATCGAACACCGCGCCCGAATCGCTGCCCGACAGGATGATCCCCGCCATCCGCCCGTAGGGCGGCATTCCCGCCGCTTCGCGCTGCGCGGCCTCGGCGCTCCAGAACGCTTCCTCGTCACCGCCCAGAATGGCGCGGATCACCGGATGTTCCGGCTGGAACGTCTGCAGCAGTGCGGTGCCCGGCTTGTCGGCACGCCCGGCCCGCCCGGCCACCTGCCGCATCAGCTGGAACGTGCGCTCGGCGGCGCGCAGGTCCGAGCCCTGCAAGCCCAGATCGGCGTCGATCACGCCGACCAGCGTCAGCAAGGGGAAATTGTGCCCTTTTGCAACCAGTTGCGTGCCGATGATAATGTCGGCCCCGCCCCCGGCGATGGCCTCGATGCCTTCCTTCAGCGCCCGTGCGCTGGAAAACAGGTCGGAACTCAGCACCGCGATCCGGGCATCGGGAAAACAGGCCGCCGCCTCTTCGGCCATGCGTTCGACACCGGGGCCGACCGGGGCCATCCGCCCCTCGGCGCCGCAGGACGGGCAGGTCTCGGGCATCGGCTGCGTCTCGCCGCACTGGTGGCACATCAGCCGCTTGAGGAACCGGTGTTCGACCATCCGCGCGTCGCATTGCGAACACCCAACCTGCTGACCGCAGGCCCGGCACAGCGTCACCGGCGCATAGCCGCGCCGGTTGAGAAACAGCAACGCCTGTTCGCCACGCGCCAGCCGGAGCCGAACCGCGTCCCGCAGGGCCGGCGAGATCCAGCACCCCGCCTGCATCCGTTCGGCGCGCATGTCGATGGCGCGCATCTCGGGCAGCACCGCCGCGCCGAACCGCGCGGTCAGCTCCAGCCGGTCGTATTTACCGGCCTCGGCATTGGCCCAGCTTTCCAGGCAGGGCGTGGCGCTGGCCAGAACCACCCGCGCGCCCGCGATCGAGGCACGCAGCACCGCCATGTCGCGGGCGTTGTAGAGCACGCCGTCCTCCTGCTTGTAGGAAGTATCATGTTCCTCGTCGACGACGATCAGGCCCAGATCGCGGAACGGCAGGAACAGGGCCGACCGCGCCCCGACCACCAGCTGCGCCCCGCCCTGCCCGATCATCTTCCAGACCCGGCGCCGTTCGGTCAGGGTGACACCCGAATGCCATTCCGCCGGACGCGCGCCGAACCGCGCCTCGACCCGCGTGAGAAACTCGGCCGACAGGGCGATCTCGGGCAGCAGCACCAGCGCCTGCCGCCCGCCGCGCAGGCATTCGGCGACCGCTTCCAGATAGACCTCGGTCTTGCCCGACCCGGTCACCCCCTTGAGCAGGGTGGTCCCGTATCCCCCCGCGCGCAGCCCGCCGCGCAGCGCCTCGGCCGCCGTCGCCTGATCGCCGGTCAGCGCCTTGCCGGGCCGCGCGGGATCGAGCTGCGGAAACGGCAGGTCGCGCGGCGTGTCTTGCTCGGCCACCGCCCCCTGCGCCACCAGCCCTTTGATGACCGATGACGACACCCCGGCCTGTTCGGCCAGTTCGCCGAGCGTGAAGGCCAGGCCGCCGAAATCTTCCAACAGCGCCAGCACGCGGGTCCGGGCCTCGGTCATCCGGTCGGGCCTGCCGTCACCCAGCCGATAGACCTTGCGCATCGACGGCGGATCGCCCAGCCCAGGCGCACGCGTGGCCAGCCGCAAGACCGCCGGCAGCGGCGTCAGCGTATAGGCGGCCATGCGGGTCAGGAACTCCTGCATCTCGGCGCGCATCGGGGCCACGTCCAGCACCCGGATCACCGAGCGGACCCGGGAGATGTCGAAATCGCCCAACCCCGGCCCCCAGACCACGCCCGGCACCTTGCGCGGGCCCAGCGGCACCTCGACATAGGCGCCGGCGAAACAGCCGCCCTCGGGCGCGCGGTAATCCAGCGTCCGGTCCAGCGGCTGGGTGGTCAGCACCGCCACCAGTTCGCCTTCGTTGTAGAACCCCGGTTCCGCCACCCTGCCCTCGCCGCCGCCCCGCGCTGCCGCGGATTTCTCGGGGCTTTCCGCCCCGTCCCTCATGGGGTAAAGCCAAGCCCGACCAAGGCCAACCCATCAAAGGATGCTGTCCCCATGAAATTCTTCGTCGACACCGCCGAAATCGACGCCATTGCCGAGCTGAACGACCTGGGCATGGTCGACGGCGTGACCACCAACCCGTCGCTGATCCTGAAATCGGGACGCGACATTCTCGAGGTGACCCGCGAAATCTGCGATCTCGTCGATGGCCCGGTCTCGGCCGAGGTCGTCGCCACCGAAGCCGAGGCGATGATCGCCGAAGGCCGCAAACTGGCGCAGATCGCCGACAACATCGCGGTCAAGGTGCCGCTGACCTGGGACGGGCTGAAGGCCTGCAAGGTGCTGTCGGGCGAGGGCAACATGGTCAACGTGACCCTGTGTTTCTCGGCCAACCAAGCGATCCTGGCGGCCAAGGCGGGCGCCACGTTCATCTCGCCCTTCATCGGCCGGCTGGACGACATCAACACCGACGGGATGGACCTGATCGCCGATATCCGCACGATCTATGACAATTACGGCTTCGAGACCCAGATCCTCGCCGCGTCGATCCGCACCGTGAACCATATCACCGAAAGCGCCCGTATCGGCGCTGACGTGATCACCGCCCCGCCCGCCGTCATCAAGGCCATGGCCAGCCACCCGCTGACCGACAAGGGGTTGGCCACCTTCCTGGCGGACTGGGAAAAGACCGGCCAGAAGATCCTGTAATTCCTCGCGGATTTCACGACGGGGCGGCGGTCGATCCGGCGCCCTGTTTCCTTTTTGCCCTATCTCGCGCCGGTTTGCCAAAAAGTTGCGGATTTGGCGAATCACCCCTGTTAGATTCCCGTCAAAGCAACAAACAAATAGGGGCAGGCATGAGCAGCACTGCAAATCTCGACGACGACCTGCGGGCGGCGATTGTCGCGCGCGCGGACGCGATCCTGGACGACCGTGACGTGATGAACGCGCTGATCGCGGCCAATGACCAGGCCATGGGCGGCAATGTGGTCGATCTGCGCGGCATCGCGATGGACCGGCTGGAATCGCGGCTGGACCGGCTGCGCGACACCCATGAAACCGTGGTATCGGCCGCCTATGACAACCTCGCCGGCACCAACCAGGTGCATTCGGCGGTCCTGCGGTTGCTGGATGCCGACGATTTCGACACCGGGCTGCAACTGCTGCGCGGCGGGATCGCGGCGATCCTGCGGCTGGAATCGGTAGCGCTGGTGCTGGAAAGCGCGCCGACGGGAACCGCCGCCGCTCCCGCCCGTCTGGGCGGCGTGCTGACCCTGGCCGAACCGGGCTTCGTCGCCCGCTATATCGGCACCGACATGGCCCGCCAGGTCACGCTGCGGGTCAATTCCGCGCCCGCTCCGCAGGTTCATGGCAGGGCCGCCGACAAGGTCCGCTCCGAGGCCTGCCTGCAACTGCATCTGGGGGACGACCGGCTGCCCGGCCTGCTGGTTCTGGGGTCGGCCGACCCGCACCAGTTCGAGCCGAAACAGGGCACCGACCTGCTCGCCTTCTTTGCCGGGGCCGTCGAACGCTGCCTGATCCGCTGGCTGAAATGACCGGGATCTCGCCCGCCTGCCGCGATGCGCTCGGGCGGTGGCTCGACGCGCAGCGGGCGCTGGCGGGCGCCTCCGGCAACACGATCGAGGCCTATCGCGGCGACGTGGTCGGGTTCCTGGCCTTCATGACCGCCCATCGCGGCGGCCCGCAGGGGCTGGGCGCGCTCGAACGGATCACCACCGGCGACATGCGCGGCTGGATGGCGGCAACCCGCGCCGGCGGCGTCGGGTCGCGGTCGCTGGCGCGCAAGCTGTCGGCGGTCAAGAGCTTCTACCGCTGGCTGGCCGAGCGCGAGGGGTTCGAGCCCACGGCGGTGCTGTCGGCCCGCGCGCCGAAATTTCAGCGCAAGCTGCCCCGCCCGCTGGCCCGGGACGCGGCGCGCGCGGTGATCGACCGGGTCGAACTGCAATCGGTCACGCCCTGGGTCGCGGCCCGCGACGTGGCGGTGATCACCCTGCTTTGGGGCTGCGGGCTACGCATTTCCGAGGCGCTGGGGCTGACCGGCGCCGACGCGCCCCTGCCCGACAGCCTGCGGATCACCGGCAAGGGCGGCAAGCAGCGCATGGTGCCGGTGCTGCCCGCGGCGCGCGACGCGGTCGACCGCTACGTCGCGCTCTGCCCGCATCCGCTGACCCGCGAGGGCCCGCTGTTTCGCGGCGTGCGCGGCGGTGCGCTGAACCCGCGCCTGATCAGCGGCGTGATGGCGCAGGCGCGGATGCAGCTGGGCCTGCCCGCCACCGCCACCCCGCATGCGCTGCGCCACAGCTTTGCCACCCACCTGTTGGACGCGGGCGGCGACCTGCGCGCGATCCAGAGCCTGCTGGGCCATGCCTCGCTCTCGACCACGCAGGTCTATACCGCAGTCGACAATGCGCGGCTGATAGAGGTGTATAACCGCGCCCATCCCCGCGCCAATGGCGGCTGAGGGTTTGCATTTCCCGCGCCAATTCGCCAAGACGGCCCAATGACCCCCGAATTCCGCGCCCTGCTTGTCCATCTGTTTACCGCCACCGGCGCCGTTTTCGCCATGCTGGCCCTGCTGGCGGCGGCGGACGGCAAATGGAGCCTGATGTTCCTGTGGCTGGTCGTGGCCTTCGTGGTGGACGGGTTCGATGGCCCGATGGCCCGGCATTTCGACGTGAAACGCCATGCCCCGGAATTTGACGGGGTGCTGCTGGACATGATCATAGACTATCTCACCTATGTGTTCATTCCCGCCTTTGCCCTGTTCAAATCGGGGTTGATGACCGGCTGGACCGGCTGGGCGGCGATCATCGTGATAACATTCGCCTCGGCGATGTATTTTGCCGACACCCGCATGAAGACAAAGGACAATTCGTTTTCCGGCTTTCCCGGGTGCTGGAACATGGTGGTGCTGGTGATCTTTGCGCTGGAGCCGAGTTTCTGGGTCAGTCTCGCGCTGGTGGCACTGCTCGCCGTGGGGATGTTCCTGCCGCTGAAATTCATCCACCCCGTGCGCACCGAGCGCTGGCGCATGGTGTCTCTGCCGGTGGCGCTGGCCTGGACCTTTTTTGCCGCCTGGGCCGCCCTGGTCGATTTCCACCCCGAAAGCTGGGCCATCTGGGGGCTGGTGGCCACCAGCCTCTATCTGCTGTTCGCGGGGATCGCGCAGCAGATGGTCCCGGTGCGCGGCGGCCGCTGACGGTCCCCGGTATCTGCCGCCGGCGCCTGTGGCCATGGCCGGAGTGAGGGGCCAGCCCCTCACGCTCCCCGGAGTTTATCCGGCAAGATGAAGCAGGACTGGCGGCAGATAGGGGGCATGGCCGCCGCGCGGGTCAGAGCAGGAAGCCGCCCGCGCCCTCGTGACGCAGCAGCGCCACCTTGGTCTCGACGCCTCCCTTGCCCGAGAACCCGGTCAGTCCGTTTGCACCCATCACCCGGTGGCAGGGAATGATGACCGGGATCGGATTGCCGCCGCAGGCGCGGCCCACGGCCCGGGCGGGAACCTTCAGATCGCCGGCGATTTCGCCATAGGTGCGGGTTTCACCGAAGGGGATGGCGCGCATCGCCTCGCAGACCGCGCGCTGGAATGCGCCGCCACCGACGCGCAACGGCAGGTCGAAGACCCGCAGCCGCCCGGCGTCATAGGCCCGCATCTGCGCGGCCGCCTCGGTCAGCAGCGCGGTGGGCGCGCCATCGTCGCGCCCGTCCCATGTCACCGCGCAGATGGCACCGTCGGCTTCGGCGATGCCGAGCCGTCCGAACCGTGTATCGACCGCGATCATGCCCATGCCCGCAGTCTTGCCCGGCGGGCGGGCGCGGGCAACCCGGATATTGCGGGTCAGCCCAGCGCCTCGTTGCAGCGTCCGCAGATGCCCGGATGGGCATGGCGGCCGACATCGGGCAGGATCTTCCAGCAGCGCTGGCATTTCTCGCCGCGGGCCTTTTCGAACACCACGCCGACCCCTTCGATCTCGGGCAGGCGGAAGGCTTCGGCCGGCATCGGGTCGCGGGTCAGGAGCACGTCCGAGGTGATGCAGATATCGTCGAAGGGCACCGATTTCAGCGCCTCCAGCACCTCGGCGTCGCGCACATGCACGACCGGGGCCGCTTCGAGCGACGCGCCGATCACCTTGTCGCGGCGCTGCACCTCGAGCGCGGCGGTGACCACCCGGCGGACCCGGCGGATGGCGGCCCATTTCGCCGCCAGCGGTTCGTCCAGCCAGTCGCCCTGCACCGGCGGCATGTCCTGCAGGTGGATCGAACTGTCGTCGCCCGGGAACCGTTCGAGCCAGACCTCCTCGGTGGTGAACACCAGGATCGGCGCCAGCCATGCGGTCAGCCGGTGAAACAGCAGATCCATGACGGTGCGCGCGGCGCGCCGGCGCGGGCTGTCGCCGTCGCAATAGAGCGCGTCCTTGCGGATGTCGAAATAGAACGCGCTGAGTTCGACGGTGGCAAAGTTGAACACGGCCGAGAACACGCCCTGGAAATCGAACGCGCGATAGCCGGTGCGCACCTTGTGATCCAGTTCGGCCAGCCGGTGCAGCACCCAGCGTTCCAGTTCCGGCATGTCGGCCGGATCGACCCGGTCGGCCTCGGTGAAATCGTCCAGCGCCCCCAGCATGAACCGCATCGTGTTGCGCAGGCGGCGATAGCTGTCGGCCACGCCCTTGAGGATCTCGGCTCCGAGCCGCTGGTCGGCGGTGTAGTCGGTCTGCGCCACCCACAGGCGCAGGATGTCGGCGCCATATTGCTTGATGACCTGTTCGGGCAGGATGGTGTTGCCGAGCGACTTGGACATCTTGTTGCCCTTCTCGTCCAGCGTGAACCCGTGCGTGACCACGTTGCGATAGGGCGCGCGGCCGTTGGTGCCGCAGGATTGCAGCAGCGAGGAATGGAACCAGCCCCGGTGCTGGTCGGTGCCTTCCATATAGACATCCGCGATCCCGTCCGCGGTTCCGTCGGCGCGGTCGCGCAGGACAAAGGCATGGGTCGACCCGCTGTCGAACCACACGTCGAGAATATCGAACACCTGGTCGTAGTCGTCGGGGTTCACGATCCCCGCGAGGAACCGTTCGCGGGCGCCCTCGGCATACCAGGCATCGGCGCCTTCGGTCTCGAACGCCTCGAGGATGCGGGCGTTGACCTCTGCATTGCGCAGCAGGAAATCACCGTCGGTGGGCAGCGCGCCCTTGCGGGTGAAACAGGTCAGCGGCACACCCCAGGCGCGCTGACGGCTGAGCACCCAGTCGGGGCGGGTCTCGATCATGGCGTAGAGCCGGTTGCGCCCGGACACGGGCGTCCATTTCACCTGTTCGTCGATCGCGGCGAGCGCACGGGACCGGATGGTGGTGCCCAGGTCGTCCTGCCCGTCGCCGACGGCGCGGTCGATGGCGGCGAACCATTGCGGCGTGTTGCGGTAGATGACCGGCGCCTTAGACCGCCAGCTATGCGGATAGCTGTGCTTGATCCTGCCACGCGCGAGCAGGCCGCCGACCTCGACCAGCTTGTCGATCACCGCCTTGTTCGCGTTGCCTTCCTTGCCGTTGGGTTTCAGGATCGCGGTGCCGCCGAACAGCGGCAGGTCGGCGCGGAACCGGCCGTCGGGATCGACATTGTAGGTGATCACCTCATCCAGCATCCCGGCATCCCGGTAGAGTTCGAACTCGTCCATCCCGTGCGAGGGCGCACAATGGACGAACCCGGTGCCGTCCTCGTCGGTGACAAAGGGCGCGGGCCGGAAATCGCGCGGCGCGTCCCATTCGCCCTCGCCACCCTCGACCCCGGCCAGCGGGTGCTGCAGGGTCAGGCCTGACAGGTCTTCGGCGCTTACGTCGCGCAGGCGTTTCCACATGCCGCTCTCGAGCCGGGCACGGGTCATCACGTCATCGGCGCGCTTGTCGGCCAGGATGAACCGGTCGCCGACCTTGGCCCAGGACTCCTCCGGCGTGCCGGTGACCTCGTAGAGGCCATAGTCGAAATCCGCACCATAGACGACACCCCTGTTGGACGGGATGGTCCATGGGGTGGTGGTCCAGATCACGACGTGAGCGCCGACCAGATCACGGTTTTCAAGCGCCTCGCCCGTCCCTGCGACCGGGTCGAGAACGGCGAACTTCACCCAGATGGTAAAGCTTTCCTTGTCGTGATACTCCACCTCGGCCTCGGCCAGCGCGGTCTGTTCCACCGGCGACCACATCACCGGTTTCGACCCCTGGTAGAGCGTGCCGTTCATCAGGAATTTCTGGAACTCCTCGGCGATCACCCGCTCGGCGTGGAAATTCATGGTCAGGTAGGGATCGTCCCAGTTGCCGGTGATGCCCAGGCGCTTGAATTCCTCGCGCTGGATATCGACCCATTCGCCGGCGAATTTCCGGCATTCCTGCCGGAAGGTGATCACGTCCACCTCGTCCTTGTTCTGGCCCTTGCTGCGGTATTGTTCCTCGATCTTCCATTCGATCGGCAGGCCGTGACAGTCCCAGCCCGGCACATAGCGGGAATCGTGGCCCATCATCTGGTGCGACCGCACGATCATGTCCTTGATCGTCTTGTTCAGCGCGTGCCCGATATGCAGGTGGCCGTTGGCATAGGGCGGGCCGTCATGCAGCACGAAGGACGGGCGCGCGCCACCGGCCTGCGCCGCCTTTTCGCGCAGTCGGTCGTAGATGCCGATCCGTTCCCAGCGGGCCAGCCAGTCGGGTTCGCGCCTGGGCAGGCCCGCGCGCATCGGAAAGCCGGTCTTCGGCAGGTTCAGGGTGTCTTTGTAGTCGGGTGTCTCGGCGCACATCTCGGGCGTCCTTCGGATGGTCGTGTGGGTCTGTCGGAGCTGTTTCTTGGCGGTGCGGAAACTCGGACACCTTTGCCCGGCGGCTCGATAACTCAGAGCGCCGGGGATGTAATTCGGATCGCAATGCGGCGGATGCGGCTCATGGCGCGGGTTATAGGCGCGTGCGCGGGCGGGGTAAAGTGCCCCGATCAGGGGTGGAACAGGGTTCCGACCACATAGGCCAATGCCGCCGCCGCTCCGCCGATCAGCAGGGTTTCCGCGCCCGACCGCCACCATGGCGCCAGCGACCAGCGGCTTTTCAGCGCGCCGATGGCAAAGAACACCGCCGCCGTCATCCAGGCCGAAACCGTGAACGCCGCCGGAACACCGAACAGGAATGGCAGCAGCGGGATCATGCCCGCCACCAGGAAAGCGCAGAACGTGGCCAGCGCCGCGCGCATCGGATGCGGGTCCGTCCCGCCCAGCCCGTATTCGCCTTCGAGCATCAGTTCGATCCAGGTCTCGCGGTCCGAGGTCACCACCTGCGTCATCTCCTCCAGCAGGTGCCCCTGCAGCCCCTTGCGGCGCAGGATCTCGCGAACCTCGTTGCGCTCGCCTTCGGGATAGCGGTCGATATGGCGCTGTTCGATGGCGCGAACGCGGCGGATGTTGTCCAGTTCGGCCTTGGTGCCGGAATAGTTGCCCGCCGCCATCGAGAACCCGTCGGCCAGCACGTTGGCCAGCCCCAGCGCCACGATCACGAATTCGGACAGGCCCGCCCCGGCCACGCCGGCGACGATGGCGAAGGTGGTGACCGACCCGTCGATACCGCCATAGACCACGTCGCGCAGCACCCCGCGCCCGCCCGCGGTATCTATCCGCGCGGCGATCTCGGCCTTGCTGTGCCCGTGATCCTGCATTGCCCTCTCGCTCCGGATGACCTGTCCGGGCAGATTGGCAGGGAGACGGCGCCCCGTCCTTGCGATGGATCAGGGATCATCCCGGCAGGCGTGCGATCATCTCGATCGGGGCGATCAGCCCGGCCTGCAGGTTGGCGATCATGTTCGCCACCTTCTGGGGGGCCTGCGGGCCCAGCACCAGATGCAGGCCCAGCGGCGGCGGGCCATCGGCGCGGGCCTGCCGCGCCTGCATCCGCTCGAAGAACTCCAGCGCGAAATCGGCGCGATCGGTTTCCTGTTCGAGCACGAAGCCCGCCGCGTCGAGCGCGGCGCGATAGGCCGTGGGCATTGCCAGCGCATTCTGCGCGGGCTCGGTCGCCCACGGGACCGGCAGCGTCAGATCACCCGTTCCCGTGCGCATCACATCATAGATGCCAAAGACGCAGCCCGGTTTCAGCACCCGCGCCACCTCGGCCGCCAGCCGTGGCTTGTCGGCGATATTCATGCCCACATGCATCATGTAGGCGGCATCGAACCGGTCGGGACCGAACGGCAGGTCGAGCACGCTGCCCTGCACCAGGTCGACCCGGTCGATCAGTGCGCACATGCCGTTGAGCGCACGCCCGGCGGTGATGAAATCCCCGGTCAGGTCGATGCCGGTGACATGGGCGGCGGTCAGTTTGCCCACCAGCCGGGCCGCGCCGCCCAGGCCGCAGCCGAGGTCGAGCACCCGCATCCCCGCGTGAAGCCCGAGCTGGCCGACAAACCGCTCGGTGGCCTGTCGCCCGCCGATGTGAAATTCGTCCACCGGCGCCAGCATGTCGAGATTGACCGGTATCCGGGCACCCACGGCCTCCAGCCCCTGTTCGATCCGCTCCAGCAGCGACGCGCGGGCGTAATGCGCGGCCACCCCTGACGTTTCCTGCATGGTTCTCCCTCCATGCCCGTTTCGAGCCCATCATGTGCAGCAAAAGGTTTACCTAACGTCAATATTAGCATAGGTCAGGCGTGAACCGAACACCCGCCATGGTTGCGCGCCGCGGTCAGTCGCGGGACCGCGCCACCAGCCCGGTGAGTGCGCGGCGGACGATCCCGCGCACCGACGGGCGGCGATCCGCGGTGAACGCCAGCGGCCGGCAGACCTCCATCGCGGCGACCCCCACCCGCGCGGTCAGCGCGCCGTTCACCAGCCCCTCGCCAAAGCGGCGCGACAGTTTCGACAGCACCGACCCGCCCAGGATCGGTTCGAGCAGGTCATCGGCGGCGGCCACGGCGCCGGTAGCCACCAGGTGCGCGAACACCGCGCGCATCAGCCGCCAGCTGCCCAGCGTGCCGGTGCGGCCGCCATAGATCTCCGCCACCCGGCGGATCATCCGCAGATTGGCGGCCAGCGCGGCGGCGACATCCGCCAGCGCCAGCGGAACCAGCGCCGTCACCGTGGCGACCTGCCGCGCGGCGGCCTCGACCTCGGCCGCGGCGCGGCCATCGAGCGGAACCAGCAACTCGGCCTCGGCCAGCGCCAGCAGGGCATGGGCATCGAGCTGTTCGTCGACCCGCTCGGCCAGCCGCTCGCGCCCCCAGCGCGTATCCTCGCGCCCGCGATAGAGCGCGTCGAGCCGGGCGGTCACCGCCCGCGCGGCGCCGAGATCGCCCCCGGCCAGCGCGGCATCCGCCGACCGGCGCAGCCCGTCGATCCGCGACAGCCGGCCAATCGCCGCGATCTCGCGCAGGGCGATGGCCAGCAGCACGGCGACAAAGGCCGCCAGCAGCCCGGTCACGGCCCAGCCCAGCACCGGCGCGCGGGCGATCAGTCCGGCGGCAAAGTTCCAGGCCGCCACCGAGATCGCGGTGATGATCAGCGCGCCCCCCAGCCCCAGCGCCCAGCGCAGCAGCCGCGATGGCCGCCGCGCGGCGACGGCCGCCGCCGCCTGCATGACCTGACCCTGCGGGCCGGGCTCGGCCAGATCCGGCACCGGCGGCGCACCGGCCACGTCGACGGGCGCTGTGTCCTCGCCCGACAGGTCGATCAGCACCGGGCCGGTCTTGTCGATATTTGGGTTCACAGCCTGTCTCCGATCAGGAATTGCGCGGCCTGGTCGAGCCGGATATGCGGCGGCCCGTCGCCGGGCTTCAATGCCAGCTGCGCCGGCTCGAACCGCATCCGCGCATAATCGGCATCGAGCCACGCCGCCGCCCCGTCCCGCGCCGGACCGAGGATCGCCGCCGGGTCTTCGGGCAGGTCGCCGGGATGAAAGGCGGCGATGCGCCCGTCCCCGAGCCGCCCGCGCACGCAGGCGATGTCGCGCCCGTCATGGCGGCGGGTTTCCTCGGTGGTCGCCCGCAGCGACGCGATCGCAAGCGCCGCGGTCTGCGCGCCGGCGAACTGCGCCCGGTCCCGCGCCTGCCGGGTCAGCGCCTGCATGATCGCGGTCAGGCGTGCATGCTGGGTGTGATGCAGGTGATCCGCCTTGGTGGCGGCGAAGAGGATCCGCTCGACCTGGCGCCCGGTCAGCAGCCGGGTCAGGAACGCATTGCGGCCCGGCCGAAACGCGCCCAGGATTTCCGTCATCGCGGCGCGCATGTCCTCGACCGCGGGCGGGCCGGAGTGGATGGCATCGAGCGCATCCACCAGCACCACCTGCCGGTCGATCCGGGCAAAATGGTCGCGAAAGAACGGTTTGACCACCTGCGCCTTGTAGGCTTCGAACCGCCGCCGCATCTCGCGCCAGAGCGACCCGCGCGGCGCGCCGGGATCGGGCGGCAGCGGCACGAAGGTCAGCGCCGGCGCCCCTTCCAGATCGCCCGGCAGCAGGAACCGCCCCGGCGTGCAGTCGTAGAACCCGGCCGCGCGGGCCTCGTGCAGATAGGCGGCAAAGGCACCGGCCAGCGCGCCTGCCCGCGGCTCGTCGAGCGGCGCCCGCGGATCGGTGTCGCCCAGCAGCGCGCGGAACCCGGCCGCCTGCGGACGCGGTTCGATCCGCGCCAGCACATCCGCCGACCAGTCGGCATAGGATTTGTCCAGCAACCCGAGATCGAGCAGCCATTCGCCCGGATAGTCGACGATATCCAGATGCACCGTGCGCGGCCCCTGCAGCCCGCCCAGCAACCCGGTCGGCCGCACCCGCAGCGACAGGCGCAGTTCCGACACCGCGCGGGTGCTGTCGGGCCAGTGCGGTGCCGGACCGGTCAGCGCCGACAGGTGCGATTCGAACTCGAATCGCGGCACGGTGTCGTCGGGCTGCGGCTGCAGGAAGGCCGCCTCGATCCGGCCTTCCTGCTGCGCGGCCAGACCCGGCATCCGCCCCCGGTCCATCAGGTTGGCCACCAGCGAGGTGATGAACACCGTCTTGCCCGACCGCGCCAGCCCGGTCACGCCCAGCCGGATCACCGGTTCGAACAGGGATTCACCCAGTTTCCCGCCCGCCCGTTCGACCCCGCGCAACAGGCTGTCTGCAATCGTAGAAATTCCCAAACCGGTGCGTGCTCCTGCTGCCCTGCGCCCCAAGATAGGCCCGCGCCCGCACAGTTGCCAGAGCTTGCCGCCGGCCGGCGCGCGCGCTAGGCAGCCGTCATGCCCAGATACGCGCTGAAAATCGAATATCACGGCGCGCCCTTTGCCGGCTGGCAATTGCAGCGCGACCACCCCTCGGTGCAGGGCGCGATCGAGGACGCGCTGGCGCGGCTGGAGCCCGGCCCGCACCGGATCGCCGCGGCCGGGCGCACCGATGCGGGGGTGCATGCGCTGGGACAGGTGGCCCATTGCGACATGGCCAGAGACTGGGAGCCGTTCCGGCTCGCCAGCGCCCTGAACCACCACCTGAAACCCGCGCCGGTCGCGATCGTCGGCGCCGCGGCGGTCGATGCGGACTGGCACGCGCGGTTCTCGGCCATCGAACGGCAATACCTGTTTCGCCTGCTGATGCGGCGCGCGCCCGCGACACTGGACCGGGGCCGGGTGTGGCAGGTCGCGCACCGGCTCGATGCGGGCGCGATGCAGGCGGCGGCGGACCTGCTGATTGGGCGGCATGATTTTACCACCTTCAGGTCCTCGATCTGCCAGTCCGCCAGCCCGGTCAAGACACTGGACGAATTGCGGGTCGAAGAGGCCGAGGGCGTCTCGGGCCCCGAGATCCGGTTCCACGTCCGCGCCCGGTCGTTCCTGCACAACCAGGTGCGCAGCTTCGTCGGGACGCTGGAACGGGTCGGCGCGGGGGCATGGTCACCCCGGGATGTCAGGGCCGCGCTCGACGCGCGCGACCGCGCCGCCTGCGGTCCGGTCTGCCCGCCGCAAGGGCTCTACCTGGCGCGGGTGGGGTATCCGGCCGATCCGTTCGCCGCACAGGGCTGAGCCGCCGCGTCACCCCACCGGGTGCAGCACCAGCGTCTGCAGCGCCACCGCCACCGGTCCGTTACGGTCATGCAGCACCGCCTGCGACATGCCGATCCCGTTGCCCTGCCAGTGCGACAGCGCCTGCGAGGCCAGCCAGTCGCCGCGCGGTTCGCGATGCACCTGCAACGTCAGATCGGTGTTCATGAACCCGATCTCGGTCAGCGGCGCGTTCCACGAAATGCCGTTTCCGCTGTCGGCCAGCGCGCAGAGCGTCTGCACCGGGGTCTGGGCCTCGCCCTCCAGCAGCGCGGGCGCGCGCATCCACACGGTCTTGGGCCCCGGCCCCGGCCGCTGACCGGGTGGCCAGGCCACGTCCATGCAGTCACCAAAGGATCGCAGACCATGCCGGCGCACCTCGAGCGGGAACGGCCCCGACCCAGGCCCGGGAAAGACCGGCGGCTCGGCCGGCGCGGTGGGCAACGCCCCCATGTCCTTGCGGACCAGGTGCATCGAACTGCCTGCCATGCACAGCGTGCCATCCGTATCCCGCACCGCGATCCGCGTGGTGCCCAATGTGCGGCTGTGGCGCGTCACCTCGGCCTCGACCCGCAGCCCGGCCAGCGGCAGCGGGCGCAGGATGTCCAGCGTCAGCCGGGTCAGCATCTTGTCCGGCCCGATCGCTGCCTCGGCGGCGCGCGCCGCCAGCCCGGCCACCGGCCCGGCATGGCAGTGATCCGGCGACCACGGCCCGCGGGCCGCATCATTGCCGGTGAACAGCCCGTCCGGGCCGAGGCGGAAGAACGCCGGCCCGGTCAACGGGTTACACCTTTTCCTGGGTGTATTTCTTCAGCTCGGCGCGGGCGACCTGGCGGCGGTGCACCGCGTCGGGCCCGTCGGCCAGCCGCAGCGTGCGCACATGGGTCCAGGCGCGCGCAAGCGGCGTGTCCTGGGTGATCCCCTGCCCGCCATGCATCTGCACCGCCTCGTCGATCACCTTGAGCGCCATGCGCGGCGCCACCACCTTGATCTGCGAGATCCACGGCGCCGCCGCACGCGCGTCGCCCTTGTCCATGTACCAGGCCGCCTTCAGGCACAGCAGCCGCGCCATCTCGATTTCCATCCGGCACTCGGCGATGATGTCGTAATTGGCCCCCAGTTGCGCCAGCTTCTTGCCGAACGCCTCGCGGTTCAGCGACCGGCGGCAGAGCTGCTCCAGCGCCGCCTCGGCCTGACCGATCGCGCGCATGCAGTGGTGGATGCGCCCCGGCCCGAGCCGTCCCTGCGCGATCTCGAACCCGCGGCCCTCGCCGAGCAGGATGTTCTCCGCCGGCACCCGCACATCGGTGAACCGCATGTGCATGTGGCCATGCGGGGCATCATCCTCGCCATAGACCTCCATCGGGCGCAGGATCTCGATCCCCGGCAGGCCGGCGGGCACCACGATCATCGACTGGCGCTGGTGCTTGGGCCTTTCCTCGTCGGCGGTCTTCACCATCACGATATAGACCTTGCAGCGCGGATCGCCGGCACCGGAGGCAAACCATTTCTCGCCGTTCAACACATAGTCGCCGCCGTCGCGCACGCAGGACATGGAGATATTGGTGGCGTCCGACGACGCGACATTCGGCTCCGTCATCAGATAGGCCGACCGGATCTCGCCCTCCAGGAGCGGCGCCAGCCACTCGGCCTTCATCTTCTCGGTGCCGTAGCGCTCGAACACCTCCATGTTGCCGGTATCGGGCGCGGAACAGTTGAACACCTCGGCCCCCAGCGGCGTGCGCCCCATTTCTTCGGCGAAATAGGCGTATTCGACGGTGCTCAGCCCGAACCCCTTGTCGCTGTCGGTGAGCCAGAAATTCCACAGCCCGGCGGCCTTCGCCTTTACCTTCAGCCCTTCGAGGATCTCGCTCTGCCGGTCGGTGAATGTCCAGCGGTCGCCCTTGGCGATCTCGGCATGATATTCGTCATCCAGCGGCGCGATCTCGTCACGCACCATCGCCGCCACCCGGTCCAGCAACGCGCGGTTCTGCTCGCGCATGGCAAAGCTCATGTCCATCGGTGGTTCCTCTCCCTTGATCCGGTGTCCGGCGAACCATGGCCCGCGGCGGGCGGCACTGTCCAGCAGCCCCGCCGCCGCAGCCGGCCAATTGCCGTTACGTCAGGTCGCGAAAGACGACACCGGCCACCCGCCCGACCCGCAGGCCCGGCCCGCCAGGGCGGGGCCGAGATATCCAGCGGCGGGCCGTCCGGCCCGCCTCCGTTTCACCAACGGCTATTCCGCCGCCTCGGCGTAATCCTCCATCGGCGGACAGGTGCAGACCAGGTGCCGGTCGCCCCAGGCGTTGTCCACCCGGTTCACCGGCGGCCAGTATTTGTCGACCCGGAACGCGCCCGGCGGGAAACAGCCCTGCTCGCGCGAATAGGGCCGGTCCCAGTCCTTGACCAGGTCCTCCATCGTGTGCGGCGCGTTCTTCAGCGGGTTGTTGTCGCGGTCGATGCGGCCTTGCTCGATGTCGCGGATCTCGTCGCGGATCGCCAGCATCGCGTCGCAGAACCGGTCCAGTTCGGCCTTGGTCTCGCTCTCGGTCGGCTCGATCATCAGCGTTCCGGCCACCGGCCAGCTCATGGTCGGCGCATGGAACCCGCAATCGACCAGCCGCTTGGCGATGTCGTCGACGGTAACACCCGCGCTCTCGGCAAAGGGCCGCGTGTCGATGATGCATTCATGCGCCACCCGGCCCCCCGCGCCGCGATAGAGCACGTCATAGGCCCCTTCCAGCCGCTCAGCGATGTAATTGGCGTTGAGGATCGCCACCCGCGTCGCCTGGGTCAGGCCCTCGCCGCCCATCATCAGGCAATAGGCCCAGGAAATCGGCAACAGCGACGGAGACCCGTAGGGCGCCGCTGAAACCGGCCCCTCGGTGCCGCCGGTCACCGGATGTCCGGGCAGGTGCGGCACCAGGTGCGGCTTGACCCCAATCGGCCCCATGCCGGGGCCGCCGCCGCCATGCGGGATGCAGAAGGTCTTGTGCAGGTTGAGATGGCTCACATCGCCGCCCAGGTCGCCCGGCCGCGACAGCCCGACCATGGCGTTCATGTTGGCGCCGTCGATATAGACCTGCCCGCCATGGGCATGGGTGATCTCGCAGACCTCGCGCACGGTTTCCTCGAACACGCCATGGGTCGAGGGATAGGTAATCATGCAGCCGGCCAGGCTGTCGGCGTGCTTGGCGGCCTTCTCGCGGAAATCATCGAGATCGATATCACCGTTTTCGGCCGATTTCACCGGCACCACCTTCCAGCCGACCATGTTGGCGCTGGCCGGGTTGGTGCCATGGGCGCTCATCGGGATCAGGCAGATGTTGCGCCCGCCCTCGCCATTGGCGCGGTGCCAGGCGGCGATGGTCAGCAACCCGGCATATTCGCCCTGCGCGCCGGAATTGGGCTGCATCGAGATCGCCGCATAGCCGGTGATGTCGCACAGCTTGGCCGACAGGTCGTCGATCATCTCGGCATAGCCCGCGGCCTGGTCGGCGGGCACGAACGGGTGCAGCTGCGAAAACTCGCGCCAGCTGATCGGCATCATCTCGGCGGCCGAGTTCAGTTTCATCGTGCACGATCCCAGCGGGATCATCGCCCGGTCCAGCGCCAGGTCGCGGTCGGCCAGCCGCCGCATGTAGCGCATCATCTCGGTTTCCGCCCGGTTCATGTGGAAGATCGGGTGTTCGAGATAGCCGCTCTGGCGCTCCAGCGCCTCGGGCAGGCGGTATTCGGGGCGGAAATCCTCGTCCTTCATGATGATCCCGAAGGCGCGCCAGACCGCCTCGATGGTGGCGGGGCGGGTCCGTTCATCCAGGGTGATGCCCACCTTGCTGTCGTCGACGCGGCGCAGGTTCAGCCCCTCGCGCACGGCCGCCTGCAGCACCCCGCGCTGCAACAGCCCCACATCGACGGTGATGGTGTCGAAATAGGTCTCGGGTTCGACATGGAACCCGGCCGCCTCCAGCCCCTTGGCCATCCGCACGGTCTTGCGGTGGATACGCTGCGCGATGGCGCGCAGGCCCTCGGGGCCGTGGAACACGGCGTAAAAGGACGCCATAACCGCCAGCAGCGCCTGCGCGGTGCAGACATTGCTGGTCGCTTTCTCGCGGCGGATATGCTGTTCGCGGGTCTGCAGCGACAGCCGGTAGGCGCGGTTGCCGTGGCTGTCCACCGACACGCCGACGATGCGCCCCGGCATCGACCGGGCATATTGCTGCCGGGTGGCCATATAGGCCGCATGCGGCCCGCCATAGCCCAGCGGCACCCCGAATCGCTGGGTGCTGCCCACGGCGATGTCGGCGCCCATCGCGCCCGGTTCCCTGAGCAGGGTCAGCGACAGCGGGTCGGCCGAGATGATGCCGATCGCCTTTGCCTCGTGCAGCGCGGCGATCTCGTCGGTGAAATCGCGCAAATGGCCATAGGTGCCGGGATACTGGAACAGCGCGCCGAACACGCGGCCGGCCTCCAGCGCCTCGGGCGCGCCGACGATCACCTCGATCCCCAGCGGCGCGGCACGGGTGCGGATCACCGCGATGTTCTGCGGGTGGCAGTTCTCGTCGACGAAAAACGCCGTCGCCTTCGATTTCGATATCCGCTGCGCCATCGTCATCGCCTCGGCGCAGGCGGTGGCCTCGTCCAGCAGCGAGGCGTTGGCGATCTCGAGCCCGGTGAGATCGGACACCATGGTCTGGTAGTTCAGCAGCGCCTCGAGCCGCCCCTGGCTGATTTCCGGCTGGTAGGGCGTATAGGCGGTGTACCAGGCCGGGTTTTCCAGGATGTTCCGCTGGATTGCCGGCGGCGTGACCGTGCCGTGATAGCCCTGCCCGATCAGCGAGGTCAGCACCTCGTTCTTCGAGGCCGTCACCCGCATGTGGTGCAGCAACTCGCGTTCCGATTTCGGTTTGCCGAAATCCAGCGGCTGTTCGAGCCGGATGCTTTGCGGCACCGTTTCGTCGATCAGCGCGTCGAGGCTGTTGGCGCCCACCACCTTGAGCATGTCGTCCATCTCGGCCGGCGACGGGCCGATATGGCGGCGGTTGGCAAAATCATATGGCAGGTAGTCGATCGGCTTGAAGCTCATTCCCGTATCCTCGCAACTGCAACGACCGGGCGCCGGCAACCCGCCGCGCCCGTCCCATTTTTTCCGTTTCAAACAGGCCCGCGCCGGTCCCGGCGCCGGACCAGAAAATCAGGCCCGAAAAATCAGGAGATGAAGTCGTTATAGGCGGCTTCGTCCATGTATTCCTCCATCGGCGCCAGGTCCGACGGCTTCATCTTGAAGAACCAGGCATCCCCGGTGGGATCCTCGTTGACCAGCCCCGGATTGTCGGCCAGCGCCGCGTTCACC
The DNA here is from genome assembly GCF_003008555.2 of Pukyongiella litopenaei. NCBI lineage: Bacteria > Pseudomonadati > Pseudomonadota > Alphaproteobacteria > Rhodobacterales > Paracoccaceae > Pukyongiella > Pukyongiella litopenaei. The sequence continues at coordinate 3,179,779 of NZ_CP027665.1, read as the reverse complement.
TCGACGATCTCGCCGTCCAGCGGTGCGAGGATGTCCGACGCGGCCTTGACGCTCTCGATCACCACGATCTCGTCATCCTTGGCCACTTCGGTGCCGGCCTCGGGCAGTTCGACAAACACGACGTCGCCCAGCTGTTCGGCGGCATGGGCGGTGATGCCCACGACCACCACGTCGCCTTCCACCAGCAACCATTCATGTTCTTCGGTATACTTCATGTCCCTGATCCCTGTTCTGGACTATCGTTTGAAATTCGCCGCCACGAAGGGCAGTTCCGAAACCGTGACCGGCAGCCGCTTGCCGCGAACCTCGCCGAACAGCGCGGTGCCGGGAGCGGCGTGATCGGCGCCGACATATCCCATCGCGACCGGACCCCCGACGCTGGGGCCGAAACCGCCGGATGTCACCTGCCCCACCGGGTCGCCGCCAGCGGCCGACGCGAACAGCGGCGTGCCTTCGCGCATCGGTGCACGGCCATCGGGGCGCAGCCCGACCCGACGCCGCGCCGTGCCGTTTTCCAACTGGTCCAGAATGATCTCCGCGCCCGGAAACCCGCCCTCGCGGACGCCGCCGCGACGGCGGATCTTCTGGATCGCCCAGTCCAGCGCCGCCTCGACGGGCGTGGTGGTGGCGTCGATGTCGTTGCCGTAGAGGCACAGCCCCCCTTCGAGCCGCAGCGAATCGCGCGCGCCCAGCCCGATCGCCTCGACCCGGTCGTCGGCCAGCAGCCTGCGCGCCAGCGCCTCGGCCTGAGCGTCGGGCACCGAGATCTCATAGCCGTCCTCGCCGGTATATCCGGACCGGGACAGCCACAGCTCGCCCCAGTCGCTGCCGAGGATGGCGACATCCATGAACCGCATCGCCGCCGCGCCGGGCACCAGCGCCTCCAGCACCGCCTCGGCCTGCGGCCCCTGCAACGCCAGCAGCGCGCGGTCGGTGATCTCGTCGATCTCGCACCCGGCCAGCCCGGCGCGCATATGGGCGATGTCGGCCTCGCGGCAGGCGGCGTTGACCACGACGAACAGGTGGTCGCCCCGGTTGGCCAGCATCAGGTCGTCGCTGATCCCGCCGGCATTATTGGTAAAGAACCCGTAGCGCTGGCGCATCTCGCCGAGCCCGGCGATGCTGGCAGGCACCAGCGCCTCCATCGCCAGCGCGGCCGCCTCGTAGCCGGACGCGCGCACGATCACCTGCCCCATGTGGGACACGTCGAACAGCCCGGCCGCCGCGCGGGTATGCAGATGCTCCTTCATCACCCCGAGCGGATACTGCACCGGCATTTCATAGCCGGCAAAGGGAACCATCCTGGCCCCCAGTTCGGTGTGCAGGTCGTAAAGCGGCGTGCGCCTGAGATCCGTCATGTCGCCTCCTCGTCGTTCCGGGCCGGGTGCGTTCCATGACGGGAGGCGTCCGGCATCCACGGCCCGCCATCCCGGCGTGCCTGCGATGCCCCCTCTGTCCTTTGGCCTGAGATCGTTATCCCTTCGGCGGGCGCGTCCCTGCACGCCTCTCTCCAGAGTCCTTCCGATGCACCCGCGGTCCGTGTGGCCTGAGAGTTTCCGGGGCGGTTGCTCCTTCGGCACCGGACTGCGCGAACGGTCCGATTCTCCCACGGGTACGGGCGCCAAACTAGCGCCGGGCCCGCCCCCCGGCAAGTGGCGAATGGCAGCATTCGCCATCGCCCGGTCACGGCATCAGCAACCAGCGACCGTCCCCGGACTGGCACAGCCGCGTCTTGAGCTGTTCCGCCTTTTCGGCCCCCTTGGGATGGACCCGATGGTCGACGACGACGCATTGGCCGTCGACCCGGTCAAGCTGCGCGCTGCCATGGGACCCGGATTTCGCATTCGACCACGTCACCGATTTGCCGGGCTGCGGCGCCGGAACGTAGAGCACGGATGCGGCCTGACGCATAATATCGAAATCCTCGGGGCTGAGCCCGGTCTTGCGCAGGGTCTTGCTGAGCGGATTGGCCGCCACACCGGTGGCCGCGATACCGGCCGCAAGCGCGGCGATGAGAACGGGAACGACAAGGCGCTTCATGGGTGTTTCCTGAGGAGTATCCTGACTGGCTCGCCCCCTGAATACACCGGCAGCGGCAGCGCTCCAACCGTTTATCCCGCAAAACTCCGGCCATCTTCAAAATTTGGCGAAGGATGCGGCAGGTCCCGCGCGGTTCCGCGACCTGCCAGGACGTGAACGGTCGCCTGCGGCCGCACCCGCCCGGGTGACGGCTGTGACGTGAATGCGCAACAGCGCGCATCCGCAGGCGAACGGCGCATTTGCAGCGGCGGCGCGATCCGCTAGCATCGGCGCGAACGGGGGCCGCCCGGCCCCGCCGATGGAGGACCGGCGATGAAACGCCTGCTGATGACCCTGCCGCTGCTCTTTGCCCTGCCCGCCTGCGAAAGCCTCGACACCGCCTTCGGCGCGAACGAGATGCCCGCCCGCGAGGTGGTGGTGCTGGGGCGGACCTGGACCGTGACGCAGGAAGCGCCGCCGGAATTCGAAGGCGGCCCGGCCACCTGGTCGGCGATCCGCGACAACAACAACCTGAACCCCTATGGCAAACCCGTCGCCCGTCGCACCCCGCAGGCTATCCAGGCGCTGACACAGGCCACCGGCTGCCAGATCGTGCCCGGCACGCTGTCACAGAACACCTGGGCCAAGTATTACGCCAAGATGCGCTGCTAGTTCGGGACCCCATGCAGGCCATCGGCGCGGCGCCCGGGCTACGGTGTGACGGCACCCCAGCCTATCAGGGCGCGATGCAGCATCTCGATTTCTAGGCCGACCGTTAGGCCAGGCTGGACGCGGCCATTTCGACCCGATCGCCGAACTACATGACTGGTATGTCGGCGTGCGGGGCGGCAAGGTCGCGGCGGTCTGGCCTGCGATCACCTGCGGGCGGGCTTACTGTGGACCGCCGTGAACCGCGCCCTTGGCGCGGTGCCTCCGGCGGGGATATTTCTGGCAAGAGGAAGACGGGCGGCAGCGCCCGGAACGGGGCTCGCATGTGAATTCTACCGGAAAGCGTGGTGGCGGATTTTACCTGCACCGGGGCGATTTTCGACACGGTGGAGGTGGTCTTTGCGGCCATGGCAGGCTGCGAGGCGATGAGTTTTTCGGTGGTGCGCGAAGCCATCGGCCACGCGGATGCGCTTTGTGGCGTCATGTCCGGGTTCGACTGAGTCAGGCTGATTCTGAGGCTCAAATCAGGCAGTTTCTGGTCCGACAACGCCGCGCGTGGGCTGACCAATCATCAATCCTCCGTGGTGCCGTTCGACGCGGATAGCGGGCAATGCCGGCGCTGGACGGGGCATCTTGCTGGCCGCCCCGCGCATGACGGCCGCGCCCCGGTTGACCGATGCAACCGCGAGCATTCCGAACGGGGCGGTGATCGACGGCACCGGTGTCGGTCTTCAGGTCCCGCGGTGGTCGGGACGGTGCAGCAAGCGGCGATCGCTTCCGTCACACCCATTGAGGTTGATTTCTGAGCCTGTCATACCGCGATCATGCGTATCGCGATCAATGGATTCGGCCGCATCGGCCGCACGGTTCTGCGCCAGCTTCTGAGCAGGCCAGAACATGATGGGATCGAGGTGGCGGCGATCAACGACATCGCCGCACCTGAGACCTGTGCCTACCTGTTCCGCTATGACAGCACCTTTGGCCCGTTTTCCGGCGAAGTAACCGCGCGCGACGGCAGGCTCGAGGTGGCGAACCGGTCGATCGCCCTGAGCCATTCGCCGGATCTCGGGCAGATCGACCTGCGCGGGGTCGACGTGCTGATGGACTGCACCGGTATCGCGCGCACCACTGACGTTGCCCGGCGCGGCCTGACCGCCGGGGCGCAGAAGGTGCTGATCTCCGGCCCGTCGCCCGCGGCGAAGGTCACCGTGGTGCTGGGCGCGAATGACGATGCGCTGGGATCGGCTCGGGTTGTGTCGAATGCCTCGTGCACCACCAACGCAGTGGCGCCGCTGGCCCGGCTGATCGACGAAATCGCCGGCCTGGAGCGGGCGCATATGACGACGATCCATTGCTACACCAACAGCCAGCCGATGGTGGATGCGCCGCGCGGCGACCACGCCCGGTCGCGGGCGGGCGCGCTGTCGATGGTTCCGACCACCACCAGCGCGGCGCACCTGGTGGACACGGTGCTGCCGCAGCTCGCCGGCCGGATCAGTGGCGCCGCGGTGCGGGTACCCACCGCCAGCGTTTCAGCGGTGGATCTGGTGGTGCAACTGACCCGGCCGACCGACGATTTCCCGGCGGCGCTGCGTGCCGCGGCGGAGGCCAGCCCGGTGCTGGGCTGGACCGACGAGCCGCTGGTGTCGTCGGACCTGCGCACGCGACCGGAATCGCTGGTGATCGCGGGGCCGGAACTGATGATGACCGGCCCGGCCCAGGCCCGCGTCTTTGGCTGGTATGACAATGAATGGGGCTTTTCCGCGCGGATGATCGAACTGGCGGCGCGGATGGTCGGCTAGGATGTGAAAATTGCACATCGGTCCGCCTTGCGGCACATCTGGACACCGGAAAAGGAGGCGAGACGATGACCGGCTATCTGACCACCCATGTTCTGGATACAGCGCGAGGCTGCCCTGCCGAGGGGCTGCGGATCGAGCTGTTCCGCATCGACGGCGAGACCCGCACCCATCTGCGCACGCTGCGCACCAATCACGACGGCCGCACCGACGAACAGATCCTGCCCGAAGCCGGGTTCGAAACCGGCGAATACGAGCTGGTATTCCACGCGGGCGATTATCTGGACATCTCGGGCGTGCCGCCGGAAGCCCCGCGGTTCCTGCGCACCATCCCTGTTCGGTTCGGCATGTCGGAACCGGTGCATTACCATGTGCCGCTGCTGTTGTCGCCCTTTGGCTATTCGACTTACAGGGGCAGTTGAACGCGGCCGCCTGTCTCTTTCGCCGCCGTGCGGATCTGGGCCAGCCGGACCCTAAAACCACAGCCCGGTCGCTCGATGCGGCGGGCGCGGAGTTTTCCGTTTAACGCGCTCTGCGGGTCGTGCTAATCACATGAAAACGACCTAGAGGCAGGGGAATCGCGACTGTGGGGAGCGATCGAATTCCGGGCAGGAGTGGCTTTGCGTGGCTGGCCGGTGCCGCATTCTGTGCATTGCCGATGTCCGGGCTGGCGCTGGAAACGTCGCTGACGGCGCCGGGTGCCTCCGACGACCTGCGCAAACGGCTCGCAGCGGCGTCTTCGGCGATATCGGCCGAGGAACGCGGGCTGGAAACGGCCCAGGAGGTTCTCGCCGCCGCGCGGTCGGATTACCGCACGCTGGTGCAGGTCCTCTATGACGAAGGCCGGTTCAGCCCCGAGATCAACATCCGCATCGACGGTCAGGAAGCCGCGGACATCGTGCCGATCAGCCTGCCGCCGAAATACAACCGCATCGCGATCACGGTCAGACCCGGGCCGTCCTTCACCCTTGGCCGGGCACGGGTCGCCCCGCTGGCGCCCGGCACCGAGATGCCCGAGAGTTTCGCCCCCACCCGGCCCGCCAATACCGGCATCATCCAGGACGCCACGGCCGCCGGGGTGAAAGGCTGGCGCTATGCGGGCCATCCCAAGGTCGAGGTCGCCAACCAGGCGATTACCGCGGACCATCGCGCCAATCGCATCGACGCCGACATCACGCTGGCGCCCGGTCCGCAGCTTCGGTTCGGCAGGCTGCGCGTTTCCGGCAATGAAAGGGTCCGCGAAGACGCCATTCGCGCGATGGCCGGCTGGCCCGAGGGCGAGGTCTATCACCCGGACAAGGTGAAAAAGGTCGGCACGCGGCTACGGCGGTCGGGGGCCTTTGCATCGGTATCGCTGGCCGAGGACGAGATCGCCAACCCCGATGGCACGCTGGATTTCGGCGCCGCGTTCGAGGAAGAGGCACGCCGGCGGATCACGCTGGGCGGCGAGATCTCGTCGCGGCAGGGCCTTGACGTGTCGGCAATCTGGATACACCGCAACCTGTTCGGCGCCGCCGAGCGGCTGCGGCTGGAGGCACGGGTCCGCAATATCGGCGGCGAGGACGATGTCGACGGGCTGCTGTCGTTCCGGCTGGATCGCCCGGCGGTGCTGGGCCCCGATGACAGCATGTTCTACATCGCCGACCTGGAACAGCTGCACGAAACCCATTACAGCGCCCGGCGGGCGTTGATCGGCATGGGGGTGCGGCGGGTGTTTTCAGACCGCCTGTTCGCCGAATTGTCGATCACGGCGGGTGTGTCCAAGGCCGATGACGCCTTTGGTTCGGATCGCGAATTCAACCTGATCGCCCTGCCCCTGCGGGTCGAATGGGACAAGCGGGACAACAGGCTCAACCCCACGCGCGGCTTCTATCTCGACGGCCGCATCGCCCCGTTTGCCGGGTTTGGCGGTTCGGCGTCGGGCCTGCGAACCGTGGTCGACGGGCGCGGCTATTTCGGGCTGGGCGCGTCGCGGCGCGTGGTCCTGGCCGGGCGGGTGCTGGTGGGATCGACCGCCTGGGCCGAACTGTCGGAAATCTCGCCCGACCTGCTGTTTTATTCGGGCGGCGCGGGCACGGTGCGGGGCCAGCCCTATCAGTCGCTCGGGATTCCCATCAACAACGACGTGACCGGCGGGCGGTCGATGCTGATCGCTTCGGCAGAGGCCCGCGGGCGGATCACCGACAAGCTGTGGGTGGTCGGGTTCTACGATTTCGGCGCGGTGGACAGCAATGCGTTCGTCACCGCGGATTCCGCCCATCACTCGGGCGCCGGGCTGGGCGTGCGCTATGACCTGGGCGGGTTCGGGCCGCTGCGGTTCGACCTGGGCTATCCGGTTACGGGCGACACCGATGACGGGCTGCAATTCTATATCGGCATCGGGCAGGCATTTTGAAACATATGCGTCTATACGCGCTGGTGCTGGTCACCGGCCTGTCCGCCCCCCTGTCCGCCCAGCAGGACGGCGACACCGGGGAGGACGAGGCCAGCGGCGGGCTGCTGGTCGGCATGCTCGAGGACCTGCTGTCGAACGAACACAGCAGCATCCGGGTCATCGGGCTGGAAGGCGCGTTGTCGTCGCGGGCGACGATCGAAAAGCTGACGGTCGCGGATGACAGCGGCGTCTGGCTGAGCGTCAGCGACGCGGTGCTGGACTGGAACCGGCTGGCGCTGCTGCGCGGACGGTTTTCCGTCAACGCGCTGAGCGCGGGTGAAATCAGGCTCGAGCGGTTGCCGGAACCGGCGCCACCCGACCCGTCGCTGCCGGTGCCCGAGGCGCAGCCGTTCAGCCTGCCGGAGCTGCCTGTCGCGGTCGAGATCGGGCAGCTCGCGGTGCCGCGCATCGCGCTGGGTAAACCGGTGATCGGCCTCGCGGCGGACCTGTCGCTTGACGGCAAGCTGCTGCTGGCCGACGGGATGCTGGATTCGACGCTGGCGCTGGCACGGCTGGACAAGGCGGGCGATGACCTGAACCTGACCGCGCGGTTCGACAACGAGAACCGGCAGGTCACCGTGGACCTGGCGCTGAACGAGGCCGAGGGCGGGCTGGTGACCGAGCTTCTGGGCGTGCCCGACCGCCCGTCGCTGCGGATGGAGGTCAAGGGCCAGGGGCCGGTGTCGGATTTCACCGCCGATATCGGGTTGGCCAGCGACGGTGTCGAACGGGTTGGCGGGCAGATTCGGCTGCAGGGCGCGGACACGCCCGGCGGCGGTGGCGGCATCGCCTTTGCCGCAGATATCGCGGGCGACATCACCCCGCTGCTGACACCGGAACTGCGCGGGTTCTTCGGCACCGAGACCAGCCTCGGACTGGACGGCCACAGCGGTCCTGACGGACGGCTGGAACTCAGTTCGCTGGACGTGTCGGCCGACGCGCTCAGGCTCAGCGGTGCCGTCACCATCGCGCAGGGCAAGCTGGACAAGGCGCAGCTCGACGGGCGGATCACCCCACCCGCGGGCGATGCCGTGGTTCTGCCGCTGGGCACCCGCACCACGCTGCAAGGCGCGCGACTGGCGCTGGATCTCGACCGTTCGGTGGATGATGGCTGGGATCTGAGCCTGGATCTGGACGGGCTGGAACAGGACGCGCTGAGCCTGCAGCGGGCCGAGCTGACCGCGACCGGTACGCTCGGGCCGGACCGCGACACCGCCGCGGACGGCACGTTCGACGCGACGCTGACCGGGCTCGGCTTTGCCGATACCGCGCTGGCGCAGGCGGTGGGCGATACCGTCGGCATGACCGGCGGCTTCAGATTGTTGCGGGAAAAGGTGATCGAACTCACCGATATCGACCTGGCGGGGGCCGATTACCGCGCCACGGTGGATGGCCGGATCGACGGGCTGGACAGCGGGTTCAACATGACCGGCAGCGCCTCGGCCACGGCGGACAACCTGTCGCGTTTCGGTGCGCTGGCCGGCCAGGATCTGGGCGGCGCCATCACCGCCCGCGTCGACGGTGTCGGCGCACCGCTCTCGGGCATGTTCGACGTGAAGGTGCAGGCGGACGCGACCGACCTGGCCGCGGGGATCGACATGCTCGACCCGCTGATCGAAGGCGCGAGCACGCTGCACCTGGACGCGGCGCGGGACGAAACCGGCCTCTCCATCAGGGATTTCGGGCTGCGGACCCCGGCGCTGGATGCGCAGGCCGAGGGCGCGGTGCGCACCAGCGGCACCGACCTGACCCTGTCGGCGGCGCTGGACGACCTGGCCCGCGTGCTGCCACAGGCCAGTGGCCCGCTCACGCTGTCGGGCGACCTGGCGCATGGCGACACCTGGTCGGGAAAGCTGCGCCTCGACGCGCCGAACGAGTCCTTTGCCGATATCGAAGGCAGCTACGACCCGCAGGGCAGCGTCGAACTGACCTATGCGGCAACCGTCAACCGGATCGAAACCTATGTCCCGCAGATCGAGGGCACGATCACCTCGCGCGGCACCGCGCAGCGGCAGGATGGCAGCTGGCAGATCGACAGCGCGACCGATGGCAGCGCCGGGATCACCGCGCAGATTGCCGGAACGCTGGTCGAGGCCACCGGGGTGGCGGATATGCTGGTGCAAGCCGGGTTTGACGATCTCGGACGGCTGGTTCCGGCCCTGCCGGGCGCGGCCCGGCTGAACGGCCGCGCCGCGCGCGACGCGGACGGGGTGGCGACCGCGCAGCTGCGCCTCGATGCGCCCAAGGGCATTTCGGCGGTCATCGACGCCGACGCCCAGCCGGACGGCGCCGCGAATGTGACCTTCTCGACGCTGGTCAGCGCGCTGGACACTTTCGTGCCGCAACTGGCCGGGGCGCTGTCCGCCGACGGCACCGCCAGGCGGCGCGACGGGGCATGGGACATCGCCGCCACCACCGGCGGCAGCGCGGGGATCGCGGCCACGGTTGATGCGGGGTTCGACGAGGCCACCGGCGACGCGGAAGCAACCTTTGACGCCACGCTGGCGCGGCTGGAGCGGCTGGTTCCGACGATGGACGGCTCCGCACGGCTGCGCGGACAGGCGGCCCGCACGGGCGCGGGCGATATCTCGGGGCGGGTCAATCTCGACGGGCCGCACGACAGCCGGGCCGAGATCGCGGGCGAACTGCCGGCCAGCGGCGATGCGAAGGTGACCCTGAGTGCCGCGATGGAACAGCTGGAGCGGCTGGTGAAACCGCTGGAAGGATCGCTCACCGCGCAGGCCACGGCCCGGCGGCGCGACGGGATCTGGCAGATCGACGGCGGGACCGGCGGCAGCGCCGGGATCAGCGCCGACGTGATCGGCAAATATGCCGAGGCCACCGGCGCCGCGCAGGTTGCGCTCGATGCCGAGCTGGCCCGGCTCGAACGGCTGGCGCCGCCGATCAAGGGCAGCGGCCGGCTGGCCGCCAATGTCGATCTGTCCGATACCGGCACATTGGGCGCGCTGGCCCGGTTCGACGGGCCGAGCAGCTCCTACGCGGAACTGACCGCGGAGCTTTTCCCCGAAGGTGAGGCCACCGTGATCTTCGATGCCGAACTGGCGGCGCTCGAACGGTTCATGCCACAGGTCAGCGGCGCGGTTCACGCCAAGGGCACCGGCAAGCGTGACAAGGGGGTCTGGCAGATCGCCAGCGACGCGCGCGGCCCGGCCGGTATCACCGCCGATCTCGCGGGCAGTTTCAATGAGACCAGCGGCGAGGCCGACATCGCCGCCAGTGGCCGGCTGCTGCTGGGGATCGCCAACCAGTTCATGACCCCCAACGCGGTCGATGGCGCGGCCACCTATGACATCACGCTGAAGGGCAAACCCGCGGTCGAGAACATCGCCGGCACCGTTGCGACCTCGGGCGCCAGCCTCGTGATCCCCGATATCGGGCAGAGCGTCACCGACATCAACGCCAGTATCGGGCTGGCCGATGGTTCTGCCAATGTGGACCTGTCCGGGAGCATGCGCGCGGGCGGGCGGTTCACGGTCACCGGCCCGGTGGCGCTGGCCCCGCCCTTCGAGGGCAATCTCGCCATCGCGCTGAACCAGCTGGGCCTGACCGACAACGTGCTCTTCACCTCGGTGGCCAACGGGCAGCTGTCGGTCGCCGGCCCGCTGATGACGAACCCGCGGATCGCCGGTCGCATCGATTTCGGCGAAACCAATATCGACCTCAACAACGTGTCCGGCTCAATCGGCGCGGCCCCGATCCCGCCGATCCGCCATGTCAGCGAAACCGGCGCGCAATACGCCACCCGCGAACGCGCCGGTCTGGTCAAGGACGACAGCGGCGGTGGCGGCGGCGTCGTGGTCGGGCTCGATATCACCCTGTCGGCCCCGGACCGCGTCAAGGTGAGCGGCCGCGGCCTGCAATCGGAACTGGGCGGGGAAATCCATATTGGCGGCACCAGCGAACAGATGGTGCCCTCGGGCCGGATCAGCCTGATCCGCGGCACGTTCGACCTGTTCGGAAGCCGGCTGGAGCTGGACGAGGGCCGCGTGTCGCTGCAGGGCGATTTCGAACCCTATATCGATTTCGCCGCCTCGACCTCGACCGATGACGGCCAGGCCACGATCAGGATCACCGGCCCGATGGAGACCCCGGAAATCGTCGTCACATCGGTGCCCGACCGCCCCACCGAAGAAGCGCTGGCGATGCTGATCTTTGGCACCGACATCAACGACATATCACCGCTGAAACTGGCGCAGATCGCCGCCCAGGCGGCCTCGTTGAGCGGCGCGGGCAACAAGGCGACGGATACGCTGGCCACCGGGCTGTTCGACCTGGGCGGCTACCTTACCGACAATCTCTATACCGATGTCGAGGTCAATGCGAAGGGCGAGGCGGAACTGCAGCTGAACCTCGACGTGACCGACCACCTGACGCTGCGCGGAACCGCGGACAATGCCGGCGATACCGGTATCGGGGTATTCTTCAGCCGCGATTACTGATCCCGGGCCAGCGCCCGCACCACCTGCGCGGCGCCGGTCAGCCCGGCGGCATCGTCGGTGATCAGCCGCAGCGGCACCCCGGCGATCTGGTCGCCGAACGGGCCCGGCGCCCGCAGCGCCTCCAGGAACACCGCGCGGGCGGGCGATCCTAGCAGGCCGCGCGCCACGCTGCCGGCGAAATGCAACCCGGCATGGGGTTGGTAGAGGAACACCAGTTCACGCGCGAGCACCGCCATCGATCGCGCCGTCAGTTCGACGCAATGCGCGGTCCGGTCGCGGCGGGCCGGATCATAGGCAGAGATCAGCGCCGCCGCATCGGCCCCGGCGCCATCTTCCGGACAGGCGCAGAGCCGCGCCAGACCCGGGCCCGAGAACAGCGCCTCGTAGGTCTCGAACCCGGCCGCGCGCGCGCCGATCGCCGCGGTCAGGATCGCCGAGATGCTCGATGGCAGGGACGCGTGGCCGAGTTCGGCCTCGATGACCACGGGAGGCACCATACCCAGCTGGACCAGAGAGATGTTGAACCCCGTTCCCAGCCCTGCGACCAACATCTGGTCATTGGCCGGCGATGCGCCGAGGCTGGGACTGGGACTGGGGCCGGGACGAAGTTCCTCGACCTGGGCCGCGTCCAGCGCCGCCAGCGCGTGGCCCAGCGCCGCCAGATCGTTGATCAGCCGCAGCCGGCCCGGCTCCTGCAGGCCCAGCGCGGCGGCGACAGCGGCACGGTCGATCAGCCAGCCGCGATTGGTCAGCCGCGCCCGGCGCGTCGTCACCGGGCCGGCGACCGCGATGCAGGCGCCGGTCAGCGGCGGCGGCGCGGCATCATCGCGCCAGGCGGCCAGCAACGCCCCGAAGCCCGGAAAATCGTCGTTGCGGTAATACCGGGCCGGGCCGGGCCGCCCGTCGCCGCCCACCAGCGCCAGCCGCGTATTGGTGCCGCCCACATCGGCGACCAGCCCGGTCACGCCCCCTGCCCCGTCACGCCGACGCACCCGGCTCTTTGCCCAGGATGATCATGCCCAGCAGGTCGTCATGGGTCACATCGTCCACATCGACGGTGCCGACAAGCTTGCCGTTCTTCATCACGCTGGCCCGGTCGCAGAGCTTCATCACGTCATGGATGTCGTGGCTGATCAGGAAGATGCCGATGCCCTCGGATTTCAGCTGCCCGATCAGTTCGGCCACCATCTGCGTCTCGTGCGGCCCGAGCGCGGCGGTGGGTTCGTCCATGATCAGGATCCGCGCGTCGAAATAGACCGCCCGCGCGATGGCCACCGATTGCCGCTGCCCACCGGACAGCGCCGCTACCGGATCGCCGAATTTCTGGAAATTCGGGTTCAGCCGGGCCATGATCCTGCGGGTCTCGGCCTCCATCGCGTCCTCGTCGAGAAACCCCAGCGCCGTCGTCAGTTCGCGGCCCAGGAACAGGTTCGAGGCCGCGTCCAGATTGTCCGCCAATGCCAGCGTCTGGTAGATCGTTTCGATCTTGTAGCGCCGGGCATCGCGCGGATTGGCGATATCCGCCTTTTCGCCATTGATGCGGATCTCGCCCGAATCCATCCGGTAGGCGCCCGAGAGGATCTTGATCAGGGTGGATTTGCCCGCGCCGTTGTGGCCCAGCAGGCCGACCACTTCGCCCGCGTGCAGATCGACGCTGACATGATCGACCGCGTGCACGCCGCCAAAGGCGATGCAGATGTCGCGCATCTCGACCAGCGGAGGGGACGGTTGGCCGGTCATCGGGCGTCTCCCGTGCGCCTGCGATAGACAATGTCGACCAGCACGGCCAGCACCAGCACCGCGCCCACGACGATGTTCTGCAGCGGCGCATCCACGCCCACCATCGCCATGCCCGATTGCAGCGACTGCATGATCAGCGCCCCCAGGATGGCGCCGTGGATGGTCCCGGCCCCGCCCGCCAGCGCGGTGCCGCCGATCACCGCCGCCGCGATCACGCGCAATTCGTCCAGCGTGCCGATATCGTTGGAGTGGTTGCTCAGCCGCGCCGAGGCGACCACCGCCGAGATCGCGCACAGCGCGCCCATCAGCGCGAACACCTTGACCGTGAGCAGCCGCGTGTTGATGCCCGACAGTTCCGCCGCATCCGGGTTGCCGCCGGTGGCGAAGATATATCGTCCCAGCGCGGTCCGCCGCGCGAGAATGGTCATGCCGGCGGCGACAAAGACCAGCAGCAGCACCGAAACCGGGATGCCATAGGCCATCGTGAACCCTTCGGGCATCACCGCGCCCCGCGCTTCGAACAGGCGCTGCACCCGGCGGACGGGCACGTCATAGGCGTTCAGGATCGCGACAAAGCCGAGGATCGCCACCGCGATGATCGACGCCAGCACGGCTTCGGCCCAGAGCGGTTTGACTGCAAAGCCGTGCCGCATCTTGTTGCGCCGGGCGCCGTAGAGGCCCCAGAGCGCCGCGGCCAGCGCCAGCCCGCCCACGATCCAGGAGGCGGTCGCGCCCAGCGTTCCGTTGATGCCGCCGAATTTCAGGAAGGTCGGATCCAGCGGCCCGATCGTCTTGCCGCTGGTCAGATACCAGCCCACGTTGCGCCAGACCAGCAGCCCGCCCAGCGTGACGATAAAGGCGGGGATGGCCATGTAGCCCACCAGCCAACCGTGAAAGGCGCCGATCAACGCCCCGGTCAGCAGGCCCAGCGCGATAGTCAGCCACGGGATCAGCGGATGGCCGAGCCCCAGCCCCAGCGCGTTCGGCAACAGCTGCGTCTGCGTCATCGCCATCACCGCCGAACAGGTGGCCAGCAGCGCGCCGACCGACAGGTCGATATTGCGGGTCACGATGACGAACACCATCCCGGTGGCCATGATCGCCACCGAAACCGTCTGGATGGTCAGGTTGAAGATGTTGCGCGGGGTCAGGAACCGCCCGCCGGTGACAATGTCGAAAACCACGCACAAGACCGCGAAGGCGGCCACCATGCCCAGCAACCGCAGGTCGATCTCGAGCGTCTGCAGGATGGTCTTCCGCGCCCGCGCCGGTTCCGGTGCCGGTTCCGGCGCGTGGTCGGTGTCGGTCTTGGTCATGTCGCGAGGATCCATGAGGCAGCTGGCCCGCTCCGGCATCCGCAGCGGGCCGCCATCAGGTCAGTTGCAGGGCGACGGGCCGCCCGAAATGCCCTGGCACAGGGCCTCGGTGGTGATCCAGCCGGCATCGACCACCGCATCCAGGTTCTCCGCGGTGATCGGCACCGGCTTCAGGAACACCGCGTTCAGCTCGGTTCCGCCGGGCGATGTCCACAGCTCGCTGTCCTGGATCCCGTTCATCTGCGTCCCCTTGGCCAGCGCCACCGCGATCCGGCCCGCCGCCTTGCCGAGATCGCGGGCATCCTTCCACACGCTCACGGTCTGGGTGCCCTTGGCGACCCGGTTCAGGGCGGCGTGGTCGCCATCCTGTCCCGATACCGGGATACCGTCCATTCCCTGCGCGGTCAGCGCCGCGACCACGCCTCCGGCGGTGCCGTCATTCGACGCCACGACCGCATCGACCTTGTTGTCGTTGGCGGTCAGGATCTGCTCCATGTTGCGCTGCGCGTTGGCGGGCAGCCACCCGTCGGTATAGGCTTCGCCGACAATGGTGATGTCCCCGGCGTCAATCGCCTCCTGCAATACCTCCTGCTGGCCGCCGCGCAGGAAATCCGCGTTCGGATCGGTGGGCGAGCCCTTGATCATCACATAATTGCCCTTGGGAGCGGCCGCGAGAACCGCGCGCGCCTGCATCCGCCCCACCTCGACATTGTCGAAGGTCAGGTAAAAGGCGCGGCTGTCCTCGATCAGGCGGTCGTATCCGACCACCGGGATACCCTCGTCGGTGGCGGCCTGCACCGCGGGACCGATCGCCTGCGCGTCCTGCGCGAGGATGATCAGCGCATCGACGCCCTGCGCGATCAGGCTTTCGACATCCGACAGCTGCTTGGCGGACGAGCTTTGCGCGTCGGCCGAGACATATTGCGCGCCATGCAGTTCCAGTTCGGCCTTGATCGCCGCCTCGTCGGTCTTCCAGCGCTCTTCCTGGAAATTCGACCAGCTCACCCCGACCACCAGGTCGTCGGCCCAGGCCGCCGAACTCATCAGGGCGCCGGCCAGCAGCGCCGTCGCGGTTGCTTTGATCTTCATGTCTCTCCCTCCACGATTGTTGCGCGCCGGGGTCCAGGTCACGGGCCGATGCGAATGCAGGGATCGTGATTCATTTTAATTTGAAAATCAAATTTAATCGCCTAACCTTGGGGAAATTGTGGCCGGCACCCCGGCCCGGCCCGTGACACAAGTTTTATCGTTGCATGAGCAAGATCCGCGTAAATGGCTGCATTGCAAAGAGAACAGGGCAGGAGCACCTTGCTGCGCCATATCCGGCAGGCGGGGCCGGTGCCGCGTATCGAACTGGCCGACCGCACCGGAATCAGTCGCGCAACGGTAACCACGATCACCGCCGAGCTGCTGTCGCACGGGCTGATCGAAGAGGTCGCGCGCACCGATTCTTCCCCGGACAGCCGCCGCGGCCGCCCCCGCGTCGATCTCAGGATACGCGGCAAGGCACATCTGCTGGCGGGGATGAAGCTGAGCGACCGCAAACTGTCGCTGGTGCTGATGGATTTCGCAGGCGCCGAGCTGGCGGAACTGGAAACCCGGATGCCCGCGTCGACCCAGTCGCCCGGGCAGCTCGCCACCGAAATCGGCGCCGCGCTGGACCGGCTGACAGCGCAGGCGGACCGGACGCTGGCCGACCTGTCGGGTATCGGTGTGGGCATCGCCGGCGTGGTCGAGGCGGCGCGCGGCTTCGTCTACTGGTCGCCGTCCCTGTCGGACCGCAACATCCCGCTGGGCGCGTTGCTGTCGGATCACCTCGGCATCCCGGTCTTCGTCGACAACGACGCCAACCTGGTGGCCGTGGCCGAACAGGGGTTCGGGCTGGGGCGCGGCCGTGACGATTTCATCGTCGTCACCATCGAAAGCGGCGTCGGGCTGGGGCTGGTGATCGGCGGCACGCTCTATCGCGGCACGCGGGGCTGCGGGGCAGAGTTCGGCCACACCAAGGTGCATTTCGAAGGCGCGCTGTGCCGCTGCGGCCAGCGCGGCTGTCTCGAGGCCTATGTGGCCGATTACGCGCTGCTGCGCGAGGCGCTGACCGTGCCCGGCGCGGGCGATCCCGGCGCGGGGACAGAGGCCCGGATGCAGGCGCTGCTGTCGGCGGCGCGGGCGGGCGATGCCTCGGCCCGGTCGATCCTCGACCGTTCGGGCCGGGTCTTTGCGATGGGGCTGGCGAACCTGGTCAACATCTTCGATCCCGACCTGATCATACTGGCCGGCGAACAGATGCAGTTCGACCATCTCTATGCCGACGCGGTGATCGAGGCGATGCGGCGTTCCATCGTGCAGGTGGACAAGCCGCCGCCCGAGGTGGTGATCCACAAATGGGGTAACCTGATGTGGGCGCGCGGCGCGGCGGCCTATGCGCTGGACCAGGTGACCGACCTGGCGCTGGCTGGGATGGCCGACAATGCAGGCTGAAGCGACCGTCATCGCGGTGCTGCTGGCCGCGTCGGCCGCCGCCGATCCGCTGTTCCGCCCGGTGGACATGCCCGCGCATGTCTATTCGGGCGGCTGGGAACATTTCGTGGGCGGCGGGCTGGCGGTGTTCGACTGCGACGGCGACCGCCTGCCCGAGCTTTATGCCGCCGGCGGCAGCGCCCCGGCCATGCTGCTGCGCAACCGGTCGGTGCCGATGGGCGATCCGGCCTTTGTCGCCGACACGCCCGGGGCGCTGGCGCTGACCGGCGTGACGGGCGCCTATCCGCTGGACATCGACGGCGACGGGCAGCTGGACCTGGCGGTGTTGCGGGTGGGCGAGAACCGCCTGTTCCGCGGCGGCGACAACTGCATCTTTGCCCCGTTCGACGATCTGGGCTTTGACAGCGATGACCGATGGACTACGGGTTTTTCCGCCACCTGGGAACCGGCCTCCGGCCTGCCGACGCTGGCCTTCGGCAACTATGTCGACCGAACCGACCCCGACGGCCCGTTCCGCGCCTGCGATGTGAACCGGCTCTATCGGCCCGAAGGCGCGCGGTATGGCCCGCCGCGGGACCTGTCGCCGGGGTTCTGCCCGCTGTCGATGCTGTTCACCGACTGGGACCGGCGCGGACGGGCCGACCTGCGCATCAGCAATGACCGCCATTACTATGTCACCGGCGGCGGCGAACAGATGTGGGCGATGGAGGAGGCCCCCCGGCTCTACGGTGCCGGGGATGGCTGGCGCAGTCACCAGCTCTGGGGCATGGGCATCGCCCAGCGCGATCTGGATGGCGACGGGCTGGCCGAGGTGTTCCTGACCTCGATGGGCGACCAGCGGCTGCAGCGGCGGGTGGCCGGAGCGGCCGGACCGGCCTATGAAGACGTGCCCTATGAGATGGGTACCACCGCGCACCGGCCCTATCTGGGCGGTGACGGGCGGCCCTCGACCGGCTGGCATGTGGCCTTTGGCGACGTGGACAATGACGGGCGCGACGATGTCTTCATCGCCAAGGGCAATGTGCAGGCGATGCCCGACAGCGCCCATGACGACCCCAACAACCTGTTGATGCAGGGCCCCGGCGGACGGTTCGCCGAAGCGGGCGGCGCGGCGGGGCTGGCCAGCCTGCATCGCGGGCGCGGCGCAGCCCTGGCCGACCTGAACGGCGACGGGTGGCTGGACGTGGCGGTGGTGAACCGCCGCGCGCCGCTAGAGGTCTGGCGGAACGTGACCGGCGGACCGGGCCACTGGCTGGCGGTGTCGCTGGCGCAGCAGGGGCCGAACGTGAACGCGGTGGGTGCGTGGATCGAACTGGAAACCGGCGGGCGGCGGCAGCTGCGCGAGATCACCGTCGGCGGCGGCCATGCGGGCGGCACCGCCCTGCCCGAGCATTTCGGGCTGGGACCGGCCGGATCGGCCCGGCTGCGGGTGACCTGGCCCGACGGGACGGTGTCGGGCTGGCAGGAGATCCCGGCGAACCGGCAGGTGGTATTGCGGCGCGACGGCGACGCGCTCGCCGTGTCCTACTGATCGACCGGCAGGCCGCTGGGCACGCGGGCCGGAACCCCCAGCCGCCCGGCAAGCGCGGTCTCATCCGTCAGCGCGGCAAGAAAGGCGAGCAGGTCGGCGATCTCGGCCTCGCCCAGAGATCGGGAACCCAGCCTGTTGGCCGCCGCGATGGCCGTGACTTCGGCCGCATCACCCATAACCGCGCGGTCGCTGCCGAACGCTGCCCCCGGCAGCGACGCCTGCGCCGGGTCATAGGCGCGCAGCGACGCAACCGGATCGAGATGGTGGCGGATCACCCCGTCGAGCGTGGCAAAGGCGCCCGCATGGCCATAGGGCGCGGTGCGCGTCACGTTGCGCAGCGACGGGGTGCGAAAGGCATAGGCATCGCGCGCCTCTCCCGTCACCCGCATCCGGCCGGTATCGCGGTTGTGGCGCTCGAACCGCGCCGCCTTGCCGGGGCCGATCTGGGGCATGGCGATGGCGTGAAATCCATGATCGGTCTGGAACTGGCCCGCGTGGCAGCCGTCACAGCCCGCCGCGCCATAGAACAGCGCCATGCCACGGGCGGCGGCCTGCGGTAGCGCCGTGCCTTCACGCAGATACCGGTCAAAGGCGCTGTCATCGGCCCGCCATTCGAACGCGATGAAATCGGCAATCACGTTGGCGATGTCGGTGAAACGGATGTCGCGGGACCCGATCACCGCGTCGAACGAGGTGCGATAGTCCGGTATCGCCGCCACCCGCGCCGACAGGATATCCCAGGCCCCGCCCGGTTCGGCCAGCAACCCCTGCCGCACCGCCTGCGCCACGTCGTTCTCGGAGTAATGCCCGGCCATTTCATCGCCGGACAGCACCGGGAACATCGCCTGCGCCGACAGCACCGAGGCAAAGCCCCGCGCCATGTCCGCGCCCAGCGGGGTCCGGATGCCGCCCGCGCGGTCCGGGTCCAGTTCCAGCCGCCCGTCATGGAACAGGGTGGTGAACTGCGCGGCGCCGAGGTTGAACAGGGCGGGCGCATTGCGCGGGATGCGCTGTTCCGGCGGGTTGGCGGGATCAGGGCCGCGATCCGGCCCCAGTCCGGTGCCGCCATCGCCCAGCCCCAGCGACACCCCGTCCCCGGTGGCAAAGCGCGGATGGTGACAGGTGGCGCAGGACACGGTTTTCGCGCCGCTCAGGATCGGGTCGTAGAACAGCAGCCGGCCAAGCTCGACCCGCGCCATGTCCGGTTCGGGGAACACGGCATCCGCATCCGGCAACGGCCCGGCAACGGCCAGCCCCGCCACC
The DNA here is from genome assembly GCF_003008555.2 of Pukyongiella litopenaei. Classification (NCBI taxonomy): domain Bacteria; kingdom Pseudomonadati; phylum Pseudomonadota; class Alphaproteobacteria; order Rhodobacterales; family Paracoccaceae; genus Pukyongiella; species Pukyongiella litopenaei. Next base: position 3,160,067 of record NZ_CP027665.1, on the reverse strand, counting down.
AGCAGCCAGATGACGAGGCCGCCCCCTGCCCCGGCCTGCCGCCGCAATGCACCGTGTCGGCCCGCTCTCATCGCTCAGACAAATTGGTTGACGTAGTTTTCCAGCATCTCCTGGCGTCCCGAACGGGGCTGCGGGTCGATCTCGCCAGAGCACACGCGGTCAAAGATCGTATCGAGATCGCTGGTCAGCATCGCCTGCGCCTGCGGGTTGTCCCACCCGGCGTAGCGGTCGGCCAGCGCCGCCTCGAGCCCGCCATCCCCGATCATCGCGGCGGCGGATTTCAACCCGCGCGCGCATACGTCCATCGCGCCCACATGCGCGGCGATCAGGTCCTGCGCGTCCAGCGACTGCCGCCGCAGCCTGGCATCGAAATTGGTGCCGCCGGTGGTGAAACCGCCCGATTTCAGGACGTGATAATAGGCCAGCGCGACCTCGGGCACGGTGTTGGGAAACTGGTCGGTATCCCAGCCGGACTGATAGTCGTTGCGGTTCATGTCGATGCTGCCCAGCATGCCCTCGGCCGCGGCCAGTGCCAGTTCGTGTTCGAACGAATGCCCGGCCAGGATCGCGTGCCCCTGTTCGATATTCAGCCTGACCTCGTTTTCCAGCCCGTATTTGCGCAGGAACCCGATGCAGGTGGCCACGTCGAAATCATACTGGTGTTTCGACGGCTCCTGCGGCTTGGGCTCGACCAGGATCGCCCCCTCGAAACCGATCTTGTGCTTGTAGTCGACCACCATCGACAGGAACCGGCCCATATGGTCCAGTTCCCGGCCCAGGTCGGTGTTCAGCAGGGTTTCATAGCCTTCGCGCCCGCCCCAGAGCACATAGTTCTGCCCGCCCAGTTTCTGCGTGGCGTCCATGCAGGTCTTGACCGTCGCCGCCGCCCAGGCAAACACGTCCGGGTCCGGGTTGGTCGCCGCGCCGGCCATGAACCGGCGATGGCTGAACATGTTGGCGGTGCCCCACAGCAGCCGGACCTTCCGGCCCTCCATCTTCTGCGCGAAGTAATCGGTGATCTCTTCGAGGTTGCGCAGGCTCTCGGCAAATGTCGCGCCTTCGGGGCGGATGTCGGCATCGTGCCAGCAGAAAAACGGCTGGCCCAGGATGTCGAACATCTCGAACGCCGCGTCGGCCTTGTCCCTCGCGCGGGCCATGTCGTCCTGCGGATACCACGGTCGCTGAAAGGTCGGCCCGCCAAAGGGGTCGCCGCCTTCCCATGCGAAGGAATGCCAATAGGCGACGGCAAAGCGCAGATGGTCCTCCATCCGGCGGCCCATGACCAGCTCGTCGGGGTCATAGTGGCGGAAGGCCAGCGGGTTGTCGCTGTCCGCGCCCTCGTAGGTGACGGGCGCGATGTCACGAAAAAATCCGGTCATGTCATGTCTCTCCGGGCATTGCCTTGAGGGCCGGATAGGCGGCGGCGAAACCGGCATGGGCCTCGGCAAAGGCGTCACGCAGATCGGGCCGCGGTTGAAGGGTTTCGGCGACGGGCGGCCGGGTCATCACATCGGCGGGCGCCGCACCGGTGACGCCGCAGATCGCCAGCCGCGCCGCCCCCAGCGCCGCGCCCAGTTCGCCTTTCTCGGGCAGGTCCACCGGCAGGTCGAGCGCACAGGCCAGCAATTCGCACCAGTAGCGCGACCGCGCCCCGCCGCCGATGGCCAGCACGCGCTGCAGACCGGCCCCTGTCGACCGCAGCGCCTCGAGGTTGTCGCGCAGCGCGAAACAGACCCCTTCGAGCACCGCGCGGGTCAGGTCGTCGCGCCCATGCGCGATGTCCAGCCCGGTGAACGCACCCCGTACGGCACTGTCGTTATGCGGGGTCCGCTCGCCCGACAGGTAGGGCAGGAACCGCAGCCGCCCCGGTGCGCGCAATTCGCCCAGCCCGGCGGTCAGTTCGGCGGGCGTCTGCCCGGTGATCCCGGCCAGCCAGTTCAGGCTGTCGGTGGCCGACAGGATAACCCCCATCTGGTACCAGCGTTCCGGCACCGCGTGGCAGAAGGTATGCACCGCGCTGTCCGGTTTGGGGGCAAAGCCATCGCGCGCGGCCAGCAGCACACCCGAGGTGCCGAGCGACACGAAGCCGTCGCCCTCGTCCAGCGCGCCGACGCCGCAGGCCGCCGCGGCGTTGTCACCGCCGCCGATCACCACCTGCACATCCCCCGGCAGCCCGAGGTCACGGGCCAGATCGCCGCGCAGCGGCCCGGCGACACCGGTGCCTTCCATCAGCGCGGGCATCTGGTCCCGGCGCATCCCGGACGCGGCCAGCAGGTCGTCGGACCAGTCGCGCGCAGCGGTATCGAGCCACGCCGTGCCGGCGCTGTCGGACATGTCGGACACCGCGCGACCGGTCAGCCAGTAGGAAAGATAATCCTTTGGCAACAGGACCTTGGAGATTGACGCGAAGGTATCGGGTTCGGTTTCGGCCACCCAGAGCAGCTTCGGCGCGGTGAAGCCGGGAAAGACGATGTTGCCGGACAGCGCACGCACCCGCGGCGCCGCATCGAGCCGTGCCGCCTGTTCGTGGCTGCGCGTGTCGTTCCACAGGATCGCCGGGCGCAGCACCGCGCCCCGGTCATCCAGCAGCGTGGCACCGTGCATCTGGCCCGACAGCCCGATCCCCCTGAGTGCCGCGATGTGATCCGGAAACGTCTGCGCCAGCTCACGCAGTGCCGCCCGTGCCGCGGCGATCCAGTCAGCGGGGTCCTGTTCGCTCCAGCCGGGATGGGGGCGTGATGCCCCAAGCCCCGTCGCCGCGTCACCGACAACCGCGCCGCCGCCATCCACCAGCAGCGCGCGGACGCCCGACGTACCAAGATCGAGACCGATGAACATGTGACCTCCCCTCACCCGCCGGGAGTGTCCCGATGTTTTTTTCGCGTGTCAAACTAAATCAGCGCCGCATCCTGCCCCGGCGGGTGAACCCGCGTCATTTCGCCGATGCCATGGCGGCGGCCGTGTCCAGCATGCGCAGCGAAAACCCCCATTCATTGTCATACCAGGCCAGCACCCGGACCAGGCCGCCATCGCTGACGCTGGTCTGTTCGGTGGCAAAGATGGACGAATGTGGGTTGTGGTTGAAATCGCTGGAGACCAGCGGCAGGTCGCACACGTCCAGGATGCCCCGGAGCGGCCCGGCGGCGGCCTCGCGGATCGCATCGTTGACCGCCTCGGCCGTCGGCACCCGGATCGGCATGAAACACAGGTCCACCGCCGACACGTTCGGCGTCGGGACACGGATCGCGGATCCGTCGAGCCGCCCCTTGAGATGCGGCAGCACCTCGCCCACCGCCCGCGCGGCACCGGTGGTGGTCGGCACCATCGACAGCGCCGCGGCGCGGGCACGGTAGAGATCGCCATGCGCCGTGTCCAGCGTCGGCTGGTCGCCGGTATAGGAATGGATCGTGGTCATGTAGCCGGTTTCGATCCCGAAGGCATCGTCCAGCACCAGCGCCACCGGCGACAGGCAGTTGGTGGTGCAGGATGCGTTCGACACGATCCGGTCGCGCGCCGTCAGCACACCGTGGTTGACCCCGTAGACGACGGTCTTGTCGACATCCTTGCCCGGCGCCGAGATCAGCACCTTGCCGACCCCCGCCTCAAGGTAGGCAGCGGCCTTGTCATGGGACCGGAACACGCCGGTGCATTCCAGCGCGATATCCACATCAGACCAGGTCAAGGCCGCCGGATCGCGCAGGGTCGAGACCCTGAGCCGGTGCCCGTCCACCACCAGGTCGTCGCCCTCGACCACCACATCGCGGTTCAACGGGCCGTGCACGCTGTCGAACTGCAGCAGATGCGCCCCGGTCGCCGCCGGCGCGAGGTCGTTGATCGCGACGATCTCAACGTCGTCGCGGCCCGATTCCAGCCAGCCGCGCAGCACCAGCCGCCCGATCCGTCCGAACCCGTTGATCGCCAGTCTTACGGTCATGTCCGCCTCTCCGCCCTTTGCGATGTTAACGCTAACATGTGCGCATCTAGCAAAGTCGGACGCAGATTTCCAGACCTGTTGTGAGCGCCTCTGCCGGACCGAGCATTCCGTGCGGCCCTGGCCGGTCCGGCGCAAGTTTCCGGCATCGGACGACTCGACGCTGGCGACCGGGGCGTGCATGGTCGAAGCCAGCGGCATGGTGGCAACGGAGCAAAGCGCGGATATGACGGACAGGGTGCAGGCCGGCTGGATCGCGGTGGACTGGGGCAGCAGCCGCCTGCGGGCCTGGGCGATGCGGGGCGACACGGTTCTGGACCGGGCCGAAAGCGATGCCGGCGGCGGATCGTTGGCCCGGGGCGACTTTGGCCCGGCGCTGAATGCGCTGGTGGCGGACTGGCTGGGCGACGGCATCACCGACGTGCTCGCCTGCGGCATGGTCGGCGCGCGGCAGGGCTGGGTCGAGGCGCCCTATCGCGCCGTCCCCTGCCCCCCGCTCGGTGCTGACGCGACGGCGGTGGCCGATGGCGACGGGCGCCTGTTGGTGCGGGTGATCCCGGGCCTGAAACAGGCCTCCCCGCCCGACGTGATGCGCGGCGAGGAAACCCAGATCGCCGGTTTCCTGTCTCTGAACCCGAACTGGGACGGGGTGATCTGCCTGCCCGGCACCCATACCAAATGGGTTCAGGTCAGCGCGGGTGAAGTGGTCAGTTTCCGCACCTTCATGACCGGCGAGATATTCGCGCTGCTGGGCCGGCATTCGGTCCTGCGCCATTCGGTCGGCGAAACCGGCTGGGACGACGCGGCCTTTGCCGGGGCGCTGGGCGATGCGATGAGCCACCCCGAACGGATCGCGGCACAGCTGTTTTCGCTGCGGGCCAGCGACCTGCTCGATGGCCAGCGGCCCGAAACGGCGCGCGCGCGCCTGTCGGGACTGCTGACCGGCGCCGAACTGGCGGCGGCCCGGCCCTACTGGCTGGGCCAGCAGATTGCCGTGATCGGGGATCGCGGACCCGCGCAGCCCTATGTGGCCGGGTTGCAGGCGCAGGGTGTTCCGGTCACGCAGGCCGACGCCGCCAGAGCGACGCTAGCGGGCCTGGTCGCGGCGCGTCGCCTGATGGTGGAGGCACCGCGATGAGCCGCCCGCTGATCGCGATCCTGCGCGGGATCACGCCCGCCGAGGCCGAACCCGCCGCCGCCGCGCTGATCGGCGCCGGGATCGACGTGATCGAGGTGCCGCTGAATTCCCCCGACCCTCTGGACAGCATCGCGATCATGGCCGGGGCCTTTGGCGACCGGGCGCTGATCGGGGCCGGCACCGTGCTGACGCCTCGGGACGTGCAGGCCGTGGCCGATGCGGGCGGGCGGCTGATCGTATCCCCCGACTGCAATCCCGAGGTGATCGGGCGCAGCAAGGCGCTGGGGCTGCAAAGCTGGCCGGGCGTGTTCACACCGACCGAAGCCTTCGCCGCGCTGCGGGCCGGGGCGGACGGGCTGAAACTGTTTCCCGGCACATTTGCGGGCCCAGACGGGCTGCGCGCGCTCCGCGCCGTGCTGCCCACGGGCACGCGGGTCTATGCCGTTGGCGGCGCCGGACCAGATAACTTCGCCCGATGGCTCGAGGCCGGCGCGGACGGTTTCGGCATCGGCGCGGCCCTTTACGGGCCGGGCATGTCGGCCGCCGATATCGCCGCCCGCGCCACCGCAATCGTGACCGCCTATGACGCGGCCGCGAACCGATGAGCGCAATCTTTGACAGCCGCCCGTGCAAGCTGGGCGAAGGCCCGCTCTGGCACCCGGTGCGGCAGCAACTGTTCTGGTTCGACATCCTCGGCAAACGGTTGCTGAGCCGGAAAGGCGACGACACCCGGGACTGGCGGTTCGGCGAATGCGTTTCGGCCGCGGGCTGGATCGACCGCGACCGGCTGCTGATCGCATCGGAAACGGCGCTGTTCACCTTCGATCTGGTCAGCGGCACCCGCCGCGACGTGATTACGCTCGAGGCGGACAACCCGGTGACCCGGTCCAATGACGGGCGCGCGGATCCCTGGGGCGGGTTCTGGATCGGCACCATGGGCAAGAACGCGGAACCCGGGGCCGGGGCGATCTATCGCCTCTACCGGGGCGAATTGCGCCGGCTGTATTCACCGATCACCGTCGCCAACTCGATCTGTTTCAGCCCCGACCGCAGCCATGCCTGTTTCAGCGACACCATCACGCGACAGGTGATGCGGCAGGCGCTGGAGCCCGAAACCGGGTGGCCGCTGGGTGACCCGGAGGTCTATCTCGACCATACGGAGCAGGGGCTGAACCCGGACGGGGCGGTGATGGATGCCGATGGCAACCTGTGGCTGGCGCAATGGGGCGCGTTGCGGGTTGCCTGCTATGCGCCCGACGGGACATTCCTGCGCGCGGTGCGTTTCGACGCCTTGCAGACCTCGTGCCCGGCCTTTGGCGGGCCGGACCTGACCACGCTCTACTGCACCTCGGCCACGCAGGGGATGCGGCGCAGCACGCTGGCGGCCCATCCGGCCAACGGCATGACCTTTGCCGCACCGGGCATCGCGCGCGGACAGCCCGAACACCGGGTGCGGCTGTGACCCCGGCATCCGGGCCGTGGCCCGCGCCCGGTGACGGTCAGGTGTTGAACAGGAAATGCATCACGTCGCCATCCTTGACGACATAGCTCTTGCCCTCGGCCCGCATCTTGCCTGCTTCCTTGGCACCCTGTTCGCCGCCGCATTCGACGAAATCGTCATAGGCGATGGTTTCGGCGCGGATGAACCCCTTTTCGAAATCGCCGTGGATCACGCCCGCGGCCTGCGGCGCCTGCGTGCCCTGGCGGATGGTCCAGGCGCGGGCCTCCTTGGGGCCGACGGTGAAATAGGTTTCCAGGTGCAGCAGGTCGTAGCCCGCGCGGATCAGCCGGTCCAGCCCCGCCTCGTGCAGGCCCATCTCTTCGAGGAACATCGCCGCCTCGTCCGGTTCCAGCTGGCTGATTTCCTCCTCGATCCGGGCCGAGATGATCACATGCGCGTTGCCCTGTTCGGCGGCCATCGCGGCCACCGCCCCGGTATGGGCGTTGCCGGCCGCGGCCTCGTCCTCGGCCACGTTGCAGACATAGAGCACCGGCTTGGTGGTGAGCAGTTGCAGCAGTTTCCAGGCGCGGGCGTCCTCGGCATCGACCTCGACCAGCCGCGCGGGCCTGCCGTCTTCGAGCATCGCCTGCGCGGCGGCGAGCAGCCGGTCCTGCTGCACGGCGTCCTTGTCGTTGCCCTTGAGCTTGCGCACCAGCCCGGCGCGGCGTTTCTCGATGCTCTCCAGGTCGGCCAGCATCAACTCGGTCTCGATGGTCTCGGCATCGGCCACCGGGTCGATCCGGCCTTCGACATGGGTGACGTCGCCATCCTCGAAACAGCGCAGCACATGGGCGATTGCGTCGACCTCGCGGATATTGGCCAGGAACTGGTTGCCCAGCCCTTCGCCCTTGGACGCGCCTTTGACCAGCCCGGCGATATCGACAAAGGTCATCCGGGTCGGGATGATCTGGCGCGACCCGGCGATGGCGGCCAGTCTGTCCAGCCGCGCGTCGGGCACCCCGACCTCGCCCACATTGGGCTCGATGGTGCAGAAGGGAAAGTTGGCCGCCTGCGCAGCGGCGGTGCGTGTCAGCGCGTTGAAAAGGGTCGATTTGCCCACATTGGGAAGCCCGACGATCCCCATCCTGAAACCCATGGCCCGTGGCCTCCGTTGCCTGCGCGTTGCGTGAAATCCGCGCCGCTTCTACGGTCTGGCCCGCGCTGGGGCAAGGGGCGGCGTCGCGCGCGCGTTTCCCGGCCGGTCCGAACCGCCCGGGCGCAGAGCCCATTGATTTTCCCGCGCGCATTCGTCACATCGGTGCGGACAAGGAAAAAGGACGCCCCATGACCCGTATCGACGCCAAGTTCGCCGACCTCGCAGCCCGCGACAAGAAGGCATTCGTCGCCTATGTCATGGCCGGCGATCCGGATTTCGACCGCTCGCTCGAGATCGTGCGCGGCCTGCCCGGCGCGGGGGTGGACGTGATCGAACTGGGGCTGCCCTTTACCGACCCGATGGCGGACGGCCCGACGATCCAGGCCGCCGGCCAGCGGGCGCTCGAGGCCGGCATGACCCTCGACCGCACGCTGGCGCTGGTCGCCGCCTTCCGCGAAAACGACGACACCACGCCGATCGTGATGATGGGTTATTACAACCCGATCTACAGCCGCGGGGTCGACCGGTTCCTGGCCGAGGCATCCGAGGCCGGTATCGACGGGCTGATCGTCGTCGACCTGCCGCCGGAGGAAGACGGGGAACTGTGCCTGCCCGCGCAGAAGGCGGGGCTGAATTTCATCCGCCTCGCGACGCCCACCACCGACGATGCCCGCCTGCCGCGCGTGCTGCAGAACACCTCGGGCTTCGTCTATTATGTCTCGATCACGGGCATTACCGGCTCGACCGAGGCGCAGGCGGCCGATGTCGCCCCAGAGGTGGCGCGGATCAAGGCCGGGACCGACCTGCCGGTGGTCGTGGGGTTCGGCATCAGCACGCCCGAAAAGGCCCGCGCCATCGCCGGTGTCGCCGATGGCGCCGTCGTCGGATCGGCCATTGTCAGCCGCATCGCCCAGGACCAGCCTGCCGCCGACGTGCTGGAGTTCGTCCGCTCGCTGGCCGACGGCGCCCACAGCGCCACCGCCTGATCCCGTCCGGCCCAACTGCGTTCCGGTCAGCGCGGGCGGATCACGTCAGCCAGCCGAGACTGTCCTCGGTGCGCCGGGTGCTGGGCGTGTATTCCGCGCTGACCCAGCCCGCATACCCGCTGGCGTCGATCGCGGCGAACAGCGCCGCGAAATCCACCGGTCCGTGACCCGGGCCGCGCCCCGGTTCGCTGCGATCCGGCGCGGCGCCGATCTGGACGTGAAAGGCCCCTGCCCCGTAGCGGTCCCAGATCCCGGCCGCATCGCCATGGATCATCTGCGCGTGATAGGCGTCGTATTGCAGCCCGACATTGGGCCGGTCCACCGCCGCCAGCACCTCGGCCGCCAGCGCGTAGTCGTTGAGGAAATAGCCCGGCTGGTCGGTATCGTTGAGCGGTTCGATGGTGAACCGCTGACCGGGCGCATGATCGGCGGCCCATTGCAGGTTGGCGACAAGTGTCTCCTGCGCCGCCGCGCCCTGCGCCGGCCCCGCCATCACATGGATCAGCCCCGCGCGCAACTCGTCGGCATAGCGCAGCACCCGGCGAATATCATGGCGGAACCGGTCCTCGCCGCCGGGCAGCGCGGCAAAGCCAGGCATACCCCCGGTGTAATTGGGCGGCGGCGCGTTGATCAGCACCAGCTGCAGACCGTTGGCGATCAGCGCGCGGCGGGTGTCACGCGCGGCGATGTCATAGGGAAACAGGATCTCGACCGCCTCGAAACCGGCCCGCGCCGCGGCGGCGAACCGGTCGAGATAGGGCAGTTCGCAAAACAGCAGCGACAGGTTGGCGGCAAAACGTGGCATGGGTCCAGATTAGCCGCTGCACCGGGCCTGTCCAAGCGAAACGGTCATGCCTCCTGCGGAAACCGCGACCGCGTCCGGTTGGCGAACGCCACGAGCGAGAGCATCACCGGCACCTCGACCAGCACGCCGACAACGGTGGCCAGCGCCGCGCCGGAACTGAGGCCGAACAGGCTGATCGCGACTGCGACGGCCAGTTCGAAGAAGTTTGACGTGCCGATCATCGCACAGGGGGCGGCGATGCGGTGCGGCACCTTCAGCACCCAGGCCGCGCCATAGGCCAGCGCGAAGATGCCGTAGCTCTGGATCAGGATCGGGACCGCGATCAGCACGATCACCAGCGGCTTGTTCAGGATCACCTCGCCCTGCAGGCCGAACAGGATCGCCACGGTTGCGATGAGGCCGATGACCGACCACGGCTTGACCCGGGCCGCAAAGGCGTCGATCGCCGCCGGGTCGCCCAGCAGGCGGCGGGTGACCAGCCCCGCGGCCAGCGGCAGCGCGACATAGAGCACGGTGGCCAGCACCAGCGTTTCCCACGGCACCGCGATGTCGGTCACACCGAGCAGGAAGGCCACGATGGGCGCGAAGGCCACCACCATGATCAGGTCGTTCACCGAGACCTGCACAAGCGTATAGGTGGCATCGCCACGGGTGAGCTGCGACCAGACGAACACCATCGCGGTGCAGGGTGCCGCGCCCAGCAGGATCAGCCCGGCGATATATTGCTGCGCATCCGCCGGCGCGATCCAGGGGGCAAAGACATGGTCGAAGAACAGCACCGCCAGCAGCGCCATGGTGAAGGGCTTGATCAGCCAGTTCACCGCCAGCGTGACCAGCAGGCCGCGCGGCTGGCGCGCGACGCCCGCAACGGCGCCCAGATCGACGCCGACCATCATCGGATAGACCATGGCCCAGATCAGCACCGCGACGACGAGGTTGATCGACGCGATCTCGGCCGAGGCCACGGTTTCGACCAGGCCCGGTGCGACATGGCCGATGGCGATCCCGGCAATCATCGCGAGGGCGACCCAGAGGGTCAGGTAGCGTTCGAAGATGCCCATGCTGTCGGTGCGGGGCGGGGTGATGTCGGTCATCGGATCATCCGGTTCAGGGTTGCGGTGTTGCGGGGTCGGCGGGTTCGGTGGGGTCTGCGGCGTCGGTGGCGCAGGCCAGCCGGTCGAGCACGGGCTGGCACAGTTCGGGACGACCGCCGCAGCAGTCCTCCATCAGGAACCCGAGCAGGTCGCGCATGCCGTCCATGCGGGCGAAATAGCGGATCGAGCGCCCTTCGCGCCGCGAACGGATCAGACCGGCGGCGGTGAGCAGGGCGAGGTTGTTGGAAACGGTGTTGGGCCGCGCGCCGATGGCGGTGGCCAGTTCGCCGGCGGGCATGCCATGGTCGCCGGCGCGGGTCAGCCGCCGGAAGATGTCGATGCGCAGGTCATGCGCGAGGGCCGAAAGGGCGGCGATGGCATCTGTCTTTTCCATATTTCATGTAATATGGAATCATTCCGCGCGATGCAAGGGCGGCTCACCCCTGTCCGAGGCTTTCGGACGGTGCGACGGGAAAGAACGCGCCGCCCGACCACAGACCGAACCAGCCATCGTGATGGGCGCCGATATCCACCAGCCGATAGAAGCTCTTGCGGTCGATCAGCGCCTTGAGCCCCGCGCGGACATGCACATAGGGCGACGGTTCGCCGGTTTCCGGGTCACGTTCGACGCGAATCGGATTGTCCGGCCCGGCGACGGTGAAATCGCCCACATTGGTCTCGAAGGTCAGGATCTGGTCCGCCCCGTCATCGGCGGCCTCGAAATCGACGGCCACGAACGGGGCGTCATCGACGGTGATGCCCACCTTTTCGACCGGGGTGACAAGGAAATACTTGCCGTCTTCCCGTTTCAGGACGGACGAGAACAGCCGCACCAGTTCCTTCCGCCCGATCGGCGTGCCCAGGTAGAACCACGTCCCGTCCCGCGCGATCCGCATGTCCAGGTCGCCACAGAAGGGTGGGTTCCACAGATGCACCGGCGGCAGACCGCGGGATTTCGTCTTTGCCGCACGGACCGCGGCGGCGATGCCATCCGCCGAAGGGGTCACGGTATTTTGTCTGCTCATTGCTTTTGCCATTTCAATCCGGCGCGATACACTCCACCCTCGAGACTATACGCGCCATGAAAGGAAAGTCATGTCCGATCCCGCCGACCTGGTCGCCGAAATCGAGGCGCTGGAACAGAAACTGGTCAAGGCGCGCAGTTCGATCGGCCGCCGCTTCATCGGCCAGCAGCGGGTCGTGGACCTGACGCTGGCCACCTTGCTGTGCGGAGGGCACGGGCTGCTGATCGGCCTGCCCGGGCTGGGCAAGACCCGGCTGATCGAAACCCTGTCGACGGTGATGGGCCTGCAGGGCAACCGCATCCAGTTCACGCCGGACCTGATGCCGGCGGACATCCTGGGCTCCGAGGTGCTGGACACCGCCACCGACGGCACCCGGTCCTTCCGTTTCGTGCCGGGGCCGATCTTCTGCCAGTTGCTGATGGCCGATGAAATCAACCGCGCCAGCCCGCGCACCCAGTCGGCGCTGTTGCAGGCGATGCAGGAACGCGTCGTCACGGTGGCGGGCGCCGACCGGCCGCTGGACGCGCCGTTCCATGTGCTGGCCACCCAGAACCCGATCGAACAGGAAGGCACCTATCCCCTGCCCGAGGCCCAGCTCGACCGGTTCCTGGTGCAGATCGACGTGGCCTATCCCGACCGCGACACCGAACGCGACATCCTGATCGCCACCACCGGCACCGAGGAAGACGCCGCCACCCAGGTCTTCAGCCGCGACGAATTGCTGGCCGCGCAGGAGCTGCTGCGGCGGATGCCGGTGGGCGCATCCGTGGTCGAGACCATTCTGGATCTGGTGCGCGCCCTGCGCCCCGACAGCCCCGGCGCCCCCGAGCGCGTGGCCGAAACGGTGGCATGGGGGCCTGGACCGCGCGCCGCGCAGGCGCTGATGCTGATGGTCCGCGCCCGCGCGTTGCTTCAGGGGCGCCTGGCGCCCAGCGCCGAGGATGTGATCGACATGGCGCGCCCGGTGCTCAGCCACCGGATGGCGCTGAACTTCTCGGCCCGCGCCCGCGGCGACAGCCTTGCCGACCTGATCGACGCCACCACCGCCGCGATTTCCACGCGCGGCGAGGCGGCCGCGTGACATCTGCGCTCACCCTGCGGGAACGGGCCGAGGCCGAAGCCGGCCGCCTGCCGCCGCTGCTGGCGCGGGCTGAGCACCTGGCCGGCACCGTTCTGCTGGGTGACCATGGCCGGCGCCGCGCCGGTCTGGGCGATGATTTCTGGCAGTATCGCCCGGCGCAGCCCGGCGACAGCCGGCGGCTGATCGACCACCGCCGGTCGGCGCGGGGCGACACGCAATACGTTCGCGAACGCGAATTGCAGATCGCGCAGTCGGTGATGCTGTGGTGCGACCGGGGCGCGTCGATGCGGTTCGCCTCGAACGACGCCCTGCCCGAGAAGATCGACCGCGCCCGGCTGCTGACGCTGGCGCTGGCGATCCTGCTGATCCGGGGCGGCGAACGGGTCGGGTTGACCGGCACCGTCCTGCCGCCGCGACGCGGCAACGCGCAGGTGCTGCGGCTGACCGAAATGCTGTCGCGCGACCTGCCCGAAGACTACGCCCCGCCGGAACACCGCGCCATGCTGCCCCATGCGCGGGCGGTGTTCGTGTCGGATTTCCTGGGCGATATCGCGCCGGTGGAAACCGCGCTGACCAAGGCCGCCGACCGGGGCGTGCGCGGCGTGTTGCTGCATCTGCTCGACCCCGCCGAGGCGGAATTTCCCTATCGCGGGCGCAGCGTCTTCGAGAGCATCGGCGGAGAATTGCGCCACGAGACCCTGAAGGCGGACGACCTGCGCGGGCGTTACCTCGACCGGCTGGCGGAACGGCGCGAGGCGCTCGAACGGCTGTGCCGCGCCACCGGCTGGCGGCTGGGCCGGCACCGGACCGACCACGCCGCGCAAACGGCGCTGCTGTGGCTCTACCGCGCGCTTGATGCCGGGCGGCGGCGGTGACGGTTCTGGGCGGCATCGGCTTTGCGCAGCCATGGCTGCTGCTGGGCCTGCTCGCGCTGCCGGTCCTGTGGTTGCTGCTGCGCGCGGTGCCGCCGGCGCCGGTCCGCCGCCGGTTTCCCGGCGTCGCCCTGCTGCTGGGGCTGACCGACGACGAAACCGTGACCGACCGCACGCCCTGGTGGCTGCTGCTGCTGCGGATGCTGGCGATCGCGGCGGTGATCCTCGGCCTGGCCGGGCCGGTGCTGAACCCCCGGCAGGCCGATACCGGCAGCGGTCCGCTGCTGATCCTGCTCGATGGCGGATGGGCCGGGGCCTCGCGCTGGCCGCAGACCACCGCCCTAATCGGCGCGCAGCTCGACGAGGCCGCCCGCGCCAACCGTCCGGTGGCGCTGCTGCGGCTGACCGATCCCGCCGATGCCGTGTTCCAGGCCCCGGACGTCTGGCAGAGCCGGCTGGCCGGGCTCGCCCCCGCCCCCTGGCCCCCCGGTCCGGCGCAGGTCGCGGCGGCGCAGGCGGCGGTGCAGGCGATCGAGGGCCGGTTCGACACCCACTGGCTGGGCGACGGGCTGGACTATGACGGGCGCGGCGACCTGCTCGCGGCGCTGCAGGCGCGCGGTGCGGTCACCGTGTTTCAATCGCCCGGCGCGGTGCTGGGGCTAGAGCCGGCCGGGTTCCGGGACGGGGCGGTGCAGCTGACCGCGATCCGGTCGGCCCCCGGCCCGGCCCGCGAGGTGACGCTGACGGCGCAGGGGCGCGATCCGGCGGGACATGCCCGCGTGCTGGCCACCGTTCCCGCACGGTTCGACGCGGGCGCGACCACCGCCGACGCGGCGCTGTCGCTGCCGTCCGAGCTGCGCGCGCGTATCACCCGGTTCGAGATCCGCGGCCAACGTTCGGCCGGCGCGGTCAGCCTCGCGGATGACAGCCTGCGCCGGCGCGAAGTGGCGCTGGTCGCCGGGCGCGACGACCGCGAGGGGCTCGAATTGCTGTCGCCGCTGCACTACCTGGAACAGGCGCTGGCCCCCAGCGCCGACCTGTTGCACGGGGCGCTGAGCGACCTGCTGCCGGCCAATCCCGACGTGGTGGTCCTGGCCGACGTGGCCACGCTCTCGGCGGCAGAGGAAACCGCGCTGACCGACTGGGTCGATGCCGGCGGGATGCTGCTGCGCTTTGCCGGGCCGCGGCTGGCGGCCAGCGACGTGTCGCGCACCGAGGAACACCCGCTGATGCCGGTACGCCTGCGCGCGGGCGGACGCAGCGTCGGCGGCGCGATGAGCTGGGGCGAACCCAAGGCGCTGGCGCCGTTCCCCGATGGCTCGCCCTTTCACGGCCTGTCCGTTCCCGCCGACGTGGCGGTATCGGCGCAGGTGGTCGCGCAGCCCGACCCGACGCTGGCCGACCGGGTGATCGCCGCGCTTGGCGACGGCACGCCGCTGGTCACGCGCAAACCGCTGGGCCAGGGGCAGGTGGTGCTGTTCCACGTCACCGCCAACGCGGAATGGTCGAGCCTGCCGCTGTCGGGCCTGTTCGTCGAGATGCTGGAACGGCTGGCGGTGTCCTCCACGGCCAAGGCGCCCGAAGCGGCCGATCTCGAAGGCACCACCTGGACACCGCTCCAGGTGATGGACGGGTTCGGCACATTGTCCGAAGCGGGCACCCTGCCCGGCATCGACGGGCCCGAGCTGGCCACCGCCCCGGTCGGCCCCGCGCTGCGTCCGGGGCTGTACCAGAGCGGAGACCGGCGGCTGGCGCGCAATGTGCTCGAACCGGGCGCGGTCCTGACCCCGGCCGGCTGGCCCGCCACGGTGCCGGTCGAGGGCACCGGCGTCGAACGCGAAACGCCGCTGGGTGGCCCGCTGCTGGCGCTGGCGCTGGGGCTGCTGGCCATCGACGTGCTGGCGGTGCTGTGGCTGACCGGACGGCTGACCGGCGCGGGCGGACGGGCGGCGGCCGCGCTGGCGCTGGTCCTGGTGCTGCCGATCCCGCAGGGTCAGGCGCAGACCGCCGATGACGCGGCCGCGATCCGTGCCGCCGCCGAATTGTCTCTGGCCCATGTCCTGACCGGTGACGCGCGGGTCGACGATGTGACCTGGGCCGGGCTGGCCGGGCTGAGCAGGATCCTGTCCTACCGCACCTCGGTCGAACCGGCCGACCCGGTGGGGGTCGATCTGGAACGCGACGAACTGGCGTTCTTCCCGCTGCTCTACTGGCCGGTCACCCCCGATCAGCCGCAACCCTCGGGCGAGGCCTATGCCCGGCTGAACGCCTATCTGCGGTCGGGCGGCATGATCCTGTTCGACACCCGCGACGCCGATATCGCGGGCTTTGGCGCCGCCAGCCCCAACGGGCGCAAGCTGCAGCAACTGGCCGCGCCGCTGGACATTCCGCCTTTGGAACCGCTGCCCGCCGACCACGTCCTGACCCGCACCTTCTACCTGCTGCAGGATTTCCCCGGCCGCCATGCCGGCCGCGGGGTCTGGGTCGAGGCGGCGCCGCCGGACGCGGAACGCGCCGAAGGCATGCCGTTCCGCAATCTCAACGACGGGGTGACGCCGGTGGTGATCGGCGGCAATGACTGGGCCGCCGCCTGGGCGGTCGATCCCGCCGGCCGGTCGATGCTGCCGGTCGGGCGCGGCTTTGCCGGGGAACGCCAGCGCGAACTGGCCTACCGGTTCGGCGTCAACCTGGTGATGCATGTGCTGACCGGCAACTACAAATCCGACCAGGTGCATGTGCCCGCGCTGCTGGACAGGCTGGGCCAGTGACCGGGTCGGTGATCTTCGATCCGCTGCTGCCCTGGCCGGTGATCGCCGGGCTGGCGGTCGCGGCGCTCGCGGCGGTTGTGCTGGCACTGGTGCGCGGGCTGTCCGGCTGGGGGCTGCGCGCGCTGGGCGCGCTGGTGCTGCTCGGCGCGCTGGCCGGGCCGGTCTACCAGGTCGAGGATCGCGCGCCGCTCTCGGACATCGTGGTGATGATCGAGGACGAAAGCGCCAGCCAGACCCTGTCGGACCGCCCTGCCCAGATGCGCGGCGCCGCCGACCGGCTGGCCGCCCAGATCGCCGCGCGGCCCAACACCGAATTGCGGCGGGTGACGCTGGCAGACGGCGCGGAGGATGCCGGCACCGAACTGATGACCGCCCTGAACGAGGCGCTGGCCGGCGAGCCGCGCGCCCGCGTCGCCGGGATCATCGCGCTCACCGACGGGCGGGTGCATGACATTGACCGCGCCCCCGCCGCGCTGCCCGCGCCGATGCATGTCCTGCTCACCGGCCATGACGAAGACTGGGACCGCCGCCTGATCGTGCGCAACGCGCCGGCCTTTGCCATCATCGGCGAACCGGTCACGCTGACCCTGCGGATCGAGGACAGCGGCGCGGCCCCCGCGGGCGTCGCGACCGCGCCGCTGGAGATCGCGGTAGATGGCGGCGAACCGCAACGCTACGACGTGCCGATCGGCCAGGACATGGACCTGCCGGTCACCCTGCCCCATGGCGGCCGCAACGTGCTGCAGTTCACGGTGCCCGAGGCGGATGGCGAGATCACCGCGCGCAACAACACCGCGCTGATCCAGATCAACGGCGTGCGCGACCGGCTGCGGGTGCTGCTGGTGTCGGGCGAGCCGCATCCGGGCAGCCGCACCTGGCGCAACCTGCTGAAATCCGACAGTTCGGTGGACCTGGTGCATTTCACGATCCTGCGCCCGCCCGAGAAACAGGATGGCGTGCCCGTGGGCGAGCTGAGCCTGATCGCCTTTCCCACCCGCGAACTGTTCCTGGAGAAGGTCGACGATTTCGACCTGATCATCTTCGACCGCTACAAGCGGCGCGGCATCCTGCCGGCGATCTATCTCGACAACGTGGCCGATTACGTCAATCGCGGCGGCGCGGTGCTGGTGGCGGCGGGGCCGGATTTCGCCGGGGCCGACAGTATCTACCGGTCGCCGCTGGCCGCGGTCCTGCCCGCCCAGCCCAGCGCGCGGGTGATCGAGGACCGCTATCGCCCCTCGGTCACCGAGCTCGGCGCCCGCCATCCGGTCACCGCCGGCTTGCCCGACGCGGATGGCTGGGGCAGCTGGCTGCGCCAGATCGAGGTCAGGGCCGAATCCGGCCAGACCGTGATGACCGGGCTCGACGACAGGCCGCTGCTGCTGCTCGACCGTGTCGGCGAGGGCCGGGTGGCGCTGCTGGCCTCGGACCATGCCTGGCTCTGGAGCCGGGGCTTCGAGGGCGGCGGGCCGCAGCTGGAACTGTTGCGGCGGCTGGCGCACTGGATGATGAAGGAACCCGAACTGGAGGAAGAGGCGCTCTGGGCCGAGGCAACGGGCCAGAGCATGCGCATCATTCGCCGGTCGTTGACGGATGATATCGGCGCGGTGACGGTGACGCGCCCGGATGGCGGCACCGATCAGGTCTCGCTGGGAGAAACCGCGCCGGGTCGGTTCGAAGCCCTCTATGACGGGCCGCAGATCGGGCTCTACCGGCTGCGCGAAGGCGACCGCGACGCGGTGATCGGGCTCGGCCCCGCCGCCCCGCGCGAATTCGAACAGACCATCGCCAGCGGCGAGGTGCTGGCCCCGGTCGTGGCGTCGCTGAAGGGCGGCGTGATGCACCTGCAGGACGGGTTGCCGAGCCTGCGCAACATACGCGAAGGCCGCCCCGCCGCGGGGCGCGGCTGGATCGGGCTGGTGCCGCGCGGCGCCTATGAAACCCGCGACGTGACCCGCACGCCCCTGCTGCCCGCCTGGCTGGTGCTGGCGATGGCGGCGGCCCTGATCGTGGGCGGCTGGCTGCGCGAGGGACGCCGCTAGGGTCGTCCCTCGCGGTGCCGTTTCAGCATCCTGCCCGGCCCCCGCGCGCCGGCCCTGTCAGCGGAACACCACCGACACCGACGGATCGCCCGGCAGGCCGGTATAGGTGGCGGTCGCCCCGCCCTTGCCCTTGGCGGGCGGCACCAGCGGCCCGAAGGATCCGACCGAGATCATGTCGCCCGGTTTCAGGTCGATCCCCTTCGACATCAGCCACATGAGCGAATTCACCGGATGCCCCAGCACCGCCGCGCCGGGCACCTCGGCCAGGACCTCGCCATCGGCGGCCGACAGCGTGACCGTCATCGCGCCCAGCGCCGCGTGCATCGCCGCCGGGTCGTCGACCGGGATCGCGCTGCCCAGCACGCCCAGTTTCGGCGCCACGCCGATGGCGGTCAGGGTCACCCCGGTGATCGGCTCGCCCTCGGCAACGGTCAGGTCCGGCAGTTCGATGAACGGATGCACCGCCGAGATATGCGCCATGGCGTCTTCGCCGCTGGCCGCGTCATTGATCGCGGCGTCACCGACGACGAGGATCAGGTCGGCCTCGAATACCGGGCGCGCGCCCCATTTCTCCGGCACCTCGGCCCCGTCGGGCAGCATCATGTCGCGGTAGAGCACCCCCTGCACCGGCTCGGTCACGCCGAAGCGGTCCTGCGCGGGCTTGCTGGTCAGCCCGGCCTTGTATCCGATCACCGGCCCCATCTGTTTGCTGATCGCGGCGGCGACCTTGGCCTGGGTGCAGAGCGCATCCTCCATGCTGCCATCGGCCACCAGCGCCCGCGTCGGTGTTCCGGCGGCATAATCGGCGGCAAACCTGGCCACGTCCTCGTCGCTGGCGCAATCCGCCACCGCCCCGCCGGCGATACCGGCGACACCCATCATGCAGGCCAGCGCGGCCCCGATCCGATCCGGTTTCATCGTCCATCCTCCCGTTGCACGCGGGCAGGTTTGCATGCCGGCCGCGCCCCAGGCAACGATTCCCGTCGCCGCTTAAACACTTGTTCACCGGGATCGCGGATGCTGCCGGGCGGAATTGCCTGCCGGGCCGGATGCGGAGCTGCCTGCATGAGCCTTACACATAAACTCGCCGAGGAACGGCGTGCGCGGCTTGCCGCCGAACGCCTGCTCGAGCTCAAGCAGGCCGAACTGTCGGCTGCCAACCGCAAGCTCGGCCGCCACGCGCTGGCCCTGACCCGCCAGATCGGCCAGACCAGGGCCGAGGTCGAAACCGTCCGGGACGAAAACGAAAAGGTCAAATCGGACCTGACCGCCGCCAATGCCAAGATCGAGATCGCCGAGCGGCGGCTGTGGCATTCGATCCAGACCATCCAGGACGGGTTCGCCTTTTTCGATTCCGACGGCATCCTGATCGGCGCGAACAGCGCCTATATAGACGCCTTCGAAGGGCTCGAGGAAATCGCCCCCGGCGTGTCCTACATGCGTATCCTGCAACTGATGACCGACGAAGGGCTGGTCGACACCCAGGACCTGGCACCGGACGACTGGCGCGCGATGATGGCCGAGCGCTGGTTTTCCCCGTCCCCCCAGCCGGTCGTGATCCGGATGTGGAACGACGCCTATATCCGTCTGGTCGACAGCCGCGCCCATGGCGGCGACGTGGTCAGCCTCGCGCTGAACATCACCGCCACCGTTCGCTACGAGGCGAGGCTGACGACCGCGCGGGTCAGGGCCGAGGCGGCCAACCGCGCCAAGTCCGCCTTTCTCGCCAACATGAGCCACGAGATCCGCACCCCGATGAACGGCGTGGTCGGCATGGCCGACCTGCTGCTCGACACCGGGCTGGACGAGGAACAGCAGCTCTACGTCAACACCATCCGCAATTCGGGCGAGGCGCTGCTGGTGATCATCAATGACGTGCTCGATTATTCCAAGATCGAGGCCGAGAAACTGACCCTGCGCCCCGAACCCTTCGACCTCGAACGCTGCATCCACGAGGTGGTGATGCTGCTGGCGCCGATCGCCCGCGACAAGGACCTGGCGCTCGCGGTCGATTACGACCTGTTCCTGCCGACGATGTTCGTCGGCGATCCCGGCCGGCTGCGGCAGATCCTGACCAATCTCGCCGGGAATGCGGTGAAATTCACCCGGCGGGGACATGTGCTGATCCGCGTGACCGGCGTGCCCGACGATACCGGCAGCGGCTGCGCGATCCATGTGGCGATCGAGGATACCGGCATCGGCATACCGGCGGACAAGGTCGGCCACATATTCGGCGAATTCAACCAGGTCGATGACGAACACAGCCGCGAATTCGAAGGCACCGGGCTGGGACTGGCGATCACCCAGCGGCTGATCGGGCTGATGGGCGGCAAGGTCTGGGTCGAAAGCGAGGAAGGCAAGGGATCGTGCTTTGGCTTTCGGATCACGCTCGACCGGGCCGAGCCCATGCGCCCGCTGCCCCCCATCCCGGCCCTGACCGGGACCACGCTGGTGGTGGACGGCCAGGACACCAACCGCGAAATCCTGCGCAAACGGCTGGGGCAGCTGAACCTGCCGGCAACCTGCTGCTGCACGGGCGCCGCGGCGATCGAGGCGGCCGGTGCCGACACCGGCCTGGTCCTGTGCGACCAGTCCCTGCCGGACATGGACGGGCTGGATCTGGCCGAGGCCCTGCAGCGCGACCGCCCCGGATTGCCCGTGATCCTGTTCAGCGCCAATCCCGGCAACATCGACCCGGACCCGCAACGGGCAAGGCTGCATGACGTGCTGCAGAAACCGGTCCGGCGCAGCGATCTGCTGGCGAGCCTCGCCCGGCTGGACCAGGCGCCGGCACTCCAACCTGCGCCGGGGGATGACGGGGACAGACCCGTCGCCGACACCACCCCGCCCCAGGCTCTGGCCCGGTCGCCAGAGGCCGGGATCCCCATTGGTCAGAGCACGGTCGGGCCAACGGTTACCAGAGCCGAACCTCCCCCCGTTTCCGAAACCGCTGCCGCGTCGGTCGAACAGCGGACCCCGGCACCGTCACAGGCCCGCAGAATGCGGATCCTGGCGGCCGAGGACAATCGCACCAACCGGCTGGTATTCACCAAGATGGTGAAGGATCTCGACATCGACCTGCGCTTTGCCGAGAACGGCGAAGAGGCGGTCGCGGCCTATTCCGAGTTCCGCCCCGACATGGTGTTCATGGATATCTCGATGCCCCGGATGGATGGCAAACAGGCCACGCGCGCGATCCGCGCCATCGAGGCCGACCGGGGCGGCCATGTGCCGGTCGTCGCCATGACCGCCCATGCGATGGATGGCGACAGCGCCGAGATCCTGGCCGCGGGGCTGGACCATTACCTGACCAAGCCGCTGCGCAAGGCCCTGATCCACGAACGCATCGCCGCTGACTGTCCGCCGGATGCCCGCGCCCCGCTGCCGGATAGCGCGTTGCGCTGAGGACGGGACCGGCCCTAGGCTGCGGCGATGCCGGACGATCCGCCTCCCGACACCTGCCCCGACCGGGGGTTCCGCCCGCGTGCGCTGGGCGAGATCGCCATCCGTTGCGCCGACCGGGCGGGCATGGCCGCCTTCTACCGCGACGTGATCGGCCTGGAACCGCTGGACGGGTTTCACAATCCCGCCATCACCTTTCTCAGGATCGGTGCGGGCTATGGCGGCCATACCGCGGTGCTGGCGCTGTTTTCCGCAGAGCCGGGCGCGGCGGCTCCGGCCACCGGCGCGGGATCGTCGCTGCATCACATCGCGCTGTCGCTGCCCTTTGCCGAACAGGAGGCGGCGATGCGCTGGTTCGACCGGCTCGGCCAACCCTACCGGGTGGAACAGTTCGGCTGGATCGGCTGGCGCGGCGTGTTCACCCTGGACCCCGAGGGCAACACCGTCGAACTGGTCGCCTATGACGCCTCGATGCTCGATGCGCCGGGCTCGGCCCCGCGCAGGAACACCGGACGACCGGGGTCGGACAGGTCCGGCTGATACCGGTAGCCGCCGCTGTCGAACCCGGTCAGCGCGGCGGGATCGGTCAGGCGGTGCTGAACGATGAACCGCGCCATCGCGCCACGCGCCCGCTTGGCGTAGAAGCTCACGATCTTGGGCCCGCCGGGGCGATCCTCCATGAACACCGGGGTGATCACGGACAGCTCCAGCGCCTCCGGTGCGACCGCCCCGAAATATTCCTGGCTCGCGCAATTCACCAGCGCCCGCGCGCCCACCGTTTCGCCCTGGGCGTTCAGCGCGCGCGCGATCCGGTCCCCCCAATACGCATAAAGCGAGGCGCCCCGCCGCGTCCTAAGCCGGCTGCCCATTTCCAGCCGATAGGGCTGAATGGCATCGCGCGGGCGCAACAGCCCGTAGAGACCGGACAGGATGCGCAGGTGATCCTGTGCCCAGTCCCATTCATCAGGGTCGAGCGACGCCGCCTCGAGCCCCAGATAGGTATCGCCGGCAAAGCCCAGTGCCGCCGGGCGGGTCGCATCGGCATCCGGGGTCTCGGAAAAGGCCCGGAACCGGTCGCGGTTCAGTTTCGCCAGTTCGGGGCTGATCTTCATCAGGTCCTGCAGGTTCTTCAGCGTCAGGTTCCGCGCCGTCCGCGCCAGGCGGACCGCATCTGCCGCGAAATCCGGCGCGGTGGTCGCGCCCTCCCGTTCGCTCCAGTCCAGCCGCTTGGCCGGTGAAATCACCACAAGCATCGCGTTCTCCCGTCGACTTCGGCCCGGTCTACCCGGCCCCTTGCAACACATCCAGAAAGGCGGGGCCGAACCGTTCCGCGCGCCGGTCGCCCAGCAGCCGTTCCAGCGTCCCGGCATCGCCGGGGCGCAGCTGTGCGACCCGCGCCAGCAATGGTGCCGGACAGCTCATCGGTTTCAGCGTCCCGCAGGCCCCGCGCGCCAGATCGGTCTGCACCGCCAGCAGCCGGTCATAGAGGTCGCCCGCCCCCTGCCCGGCCAGCTTGCGCCGCGCCGGGTGCGGGATATCCGCCGCGCCATTGATGACCGCGAGAAACTCGGCGCCGTAGCGGTCGAGCTTCTTGGCCCCGACGCCGCTGATCCGTGCCATCGCGTCCAGATCGGCGGGCCGGGTTTCCGCCATCTCTATCAGGGTGCGGTCGGTGAACACCATGTAGGCGGGCATCCGGGCGGTTTCGGCCAGGTCCCGGCGCCTGGCCTTGAGTGCGGCCAGCAGCGGGGCGTCCTCGTCCGACACCAGCGCGCGCGGCGTATCGGGCCGGCGCCCGGCAGCCCGGATCGTGTCGCGGCGCAGGTCGATCGTCGCCGCATCGCGCAGGATGGGCAGCGCGGCGTCGGTCAGCCGCAACGCGCCGTGACGTTCGGGATCGGGGCGCACGAGGTCATGGCCCATCATCTGCCGGAACACCGCCTGCCAGCCACGGCGGTCGAACTCGCCGCCGACGCCGAAGGTGGGCAGCGCGTCATGGCCGCGCGCGCGGACCTTTTCGGTCGCGTTTCCGGTCAGGATGTCGGTCAGGTGCCCGGTGCCGAACCATTCGCCGGTGCGCAGGATCGCCGACAGCGCCTTGCGCACGGCCTGGGTACCGTCGAAGGTTTCGGGCGGGGTGTCGCAGAGATCGCAATACCCGCAGGGTTCGGCGGTTTCACCGAAATAGCGCAGCAGCATCCGGCGGCGGCAGCCCAGCGCCTCGGCCAGGCCCAGCAGCGCGTTCAGACGGGCGTGATCGGCGGCGCGGCGTTCGGGCGCGGCGGGGCTTTCGTCGATCTGGGTGCGGCGCAGGCGGATGTCATCGGCGCCAAACAGGGTCAGCGTTTCCGCCGGGGCGCCATCGCGCCCGGCGCGGCCGATTTCCTGGTAATAGGCCTCGATCGACTTGGGCAGGTCCGCATGGGCCACCCAGCGGATGTCTGGCTTGTCCACGCCCATGCCGAAGGCGACGGTGGCGACCACGATCAGACCGTCTTCGCGGGCAAAGCGATCCTCGACCGCGCGGCGGTCGGCCGGCTCCATGCCGCCGTGATAGGCGCAGGCGTTGTGGCCGTCGACCTCCAGCGCGTCCGCCAGCGTTTCGGTCTTGGCGCGGGTGCCGCAATAGACGATCCCCGACTGCCCGCGCCGCGCATCGGCAAAGCGCAGGATCTGCTGGCGCGGCCCATCCTTGGCGGCAAAGGCCAGGTGGATGTTGGGCCGGTCGAACCCGCGCAGGAACACGCGCGGCGTTCCCCCGTCAAACAGCTTTTCCACGATCTCGGTGCGGGTTTCGGCATCGGCGGTCGCGGTGAATGCCGCCAGCGGCACCCGCAGCGCCCGCCGCAATTCGCCGATCCTCAGATAATCGGGGCGGAAATCATGGCCCCACTGGCTGACGCAATGGGCTTCGTCCACCGCGATCAGCGACACGCCCGCCCGCCGCAGCATCGCCGCCGCCGCGCCCGAGGCCAGCCGTTCGGGCGCCATGTAGAGCAGTTTCAGCCGGCCTTCGTTCAGCGCGGCGAACACGGCGTCGTTTTCTTCGCCGGTATTGCCCGAGGTCAGCGCGCCGGCGGCCACACCGGCCTCCTGCAGCGCGCGCACCTGGTCCCGCATCAGCGCGATCAGCGGCGAGATGACCACCGTGACGCCGTCGCGCAGCAGCGCGGGCAGCTGGAAACACAGGGATTTGCCACCGCCCGTGGGCATGATCGCCAGCACGTTTTCGCCTGCGGCCACCGCATGGACGATCTCTTCCTGCCCGGGCCGGAAGCAGTCGAAACCGAATATCTCGCGCAAGATGTCGTCGGCGCGTTGCATCGCGGGCCTATATTTTGTTGTGGACTGCTCGGCGCGACAGTCCCACAGGTCCCGCGTGCGGGCAAGGGCCGGATTACATGAAGCCGAAGATCGTCGGCAGGATATAGGCGCGCAGCGAGATCACGATGATCAGCGCCACCAGCGGCGCCAGGTCGATGGTCCCGGTATTGGGCAGGATGTTCCGGATCGGGCGATAGATCGGCTCGAGCAACTGATTCAGCCCGTACCAGATCTGCGCCACGAATTGCTGGCGCAGGTTCAGGACCTGGAAACTGATCAGCCAGCTCATGATGATATGCGCGATCATCACGAAGTAGACCACGCTGAGGATCAGCTGAAGCGGGCCGTAGATTGCCATCATTGCAGGATACTCCGTTGCAGGCTGCGGCAAGAGACCTAAGCGCGCGAAACCGAAAGGGCAAGAGCCGCCCGAACCGGTGGTCCCCACCCTGGCCTTGATCCTGACCCCGGCCCCGGTCGCGGCGACGGATACCGCCCTGCGCGCCCGTTGTTTCACGATGCGCTTGATTGACGCCCGTTAAATCTGTCTAAATCCCCCGAACGAAAAAGGGCGGGACGGGCATGGCGGAGATATCGGCGCGCAAGCGGATCTGGGGCTGGTTCTTCTTCGACTGGGCCAGCCAGCCCTACAACACCCTCCTGCTGACCTTCATTTTCGGACCCTATGTCAAGGAAATGCTGGGCGACGGGACGCGCGCGCAATCGGCCTGGGGTTTCGGCATCGGCGCGGCGGGCATCGTGATCGCGATCCTGGCACCGGTGCTGGGGGCGATGGCGGATACCGCGGGCAACCGGATGCGCTGGATCTGGTTGTTTTCGATCATGTATGTGGTCGGCAGCTTCGGCCTCTGGTTCGCCCATCCCGACCATTTCGACCTGCTGCTGGTCCTGTGCCTGTTCGCCATCGGCCTGATCGGGATGGAATTCGCGACCATATTCACCAACTCGATGCTGCCCGATCTCGGCACGCCCGAGGAAATCGGCCGCATTTCGGGCAATGGCTGGGCGTTCGGCTATGTGGGCGGGCTGCTGGCGCTGGTGATCATGCTGCTGTTCTTTTCCGAGAACGCGGCCACCGGAACCACCATGCTGGGGCGCTCGCCCGCGCTGGGGCTGAACCCGGCCGCGCGCGAAGGCACCCGTTTTGTCGGGCCGCTGACCGGGCTGTGGTTCATCGTCTTCATGGTGCCGTTCTTTCTCTATGTCCGCGACCCCAAACCGCGCGGCACCGATGGCGCGGCGGTGGCCGCGGCCCTGCGCGGGCTGGGGCAAACGCTGCGCGGCCTGCCCGCCAACCGCAGCCTGTTCGCCTATCTCGGATCGTCGATGTTCTACCGCGACGCGCTCAACGGCATGTATACGTTCGGCGGCATCTACGCGGCCGGCGTGCTGAACTGGAGCGTGATCGACACCGGCCTGTTCGGCATCCTCGCGATCATCACCGGCGCGATCTTTGCCTGGCTCGGCGGGCGCGTGGACAGCGCGCTGGGACCGAAACCCGTGATCGTCGCGGGCATCCTGACGCTGACGGTGGTCGCGGTGGCGATCCTGTTCGTATCCCGTGAGGCGGTGTTCGGCATGCCGGTCGAGCCCGGATCGAAGATGCCCGACACCGCGTTCTACATCCTCGGCGCGCTGATCGGCGCGGCCGGCGGCACGCTGCAATCGGCGAGCCGGACGATGATGGTGCGCCAGGCCAACCCCGCCCGCATGGCCGAGGCGTTCGGGCTCTATGCGCTGGCCGGCAAGGCGACATCCTTCATCGCGCCGCTGCTGATCGGCGTGGTCACATTGTGGACCGGCAGCCAGCAATGGGGCGTCACCCCGCTCATTGGGCTGTTCCTGTTGGGGCTGTTTCTGCTAGCATGGGTCAAACCCGAGGGGGATCGAGCAGCATGGGACACCTCAGAAGAGCCGCCGCGCTGATACTGGCGCTGGCCATGTCGCAGGCGGGAACGGCGGATGCCGCGCCGCTGGCCAAGCAACTGTTCGGCGCCAAATCCACCGCGTCGCACCAGAAACCCGCCCCCTATGGCAGCTATTCCCGCGGATGTGTCGCCGGCGCCGTGCAACTGCCGGAAACCGGCCCCACCTGGCAGGCGATGCGGCTGAGCCGCAACCGCAACTGGGGCCACCCCGAAACCATCGGTTTCATCCGCGACCTGTCCGGCTTTGCCGCGCGGCAGCCGGGCTGGAACGGGCTCTATATCGGCGATATCAGCCAGCCGCGCGGCGGACCGATGCTGTCGGGGCACCGCAGCCACCAGATCGGGCTCGATATCGACATCTGGATGTTGCCCGCCTCGCGGCTGAACCTCAGCCGCCAGAAGCGCGAGAACATCTCGTCGATCTCGACGCGCCGCGCCGAGGGCGCCTATGTCAACGGCAACTGGAGCCGCGCCCATCACCAGATCCTGCGCGCGGCGGCCAGGGACAAGCGGGTGGCGCGGATCTTCGTGTTCCCCGGCGCCAAGGTTCAGATGTGCAAGGATGCAAAGGGCAACCGCAACTGGCTGCGCAAGATCCGGCCCTGGTGGGGCCACCATTATCATTTCCATGTCCGGCTGGCCTGTCCGCGCGGGATGCGCGGCTGCGTCGACCAGGATCCGCCGCCCCGGGGCGATGGCTGCGCCGAGGCCCAGCAATGGGTGAACAACATTCTCAATCCACCGCCGCCCAAGCCGCGCGACCCGAACGCGCCCGCACCCAAAAAACGCCGCGAATATGTGCTGGCGGATCTGCCCAAGCAATGCGTTTCGGTCCTGCAATCGCAATAGCGGCCTGGGCCGCGCTGACCCCGGTTCTTCCCGCCCCCGCCGCGCCCGCCAGCGCGGCGGAAGGCCCGCCGGCGCAGTTCCTCGGGGAATATGAATGGCGCATGGACGCGCGATGGTTCGGCGGGTTCTCGGCGCTGGCGCTGTCGCCCGACGGGGGCGCGATGCTGGTCATGTCCGATCGCGGCCTGGTGTTTCACGCCGCGATCCTGCGCGACGGCGACCGGATCGTCGGGATACGGCCCGCGAAACCGGGACGGCTGCGCTCTTCCGAAGGCAAGCGGTTGCAGGGCCGCGCCGGCGATTCCGAGGGGCTCGCGATCATGCCCGACGGCACGTTCTGCGTGTCCTTCGAGGCGGTGACGCGCGTTTCCTGTTTCGCCTATCCCGGCGCCAACGCGGTTCCGCTGCGCCGCCTGCCCGCCTTCCGCGACATGCCGCGCAACGGCGGGTTCGAGGCACTGGCCGTGGACCGGCGCGGCCGTCTCTACACGATGCCCGAGGACAAGCTCGATGCCGATGGCAACATCCCGGTCTATCGCTGGGACAACGGCACCTGGTCGCAGCCCTTTGCGCTGCCGTCGCGCGGCCGGTTCCTGCCGGTGGGCGCCGATTTCGGCCCCGACGGACGCCTCTACCTGCTGGAACGCTCGGTCAGCCCGCTGGGATTCCGTTCCCGGCTGCGGCGCTGGGATGTCGATGAAGACGGCCCGAAGGGTGAACGCGTGCTGCTGCAAACCGGCGACCACGACAACCTCGAAGGCCTGTCGGTCTGGCGCGACGGCGACGGGCGGTTGCGGGCCACGATGATCTCGGATGACAATTTCATGCTCTTCCAGCGCACCGAACTGGTCGAATATACCCTGCCCGACTGACTTGCATTGCCGCGCCGCGCGGGTTAGATGCCCCCGTCCGGCATCGCCCGGACCAAGTCGCCGCAACCTTGTCAAAACGGGCATGATCACATGACACGCGCACATCTTCCCGGCATTGCCGCCATGGCCGCCATCGTGGTGGCCTCGAATATCCTGGTGCAATTCCTGTTCGGCAACTGGCTGACCTGGGGGGCCTTCACCTATCCGCTGGCATTTCTCGTCACCGACGTGATGAACCGCGTCTACGGCGCCCCCGCCGCCCGCAAGGTGGTGCTGGCGGGGTTCGTGACCGGAGTGGTCTGCTCGCTGATCGGCACGCAGATCATGGGCGAATTCGGCCCGCTGGTGACCCTGCGCATCGCGCTGGCATCGGGCTGCGCCTTCCTGCTGGCGCAGATGCTCGACGTGACCATCTTTTCGGCGCTGCGCGATGGCCGCTGGTGGCGCGCGCCGCTGGCCTCGACGCTGATCGGGTCCAGCGTCGACACCGCGCTGTTCTTCACCATCGCCTTTTCGGCACAGCTGACCTGGCTGGAGCCGGGCAATGACGTGGCCTGGGCGAACGCGGCGCTGCCGCTGCTGGGCCTGGGCCCGGTCGTCCCGCTCTGGGTGTCGCTGGGCGTGGCGGACTGGCTGGTAAAGCTGTCGCTCGCCCTGTTGGCGCTGGTGCCGTTCCGGCTGATCGTGCAACGCCTGACCGCGCGTTCGCACCCGGCCTGAGCCGCGGGAACGGCGGGCCATGCTCCGGATCAGCGACACCGTTGCCCTGCAGGACTGGGAACTGACCGAAAGCTTCGTCCGCGCCTCCGGTCCCGGCGGGCAGAACGTGAACAAGGTCGCAACCGCGGTGGAGCTTCGGTTCGAGGCGGCCCGGTCCCCGTCGCTGCCGCCCGCGGTCAAGGCACGGCTGAAACGGCTGGCGGGGCGGCGCTGGACCACCGACGGGGCGCTGGTGATCCAGTGCGACGAAACCCGCAGCCAGGCCCGCAACCGCGACATCGCGCGCGACCGGCTGGCCGAGCTGATCCGCCGTGCCCTGGTCGCGCCGAAACGGCGCATCGCCACCAAGCCCACCCGCGGATCGGTGCGCCGCCGGCTCCAGGCGAAAAAGGCACGCGGTGAAATCAAGGCCCTGCGTGGCCGGATCACCGACGATTGAGAACCCCGATTGACCCCGCGCCTGCCGCTGCTAGGCTGCGCCCGCAATCCAAGGGGGACACCATGCGGCTGAAAGGAAAAACCGCCATCATCACCGGTGGCGCATCGGGGTTCGGCGCGGGCATCGCGCGCAAGTTTGCTGCCGAAGGGGCGAAGGTCATGATCGCCGACATCAACGGCGACGGCGCCCGGACTATGGCCGCCGAACTCGGCGACACTGCGATCGCGCACCAGGTCGATGTCGGCGACGGCGCCTCGGTCCGGGCCATGGCCGAGGCCGCGCTGGCGGGGTTCGGGCATCTCGACATCCTGGTGAACAATGCCGGGGTCACCCACCTGCCCACCCCGCTCGACGAGGTCTCCGAGGATGATTTCGACCGCGTCTTCCGGATCAACATGAAATCGGTCTACCTGACCGCGCGCGCGCTGGTGCCGCATATGAAGGACCGCGGCGCCGGCGCGATCCTCAACATCGCCTCCACCGCCGGCGTGTCGCCGCGCCCCAACCTGAACTGGTACAACGCCTCCAAGGGCTGGATGATCACCGCCACCCGCACGATGGCGGTGGAACTGGCGCCCGCCGGCATCCGCGTGAACGCGCTGAACCCGGTGGCGGGGGAAACGCCGCTGCTCAAATCCTTCATGGGCGAAGACACCCCCGAGATGCGCGCCAGGTTCCTCGCCACCATCCCGCTGGGCCGTTTCAGCCAGCCCGAGGACCTGGGCAACGCCGCCTGTTTCCTGTGCTCGGACGAGGCATCCATGATCACCGGCGTGGCGATGGAGGTGGACGGAGGCCGCTGCATCTGATGCAACCGCAGCTTCCTCTTGCCATAAATATCCCCGCCGGAGGCCCGCGCCCGGACCGGGCGCGCAACCCAGAATGCGCGTGCGCAGCACGCACCAGTCAGGACCGACAGACATGATCCCCGGCCCCCGCAACCTGATCACCGACGTGCCCGGCCTCAGGGTGGGCAACGCACAGGATGACGACCTGAAATCCGGCGCCACCGTGCTGACCGCCGACCGGCCCTTCACCGCCTCCGTGCAGGTGATGGGCGGCGCGCCGGGCACCCGTGAAACCGACCTGCTCGCCCCCGACAAATCGGTATCGGCGGTGGATGCGCTGGTGCTGTCGGGCGGGTCCGCCTACGGGCTCGACGCCTGTTCGGGGGTCATGGACGGGCTGCGGGCGCGGGGGCGCGGTTTTCGCATCGGCGAGGCCCTGATCCCGCTGGTCCCCGGCGCGATCATCTTCGACCTGCTCAACGGTGGCGACAAGGGCTGGGCCGACAACCCCTATCGCGCGCTGGGGCGCAGCGCGCTGGACGCCGCGGGCGAAGATTTCGCGCTCGGCACCGTCGGGGCCGGAACCGGGGCGATGACCGCCATGCTCAAGGGCGGGCTGGGATCGGCCTCGCTGGTGCTCGACGGCGGAGTCACCGTGGGCGCGCTGGTCGCCGCCAACCCGATGGGCAGCACCAATACGCCGGGTGAACGGCATTTCTGGGCCGCGCCCTATGAAATCGACGGCGAATTCGGCGGGCTGGGACCGGATCCCTCGGGCGGGCTGGGCCGGCATCTCGAAAGCCGAAAACTGGCGGCGATGCTGACCGGGCTGGCGGCACCGGAACGCGCCAACACGACCATCGCCATCGTCGCCACCGACGCGGCCCTGACCAAGGCCGAGTGTCAGCGGCTGGCAACCGCCGCCCATGACGGCATCGCGCGGGCCTGCCTGCCGTCTCACGCGCCCGCGGATGGCGATCTGGTCTTTGCGCTCTCGACCGATGCCCGACCGCTGCAGACGCCCGAACACGAACGGTCGCTGATCGGCCATGCCGCCGCGCTGTGCCTGGCGCGGGCGATCGCGCGGGCGGTCTACCTGGCAACCCCGGCGCCGGGTGACCTGCTGCCCTGCTGGTCCGAGGTCAACGGCTGATGCCCGGCCTGCGGCTCGCCGACGTGACGCTGCATTACGAGATCGGCGGTAACGGCCCGCCGCTGCTGCTGATCGCGGGCATGGCCAGCGACAGCGCCAGCTGGCTGCCGCTGCTGCCCCTGCTCGAACCCCGGTTCACCGTGATCCGCCCCGACAACCGTTCAACCGGACGCACCACGCCGTGGGAGGCTCCCACCGGCCCCGCGATCAACGCCGCCGATTGCGCGGCGCTGCTGGCCCATCTGGGGCTGGGCCCGGCCCATGTCCTGAGCCATTCCATGGGCGGGCTGATCGCGCTGCAACTGGGCATGGACGCCCCGGAGGCCGTGGCCTCGCTGACGCTGGCGGCTTCGGCGCCGATGCGGCTGCAGCGCAACAGCGCCATCTTCCGGAACCTGGTCGCGATCCGCCGTTCTGACGCGCCGCCCGATACCTGGCTGCGCGCGCTCTACCCCTGGCTGTTCGACCCGGCGGCCTTCGACGATCCCGCCGCGCTCGATGCGGCGGCCGCGGCGGCGCTGGTCTATCCCCATGGCCAATCGGCCGACGCGATGGACCACCAGCTGCGCGCGCTGGACCGGTTCGATCCCTCCGGCCTGCGGGTGGCCCACCCCGCGCAGGCGATCCTCGGCGGCCGCGACCTGCTGATCCCCGAGGCGCCGGCCCGCGCGGCTCTGGCGGCGCTGGGGGACGTCCCCGTGCACCTGATCGCCGATGCGGGCCATTCGATCCACTGGGATGCACCGCACGCGGTCACAGACCACCTGACCATGTTCATCGACGCGCTGAGCGGCTGACTGGCTGACTGGGCCGGGCCGGGCCGGGCCGGGATTGCATACGGCGGCGCCTGCGTTTAAACCGGCGCGAATTTGCAGGAACCGCATCGATGTCCGTCACCGAACAAATGATCCCCGCCTGGGTCGAAAACCGGCTCGTCCCGGTCGAGAAACTGGCCGTGCACCTGCGGGCGCTGCGCCACAAGGCGGTGTCGGTCTTCGTGCTGCGTGGCGACGAGATCCTGCTGCAGCGCCGGGCGCTGGGGAAATACCACACGCCGGGCCTGTGGGCGAACACCTGTTGCACCCATCCGCTGTGGGACGAGACCGCCCGCGACTGCGCCCACCGCCGCCTGCGCGAGGAACTGGGGATCGAGGGGCTGGACCTGCAGCGCCGGCACGGGCTGGAGTATCGCGCCGACGTGGGCGGCGGGCTGACGGAGCACGAAGAGGTCGAGGTCTTTGTCGCCCGGGTGTCGGGCGATCTGGCCCTGCGGCCCGACCCCGATGAGGTGATGGCCACCCGCTGGTGCCCCCTGCCCACGCTGCGCGACGAGATCGCCGCCACCCCGGACCTGTTCACGCCCTGGCTGCGCATCTATCTGCGCGACCACGCGGACGAGATCCTCGGATCCGCGCTGGCCGGGCAAGGCCGGGGCTGATGCCCCGGCCCCCGGTCTGACCGGCTACAGGCAGGCCTCGAACAACGCGCGGGTGTTTTCCGGGGTCATCGCGACCGGGTTGCCCCCGACCGAGGGATCGTTCAGCGCATCGCGCACCAGAACGTCGAGATCGGGGTTTTCCACGCCCAGTTCGGTCAGCGTCCCGGGGATGCCCAGCGACGCGTTCAGGTCGTCCACATAGGCGCAGAACCCGTCAAAGCCGCCATCTATGCCCAGATAGGCCGCCGCGCGCGCCAGCACGTCCGCCGCCGCCGGTGCGTTGAAGCGCAGCACCGCGGGCATACAGACCGCGTTGGTGGTGCCGTGATGGGTGTGGTGATGCGCGCCGACCGGGTGGGACAGCGCGTGGATCGCCCCCAGCCCCTTCTGGAACGCCGTGGCCCCCATCGCCGCCGCGCTCATCATATGCGCCCGCGCCTCGATATCGGTGCCATCCGCATAGGCGCGCGGCAGGTAGTCCCTGACCAGCCGCATCCCTTCCAGCGCGATGCCCTGGCTCATCGGGTGGTAATGCGGCGAACAGAAGGCCTCGACGCAATGGGCAAAGGCGTCGAGCCCGGTGCCCGCGGTGATGAATTTCGGCATCCCCACGGTCAGTTCCGGGTCGCAGATCACCTGCGCGGGCAGCATCTTCGGGTGGAAGATGATCTTTTTCTCATGGGTGGCGGAATTGGTGATCACGCCCGCGCGGCCGACCTCGGAGCCGGTTCCGGCCGTGGTCGGCACCGCCACGATCGGGTGGATGCCCGCCGGGTCGGCGCGTGTCCACCAGTCGCCGATATCCTCGAAATCCCACAGCGGACGGGTCTGCCCCGCCATGAAGGCCAGCACCTTGCCCAGGTCCAGCCCCGAGCCGCCGCCAAAGGCCACGACCCCGTCGAACCCGCCGGCGCGATAGACCTCGAGCCCGGCCGCGACATTGTCGTCATTCGGGTTCGGGTCCACCTCCGAGAACATCGCCCGGCCCAGCCCGGCCGCGTCCAGCAGGTCCAGCGTGCGGGCGGTGATCTCCATATCCGCCAGCCCCTTGTCGGTGACCAGCAGCGGTTTGGCGATGCCGGCGGCGGCGCAGGCCTCGGCAATCTCGGCAATGCGGCCCGCGCCAAAGCGGGTCGCGGTCGGGTAGGACCAGTTTCCGGTCAGGTTCATGGGCTCACGCCTTCTTCAGGTGGTAGGATTTGGGACGGGTCAGGGCCTGGAAGCCCAGCACCGACAGGCCGGCGCCGCGCCCGGTGTCCTTGCAGCCGGTCCAGCACAGCGCCGGGTCGAGATAGTCGCAGCGGTTCATGAACACGGTGCCGGTCTGCAACCGCGCGCCGATGGCGGCGGCGGCATCGGTGTCGCGGGTCCAGATGCTGGCGGTCAGGCCGAACCGGCTGTCATTCATCAGCGCGATGGCTTCTTCGTCGTCATGCACCGGCATGATGCCGACGACCGGACCAAAGGTTTCCTCGCGCATCACGTCCATCTCGTGGGTAACGTTGGTCAGGACCTGGGGCGTCAGGTAGGCGCCGCCGTCATCTTCGGGAAAGGCGTCGATATGCGCCATCGCGCCCTTGGCCACCGCGTCCTCGATCTGGTCGCGCGCCAGTTTTGCGAACCGCACATGCGCCATCGGGCCGATGGTGGTGTCGGGGTCCAGCGGATTGCCGAGCTTGTAGCCCCTGACCAGCGCCACCGCCTTTTCCACGAAGGCGTTGAACAGGCTGTCATGGACATAGATCCGTTCGATCCCGCAGCAGCACTGACCCGAATTGAACATCGCCCCGTCGATCAGCGTGTCCACCGCCGCGTCCAGATCGGCATCGGCGCGCACATAGCCGGGATCCTTGCCACCCAGTTCGGTGGAAACGGGAATGAAGGTTCCGGCGGCGGCGCGTTCCATCGCCTGCCCGCCCGCGACCGACCCGGTGAAGTTCACGAAATCCACATGCCGGCCCGAGATCAGCGCCGAGGTGGTGTCGTGATCCAGCACCATGTTCCGGAACACCTCGGCGGGGATACCGGCGGCGTGGAACGCCTCGGCCATGCGTTCGCCGACCTGCAGGGTCTGGGCCGCGTGTTTCAGGATCACCGTGTTCCCGGCGATCAGCGCCGGGGCCACGGTGTTGATCGCGGTCATGTAGGGATAGTTCCACGGCGCCACCACCAGCACCACGCCATGCGGTTCGCGGGTGATCTGGCGCAAAAAGGCATCGCTGTCCTCGATCGTGATCGGCGCCAGCGCGGTTTCGGCGACCCCGGCCATATAGGCCGCGCGTTCCTCGAACCCGCCGAATTCGCCGCCATAGCGCACCGGGCGGCCCATCTGGTGCGCCAGTTCCACCGCCATGCGGTCGGTGGTCCGGCCCACCTCGGCCACCGCCGCGCGCACCAACTCGATGCGCTCGGAAAGCGTCCGGGCCGCCCATGCCGGTTGCGCGGCGCGCACATCCGCGGCGGCATCGGTGGCCTGCGTCAGCGACAGCACCGGCCGTTCCAGATAGACCGATCCGTCGATCGGCGAGATACATTTGGTTGTCTTGGTCATGGCCAGTTCCGTTTCAGCCAGGGTTATCCGTTCCGGTGTCCGCGTTAGTGCCGGCGCGACAGATTCGCCAGCCCGCTTTGCCGCATCAGGCGCGTTCGAATCCGCGCGCGATTTCCCAGTCGGTCACCACGCGGTCGAATTCTTGCTGCTCCCATTCGGCGCAGCGGGTGTAGTGATCCACCACCGCGTCGCCCATCGCCGCGCGCAGCATCGCCGAATTGCGCAGCGTTTCGGTCGCGTCGCGCAGCGTGTGCGGGATCTCGCCGGCCTGCGCATCCTCGTAGATGTCGCCGGCGGTGGGCGGGGCCAGGTCCATCTTGTCCTCGATCCCTTTCAGCCCGGCGGCGATCAGCGCGGCCTGCGCGAGATAGGGGTTCAGGTCCGACCCGCCGATCCGGCATTCCATCCGCACCGCCCGGGTGCCTTCGCCGCATAGGCGGAACCCGGCGGTGCGGTTGTCCACCGACCACACCGTTTTCGTCGGCGCGAAGGTGCCTTTGACGAAACGTTTGTAGCTGTTCACATAGGGCGCCAGGAAAAACGTGTATTCGGGCGCATGGCTGATCATGCCCGCACAGAATTGGCGCATCAGCTCCGACATGCCATGGGGGGAGTCGGGGTCGTGGAACATGGCCTCGCTGCCGCGCCACAGCGACAGGTGCACATGGCTGGCCGAGCCCACCTTGTCGTGATGCCATTTCGGCAGGAAGGACGCCGCCCGCCCCTGCGCCCAGGCGATTTCCTTGATCGCATGTTTCGAGATGGTGTGATGATCGGCGCAGCCCAGCGCATCCGCATAGCGGATGTTCAGTTCCCCCTGCCCGGTTTCGGCCTCGCCCTTGGTGTTTTCCACCGGGATGCCCGCCGCGAACAGATGGTTGCGCAGCGGGCGCATCACCGCCTCTTCCTTGGTGGTCTGGAAGATGTGGTAATCCTCGTTATAGCCCGAGATCGGCACCAGGTCGCGGAACCCGCCCTTGCGGATCTCGTCATAGCTCTGCTCGAACAGGAAGAACTCGATCTCGGTGGCCATCATCGGGGTCAGGCCCAGCGCCTCGGCCCGCGCGATCTGCGCCTTGAGCACCTGCCGCGGGCTGTGCGGGACCGGTTCGTGGCTGTGATGATCGAGCACGTCGCACAGCACCATCACCGAGCCTTCGAGCCAGGGCAGCGGGCGCAGCGTGGCGAGGTCCGGTTTCATCATGTAATCGCCATAGCCCGCCTGCCAGCTGGTCGCCGCATACCCGTCAGGCGTCGCCATCTCCAGGTCGGTGGCCAGCAGGTAGTTGCAGCAATGGGTTTCCTCCCAGCCATGGTCGATGAAATTCTGCGCGTGAAACCGCTTGCCCAGAAGCCGCCCCTGCATGTCCACCAGGCAGACCAGGACGGTATCGACGGTGCCCTCGGCGACCTGTTTTTTCAGCGTGTCCAGCTTGAGCATGCGCAACCTCTGACATTGGCGGCCGGACTGTTTCCGAAAGGTCCGGCACAAGTTTCGTGCAGAAATTTGGCCCGCGCGGGATGGCGGGCCAAATCGCGTTCATTGCGGCCGGGTTCAGCCGTAGCGATAGGGCCGCCCGGCCTTGGCCATGTCGGCGTTATACTGCTTGAACACCTCCACCACCTTGGCCTTGACCTCGGATTCCGCGGCGATCTCGTCCCAGAACTTGGTGGCGGCTTGCTCGACCTGCGCCCATTCGGCGTCGGGGATCGAGGTCAGCTGCATCTTGTCGCCGTTCACGCGCAGGCTGGCTTCGCCGCCCCAGTACCACCACTGGCGGTAGTAATGCGACTGGTCGCAGCAGACCCGGAACAGGGTCTGCAGATCCTCGGGCAGTTCGTTCCAGCGATCCATATTGGCAAAGAACGACCCGGCCCAGGCACCCGAGATGTTGTTGGTGAGGAAATAGTTGGTCACGTCGGCCCAACCGACCGTGTAATCCTCGGTGATCCCCGACCAGGCGATGCCGTCCAGCTCGCCGGTCTGCACCGCGACCTCGATGTCTTCCCAGGGCAGCGTGACCGGCACCACGCCGAACTGGCTCAAGAACCGCCCTGCCGTGGGGAAGGTGAACACCCGCTTGCCCTGCAGGTCGGCGAGGCTGTTGATCGGGTCCTTGGTGGCGAAATGGCACGGGTCCCAGGCGCCGGCCGAGATATGTTTCACCCCGACCTTGGAGTATTCCTCGTCCCAGATCGCGTTCAGGCCGTATTGGTTGAACAGCACCGGCACATCCAGCGAATAGCGCGAGGCGAACGGGAAATAGCCGCCGAACACCGTCACCTCGGTGGGCGAGGCCATCGAATCGTCATCCGACTGCACCGCGTCGATGGTGCCTTTCTGCATCGCGCGGAACAGCTCGCCCGTGGGCACCAGCTGGTCGGCATAGAACAGTTCGATCTGCATCCGGTCGCCGGCGATCTTGTTGAACATCTCGATCGCGGGATCGATTACATGGGCGG
Source organism: Pukyongiella litopenaei (assembly GCF_003008555.2). NCBI lineage: Bacteria > Pseudomonadati > Pseudomonadota > Alphaproteobacteria > Rhodobacterales > Paracoccaceae > Pukyongiella > Pukyongiella litopenaei. Next base: position 3,121,780 of record NZ_CP027665.1, on the reverse strand, counting down.
CCAGTGCGGGACCGGCATAGGTCTGCATCCGCCAGGTGATCTTGTCCTGTGCGATGGCCGGGGTGGCCAGCGGCGCGGCCGCGGCGCCCAGCGCCGAGGTCTTCAGGAAATTACGACGTGTTGTCATGTCTTTCAGTCTCCTCTGTTGAACCTGTTCAATGGCTGTGCCCCGTCGGCGACAGCCCTCTGAATCCTTCCCGGAGCCGTTGTGGCACATTCTCGCGAAGGATGTCGCCATGCGCGAGCACGACGATGTCGGGTTGCCAGTCCAGCATCCGGGCCAGCGCGGCGCGCAGCTTGTCCCGGTTGCCGGCAAAGGACATCCAGATGTCCAGCGGCATCTTTCCGTTGGGGGCCAGGATGCCCCCCAAACGCGCAAGCGGCCGCACCCAGCGCGGCAGATCCCCGGCATGCATGTTTTCGATCAGGTCGGTCAGCACCAGCGTCCGGCTCTTGCGGTGGAAGAACACCACCTCGGTATGCGCCTTGCTGCCATGCACGATCAACTGGTCGATGTCCCCGGCCCAGTCCCCTGCCGCGTCGTCGCCCAGGTCGCGGTCGAACGCGATCTCGACCCCGCGGCTCGCGGCGCGGTCCCGCACGCCGGGCGAGGCCCAGCAGATCGCGTCCGGATACCGTGCGGCCCAGTCGCCGATATAGGCATAGTGGATCCAGTTCGGCGACACGAGGTGCCGGACCGGCCCCAGCGCGTCCAGTTCTGCGGCCAGACCCGCCGAAAAGGCGATCGGCGAATGCAGGAAGAGATCGCCGCTCGCCAGCCGGATGACGGTCATCCGGGTCGGGAACGGGATCCGGTAGAAATCGATGACCGGGCCATCGGCGATCCAGATCTCGGCGCCCAGCGGCGTCAGGGTGGCGGCCTCATTTGCCATAGACGGTCTCCGGCAGCCAAAGCGCGATCTGCGGGAATGCCATGATCAGCGCCAGCGCCAGCACCATCACGCCGACAAAGGGCGCGATCGAGCCGTAGATGTCGCGCAACGTGATGTCGGGCGGCGCCATGGCGCGCATCAGGAACAGGTTGTAGCCGAAAGGCGGCGTCATATAGGCGATCTGGGTGGTGATGGTGTAGAGCACGCCATACCAGATCAGGTCGAAGCCCAGCGCCTTGACCAGCGGCACATAGAGCGGTGCCACGATCACCAGCATGGCGGTGTCGTCGAGAAACGTGCCCATCAGCAGGAATGACAGCTGCATCAGGATCAGGATCATCCACGGGTCCAGCCCCAGCCGCTCGGTGAACAGGTCGTCGATGGCCTTGACCGCGCCCAGCCCGTCGAACACCGCCCCGAACCCCAGCGCGGCGAGGATGATCCACATGAACATGCAGGAAATCGCCAGGGTCTGCCGTACCGAGGTTTCGAACACGTCGCGGTTCATCCGACCCTTCAGCACGGCGGCCAGGAAGGCGGTCATCGCACCGATGGCCGAGCTTTCGACCAGCGAGGTCCAGCCGTTCACGAAGGGCACCATCATCGCGGCAAAGATCACCAGCGGCAGCACGCCGGAAAACAGCAGCCGGTGTTTTTCCTTCAGGAACAGATCCTTGTATACGGCCGGGTGGCGGCGCAGCAGGAAGGCCAGCGCGCCCGCGCCCAGCGCCGCGCCCAGCGCCGACTTGGGCGGCAACAGCCCGGCCCAGACCACCAGCGGGATCGCCACCACCGCCGCCAGCACGATGAAATTCAGCCGCAGCGGATGCTCGGACACCCGGTCGTATTCGGCCAGGTCCACGCGCGGCATGACCGGCCCCAGCGCCGGGTTCAACCTGCAGCGGATGGCGATGTAGAGGATGAACAGCGCGGCCATCAACAGCCCCGGCACCACCCCCGCCAGCCATAGCTGCCCGACCGGCTGGCGCGCGATCATCGCATAAAGCACCAGCACCACCGAGGGCGGCACCAGGATGCCGAGGCTCGATCCGGCCTGGATCACCCCCGTCACCATGCGCTTGTCATAGCCCCGGCGCAGCAGTTCGGGCAGCGCGATGGTGGCGCCGATAGCCATGCCCGCCACGCTGAGCCCGTTCATCGCCGAGATCAGCACCATCAGCCCGATCGTGCCGATCGCCAGCCCGCCCGAAACCGGCCCCATCCAGACATGGAACATGCGATAGAGGTCATCCGCGATGCGGCTTTCGCTCAGGACGTAGCCCATGAAAATGAACATCGGCAGGGTCAGCAGCGGATACCATTTCATCAGCTTCATCGCCGCCGAGAACGGGATATCCGTGCCGCCGGTCCCCCAGAGCATCAGCGCCGAAACGGCGGCGACGCCTCCGATGGCGGCAAAGACGCGCTGGCCGGTGAACAGCATCAGCATCATCAGCGCGAACATGAACAGGGCGATCATCTCGTATGACACGGGTTACAGCTCCACCCCGCGCAGACGCGCGATATCCTTGAAGAATTCCGACAGCGCCTGCAGCAGCATCAGCAGGACGCCGGTGCACATCACCACCTTGATCGGCCACATCACCGGGCGCCAGGCGGTCGGGCTGCGTTCGACCCGGCCGATCTCTTCGGCGCCGGTGGCCAGCCCGGCAAAGAACGCCAGCGGCTGGTCGCCCCAGTAACCCAGCGAATAGGCGGTCGAGCCCAGCCCGCCATAGAGCAGCACGCCCAGGTAGAAGAGCAGGAACAGCACCGTGACCGCGTCGAACCACGCTTTTCGCCGGTCCGACCAGTTGTGATAGAACAGGTCCATCCGCACGTTCGACCCCAGTTGGAGCGAATAAGGCCCGCCCAGCATGTAATAGGCGACCATCGCGAATTGCGCAGTCTCCAGCGTCCAGAGCGACGGCAGGAAGAAGGTCTTTGAAACCGACGACCACAGCAGGACGGCAACCATCACGAAGATGCCATACATCACGACCCGCCCGAGCCGGAGATTGACCGCGTCGATGATGCGCACATAGGCGCGGATCACGCGCATGGCCTGCCCTCCGCCCCGGTGACGATGCCGCAATCCGCGGCCGCTGCCGCGATCCAGCCCGCCAGCATCCGGCCGATGTCGGCCTGCGCCCGCGGTGTCGCGATCAGGTCGTTGCGGATTTCCAGCATCACGTTCGGCGCGCCGACAGGCAGCGCATGGGCACGCAGCGTATGGGTGACGCCATCGCCGGGCCCGTAGGGTTGATTGAGCGCCACGGCCAGGTCGGTATGCACGCCGGCCCGGTCGAACATGGCCCGCGCCATGCGGTCGTCGCTGTCATGCAGCAGGCCGATCTGCACTGCGCGCGGTGCGCCGCGATAGACCGGCGTGAAACTGTGCACGGTCACCAGCACCGGAGGGGCGGCAAACCGCGCCAGCGTTCCGGCCAGCAATGCCCGGAACGGGTCGTGGAACCGGCGCACCCGGTCGGCGCGCGCGTCCGCCGTCAGCCCGCGATTGCCGGGAATGTCGTGGATCTCGGAGCGTTCCGGGATCGCGTCGGGCGCCTCGGGCGGCCGGTTGCAGTCGAACAGCAGCCGCGACGCCGCCCCCGCGACCAGCGGCGCATCGAAGGCCTCCGACAGGTGTTCCGCCACCGCCAGCGCGCCGGGGTCCCAGGCGATATGCGCCTCGCGCAGCGCCGGGGGCAGGCCCAGATCGCCGTATTCGGCCGGGATGTGGCACGAGGCATGTTCGCAGACCAGCAGCATCGCGGCGCGCCCGTCGCCATTATGCAGCCGCGCCGCGCCCGCGCCGGTTTCCCGTTCCACCCCCGTCATCGAGACAGTCTTCCCCCTTGTCCGTTGGCGAAAAGAATTCTTCATCCCGCCCCCCGCTGTCAACGCAGGTTCTGAAATTTTTTCTTCACCAGTGAGGTATCTGTTGATAATTTCATCAAACAGGAGGACCGCTGCGGTGAACGAAGCGACGGAAACCATCGACCGGAGACTGCGCGCGGCATTCGATCAACTCACGCGCGCCGAGCGGCAGCTCACCGATTCGCTGCTCGAGAACTACCCGGTTTCGGGGCTGGGGTCGGTCACCCAGGTAGCGCAGAACGCAGGCGTGTCCACGCCGACGGTGGTGCGCATGGTGCAGAAACTGGGGTATTCAGGGTTCCCCGCCTTCCAGGCCGCGCTGCGCGACGAACTCGAGGCCAAGATTTCCGACCCGATCACCAAACGCGCCGGCTGGGCCGAACGCGCGCCGCAGGGTCATATCCTCAACCGGTTCGCCGATGCGGTGATCGGCAATATCCGCCAGACCCTCACCGGGATCGACCTCGACACGTTCGAACGGGCCTGCGCCCTGCTGGCCGATGGCGACAGCGCGGTCTATGTGGCGGGCGGGCGCATCACCCGGTCGCTGGCCGAGTATTTCTTTCTGCACATGCAGGTAATGCGGCCACGGGTGACGCTGATCCAGTCGATCTCGAATGCCTGGCCTCATTACCTGCTGGACGTGGCCAGGGGCGACGTGGTGGTGATCTTCGACGTGCGCCGCTACGAAAACTCGACGCTGAAACTGGCCGAACTGGCGCGCGAACGGGGCGCGCGCATCATCCTGTTCACCGACCAGTGGCGGTCGCCGGTGCATGAGTTTGCCGATTGCACCTTTTCGGGGCGGATCGCGGTGCCATCGGCCTGGGACAGCGCGGTATCCCTGATGCTGGTCCTGGAAACGGTGATCGCGGATGTCCAGGAACGCCGCTGGGACGGAACCCGCGACCGGATGGAGGCGCTCGAGGACATGTTCAACCGCACCCGGTTCTTCCGCAAGTTTACCTGACCGCCCCCAAACCGCCCCCCTTTCATCTTTTTGCTTCTGATGGCAGGTTGCAGCCATGCAATGGGAGGGAATCGGCCAGCCTGGCCGGTATGGGGACCTCCCGTGCAGATCAATGAACCAATCAGGGAGTAATCCATGAAAATCAGATCGTTTCTGACGGCGGGGGCTACCGCTCTGGCGCTGAGCGCCGGCATGGCCTCGGCACAGGCGCTGGTCTATTGCTCGGAAGGATCGCCCGAAGGCTTCGACCCGGCGCTGTATACTGCCGGCACCACCTTCGATGCCTCCAGCCACCCGATCTACAACCGGCTCACCGAATTCAAGGTCGGCACCACCGAGGTGATCCCGGCCCTGGCCGAGAGCTGGGAAGTCTCGGATGACGGCAAGACCGTGACCTTCAAGCTGCGCGCCGGTGTGAAGTTCCATGCCAACGACATCTTCACGCCCAGCCGCGATTTCAACGCCGATGACGTGATTTTCTCGTTCATGCGCCAGCACGACCCGGAACATCCGTTCCACAAAGCGTCGGGCGGCACCTGGGAATATTACGGGGGCATGTCGATGCCCGACCTGGTCGAAAGCATCGAGAAGATCGACGACCTGACGGTCCAGTTCAACCTGACCCGTCCCGAAGCGCCGTTCATCGCCAACATGGCCATGGATTTCGCCTCGATCGTGTCGGCGGAATACGGGCAGGCGATGCTGGACGCGGGCACGCCCGAGATGCTGAACCAGAACCCCATCGGCACCGGCCCGTTCAAGTACCAAGCCTATCAGAAAGACGCGGTGATCCGCTATGTGCGCAACGACGACTACTGGGGTGACCCGGCACGCGTCGAAACGCTGATCTTCGCGATCACCCCGGATGCCAGCGTGCGTTACCAGAAGGTGCAGGCCGGCGAATGCCATGTGATGGCCTATCCGAACCCGGCCGACATCCAGGCGATGAAAGATGACGAGAACGTCGTGGTGATGGAACAGGAAGGCCTGAATGTCGGCTACCTGGCCTACAACACGACCCAGGCGCCGTTCGACAACGCCAATGTGCGCAAGGCGCTGAACATGGCGATCGACAAGCAGGCGATCATCGACGTGGTGTTCCAGGGCTCGGGCCAGATCGCCAAGAACCCGATCCCGCCGACCATGTGGTCCTACAACAACGCCATCGAGGATGATCCCTATGATCCCGAGGCCGCCAAGGCCGCGCTCGAGGCCGAAGGCGTGACGGACCTGTCGATGAAGATCTGGGCGATGCCGGTGCAGCGCCCCTACAACCCCAACGCGCGGCGCATGGCCGAACTGATCCAGGCCGATTTCGACAAGATCGGCGTGACCGTGGAAATCGTCTCCTACGAATGGGGCGAATACCTGTCGCGGTCGCGTGAACTGGATCGCGATGGCGCGGTGCTGCTGGGCTGGACCGGCGACAACGGCGACCCGGACAACTTCCTCGCCGTGCTGCTGGGCTGCGACGGGCGCGAAAACTCGAACCGCGCGCAGTGGTGCCACGAGCCGTTCGAAGAGCTGATCCAGAAGGCCAAGATCCTGCCTACGCAGGCCGAGCGCCAGCCGCTCTACGAGCAGGCACAGGTGATCTTCAAGGAACAGGCGCCCTGGGCCACCATCGCGCATTCGGTGGTCTACATGACCATGCGCCCCGAGGTGGACAATTATGTGGTGCACCCGCTGGGCGGCCACATCTTCAACGCCGTCGGCCTGAAGTAATCCAACCATCGCGGGGCGGCGGCCCGGTCGCCGCCCCGCTCTTTTCACGCAGCGAAAGACGAGCCACGTGAATCAGACCCTTGCCTCCCGGCTGACCGCGCTTGCCCGCATTGCCACCGACCTGTCCGTCGATGCCGTGGCGCTGGTGCCGGGCCCGAATTTCACCGCCGCGCTCGGCCATCCCTTCATGAGCCACGAACGCCCCTTCCTGCTGGTGGTGCCCGCCCGCGGCGAACCGGCGGCGCTGGTGCCCAATCTGGAACTGCGCAGCTGGGACCTGGTCGGTTTCAGCGGGGCCGTGTTCGACTGGCGCGACCAGGATGGCTATGACGCGGCCTTTGCCGCGTTGCTGGACCACCTCGGAATTTCATCGCTCGCGGTCGAGGGCCAGGTGATGCGCGTTTTCGTGCATCACGCCCTGAAGACCGCCCAGCCCGACCTGCGCATCATCGACGGTGAGACCGCGATTTCCGGCCTGCGCATCGTCAAGAGCGACGACGACATCGCCGCGCTGCGCGCCGCCATCGCGATCTCGGAACGCGCGCTGGAACGGACGCTGGCCGGGATTCGCCCGGGCCAGTCCGAAACCCAGATCGAACAGGCGCTGATCCAGGCGCTGTTCGCCGAAGGTGCCGAGGACCAGGCGTTCCACCCCATCGTTGCCGCGGGCGACGGGTCGGCCCGGCCCCATGCCAAGGCGCGGACCGACTATGCGGTCCGGCCCGGCGACGCGCTGCTGTTCGATTTCGGCGCCCGCAAGCACGGGTTCGCCGCCGACATCACCCGCACCGTGTTCCTGGGCCATGCCAGCGACGAGGGCCGCGCGGTCTATGACACCGTGCTGGCCGCCAACCGCAAGGGTCACGAGATCACCCGCGCCGGGATCACCGCGCATGAGATCGACGATGCCGTGACCGGGGTGCTCGAAGCCTCGCCCTATGCCGACCGCATCCGCACCAAGACCGGGCACGGGCTGGGCCGGGACGTGCATGAAGCCCCCTACATCATGCGCGGCAACCACCAGGTGCTGCAGGCCGGCACGGTGTTCACCAACGAACCCGGGCTCTACAAGACCGGGAGCTTCGGCGTCCGCATCGAGGACGACATCCTCGTGACCGAAACCGGCTGCGAGTCGCTGACCACATTCCCGACAGAACTGATGGTGCTGCCATGCTGAAATATCTCGTCTCGCGGCTGCTGACCTTTGTTCCCACCTTCATCGGGGTGACGCTGATTTCCTTCGGCTTCATCCGGGTACTGCCCGGCGATCCGATCATCGTGATGGCGGGCGAACGCGGGCTGAGCGAGGAACGTTACCAGGAACTGACGCGGCAATTCGGCTTCGACCAGCCGATCTGGGTCCAGTTCTGGGATTACCTGACCGGCGTGCTGCAGGGCGATCTCGGGATGAGCTATGTGACCAAGCGCCCGGTCTGGGATGAATTCTTTGCCCTGTTCCCGGCGACGCTGGAACTGTCGATCTGCGCCATGGTCTTTGCCCTGATCCTGGGCCTGCCCGCGGGCGTGATCGCGGCCGTGAACCGGGGCAAGCTGTTCGACCGCCTGCTGATGTCCACCGCGCTGGTGGGCTATTCGATGCCGATCTTCTGGTGGGCGCTGCTGCTGATCATCGTGTTTTCCGGCAATCTCGGCTGGACCCCGGTATCGGGGCGCATCGACCTGATCTATTTCTTCCCCACCCCGACCGGGTTCATGCTGATCGACAGCCTGGCCTCGGGGCAGAAGGGCGCCTTTGCCTCGGCGGTGCGGCACCTGATGCTGCCGGCGATCGTGCTGGGCACCATTCCGCTGGCGGTGATCGCGCGGCAGACCCGCTCCGCGATGCTCGAAGTGCTGGGCGAGGATTACATCCGCACCGCCCGCGCCAAGGGACTCGCGCCGGGCAGGATCAACGGCATCCACGCCCTGCGCAACGCGCTGATCCCGGTGATCACCGTCATCGGGCTGAGCGTCGGCACCCTGCTCGCGGGGGCGATCCTGACCGAAACCATCTTCAGTTGGCCGGGCATCGGCAAATGGATGGTCGACAGCATCTATCGCCGCGACTACCCGGTGGTTCAGGGCGGGCTGCTGCTGATCGCGGTCGTGGTCATGATCGTGAACCTGACCGTGGACGTGCTCTACGGCGTCATCAACCCCAAGATCAGGAAGCGCTGAGATGACCGACACGACCGCCCCCGCCGTGACCGAGATCGCCCGCCCCAGCCGCCTGCGCGAATTCTGGTACTATTTCCGCGAGAACCGGGGCGCCGTGATCGGGCTCTATGTGTTCCTCGCCTTTTTCCTGGTCACCGTGTTCGCCCCGCTCCTGGCCCCCTACGACCCGACCGAGCAGTTCCGCGACCACGCGCTGCAACCGCCCGCCTGGCAGGAAGGCGGCAGCTGGGCCTTTCCGCTGGGCACCGATCCGCTGGGCCGGGACATGCTGTCGCGCCTGATCGAGGGGGCGCGGTTCTCGTTCTTCGTCGGGATGGTGGTGGTCGCGGTGGCGGCAACCGGCGGCATCCTGATCGGCATGATCTCGGGCTTTGCGCCGAAATGGCTGGATACCGTGATCATGCGGATCATGGACATCATCCTCGCCTTCCCGTCGCTGCTGCTGGCGCTGGTCCTGGTGGCGATTCTCGGGCCGACCCTGATCAACGCGCTGATCGCCATCGCCATCGTGCAGCAGCCGCATTATGTGCGCCTGACCCGCGCCAGCGTGATGACGGAACGGCAGAAGGACTATGTCACCTCGGCCAAGATCGCCGGGGCGGGCCTGTTCCACCTGATGTTCGTCACCGTCCTACCCAACTGCCTGGCACCGATCATCGTGCAGGGCGCGCTGTCGTTTTCCAGCGCCATCCTGGACGTGGCGGCGCTGGGCTTCCTCGGCATGGGCGCGCAACCCCCGACACCGGAATGGGGCACCATGCTGGCCGAAGCGCGGGAATTCATCCTGCGGGCCTGGTGGGTGGTGACCTTCCCCGGCCTTGCGATCCTCGTCACGGTGCTGGCGATCAACCTGATGGGCGACGGTCTGCGCGATGCGCTGGACCCGAAACTGAAAAGGAGCTGAACAGATGTTGCGCATTCTTTCCCGCCCGCTCACGCGCCTGGTCGAAAGCTACCTGCCCGATCCCTATGTCCTGGTGACCCTTCTGACCCTCGTGGTGATGGCGGCGGCGGTCCTGACCCAGGGCACCGGCCCGATCGAGGTCGTGACCATGTGGGGCGACGGGTTCTGGGCGCTGCTGCAGTTCTCGATGCAGATGCTGCTGGTGCTGGTCGCAGGCTTCATGATGGCATCGACCCCGCTGGTGCGCCGGCTGCTGGCGGCGCTGGCCAGCCGGGCCACCACACCGGGCGGCGCGATCCTGCTGGTCAGCCTGGTGTCGCTGGGCGCGAGCTGGATCAACTGGGGCTTCGGGCTGGTGGTCGGGGCGCTGTTCGCCAAGGAACTGGCGCGGCAGATCCGGGTCGATTACCGGCTGCTGATCGCCTCGGCCTATTCCGGCTTCCTGATCTGGCACGGCGGGCTCTCCGGGTCGGTGCCGCTGTCGATCGCGACCGACGGCCATCCGTTCGCCGAACAGATCGGCATGATCGGCACCGGCCAGACCATCTTTGCCGGTTTCAACATCGCCATCGTGGTCGCCCTGATCATCGCCGTGCCGCTGGTCAACCGGATGATGCTGCCGCCCGAGGACGAGACCATCGCCGTCGATCCCGCGCTGCTGGACGAACCGGCCGAGGAGGCTCCCGCCGACATGCGCTTTGCCGACCGGCTCGAGAACTCGCCGGTGATCTCGTGGATCATCGGGGCGCTGGGGCTGGTCTGGCTGGGTCACTATTTCCTCGGCGGGGGCGGTCTCAGCCTGAACGTGGTCAACTTCCTGTTCCTGACGCTGGCGATCCTGCTGCACGGGTCCCCCCGCAACCTGCTGAACAGCCTGCGCGAAGGCGTGAGCGGCGGCGCCGGGATCGTGATCCAGTTCCCGTTCTATGCCGGGATCATGGGGGTGATGACCGCCTCGGGGCTCGCCGCGTCGATTTCCGAGGCGATGGTTTCGCTCGCCAATGAAACGACCTTTGCCTTCTGGACCTTCCTCTCGGCCGGCATCGTCAACGTCTTCGTGCCGTCGGGCGGAGGGCAATGGGCGGTGCAGGCGCCGGTGGTGCTGCCGGCCGCCGCGGCGATCGGGGTCGATCCGGCCCGCGCCGCGATGGCGGTCGCGTGGGGCGATGCCTGGACCAACATGATCCAGCCGTTCTGGGCGCTGCCGCTGCTGGGCATCGCCGGGCTGCGCGCCCGTGACATCATGGGGTTCTGCGTGGTGCACCTGTTGATCGGCGGGGCGATCATCGTCCTTGGCCTGACATTCCTGTGAGGACGCCATGAGCCTGCTACGCATCCGTAACCTCAGCGTCGAATTCGCCACCTCCTCGGGCCGGTTCCGGGCGGTGGACGCGGTGGATGTCGATGTCGACCGGGGCGAGATCCTCGCCATCGTCGGCGAATCCGGGTCCGGCAAATCGGTGTCGATGCTGGCGCTGATGGGGCTGCTGCCATGGACTGCCACCGTGACCGCCGACGAGATGACATTCGATGGGCATGACCTGGCGACCCTGACGGCCGCCGACCGGCGCAAGATCGTCGGCAAGGACCTGGCGATGATCTTCCAGGAACCGATGTCGTCGCTCAACCCCTGCTTTACCGTCGGCTGGCAGATCAAGGAGGCGCTGCGGTTCCACCTCGGTCTCGACCGGTCCGCCCGCCACGCCCGCGCGGTGGAGCTGTTCGAACAGGTGGGCATTCCCGACCCGGAGCGCCGGCTGTCGGCCTTTCCGCATCAGCTCTCTGGCGGGATGAACCAGCGCGTGATGATCGCGATGGCGATCTCCTGCAACCCCAAGCTGCTGATCGCGGACGAGCCCACCACCGCGCTCGACGTGACGATCCAGGCGCAGATCCTCGATCTGCTGACGCAGCTGGTCGAGGATACAGGCATGGGGCTGGTGCTGATCACCCATGACATGGGCGTGGTCGCGGAAACCGCCGAACGGGTCAGCGTGCAATACGCGGGCCAGAAGATCGAGGAACAACCGGTCGCGCCCCTGTTCGAGACCCCGCACCACCCCTATGCGGCGGCGCTGCTGAACGCGCTGCCGGAACGGGCCACCGAAAAGCGGCTGCCGACCATTCCCGGCGTGGTGCCGGGTCAGTTCGACCGGCCCCGGGGCTGCCTGTTTTCGCCGCGTTGCCAATATGCCGACGACCGGTGCCGTTCCGAGGCGCCCGCCCCGTGCAGCGACGCGCTGGGCCGCGCCCGCTGCCACTATCCGCTCAACGCCGAGGAAAGGGCCGTGTCATGACCGCGCCTGTGATGACCGCAACCGGGCTGGCACGCCACTACGAGGTGGGCGGCGGGCTGTTTTCCAAACCCGGCACCGTCAAGGCGGTGGCGCGGGTGGATTTCAACCTGTTTGCCGGGCGCACGCTGGCGGTGGTGGGTGAATCCGGCTGCGGAAAATCGACGCTGGCGCGCATGGTGACGATGATCGAGGAACCGACCGCGGGCGACCTGACGCTGGACGGCGAACCGGTGATCCCGGCCAACTGGCCGTCGCTGCGCACCGATGTGCAGATCGTGTTCCAGGATCCCTACGGCTCGCTCAACCCGCGCCAGCGCATCGGCACCATCCTGATGGAGCCGCTGGCGATCAACCGCCCCGACCTGTCCGCGGCCGACCGCGAGGCCCGCGCCCGCGAGATGATCGCGATGGTCGGCCTGCGGCCCGAGCATTTCGACCGCTACCCGCATATGTTCTCGGGCGGGCAGCGCCAGCGCATCGCCATCGCACGCGCGCTGATGCTGGACCCCAAGGTGCTGGTGCTGGACGAACCGGTCTCGGCGCTCGACGTGTCGATCCAGAGCGCGATCCTCAACCTGCTGGTGGATCTCCAGGAACGGATGGGGCTGGCCTACCTGTTCATCAGCCACGATCTCAGCGTGGTTCGCCATGTGGCGGACGACATCATCGTGATGTATCTGGGACAGGCGGTCGAAACCGGCTCCACCGAGGCCGTGTTCGCCGCGCCGCGCCACCCCTATACCAAGGCGCTGCTGTCGGCGACGCCGCGCGCCGATCCGAAGGGGCGCAAGGAACGGATCAAGCTGACCGGCGAACTGCCCTCGCCGCTGGCGGTGCCGCCGGGCTGCCCGTTCGCGCCGCGATGCTGGAAGGTGCAGGATATCTGCCGGTCCGACCGCCCGGTGCTGACCGGTGACGCCCATGCGGCGGCCTGTCATTTCCCCGAAGGCGCGGACTGACACCGACAATGGCGGATCGCGCCGACCTGCTGGTGATCGGCGCCGGCGTGATCGGGGTCACGGCGGCGCTGATGGCGCAGGCGCGCGGGCGGCGGGTGATCCTGATCGACCGGTCGGGACCGGCGGCGGGCGCCTCGCGCGGCAATGCGGGCGGGCTGGCCTTCTCCGAGATCGAACCGATGGCCGCCCCCGCCACCCTGCGGTCGGCACCGCGATGGCTGCTCGATCCGCTGGGTCCGCTGTCGGTGCCGCCGGGCGAGTTGCCGAAACGGGCGCCCTGGCTGCTGCGCTTTGCGCTGGCCGCCCACCCGGCGCGGGTGCGCGCGAGCCGGCAGGCACTGGCGGCGCTGAACCTGCTGTCGCGGGACGAACTGAAACCCTTTCTCGACGCGACCGGCACGCGGAACCTGCTGCGCGAACGCGGCCACCTGTCGGTCTATGACCGCGCCCGGCATTTCGCGGCGGCCCGCAAGGACTGGGAGGAACGGGGCCGGTTCGGCATGGATTGCCGGTTTCTCGACGGGGCCGAGGCTCTGGCCACGGTCCAGCCCGGCCTGCATTCCCGCTTTGCGCATGGCATCTTTACCACCCATTGGTGGAGCATCGACGACCCGCGCCGCTATGTGGAGCGCCTGCACGCCGCATTCCTGGCGCGCGGTGGCCTGTGGCGGGTCGGCACGGTAGAGGGCTTGCTGGCCGGAACAGCCGGACCGGCGGCGCAGCTTGCAGGGGGCGAAACCCTGCACGCCGAGAAAATCCTGGTCGCCGCCGGGGCCTGGTCGCACCTGCTGCTGCACGATCTCGGGCTGCACATCCCGCTCGACACCGAACGCGGCTACAACACCACCCTGCCCGGCAACAGCATCGGCCTGCGGATGCCGATTACCTTCGAGGCACATGGTTTCGTCACCAGCCCGATCGGCAGCGGCATCCGCGTGGGCGGCGCGGTCGAACTGGGCGGGCTCGAGCGTCCGCCACATCCGAAACGCGCCCGCGCGCTGCTGGACAAGGCCCGCGCGTTCCTGCCGGGGCTCGACACGTCCGGCGGCACCGAATGGATGGGATTTCGCCCCTCGCTGCCCGACAGCCTGCCGGTGATCGGGCCGGCCGGACCGGCGGACGTGTTCCTGGCCTTCGGCCACGGCCATCTCGGGCTGACCCAGTCGGCGGGAACGGGCCGCCTGATCTGCGACCTGATCGACGGGCAGACCCCGCCGGTCGATGCCGCGCCATTTCGCGCGGACCGGTTCTGAGCGCGATTGACGGCACGGCCGGGGCGGCGCAGGCTCGGGGCCGGAACAAAAGGACACGCCATGCGCAGCAGCCGCAGCATCCACGTCATCTCTGCCCATGCCGAGGGCGAGGTGGGCGACGTGATCGTGGGCGGCGTCGCCCCGCCACCGGGGGACACGCTGTGGGATCAGCGCAGCCATATCGCCCGCGACGGAACCCTGCGCGACTTCGTGCTGAACGAACCGCGCGGCGGGGTGTTCCGCCATGTGAACCTGCTGGTGCCGCCCAAAGACCCGCGCGCCGATGCGGCCTTCATCATCATGGAACCCGAGGACACGCCGCCCATGTCCGGGTCGAACACGATCTGCGTGGCGACCGTGCTGCTGGACGCGGGCATCCTGCCGATGACCGAACCGGTCACCGAATTGCTGCTGGAGGCGCCTGCGGGGCTGGTGCGGGTCCGCGCGGACTGCCGCGACGGCAAGGCCCGGCGCATCACCCTGCGCAACGTTGCATCCTTTGCGCAGGCGCTCGACATGCCGCTCGAGATCGACGGGATCGGCACGTTGCGGGTCGACACGGCCTTTGGCGGCGACAGTTTCGTGATCGTCGACGCGCAGGCCGCCGGGTTTGCGATCGAACCGGAGGAGGCCCGCGCAATCGCGGAAACCGGCGTCAAGATCACCGCCGCCGCCAATGAACAGATCGGGTTTTCGCACCCGGAGAACCCCGACTGGGCGCATATCTCATTCTGCCTGTTCGCCGGGGCGCTGCGGGATACGCCCGACGGGTTTGCGGCCCGGTCCGCGGTGGCGATCCGGCCCGGCAAGGTCGACCGTTCGCCCACGGGCACCGCGCTGTCGGCGCGCATGGCGGTGCTGGCGCGGCGCGGGATCATGCGCCGGGGCCAGGTGCTGGAGGCGCGGTCGATCATCGGGTCGACCTTTGCCGGGCGCATCGCGGAGATGGCCGAGGTCGCGGGCGCGCCGGCGATCATCCCCGAGGTTTCCGGGCGCGGCTGGATCACCGGCACCCATCAGCACCTGCTCGACCCCGACGATCCGTGGCCGGGCGGTTACCGGCTGTCGGACACCTGGGGCACCGGGTGACGCGTCCACGCGCCGCGTCTGCAACCACAAGTTTTTCTGGACCGGATACCCGCTCTGACGGCATGTTCGGTCAGGGGACCCCAACGGAAGGACGAGCCGGTGACGCTGAGCGCAAGACCAAGCCTGATCTTTGCAACCCTGGCCATGCTGGCGCTGGCGCGACCGTTCGCGGCGCAGGCCCAGGACGACACCGCCGAAACGGCGGCTCCGAAAGTGACCGTTGCCGCGGCCTATACCGATGATATCACCGAAGAGGCGGTGTTCATCGGCCGCGCCGAAGCCGTGGACAGGGTCGATATCGTCGCCCGGGTCAGCGGATTCGTCGACGAGGTGGCGGTGGAAGACGGGGCCAGCGTGAAGGAAGGCGACCTTCTCTACCGCATTGAGCGCGACAGCTACGAGGCCAGCCTGTCCGCCCGCCAGGCCGATCTGAGCAAGGCCGAGGCGCAGCTCGACCTGGCCCGGATCGAACTGGACCGGAAATCCGAGCTTCTTGCGCGCGGCTCGTCGCCCGAATCCGAACGCGACCTGGCCCGGGCCAACGAACTGGCCGCCGAAGCCGACGTGAAGGCGGCCCATGCGGCGATCCGGAAGGCCGAGCTCGAACTGAGCTATACCGACATCCACGCGCCCTTCGACGGCAAGATCGGCCGCAACAATGCCAGCACCGGCGAACTGGTCAGCCCCTCGACCGGGCCGCTGGTCACGCTGGTCCGGCAGGCGCCGATGTTCGTTCGGTTTTCCCTGTCCGAAAAGCAACTGTCCTCGATCCTCGAGAAACTGTCGACCGACACCGCCGACCTGACGAAGAGCGAGCGCAAGCCGGATGTCTATGTGACCCTGCCCAACGGGTCGGACATGGCCGATCCCGGCGAGATCGTGTTCGTGGACAACCGGATTTCTCCGCAGACCGGCACGATCTCGATGCTGGCGCAGTTCGACAACGATCCGCAGCTGCTGGTCGACGGGGCCTATGTCCGGGTGCGCATCGAGGCGGTGCAGCCCACCCATGCGCTGCTGATCCCGCAGGAATCCATCCAGCGCGACCAGCGCGGCGATTTCGTGCTCGCGATCAGCCCCGAACAGATGGTCGAACAGCGCTATGTGACGCTGGGCCAGCAGGTGGGAACCGCCGTGGTGGTCGAGGAGGGACTGCGAGAGGGCGAAAGCGTGATCGTCGAGGGGCTGCAGCGCGTGCGGCCAGGTGTGAAGGTCGACGCGGTCCTGTCCGGCCGGGCCAGCGAAGGCTGAGCGGATGTTCTCGAGCCTCTTCATCACCCGCCCGAAACTGGCCCTGGTGATTTCGCTGGTGCTGACGATCATGGGCGGCATCGCCTATCGCGTGCTGCCGGTCGAACAGTTCCCCAACATCACGCCGCCGGTGGTCAATGTCTCGGCCAGCTATACCGGCGCCAGTTCGGAAACGGTCGAAAACACGGTTGCCGCGCCGATCGAGGCGCAGGTCAACGGCGTCGACGACATGATCTACATGTCGTCCGACAGCACCGATACCGGATCCTATTCGCTGTCGGTCACCTTCGAGGTCGGCACCGATCCCGACATCGCGTCGGTGAACGTGCAGAACCGGGTCGCGCAGGCGATGGCCAGCCTGCCGACCGAGGTGACATCGTCGGGCGTGGTCACACAGAAATCGTCCACCAACATGCTGCTGGTGATCACCCTGTCATCGCCGGGCGGCACCTATGACGAGGTATTCCTGTCCAACTACGCGTCGATCAATCTCAAGGATGCGCTGGCGCGGGTGGCGGGCGTTGGCAAGGCCGAGGTCCTGACCGATTTCGCCTATGCGATGCGCATGTGGATGGATCCGGACCACATGGCCAGCCTGGGGATCACGCCGGGCGACCTGATCGCGGCGATCCGCGACCAGAACCTGGAAGTGTCCGCCGGCCAGATCGGCGCCCCGCCGGTACCCGAGGGCCAGCAGTTCCAGTACACGATCAAGTCCAAGGGCCGCCTGACCAGCGCCCGGGAATTCGGCGACATCGTGGTGCGCACCGGCGATGCGGGCAGCATCGTGCGCATCCGCGACGTGGCCGAGGTGGAACTGGGCGCGAATTACTACAACGCATCCGGCCGGTTCAAATCGCAGCCGGCCACCGTGCTGGCGGTCTACCAGGCGCCGGGGGCCAACGCGCTGGCGGTCGCCGAACGGGTCAGGACCGAACTGGACCGGCTCTCCGCGACCTTTCCCGATGACGTTGAATATGAGGTTCCGTTCGATTCCACCCGGTTCGTCGAAACCTCGCTCGAGGACGTGATCACCACGCTGATGATGACCTTCGTGCTGGTGATCAGCGTGGTCTTCGTCTTTCTGGGCAGCGTTCGCGCGACGCTGATACCGGCGGTGGCGATCCCGGTTTCGCTGATCGGCACCTTTGCCTTCCTGCTCGCCTTCGGCATGTCGCTGAACACGGTGTCTCTGTTCGCGCTGGTGCTTGCCATCGGCATCGTGGTCGATGACGCCATCGTGGTGGTCGAGAATGTCGAACGGATCATCGCCGAGGAAGGGCTGCCCCCGGCCGAGGCCACCCGCAAGGCGATGGGGCAGATCACCGGGCCGGTGATCGCCACAACGCTGGTGCTGCTGGCGGTCTTCGTGCCGGTCACCTTCATGCCGGGGATCTCGGGGCGGCTCTATTCCCAGTTCGCCGTCACGATCTCGGTGTCGGTGCTGATCTCGTCGATCAACGCGCTGACCCTGTCCCCGGCCCTGTGCGCGCTGGTGCTGAAGGCGCGATCCGGCCCGCCCAGGGGCCTGATGGCGGTGTTCGACCGGGGTATCGAGGGGATGCGCAGCGGCTATGTGGCGGTGGTGCGGCGCCTGGTGCGGCTGCCGATCCTGGGGGTGGCGATCATCGCCGCGCTGATCATCGGGTCGGGTGGCCTGATGAAGGCCCTGCCCGCCGGGTTCCTGCCGCTCGAGGACAATGGCTATGTCTTTGTCGACGTGCAGCTGCCGGATGCCGCCGCGCTGGCGCGCACGGAAACCGTGACCGGACGGCTCGACGCCCAGATCCTCGATATCGACGGCGTGGCCAATACCGTGCTGGTGAACGGCTTCAGCCTGCTGAACGGTGCGGGGTCGAACGTGGCGATGATCATCGTCAACCTCGATCCCTGGGGCGACCGGACCACGCCGGAACTGAGCGCCAGCGGCATCCTGCGGCAGCTGATGGCCATCGCCGACCAGGAGGCCGCCGCCAGCGTCATCGCCTTCAACCCGCCGCCGATCAGCGGGCTGGGCATGAGCGCGGGCGTCGAGATGAAGGTGCAGCAGACCGGCGGGGGAACCCCGCAGGACCTGTCGGCGGCGCTGGGATCGCTGGTCTATGCGGCCAACCAGCGGGCCGAAATCGGGCAGGCCTATACCACCTTCCGCGCCAACGTGCCCAAGGTGTTTGTCGATCTCGACCGGGAAAAGGCGCAGCTGCTCAAGGTATCGGTGGCCGAGGTGTTCCAGACGCTGCAGGCCTATATGGGCAGCTATTATGTGAATGACTTCAACCTGTTCGGGCGGGTCTATCGCGTGATAATCCAGGCCGCCGGCAGCCATCGCGACCGGGTCGAGGATCTCGACGCGCTCTATGTGCGCTCGCAGCCGGGCGAGATGGTGCCGATGCGGACCCTGATCGAGGTCAGCAACGAACTGGGGCCGGTGCTGCTGAACCGCTACAACATGTTCCGCGCCGCAACGGTGACCGCGGTGCCCGCCCAGGGCCTGTCCACCGGCGACACGATCCGGGTCTTGCAGGAAGAGAGCCGCACCGCGCTGCCGCCCGGCTACGGGTTCGAATGGACCGGCACCGCGCAGCAGCAACTGGCCACATCGGGCATGGTCACCGTCATCCTCGCCCTGGCGGTGGTGTTCGGCTACCTGTTCCTCGTGGCGCAATATGAAAGCTGGACCATGCCCGTGGGGATCCTGCTGTCGGTCACGGTGGCCCTGTTCGGGGCGCTCGCGGCGGTGGCGGTCAGCGGCAGCGACATCAATCTCTATACCCAGATCGGGATGATCATGCTGATCGGGCTGGCCTCGAAAAACGCGATCCTGATCGTCGAGTTCGCGATGGAGCAGCGCGCCGCCGGGGCCAGCATCCGCGAGGCCGCGATGGAAGGGGCGAAACAGCGGTTCCGCGCGGTGATGATGACGGCGCTGGCCTTTCTGCTGGGGGTGGTGCCGCTGCTCGTGGCATCGGGCGCCGGCGCGGCAAGCCAGAAAGCGATCGGCATCGCCGTCTTCGGCGGCATGCTGGCGGCGACGGTCGTGGGCGTGGTGCTGGTGCCGGTGCTCTATGTGGTCATGCAGGGGCTGCGGGAATTCATCAAGGGCGGGTTTCGGCGCGGCGGCGGGTCGCGGGCGGGCGCCTAGTGGCAACCGGCCCCGTCCGCCGGGCCATTCCACGGTTGCAACCGGGTTTTCCGCCGCGCTAGGTGGGGTCCGACGCGGCGGACGGAACACAAGGCACCAATGGACGGCAAAACGGCAACCGGCAACAGCGGCGAACCCGCGGCGAATTCCGCCCGGGCCAGGTTCATGCGCGAAGTGGCCGATGACCTGCCCTCCAGAAGCCTGCCGCACGGGTTCCTGGCGCGGGAAATGTCACGCCCCTCGTCGCTGGCGCTGACCAACCGCATCGGCATCATCGGCACTGGCGGGTTCGCGGATATGCTGGCGAAATATGCCGATGTCACGGTGATCGCACCCGACGCACCGGATGCAACCATCGCCTGGACCGGGCTGGACCTGCTGCTGGTCGAAGGCCGGATCATGCGGCAGGACGATCCGTGGCGGCGCGGATTGCTGGGCATGGGCGATGATGGTGCGCATCTGCACGCGCTGATCGCGCGGGCGCGGGACCATGAGGTGCCGGTCGTGCTCTGGATCAACGAGGAAGCCGCGGCGCTGCCGCATTTCGCCCATCTGCGCGGCGCCGTCGATCTGGTGGTCGTGCCACCCGGCGCCGACGCCAGCGACCCCGATACGGTCGCGATACCGCCCTGCGTGGATGTCAAGCTGTTCAACCCGGTGATCGACGACCTCGCCGCCCATGTCCCCTGGGGCCGCTATCTGAGCCTTGCGGTGGATGGTTGCCACGAAATCGGCGCGCGTGACGATCCCGAGGCCTTCGCCGACCGGTTCGAGGCGCTGTTCGACTATAACTGGTGGCTGCTCGACAGCTCCTATGACCTGCGCAACAACAATCGCCGGTTTCCGCCACGGATGCAGCGGCGGGCGCTGGGTCCGTTGCGCGGGCAGCCGCTCGCCAACCTGCTGAAGTTTGCCGAGGGCTATATCCTGCCGACCGCCCTGACCGGCAACCGGCCGCGACATGCCCGGCAGCGTCAGCTCGAAGCGGCCGCGGCCAAGGCGCTGGTGCTGGCCGAGGATGGCAGGCTGGCGGGTGCTGCCACCGCCGACACCCCCGCCGGGCTGAACGCGCTGATCCACTGGCTGATGCGCGACCGGATCGGAGCCGCCGCCGCCCAGCACCTGGGCTGGCGCGACGCGGTGGCCCGGCACAGCTGGTTCGAAGGCATCGCCGCGCTGCTGGAGCATTTCGGCAAGCCCGTGCGCAGCACCGCGCCGCTCGATCCCGGCGTGAACGTGGTCATGCCCACGATCCGGCCCGAACTGATCCCGCATGCGCTGCGCATGATGGAGGCGCAGGTCCATCGCAACTGGCAGCTGACCATCGTGGCCAACGGCGTGTCGGTTCCCGGCGACATCGCCCGGCAGGTGGCCGACCACCCGGCCGCGCAGCTGACCGCGATCCCCGGCGACAAGAGCATCGGCTATTGCATGAATTTCGGCATCGACCAGTCCGGCGCCGACTACTGGGCCAAGATCGACGATGACGATATCTATGGGCCGCATTACCTGTCCGATCTCCTGTTGCAGCGCAAATACGCGGATTTCGACATTGCAGGGAAAGCGGCGGTCTTTGCCTGGCTGGAGGAAACCGAGAAGCTGGTGGTGCGCAACTTCGAGGCCCGCGACCGCAAGGCGGTGTTCCTGACCGGCAGCACCATCCTGGCCCGCGCCGGGTCCGGTCATTTCCCCGAGGACGTGCGCGGCTATGCCGATGTGCTGTTCCTGACCACCGCCGAGGAAAACGGGCGCCGGCTGCTGACCGCCGATCCGTTCAACTATGTCCAGGTGCGCCGCGCGGATGTGCGCAACCACACCTGGACCGCCGACGCGGCGCAGTTCGAAACCCAGGGCCCGGTGCGGGCGGGCCTCGATTTCGGCGGGGTGATCCTGTGACCGGCAGCGGCGACAGCCCCGAAACCCATCTGGCCTTCTACGACCGGATGCACCGGGCCGTGGCCGAGGCCCGCCGCCCGGCACCGGGCGAGGCATCGGGCTTTGCCGCGAAGCAGGAGGATGCCCTGCAGGCAGGCCTGGCATGGCGTCCGGTCGGCACGCTGCCAGCGGAACTTGTGGCCGAGGAGTACGGCCAGTTGCTGCGGGCCCGGGTCGCCGGGCGCTCGGTCGAGCTGCAGTTGCGCCCCGCCCCGCGGCACGAGCCATGGATGCGGCATGTGTTCTCGAAGGCGCCGCAACCGGTGGCGGCGGTGGTCAACGGGCGCATCGAGGTCGCGGCGATGCTGGCCTATGCCCCGGCACGCCGGCGGGCGACGCTGCGGTTCGACCTGCCGGATGGTCTCGACCCGGCCGCGCGGATCGGGGTCGAGGCCGAGCGCGACGGCCGGCTGGTGTTCAGCGGCTACCTGTCGCCGCGTGACAACCGGCGCACACCGGGGCTGGCCCCGCCCGCCCTGCCGCGCGGGCTGCTGCGCCGCGCCTATGGGCGGCTGCCCGAAGGCCTGCGGATGCGGCTGGGGCCGATAGTGCGGGACCTGCTGTCGCGGCTGCGCTGACGCGGGCCCGCTCAGGCAGCGGTGAACACCGTGCGCCCGCCGCAGATCGTGCGCCGCACCCGCATATGTTCGATTTCCGCCGGGTCGACCGCCTCGATATCGCGATCGAGGATCACCAGGTCGGCCAGCTTGCCGGGGCTCAGGCTGCCCTTTTTCGCCTCGGAATGTTCGGCATGGGCACCGCCGATGGTGTAGCCGCGCAGGGCCTCGTCCAGCGTCAGCCGCTGGTTCGGCACGTCGTCGCACCAGGCCTCGCGGGTGACCGCGGCGTGAATGCCGCGCAGCACCGAGATGTCCGACACCGGCCAGTCCGAGGCCAACGCCAGCGCAGCGCCGCTGTCGGCGATGCGGCGCCAGGCAAAGGCATCGTTCCAGCGCGGCCGGCCGATCTTGGTCAGCGTCGGCTCATGGGGCACGCCGCAGCATCCCGGCGCGTGGGCCGGCTGCATCGACGCGATCAGGCCGAGATCGGACAGGCGCGGAATGTCGGCCGGGTCGATCAGTTCGATATGTTCCACCCGGTGACGCAGCCCGCTGTCGCCGTTCGCACGGCGCGCGGCGGCATAGCCGTCCAGCACCCGTTCGGTCGCGGCATCGCCAATCGAATGCACCGCGATCTGCAACCCGCGCCGGTCGATCTCGGTCGCGATCCGGGCAAAGCGGTCGGCCTCGAACCGGCCATGCGCGCGCCAGCCGGGCCGATCGGGGTAATCGTGTTTCATGAAGGCTGTCCCACTGTCGATCACCCCATCCATGAACATCTTGACGAAGCCGGAACAGAGCCAGTCATCCTGCCAGCGCCCGGTCATCTCGGTGGCGGCATCGAGATCGGCCATCTCCATCTCGGGCAGGAAATGGAACGGCACCCGCACCCGCGCGGTCAGATCGCCGCGCCGCCGCAGTTCCTCGAGCAGGTCGAGCGTGTAGAAATTGCCGTCCATGTTCACCAGCGAGGTGATCCCGGCGGCATTGGCATGGGCCAGTCCCCGCGCGAGATCGGCGAGATCGGACGCGCGCTGCTCCGCATCCGGCGCCGGGTCCGGCTCGCGCCCGGTGCTCAGCCCCAGCATGGACCGGAAATAGCCGCTGAGCGCGAGGACCGGACCATAGGCTTCGGGCTCCAGCAATTCGCCGGTGGCGAGCCCGTCGGCCCCCATCACCACCTCGTGCCCGTCGGGCGTTTGGCGCCCGTGCAGCACCCCCGCCGCCCGCAGCGCCGCGCTGTTGGCCCAGACCGTGTGATGGTCATGCGCCATCAGCGCGACCGGCCGGTCGGCGACGATGTCGTCCAGCAACAACCGCGGCACGACCCCGGCGAACAGGCCGTAATCGGGCCCCTGCCCGACCACCAGCGGCAGGTCGGGACGCCGCGCCGCATAGTCGCCCAGCAGCCGGCGCAGCCCGGGTTCCGAATCGCAGCCATCGAGGTGCAGGTGATTCAGTTCCGCGCCGCCGGTGAACAGGTGCAGGTGGCTTTCGACAAAGCCCGGCAGGACCGATCCGCCGCCGGCGTCGATCACCTCGGTCGCCGCCCCCGCCAGCGCGGCGATCTCGTCGGCGCCGCCGACCGCGAGAATGCACCCCGCGGCCAGCGCCACCGCCTCGGCGCGGGGCATGGTGTCATCCATGGTCAGGACGCGGCCATTGGTGACGATGGTATCGGCATGTGTCATCTGCAATCTCCCGATTCGGACCGGTTCAGGCGCCCAGCGCGACGCGGATCGCGTCGATGGCGCGGTAGGTATTGGCGGTATAGGCCGGGATCAGGTAGTCGGGCCAGGTCGACAGCTTGACCACCAGCAGATCGGCCTCGGGATCGGCATGGATCATCTGTCCGAACACGCCGCGCGCCGAGATGTCGCCCCGGTCATTGTCGCGCACCCACCAGAACCGGCGATAGGCACCGTTGGGGGTCAGCAGCGAATAGGGCTCGCCGAATTTCGCGGTCTCACCCCGGCGCATCCCGTCGATCCAGTCACGCGGCACCACCTGCCGGCCCATCGCGCGGCCGTCCTTCAGCACCAGCCGCCCCAGCCGCGCATAATCGCGCAGCGTGGCGTTGAACCCGCCATCGGCCAGCGCCGTGCCCGCTGCGTCAACGGTGAAATAGGCGTCGCGCTCGGCGCCCACCGGTTGCCAGATGAGCGTGCTGACCAGCTCCGCCAGCGACCGGCCGGCGGCGCGTTCCAGCACCCAGGCCACCAGGTCGGTTTCGATCGAGCGATAGTCGAACCGCTCGCCATGGGGCCGGATCGCGGGCAGGGTCAGGATCACGTCGCGGATGGTCGGGCGTTCGCCGGTCTCCGGCCCCGGCCGCCAGCCCGACGCGATGTCGATCCGGGTCATGTCGCTGCCCGGCAGGTTGTAATCCTCGGTGAACCGGACGCCCGTCTGCATGTCGAGCGCCTGGGCCAGCGTCGCGCGGGCATAGCCGCAGGCGGCCAGTTCCGGCACGAGATCCGCCAGCGGCGCGTGCATCTCCAGCAGCCCCTGTCCGTCCAGCACGCCCGCCACCAGCCCGACCAGCGACTTGGCCACCGATTGCGACAGGTGCGGCGTTTCGGGGCCCATGTCGTTGAAATAGCGTTCATAGACGATCCGGTCGCGGTGACAGACCAGGAACCCGTCCGCATAGGTCGCGGCCAGGAAATCCGCCAGCCGCACCCGGTCGCCTTCCAGCGTCACGACCTGGATGCCGTCCAGCGACTGGAGATCCTCGCCAAACGGGTCCGCCGGCCCGGTGCCGCGCCAGACCTCGGCGGTCGGAAACAGGCTGCGCACGTTCTGGAAGCTCCACCGGTTGAACGGCGGCAGGTCCCAGTTCTCGAGCGTCGGGCGCTTTTCCGGAGGCGGCGGGAACCCCTGCATGATGCCGAGGTCACGCGCCGTCTTGGGTTTCGGAGGTGAAACGGGTGTGCTCATCGGGTCAACTGCTGACGAGGACCGGCGCGGCGCCATCCCGGACGCCGCGCCGCGTTTGCCCTACTGCTTCAGCCGGGTCCAGATCTTGTTGTAGAGATCCACCACCTCCTGCGGGCAGGGCTGGACGAAGTCGGTGAGGGTATCCAGAGTGACATGCACGCTGGTGCCGGCGCCGAAATAGACCACATTGGCCACGGTGCCACCCAGTGTCGCCGCGCCGCCGACCGGTGCCAGCGCCACGTTTTCGGGCCGGATCGCCAGATCCACCCTGTCGCCGGGGGCCATCGTCCCGCCCGACAGCGCAACGGAAACACGGCAACCCGGCGCCAGTTCGATCTCTGCGGCATCTTCGCCCAACGCTTTCACTTCGCCGCTCATGATGTTGATATCACCTATGAAATCTGCAACGAACCGATGCGCCGGATGGTCGTAGATTTCATTGGGTGCGCCGACCTGCAGGATCTCGCCCGCGTTCATCACCGCGATACGGTCGGACATGGTCAGCGCTTCTTCCTGGTCGTGGGTGACGAAAACGAAGGTGATGCCGGTTTCGTGCTGCAGGCGCTTGAGCTCCAGCTGCATGTCCTTGCGCAGTTTCAGGTCCAGCGCCGCCAGCGGTTCGTCCAGCAGCAGCACCTTCGGCGCCGGGGCCAGCGCGCGCGCCAGCGCGACCCGCTGTTGCTGCCCGCCCGAGATCTGGTCGGTCCGCCGATGCGCCATCGGCTCCATCTGCACAAGGGCCAGCATCCGGGCGACGGTGTCGTCGGTATCCGCCGCCGGCCGCCCCAGCATCTTCAGGCCGAACCCGATATTTTCGGCCACCGTCATATGCGGGAACAACGCATAGTTCTGGAACACGGTGTTCACCGGGCGGCGATGCGGTGGCAGGGCCGTGATGTCCGCCCCGTCCAGTTCGATGGTGCCGTCGCCGGGCAGTTCGAACCCGGCGATCAGCCGCAGCAGCGTGGTCTTGCCACATCCCGACGGGCCCAGCAGCGTGAAGAACTCGTTTTCGCGAATATCGATCGAAACCGATTTCAACGCATGGACCGCGGCGGCGCCCTGCCCGAAGGTCTTGGTCACCGCGCGAACCGATACCGCGGTGCGGTCTGGTCCGTCCGGCGTTCCGTCCTGGCTCTCCTGCATGGTCCGGCTGTCCCCCTTCGATCGTTCCGGTCCCGCGGCGCTCCCGCGTTGGTTGCAGACAGGTTAGAACGATCCGGATGGATCGGTAAATATCCCTCGGGGGGTAGTCAGGGCCCGTCGCGACCGGCCAGCACACGCCCGAGAAACGACGCGAACAGTTCGGACTGCGATGAAACCCCCAGCTTGCGATAGAGGTTCTTGCGGTGGATCTTGACCGTTCCCACCGCGGTGCCGGTGCGGTCCGAGATCGACGCGCTGGAATGTCCCTTCAGGATCAGTTCGGCCACCTCGCGTTCGCGCGCGGTCAGCACCCCGGCGCCGAACCCGATCAGCGCATCGTCGATCACCTGCGCCGGGCCGGGCAGATCGGGCCGCGGCTGGTGCAACAGGTGCTTGGCGGTCAGCGATGTCACCAGCGGCAGCGCGGTCCGGAACGCGGCCAAGGCCCGGGACGAGAACCGCCGTTCGCGACCCGGCCGGCCGATCGAGTAGAACGCGACGCTGCCATCGGGCAGCGCCAGCAGAAGCCCGAGTTCGTCGCGCAGATCGATGTTGCGGTAATAGTGCTGGTAATATGTGGACCGCGTGAACCGGTCGGGCGCCACGTCGCGCAGGCGGTGCGCACAATCCACGTTTCCCTTGCGGAACGCGTCATAGAACGGATCGAGCAGGTAGGCGCTGTCGAGATACTGGTCGATCACCGCCGCCCGGCGTTCGATGCGCACCGTGTCATAGACATGCCGGGGCGGCGCGTCACGGAACAGCCTGGTGATGAAGATGCCGGAAAACGGGGCCAGCCCGCCGAGAAATCGCGTCATCCGGGGAAAGAACTCGGCGCTGTGCAGCGCGTCGATCACCGGCGGGAGCGTGTCCGGCCAGTCGCTGGCGTCCGGCGCGGTCGTCATGCCCGGATCACGAGAAACCCGTTCCCCGACGGGGACGGGTTAGGCCCGCATCCAGGCCGATATCGGGTGTCGGATAACGCGGCAGGTCCCGGGCCCCGCCATACTCGCCACCACTCACACGCGGGCAACATACGCGATACGGTCCATTTTTCAACCATTGGGAGAACAAACCGAAAATTGACGTAACGTAAGGTGGTATCAGACCCGGCCTTTCCAGGGCACGAGCACCCGCTCGGCCCAGCGCATTGCCATGTCGATCCCAAAGCCGATCATGCCGATCAGGATGATGCCCATGATCACGATATCCGTGTTCTGGAACTTGGAGGCGACCATGATCATCATGCCGGCGCCCTTTTCCGCCGCCACCAGTTCGGCGGCCACCACGGTGCCCCAGCAGACCCCCATCGCCACCCGGGCGCCGGTAAAGATCTCGGGCAGGGAATTGGGCACGATCACATAGCGCATCAACTGGCGCTTGCTGGCGCCAAGGCTATAGGCGGCGTGCACTTTCGAGATGCTCACCCCCGACACCCCGGCCCGCGCCGCGATCGCCATGATCCACAGCGCGGCCAGGAACAGCAGGATGATCTTGCCCGCCTCGCCGATCCCGGCCCAGATGATCACCAGCGGTATCAGCGCCAGCGGCGGCACCGGGCGCATGAATTCGACGATCGGGTCGAACCAGCCGCGGAACCAGTCGGACAGCCCCATCGCATAGCCCAGCGGGATGCCGACCAGCGCCCCCAGCACGAACCCGACGATGACGCGGAACAGCGAATAGCCGAGATGCTGCCAGAGCGTCGAGCCGCGGAAGCCGTCGCGGGCGATCTCGACCACGCGCCCCAGAACCGCCTCGGGCGGCGGCAGCCAGATCGGTTCCATCTGCCAGCCCTTGGCCGGTTCGAAATTCAGCGTGCCCTTGGGCGACATGCCGACGCGGCCATGCTCGATATCGACGCTCTGGCCCGGGCTGATCGGCTGGCCGTTCACGGCCACCACCGTGGCACCGTCCGCGCGGGTGATGTCGTCATTGGCATCGACCCGGATCAACCCGCTGCGCCAGACGCCCACGGTGGCGGCATCGTTTTTCGCCCATCCCTCGCCCGGATCGACGCCGGGCATCTCGGCCGCCTGGTCGATGGGATGCACCAGCACGGTGACGGTGGCCGTGTCGCGGTCGCCATCGGAGGCCTGCGCGGTGTATTCGAACGAGGTTTCGCCCTCGAAGGGGCCGGGCGCGTGCAGAAAGGACGGCACCAGCGACGAGCCGGTGAACATGCCCCACATCAGAAACAGGGTGAGGATGGAAATCACCGAAGCGACGCGGTTCGACCGCACCGCGCTTTCGTCGCCGAAGGTCACCGTCTTGAGCGAGGTGAAATCGTGCCGCGCGGCATGATGCACCAGTTTCATCACCACCAGGTAGGAGATGACGAAAATCGCGAGATAGATCGCAAAGGGGATCATGCGCCCTCCTCCGCCCGGCCCATGATCTCTTCTTCCATGTCCCAGATCATGCCCAGTATCTCCTCGCGCCGCGTGGCAAAGTCGGGATGTTTCTTGACCTCGCGCAGGTCCTGGCCGACACCCAGATCGGCAAAGGGCAGCCGGTATTCGCGGTGGATGCGTCCGGGGCGCGGCGCCATGACCAGCAGGCGTTCCCCCAGCAGCAGCGCCTCTTCGACCGAATGGGTGATCAGGATGATCGTCTTGCCGGTCTCCTTCCACAGTTTCAGCACCAGCGACTGCATCTTTTCGCGGGTCAGCGCGTCCAGCGCGCCCAGCGGTTCGTCCATCAGGATGACGTCGGGGTCATTGGCCAGGCAGCGCGCCAGCGCCACCCGCTGCTGCATCCCGCCGGACAGTTCATAGACCGCCTTGTCTTTGAATTCCCCCAGCCCGACGGTTTCCAGCAGGTGATCGACGATCCCGGCCTTGTCGCGTTTGGGCATCCCCTTCATCCGGGGGCCGAAACCGACATTTTCCCGCACGTTCATCCATTCGAACAGCGCGCCCTGCTGGAACACCATGCCGCGTTCGGCATCCGGCCCCTTCACCGCATGTCCGTTCAGCACCACCTGCCCCGATGTCGGCGCCAGGAACCCGGCGACGATGTTCAGCAGCGTGGTCTTGCCGCATCCCGACGGTCCGAGCACGCTCAGCAACTCGCCTTCCCGAAGGTGCAGGGATACGTCCTTGAGCGCCTGGACCGCCCCGCCGGCAGGCAGTTCGAAGCGCATCGATACATCGTCTATCCGTAGTCCGCTGACCACCGGGTCCCCCGTTCCTGTTCGTTCACCGGACCGGAGACGGGGCCGGATGCCGGCCCCCGTCATCCGCGGTTGCGGATCACATGTCGGCCGCGGCACTCAGCGGGCCGGTATTGACCTGGTTTTCATAGCTGTCGAGCGCCGCGTCGATGCTGCCCGCCTGCACGAACACATCCGCCACGCCCTTCATGAAATCCTGCGACCCGCCGCCAAGCCACTTGTCCGACAGTTGCTCTTCGATGCTGGGAAACACGAAGGTGGCAAGCGACGCGGCGGCGGTTTCCTTGTCCATGCCGGCATCCTTGGCGATCACCTCGAGCATTTCGTCGGTATGCTCGCCGCTGTTCCACATCGCGTTGGCATCGGCGGTCACCTTCAGGAACGCCGCCGCGAGGTCGCTGTTCTCGGCCACGAAGGACGCCGGCGCGGTGGTCACGTCGAACACCAGAATGCCCAGTTCCTCCTTTTCGGCGCCGGTCAGCAGCACGTTGCCGTGCTCCTTCATCCGGATCAGGCCGCCGGCATAGCCGCAGGCCATGTCCACCGCCCCCTGCGACAGCGCCGCCGCACCTTCGGACGGGGCCATGTCCACCACCTCGAGACTGCCGAGATCGACGCCGAAATGGTTCATCTGCTCGAGGAACCCGAAATGCGCCGCGGTCCCCAGCGGCACCGCCACCTTCTTGCCGGCCAGTTCGCCCGCCGAGGTCTTGTCGATCTCGAGATCGGCCCGCACCACGCAATTGTCGTTGTCGGAATAGCTGACCGCCACGTCGAGGATCTGCAGGTCCTGCCCCGCGCTGGTCGCCACCA
Organism: Pukyongiella litopenaei; assembly: GCF_003008555.2. NCBI lineage: Bacteria > Pseudomonadati > Pseudomonadota > Alphaproteobacteria > Rhodobacterales > Paracoccaceae > Pukyongiella > Pukyongiella litopenaei. The sequence continues at coordinate 3,091,670 of NZ_CP027665.1, read as the reverse complement.
CGAAGGGCGGCACGCCCTGGCTCACGCTCATCTGGACATCGCCGGAGGCCATTGCCGCGCTCATCGCCGTGCCGGTGTCGAAGCTGACCCAGTTGACGGTGACGCCCATCTCCTCGTCATATGTGCCCATCGCCTTGGCGTATTGGAACGGCATCGGCCATTCCAGGAAATAGCCAACGGTGATGTCCTGCGCCTGCGCTGCGCCGCCGATCAGCAGCGCCAACCCCGCCGCCGCGCCCATGAGCGTCTTGGGTGCTTTCATCGTCATTCTCCCTGTCTGTGGCCCGTCGGGCCGTTGGTCTGGACGGTGGTCCGTCTCTGGTATGGCGGTGTGTGCCGCTGCTCAATCGGACCCGAAATGGCCAGAACGATCAACGGTTTTGTTTGCCGGATTGCCACCCCCGCCAGCCAGTTTTTCGCCGGAACGATCCAAACGCAAACATTTTCAATGGTATATCCGGGTGATGCCAATAATTTCGTCACCCGCGGCACGGGCTGGCATTAAATCGACTTGATATCTGGCCCTATCGCAACCCATGTGACACGGCGCATTGTTGCGGCAGACCGACTCTGGCGCCGGGCGCCCGAGATGCGAACCCGAATTCCCGAACCGAAAGGACCCGTCATGGACGGCACGTTCAACGAAAACGACATCAGCCACATCGTCGAGGCCGACAAGGCCCATGTCTGGCACCACCTGATCCAGCACAAACCGTTCGAGACCAACGACCCGCGCATCATCCTCGAAGGCAAGGGGATGCGGGTCTGGGACCAGAACGGCAAGGAATATCTCGACGCAGTGTCGGGCGGGGTCTGGACCGTCAACGTGGGCTACGGGCGCGAAAGCATCGCCAAGGCGGTCTATGACCAGCTGATGAAGCTCTGCTATTTCGCACAGACCGGCGGCTCGATCCCCGGATCGCTCTTTGCCGAGAAGCTGATCGACAAGATGCCGGGCATGAGCCGGGTCTATTACACCAACTCGGGCTCGGAGGCGAACGAGAAGGTGTTCAAGATGGTGCGCCAGATCGCCCACAAGCGATACGGCGGCAAGAAACACAAGATCCTCTACCGCGACCGCGACTATCACGGCGGCACGCTGGCGACCATGTCGGCCGGCGGGCAGGACGAACGGGTGATGCAGTATGGCCCGCTGGCGCCGGGCTTCGTCCGGGTGCCCCATTGCATGGAATACCGCGCCCAATGGGACCTGACCGGCGAGGAATACGGCCGTCGCGCCGCCGATGCCATCGAAGAGGTCATCCTCGCCGAGGGCGCCGACACGGTGGGCGCGCTCTGCCTCGAACCGGTGACCGCCGGCGGCGGCGTCATCACCCCGCCGCCCGGCTACTGGGAACGGGTGCAGGAGATCTGCCGGAAATACGACATCCTGCTGCATATCGACGAGGTGGTCTGCGGCATCGGGCGCACCGGCACCTGGTTCGGCTACCAGCACTACGGCATCAAGCCGGATTTCGTGACCATGGCCAAGGGCGTCGCCTCGGGCTATGCGGCCATCGCCTGCTGCGTGACCACCGAAGAGGTGTTCGACCTGTTCAAGGACAACGCCGAGGATCCGCTGAACTATTTCCGCGACATCTCGACCTTTGGCGGCTGCACCGCGGGCCCGGCCGCCGCGCTCGAGAACATGCGCATCATCGAGGACGAGAACCTGCTGGACAACTGCACCAGCATGGGCGACCGGATGATGGGCAATCTCGAGGCGCTGATGGAAAAGCACCGGATCATCGGCGACGTGCGCGGCAAGGGCCTGTTCCTGGGCGCCGAACTGGTGGCCGACCGCAAGACCAAGGAACCGGTTCCCGAAAAGACCATCGCGCAGGTATCGGCCGAATGTGCCGCCCAGGGCGTCATCATCGGGTCGTCGAACCGGTCGGTTCCGGGGCTGAACAACGTGCTGTGCTTCTCGCCCGCGCTGATCGCCACCGCAGACGACATCGACCAGATCACCGACGCGGTGGACGTGGCGCTGACCCGCGTCTACGGCTGATCGCTTGCCGGCCCCGGTTCAGCCGGGGCCGGCACTGCCGCCTCGGCGGTTCCCGTGACAAACGAAAAACAGTCGCCCGTCATGTGACAATCCCAGGCGCGATGCGCCACCATCGCCAGGTTGATCAGCACGAACAGCAGGAAAAAGGCATGGCGGCGGAAATACTCCGGCCAGGACGACTTGTTCGATCCGCGCTCGCCCGCCTGTCCGCAATCGCCACCTGCATCCAGCGACTCGTTCCAAGCCTTCAGCCCGTCATTCGACTTGCGGCTGCGCAGGAACCTTTCCCACCCCATCGGACTGGCGCCCGACACCCGGTAGAGATAGATCTCGAGCGACCGGATGTAATTGCCCATCAGCCGGATATGGCGGCCGACGAAACTGGCATCGAGATAGGTCACGACCGCAAATGCCAGCGATCCCAGCGCCAGGCTGAACGCAACCTCGGCGCGCAGGGCAATGGGGATCTGCCCGGCGCCGGGCCACGGCAGCACCCCGATATAGATCAGGATCAGGGTGACGAAAGTCACCAGCTGCACCCGCCGCTTCATCGATTCGATATCGGCATCCTTGCGGGCGATCTCTTCCTTCAGCGCGTCGAATTCGCGCAGGGCAAAGCCCCGTTCGGCTGGTTCGGTCCGTTCCGCGCCGCCGTTTTCGCCGTTTCTATCCATACCGCCCCCGAACATGCCACCATGCCGGGGACGGTAGCGTCCTCATGCGCCGCGTTGCAACCGGGTCAGACCAGCATCTGGAACAGCAGCCCCGACAGGATCGCGCCGCAGACCCCGAGGCCCAGATAGGTGGCAAAGACCCGCGGTTTGACCAGCGACCACACCGCGGTCATCGCGGGGATCGAACTGACCGCCCCGGCGACCATGAAGGCCATCGCGGCGCCCGCGCTCATGCCCTGCTCGATCAGCCCTGCCAGCATCGGCGGCGCGACATAGGAATTGAGATAGGCCGGCATCCCCACCAGTGCCGCGATGCCGATCGGCACCACGCCGTCGCCGCCGACCGCACCGGCGATCAGTTCGGCCGGAACATAATGCACCAGCAGCGCCTCGAGCACATAGGCAAAGGACATCCATTTCAGCAGGAACAGCCCGTTTTCCACCAGTTCGGCACGGAATTGCGCGCGCCGCGGTGCCTCATTCCAGAACCGCCAATGCGGCTGCCCGCCGGCCTTTGGCCCGGACCCGCAGCATCCCTTGCGCGCATAGACCCGCAGCGGCGCGGCAAAGGCTCCGCCCGACATCATCGCCCGCACCGCGAACCCGCCCATCAGGCCCAGCGCCACCGCCGCGACCGCCTTGCCGATGGCAAAGGGCCAGCCCAGCGCCCCGGCGGTGATCAGCAGCGTCGGCGGATCGATCAGCGGCGAAGACAGCCAGAACGCCATCACCGCCGACAACGGCGCGCCCAGCGCCAGCAACCCGGCGATGAACGGGATCACCTGGCAGGAACAGAACGGCGCCAGCCCCCCGATCAGCGCCGCGGCAATGATCATGCGCGTCTCGCGCCCCTCGAAGGCCCGGGCGACCAGCTGTTCGGCCCCGGTCGCCTTGAGCCACGCCAGGAGCGCCACCGCCACCACGATATAGGGCAGTGTGCCGCCCAGCGCCCGCAGGGCAAAATCCACCGTCGCGACCAGGTTGGACGGGTCCAAGAGCGCCACGCCCGCCAGCACGATGACGATCAGGGCCCAGGGCGATTTCAGCCGCGCCGCGCGGGCCCGCCAGGCCACGCCAAATGTCTGTGCCGTGTCAGCCATCGTTTGCAGCCCTCGTGCAATCATCCGCGCAACATTCGCTCAGTATGAACTGGGCGAGATTTTCCAGTTCACCGAAACAGGCCCGGTTGATCGTGGTCCGCCCGGCACGTTCCTGTTCCACCAGCCCGGCGCCCGCGAGGAATTTCAGGTGATGGGCCAGCGTCGAGGGCGCGATCCCGGTCCGGTCCTGGATTTCGCCCACCGTCAGGCCCGCATGACCCGCCCGCACCAGCGCCTTGACCACCTGCAGCCGCGCCTCCGATCCCATGGCCGCGAACCCGGCCGCCGCTGTTTCCCACATCCCATATCCCCATTAAACTAGTTTTATGGTTACTTTGCGGACACCCATTCGTCAAGCCGAAAAACACTTTGACAATGGCCCTCGCGGGTCAAGGATGAGGCAACCGGCCTCAGCGGGCAGGCCAATGGGGGGGGGAGAAACGGGTGATGAGGCGTGAGAAATACGAGGCAACCAAGGCCGCGTTGCAGTTCGAGGATGCGCTGGAGGCGCTCGACGGAGCGGTGCGCAGCCGTGATTTTGCGCGCGCCAAGCTGGACCGGCTCGGTGCGCAGATGGCCGACCTGATCGAGACCTTCGACGGCGCGCCGAACGCGCGGGCGCTGTCGACCCTGAAATCGCTCCGGCACAAGTTCCGCTTTGCCGAAAAGGCGCTGGAGCGCACGCAGGCCGACTGCGCCCGGGCGCGGCGTGCCTATGGCGAACTCCACGAGGTCTATGTCGAAGCGATGGACCGGCTGCATCACCAACTGATTGCCCGGCAGGATGAGATGGATGTGGCGCACCGTATCTCGGCCGCCTCGGAACGCGCCTTCACCACGATGGTGGCCGAGGTGTTGAACAGGACCGACCGGCCCGACGAAAAGGACCTGTTCAAGCGGCCGGACGACTCCTATGACTACATCCCCTTCGCCGTTTCGAAATACCTGGAAACGCTGATCCGGCTGGACGCGCTGCTCAGCAATGACCCCGATTTCGACGATGCCAACCTGCGCCATCGGCCGGTGTCCTATCTCGAAGTCGGCTGCGGCCACGGGCGCAACATCCTGCTGACCCGCGCCGCCCGGCTGATCCATGTCGGCGACTATCGCGGGTTCGACATCAATCCCGATCTGGTCGAACTGGGCCGCAAGGCCTTTGGGCTGAACGGCACGATCGAGGTCGCGGATGCGCTGGATTACGACTATGCGCCGCATGACGTGATCTTTTCCTACCGGCCGATCCGCACCGCCGCGCTGCAGGCGCGTCTCGAGGCGCGCATGGCCGATACGATGCCCGCCGGGTCCTATCTGATCGCGCCGCTGGCCGAGGATCTGACCATCTATCCCGAATTCAGCCGCGTCTGCACGGCGCTCGATATCTGGAAGAAAACCGGCTGACCGCCCTTAGGGCCAGATTGCATGCTACATAGGTCCAGCATACCCTGCGCCCATGGCGATCCCGGTCGAAACCCTTTTCCTCAGCCCTGACGGGCAGGGCACGCTTCAGGCCCGCATTCAGCAGATGGTTGCCGAGGGCATCCTGTCGGGGCGGTTCCGCCGGGGCGAGAAGCTGCCCTCCTCGCGCAAGCTCGCCGCCCATCTCGGCGTCAGCCGCATCACCGTCACGCTGGCCTATACCGAGTTGCTCGCCAATGACTACCTGATCTCGCGCGGCCGGTCCGGTTACTATGTGTCCGACGGCGCACCGGTGCCGCCGGTCTATACGCCGCCCGAACGCGGGCCGGATGGCGTGAGTTGGGATCGCGCCATCATCCGGCGCTTTACCGGCGGCGACACGCCGCGCAAGCCGCTGGACTGGCAGAGCTATCGCTATCCGTTCATCTACGGCCAGCCGGATGCCGCCCTGTTCGACCATTCCAACTGGCGGCTCTGCGCGTTGCGGGCGCTGGGACAGAAGGATTTCACGGCGCTCACCGCCGATCTCTATGACGCCGACGACCCGATGCTGGTGGATTTCATCGCGCGTCACACCCTGCCCCGGCGCGGCATCGTCGCGCGGCCCGATGAAATCCTGATCACCATGGGAGCCCAGAATGCCCTTTGGCTGGCGGCACAGCTGCTGCTGTCGGAAAACCGCCGCGCGGTGATCGAAAACCCCTGCTACTACGCCCTGCGCGACATGGTCACCCAGACCGGCGCCACGGTGCTGCCGCGCATGGTCGATGGCGACGGCCTGCCGCCCGACAGGGTGCCTGAGGGCACCGATGTGATCTTTACCACGCCCAGCCACCAGTGCCCCACCACCGCCACCATGCCGCGCGACCGCCGGCTGTCGCTGCTGCGCCGCGCCCGCCGGATCGGGGCGCTGGTGGTCGAGGACGATTACGAGTTCGAGATGTCGTTTCTGGCCCCGCCGTCGCCCGCGCTGAAATCGCTCGACCGCGACGGGCGGGTGATCTATGTCGGCAGCTTTTCCAAGCCGCTGTTTCCGGGGTTGCGGCTGGGCTACATGGTCGGCTCCGAACCCTTCATCCGCGAGGCCCGCGCCCTGCGCGCCGGCATGTTGCGCCACCCGCCGGGCCATATTCAGCGCACCGCAGCGCATTTCCTCAGCCTGGGCCACTACGATGCCCAGATCCGCCGCATGGCCCGCACGCTGCACGGCCGCAGGCAGGCGGTCGAGGCGGCGGTGGCCGAACATGGGCTGACCATCGCCGGGCGCGGGGTCTATGGCGGGTCGTCGCTGTGGATGCGCGCGCCCGAGGGCACCGATATGTCGCGCCTGTCCGACGATCTGCGCCGGGCCTCGGTCCTGATCGAACCCGGCGCGCCGTTCTTTGCCGGTCCGGACCGCCCGCACAATTATTTCCGGCTCGGATATTCGTCGATCCCGCGCGACCGCATCGCCCCCGGCATCGCCCGTATCGCCGCCGCGATCGCCGCCAACTCCTGATCCGCCGTGCCCGGAAAATTCAGACAGGCGACGGCAGGCCCCGCGTGAGCCGGCGTCAGTTCAACGCCACGGTCACCGCCGTGGCCGCCACGATATCGTCCACCGTCGCACCGCGGCTCAGGTCGCAGACCGGGCGGCGGAACCCCTGCAGGATCGGTCCCAGCGCCTGTGCCCCGGCCAGTTCCCGGCAGAGCTTGTAGGCGATGTTGCCCGCGTCGAGCGAAGGAAAGACCAGGACATTGGCATCCACCGCCTCGATCCCCTTGGTCCGGGCGATGGCGGCGTTCAGCGCCGCGTCGGCCTGTATCGGCCCGGCGAACCCGGTGGCATCCGCCGCCGCGCGGACCCGTTCGACACTGTCGCCCGCCCCGGATGTGCCGGTGGAAAAGGACAGCATCGCCACCCGCGCCGACCCCAGCAGGGCCTGGCCCGTCGCCGCCGAGGCCCGCGCGATGGCCGTCAGCGTCGCGGCATCCGGGTCCACGTTCACCGCGCAATCGGCAAAGATCATCTCGCGCCCGTCGGGAAACAGCATCAGGAAGAACGACGACGGCGCTTCCACGCCGGGGGCGAGCCCGATGCTCAGCGACGCCGCCTCGATCACCCGCCGCGTGGGACTGTCGACACCGGCGACCATCGCATCCGCTTCGCCCGCGGCCACCATCGCCGCCGCGCGGATCAGCGGTTTGCCCAGCATCCGCCGGGCGAGCCCCGGTTTCATTCCACGCTGGGCGACGATGGCCCCGACCTGCGCCTCGGTCGGTTCGGACAGCGGCACCGGGTCACAGATCGCCTCGGCGCGCAGCCGGTCGACGGCGGCCGCGACGCGCGGCGCGTCCATTTCGGGAAACACAACGCGCGCCCGGCGCGTCCGTGCCATATCGCATATCTCGTCAAGCACTGGCATAAGAGCCTCCATACGCACCCCAGGAAGGAGCCCGCCATGACCGGCAACGTCAAGATCAACCGTGGCCTCAAAGGCGTCTATTTCGAACGCTCCGGTGTCAGCGACATCGACGGGGCGGCGGGCGAACTGTCCTATCGCGGCTATTCGATCCACGATCTGGCCACCCATTCCAGTTTCGAAGAGGTCGCCTATCTGCTGATCCACGGCGAGTTGCCGACCGCCGCACAACTTGCCGACTTCGACGCCGCGCTGCGGGCCGGGCGCGATCTGCCGCCGGGCGTTCTCGGTGTCATCGAGACCTGCCGGGACGGTCACCCGATGGATGTGCTGCGCACCGCCGTTTCGGCGCTGGCCGCGCTGGACCCCGCCAGCGCCGACAATTCCGAACAGGGCATGATCGCGACCGGCCTGCGCCTGACCGCCCAGCTGCCGGTTCTCGTCGCCCATCACCACGCGATCCGCGAAGGCCGCGATCCGGTCGCCCCCGATCCGGAACTGGGCCACGCCACCAACTGGCTGTGGATGCTCAAGGGCCAAAAACCGTCCGCCGAGGCCGCGCGGCTGGCCGACGTGGATTTCATCCTTCATGCCGAACACGGCTCGAACGCGTCGAGCTTTGCCGCGCGTGTCACCATCGGCACCGAGGCCGGCCTGCACGGTGCGATCACGACGGCGCTGGCCACGCTGGCCGGCCCCGCCCATGGCGGCGCGGCCGAGGACGTGATGAAGATGGTGCAGGATATCGGCAGCCCCGAAAACGCCGCCGAATACGTCAGGGCCAAGCGCGCCGCGCGCGAGGCGGTCACCGGGTTCGGCCACCGGGTCTATCGCCGCGAGGACCCCCGCGCCCGGCACATGCGCGACGGCGTGCGCCGGCTGGGCGAGGAAATGGGCGCCCCGCAATGGTATGAAATCCTGCAGGCGGTGGTCGAGGCAATGAAACCCTATGCGCGGCACGGGCTGAACGTGAATGTCGATTTCTATTCCGGCGTCATCTACCAGTTGCACGGCATCCCGATGGATCTCTATGTGCCGATCTTTGCCATCGGCCGGATGCCCGGCTGGGTGATCCAGTGTCTCGAACAGGCCCGGCGCAACATCCTGATCCGCCCGCTGACGCTCTATGACGGCCCACCTCCGCGTGCCTATGTCCCGCTGCAGGATCGCGGAACGTAATCGCCCGCCCGCTGCCGCACCCGGCACGGCATCCCCTATTCACCTGCTATTCAGGGATATTGTTCCGAACGCGCTTCTGCCCTAGCGTAACCCGCAGCAACGCGGATCATTCAGGGCAGACATGACCGAACAGCCACGCCTGGACCTCTCGCCACCGGTATCCGACGAGATCCGGCGCACCACCTGCTACATGTGCGCCTGCCGCTGCGGCATCAACGTGCACATGAAGGACGGCAAGGTCGCCTATATCGAGGGCAATCGCGACCATCCGGTCAATCGCGGCGTGCTCTGCGCCAAGGGCAGCGCCGGGATCATGCAGGTCAACGCGCCGTCGCGGCTGCGGGCGCCGCTGAAACGGGTCGGCCCGCGCGGGTCCGGCGAATTCGAGGAAATCGGCTGGGACGAGGCGCTGGAGATCGCCACCGGCTGGCTGGCTCCGATCCGGCGCGACAATCCCGAGAAACTCGCCTTTTTCACCGGCCGCGACCAGTCGCAGAGCTTCACCAGCTTCTGGGCGCAGAATTTCGGCACGCCCAACTATGCCGCCCATGGCGGGTTCTGCTCGGTCAACATGGCGGCGGCGGGCATCTACACGATGGGCGGGGCGTTCTGGGAATTCGGCCAGCCGGACTGGGACCGCACCCGGCTGTTCATGATCTTCGGCGTCGCCGAGGACCATGACAGCAACCCGATCAAGATCGGCCTGGGCAAGCTGAAGGCGCGCGGCGCGCGGGTGATCGGGGTGAACCCGATCCGCACCGGCTACAACGCGATTGCCGATGACTGGATCGGCATCACGCCAGGCACCGACGGGTTGTTCATCCTGTCGCTGGTGCATCTGCTGCTCAAGGCGGGCCGGATCGACCTCGACTATCTCGCCCGGTTCACCAACGCGCCGGTGCTGGTCAACGGCGATCCGGGTTCGCCGGATTACGGGCTGTTCCTGCGCGACGAAGCGGGCCGCGAACTGGTGATCGACCGCGCGACCGGCCAGCTCGCGGCCTTTGATGCGCCCGGCATCCGCCCCGATCTGGCCGCCAGCCACCGCCATGCCGGCGTCAGCCACCGCCCGGTGTTCCAGCTCATCGCCGAACGCTACCTGTCGGACGACTATGCCCCCGAGGCCGTGGCCGACCGCTGCGGTATCCCGGCCGGCAAGATCCGCGCCGTGGCCGCCGAACTGGCCCGTGTCGCGTTCGACGAAGCGTTCGAGATCGACCGCGAATGGACCGATTTCCGCGGCGAAACCCACGAGACCATGACCGGCCGCCCGGTCAGCTTTCACGCCATGCGCGGGGTCTCGGCCCATGCCAACGGGTTCCAGACCTGCCGCACGCTGCACCTGCTGCAGATCCTGCTGGGCACGGTCGAGGTGCCCGGCGGGTTCCGGTTCAAACCGCCCTACCCCAAGCCGGTCCATGCCCATCCCACGCCGCACAGCGCCAGTGCCCCCGACAGCCCGCTGGACGGGCCGCATCTGGGGTTTCCGCGCGGCCCCGAAGACCTGGCGCTGAAGCCCGACGGCAGCGCGGCCCGGATCGACAAGGCATTCACCTGGGAAAACCCGCTATCGGTGCACGGGCTGATGCATATGGTGATCTCGAACGCCCATGCCGGCGATCCCTATCGCATCGACACGCTGTTTCTCTACATGGCGAACATGGCGTGGAACTCGTCGATGAACACCGCCCGCACCATGGAGATGCTGACCGACACAGACGAGAACGGCGATTATGTGATCCCGCGCATCATCTATTCGGATGCCTATTCCTCCGAGATGGTCGCCTATGCCGATCTCGTGCTGCCGGATGCCACCTATCTCGAACGCCATGACTGCATCTCGCTGCTCGACCGCCCGATCTGCGAGGCCGAGGCGGCGGCGGACGCGATCCGCTGGCCGGTGATCGACCCCGAGCGCGACGGCCATGAAGGCGTGCGCGGGTTCCAATCGGTGCTGATCGACCTCGCCGTGCGGCTGAACCTGCCCGGTTTCGTGACCGATGACGGCCGCGCCAGGTATGCCGATTACGCCGATTACATCGTCAACCACGAACGCAAGCCCGGCATCGGCCCGCTGGCAGGCTGGCGCGGCGACGGCGACGACGCCGGGCGCGGCGCCCCCAACCCCAACCAGCTCGACCGCTATATCGAGAATGGCGGTTTCTGGATCGGCCATATCCCGGACGAGGCCCAGTTCTACAAGCCCTGGAACCGCGCCTATCAGGACTGGGCGGTGGGCCTGGGCCTCTATGACAGCCCCCAGCCCTACCTGTTCCAGCTCTATGCCGAACCGATGCGCCGGTTCCAGCTGGCCGCCGAGGGGCACGGGCCGCGCCAGCCCCCAGACCACATGCGCGACCGTCTGCGCGCGGCGATGGACCCGCTGCCGGGCTGGACGCCCGCCTGCGGCGACGATCCCGCCTATCCGGTCCACGCCCTGACCCAGCGGCCGATGGCGATGTATCATTCCTGGGGCAGCCAGAACGCATGGCTTCGGCAGATCCACGGCCGCAACCCGCTCTACCTGCCGACGCGGCTGATGCGTGGCAACGGGCTGCGCGACGGCGACTGGGCGCGGGTCACCTCGCCCCACGGAGAGATCACCGTGCCGGTGATGGAAATGGCCGCGCTCAACGCCAACACGGTCTGGACCTGGAACGCCATCGGCAAACGCAAGGGCGCCTGGGCGCTCGCGCCCGATGTGCCCGAAACCCGCGAGGGCTTCCTGCTCAACCACCTGATAGGGGAACTTCTGCCCGAACGGGACGACGGCATGCGCTGGTCCAACTCCGATCCGGTCACCGGCCAGGCCGCGTGGTTCGACCTCAAGGTCCGGATCGAAAAGGCCAATCCGCCCGATGCGAGCCAACCCGCCTTCCCGGGCCTGAACGCCCCGGTGGGCCACGGCCCCGCCGAACTCCGCTGGAAGGTCGGGAAATGACCCGCCCCCTTCCTCTTGCCGGAAATATCCCGGGGGAGTCGCCGCAGGCGACGGGGGCAGCGCCCCCGGCCCACGCCTGCGCCCATGCCGGAGGGCCGCCACGATGACCGACCTTCCCGGCACCACCGACCGCAAGCTGGGCCTGGTGATCGACCTCGACACCTGTGTCGGCTGCCATGCCTGCGTGGTGGCCTGCAAGGGCTGGAACACCCAGAATTACGGCGCGCCGCTTTCGGATCAGGCCCCGTATGGCGACCTGCCATCGGGCACGTTCCTCAACCGGGTCCACAGCTACGAGGTCGTTCCGGACGAGGGTGCCGCGCAGCTGGTGCATTTCCCGAAATCCTGCCTGCATTGCGACGACGCCCCCTGCGTGACCGTCTGCCCCACAGGCGCCAGCTACAAGCGGGCCGAGGACGGTATCGTGCTGGTCAACGAATCCGACTGCATCGGCTGCGGCCTCTGCGCCTGGGCCTGTCCCTATGGGGCGCGTGAAATGGATGCCGCCGAAGGCGTGATGAAGAAATGCACGCTCTGCGTGGACCGTATCTACAACGACAACCTGCCCGAAGCGGACAGGATCCCAGCCTGCGTGCGCACCTGCCCCGCCGGCGCGCGCCATTTCGGCGACCTGGGCGACCCGGACAGCGCGGTTTCGCAGCTGGTGGCGGAGCGCGGCGGGTTCGACCTGATGCCGGAACAGGGCACGAAACCGGTCAACAAATACCTGCCGCCGCGCCCCAAGGACCGGCTGGACGAGAGTATCGACGTGCTGGCCCCGCTGCTGGCGCCGGTGGCGGAAGAACCGCGCGGCTTCATCGCCTGGCTCGACAAGGCGCTGGAGAGGTTCTGATGCACCCCGCCCCCTCCGTCATCCTGTTTACCACGTTCTCCGGGCTCGGCTTCGGACTGCTGGCCTGGCTCGGCTTCGGCATTCCGGCCGTAACGGGCTGGGTGGCTTTCGTGTTCTTTGCCATCGCCTATGCGCTGGCCATCGGCGGGCTGGTCGCCTCGGCCTTTCACCTCGGCCACCCTGAACGGGCGATCAAGGCCTTTACCCAGTGGCGGTCGAGCTGGCTCAGCCGGGAAGCCTGGAGTTCGGTTGCGGCCCTGCTGGTGATGGCGGTGGCCGGGGCGGGCGCGGTGTTTTTCGGCGCCGGCCGGAGCGCGGCGGGGGTCGTCGGCGCGGTGCTGTGTCTCGGCACCGTGTTCGCCACCTCGATGATCTACACGCAGCTGCGTTCGGTGCCGCGCTGGCATCACTGGCTGACACCGGCAATGTTCCTCGGCTTCAGCCTCGCCGGGGGGGCGCTGCTCGCCGGTCAGGTCACGCCGGCGCCGTGGCTGCTGCTGTTGGCGGGCATCGTGCAGGTCGCGCATTGGCGGATGGGCGACACGGCGCTTGCTCGCTCGGGCAGTTCGCTGGCCACGGCCACCGGGCTGGGCGGGCTCGGCCGGTTGCGTGCCTTCGAGCCGCCGCACACCTCCCCCAACTACCTGATGCGCGAATTCATCCATGTGGTCGGGCGAAAACATCGTGACCGGCTGCGGGTGATTGCGCTGGGGCTGGGTTTTGCCCTGCCCGCGGCGCTGGTGATGCTGCCGTTTTCCCATATTCTGGCCGCGCTGGCGGTGGTGAGCCACATCATCGGCGTCCTTGCGTCGCGCTGGCTGTTCTTTGCCGAGGCGGAGCATGTGGTCGGGCTCTATTACGGCGCGCGGTGAAGCCGTGGCCGGCATGACCGCCTGAGGCGAAAGGGGGCCAGCCCCCTCTTGGCCCGTTCCGGGCCAATACACCCCCGGGATATTTCCGGCAAGAGGAGGGCGAGATCAGAGCAGCCCGGCGTGAGCCATGGCCGCGTCGATCGCGGCCCTTGTGCCATCGGTCAGCGGGGTCAGCGGCGAACGCACCTCTTCGGAGCAGAGGCCCAGCCGGCCGAGCGCGTATTTGGCGCCGACCAGCCCCGGTTCAAGAAAGATCGCCTCGTGCAGCGGCATCAGCCGGTCCTGATAGGCCAGCGCCGTGGTGTAGTCCCCGGCCAGCGTCGCCGCCTGGAACTCGGCACAGAGCCGCGGCACGACATTGGCGGTCACGCTGATGCAGCCGACGCCGCCATGGGCGTTGAACCCCAGCGCGCTGGCGTCCTCGCCGGAGAGTTGCACGAAATCCGTGCCGCAGCTGGCGCGTTGCTGGCTGACGCGGGTGATGTCGCCGGTGGCGTCCTTGACACCGATGATGCGCGGCAGTTTCGCCAGTTCGCCCATGGTTTCCGGCGTCATGTCGACCACCGAGCGGCCGGGGATGTTGTAGATCACGATCGGCAGATCGCAGCAGTCGTGCAGCGCAGTGAAATGCGCGATGAGCCCGCGCTGCGTCGGCTTGTTGTAATAGGGTGTCACGACCAGCGCGGCGGCGGCGCCGACGGCCTTGGCATGCTGCATGAAGCGTGCCGATTCGACGGTGTTGTTCGAGCCCGCGCCCGCGATCACCGGCACCCGTCCATCGGCGGCGCGGACAACCTCGGCGACCACGATCTCATGTTCTTCATGGGTCAGCGTCGGGCTTTCGCCGGTGGTGCCCACGGGCACCAGCGCGGACGAGCCTTCGGCGATCTGCCAGTCCACCAGCCGTTTGAGCGTATCCAGGTCCAGCGCGCCGTTGGCGAACGGGGTGACGAGGGCCGGCATCGAGCCTTGGAACATGGGTGCTCTCCTTGGTCGGTCATCCGGTTCCCGCGCATCTGGCACGAATGTGAGTTGATTGCCGCGCGCCAACCGGTATCGTCTCAGCCTCTAGCGTTTGAGAGGCGGGAAATGCAAGGGATGACACGCATCGCGGCGCTGACGGCCTGTCTTTGGGCGACCGCGCCGGGCGTTGTGCTGAGCGCGCCGTCGGATGCGCAGGCGGCACAGTCGCTGAGCGCCGCCTTCGAGCAGATGCGCGCGGGCGACTGGGGCGCGGCGCTGGCGGCGGCCGGCGCGCAGGCATCGGTGGCGCGCGACATCGTCGAATGGCACCGGCTGCGGGCGGGCGAGGGATCGGCCGCGGATGCGATGGCGTTTCTCGACCGCCGCCCGGACTGGCCGGGGCTGGACTGGCTGCGCCGGCGCAGCGAACCCGCCGTGGTCAGCGCCGGGCGCGACGCGATGGTCGCCTTTTTCGCCGAAGCCCCGCCGCAGACCCCCGAGGGGGTGCTGGGCCATTCCGCCGTGCTGGCCGCCACCGGCCATGAGGGCGATGCCGAGGCCGAGCTGGTGATGGCCTGGCGCACGATGCCGATGGGCGCCACTGTGCAGGGCGATTATCTCGAGAAACACCGCAAGCTGCTGGCGCCGCATCATGCCGCGCGGCTCGACCGGATGCTGTGGGACGGCCATATCGAGAGCGCCCGCCGGATGGTGCCCCTGGTCGATGACGGGCAGGGCAAGCTCGCCGAGGCGCGGATCGCGCTTTACGACATGGCTCCAGGGGTGGACGCGCGGATCGAAGCGGTGCCCGATATGCTGCGCGATGCGCCGGGCCTGGCCCATGCGCGGTTCGTCTGGCGCGACCGCAAGAAGGGCCGAGACGAAGACGCCATCGAACTGCTGCTGGAGCGCAGCAAGACACCCGCGCTGCTGGGCGAGCCGGAGAAATGGGCGAAACGCCGGGTCGCCCTGGCCCGGCAGGACATGCGCAACGGCAATCCCGAGCGGGCATATCGCATCGCCAGCGTTCACCACACCACGCCCGAAGCGGGCTATGTCTATGCGGACCTGGAATGGACCGCAGGGTTCATCGCGCTGCGGCTGCTGGGGGATCCGGCCACCGCGCTGCGCCATTTTCAGCGCTTCGAGGCCGCCGTCGCATCGCCCATCTCCAAGGGGCGCGCGGGCTATTGGATCGGCCGCGCACAAGAGGCGCTGGGCAACCCGGACGGGGCGCAGGCGGGATACGCGCTGGCCGCGGGATACCAGACCTCGTTCTACGGGCTGCTGGCGGCGGAACAGATCGGGCGCGGTTTCGACAGCAACCTGGCCGACCCGCCGCTGCTGCCCGACTGGCGCGAAGCCGAGTTCATGCAGTCCAGCGTGCTGAAGGCGGCGCTGCTGCTGCTGAAGGCGGGCGAGGACGGGCTGGCCGAGCGGTTCCTGACCCACCTGGTCGAAACGCTCGACCCGGTGGCCGCCGGGCAGCTTGGCAACATGGTACTCGACATGGGGCGCCCGCATCTCGCCGTGATGATCGGCAAACGCGCGGCGCGCGGCGGGGTGGTGTTGCCGGCCGCCTATTACCCGCTGCATCCGCTGGCCGACATGGACCTGCCGATGGCCAAGGAAATGACGCTGGCGATCGCGCGGCGCGAAAGCGAATTCGACCCGGTCGTGGTCAGCCACGCGGGCGCGCGGGGCCTGATGCAGGTCATGCCGGCGACCGCCGAGGCGGTGGCCGCCGACATGGGCATTCTCGCCGCCCACCGCAGCGAGATGCTGCTGTCGGACTGGCGCTACAACGCCCGGCTGGGCGCGCGCTACCTGGCCGGGCTGGCCGGTGAACTGAACGGGAATATCGTGATGATGTCGGCCGGCTACAATGCCGGGCCGGGGCGGCCGATCCGCTGGGCGCAGACCTATGGCGACCCGCGCAGCGGCGCCGTGGACATCGTCGACTGGATCGAGATGATCCCCTTCGACGAAACCCGCAACTATGTGATGCGGGTCACCGAGAGCCTGCCGATCTACCGCGCCCGGCTGGGCAAGACGCCGCTGCCGATCCCGTTTTCGCAGGAGCTGACCGGCTCAACGCTGCTTGCGTTCGCGCCATAGGGTGAACAGGCCCGCGCAGATGATCAGCGCCGCGCCGGCCATGACCGCCGGTCGCAGGGTTTCGCCGAACAGGAACAGGCCCAGAACCGCGCTCCACAGCAGGTGGAAATAGGCAAAGGGCTGCACCGCGCTGGCCTCGGCCATCTCGTAGCACTTGATCAGCAGCCCGTGGCCCAGCACCCCGGTCACGCAGAGCGCGGCCATCCAGCCCCAGTCCGGGGCGGTCATCGGCACCCAGAACCACAGCCCCACCGCCGTCATCGCGACCGCGCCGGAGGTGCCGGTCCAGAAGAAACTGGTGGCGGCGCTGTCGCGGCGGGCGGCATAGCGGGTCAGCAGGCCGTAAAGCGCGAACATCAGTGCCGAAATCAGCGGGATCACCGCCCAGGGGTCGAACACGCCCATGCCCGGCTGCAGGATCACCAGCACACCGATGCAACCGATCAGGATCGCCATCCAGCGCCGCCAGCCCACCCGTTCACCCAGCACCGGCCCGCTCAGCGCCGCGACCATCAGCGGGTAACAGATGAACACCGCCATGCTCTCGATCAGGCCCAGCACGGTAAAGCCGAATACGGCGACGCAGATTTCCCCTGCCAGCAGCAACCCCCGGGTGATCTGGAGCCGGGGCTGGTCGGTGCGCACCGCCGCCCGCAACCCGCCGGGCGCGCGCGCCGCCAGCGCGATCACGAAGGCGGCGAAGAACCAGTAGCGGATCATCACCACCATGTAGGTGTTGTAGGTTCCGGCGAGATGCCGGGAGATGCCGTCCTGCAGCGCGAACACCACGGTGGACGCGACCATCAGCGCGATCCCGGCAGGCACGTTGTTCTGCTGGACGACGGCGGCTCGGTCGCTCATCGCAGGATCCCCCGCGTCATGTGCCGCTTGCGGCCGTATCCGGGCGCGCGGGTGACGGTGAACCCGGCAGCCTCCAGACCCCGGCGCACGAAACCGGCGGCGGTATAGGTCGCCACCGTGCCGCCGGGTGCGGTGTGGCGGGCGACCTGCTGCAACAGCGTTTCATCCCACAGCTCGGGGTTCTTGGCCGGTGCGAACCCGTCGAGAAACCACGCATCCGCGCCTCCGGCCCATCGCGGCAGGGTGGCGCGTGCATCGCCTTCGATCACCTCGACCTGCACCGTGCCCAGGTCGCAGCGCCCCGTCCCCGGCCAGACCGCGAGAAAGCGTTCGGCATATGCACCCAGTTCGGGGAAGGCCGCCAATGCGCGCGCCATGTCGCCGGGCGACATCGGGTAGGCCTCGAAGCTGGTGAAGCGCAATGGCCCCGCCTGACCCGCACCCTGCCCCGTAGCCTCCCACGCCGCCCAGGCGGCGAGCAGGTTCAGCCCGGTGCCGAACCCCAGTTCGGCGATGTGAAACCCGGGCCGGAACCGGTCCGGCAGATCGTTGCCGCCGAGAAAGACGTGACGGGTTTCGGCCAGCCCGTCGCCGAGCGAGAAATAGGGGTCGTCGAACCGGGCCGAAACCGGCACCCGCCCGTCGCGCCAATGCAGTTCTGCCCGCCGCTCACCCATGCTAGCCTGTCCGAGAATATGCCGTTCGCGGCGACACTGGCGAAAGGCTGGGGGATTGGCAATGGTCGATGTAACGGTGCGCGGAGCGGGGATCTTCGGTCTGTCGATCGCGTGGACCTGCGCCCGGCGCGGGGCTTCCGTGCGGGTGGTGGACCCGCATGGCCCCGGCGCCGGATCGAGCGGCGGGCTGGTCGGCGCGCTGGCCCCGCACGTTCCCGAGAACTGGAACGACAAGAAGGCGTTCCAGCTCGACAGCCTGCTGATGGCCGAATCGTTCTGGGCCGATGTCGAGGCCACCGGCGGCGTGTCGCCGGGCTATGCGCGCACCGGCCGGTTGCAGCCGGTGGCAGACGAGGCCGCACTGGCGCTGGCACGGCAGCGGGCGGCGGGGGCGGACACCCTGTGGCGCGGACAGGCCGACTGGCGCGTGGTCGAGGCGGCGGAACTGGGCGACTGGGCCCCGCCCAGCCCGACCGGATATGTGATCCACGACACGCTGAGCGCCCGGATGCACCCCCGCCACGCCTGCGCCGCGCTGGCCGCCGGGTTGCGGGTTCTGGGGGTCGAAATCATCACCGAAGCCGCCGATGCGGGCCGGGTGGTGCAGGCCACCGGCCATGCCGGGCTGGCCGAGCTGACCGCCGCGCTGGGGCGGGCCGTCGGCGGCGGGGTCAAGGGCCAGGCGGCACTGCTGCGTTTCGCCAGCCGCGACGCGCCCCAGGTTTTTGCCGATGGTGTGCATATCGTCCCCCATGCGGATGGAACGCTCGCGGTCGGTTCGACCAGCGAACGGGACTGGGACGACCCGACCGCCACCGATGCGGCGCTCGACGCAGTGATCGACCGCGCGGTCGCGGCGATGCCGGTGCTGCATGGTGCCGAAGTGATCGAACGCTGGGCCGGTATCCGCCCGCGTGCCCGGTCGCGGGCGCCGATGCTGGGCGCGCATCCGCTCTGTCCGGGCCAGTTCATCGCCAATGGCGGGTTCAAGATCGGCTTCGGCATGGCCCCCAAGGTGGCCGAGGTCATGGCCGACCTGCTGCTGGAAGACCGCGACACGATCCCCGACGGGTTCCGGCCCGAAGCCTCGCTCTAGGCGCCCCGCGCCACCGGCGTGGCGGTGGCGCTCATCACCAGCCGCCCGTCCGGTCCCCGCACCCAGAGATCGGGGCCGTTGCGGCAACAGGTGCCGGTTTCGAAATGCATCAGCGGCGACGCGGCGCGAAAACTGAATTCGCCCAGAGGGCCCATCAGATCCCCGGCCAGCAGCATCAGCTGCTGCGCCAGCAACGGCCCGTGCACCACCAGCCCGTCATAGCCTTCGACATCGCGGGCATAGTCGAGATCGTAATGGATGCGATGCCCGTTGAAGGTCAGCGCCGAATAGCGGAACAGCAGCGTGGAATCGAACGCGATCTCGCGGGCGTCAGTTTCGTCGGTGCGGGCAACCGGGGCCAGCGGGCGCGGGGCATCGCGGTGCGGGTCCTGCCGATAGACGAGCTCCTGCCACTCGGTCAGGCACAGCTCGCCGCCCTGCCGGATCTCGTGGCGCAGCGTGACAAAGCCCAGCGGCCCGCTGCGCCCATGCTTGTGCTCGGCGCTTTCGACCACGCTCAGCCGGTCGGCCGGTGCGCCCGCCCGCAGCGGCATGGCGAACCGGAGCCTGCCGCCGGCCCACATCCGGCGCGGCAGGCCCAGATCGGGGATCAGCCCGCCCAGCTTCGGATGCCCGTCACGGCCCAGCCCATCGGGCGGATGCACGGCCCAGAAATAGAGCTGGTGAAAGAACGGCGGCAGCGGCATGCCCGCCTCGATATCCGGCTCCCGCCCCAACGCCGCCTGAAACGCCCGGGCGCGGGCGGGGTCGATCAGGTCCGACCGGGTTTCGCTGGCAGTATGCACCTGTTTCATGATCAAAGGGTAGGACCGCCGCGCCCAAAGGACAACCGCACATGACGCCACGGCTGGCCACGCTCGATCACCTCGTCCTGACCGTGTCCGACATCGATGTCTCGGTGGCGTTCTACACGCAGGTGCTGGGCATGGTGGCCGAACGGTTCCGGCCTGCCGATGGCGACCCGCGCCTGGCGCTGAAATTCGGACGTCAGAAAATCAACCTGCACCCCGCCGCCGCACCCTATGCGCCCTGCGCGGCGCAGGCCGGCGCCGGGACCGCCGATCTGTGTTTCCTGACCGATACGCCGCTGGCCGATTGGCAGGCCCACCTGGCCGCCGAGGGCATCGCCATCGAGCAGGGCCCGGTTCCGCGCAACGGTGCGACCGGGCCGATCATGTCGATCTATCTGCGCGATCCCGATGGCAACCTGATCGAGATTGCCACGCCCGCCGCCTAGCGCCCGATCTCGGCGCGCAGCTTGTCCATCAGCGCCTGCACCGCCGCGCGGTTGAGGTCGCTGCCCAGCCGGCCGCTCTCGTCGAACGCGTTCCGGCTGCCCGCCAGATGGACCGCCGGCCCCTGCAGGACACGCGGCTGGAACGGGACCAGGCAGGCGCGCAGCATCGTCTGCGCCTGTTCGCCCCCGGCGCGTCCCGCCGCCGCCGACATCACGGCGACGGGCTTGTCGGCCCAGGGATTGCCCGGTGTCCGGCTGACCCAGTCGAACGCGTTTTTCAGCACGCCCGATATCCCCTTGTTGTATTCAGGGGTCGAGATCACCACCGCATCCGCCACAGCGATTTGATCGGCTAGCCGCTGCACGGCCGGCGGGATGCCCGCGCGCTCCTCGTCATCCGCATCGTAAAGCGGCAACCGCGGATCGGCCTCGACGAGGGCGCAGGGGCCGAACAGGCGGGCCGCTTCGCGGATCAGGCGCCGGTTGGTGGCATCCGCACGCAGCGAACCGGACAGGCCGAGCAGAACAGGATCGGTCACGCGATCAGCCCTGGTTCGGGATCACGACGATCTCGACGCGCCGGTTCTGCGCCCGACCTTCGGGCGTCAGGTTCGACGCGACCGGCTGTTCCTCGCCCCGGCCGATGGTCTGCAACCGGCCATAACCCACGCCGCCAGCCTGCAGCAGGTCCGCCACCGCGCCGGCGCGGCGCTGGGACAGGCCAAAGTTATATGTGGCGTCACCCTGGTTGTCGGTGTGGCCGATCACCTGCACCGAGCTGTTGGGATACCGCACGAGATTGTCCGCGACCTTGCCGACCTCGGAGCGCAGCGACGGCCGCACGGTGTAGCTGTCGGTGTCGAAGGTGATGTCCTGCGGCAGCGACACCACCAGCTGTTCGCCGGTATTGGTCACGGTGATCCCGTCATTGGCCAGCTGGGCGCGCAGTTCCGCCGCCTGCTTGTCGAGCTGGTTGCCGATCAGGCCGCCCGCGACCGCGCCCGCGGCAGCCGCCAGCGCGATGTTCTTGCCTCCGCCGCCGGTGACCGCGGTGACCCCCGCGCCCAGCACGCCGCCCAGCAGGGCGCCCTGCTGGGCCTTGGAATGGTCCGCATTCGGATCGAGAAGCGCCGGATCGGTGCAACCGGCCACGGCAACGGCGCCGCCCAGCAGCAGCGCAACGGTCAATTTTCTGGTCATGGTGCTCAAACCTCTGCTCTGGTCCCGGTTCTTCCGGCCACCTTTGGCGCGGACTATAGCACAGGTAGGTGCGGACGCCTCAAGGCGTAACTGACGGGCCGCGCCCACGGACGCTCACGATTCCGCGCGCGCCGCCTCGAAGGCCAGCATCGCCCGCTTGACCTGCAGGCCCCAGTGGTAGCCGCCCAGCCCGCCGGATTTGCGCAGCGCGCGATGGCACGGGATCAGCCAGCTCACCGGGTTGCGCCCCACTGCTGTGCCGACCGCGCGCACCGCGCGGGGATGGCCCACCGCCTGCGCGATCTCGGAATAGGTGGTGACGCTGCCCGACGGGATCGCCAGCAGCGCCTCCCAGACCTTGATCTGGAACGGCGCGCCGATCATGTGCAGCCGGGTTTCGCCGGATTGGGCAAAGGCCGCTTCGGCCCAGGGGCGCAGCGCATCCACGTCCTCGACGAAACCGGCCTCGGGCCAGCGCGACGCCAGATCGGCAAAGGCGGCGTCGCGGCTGCATTCCGATCCAAAGGCGATCCCGCACAGCCCCCGGTCGGTGGCCATGACCAGTGCCGGGCCGAACGGGCTGTCGAGCCACCCCCAGCGGATCGTCAGCCCCGCGCCGCGGCGGGCAAACTCGCCGGGGCTCATCGCCTCCCAGCGCAGGAACAGGTCATGCAGGCGGCCGGTGCCCGACAACCCGGTGCCGAGGGCGGTTTCGAGCGTCGAGAACCGGTCGCGCAAGAGCGCCCGCGCATGGCCCAGCGCGAGATATTGCTGATACCGCTTGGGTGATACGCCAACCCATTGCGAAAACAGCCGCTGGAAATGCGCGGGGCTCATGTCCATCCGGGCGGCGAGATCCTCCAGCGACATGTCCTTGCCCCCGCCGGCGCTGTTGTCGTCGATCAGCTCGATCGCCCGGCGCATGACCTGATAGTGATAGCCCTGTTCCGGCGTCTGCATGTTCATGGCGGTCTCCTGCAATCGGTGCGTCGACATTAGGCCCCCCGCCCGCCCGGCGCGACCCGGAACCTGCGATTTCCATGCCTACGGCCCGGCGCGGTTCCCCCTTTACCATCCTGCCGACGGGCGGCATTAAGGCGCGGATGGCCCGGCAACTCGATTACCACGCGATCCACGAGATCTTTTCCCGTTTCCGGGCGTCCGACCCTGAACCCAAGGGCGAACTGGAGCATGTGAACGCCTATACGCTGCTCGTCGCGGTGGCGTTGAGCGCGCAGGCCACCGATGCCGGGGTGAACAAGGCCACGCGCGGGCTGTTTCCCGTCGCCGATACACCGCAGAAGATGCTCGATCTCGGCGAAGCGGGCCTAACCGACCATATCAAGACCATCGGCCTGTTCCGGCAGAAGGCAAAAAATGTCATCCGGCTCAGCCGCATTCTGGTCGAGGATCACGGCGGCGAGGTGCCGTCATCCCGCGCGGCGTTGCAGGCGCTGCCCGGCGTCGGGCGCAAGACCGCGAACGTGGTGCTGAACATGTGGTGGCGCTTTCCGGCCCAGGCGGTGGATACGCATATCTTCCGGCTCGGCAACCGGTCGGGCATCGCTCCGGGCAAGGATGTCGTCGCGGTCGAACGCGCGATCGAGGACAACGTGCCCGCCGAATTCCAGCTTCATGCGCATCACTGGATGATCCTGCATGGGCGCTATACCTGCAAGGCGCGCAAACCCCAATGCGGTGCCTGTTTGATCCGCGACATCTGCCAGTACGAGGAAAAATCCCTATGAAGCGTTACGACCTGGTCGGCATCGGCAATGCCGTCGTCGATGTCATCAGCCAATCCGACGACAGTTTCCTGGATCACATGGGCATCGAGAAAGGGATCATGCAGCTCATCGGGCGCGAGCGGGCCGAGGTGCTCTATGGCGCGATGGACGGCCGCGTCCAGACGCCGGGCGGGTCTGTTGCCAACACCATCGCCGGGGCCGGCGCGCTGGGGCTGGAGACCGCGTTCATCGGCCGGGTGCGCGACGATGCGCTGGGCCAGTTCTATGCCGGCGCGATGAGCGAAAACGGGATCGACTTCGTCAACCCGCCGGTGGCCGATGGCGAATTGCCCACCTCGCGTTCGATGATCTTCGTCTCGCCCGATGGTGAACGCTCGATGAACACCTATCTCGGCATTTCGACCGGGCTGAGTTCGCAGGACGTGTCGCCCGATGTCACCGGCAATGCCAGGATCATGTTTCTCGAAGGCTACCTGTTCGACCACGACGCCGGAAAGACCGCGTTCCGCGAGGCCGCGCGGGCCACGCGCGCGGGCGGCGGGCAGACCGGCATCGCGATCTCAGACCCGTTCTGCGTCGACCGGCACCGGGCCGATTTCATTTCACTGATCCAGCACGATCTGGATTTCGTGATCGGCAACGAGGCGGAAATCCAGTCGCTGTTCGAAAGCGATCACCTGGACGACGCGCTGGTGATGACCGCCGCGCTGTGCCCGCTGGTGGTCTGCACCCGGTCGGGCGACGGGGTGACGGTCATGCAGGGCACCGACCGGATCGACGTGGCCGTGGACGCGATCACGCCGGTGGACGCCACCGGCGCGGGCGACCAGTTCGCCGCCGGGTTCCTCTACGGGATGGCGACCGGGCGCGATCTGAAATCCTGCGCCCGCATCGGCAATATCTGCGCGCGCGAGGTGATCTCTCACATCGGGCCGCGCCCCGAGGCCGATATCGGCGCCATGTTGCGGGCCGAGGGGCTGGCATGACCACGCTTAGCGACGGGTTTCTTGGCGACGGGTTTCATGACATCCCGGCCGGGCGGCTGACGGCGATCGTCACCCATCTGGAAATGCGCGAGGCCGCCGCGCCGCGTCCGGTGCCCGCGCCGGAAAACGCCACGCTGCTGCGCGTCGAACGACCCGAAACGGGGTGGTATCGCGACCTGTTCACCCGCATCGGCGCGCTGGACTGGCTGTGGTATTCGCGGCTGTCGCTGGACGATGCCGCCCTGGCCGCAATCCTGCACGACCCGGCAGTCGAGGTTTACGCGCTCGACCGCGACGGGCAGGCCATCGGCCTGCTGGAGCTGGATTTTCGCCAACCCGGCGCCTGCGAACTGGCCTTTTTCGGACTGACGCCCGAGGCCATTGGCGGGGGGGCCGGCCGTTACCTGATGAACCGGGCCATCGACCTGGCCTGGGCGCGGCCGATCCGCCTGTTTCATGTCCACACCTGCACGCTGGATCATCCCGGCGCGCTCGGCTTCTACATCCGCAGCGGTTTCACCCCCGTCCGCCAGCAGATCGAAGTCGCCCCCGACCCGCGCCTGTCCGGCCTGCTGCCCGAAACCGCCGGGCCGCATGTGCCGCTGTTCCGCTGACGCCAGCCCCGTCCGGGCCGGCCCGAACCGGCGCGGCACCCTTGCCTCTTTCCCCTGCCCCGGCCTTGCCCTAAAAGGCGCGGCAATCACCCCCGACGGAGACGGACGCCCGCCATGCAGGATCCTGCCATCACGCCCGAGCTGATCGCCGCCCACGGGCTCAAGCCCGACGAATACGCGATGATCCTCGACATCATCGGGCGCGAGCCCTCCTTTACCGAACTGGGCATCTTTTCGGCGATGTGGAACGAACATTGTTCCTACAAGTCGTCCAAGAAATGGCTGCGGACCCTGCCCACCGAAGGCCCGCAGGTGATCTGCGGCCCGGGCGAGAACGCCGGCGTGGTGGATATCGGCGACGGCCAGGCCGTGGTCTTCAAGATGGAGAGCCACAACCACCCCTCCTATATCGAACCCTACCAGGGCGCGGCGACCGGCGTGGGCGGCATCCTGCGCGACGTGTTCACCATGGGCGCGCGGCCCGTCGCGGCGATGAACTCGCTCAGCTTCGGCGAGCCGGACCACCCCAGGACCCGGCGGCTGGTGAATGGCGTGGTCGAGGGGATCGGCGGCTATGGCAACTGTTTCGGCGTGCCCACCGTCGGCGGCGAAGTGCGGTTCCACGCCGCCTATAACGGCAACTGCCTGGTGAATGCCTTTGCCGCCGGGCTCGCCGACAGCGACAAGATCTTCTATTCCGCCGCCTCGGGCGTCGGCATGCCGGTGGTCTATCTGGGCGCCAAGACCGGGCGCGACGGGGTCGGCGGCGCCACCATGGCCAGCGCCGAGTTCGACGACACCATCGAGGAAAAGCGCCCCACCGTTCAGGTCGGCGATCCATTCACCGAGAAACGGCTGATGGAGGCGACGCTGGAACTGATGCAGACCGGCGCCGTGATCTCGATCCAGGACATGGGCGCGGCCGGGCTGACCTGCTCGGCGGTCGAGATGGGCGACAAGGGCGGGCTGGGCATCCGGCTCGATCTCGACGCGGTGCCGCAGCGCGAAGAAGGCATGACCGCCTACGAGATGATGCTGTCGGAATCGCAGGAACGGATGCTGATGGTGCTGCGCCCCGAGAAGGAGGCCGAGGCCAAGGCGGTGTTCGACAAATGGGACCTGGATTTCGCCATTGTCGGCGAAACCATTCCCGAGGACCGGTTCCTGATCCTGCATGGCAACACGGTCAAGGCCGACCTGCCGCTGTCGAAACTGTCCTCGACCGCGCCGGAATACGACCGCCCGTGGGCCCCCACCCCGGCCGCCGAACCGCTGGCCGACGTGCCGCAGATCGACCCGGTCGATGCGCTCAGGGCGCTGATCGGCTCGCCCAACTACGCGGCCAAGCAATGGGTCTATGAGCAATATGATTCGATGGTTATGGCCGACACCGTGCGCACGCCCGGGCTGGGCGCGGGCATCGTGCGGGTGCATGGCACCGGCAAGGCGCTGGCATTCGCCAGCGACGTGACGCCGCGCTATGTGCGCGCGAACCCCGAGGAAGGCGGCAAACAGGCCGTGGCCGAAGCGTTCCGCAACCTCTGCGCAGTAGGCGCCACGCCGCTGGCCACCACCGACAACCTGAATTTCGGCAACCCCGAAAAGCCCGAGATCATGGGCCAGTTCGTCGGCGCGATCAAAGGCATCGGCGCAGCCTGCGCCGCGCTCGACATGCCGATCGTCTCGGGCAACGTGTCGCTCTACAACGAAACCGACGGCGCGGCGATCCTGCCCACGCCGACCATCGGCGCGGTGGGCCTGATCGCCGAGGCCGACGACATCATCGGGGCGCAGGTGCGCGACGGGCATGTGGCGCTGGTGGTGGGCGAGACGACCGGCCACCTGGGCCAGTCGGCGCTTCTGGCCGAGGTGTTCAACCGCGAAGAGGGCGACGCGCCGCCCGTCGATCTCGCGGCCGAGCGGCGCAACGGCGAATACATCCGCGCCAACCGCGCCTTCATCAAGGCCTGCACCGACCTGTCCGATGGCGGGCTGGCGCTGGCGGCCTTTGAAATGGCCGAAGCGGCGGGCGTGGGCGTGCAGCTCGACAGCGACGACACCGCGACGCTGTTCGGCGAGGATCAGGGGCGTTACCTCGTGGCCTGCAATTTCGACCAGGCCGAGGCGCTGATGATCGCCGCCGGGCAGGCCGGGGTGCCGATCGCCAGCGTCGGGCGGTTCACCGGCGACACCGTGCGGTTCGGCGGCTCCGAGGCACCGCTGCATGAACTGGCGGCGATCTATCGCGAGACCTTTGCCGCCAGCGCGACCTGATGTCCGGGTCTCTTGCACGCATGCGCGCATCGTCCTACATCGGGAACAGACGAACAGGAGTGACGCCAACATGGCCATGTCAGCCCACGAGATCGAGGCCCTGATCCGCAGCGCCTTTCCGCAGGCAAAGATCACCATCACCGACCTGGCCGGTGACGGAAACCATTACGCCGCCGAAGTGATCGACGAAAGCTTTCGGGGCCAGAACCGCGTGCAGCAGCAACGCGCGGTCTATGCCGCGCTCAAGGGCAAGATGGACGGCCCCACGGGCGATCTGCATGCGCTGGCGCTGACCACCAAGGCGCCCGACTGACCCGACCCTTTCCCCCCGGAGACGACACATGACCAATGCCAAGACCCGCATCGACGAAACCGTGAATGCCAATGACGTGGTGCTCTACATGAAGGGCACCAAGGAAATGCCCCAATGCGGGTTCTCGTCCCGCGTCGCCGGCGTGCTGAACTACATGGGCGTGAACTATGTCGATGTGAACGTGCTCGCCGATGACGAGATTCGGCAGGGCATCAAGGATTACTCGGACTGGCCGACCATTCCGCAGCTCTATGTGAAGGGCGAATTCGTCGGCGGCTGCGACATCATCACCGAGATGACCCTGTCGGGCGAGCTGGACACATTGTTCGAGCAGAACGGCGTGTCCTATGACAAGGACGCCGCCGACAAGATCCGCGAAGCCAACGCCTGACCTGACCCAGATATTGGCCCGACCCTGAGCCGGTCCCGGCTCAGAACCCGGTTTCGGTGTGGCAACCGTCCAGTATGGTTGCCTCTTCGGCGGTGTGGTCGGCCGCCATATGGGTGACGAACGCATCGCTGCCCTTGGTGTAGAGGCGATAGCTGTCCTGCTCGTCCAGCGCCACATAGCGCACGCCCGATCCGCTCGTCGCCTGCCGGAGCGCGACCAGCTTGCCCTCGACCATCATCACCGCCAGCCCCGGCGCGTCGCCGGGGTTGATGAACGTCACCGGCAGCGTCACCGCGCGGTCGCATTGATAGGTCGCGCCGATGACGGCGGGGCCATCCCCGGCCGCCGCGATCCCCGGCAGCGCCAGCAGGGCCGCCGCAATGATGTGGATATGCCGGTTCATGTGTTCTGGTCTCCATGTTCTTCGGCCTGCGCGGCCAGTGCCTCGGCGCGGGCGACGAGTTCGGCCAGCGACTCCGTCAGCGAGTCAGGCACCACCGGCACCTGGATCTGCTGCGGCTCGGGCGGGGGGGCGTTGTTCAGCCGCGTGATCTCGGCATCGCGTTCGGCCAGCTGCATTTCCAGCCGCCGCGCCTTGTCCTCGACGGCGGCGGTGCGGTCGGCCAGCATGAGCCCGGCCATCAGCAGCATCTTTGCCTCGGGCATCCGGCCCAACTGATCGGCCAGAACCTGCGCCTCGTCATCCAGCATCCGCGCCGCGGAATGCAGGAATTCCTCTTCTCCGGGCTGGCACGACACATCGAACCCGCGCCCGCCGATCTGGATCGTTACCTCTGGCATCTCACGCATCCTCCGCAGCTTCGGTTGCATCCGCCTGCGCCAGCAGCGGTTCGAGCCGCGCCAGCAGCGCGCCGGCCTCGGCCGCATCCGCGGCGCGCGCGGCACGCAGGCTTTCGATCTCGGCGAGCATGGCCCGGTTCAGCAATGTCTCATCGGCGCCGCTGGCCTCGCGAAGCGCGGCGCTGGTATCACGCAGCTGGTCATTCGACATCTTCAGCCGCTGCAGATCCATGTCGAGCCGCGCCATCGCCTTGGACTGCGCCTCGGCCGCGTCCCGCGCCGGCTGCGCCGCGGCGGCATCGGCTTCCAGTGTCTCGATCTGCGCCCGCAACTTTTCGTTCGCGGCCTTTTCCGCGTCGAGCGCCGCCATCAGGTCAGCCACGCGCTTCAGCGCCGCCCCGTTCGCGGCGTCGATCCGCAACATGGCGCCGGACAACCGCGCCTGCAGTTCCTCGATCCGTTCCAAGCCTTGTCCCTTCCCGAGCGGCCCGGCCGCCGCCCTGTTGCTACGATTACCATCCGCGAATCAGCGCGGCACCAGATTGCGGCGATTCTAAACAAACCCGCGGCGGATTTCGCCCCCCCGTTTGCTTTCAACCACTTGGACCGGCATCTTCACGCGCATCCCCTGCCCGGCCCTGCGCCGCTTGATCTTTGGCACCCGGCTGGTATTGAGCATCCTGCCGCCAGAGTACACCATCTGACCAATCCGAAGGACGAAGCCGTTGGATCTTTCCGCCCTGCGCACCGCCAATCCCGAACACTGGACCAAGGCCGCAGCCATCCGCGCGTTGACGCTGGATGCCGTTCATGCCGCCAACTCGGGCCATTCCGGCATGCCGATGGGCATGGCCGACGTGGCCACCGTGCTGTTCGAAAAACACCTGAAATTCGATGCCTCGGCGCCCGACTGGCCCGATCGCGACCGGTTCATCCTGTCCGCCGGGCACGGCTCGATGCTGCTCTATTCGCTGCTCTACCTGACCGGCTACGAGGACATGACGCTGGAGCAGGTCCGGAACTTCCGCCAATGGGGCGCGCGCACGGCGGGGCACCCGGAATACGGCCACGCCAAGGGCATCGAGACGACCACCGGCCCGCTGGGCCAGGGCATCGCCAACTCGGTCGGTTTCGCGCTGGCGGAGGAAATCCAGCGCGCCCATTACGGCCGCAAGGTGGTGGATCACCACACCTATGTGATCGCCGGTGACGGCTGCCTGATGGAAGGCGTCAGCCAGGAAGCGATCAGCTTTGCCGGCAAGCACGCGCTGTCGCGGCTGATCGTGCTGTGGGACAACAACAACATCACCATCGACGGCACCGTGGACATGGCCGACAGCACCGACCAGGTGGCCCGGTTCCGCGCCTCGGGCTGGCATGTGCAGCAGATCGACGGCCACGACCCGGCCGCCATCGACGAAGCCATTGCCCGCGCCAAGACCACCCGCAAGCCGTCGATGATCGCCTGCAAGACCCATATCGCACTCGGCCACGCCGCCCAGGACACCTCCAAGGGCCACGGCGCCCTGACCGACCCGGACCAGCTCAAGGCCGCGAAAGAGGCCTATGGCTGGACCACCCCGGCCTTCGTCGTGCCCGATGACGTGAAAACCGCCTGGGAAGCGATCGGCGCCCGCGGCGCCGCGGCCCGCGCCGAATGGGAGGCCCGGTTCGCCTCGATCTCCGAGCGGCGCCAGGCCGAGTTCAGACGCGCCTATGCCCGCGAACTGCCCAGGAAACTGACCGGGACCATCCGCGCGCTGAAGAAACAGGCCAGCGAGGCCGGCCACAAGGTAGCCACGCGCAAGAGCTCGGAAATGGTGCTCGAACTGGTCAACCCGGTGCTGCGCGAAACCGTGGGCGGCTCGGCCGACCTGACCGGGTCGAACAACACCAAGACCGGGGATCTCGGCGTTTTCGGCGCCGACAACCGCAAGGGCCGCTACATCCACTGGGGTATCCGCGAACACGGCATGGCGGCGGCGATGAACGGCATGGCGCTGCATGGTGGTATCCGCCCCTATGGCGGCACCTTCATGGCGTTCACCGACTATGCCCGCCCGTCGATGCGGCTGGCCGCGCTGATGCGGATCCCGACCGTGTTCGTGATGACCCATGACAGTATCGGCCTGGGCGAAGACGGCCCCACCCACCAGCCGGTGGAACACCTGGCCATTTCCCGCGCCACGCCGAACACATGGGTGTTCCGCCCCGCCGACACCGTGGAGACCGCCGAGGCCTGGGAACTGGCGCTGAGTTCGACGGAAACCCCGTCCGTCCTGTCGCTGACCCGGCAGGGGCTGCCGACGGTGCGCACCCAGCACAAGGGCCGCAACCTGTCCGCGCAGGGGGCCTATGTGCTGGCCGACGCCACCGCCAAACGGCAGGCGATCCTGATCGCCACCGGGTCCGAAGTGTCGATCGCGATGGCCGCGCGCGAATTGCTCGAGGCCGAGGACATCGGCACCCGTGTCGTGTCGATGCCCTGCATGGAACTGTTCGCCACGCAGGACGAAACCTATCGCCGCAAGGTGCTGCCCGCCGGCGCGGTTCGGGTCGGCATCGAGGCCGCCGTCCGCGATGGCGGCTGGGATCGCTGGCTGCTGGGCGAACGCGGGAAGGAAGCCAAGGCCGGTTTCATCGGCATGGACAGCTTTGGCGCCTCCGCGCCCGCCGAGGTGCTCTACGAGAAATTCGGCATCACCGCCGAGGCAACCGTCGCCAAGGTCAAGGAACTGCTGGGCTAACGTTCGATCACGCGCCTGAACGAAGACGCCGCGCCTTTCCCGGGCGCGGCGTTTGTCGTTGCCGCGATCAGTGCCCGCCCGAGGCCGTGCCGCCGGTCATGCGGGACCAGAGCGGAACGATGACCCGCACCACGACCGGGATCAGCGCGAAGCCCAGCGCCAGGCCGAACACGCCATCCATCGCCGCCGTGGCGATCCATTCCCCGGCCTTGCGCATATTCTCGGGCACCCAATGCGCCGCCGCGACGGCCAGATCGTGGATCTGGTGCCCGAGCCAGCCAAAGCCCAGCACTTCGAGCCCGTGGATGACGATCGACCCGCCGACCCAGAGCATGGCCGCGGTGCCGATGATGGTCAGCCACCGCATGAAGCCCGGCATGGCCTTCACCAGCCCCCGCCCCAGCGCCCGTGTCAGCGCGAACCGGCCGTTCTCCGAGACGAACAGGCCGACATCGTCGGCCTTCACGATCACCGCCACGCTGCCATAGACCGCGATGGTGATGCCGATGCCGACCACCGCCAGCGTCGCGGCCTCCATCCAGAAATTGCTCTGCGGGATGGCGGCCAACGCGATGGTCATGATCTCGGCGGACAGGATGAAATCGGTCTTGATGGCACCCGCGGCCTTCTCCTCTTCAAGATGCGCGGGATCGCCGGGCGCGTTTTCGGCAAAACCGGTGTGGGCGTCATGGGGATGCAGGGCGTGCCAGATCTTTTCCGCCCCCTCGAAACACAGATAGGCCCCACCCAGCATCAGCAACGGGTGGATCAGCCAGGGCGCAAAGGCCGACAGCAACAGCGCGGCGGGCAGCAGGAAGAAGATCTTGTTCTTCAGCGACCCCTTGGCGATCTTCCAGATGATCGGCAATTCGCGCGCGGCGGAAAATCCATGCACATATTTCGGCGCCACCGCCGCGTCGTCGATCACGGCGCCCGCCGCCTTGGCGCCCGCCTTGGCCGCCTGCGACGCCACATCGTCGAGCGACGCCGCCGCCACCTTGGCGATCCCCGCCACGTCATCGAGAAGTGCCAGAAGTCCGCTCATCCGTCGTGCCGCCTGTCTGTTGCCCGGTCACAGCCTAACCGATCGTCCGGCGGGGGCAAGCGTTAGCGCAACCGGGCCATGTTTGCGCCAACACGTTCAATACAGGCCCTTTTCCCCCTTTTTATGCGATGCGTCGCTGGCTATATGGCCCGCAACCCTGTCGCGTTTCGGAGAGTTTGCCAATGACCATCAATGTCGGGATCAACGGTTTCGGCCGCATCGGCCGCTGCACCCTTTCGCATATCGCCGCCTCGGGGCGCAACGACATCCGCGTGGTCAAGGCCAACGCGACCGGCCCGCTGGAAACGGCGGCGCACCTGCTGCGCTACGACAGCGTGCATGGCCGGTTCGGCAATGACATCCGCGTCGGCGAACGCACGCTGGACCTGGGCCGCGGCGAGATCGAGATGTTCTCGACCTACGACCCGTCCGAACTGGACTGGTCGGGATGCGACGTGGTGCTGGAATGCACCGGCAAGTTCAACGACGGCAACAAGGCCGGCGTGCACCTGGAGCGCGGCGCCAAGTCGGTGCTGATCTCGGCCCCGGCCAAGAACGTGCAGAAGACCATCGTCTTCGGCGTGAATGACGAGATGCTGGCCAAGGGCGACAACATGGTGTCGAACGGGTCCTGCACCACCAATTGCCTGGCGCCGCTGGCCAAGGTCCTGGACGAGGCAATCGGCATCGAACATGGCCTGATGACCACGATCCATTCCTATACCGGCGACCAGCCGACGCTGGACCGCCGCCACTCGGACCTGTATCGCGCCCGTGCCGCGGCGATGGCAATGATCCCCACCAGCACCGGCGCGGCCAAGGCGCTGGGCGAGGTGCTGCCGAACCTCAAGGGCCGGCTGGACGGGTCGGCCATGCGGGTGCCGACGCCGAACGTGTCCGCCGTCGACCTGACCTTCCGCGCGGCCCGCGACGTGACCGCCGACGAGGTCAACGCCGCCGTCGAGGAAGCGGTCAAGGGGCCGATGGGCCGGGTGATGTCCTATGACCCCGAACCCAAGGTTTCGATCGATTTCAACCATACCGACGAAAGCTCGATCTTCGCCCCCGACCAGACCCGCGTCGTCGATGGCCGCATGGTGCGCGTGCTGGCCTGGTACGACAACGAATGGGGTTTCTCGGTGCGGATGGCCGACGTGGCCGTTGCCATGGGCCGGCTTAACCAATAATTCGATATTGCCTGAAATGCTGCGCCCGGCCAGCCGACGCTGGCCGGGCGTTTTTTTGTCGGGAGGCAGACGGGAATGACCAACCGGATCGCACTGGTGCTGGGGGTGCTGATTCTCGGTGCGCTGGCCACCGACCTCTACCTGTTCGGATCGCAGCACCTGATTTTTCTGGGCAAGAAGATGAACCAGTTCATCGAATGGCTCGCCTTCTGGCGCTGACACGACCACAGGCCCGCGCCGCCGCGCGGCCGGGGGCCGTCCGGCTCCGCAGCGCCGGTTGCCGTCAGTCTCCGTCGGCGGCCGATCCGCCGCCGCCTGAACCGCCGCTACCCGTTCCCGCGCCCCCGCTGCCAGCTACACCGCCCGGCGGCGGCGTGGTCGGCGTGCCGCCCGCACCCACCGGCACACAGCCGCAGGTGGCGGCCTGGGTCCCAAAACCGAAATAGGGCCGGGTGGTCAGCGCGACGCATTGCTGCCCGGGCGGGCATTTGCCGACACAGGCATCCTTGATGATGATCCCGCGTTTCAGCCGGCAGGTCACGATCAGCGATGTGATGAACCGGCCGAACACGTCGAACACCAGAATGATGACGACACCGCCGACGATGACGGTAATCCAGAAAACTCCTCCGGACATGGCTCTACCCTCCTGCCCGGAAATATAGCACATTCAGCGCCTTGGCGCATCCCAAACCCGGTGCGGCGGGCCGATCAGAGCAGCGGCGCGAACGCCTGCACCACCCGTTCATAGACCGCCCGTTTGAACGGCACGATCCCCTCGGCCAGCGTCCCGGGATCCTGCCAGCGCCAGGCGGTGAACTCGGGGTGATCGGTGGCGATGTCGATCTGGTCGTCGCGGCCGAGATAGCGCAGAAAGAACCATTTCTGTTCCTGCCCACGATACCGCCCCTTCCAGATATGCGGCACCAGCTCGTGCGGCAGGTCATAGCGCAGCCAGTCCGGCGTTTCGGCCACGATCTCGACCAGCCCCGGCATGATGCCGGTTTCCTCGCCCAGTTCGCGCAGGGCCGCGTCGCGCGGGGCTTCGCCCCGGTCCACGCCGCCCTGCGGCATCTGCCAGGCATCCGTGTTGCGGTCGCCACGCTGTCCGGTGAACACCAGCCCGTCGCCATTCACCAGCATGACGCCGACGCAGGGGCGATAGGGAAGGCGCGCGATCTGATCGGGGGTCATGTCCGGGTCCCTGCCTGTTGCCTCTCCTGTCTATCGCGCACCCGCGCGAGCGCAAGGGGCCGGGTCGGGCGCCGGGATGGGGGTATGACGCGGCGTCCCGCGTGACGTGCGCGTCAACCGCAGTATACCGGCACCAGCACAGGAGGACTTCATGGCCGATTACCCGCATCTTCTCGCCCCGCTCGATCTCGGTTTCACCACGCTGAAGAACCGCGTTCTCATGGGCTCCATGCATACCGGGCTGGAAGAGACCGGCGACTGGGACCGGGTGGCCGAGTTCTATGCCGCCCGCGCCCGTGGCGGCGTGGCGCTGATGGTGACCGGCGGCATCGGGCCGAACCTAGAAGGATCGGTGGCCCCCGGCGCGTCGATGATGACCACCGAACGCGATGTCGGGAACCACTCCGTCGTGACCGCCCGCGTGCATGACGCCGGCGGCAAGATCGCGATGCAGATCCTGCATGCGGGGCGCTATGCCTTCGGTCCGAAATGCGTGGCGCCCAGCGCGGTGAAATCGCCGATCTCGCCGTTCCCGCCGAACGAACTGGACGAGGACGGCATCGAAAAGCAGATCTCGGACATCGTGAACGCGGCGGTGCTGGCGCAGCAGGCCGGGTATGACGGGGTCGAGATCATGGGCTCCGAGGGGTATTTCATCAACCAGTTCCTGGTCACCCACACCAACAGGCGCACCGACCGCTGGGGCGGGTCCTACGAGAACCGGATGCGCCTGCCGATCGAGATCGTGCGGCGCACCCGCGCGGCGGTGGGCACCGATTTCATCATCATCTACCGGCTGTCGATGATCGACCTGGTGCCGAACGGGTCGACCTTCGACGAAGTGGTGCAGCTGGCCCGCGAGATCGAGGCCGCCGGCGCCACCATCATCAACACCGGGATCGGCTGGCACGAGGCCCGGATCCCGACCATTGCCACCAGCGTGCCGCGCGCGGCCTTTGCCTGGGTCACCCAGAAGCTGATGGGCAAGGTGGGCATCCCGGTCATCACCTCGAACCGGATCAACACGCCCGAGGTGGCCGAACAGGTGCTGGCCGAGGGCTGCGCCGACATGGTGTCGATGGCCCGCCCGATGCTGGCCGACCCGGATTTCGTCGTGAAGGCCGAAACCGGCGCAGCGGCCCGGATCGCGCCCTGCATCGCCTGCAACCAGGCCTGCCTCGACCACACTTTCGGCGGCAAGCTGACATCCTGCCTGGTCAACCCGGCCGCCTGTCACGAGGCCGAGCTGGCGATCACGAAGGCGGACAGCGCCAAACGCGTGGCCATCGTCGGCGCCGGTCCGGCGGGGCTGTCGACCGCGATGGCGGCGGCGGAACGCGGCCACGAGGTAACCGTGTTCGACCGCGCCGACGAGATCGGCGGCCAGCTCAACATGGCCAAGCAGATCCCCGGCAAGGAAGAGTTCCGGGGCTTCGTGGACTGGTATCGCACCATGATGGACACGTCAGGCGTTCACCTGGAACTGGGCCGCGAGGTGTCGGCTGAGGACCTGGACGGCTATGACGAGGTGGTGATTGCCACCGGTGTGACGCCGCGCGACCCGCAGATCCCCGGCCAGGACCGCGACAACGTGCTCAGCTATATCGACGTGCTGCGCGACAAGGCCCCGGTGGGCGACCGCGTCGCCGTGATCGGCGCGGGCGGCATCGGTTTCGACGTGTCCGAGTTCCTGCTGATGGACGGCAACAGCCCGACCGAGAGCCTGCCCGACTGGATGCGGGAATGGGGCGTTGCCGATCCCGCCGAACATCGCGCGGGTCTGGCCCCGGAAGGACCGCAGCCCCATGCGCCCGCGCGCAAGGTCACGCTGCTGCAGCGCAAGGCCAGCCGCCACGGCAAGGACCTGGGCAAGACCACCGGCTGGATCCACCGCGCGACGCTGAAGATGATGGGCGTCGAATTCCTCGGCGGCGTGAACTACGAACGCATCGACGATGACGGCCTGCATGTCAGTTTCGGCGAAGAGCGCGCCAATCCGACCGTGGTGCCGGTCGATACGGTCGTTCTCTGCGCCGGACAGCTGCCGGAACGGTCACTGGCGGATGCGCTGATCGAACGCGGCATCACGCCCCATGTGATCGGTGGCGCGGATGTCGCCGCCGAACTGGACGCCAAGCGTGCGATCAACCAGGGCACGCGGCTGGCCGCGACGCTCTGACCGGCGCGGTGCCCTGCGGGGCACCGGTCATTGCCGGTTCAGCAGGACCGCCTCGACCCGCCGGTTCGCTTCGCGGCCTTCCGGGGTCCGGTTCGAGGCCACCGGGGCGAGATATCCCGCACCCTCGGCCTCGATGCGGCCGGCGGCGATCTCATGGGTCCCGATCAGCCGGTCGCGCACCGCCCCCGCGCGGCGGCGGGACAGCGCGATATTGTCCGCCAGCCCGCCAACCGTGTCGGTATGGCCGACCACGGCGATCCGCGCCTCCGGGTTGTCGCGCAGGAACCCGGCCAGGGTCGCGAGCGAGGCGAACGGGCCGTCGCCCAGCCGCGCCGCGCCGGTGGCAAAATCGAGATCGGCCAGCACGACATGGCCGTCGTCAACGAGCGCCGACAGGAGATCGCCCCCGGCACCGTGCGGGGGTGACACGGCGCCCGCCGACGCGACCGCGAGCGGCGCGGCCTCGACCGGGACAACCTGGATCACCTGCACATGGGCCGCGTTTTCACCGCCGCTGACCAGCAGGCTCAGCGCCTCGGTCTCGCCGCGGGTGGCCGACAGGAACCGGTAGTCCCGCAGGTCCACATGCATGTCGGGGGCGGGCACCACCTCGGTCCCGAAGCGGAAGTCGAAACCGCCGCAGGCACGCCCGTCGCACTGGAACAGGATGTCATAGCCATCCGCCACGATCTGATCGCGCAGCGGCGCCATGATCTGCAACGGGGTCGGCCCGCCGCCCAGCCGCCAGGTGCGCCGCACCACCCGGCCCTCATAGACCCGTGCCGGCACCGCCCCGTCCGCGAACGGCCCGGTCGGCAGCGCATAGCCCTCCAGCGGGCTGATCCGCTCGGAGAGCTGTCGCGCGCCCGTGGGCAGGGTCAGCCCCTGTGCCGGGGCGGCAACCGGCGCCGCCGCCACCAGCGCGGCCAGACCCAGCGCCCGGATCAACGGAACTGGCCGTGGTAATCGTCGTTGGGCTTCATCGCGACGGAGGACGCGACCCGGTTGGTCATGTTGAAGAACGCGGCGACATTGACGATGTCCCAGATGTCGCGGTCGGAAAACCCGTGATCGCGCAGCGCCTGCCGGTCCGGTTCCTCGACCGTGGCGCTGGCCGTGGTCACCTTGGCGGCAAAATCCAGCATCGCGCGCTTGCGCGGATCGAGCGGCGCAACGCGATAGTTCATCACCAGCATTTCGCCCAGCTGCGGATCGCCGGACAGCTGCCGCACCGCCGCGCCATGGGCCACCAGGCAATAGAAACAGCGGTTGATCGACGACACCACCACCGCGATCATCTCGCGCTCGAGCTTGGTCAGCCCGCTATCGGCCAGCATCAGGTCATTGTAGAGCGTGGTAAATGCGTTAAGCTTGCCGATGTCGAATGTGTGCGCCGTCAGCACGTTGGGCACCATGCCCAGCTTTTCCAGGCAGATGTCGAAATATCTCTGCGTCGCCTCGGGCAACGGGTCGACAGCTGGCAGGTCGAGCGCGGTGGTCGCTGTGGTGTCGGTCATGGTCCTTTTCCCTCCGGCGGCGCGATACGATAGTGATAGGCCCCGACCTGCGCCATGCCCAGCGCTGCGTATAGCGCGTTCGCCGCCGCGTTGTCGCGCGTGCAGACGACGGTCAACAGGTCGGCCCCGTTCTCGGCGGCCCAGAATCCCGCGGCACGCAGAAACCAGCGCCCCATCCCGTGGCGGCGCTGGAACGGCGGGATTTCCAGCGCGTGCAGCATGGCGGTGCGCCCGTGGATCGCGACAAAGGCTGCGCCGGCGGGTTTGTCCCTGTTCCGGCCCATCAGCCCGGTCCTGGGGCCCTGCACCCGGTCCATGACCGCCAGCCGGTCCGGCCCGATACCGCCCGCCGCCCAGAGCTCGCGCATGATCGCCAGCGGTTCCCACAGGGCAAAGACGGTGACGCGCGGCACCGGCGTGCCGGTCAGCATGCTGACGGGACAGGCCCAGGCGATCACCGGATCCTTGACCGCATAGCCGCGACCGGCAAGCGCCGCGTCCAGCGCGTCCTCGCCATCGCGCAGCATGAACAGCGGCACCTGGCCCAGGCCCCGCATGGCCGTTTCCGCCGCCTCTATGTCGTCGGCGGCAACGTCACGGCCCGGTTCGCGCAGGGTCGCCGCCGACACCCGGCTGCCGCCGCCCTGCCCGTCGCGCAGGACAAACGGACCACAGGGCAGCATCCGCGCCGGCGGCCATGTGGCATCGATCAGCGTCGAAAGCTCGGCACCGGTCAGCCTGTCGGTCACAGGCCAAGATCCCGCGCAAGGTCCGACATCGCCGCGTCGATCCGCCCGCCATCCGCGCCCCGCACCACCACGTTGGCGCCGAACACCCCGTCCTTGTGGAACGGGTAGCACCCGATGGACAGGTCGGCATAGCGATCCGCCAGCGCCGCCAGCTGCGCCGCCATGTCGCCCTCGGCCCGGAACACCCGCAGGCTCTGCGACAGCAGCGGCGACCCGCCCGTCAGCGTTGGCAGCACGCTGGCCAGCATGGCCTGGAACACCGCCGGCACGCCCGCCATCACATGCACGTTGCCCAGCGTGAACCCCGGCGCGGTGGAGACCGGATTGTCGATCAGCGCGGCCCCGTCCGGGATCCGCGCCATGCGCAGCCGGGCCGCGTTCAGTTCCATGCCGGTGCGCGCGTAATGCGCCTCGAGCAGCGCGCGGGCATCGTCGCGCACGTCGATCGGCGCGCCAAAGGCGGCGGCGATGCTGTCGGCGGTGATATCGTCATGGGTCGGGCCGATGCCGCCCGAGGTGAACACATGGTCGAACGCCTCCGACAAGGCGCGGACCGCCGTGACGATCGCGTCGCGATCGTCCGACACGATCCGGACCTCGTTCAGGTCGATCCCGTGGCGGACCAGTTCACCGGCAAGGAAATGCATGTTCGCGTCTCGGGTCCGGCCGGACAGGATCTCGTCCCCGATCACCAGCATCGCTGCGGTTGGATTGGTCATCGCGCGCCTCACTTGCAGCCCCGTCCGCATCGGTATAGGCCGCGCGCCATGCGGTTTCCATCCCCACTTGTTCCCGCGCGGCTGATCCGGCGCTACAAACGGTTCCTGGCCGATTGCCGCCTCGGGGACGGTCGCGAGATCACCGCCCATTGCGCCAATCCCGGCTCGATGCTGGGCCTCGCCGAACCGGGGATGAAGGTCTGGCTGGAACCCAATGACGATCCTGCGAAAAAGCTGAAATACGGCTGGCGCCTGGTCGATCACGAAAACGGCCATTTCACCGGGGTCGACACCTCGGTTCCCAACCGGGCCCTGCGCCTCGCGCTCGAAGCGGGCGACGTGCCCGGCCTGCAGGGATATGCCGGGATCCGCGCCGAGATCCGCTATGGCGAAAACAGCCGCATCGATTTCCTGCTGTCCGGGCCCGGGCGCCGCGATGCCTATGTCGAGGTCAAGAGCGTGACCCTGTGCCGCGCCCCCGGGCTGGCCGAGTTTCCCGACAGCGTGACCGCCAGGGGCGCGAAACATCTGCGCGAACTGGCCGCGATGGCACGGTCCGGCAACCGTGCCGTGATGTTCT
The DNA here is from genome assembly GCF_003008555.2 of Pukyongiella litopenaei. Taxonomy (NCBI): domain Bacteria; kingdom Pseudomonadati; phylum Pseudomonadota; class Alphaproteobacteria; order Rhodobacterales; family Paracoccaceae; genus Pukyongiella; species Pukyongiella litopenaei. Next base: position 3,051,005 of record NZ_CP027665.1, on the reverse strand, counting down.
TTCTCGTCCAGCGCACCGATTGCCAGCGGTTTTCGCTGGCCTCCGATCTCGATCCGGACTATGCCGCCGCCTTCGAAACCGCCCGCCGGGCGGGTGTCGAGATCATGTGCCAAAGAACCCGTATCACGCCGGACGGCGTGACACTGGGGCCACCTTTGGAAATCGTGATCTGATCGCGTATGGCGCTTTTTCGCCAAACCCCCTAAACTCTTGCCCCGACAACAGGATGGAGCGCTTTGTTGAAAAACGAACTACCCGGCCATGTGACCAAGGAAGGTATCCGCATCTACGATGTCGCGGATTATCCCGGCATGCATCGTGCCGGCGCTCTGGCCGCGCGTATCCTCGACGAGATGGCCGGCCATGTCTTTGTCGGCCAGACCACCGGAGAGCTTGACCGCATCATCACCGAAAAGGTCGAAGAGGCCGGCGCCGTGTCGGCCACGATCGGCTACAAGGGCTATCAGCACGCATCCTGCATTTCGGTCAACCATGTGGTCTGCCACGGTATCCCGGGCCAGAAAACGCTCAAGGACGGGGACATCCTGAACATCGACGTGACCGTGATCGTCGATGGCTGGTATGGCGACACCAGCCGCATGTATGTGGCCGGGAAACTGTCGCGCAAGGCCGAGCGGCTGATCCAGGTAACCCATGATTCGCTGATGAAGGGGATCGAGGCGGTCCGCCCCGGCAACACCTTCGGCGACATCGGCCATGCGATCCAGAGCTATGTCGAGGCACAGCGGATGTCGGTGGTCCGCGATTTCTGCGGCCACGGGCTGGGCCGGGTGTTCCACGCCCCCCCCAATGTGCTGCATTACGGCCGTCCCGGCACCGGCGCGACGCTGGAGGAAGGCATGCTGTTCACCATCGAACCGATGGTGAACCTGGGCCGCCCGGAAACCAAGACGCTGGCCGATGACTGGACGGCGGTGACCCGTGACAAATCGCTGTCGGCGCAGTTCGAACATTCGATCGGCGTGACGGCGGATGGCTGCGAAATCTTCACCCTGTCGCCCGCGGGCCGGTTCCACCCGACCTATTCGTCCTGATCCCGCGACAGCAGCGTGACATGGGTGTCGCCATAGCGCCGCCGGTCCTCCAGCGCGAAACCCTCGGGCGGTGCCATTTCGGTGCTTTCCTCCCAGACCACCAGCGCGCCGGGGGCGATCCAGCCGCCGGCCAGTGCCGCCGCCAGCGCCTTGTGCCCCAGCCCCCTGCCATAGGGCGGGTCGAGAAACACCAGGTCAAAGCCCGCGCCGGCACAGGCCCCCAGCCGGGTGGCGTCCCGGCGGATCAGCGCGGTGTCCCCCGCGCTCCCGGTCAGGTCGACATTGCGCCGGATCAGGGCTGCCGCCGCGCGGCCGTCATCGACGAAGGTGACCTGCGCGGCCCCGCGCGACAATGCCTCGAGCCCCAGCGCGCCGGTGCCCGCGAACAGGTCGAGCACCCGCGCCCCGTCCAGCACATCCAGATGCGTCAGGACCGAGAACAGGCTTTCGCGCACCCGGTCGGTGGTCGGGCGCAGATGGGCGCCCGCATCGCCCTTGCCGACCGCGGCCAGCGCGCGGCCCCGGAACCGTCCCGCGATGATCCTCACGGTCGCAGCAGCGCCTTGAGGTCGGCAGACCCGTCGGCGATCACCGCCGCATCGGCGCTGCGCCCGGCCTCGATCAGGCGTTTGCCGACCATATAGGCGCGCGGATCGTTCATCGCGTCCACCGCCAGCAGGTCGTCGCCACGGAAATACCAGAACGAAACCGCGCCGCTCTCGCCCCGGCGGGTCACGATCCGGTCATAGCCGGTGTTCAGCCCGGCGATCTGCAGCTTGACATCATACTGGTCCGACCAGAACCACGGTTTCGGCACATAGGCCACGCCGGCGCCCAGCATGTTGCCCGCCACGCATTCCGCCTGGTCGATGGCGTTGGGCACGCTTTCCAGCCGCAGCCGCCCGTCCCGGTAGGGAAAGGAACAGCAATCGCCCGCCGCCCAGATCGCCGGGTCCGAGGTCCGGCAAAGTACGTCCACGGCGATGCCGTTGTCGATGTCCAGCCCCGCCGCCTGCGCCAGCGCGGTTGCGGGTTCGATGCCGATGCCGACCACCACGAAATCGGCAGGCAATTCGCGCCCGTCGCTCAGCACCGCGCCGGACACGCGCCCGTCCTTGCCGATCAGGCGGTCCAGCCCCACGCCTTCGCGGATATCGACGCCATGCCCGCGATGCAGGCTGCGGAAGAACTCGGAGGTTTCCGGCGCGGCGACCCGTTGCAGGATCCGCCCAGCGGCCTCGACCAGCACCACCTCGGCCCCCAGCCTGGCCGCGACCGCCGCCGCCTCGAGCCCGATATAGCCACCGCCCACGATCAGGGCGCGCGCGCCCTCGGTCACGTCAGGCGCCATCGCGTCGACATCGCTCAGCGTCCGCACCACATGCACGCCCGCCAGATCGCCGCCGATCGACGCGGGCAACCGCCGCGGCACCGAGCCGGTCGTCAGCGCCAGCTGGTCATAGGCGATGGTTTCGCCATCGACGCGGACGGTTTTCGCCACGCGGTCGATCGCATCGACCCGCTGCCCGGAACGCAACACGATATTCTCGTCGGCATAGAAGCTCTCGGGCCGCAGGAACAGCCGCTCCAGCGCCATCTCGCCCAGCAGATAGCCCTTGGACAGCGGCGGCCGCTGATAGGGCGGAACCGGTTCCTCGCCGATCAGCGTCAGGCGGCCGGCGAACCCGTCCTTGCGCAGCCGGGCGACCATCGACGCCCCCGCCTGCCCCGCCCCGATCACAACGATGTCATCCATGCCAAAGCACCTCTCTTTTTCCGGCCCGGGTCTGTTGGCACGGGTCTGGCCCGCACCCTATAGTCGCCAGCGACTCGAACGCAATTCCAGCAGGGGAGAAACACCGCCATGAGCATTTCGACCGGAGACAAGCTGCCCGACGCAACGCTGCTTCAGATGGGCCCGGACGGTCCCGAACCGGTGGCGCTCGCCGACCGGCTGGCAGGCCGCAAGGTGGTGATCTTTGCCGTGCCCGGCGCCTATACCCCGACCTGCCATTCGGCCCATGTGCCCAGCTTCGTGCGCACCTTTTCCGGGTTCGCCGACAAGGGCGTGGACGAGATCGTCTGCGTGTCGGTCAACGATCCCTTCGTGATGGGCGCCTGGGGCGACGCGACCGGCGCCACGGCCGCGGGCATCACCATGCTGGCGGACCCGTCGAGCGCCTTCACCACCGCCATCGGCATGAATTTCGACGCGCCGCCCGCCGGTCTGAACGCCCGGTCGAAACGCTATGCGATGCTTGTCGAGGACGGCACCGTGTCGCTGCTGCAGGCCGAGGAAAACCCCGGCGTCTGCGAAGTGTCGGCCGGCGAGGCGCTGCTCGCGTCGATGTAGCCGGACCACCCGCCGCTCAGCCCGCGAGCGTATCCATCTTGCGGGCGAGCTTGGCATCCCGCGCGGTCAATCCGCCAACGTCATGGGTGGTCAGTTCTACCTCGACCCGGTTGTAGACATTGCGCCAATCGGGATGGTGGTTCCATTTCTCGGCCCAGAGCGCGACCCGCGTCATCCATCCGAACGCATCGACAAAGGTCGCGAATTCATAGGTCTTGGCAATCGCATCGCGCCCCTCGACCGGGTGCCAGCCATTCTCGATCAGCGGCGCCAGCAGCAGCGCCCGGGTTTCTTCGGACAGACGTTCGCTCATTCCCGTTCCTCCACCGGCACCTTGCGGAAGGGGCCGTATTCGGTCAGCGCCTCGATCTCGTCGCCCACGGCATCCGCCTCGGCCTCGAGATACTGCGCGATGGCCCGGGCGAACCCCGGATCCGCCACCCAGTGCAGACTGCAGATCTGCGTCGGCAGGTAGCCGCGGGCCAGCTTGTGTTCACCCTGCGCACCGGCCTCGACCCGGGCGAATCCATGCGCGATCGCAAACTCGATGGCGCGATAGTAACACATCTCGAAATGCAGGCAGGGATGTGTTTCGACGCAGCCCCAGTAGCGGCCGAACAGGGTTTCGCGCCCGATCACGTTCAGGGCGCCCGCGACCCAGCGCCCGCCGCGTTCGGCCATCACCAGCAGCAGATCGTCGCGCAGATGCGCCTGCGCCGCGTCAAAGAACGCCCGCGTGAGATAGGGCGAGCCCCATTTCCGGGATCCGGTATCCTGGTAAAAGACCCAGAACGCATCCCAGTGTTCGGGGCGGATGTCGTCTCCGCTCAGCATGTGGATGGTGCCGCCAAAGCCGTTGGCGCGGCTGCGTTCCTTGCGGATGGCCTTGCGTTTGCGGGAACTCAGCGCCGCGAGGAAATCACCGAAATCCGCAAAGCCCCGGTTGAGCCAGTGAAACTGCTGGCTGGTGCGTTTCAGCAGGCCCATCCTTTCGCCCGCCTCGGCCTCGTCCGGGGTGCAGAAGGTGATGTGCAGCGACGACAGGCCGTTATCGGCGGCAAGCTGCACCGCGCCCTGGACCAGCGCGGACTGGCCGATCCCGTCATAGCCCGGCCGCACCAGCAACCGCCGCCCGGTCGCCGGGGTGAACGGCACCGCCATCTGCAGCTTGGGGTAATAATCGCCGCCCGCGCGTTCATAGGCATGGGCCCAGGAATGGTCGAAGATGTATTCGCCCTGGCTGTGGCCCTTGGCATAGAGCGGCGCGCAGGCGATCACCATGCCATCGAGCCGCGCGACCAGGTATTGCGGCTGCCAGCCGGTGCCGGGTCCGACCGACCCGCTCTCCTCCAGCGCCTTGAGGAACCGGTGCGTGGTGAACGGGTCGCGGGGGCGGCCCCCGTCGGCGGTTTCCGGGCAGGCGCAGGCATCCCAGTCGCCGGCGGCGATCTGCGACAGCGAGGCAAGAACCGTGATTTCGATCTGCGCCTGATCCATGCCCCATGATCGGCCCCGGCGTACCGGGGTTCAAGCGGGCAAGGCCGCCAGATAGCGTTCGAAGGTCACATTGTCGGCAAGACGGCGCGCGTCTGCCTCGGCCTGCGGCGACCGGATGGTCCAGCACAGCACCGGCACACCGGCGCGACGCAGGTCCTGCACCCGGCCGCGACCGAGATCCTTGGCCTGGTGGCTGATGAAGGCGGCGCCGACCCGGTCGAAATCCGGGATCTCGCGCAGCGCCGCGCGCCGGTCCGCCGGAACCGGCCAGTCGGCGGCCTCGAACCGGTCGGTGACCAGCCCGCGCGGCAGATCCGGGGCCAGCCGGGCCATCTCGGCCACGGAATGCGGATTGAACGACATCACCGCCACCGGCCCCGCGTAACCGGCGAGCGCCGCCGCCGTGGCGGCCTCGAGCGGCCCCACGTCAGGCCCCAGCGCGCCGTCCTGGTCCTTGATCTCGACCAGCAGCGGCACCCGGCCCGCAACCAGGTCGAGCACCTCGGCCAGCGTCGGGATGCCTTCGCCATCGCCATGCCCGAGTGGCACGCGCCCGGCCTCGGCCGCGGTCAGGTCGCGCACCGGACCGCGGGCCTCGGTCAGCCGCGACAGGTCGTAGTCGTGGAAGACCAGCGGCACCCCGTCCGCGCTCGGCTGCAGGTCGATCTCGATGGCATAGCCGGCCTCGATTGCCGCGCGAATCGCCGCGCGGCTGTTTTCGGGCCGTCCCTGCGCGGTGTCATGCAGCGCGCGGTGGGCGACGGGCAGGCGCAGGAAATCCTGTGGTAGCGGCGGCACGGTCATCGGATCTGGAAGATCCCCTCGATCTCGACCGCGACGCCCAGCGGCAGCGCGGCTGCTGATACGGCGGAGCGCGCGTGACGGCCCGCATTGCCCAGCACCTCGACAAGGAAATCCGAGGCGCCGTTGATCACCTGCGGCTGCTCGATGAAATCGGCGGTGGAATTGACGAATCCGGTCAGCTTGACCACGCGTTCAAGCCGGTTCAGGTCGCCGCCGCAGGCGGCGCGGACCTGCGCCAGCAGGTTGATCGCACAGCGTTTCGCGGCTGCGGCCCCCTCGCTGGTCTCCAAACCGTCGCCCAGCTTGCCGGTAATCAGTGATCCCGCATCGTCCGTGGAGATCTGGCCGGACACATAGACCAGATTGCCGCTTTGCACATAGGGCACATAGTTCGCCGCCGGCGCCGGCGCGTCCGGCAGGATGATCCCCAGTTCGGCCAGCTTTTCTTCGATCGTCATGTCTGTCCTCGCCTCCGCTGCAGCTTTGCGCGGACGCTAGCGGGGATGCGCGTCCTCGGAAAGGGCCAATGTCAGGATTCCCGGAACGCCTTGACGAAGTAATCCGACAGCGGCTTGACCAGATAGGCCAGCGGCGTCCGGTCCCGGGTCCGGATAAAGGTCTCGACCGGCATGCCGGGGATCAGGACGGTGCCATCGGGCAGCCGGGCCTGCTGGTCCTCGTCCAGCATGATCTCTGCCCGGTAGAACGACGCCTGGGTGGCATCGTCGTCGAAGGCATCCGCCGAAACCTGGCGCACGGTCCCCGACAGTTCGGGCGTCTGCCGCTGGTCCAGCGCCGAGAACCGCAGCGAAACCGCCTGCCCGACATAGATCTGATCGATATGGATCGGCTCGACCCGCGCGGCGATGACCAGCGGGCGGTCCTGCGGCACGAGGTAGAGCACCGGCTCGGCGGCGCGGATCACCGACCGGGGGGTGTGCACCTGCAGGCCATAGACGATCCCCGAAACCGGCGCGGTGATGTCCAGCCGGTCGAGCTGTTCGCGCAGCGACCGCCGTTGTTCGGCCAGTTCCAGTTCGCGATATTGCAGGTCGCGCAGCTCGGTGATCGCCTCTTCGCGCCGGGTGGTCCCCAGCTTGAGCATCTCGATCTCGATCTCGGTGATGCGCCCTTCGGCCTGGGCCTGCGCGGCGGTCAGTTCGCCCAGCGTGCCATCCAGATCGGCGGCGGTGCGTTGCAGGTTCAGCACCGTTGCCGCCTGCGCGAGACCTTTCTTGAGCAGCGATTCCTGATTGTCCAATTCTTCCTGAATCAGGTCGAGCTGCGTGTTCAGCGATTTCTGCTGCGCCTTGATGCCGACGATCTGGTCGCGGATCTGTGCCCGGCGCTTGTCGAGCTGCTCGGATTCGCGCTCGGTCGATTCGTTGCGGGCGCGGAACAGGCGTTCCTGGCCGGCCAGCAGGTCGGCGATGTCGCTGCGCGACCCGGCCGCCTCGACGATCTCGGGAGCATAGGCGATGATGTCGGTCCCGTCGCGCTCGGCCTCCAGCCGGCCCCGGCGCGCCAGCACCTCGAACAACTGCCCCTCGGCGATATTGTATTGCGACAGCAGCAGCTTGTCATCGAGCCGGATCATGACCTGACCCAGTTCGACACTGTCCCCTTCCTGAACGAGGATTTCATCGACCACGCCGCCGTCGAGATGCTGGACCACTTGCCGGTTGCGGTCCACCTCGATCCGGCCCGACGCGATGATGGCGCCCGAAAGCCGGGTCATGGCCGCCCAGCTGCCAAAGCCCCCGAGCAGCACCAGAAGCGCCGCCAGCCCGATCAGGACCGGCCGGCGGGCGGACCATTCCCCGGCGCTCATCGCACGCCCCCCATGCTCTTGGTCTTCTGGATTTCCTCGTGATTGACCACCAGCTTGCGCAGCACCTCGTCCTTGGGCCCGAAGGCGGCGCGGATACCGTGATCGAGCACCAGCAGCATGTCGCATTCCTGTATCGCGGCGGGCCGGTGCGCCATGATCAGCACCGAACGCCCGGTTTCCTTCATCATGCGGATCGCCTTGTTCAGCGCCAGCGACCCCTCGTTGTCGAGATTCGAGTTCGGTTCGTCCAGGATCAGGATCACCGGCTCGTCATACATGGCGCGGGCCAGCCCGATTCGCTGGATCTGACCGCCCGACAGCCGCCCGCTGGTGGCCGAGACCGGCGTATCGTAGCCATGCGGCAGTTCCACGATCATGTCATGGGCGGCGGCCATCCGGGCGGCCGCGACAACCTTGTCCGGATCGGGCTGCAGGTCGAGGCGGGCGATGTTCTCGGCAATCGTCCCGTCGAACAGCTGCACCCGTTGCGGCAGGTAGCCGATATAGCGGCCCAGCGCGTCGGGGTCATACTGGTCCAGCGCGGCCCCGTCCAGCCGCACCTCGCCACCGGCGGGATACCAGACGCCGGTGAGCGCACGCGCCAGCGTCGTCTTGCCGGAGCCTGACGGTCCGATCACACCGATTGCCTGCCCCGGCTCGACCACGAAGGACACGTTCTTGAGCGAGGCGCGTTTCTCGCCCGGCGGCACGATGGTCAGCGCCTGTGTCCGCAGGTTGGCCTTGGGGCGTGGCAGCGGCGTGCGCTCGCGTTCAGGCGGCACCGCATCGAGCAGTTCCGCCAGGTTCGACCAGCCTTTCGTCGCGCGCTGCACGAGCGCCCATTGACCGATCGCCATTTCGATCGGCGCCAGCGCCCGGCCGAGCAGGATCGATGCGGCGATCATCGCGCCCGGCGTCACCTCGTTCTGCAGCACCAGGTAGGCGCCCAGCCCCAGCATCGCCGATTGCAGGAACAGGCGCAGCGCCTTGGTGGTCGATGAAAACCTGCCGCTGACATCGCCGGCCGCAACGCCGCGTTGCAGGGAATGTTCCCGGGCCACCTGCCAGCGGCGGAACGCAGCGCCCTGCATCCCCATCGACCGGATCATTTCGCTTTCGGTGCGGATGCCCTCGGACATCAGGTTGGCCCGGTGGCTCGCGGTGTTGGCCTCGATCACCGGCCGGCGCGAAAACACCTGGTTGAGCACGGTGATCACGATCAGTATCGCCCCGCCGACCACCGCCAGGATACCCAGCCAGGGGTGGAACAGCATGATCCCGAACAGGAAAACCGGGGTCCAGGGAATGTCGAAAGCCGACATCATCACCGGCGACGCGATCAGCCGCTGCACCGATTCCAGGTCGGACAGCCCGGTCTGCGCCACCGGATCGTTCGACACCGAGGACCGGCGGATCATCGCTTCGAACACGCGCCGGTCGAGCCGCGACTGGAATCGCGCCCCGGCGCGCGCCATGATCCGGCCCCGCGCGAAATCCAGCAGCGCCATGTTGCCGTAGAGAAACGCCACCAACAGCGACAGCGCCACCAGCGTTTCCTCGGACCGGCTGCCCAGCACCCGGTCATAGACCTGCAGCATGTAGAGCGGCCCGGTCAACATCAACAGGTTGACGAAAAAGCTGAAAACAGCAACGAACCAGTAGAGGCCGCGGCTCTGTCGCCGCGCGTCGCGCAATTCCTCGCGGCCGCTTTTTCGTCTCATTCAGACTCTCCTGTCCCGCGCCGTCCGGGCGGGGATACATGGTCCGGCCGAAATTAGCCGGTTTCCAAATCGCCGCTTTGACATTAAGTCAAGGCGGGCTTCAAGTGAACCAACCAAGGCATCCCGATCACGGGTCGTGGGCGAAGACGTAACGGATACCGGTCAAATGAACGTTAATGATTGCGCCGCCAAGGCCGGAATTGTCATAGCCCTGAGCGCGCTGCTGTCCGGTTGCGCAACCCCCACGCCCGAACAGGTGGCCAGCGGCGAGCCCTTCGACCCCTACGAAAAGAACAACCGCGCGGTTCACCGGTTCAACGTGGCGGTGGACAGGATCTTCTTTCGCCCGGCAGCCAAGGGCTATACCAACCTGATACCGGACCCGATCGAGGACAGTTTCAACTATTTCTCGGAAAACCTCTCGAAGCCGGGCGATACCGCCAACTTCATCGCCCAGGGCAATTTCCGCGAAGCGGGCATCTCACTGGCGCGGTTCCTGGTGAACACCACGATCGGCTTTGCCGGCCTGGCCGATCCGGCCACAGAATTCGGCATACCCGAGGCCGAGACGGATTTCGGCGAAACCCTGCATGTCTGGGGCGCACCGGCGGGCGCCTATGTCGAACTGCCCGGCTTCGGTCCGTCGACCCAGCGCGACGCGATCGGCCTCGTTGCCGATTTCTTTACCAACCCGCTCACCTTCGCGCTGCAGAACCCGGCCGAGAATATCGGCGTCTATTCGAACGTGGTGGAACGGCTGTCGGATCGTGGCCGGTATTCGGACACGGTCGACGCGATATTGTATGAAAGCGCCGACAGCTATGCCGTTGCCCGGGTGATCTACCTTGAAAACCGGCGCTACGAACTGGAAGGCAATGACGGGGATTCCTATGTAGACCCGTATGCCGATACATCCGGGGGCGGCGCGTCCGACCCCTATGCCGATATCTACGAGGACCCATATGCTGAATAAGTCCCTGCCCCGCCGCTCCTTCCTGACCTCGGCCGCCGCCGCTTCGGCGCTCGCGACGCTGCCGGCACCGCTGCTGGCCCTGACCGAGGCCGGCGCCCGTTCCCTGGTCGATTCGCTGGTTGGCGATATCAACAAGGTCATTGCCTCGGGAAAATCCGAATCGGCGATGATCAAGGATTTCGAGAAGATCTTTGTCCGCTACGCCGATGTGCCGATCATGGCGCGTTACGCATTGGGGCCCGATGGCCGCCGCGCCAGCAAGGCCCAGATGCGGTCCTTTACCAAGGCATTCCAGTCCTATGTCGCCCGCAAATACGGGCGCCAGTTCCGGGAATTCATCGGCGGCCGCGTCGAGGTGAAGGGCACGCGCAAGATCAAGGCCGGGTATGAAATCCGCGCCACCGCGCATCTGAAGGGCGAAGCGCCGTTCAACGTGACCTTCCTCGTGTCGGACAAATCGGGCCGCGAACGGTTCTTCAACATGTTCGTCGAGGGCGTGAACCTGCTGCTGACCGAACGCACCGAAATCGGTGCCATGCTCGACCGGCGCAAGGGCAATATCGACCAGTTGATTGCCGACCTGCAAAAGGCCGGCTGAGCGACCGGCCGCGCGGGGTCTCTGCTGGAAGCCCGGGAAACCGGCCGCGGCTCCGGTCGGGGCCGCTGACCCAGGGCGTCAGCGGTCGCCGGCCTGACGGGGCGTGTTGCCGCCGCGGTTGCCACCGCCGCCGCCAAAGATATCGCGCAGGACATTGTCGACGACCTGACCCAGCCCGCCGCCGCTGCGCCGGTTGTTCGCGTTGCCCGCGCCGCCCGGTTCGCGGGTCCGGGTCGGTCCCTGCGGCTCCATCAGCGGCAGCGGCGTCGGCGTCAGCCCGTCATGCACGCGCACCATCGTCTCGTGCCAGATCTCGGCGGGCAGGCCGCTGCCGGTCACCCCTTTCAGCGGCGTGTTGTCGTCATAACCCATCCACACGCCGGCCACATATTGCGAGGTAAAGCCGATGAACCAGGCGTCGCGCGCCTCCTGCGAGGTGCCGGTCTTGCCCGCCGCCTGCCAGCCGTTCAGCCGCGCCCGCGTTCCGGTGCCCTCGGAGATCACCTTTTCCAGCATCCAGACCAGCTGTTGCGCCGCTTTCTGACGGATCACCCGTTCGCCGATGCCGCCCGTGGCCCCCATCAGGGGCGCGTCGTCGCCCAGCAGCGTCAGTTCGGTCAGCCCGTAGGGCGTGACCGCCGAACCACCGTTGAGGATACCCGCATAGGCGCCCGTCATCTCGATCAGCGTCGCCTCGGACGCCCCCAGCGCCAGCGCCGGTCCGGCGGCGAGGTCGCTTTCGATGCCGAAATCGCTGGCCACCTGCCGCACCGATTCGCGGCCGGCGCTTTCCGAGATCTTGACCGCCGGGATGTTCAGCGACCGTTTCAGCGCATCCGTCAGCGTCACCCGGCCGGAATAGCGGTGGCTGTAATTCTCGGGACACCAGCGGCCGGAGCCGGCGATATTCATGCAGAACGGTTCATCCACCACCGTGTCGAGAGGCGAATAGCCCAGTTCCAGCGCGGTTGCGTAGACGAAGGGCTTGAACGCCGATCCCGTCTGCCGCCGGGCCTGGGTGGCGCGGTTGAAAACCCCCGACACCCGTGTTTCACGCCCCCCCACGATCGCGCGCACCGCCCCGTCGGCGGACATCACCACGATCGCGGCCTGCGCCTTGGATTCGTCGCTGACCTTTTCCTGGAACACGAACTTCATCGCCTCTTCGGCGGCGGCCTGCAGCCGGCGGTCCAGCGTGGTGCGGATCACCACGTCCTCGGTGGTGTTGCGGGCGAAGTAGTCCGGTGTCTTTTCCATCACCCAGTCGGCGAAATAGCCGCCTGCCCGCTCGGCCGCGGCCTGTGACAGCCGGGCGGGGTTCGCCCGCGCCTGCCGGGCCTGCTCCGCGCTCAGATAGCCCTGGTCCTCCATCAGGCCGATGATGAGGCTGGCCCGGTTCTGCGCGCGGGTCAGGTTGTTGGTGGGGGCAAACCGTGTCGGCGCCACCAGCAGACCGGCCAGCATCGCCGCCTCGGAGGCGTTGAGCTGCGCCGAGGACTTGTCGAAATACCGCTGGCTCGCCGCCTCGAAGCCACGCGCCCCGGCGCCGAGGAAGGCGCGGTTCATGTAGATGGTCAGGATCTCGTCCTTGGAGTATTTCACCTCCATCGCCATCGCAAAGATCGCTTCCTTGATCTTGCGCCAGAGCGTGGTGCGGCGGCAATCGGCCTCGAATTCGGCCTCGGTCTTGCCCGAGGCGGGATCGTAGGGGTCGCCCAGGCACAGTATCTTTGCCGTCTGCTGGGTGATCGTCGATCCGCCATGACCCGAGAGCGGGCCGCGCCCCTCGCGCAGATTGATGCGCACCGCGCTGGCGACGCCGCGCGGGCTGACACCGAAATGCCGGTAGAATCGCTTGTCCTCGGTGGCGATAATCGCGTTCTTGAGATGTGGCGACACGGTTTCGGTGGTGACCACCCCGCCGAACTGGTCGCCGCGCCACGCGAACACCTCGCCGTTGCGGTCGAGCATCGTGACGGACCCGCGCGCGCGCTGGTCCAGCAGGGTCTCCGGTTCCGGCAGGGTCGTATAGATATAGCCGACCCCCAGCGCCACCAGCAGCACCATCACGATGGTCACCCGCGACGTGACCACCCAGATCAGCCGCAGGATCCAGCCGATCACCGAGCGGATCAGCCGCCCGACCCAGCCGAAGATACCGCCGCCGCCCTTGCGGGCGTTCGACCGTTTCCGCGCGCCGCGCCCGGCGCTTTTGCGGGTGCCGGCCGGTTTCGACCGGGACCCGGTGGATTTGCGCGCTGATTTGGCCGCGGTTTTCTTGCCCGGGCCATAGCGCCGGTCCGCGACCAGCGGCGGGTTTCGCCGTTTCCTGTCCGTCATGCCTGCACGCCCTTTTCGGCCTTTTCGCGCAGACTACCCCGCCGCCGCCGGATTGTAGAGGCCCGATTGGGATCGAAGCCGGGAAAGGTGTCTGCCCAATTTTTCATCGATGGATCGTTTTTGTGCAAAAATTGTGCGTTCTTTCGCGCCAGGGACGGTTTTTTCGCATCCGCAGCATACCCGCCACGCGCGGGATCGGGTTCCCTGACCATGCATGAGGTGCAGCCCCGTTGTCATCACCCGGGGGCGGCCCAACAGGAAGGAAAACCGAGTGAAACAGATCATTGCAACGATCAAGCCATTCAAGCTCGACGAGGTGCGCGAAGCGCTGACCGAGATCGGGCTGCGCGGAATGATGGTCACGGAAATCAAGGGCTTCGGCTCGCAATCCGGCCATACCGAGATCTATCGCGGCGCGGAATACCAGGTGAATTTCGTCCCCAAGATCAAGCTGGAACTGGTGGTGCCGGACGACCAGGCCGAAGAGATGGTCGAAACCATCGCGCGCAGCGCCCAGACCGGCAAGATCGGCGACGGTAAGATTTTCGTGCTGGATGTGGATCAGGCCGTGCGGGTGCGCACCGGCGAAATGAACGAGGACGCGCTGTGAACGCGCGCAAGGAAGGAAGACGAGACATGAAACCGATCAAGACGCTTGCCTTCGCCGCACCGATGCTGGCCTTGCCGGGTCTGGCGATGGCGCAGGAGGCCACGGCCGTCGCCGGCGAGACGGCTCAGCACACCCAATACATCCTGACCTCGCTGCTGTTTCTGGTGGGCGGCTTCCTCGTGTTCTGGATGGCCGCCGGGTTCGCCATGCTCGAGGCCGGGTTGGTGCGCTCCAAGAACGTGACCATGCAGCTGACCAAGAATATCGCGCTGTTTTCGATTGCCGCGATCATGTACTGGCTGGTCGGCTACGGCCTGATGTATCCCGGTGACAGCTGGTCGATCGCCGGCGTTCTGGGCGGGCTGGCGCCTGCCGCGCTCGAAGCGGTCGGGCTGGATGGCGTCGATCCCGATCTCGGCTATGCCTCGGTCGGGTCCGATTTCTTCTTTCAGCTGATGTTCTGCGCGACCACCGCGTCGATCGTGTCGGGCACGCTGGCCGAACGGATCAAGCTGTGGCCGTTCCTCGCCTTCGTGGTGGTGCTGACCGGTATCATCTATCCGATCGAGGCCTCCTGGCAGTGGGGCGGCGGCTGGCTGTCCGAGATGGGCTTTTCCGACTTTGCCGGCTCGACGCTGGTGCACGCGGCGGGCGGTTTCGCAGCCCTGGCCGGGGCGCTGGTGCTGGGACCGCGGATCGGCAAATACACCGCGGACGGCAAGGTCGTACCGATCCCCGGCTCGAACCTGGCGCTGGCCACGCTCGGCACCTTCATCCTGTGGCTGGGCTGGTTCGGCTTCAACGGCGGCTCGCAGCTGGCCATGGGCACGATTTCCGACATCGCCGACATCTCGCGCATCTTCGCCAACACCAACATGGCGGCCGCGGCCGGCGCGGTGGCGGCGCTGGTTCTGGTGCAGCTGCGCTATGGCAAGGTCGATCTGACCATGGTGCTGAACGGCGCGCTGGCCGGGCTGGTGTCGATCACCGCCGAACCGCTGGCCCCGAGCCTGTTCCAGTCGCTGATCATCGGCGCCGTGGGCGGCGTGATCGTGGTGTTCACGGTTCCGGTCCTCGACAAGCTGAAGATCGACGACGTGGTGGGCGCCATTCCGGTGCATCTGGCTGCCGGTCTCTGGGGCACCTTCATCGTCGCCTGGACCAATGCCGAGGCCAGCTTTGTCACCCAGCTTGTCGGCTTTGCGTCCATCGGCCTGTTCGTGTTCGTCGTCAGCTACATCGTGTTCACGGCGATCAAGAGGCTGATCGGCCTGCGTCCGGACGAGGAAGCCGAGATCAACGGGCTGGACCAGGCCGAAACCGGCATGGAAGCCTATCCCGAGTTCTCGCTGGGCTGACCTCCCCCGCCACCTGAAACGGGAAAGCCCCGGGCCATGGCCCGGGGCTTTTCTTTTCCGGCCGCCGCAGACGCCGCCGACGCCGCAAGGCGCGGCGCGAATGCCGCGGTTCAGACGCCGGCCCTGATGATGGCGTCGGCGAGGATCGGAACGGTCTTGGCGTTCAGCCCCGCGATGTTCAGGCGGCTGTCGCCCACCATGTAGATCCCGTGGTCCTGGCGCAGTTTCTCGACCAGTGCGGGCGATGCGCCGAGGCGCGAAAACATGCCGCGATGGTCGCCGATGAAGGCGAACCTGTCCGATCCCGCCAGCCGCTGCAATTCGTCGGCCAGTTGCCGCCGCAGGCCCAGCATGGACAGCCGCACATCCTCCAGTTCCGCCGCCCAGTCGGCGCGCAGATCGGCGTCGTTGAGAATGGTGGTCACGACGCGCGCGCCGTGATCGGGCGGGAAGGAATAGTTCTGCCGGTTCAGGAAGGCCAGCGTGCCCTGGTTCAGCCCCTGGCGGCCGGTATCGGCGGCAATGGCCATCAGCAGGCCGGTGCGTTCGCGGTAGACGCCGAAATTCTTGGAACAGCTCGCCGCGATCAGGCATTCGGGCACGCCGGCGGCGACCGTGCGGGTGCCGGCGGCATCCGCTTCGAGACCGTCGCCAAAGCCCTGATAGGCGATGTCGATCATCGGCACCGCGCCGGTTGCGTTCAGAACCGCGATCACCTCTTGCCATTGCACCGGGTTCAGGTTGGCGCCGGTCGGATTGTGACAGCAGCCATGCAGCAGCACGACATCGCCCGGCGCGGCCTTCTTCAGGTCGGAAATCATGCCGTCGAAATCCACGCCGCGGGTTTCGCTGTCGAAATAGCGGTAGGGCACCGCTTCGATCCCCAGATAGTTCAGGATCGAAATGTGGTTGGGCCAGGTCGGGTCGGACACGAAAACCCGCGCCGAGGGGTTGGCCATGCGGATCATCTCGAACGCCTGCCGGCAGGCGCCGGTTCCGCCCGGCGTGGCGGCGGCCGCGATCGCGGCGCGCGGCACCGCGTCGCCCAGGATCAGCCCGATCATGGCATCCGCATAGGCCGGGTCGCCCAGCAATCCGGTATAGGCCTTGGTGTCCTGGGTTTCCCACAGCCGATGCTCGGCGGCCTTGACGGCGCGCATCACCGGCGTGATGCCGTCGGCATTGCGATAGACCCCCACGCCCAGGTCGATCTTGTCGGTCCGCGGGTCATCGCGGAACATCTGCATCAGGGCCAGGATCTTGTCGGCGGGTTGGGCTTTCAGCGTTTCGAACATCACGCGTCTCCGGTTGCGATGGGAAGGGTCGGGAAGGCGCCCCATTCGGTCCAGGACCCGTCATAGAGCGAATGATCGGTCTTGCCGATCCGTTCCAGCGCCAGGCTGATCACCGCCGCCGTCACCCCGGACCCGCAGGTTGTGATGACCGGCTTGGACAGATCGACACCGGCGGCGTCGAACAGCTGCCGCAGCTCATCGGGCGCCTTCATCGTGGCATCGCCGTTCAGCAGGCTGGTATAGGGCACGTTGCGGGATCCGGGGATATGGCCGGCGCGCAGACCTTCGCGCGGTTCGGGCACCTCGCCCCGGAACCGCTCGGCCGACCGGGCATCGAGGATCTCGTGATCGCCCAGTTTCGACGCCTGGCTGACCTGGGTCACATCGCGCACGAGGCTGTTCTGCACCCGCACCGTCATGTGGCGGTCGCGGATCACGGGCGGCAGGTCCTCGATCTCGCGCCCCTCGGCCGTCCATTTCGGCAGCCCCCCGTCGAGCACCGCCACATCCTCCTGCCCCATCAACCGGAACAGCCACCAGACGCGGGCGGCGGAAAACAGCCCCGCGCCGTCATAGACCACGACCTGATGCCCGTCGCCCACGCCCATCGCGCGCAACCGCGACATGAATTTCTCGACCGGCGGCACCATGTGCGGCAGATCCGACCGGTGGTCCGAGATATCATCGATATCGAAGAACCGCGCACCCGGAATATGGCCGGCGTCATACTCGGCCTTCGCGTCGCGCCCGGCGCCGGGCAGGTAACATGACGCATCAAGGACCCGCAGGTCGGGGTCCTTCAGATGCGCCGCCAGCCAGTCGGTGGAAACAAGGGTTTTCGGATCGTCCTGCGCCATGTCTTTTCCCTCGCGGAATGTCCCGCCCTGCCTAGCTGCTGGAGGGCGTTACCGCAAGGCGGCGCGGCGGCGGATTTCACCTCAGCCGTGATCCTTCAGCAACCGCTGCTTGTGCCGGCCCCAGTCGCGTTTCGCCTGGCTTTCGCGCTTGTCATGCAGTTTCTTGCCCTTCGCGATCCCGATCTTCAGCTTGGCCAGCCCCTTGTGGTTGAAATAGAGCACGATCGGCACCAGCGTCATGCCCTTGCGCTGGGTGGCGTTCCACAGATCGGCAAGCTCGCGGCGCGACACCAGCAGCTTGCGGCGGCGGCGTTCCTCGTGGGGGAATGTCTTGGCCTGTTCGTAGGGCGCGATATAGCTGTTGACCAGCCACAGTTCGCCCTCCTCGACCGCGGCATAGCTCTCGGCGATATTCGCGCCGGTGGCACGCAGCGCCTTGACCTCGGACCCCTGCAACAGCAGCCCGCATTCCAGGTCGTCCTCGATCGCGTAATCGAAGCGGGCGCGCCGGTTCTCGGCGATCACCTTGTAGTTGGGATCTGTTTTCTGCTTTGCCATGACGCGCAGATTTAGGGCGCGACGATCACGGGCGCAAGCGGGGTGCGACGGCAAGGCTTTGTTAAGCCGACTGTGGGACGGTGCCGTGAACCGGGGAAGGAATCTGCGCGTGATCGGTATTTTCGGCATAGTCATGATCTTCGGGATGGTATTCGGCGGTTACATCGCCGCCGGGGGCAAGATGGCGATCATCCTTCATTCGCTCCCGTTCGAACTGATGATGATCGGCGGCGCCGCCGTGGGGGCTTTCCTGCTCGGCAACGATCTGGCCGCCGTGAAACATACCGGTCGCGACATCGCCAAGGTGTTTCGCGGCCCGAAATGGAAACCCGAGGATTACCGCGACCTGCTGTGCCTGCTCTTTGCGCTGATCCGCATCGCCCGGTCCAACCCGGTCGACGCGGAAAGCCATATCGAGGATCCGGACGGCTCTGCACTCTTTGGGAAATACCCCAGGATCCTCGGCGACCGCGAGGCGGTCGACCTGATCTGCGACACGATGCGGTCGGCGTCGATGAACTATGACGATCCGCACCAGGTCGAGGAAGTGCTTGAAAAGCGGATGGAAACCAACCTGAACCATGCGCTGCATTCGTCACATGCGCTGCAGACCGTGGCCGATGGCCTGCCTGCACTGGGTATCGTCGCCGCCGTGCTGGGCGTGATCAAGACGATGGGGTCCATCGACCAGCCGCCGGAGATTCTCGGCAAGATGATCGGCGGCGCCCTGGTCGGAACATTCCTCGGCGTGTTCCTGGCCTACGGGCTGGTCGGCCCCTTCGCCGCGCGTGTGCGCTCCGTCATCGAGGAGGACGGGCATTTCTATCAGCTGATCCGCGAAGTGCTGGTGGCCAACCTGCACAATCACGCGGCCGCGATCTGCATCGAGGTCGGTCGCCAGAATACGCCGGCCCATATCCGCCCCGGCTTCACCGATCTCGAGGACGCCCTGAAATCGGTCAAGCAGGACGCCGCATGATCCGCGCGTTGATCGCCGCAGCGCTCGTGGCCGGCAGCGCCGCCACGGCCGACACCATTCCGGTTCGCTCCGGCGAACACGGCGAATTCACCCGCCTTGTGTTCAGGCTGCCCGCCGGGACCGATTGGTCGCTGGACCCGATCCATCGCGGGCTGCGCCTGGAACTTGAGGGTGGCACGCACCGTTTCGACACCGATCAGGTGTTCCGCCGGATCGGCCGCGACCGGGTGGCCGGTTTTCGCCGTCCCGACACCGGCACCGGGCTGGGCATCACGCTGGGGTGCGACTGCCCCGCGCGGGCATCTATGGAAGGTGAACGGCACCTCGTCATCGACCTTCTTGAGCCGAAGCCCGGCCAGCCCCAGACCCTGACCGTCGGCGGGCACCGCCTTGCATTCCCGCCCGAACGCATGTCGCCGTTGCAGGCCCCCGAGATCAGCCTGCATCGGTTCGGAACCGGCAAGCCGGCGCTTGTCGATGCGCCCCCCGTTCCCCCGGCACGCCTCGCGCCCGCGATGGAAACTGCGGTATCGTCGAACATCTCCGAACGCCGGCTCCTTGAGCAGATCGACCGCGCAGCCGCCCAGGGCCTTCTGACCCCGATCCCACCTTCGGTGACCATCGCTGACGAAACGCCGCAGGAATCCGACGCCCCCGGACAAACAATACCCGAAACCGCCCCCGCAGCCGTGGAGGACGGTCAACCGCAGCCCCGGCCGCTCCCCCAGATCGTGGCCGTCACCGCGATCGACCGCGACCGGCCCGGACACAGGCCCGCCGATCCCGCGCCGCAACATTGCATTCCCGATACCGATCTCGACCTGTCGGGCTGGGCCGGCGACGAACCGTTCGGCCAACAGGTCTCCCGCATCCGCACACGGCTCTACGGCGAGTTCGACAAGCTGGACAAGCAGGCGGCACTCGACCTTGCCCGCACATATCTGCATTTCGGCTTTGGCGCCGAGGCCCGCCGCGCGCTCGATCTTGCATCGCCCGGGCGCGACACCGCATCCGTGCTGACCGCGCTGTCTCACCTGCTGGACCAGACCGATCTCGAAGCGGCGGGGGACACCTTTGCCGCACAGCAGGGCTGCGGCGGGGATGTGACGCTGTGGGCGGCACTCGGCAATCCCGGCATGGCCGCCGATGCCGACCCGGAGGCAATCCAGCGCGGGTTTGCCCGGCTGCCCGCCCATCTGCGGCGCCACCTGGGGCCGGTGCTGGGCCGCCGGTTGCTTGACGCCGGGCAGGCCGAGCTTGCCGCAGCGATCCTGCGCACCTCGGAACGGGTCGCGGGCGCCACCGATCCGCATCAGCGCCTGGCCGAGGCCCGGGCCGATACCGGTTCCGGGCAGGACGGACCCGGCGACACCGAACTGGCCAGGCTCGCGACCGAAGGGTCCGAGGTCGCGCCCGATGCCCTGATAGAGCTGGTCGACCGCCGCCTGGCCGAGTTTGGCACCGTTGCCCCGGACCTGCCCGAACTGGTCTCGGCCTATGCGTTTGAATATCGGGATACGCCGCTGGGCCCCGATCTGCGCCGCGTCCGCACGCTCGCCATGGCGCTGGCCGGCCGCTTCGCGGACGCGTTCGATAGCCTGCGCGAGATCGACGCCGAGGACACCGCAGGCAGCGTGAGATCATCGCTTCTGCAGATACTGACTCGGCGCGCGGACGACCTGACCTTTCTGCAATACGCGCTATTGTCTGCCCCGCGGCAGGATCGGGGTGTCACCGCCGAGGCATCGACGCAAACCGCGCAACGCCTGCTGGACCTCGGGTTTGCCGCCGAGGCCTGGGACCTGCTCACCATGGCCGACGAACGGGGAACGCCCGCGCAACGGCTGCTTCGGGCCGAAACAGCCCTGGACATGGGCAAGCCGCATCGCGGGCTCGTGGAACTGCTCGGCATGGACCTGCCCGATGCCGACCGCCTGCGTGCCCGGGCCATGCGGATGACGGCCAGCCACATCGAGGCCGCCCGTTTCTCGGCGGCGGCGGATGATCTGCCGGAACGGCTGCGCAGTCTCTGGCTCGCCGGGCAACCGGCTGACCCCGTCCTGCCCGACCCCGCCCTGCCCGATCCCGATCCGTCTGCCCCCGCAGAGAGCCGGACGCCCCGCTATGCCGGGATCGCGGCGCTGACGACCGCCATCGAAAACCAGCCCTCGACGTCCCCGGCCGAACCATCGCTCGCCCATGCGCGCGACCTTCTGAGCAACAGCGAAACGCTCCGGAGCGATATCGATGCACTTCGCGCGGCCGCCGCAGATACCCGGAACAGCGAAAATTCATGATCCCGGCAGGTAGTCTTGGCCTGTCCCGGCTAACGCTTTGTCAACCCGCAGCCCCTAGCCTTGTCTGAAACGACGACGATGGTTGAGAGAGGTCAGAATGACCTGCCAGAAGAAACCGGAACCGCGTGCGCCACATTGGGGTCGTGCCCGTGCAACCATTGCCCTGGTCGCGGTGATCTCGTGCGCGGTAGCCCTGCCGAACGACGCCCGCGCGGCGACTGCAAGCCGCGACGCGGGCCTGTGCGACCGCGCGGCCATCGCTGCCGCGCGCCGTGAAAACGTCCCCGCCGAAGTCCTGATGGCCATCACGCGAACCGAAACCGGCCGCGCCAGGCCGTCCGGGTTTCAGCCCTGGCCCTGGACCGTCAACATGGAAGGCATCGGCTCCTGGTTCGACAGCAAAAAACAGGCCCGCGACCATGTGACCGCGCAGATCCGACGCGGGGCAAAGAGCTTCGACATCGGGTGTTTCCAGATCAACTACCGCTGGCACGGCCATGCGTTCAGCTCCATCGCCGAGATGTTCGATCCGGTTCACAACGCGGTCTACGCTGCCCGGTTCCTGCGCGAATTGTTCGAGGAACATGGCGACTGGCATCGCGCTGCGGGCGCCTATCATTCCCGAACCCCGGCGCTCGCCAACGCGTATGCGCAGCGGTTCGGCCGTGTCTACGCCAACCTGTCCACGGGCGCGCATGACGCTGTACCTGCCCCTCGCGGCTTGCTCGACCCGGTCCGCCCGCTCGTGGAGGCCGGCGAACACCGACCCGGTTCGCTGGTCCCGCTGGGGTCCACGCCTCCCGGCGCCGTGTTCATTGCCCTGAACTGAGGGATCGATCGTGCCGCCCATCGACGCAAGGACCCTCTTCAGCCCGACCGTTTTGCTCGCCCTGGCGCTGATGGCGATCATCGTGATGATGATCCTGCCCATGCCCGCCTGGGTGTTGGACATAGGCCTGGCCGCCTCCTTCGCGCTGGCCATTCTCATCTTCACGATCACGCTGTTCATTGAGCGGCCGCTCGATTTCTCTTCGTTTCCAACCATCTTGCTGGCGTCGCTGATGCTGCGGCTGTCGCTCAACGTCTCGTCGACCAAGCTGATCATCGGACAGGGCCATACCGGCCCGGGCGCGGCCGGCAACGTGATCCAGGGCTTTGCCCAGTTCGTCATGGGGGGCAGCGTGTTCCTGGGCCTGGTGGTGTTCGGTGTCCTGCTGATCGTGAATTTCATGGTGATCACCAAGGGCGCGGCGCGGATGGCCGAGGTTGGCGCCCGGTTCGCGCTGGACGGGATGCCCGGCAAACAGCTCGCGATCGACAGCGACATGTCGGCGGGCGCGATCGATCACGAACAGGCCAAGGCGCGGCGCGAGACCGAGCAACGCGAAACCACCTTCTTCGGCTCGCTCGACGGCGCGTCGAAATTCGTCAAGGGGGATGCGGTCGCGGGCCTGCTGATCACGTTGCTGAACCTCGTGATGGGGCTCGCCATGGGGGTGATCGTGCATGACATGCCGATCGGATCCGCGTTTGAAACCTACGCCGTGCTGACCGTAGGTGACGGGCTGGTATCGCAAATTCCTGCCGTCATCATCTCCATCGCCTCGGCTCTGCTTCTCGCCCGCGGCGGCACGCAGGGGGCAACCGATCTGGCGCTTTTCGATCAGCTGGGCCGCCACCCCGCCGCGCTGTTTACGGTTGCGGTACTGATGGTGCTGTTCGCCCTCGTGCCGGGGCTGCCTTTTCTGCCGTTCATCCTGGGCGGCGGGGTGCTGGCTTTCACCGCCTACAGGCTGCGCCTGCGCGCGGCGCGGACCGACCTGGAACAGGCGCGGACGGCGGCGCAACCGGAACGGGCCGGGCCGCCCCCGATCGGCGACATTCTCGATCTCGACGACGTGCATGTGGAGTTTGCGCCTGACCTGGTCGGCATGGCGCTCGACCCCGGCACCGGCCTGGACACGCGGATCGCCAACATGCGCACCCATGTGGCCACCGAGTTTGGCATGATCCTGCCCGATATCCGGCTGACCGATCAGCCGGAGCTGTCCGCGGGCAGCTATCTGATCCGCGTGCAGGGCGTGGAACAGGTCAGCGGCGTGCTGCACCCCGACCTGGTGCTCGCCCTGATGCCGGACACGCCCCATTCACTGCCCGAGGGCAACGATGTGACGGAACCGGTCTATGGCGCGCCGGCCCGCTGGCTGTCGCCCGCCAATCGCGAGGCTGCGGCGCTGGCGGGGGCGACCATCGTGACCCCGCCCGAGATCCTGGCAACCCATCTGCTGGAAGTCATCAAGCGCAACTTCGCGCGCCTGCTGACCCTGAAATCGCTGCGCCGGCTGCTGACTGAAGCGACCCGCATCTCGGACCCGCAACGCGCCGAAGCCAACCGCAAGCTGATCGACGAATTGATCCCCGACAAGGTGCCGATCGACACGCTGCACGGGGTTCTGCGCCTGCTGGTCGACGAAGGCGTGTCGATCCGCAACCTGCCGCTGATCCTCGAGACGGTGGCCGAAGCCCGGTTGCACACCCTGCAACCCGAAAGCATCTGCGAACTGGTTCGCCAGCGGCTCGGCTTTCAGCTTGTCGCCGGTCTCAAGCGCGCGGACGGTTCGATCCCGCTGGTGCAACTCGCCCCCGAATGGGAAGAAACGTTCCAGATGCATCAGGTCGACACGCAATCTGCCGGGCTCGACGTGGCCTTGCCGCCCGACCTGTTCAACCGGCTGGCGGACGCGCTGGCCGCCCGTATCGGCGAGGTGATCGACCAGGGCACATTTCCCGCGCTGGCGGTTTCGTCGCGCCGGCGGCGGTTCCTGCGCACGGTCCTGCGCACCCGTGGCCTGTCCAACCCGGTCCTGTCCTTCGAGGAGATCGGTTTCGAGGCGCGGCCGGCGCTGGTCGGCATGGTGCCGGCGTGATCCATCTCTCTGCCGGGATGCTCGAACAGGCCAGCGCCGGGATCCTGTCCGCCCTGCTGGTGTTTCTGCGCGTAGCGGCCATGGTTTCGGTTCTGCCCGCGTTTTCGGAACGCATGCTGCCCATGCGGGTGCGGCTTGCCGCCGCGTTTGCCTTCACGTTGATCGTCGCGCCCGCGATCGGCGGCGCCGAGGCCCCGCCGGCCCTGCCCGATTTCGCGCGGCTAGCGCTGTCCGAAACCGTCATCGGCCTCGCGCTGGGTCTGGGGGTGCGCCTGTTCGTGATGGCATTGCAGACCGCGGGCGCCATGGCGGCGCAGGCAACCTCGTTGTCGCAGTTGCTGGGTGGCGCGGCGGCCGAACCGACACCGGCGCTGGCGCATGTGCTGGTGATCGCGGGGCTGGCACTGGCCATGCTGGCGGATCTGCATGTTCACGCCGCGCGGCTGATGATCGGATCCTATGACTGGTTCCCGGTCGGCATTCCGCCCGATCCGCAGCCGCTCTCGGCCTGGTGGGTCGACCGGGTTGCGGCGATGTTCGCCCTGTCCTTCACGCTGGCCGTGCCGTTCATGATCGCGGCAACGCTCTACAACCTGACGCTGGGCGTGGTGAACCGCGCCATGCCGCAGCTCATGGTCGCCTTCGTGGGGGCCCCGGTGATCACCATGGGCGGGCTCGTCCTGCTGCTGCTCTGCGCCCCGCTGATGCTGTCGGTCTGGCTCGATGCCCTGGTCGGATTTCTCGTCGATCCGCTGGACCCTGCGCGATGAGCGGCGAAGAGGAAGACGGCGCCGACAAGAGTTTCGAGCCGACGCCGGAGAAGCTGCGCAAGGCACGCGAACGCGGCGAAATCGCGCGGTCGGCGGACCTGTCGGTCGCGGCCTCCTATGCCGGGTTTCTGCTGGCCGCCTCCGTTCTCGGCGCCGCTTCGATCGGCGATCTGGGCACCGCGCTGATGGTCCTGCTGGACCGGCCCGATCGTCTGGCCCCGCTGTTTTTCGATGGTCCTGCCCGCGCCCCTGCGGGTGGCCTGATGGCGGCGACGGCGGCGGCCGTGACACCCTGGTTCCTGTTGCCGGCGCTGGCCGTGCTCGTTTCGATCCTTGCACAGCGCGGGCTGGTCTTTGTACCGACCAAAATCGCGCCGAAAGCCTCGCGATTGTCGATCATTTCCAACGCCCGCAACAAATATGGCCGCGCGGGTCTGTTCGAGTTTTTCAAGAGCTCGGTCAAGCTGCTGCTCTACTCGGGATGCCTGGGCCTCTACCTGGCCGCGCGCGCGCCGCAGATCCTGGCCTCGGCGGGCACCGACCCGCGCACCGCCGTGGCGATGCTGGGCATATCCTGCGTCGAATTCCTGTTGCCGGTGCTGGCAATCGCCGCCTGTATCGGCGGGATCGACGCGGTGTGGCAGCATCTGGAACATCGCCGCAAGAACCGGATGACCCGCAAGGAAATCACCGATGAGACCCGCGATGCCGAGGGCGATCCGCACATGAAGCAGCAGCGCAGGCAGCGCGGGCAGGAAATTGCATCGGGCCAGATGATCGCCGCCGTCCCCAAGGCGGATGTCGTGATCGTCAATCCGACCCATTACGCGGTCGCGCTGAAATGGAGCCGCGCGCCGGGATCGGCCCCGGAATGTGTTGCCAAGGGTGTGGATGAAATCGCCGCCGCGATCCGTGGCGCCGCGGCCGGGGCCGGGGTTCCGATCCACCACGATCCGCCGACGGCGCGCGCGTTGCACGCAACCACCGATATTGGCGCGGAAATCCCCGAAACCCTGTATGCCGCCGTGGCCGCGGCCATCCGGTTTGCCGAAACGATGCGTCAGAAAGCGAAATCCCGCATATGAAAGCCACGGATCTCGACGGGCTCGCAGGTGCCGCCGACCTGATGTATCAACGCGAGTTGCGCGTGATCCGCGAGGTTCTGGCGCGCGAAGCGGAAATCCGGAACGACCTGGCGCGGCTGGACCGGATGCAGCAATCGAACCGGGACGGCGGTGACGATCACCGGCAGCTGCGGGCGATTGGTGCCGACATGCTGTGGCAGGAATGGCTGGCGAACACCCGGACCGAACTGCAGCGGTCGCTGTCAGAGGCCCGTGCCCGCAAGCTGCGCGTCATGGCGGGCGCACGCCGGGCCTTTGGCCGCAAACAGGCGGTCGACATGATCGCTGCGGAAATCGCCCGCGAACGGCGGGTCCTTGCCATAAAGAAGGTGGGTGAAACACTGCAACAACAGATGCTTTATCGCCCGCGATAGGTGCCGCTTTTGGCGATCAGCCGCTTTGACGCCATGCGAACCAGAAACGCGTCGATGTGGTTTCTGCGGCCCGGCCAGCCCGGGCCGGGCGACGGACGATCCCGTCAGTTTTTGGGCGCGTTCGCGTTTCGGCCCGCCAGCACCACGCTGATCGAATAAGCCACCTGCGGGCTCAGCCCGGCCATGACACCCGCGGCGGCCTCGGGACGCATGCGGGCCAGAAACCCGGCGGCGAAATGCGGGTCCATCGATTCGAACAACTCCGCCACTTCCTTTGGCTTCATCTTGTCATAGACATCGGTGAGCCGCGCCAGATCGGTCTCGGCGGCGCCATCGGCCACGGCCACCATGGCGCGCAGCGCCTCTTCCGCCTCGACCAGTTCCGTCAATTTGCGATCCAGCGCCGCATCGGCGAGTTCGATCGCCCTGGCACGATCTTCGAGAACGCGTTCACGCTGTTCCAGCGCCGCTCGCCGTTCCTGCAGCGCAGCCAGCACCTGCGCCAGTTCGTCCCGGTCGGCAGCCCCCGCCCCAAGCGGATCATGCACCTGCTCTCGATCCGTCCGCTCTGCCATCTGCCGCGCGAGCGCGGGGCCCGCCTGCATCCCGAGACGGATCGTCGCCGACACGATCAGCAGCCCCGCGATCAGCAGGAGCGTCCCGCCGCGCAGGTGCCGACGGGGCCTGCGATGCCCAGTCCGGGACGTCATTGCCCCAGTCCGATCTGCGCACCACGGCGGATGAACGCCGGGGGGGAAGCACTTGGTATATCGCCATTTTCAGACGTATCTGATGACGTTTCCCGCTGTGCAGCCGTTTCCTGTTCTGCCTCCGATGTCGCGGGGTTGGGCGCAGGCGCGGCAGCAGGCCGGGACGTGCCGGTGGCCGCCGGCATGTCATGCATCGACGCGAGCAACAGTTCCAGCCGCTTGGCCACGTCTTCCGCCCGCCCCGTCAGGTCGTCCAGGGCGTCGTTCGAGACATCCGCCGCCTTGCGCGCCGAGACGAGCGCCCCGCTCAGGTCGTCCACCTGCGCCGACAGCACGGCGACCGCGCCCCCGACCCCCTTTTCAAGGTCATTGAACCGGTTCAGCCGCCGCGCCAGCACGAAACAGTAACATCCCGCGCCCAAGGCGCCGGCGACCAGCAACACATCTGCTACGAACTCCAATTCCGCCTCCTAGTTCACCACGAATTCCATAATCAGAAGATCGCGCACGCGTTCGTGCCCGGCGACGACCTGGACGCGCCGCAACATCTGTCCGCGCAGGCGCGTCAGCGCCATCGGGTCGCTCAGGTCGGCCGGTTCCAGCGCCCGCAGATAGCCGTTCAGCACATCGACGATCCGCGGCCGCAGCCGTTCGACCTCGTGCTGCGCCCCGATCCCGGTTTCCAGCTGCCCCCGGAACCGCAGATGCTGCCCCACCCCGCCGGCGGTGATCGAGATCATGATCGGATCAAGTTCCACGAAGGTGAAATCGATCGGGGCCGAATCGGCCTTGTCATACGGGGCCGGTTCCCCGACGGGCAACAGGCCGGACGACACCGCCAGGAACCCGCCAACCGCCCCGGCCACCATCAAAACGGCGCCGATGACGATCGGTTTCCGGCTCGGTCGCTGAACCGCGTCCTCTTCGTTGACAGTCGCGTCTGACATGGGGCCCTCGAATTCTTCGTCCGGTTCGGAATAACCCACGAGGAACTAACCGATTGTTAAGACCGATCGGCAAATCATGCCGCCATGCCAGGCAGAATGCGGGCATGACGGAGGTTACGGGTGACACAGATCAGAAGTTTCTGGACCGCGCTGGACAGACGCAGGCAGATCGCGCTCGTCGCGGCAACGGTTGCGGTGTTTGCCGCCGTGCTCGTCATGTCGCGAATCGCGACCGCGCCCACCATGTCGCTGCTTTTTGCCGGTCTCGAGAACGGCACCGCCGGCAATATCGTGCAATCCCTCGAACAACGCGGCATCGCCTACGAGGTGCGCGGCGGTTCGATCTATGTGCCGGTAAGCCAGCGCGACGAGTTGCGGATGACGCTGGCCAGCGCGGGCCTGCCCGCCAATGGCGGGCGCGGGTATGAACTGCTCGATTCGCTCACCGGTTTTGGCACCACGTCACAGATGTTCGACGCCGCCTACTGGCGCGCCAAGGAAGGCGAACTTGCCCGCACCATCGTGGCGAGCCCGCATATTGTGCGGGCGCGGGTCCATCTTGCGCAGTCGGGCTCGAACCCGTTCCGGCGCGGGGCAGAGCCTACGGCCTCCGTGTCCGTGGTGCCCGCCGGTGCGGCGGTGACCCCCGCCCAGGCCAGCGCGCTGCGCCACCTCGTCGCCTCCGCCGTGGCCGGGCTGACGGTTGAAAACGTGGCCGTGATCGACGCAAACGGCGCCCTGATCGGCAGTTCCGAAACATCTGCCGATGGCGTCAGCGGCGACGATCGCGCCCGGCAGTTGCGGGAACGGGTTCTCAGGCTGATCGAAGCGCGGGTGGGCGCGGGCAACGCGGTGGTCGAGGTCAGCGTCGACACGGTGACCCAGACTGAGCTGATTCGCGAACACCGGTTCGATCCCGAAAGCCGGGTCGCGATCAGCACCGATACCGAGGAACGCAGCGACACCTCGCAGAACGGGGCCGGCGGCGAGGTCACAGTCGCTTCGAACCTGCCCGGCGGCGAGGCCGCCAACGACGCCTCGCGCGCGCAGGCCAGCGAAACGCGGGAACGGGTCAATTACGAGGTGTCCGAGACACAACGCGAAATCACGCGCGGGCCCGGCGCGGTCAGGCGGATCACCGTTGCGGTGCTGGTCAACGGGCTGCCGCAAGGCGATGCGGATGGCGGGTTTCAGCCGCGCCCGCAGGATGAACTGGACGCCCTGCACGATCTCGTTGCATCGGCCGTCGGCTATGACGCCGAACGGGGCGATATCATCACCCTGCGGTCGCTCGAACTGCCGGTGCCGGCGATCCCGGGCACCGCCGCGCAGGCAACGCTGGTCCAACGGCTGGGGCTCGATCTGACGTCGATGATCAAGATGGCCGTCCTCGCGGTGGTCAGCCTGATCCTCGGTCTCTTCGTCATTCGCCCGCTCCTGGCCAGGCCACCGGCCGCAGAACCGATCGCGGCGCTGCCGCCAGCCGATCCGGCGGCGGCGGCCCCGGCCCTGACCGGAGAAATCCAGCCGGATGCCGGAACCGGCGACGGTCAGGCCGGTTCCGGGGCGTTGCTGCCGGCGGCCGAACAGCCACGGCAGGTCGAAAACCCGGTCGATCGCCTGCGTCACCTGATCGGCGAGCGGCAGGAGGAAACCGTCGAGATCCTGCGCGGCTGGCTCGAAGACAGCGAGGAGAAAGCGTGATGGCCCTGGCCGATCTGTTCGAGGATTTTTCCACGCCCGTCGAAACAGGCGATCAGTTCAGAATGATGAGCGACACCGCGCTGGAAGACCACCGGCTCGCCGCGTTCGAACAGGGATACAAGGCCGGATGGGATGACGCGGTTTCATCGCAGACCGAGGCGCATGGCCGGATCACCGAGGCGTTGATGCAGAGCATCGAGGACCTGTCCTTTACCTATCACGAGGCGCTTGCCGGGATGCAGGTATCGACGGAACCGCTGCTCCGGGCGCTGGTCGAAAAGGTTCTCCCCCGCGCCCTGCATGACACGCTGGGCCTGCACCTGACCGAACGGCTGACGGAAATGGCCACCGCCGCCGCCGGGCAGCCGGTGACCGTAACCGTCGCACCCGAAGATGCCAAGGCCCTGCAGGGCGCGTTCCAGAACCGCTTTCCGGTTGATGTCGAACTGCGCCAAGATCCCGCGCTGACCGGCGGACAGGTTCGTCTGGGCATCGGCCAGGCGGAAACCGAATGCGACTGCGATGCACTGATCGCCGAGATCGGCGACAGCGTCGACGCCTACTTCCACCATGTCAGAGAGGCTGAACGCCATGGATGATCCCACCGGTTCCGATCACGAACAGGACGAGGGCGGCAATCCGTTCGTTGCGGTCCCCATCGAGATTACCGTGGCGGTCGGCAAGGCGACCCCGCTCATCCGCGATCTGATCCGCCTGGGCGAAAACGCGGTCCTGCCGCTGGACAAGCGGCTCGAAGATCCGGTCGACCTCTATGTCGGCGATCACCTGATCGGCCGCGGGCAGCTCGAGGAACTGGACGGCGACGCGGCCGGACGGCTGGCCGTGCGCCTGACCGAGATCATCGACGTCAAACACGGCCTGGGATGAAACCCGCGCATCCCCGGCAGATCCTCGTCGCGGTCGCGGTATTGATCGCGTTGCCGCAACTGGCCTTCGCGCAGGACATATCGCTGTCGCTGGGCGAAGGCGGTTCGCTGTCGGCGCGATCCATCCAGTTGATCCTGCTGATCACCGTGCTCGGCCTCGCGCCGGGTATCGCGATCACCATCACCTGCTTTCCGTTCCTTGTCACCGTGTTGGCGATCCTGCGGCAGGCGATCGGGCTGCAGCAATCGCCGCCCAACATGCTGATCGTTTCGCTGGCGCTGTTCCTGACCTATTTCGTCATGGAGCCGGTGTTTGAAACCGCATGGCGGGACGGAATCGGCCCGATGATCGCGGAAACCGTCGATACCGAAACCGGGCTCAGACGGGCGGTAGCGCCCTTTCGCGACTTCATGGCGGCACGGGTCGATGCCGAGACCTTCGCGTCGCTGGCCGAATTGAGAAGCGGGGGCGTGACCGCCGAACCGACCGGGGACGCACCGCTCTCGCTGCTGTTCCCCAGCTTTCTGCTCACGGAAATCTCGCGCGCCTTCCAGATCGGTTTCCTGGTGTTCCTGCCCTTCCTGATCATCGATCTCGTCGTTGCGGCGATCCTGATGTCGATGGGCATGATGATGGTGCCGCCGGCAATCGTCGCCCTGCCCTTCAAGCTCGCCTTCTTTGTCGTGGCGGATGGCTGGAGCCTGATCGCGGCCGCATTGGTGAGAAGCTACAGCCCCTGAAGGCCGACACCTGACCATGGTCGCGGCCAGCCGGTGCATCCTCCTGCAGCACCGAACCGTCCGTTGCCAACGCATACCGGTCGCGATTGCAACACGAGCTGCGTCACGACGCGCTGCGTTCCCGAGCACAGCGATCTGCCACAAGGAATGGCCGACAATCTCGGGACCGGGCAACAAACTACCCGGTTTTACGAATTCCACCCCGGGGTTTCCGGCGCTGAGCGGGCCGTGGGCAAAGCGCCTGCGCATGGGCGGTGGCCGGTCCGGTCACCGCACCACAAACTCGGCATGCAGGGCGCCAGCGGCCTTGATGCTCTTGAGGATGTCGATCATGTCCCTGGGCGAAACGCCAAGCGCGTTCAGCCCCGCGACCACGTCGGACAATGATGTACTTTCCGGCACCTCGGCCAGCGCGACGCCCTCCCCTTCGTCGAGCGATGCCCCGGTTCTGGGAACGACCACCGACCGCCCCCCGGCGAACGGGTTGGGCTGCACCACGAGCGGTGCCTCCTCGATCCGCAGGGTCAGGTTGCCCTGTGACACGGCGACCCGCGACAGCCGCACGTCATCGCCCATCACGATGGTGCCCGACCGCTGATCGACCACCACCCGCGCCTTGCGCTGCGGTTCGATAAGGATGTTCTCGATCTGACCGATGGCATGGGCGGTCGAGGCTGCCCCGGTGGCCGCGACATCGACCTCGACCGTGCCGGAATCGCGCATCACCGCGACCGATCTGCGAAAGCTGCGGTTCACGGCAGCCTCGATCCGACCGGCGGTGGTGAAATCCGGTTCGCGCAGCGCGAGCCGGACCGAGGACATCGACGACAGGTCAAACTCGATCTCGCGCTCGACCCTCGCGCCGGCGGGGATCACCCCCGCCGTCGGAACCCCCTGCACGACCGACGCGGCATCGCCTTCGACACTGGCGCCGCCGGCGAGAATGGTTCCCTGCGACACCGCATAGATCTGGCCGTCCGCCGCGTTCAGCGGGGTCATGATCAGCGTCCCCCCCAACAGGCTGCTCGAATCGCCGATGGCGGACACGGTCACGTCGACCTGGCTGCCCACCCGCGCGAACGGCGGCAGGGTCGCGGTGACGAGCACCGCAGCCACGTTCTTGGGCCGCATCTGTTCGCCGGTGACATTGACACCGAGCCGTTCGAGGATGTTGGAGATCATCTCTTCGGTGAACGGTGAGTTGCGCAGCCCGTCTCCGGTGCCGTTCAGCCCGACGACCAGGCCATACCCCACGAGATCGTTGCCGCGGACACCGTCAAACTCGACCAGGTCCTTGAGCCGGATCGCCCCGGCCGAGGCCGCGAACGGCAGGAAAACCAGAAGAACAAGCAGGTAGCGGAGTTTCGTCATTTCAGGAAATTCAGCAGCGTGAGGTTCGAGGTTCTGACCGTCACCGCATAGAGGGCCTCGAGTTGCACCTGGACCTCTTCGAGACGTGCCGCGGTTTCAAACGGGTCCGCCTGCGCCAGCGCATTGCGGGCCAGTTGATAGCTGTTCTGCTCGGATGTGTTGCGAACCAGCACCGCCTCGATCCGCGCCTCGGAATATCCAAGCTCGGCGCGCATGCCGGTCAGCCTGTCCTGCCCCGCGATCAACCCCTCGCCGGTCCGCCGGTAAAGCTCGGTCTGTTCGGCCGCGTCCAGCGCCAGTGCCGGATCGTCGGCCAGCGCGGCGATGGCCAGATCCTTCAGCAGATCGCGCAACACCGCGTCATCGGCCCGTACCGGCAGCGTAACCGACTGGCCCGGCCCGACCTGGAACGCCGCCAGTGGGGTCGCCGCCCCCTGGTAGATCGTCGCCGTGAACCCGGCCGGATCGTCGAACCAGGCGGCCGCCGCCTGGGCCACATCCGTCGCCGTCCCCTGCCCGGCCACCACCATGCGCAGTTCCGCGAGCAGATCATCCGCCGTCAACAGCGGCATCCGGTCGGTTGCCGTCCCGGCAAAGACGCTGCGGCCGGCGACCTGGCCGTTCAGCGCCGAGATGGCCGTTTCGAGGTCGACCCGCGCCTGAACCGAAGCCTGCTGCCTGACCTCGGCCACGTTGGTCGATGTCGCCTGCAGCAGCGTGTTCGCCAGCGGCCCGGTCGCATTTTGCAGCAGACCGAGGCTCTCTTGCGCCATTGCCGCGAACAGCTGCGCCTCTTTCGCGGCGATGGCAAAGCCGCGCAGCCGCGTCAGGTTCCGGTCGATATCGGTCAGATGCGACAGATCATTGCCCAGCCGGCCGGTCAGGTCGGCGGTCTGCCCGCTGGCCAGTTCGCCGGTCAGCGTGGTGATCTCGGTCTTGATCTGGGTTACACGGCTGCGCAGCACGAGGCTCTGCGCAAGGTCGCCGATGGAGGTTACGGTCATATTCAGATCCTCAGCAATGTCTGGAGCATGTCGTCCACCGTCTCGATCATCTTGGCGTTGGCGGCATAGATCCGTTCGATCATCATCAGCGACTGCAATTCAGCGTCGGTATCGACGCCCTGCGCCTGTTCGGCCCGCAACAGTTCGGTCTGGGACGCCGTGGCAAAGCTGAGCGTCCGGGCGGCGATCCCGTCGCGCCGGGCCACCTGCGACAGCAGGGCCGACGACGCATCTAAGGCCGACATGGCACCGGTGCCGAACGGCGAACCGGTCAGGGTCCGGTCGGCCGACAGCGCCGCGCCGAGCGATTGCAGCAGGCGCGCATTGCCCTGATCGCCCGGGGTCGCCGCGCCGAGCCCATCGCGCAACAGCCATGACGCACCGCCCCGTTCGGGGTCGGCAAGCGCGTTGAACGACAGCCGCCCCGCGAGCCCCGTTGCCGCGCCGGGATCGAGGGCGTTGCCGTCATCGGTGAACAGCCCCGGCGAACCCGCGATGCGGGTCGCGTCCAGCGCCGGATCCTCGAACCGTTCGACCAGATCGCGGGCAAGGCTGTCCAGCTCGGCCTGCGCCTCGACGGCGAGGTCGTCGCGCACCGCGAACCGGGCCGCCAACGTTCCCCCGCCGACCGCCGACGGGGTGATGGGCCGGCCATTCAGTTCGAGCCCCGACAGGGCGCCGCCCACCTGCATCTCGGGCACGATCAGGTTGGTGACCTCGAAGGACAGTTCGGCCGCCATCCCGTCGAGAAGGGTGGCGCCGCCCTGCGTGAACAGGGCGACCTGGCCGCGATCCCGTTCGACGATGCGGACGGGGATCATTTCGTTGATCTCGTCGACGATCACCTGCCGCTGGTCGGCGAGCGCCGCCTGTTCGCCGGTCCCGGCGCCCGCGGCGGAAATCCGTGCGTTGAGGGTGCGCACCTCCTGCAACGCGGCGTTCAGCCGTTCCACCTGGTCACCGATGCCGCGGTCCGCCTCGATCCGCATGTCCTGGATACCGCGCGACGCATCCGATATCGCACGGGCGAGATCGACACCGGCCTGCGCCGCGGCATCGAGCCGGACCGCCGAATCGGGCCGGCTGGCGGCTTCGATCAGGCTGGATTCGAACTCAGCCAGCCGTGAGGAAATGGATCCCGGTTCGTCCGAGTTGCCGACGAGGTCGAGCACGCGCGCGTGGAACCGCGACAGCGCCGCCGCAGCGCCCAGATCGGCATCCGCGCCCCGGCGGCTCGCAACCAGGCTGGGGTCGGTGTTGCGGGTCACGCCGATCACCCGAACGCCCGGCGCGACATCGCCGTTGGACCCCAGGCCGAGCGTCCTGCGGCCATAGCCTTCGGTCATCGCGTTGGCGAGGTTCTCGGACACCAGGACAGACGCGCGGCTGGCGGCGTTCAGGCCACTCAGCGCGCTGTTGAGAGCGGAGGTCAATGCCATGTCGAATGCTCCTGCCGGGGCCGGTCAGCGTTTCGCGCGATGCCGGTCATCGCTTGATATTGGTGGTTTCCTGCAGCATCTCGTCCACGGTCTGGATCACCTTGGCGTTCGACGAATAGGCGCGCTGGGTCTGGATCATGGACGTGAGTTCGCCCGCCACGTCGGTCGAGGATTCCTCGCGCGCATAGGCAACGACCTCGCCCGTCGGCCCGTCACCGGCATCCCAGAGGAAATAGGCGCCGCTATCCGGCGACGGCAGATAGGTCTGGTGGTTGAGCGCCACCATCCCGTTGGGATTGGGCACATCGGCCAGGGGAACCTTGTAGATCGTCCGCGTGGCGCCCGAATCGAAATAGGCATGGACCTGGCCATTGGCGTCGATCTCGACGCCGGTCATGTTGCTGACCGCCGATCCGTCCTTGGAAATCGTGCCCGGCGCGAACTGGTCGGAAAGCTGGGTGATGCCATTGCTGTCGCCGATCCCGCCGATGGTAAACTCGATCGGTCCGCCATCGACATTGACGACCATCGACCCGGTCGCCGGATCGTAGGCGCCGCCCGACACCGTGCTGACCGCGCTCAGGGTTCCGCCGGCGGCCCGGCTGTCGTCGAAGGTCAGGGTGTATTCCCCGATCACCGCACCGCCCGATGCGGAATCGCTGAGCACCATCGTCCACTGGTTCGACATGCCGGCCGCCGGAATGGCCGGGCTGAACGACACCTGAATGCTCTCGGATCTGCCCAGATTGTCGTAATATTCCACCGACAGGTCGCGCGGCTGGCCGGTTCCGCCCGCCTCGGTTTCGGTCGCGGGCAGGTTCAACCCCAGGGTCATCCGCGTGGTCGGTTCACCGGACAGCTGGTTGAGATTGATCTGCACCGGTTCGAGCGCCGCGGCCGTATCGCGGGGATAGGGCGGAAAGGTCCCGTCGGGCAGCGCCGGCCACCCCAGCAGAACCAGGCCGGATTCGGTGGTCAGCCGCCCGGTGTCGTCGGTGCGGAACGATCCCGTCGTGGTCAGCATCATCTGCAGCGATTCGCCGCCTGCCGCCGCCTCGGCGGCCGAGGCGACTGGGATCATGCCGCGCCCCCGCACCGCGAGATCGGTCGCGTTCGAGGTCGATATCAGCGGCCCGCGGGCGTCGATCAGCCGGGTCGTGGTCGCGCGGGTGCCGCCGGCGGAATAGCTGCCGCCATTCGACGCGATGACCATCGAATGGAAATCGGTCTGGACGCGTTTGTACCCGTAGGTCGAGGAATTGGCGATGTTGTCGGAAATCGAGGCCAGCCGGCTGGCATTGGCGGACAGCCCCGCCACACCGGCGTTGAGCGAAGAGGAAATCGTCATGGCGCGCCTTTCTGCTACACATGAATCGTCCCGCAACAGCTAGCGTGCGCCGGCTTAACACCAGGCTAACAGATAAAATTCCCCCGAAATCCGGGCCGGAGCATCGCGCGCGCTCAGCTGCGCAACAGGATAATCTCGATGCGCGCGTTGCGGTCCGCCATCGGGTTCGCAATCGCCGGGCGGCGGTCGGCATGGCCGGTGACGCGCCGGATCCGGTGGTCCGCCATGCCCGCGGCTTCGAGCAGTTCACGGCTGCGCCCGGCCCGCGCGGTAGACAGGTCCCAGACCGGATTTTCCGCCCGCACGATGGGAACGGCGCGGGTATGGCCCCCGATCGCGACACCGTTTTCGACCGTCGCCGCCAGCCGGGCCACCATCCCTGTCAGATCGCGCATGACCCGCGTCGGGCGGGCGGTTTCGCCGTCGAAGAGCGGCACCCCGGGCAGCGAAAAAAGCTCGATGATCAGGCCTTCGTCGGTCACGCGGGTGGCGA
Source organism: Pukyongiella litopenaei (assembly GCF_003008555.2). Classification (NCBI taxonomy): domain Bacteria; kingdom Pseudomonadati; phylum Pseudomonadota; class Alphaproteobacteria; order Rhodobacterales; family Paracoccaceae; genus Pukyongiella; species Pukyongiella litopenaei. Next base: position 3,014,040 of record NZ_CP027665.1, on the reverse strand, counting down.
CATGGCGCAGCAGGTCGTTGGATACGAAGCTTTCGCCCCCCCGGCCCATCAGCCTGTCCTCGATGGTCCTGAGCGGGTCGCCCTCGTCCAGTGACGGCGCGGTTTCGTCGACGCCGGTTTCGCCGCGCGACCGGTGCGCGTCGGATGCCCGGGTCCTGAGCCCGCCGGTGCCGTTCTTCGGCAGCACGTCCTCGGCGAACATGCTGTCACCGCCAAAGGCACCGTCGCCGCCGCCCGACACCCGGTTGATCGGGACCGTCGGCGAGAAATAATCGGCAAGCCCCTTGCGTTGCTTTTCGGTCGTCGCGTTCAGCAGCCACATCAGCATGAAAAAGGCCATCATCGCCGTCACGAAATCCGCGTAGGCGACCTTCCAGGCGCCCCCGTGGTGACCGCCGCCGCCGATGACCTTCTTGCGCTTGATGATGACCGGCGCGACATTGGTCCGCGCATCCATTTCCATCACCTTTGCTCACCCGACGACAGGAATAGGCGGCGCCGGGTTAACACGCCGCTAATATCCCGACTTGTCGCGAAATTCCCCGCGCAGCGCAGCGCAGTTTCTTGCGGCATCGCCCCGGAATACGGTTTAGGGTGGCCCGCACCAGCGACGCAACAGCACCAAGGTTTCCCGCAATGACCAAGAAAACAGCCCTCGTCACCGGCATCACCGGGCAGGACGGCGCCTATATCACCGAACTGCTGCTCGCCAAGGGCTATGACGTGCATGGCGTCAAACGCCGGTCGTCGTCGTTCAACACCGCGCGGGTCGACCGGTTCTATCAGGACCCGCTGCTGAACGAGGACGTGCGGTTCTTCATGCATTACGGCGACATGACCGACAGCACCAACCTGATCCGCCTGATCCAGGAGGTGCAGCCCACCGAGATCTACAACCTCGCCGCGCAGAGCCATGTGCAGGTCAGTTTCGAAACCCCGGAATACACCGCCAACGCCGATGCGGTGGGCACCCTGCGGATTCTCGAGGCGATCCGCATCCTGAACATGGAACAGACCACGCGGTTCTACCAGGCCTCGACATCCGAGCTGTTTGGCGCCACCCCGCCGCCGCAGAACGAAACCACGCCGTTCTACCCGCGGTCGCCCTATGCGGTGGCCAAGCTCTACGGCTACTGGATCACCGTGAACTACCGCGAAGCCTACGGGATGCACGCCTCGAACGGCATCCTGTTCAACCACGAAAGCCCGCTCAGGGGCGAAACCTTCGTCACCCGCAAGATCACCCGCGCCGTCGCGGCGATCCATCTGGGATTGCAGGACCGGCTGCTGATCGGCAACCTGGGCGCACGCCGCGACTGGGGCCACGCGCGCGACTATGTCGAAGGCATGTGGCGCATCCTGCAACAGGATGAACCGGGCGATTTCGTGCTGGGCACCGGCGAAAGCGCCTCGGTCCGCGATTTCGTCAACGCCTCGTTCGCGGCGGTCGACCAGCGGATCGAATGGCGGGGAACGGGGCTCGACGAAACAGGCGTCGACCCGGCCAGCGGCCGGGTGCTGGTGGCGGTCGATCCAAAATATTTCCGCCCCACGGAAGTCGATCACCTGCTGGCCGACCCGACCAAGGCCCGCGAGGTGCTGGGCTGGACGCCCAAGGTGACGCTGGCCGAGATGGTGCGCGAGATGGTCGCGTCCGACCTCGACACGGTGGCCGCCGAACGCGAACGGGTGCAGCGCGATGACTGGTGATCCCTACCGCTATGACCTGGCCGGCAAACGGATCTGGGTCGCCGGCCATCGCGGCATGGTCGGCTCGGCGATCACGCGGCGGCTGGGGTCCGAGGATGTCGAGATCCTGACCGCCGGGCGCGACGTGCTGGACCTGCGCGACCAGGGGGCGGTGCGCGACTGGATCGGCGACATGAAACCCGACGCCATCTGCCTGGCCGCCGCCAAGGTGGGCGGGATCCTCGCCAATGACCGGCAACCGGCGGAATTCCTGTCGGAAAACCTGGCCATCCAGTCCAACGTGATCGACGCGGCCCATTCGCTGGACGTTCAGCGGCTGCTGTTCCTGGGCTCGACCTGCATCTATCCGCGCCTCGCACCGCAACCGATGCCCGAGGATTGCCTGCTGACCGGCCCGCTGGAGCCGACCAATGAATGGTATGCCATCGCCAAGATCGCGGGGCTGAAACTGTGCCAGGCCTATCGCCGGCAATACGGGCGCGACTACATCTCGGCGATGCCGACCAACCTCTATGGGCCGGGCGACAATTATTCGCCCAACGGCAGCCATGTGCTGCCCGCCTTCATCGCCCGGATGCACGCAGCCCGGACCAGCGGCACGCGCGAGGTCGAAATCTGGGGCAGCGGGACGCCGCGCCGCGAATTCCTGCATGTGGATGACCTGGCCGACGCGCTGGTGTTCCTGCTGCGCAGCTATTCCGGCGAGGTGGCGCTGAACGTGGGCGTGGGCGACGACATCTCGATCGCCGATCTGGCCCGGCTGGTGGCCGAGGTGGTGGGGGCGGAGGTCGAACTGACCTTTGACAGGTCCAAACCCGACGGCACCCCGCGCAAACTGGTCGACGTGACGCGGCTGACGGCGCTTGGCTGGCAGGCGCGGATACCGCTGCGCGAGGGGCTGGAACGGACCTATCGCGACTACCTGGCCGCGCTTGACGCGGGCGCGGTCCGGGGCCACTGAGCCGCGGCGCGGGATCGGGCCCGCCCCTTGGCGCGGCCCTGCCCGCGACCGGGCCGCAACCCGCTACTCTGCCGCGTCTCGTTTCGGCAGCACCCAGCCCGGGCGCGGAAAATGGCAGGTATAGCCATTGGGGATCCGCTCGCGATAATCCTGATGTTCGGGCTCGGCCTCCCAGAAATCGCCGGCCGGCTCAACCTCGGTCACGACCGGCCCCGGCCACAGCCCGCTGTCGTTCACATCGGCAATCGTGGCCTCGGCCACGGCTTTCTGCGCCGCGTCCACATAGTAGATCGCGGACCGGTAGCTAGGGCCCAGATCGTTGCCCTGCCGGTTCGGCGTGGTCGGGTCGTGGATCTGAAAGAAGAACTCCAGCACCTGCCGGTAGCTGATCTGCGCGGGGTCGAAGACGATCTCGATCCCCTCGGCATGGGTGCCGTGGTTGCGGTAGGTGGCATCGGGGACATCGCCACCGGTATAGCCCACGCGGGTCCGCACGATGCCGGGCAGCCTGCGGATCAGGTCCTGCATCCCCCAGAAACAGCCCCCCGCCAGAACGGCGCGTTCGGTCATGCCATATCCTCCACCTGGTTCAGATAGGCGCCATAGCCCTCGGCCTCCATGTCATCGCGATGGATGAACCGCAGCGACGCCGAATTGATGCAATAGCGCAACCCGCCCCGGTCACGCGGCCCGTCGGGAAACACATGCCCCAGATGGCTGTCACCGTTAGCCGACCGCACCTCGGTCCGGATCATGCCGTGGCTGCGATCTTCCAGTTCGCTGACATGCGCGGGTTCGACCGGCCTGGTGAAACTGGGCCAGCCACAGCCGGAGTCGTATTTGTCGGACGACGCGAACAGCGGCTCGCCCGACACGATATCGACATAGAGCCCCGGTTCCTTGTTACCCAGAAGCGCGCCGCTGCCCGGCGCCTCGGTGCCGTTCTGCTGGGTCACCCGGAATTGCTCGGGTGTCAGCCCGGCGATGGCGGTTTCGTCCTTGCGATAGTTGGGCATCCGATCCTCCGAACCTGCGTCGGGATATCATATGGGGCACCCGGCACCGGGCCAAAAGCCTGTTACGGCCCGGTCACGCAGATGTTTGCGCCGCCGGCCGGCGCGACAGCTGCACCGCAAGGATACCGGCGGTGACGACCAGCACCCCGATCAGGTCGGCGATCCCCAGCCGTTCGCCCAGCAGCGCCCAGGCAATGGTCACCCCGAATACCGGGTTGAGAAAGTGAAAGGTCGCCGCCCGCACCGGGCCGATCCGGTGCAGCAGCATGAACCAGATCAGGGTCGCCGCCAGCCCCGGAACCAGCGTGGTATAGACGAAGGCCAGCAGCAGCGGCCAGGTCGGATTGATGCGGATGGTTTCGAACAGCGGCGCGGCGGCGAACAGCAGCGCCGCCCCCACCAGCATCTGAAGCCCCACGACCATCATGAAATTGCCGCCCGATGTGGCCCCGCGCACCGCCAGCGTGGCAAAGGTCAGCGCCAGCACGCCGATCCCGCAGAGCAGGATGCCCAGCGGATCGACCCCGGCGCTGATCCGCGACCCCATGATGATCGCCACCCCGGCAAAGCCGGCCAGCAACCCGGCAATGCCCGCCCATTTCAGTTTCTCGCCCAGGATCAGCCAGCTTGCCAGCGCCACCAGCAGCGGCAGGGTCGAGGCGATGATCGCCGCGACCGAGGCTTCGACCCACTGCATGGCAACGAAATTCAGCCCCAGATACAGCGCGTTCTGGCAGACGCCGAACAGGATCGTCGCCCGCCACTGTCCCCGCGTCAGGCGCCATGACTGCCCCATCGCCCGCGCGATCGCGACCCCCAGCAGGCCGGAAAACAGGAACCGCAGCGCCAGCGAAAACAACGGCGAGGCATCGGCGACGATGATCCGCGCCGAGGTGAAGGCCGACGACCACATCAGGGCAAAGGCGAGCCCCATGACAATCGAGCGTGCGTCCATTCAGTCTCTCCGGGAACCACCGTTGCAAACCGCGCGACCCTTTCCCCGAATCGCACCCGGTTGCAAGCCTGTCACCGGCGGCCCGCGGTCAGTTTCCGGCCGCCGGGCCGGCCGGTTCCCACAGTTCGACCGGGTTGCCTTCGGGGTCATGGATGCGGGCGAACCGCCCCACCGCGCTGTCCCAGTCCGGCCGTGTCTCGACCGCGACACCGGCCGCGCGCAGATCGGCGATCATCGCGTCCAGATCGGACACGCGGAAATTCAGCATCACCGGGCGATCCGCTGCAAAATAGTCGCTGTCGCGCGGAAATGGCGCGAACACCGTTGGCCCGGCCTGCTGCATCCAGGCCCCGCCCGCCAGGTCGATCCCCAACCGGTCGCGATACCATCCGGCCAGCGTTTCCGGGTTATCGGCCCGGAAGAACACGCTGCCAATGCCTGTCACCGCCGCCATTTCAGACCTCCTCATCACCACCCGCAAAAAAAGGGCCGCCCCTGGACGATCCCGGGGCGACCCTCGCAATCCTCACGCCGTGGCGCAAGTTCAGCCGTTGACGCTGTCCTTGAGCGCCTTGGCGATGGTCATCTTGACCACCTTGTCGGCCTCTTTCTTGAACTGCTCGCCGGTGGCGGGGTTGCGCACCATGCGCTCGGGACGTTCGCGGCAATAGATCTTGCCGACGCCGGGCAGGGTCACGGCGCCGCCGCCCGAGACTTCGCGGGTGATCAGGCCGCAGATCGCATCGAGCGCGGCCGCCGCGGATTTCTTGTCGCTGTCCATTTCCTCGGCCAGAGCGGCAACGAGCTGTGTCTTGGTCATCGGCTTGGTCATTGTTGTATTCTCCTTCGTTCGCCCGATCCTTGGGCCTCATTGCGCGCATTAAACGGGATATGGTGGGCAAACACAACAAATAGTGGCCCCCGGCGCCATGAAAACAACGCTTTTTTGCGCTTTTTTCCTCTCAGAGAAAGGCGGTTTCGTCAAAAGAGCGCAGTTTCCGGCTGTGCAACCGCTCCAGCGGCATGCTGCGCAGGGATTCCATCGCGCGGATTCCGATGCTCAGGTGGCGCGAGACCTGCGTGTTGTAGAAATCCGAGGCCATGCCCGGAAGCTTCAGTTCGCCATGCAGAGGCTTGTCGGAGACACAGAGCAACGTGCCATAGGGCACCCGGAACCGGTAACCGTTGGCGGCGATGGTGGCGCTCTCCATGTCGAGCGCGATGGCGCGGGACTGGCTGAGGCGCTGAACCGGGCCGGACTGGTCGCGCAATTCCCAGTTGCGGTTGTCGACGCTGGCCACGGTGCCGGTGCGCATGATCCGTTTCACGTCGAACCCGTCCAGTTCGGACACCTCGGCCACCGCCCGTTCCAGCGCGATCTGGATCTCGGCCAGCGCCGGAATCGGCACCCATACGGGCAGGTCGTCATCCAGCACCCCGTCCTCGCGCAGATAGGCATGGGCCAGCACGAAATCCCCCAGCGCCTGCGAATTGCGCAGGCCGGCACAATGGCCGACCATCAGCCAGGCATGGGGGCGCAGCACCGCGATATGATCGGTCGCGGTCTTGGCGTTCGACGGCCCGACGCCGATATTGACCAGCGTGATGCCCGACCCGTCGGCGCGTTTCAGGTGATAGGTCGGCATCTGCGGCAGTTTCTGCGGCGGCTCCATCGGCGCATCGGGCGCGGTGATCTCGGTATTGCCCGGCCCGACCAGCGCGACATAGCCGCTGTCGGCCTCGGCAAGCCGGCTGCGCGCATAGGCTTCGAATTCCGAGACGTAGAACTGGTAGTTGGTGAACAGAACATGGTTCTGGAAATGCTCGGGCGTCGTGGCGGTGTAATGCGCCAGCCGCGCCAGCGAATAGTCCACCCGCTGCGCGGTGAACAGGGCCAGCGGGCCGATACCTTCATCGGGGTCGCGGGTGCCGTTGACGATGTCGTCATTGGTGTTCGACAGGTCCGGCACATCGAACACGTCGCGCAGCGTGAACCCGGCCGCGCCTTCCTGCGGCACGGTATCGGCACCGTCGGCGGCCATCGCGAAATGCACCGGGATCGGCGTCGAGGAGGCCCCGATGGTCACCGGCTGGCCATGGTTGCGGATCAGCAGCGCAACCTGCTGGGTCAGGTAGTTGCGGAACAGGTCGGGCCGGGTCACCGTGGTGGCATGGATGCCGGGCCGGGCGACATGGCCAAAGCTCAGCCGGGTATCGACCTGGGCATAGCTGGTCGTGCGCAGCCGGATTTCCGGATAGAAGGCACGGATGCGCGCGTCGGGGCGGCCTTCGCGCATGGCGGCGCGAAACCCGTCGCGAATGAACCCGGTGGCCTGGTCATAGAGCTGTTCCAGCCGCGCCACCGCGGCCCCGGCATCGGTGAAGTCCTCGGCCGGCGGGCCATCGGGGCTGCGCACGAGGCTCATTGCGGCACCTCCAGCACGTCGATGCGTTCGAAACTGCGGACATCGACCAGCCCCATATCCGAGATGCGCAGTTCCGGGATCACCACCAGCGCCAGCAGCGAATGCTGCATGTAGGCGTTGTTGAGCGTGCAGCCGCAGGCGCGCATCGCCTCGATCATCCGGTCCGCGCTGGCGGCCACCTCGGCGGCGGGGCTGTCGGACATCAGCCCGGCAATCGGCAGTTTCACCAGCGCCAGTTCGTCACCGTCGCGCCAGACGGTGATGCCGCCGCCGACCTGCGCCAGCCGGTTCGCCGCCAGCGCCATCTGGTCGCGGCAGGTGCCGACCACGATCATGTGGTGGCTGTCATGGGCCACGGTCGACGCCATCGCCATCCGCCCCCGATACCCGAAGCCCGTAACGAAGGCGTTGACCACCCCGCCGGTGGCGCGGTGGCGTTCGACCAGCGCGATCTGGCAGACATCGCCGTCGCCTTCGACCAGCCCGTCGCGCACCGGCAGATCCGCCTTCAGCGCCCGGGTCGGTGCCTGGTTCTCGACCACGCCGATCACGTTGGCGCGGGCAGAATTGGCGCCGGCGGGCGCGGCGATCTCGAAATCCGCCGCCCGCAGCGCGTGGCCCAGATGCACCGTATCGCGGGCATGGCCGGGCCAGTCGAGATGCGGGCAATCGACGGTGATCGCGCCGTTTTCGGCCACCACCCGACCGCGCGCGATGACCATGTCCACCGGCAGCGTGGACAGGTCCGGGGTCAGGATCACATCCGCGCGGCGACCGGGGGTCAGCGACCCGATCTCGCGTTCCAGCCCGAAATGGGTGGCGGTGTTGATCGTCGCCATCTGCAACGCCACCAGCGGATCGCAGCCGCAGGCGATGGCGTGGCGCAGCACCCGGTTCATGTGCCCTTCGGCCACCAATGTGCCGGAATGGCAATCGTCGGTGCACAGGATGAAGCTGCGCGGGTCCAGCCCCTTTTCGGTCACCGCGGTGATCTGGCTTTCGATGTCATGCCAGGCGCTGCCCAGCCGCATCATCGCGCGCATGCCCTGCCGGGTCCGCGCGATCGCATCGGCCTCGCAGGTGCCTTCGTGATCGTCGGCGGGGCCGCCCGCGACATAGGCCGCAAAGGCCGGGCCGAGATCGGGCGAGGCATAATGCCCGCCCACCGTCTTGCCCGCGGCCTGCGTGGCGGCGATCTCGGCCAGCATCTTCGGATCGCCCGCAGCGACGCCGGGAAAGTTCATCATCTCGCCCAGGCCCACGATCCCCGGCCATTGCATCGCCTCGGCCACGTCTCCGGGGGTGATTTCATAGCCGGTGGTTTCCAGCCCCGGCGCCGAGGGGGCGCAGGACGGCATCTGGGTGAAGATGTTGACCGGCTGCATCAGTGCCTCGTCATGCATCAGGCGCACACCTTCGAGCCCCATCACGTTGGCGATCTCATGCGGATCGGTGAACATCGACGTGGTGCCGTGCGGGATCACCGCGCGGGCAAACTCGGCCGGGGTCAGCATGCCCGATTCGATATGCATATGCGCGTCGCACAGGCCGGGTATCATGTAGCGTCCGCCCGCCTCGATCACCCGCGTTCCGGGGCCGGTCCGCGCGCCGGCATCCGGCACGACGCAGGCGATCCGCCCGGCGGCGATGGCGATGTCGTGGCCGGGCAGGCATTCGCGGGTGTGGACATTCACCCAGTTCCCGCCCCGGATCACCATATCCGCGGGTTCACGCCCGGCGGCAACGGCGATCAGGCGGGGGGCGACATCGGGCCAGCTGGGGAAAGGGTCAGTCGACATGGCTCAACTTTTCCCATTGTCCCGCCCGGCGCAACCCCTGACGAACGCACCTGCGCGCTTGCCTTGGGCGCGGTTCCGGGCAAGGCTGGCGGCATGGATTTCGAAACCGTTTCCGCAGCGGATTTCGGCCGCTCGCTTTCGGGGATCGGCCTGAACCTGCTGGTGCGCGACGTGCGCGACGAGGCCGCGTTCCTGCAGGCGGTGTTCGGGATGACCGCGCACCGGCTGAGCGCGGATTTCGCGATCATGGCCTGCGGCGGCGCGCTGTTCCAGATCCATGCCGACCACACCTATCATGCCCATCCGCTGCCCGGTCTGCTGCCCGAGACCCCGCCGCGCGGCGCCGGCGTCGAGATCCGTCTCTATGACTGCGACCCCGACGAGGCCGCAACCCGCGCCGGGGCCGCCGGCGGCACGATCCTGCAACCGCCCGCCGACAAGCCGCACGGCCTGCGCGAATGCTATATCCTGTGCGCCAACGGCTATGCCTGGGTGCCGAGCCGCCCGCTGCCACCGTCCGGGGCATCCTGACCGCCCAGTTCCGCCCGCAGCCAGCGGCAGAAGATCGCCGCCGCCGGGTTGCCTTCGGCCTGGGGCGACCGGATCAGGTAATAGGCTTCCTGCATCGGCGCGCGATGGGCAAAGGGGGCGACCAGCGCGCCCTGCCCGATCGCCCGCTGCGCGATCAGGTCATGGGCCAGCGCCAGCCCCCCGCCGGCCTGCGCCACCGCCATCGTCACCGTGAAGGTCGACGCATAGGTCACCGGCGGGTCCGGCCAGTCCAGCCCCTGATCCTCGGCCCAGCCCGCCCAGGAACACAACAGGTTGGAACAATCGAACAGCGGCTGGCGGGCGAGATCATCGAGGCGCACGGGATAGCCCGGCACGCAGACCGGGTAATAGTGATCCCGCCGCAGCAATTCGGCGCGAACGGTATCGGCGGGCCGCACCGACAACCGGATTTCCACATCGGCCCCCTCGGCCAGTTCGCGCGGCTCCCACAGCTCGGTCGAGATCGCCAGCCGCACCTCGGGATGGCGGGCATGAAACCCCGCCAGCCGGGGCGCCAGCCAGTGGACGGCAAAGCTCAGGTTGGACAGGACCCGCAGCACGTCGCCCGCCTCGCCGATCACGGCGCGGGTGCCGCGCATCAGCGTGCGAAAGGCATCGCGCACGACCGGCAGATAGGTGATCCCGGCCTCGGTCAGTTCCAGAACGCGGGGGCGGCGATGGAACAGGGGCCGGCCCAGATGCGCCTCGAGCGCGCGGATCTGCTGACTGACCGCACTCTGCGTCATGTTCAGATCGCGCGCCGCGCCGGTAAAGGACAGGTGCCGAGCCGCCGCCTCGAAGGCGCGCAGCCAGCCCAGCGGAGGAAGGTTGCCCTGCATGCCCATAACCTTGCCATAAGCCGAACTAATGGCAAGCCGCCGTTTTTTTCGTTGGTCACACGCCCGGCCGGGATGCACGATCCGCGCAGGTGATCCTGGGAGGACGGCATGAACATGATCCTGTTGCAGGCGATACCGGATGCCGACGGGCCGGCCCATGCCGACTGACCGGCGACAGCCCGGCCCCGCGGCACCGGGCAGAACCGCCCGCCCCACCCCCATCCGGGGTCTCACACGCCGCGCCGCACGCGCCGATCGCACAAGGGCCGAGACATGCAATACGGACTGACCGAAGAACAGGAGATGATCGCCGCGACCGTCCGCAGCTTCGTCGAAAACGAGATCTACCCGCATGAAGACCTCGTCGAACGCACCGGCGCGGTGCCAGCCGAGATCGCCGACGAAATCAAGCGCAAGACGATCGCGCTCGGATTTTATGCCTGCAACTTTCCCGAAACCGTCGGCGGCGCAGGGCTGAACCACCTTGAGTTTGCGCTGGTCGAACGCGAACTCGGCCGCGGCTCGATGGCGCTCAACCATTTCTTCGGACGCCCGCAGAACATCCTGATGGCCTGCGAGGGCGAACAGGTGGACCGCTACCTGATGCCGGCGGTGCGCGGCGAACGGATGGACGCGCTGGCAATGACCGAACCGGGGGCGGGCTCGGATGTGCGGGGGATGACATGCGCCGCCAGACGCGATGGCGGCGACTGGGTGGTGAACGGGACCAAGCATTTCATCTCCGGCGCCGATCACGCGGATTTCGTCATCGTCTTCGTCGCCACCGGCGAAGACACGACCCCCAGGGGCCCCAAGAAGCGCATCACCGCCTTCCTCGTGGATCGCGGCACGCCGGGTTTCAACATCCGCAACGGCTACAGGTCGGTCAGCCATCGCGGCTACCGGAACATGGTGCTCGATTTCGACGATTGCCGCCTGCCGGACGCGCAGGTTCTGGGCGAGGTCGATGGCGGTTTCGAGGTGATGAACACCTGGCTCTATGCAACCCGCATTACCGTGGCGGCGATGTCGGTTGGCCGGGCACGGCGGGTGTTCGACTACGCGCTCGACTATGCCGCCACGCGCGAACAGTTCGGCCAGAAGATCGGCAAGTTCCAGGGCGTGTCCTTCCAGATCGCCGACATGATCACCGAAATCGATGCCGCGGACCTGCTGACCCTGGCCGCCGCCGACCGGCTGGACCAGGGATTGCCCGCGAACCGGGAGATCGCCTCGGCCAAGCTTTATGCCTCCGAGATGCTGGCGCGGGTGACCGATACGGCGATCCAGGTCCACGGCGGCATGGGACTGATGGACGACTACCCGCTGGAGAGGTTCTGGCGCGATGCCCGGGTGGAACGGATCTGGGACGGCACCAGCGAAATCCAGCGCCATATCATCAGCCGCGACCTGCTTCGGGCGCTGGGTGCATGAGGCGGGTGGCGCAATCGCGCTGCCGCGCGATGCCTCCGGCGGGGATATTTCCGGCAAGAGGAAGTGGAGGGACCGCCCGGCGGCCCCTCCGTGGAAAGAGCACGGCCCCTTCCCCTTGCACGGTCATCGGCGTCCCCGCCTGTACCGCCCCGCGACAGTGGCGCATCATCGTTAACAATACCTTTCTTCCTCTTGCTCCAAATATCCCCGCCGGAGGCAAGAAAACTCATGCGTGACCTCAGCCGCCTGTTCCGGCCGCGCCATATCGCGGTGATCGGCGGCGGCGATTGGGCGGCGGCGGTGATCCGTCAGGCGCAGCGGTTCGGATTTGACGGCCCGGTCTGGCATGTTCACCCCAGGGGCGGCGATGGCGTGTTCACGCAGATCGAACAGCTGCCCGATGCGCCGGATGCCGCGTTCATCGGCATCAACCGCCATGCCACCGTCGAGGCGGTGCAGGCCCTGTCGGATCTGGGTGCGGGCGGTGCGGTCTGTTTCGCATCGGGATTCTCCGAAGCCCGCGCCGAGGATGCCGGCGCGGGTGCGCTGCAGGCAGGGCTCGTCGCCGCAGCCGCAGACATGCCGATCCTCGGTCCCAACTGCTATGGTTTTGTCAACGCGCTCGACCGTGTTGCGGTCTGGCCGGACCAGCACGGCCTGACGCCGGTCACGCGCGGGGTCGCGATCCTGACGCAAAGCTCCAACATCGCCATCAACCTGACCATGCAGCGGCGCGCCCTGCCCATCGCCTGCATAATCACCTGCGGGAACATGGCGCAGGTCACGCAGGCCGAGATCGCCACCGCGCTGCTCGACGACCCGCGCATCACCGCGATCGGCCTGCATGTGGAAGGGTTCGGCGACCTGCGCGCATGGGAACGCCTGGCCGCCAGGGCCCATGCACGCGGGATCCCGCTGGTGGCGATCAAGGTCGGGGCCTCGGAGCCGGCCCGGGCCGCGACCGTGTCGCATACCGCCGCGCTGGCGGGCAGCGACGCGGGCGCGCAGGCCTTTCTCGACCGGCTGGGCATTCCGCGCCTGCAGGACCTGTCCGCCTTTCTCGAATGCCTGAAGCTGCTGCATTGCGTGGGGCCGTTAACCTCGAACCGGATCGGTTCGATCAGCTGTTCGGGGGGCGAGGCGAGCCTGCTGGCCGATCTCGCCGCCGGGCGCGACCTGTGCCTGCCGCCGCTTTCCGCGACCCAGCGCTCGGCGCTGGCGGCGGTGCTGGGGCCGATGGTAGCGCTGGCCAATCCGCTGGACTACCACACCTATATCTGGCGCGATGCCGGGGCGATGACCCGCGCCTGGGCCGCGCTGACCGGCGACGGGCTGGCGCTGACGCTGAGCGTCGTCGACTACCCGACCACCGACCGCGCCGACTGGTCCTGCGCCACGCAGGCGGCGATCGGCGCCCGGGCCCGGACCGGCGCCCCTTTCGCGGTGGTGTCGTCCCTGCCTGAGCTGATGCCCGTGGATCCGGCGGAAGACCTTATCGCGGGCGGCGTCGTGCCGATGGCCGGGCTGGACACGGCCCTGGCCGCGATCGAAGCGGCGGCGCGCCATCGCCCGCCCGACCCGGCCCCGGTGCTGTTGCCCGGCCCGGTCGAAGCCACCCGGACGCTGTCCGAAGCACGGGCCAAGGCCGCCCTCGCGGCCTGCGGGCTGGCGGTGCCGCGCGGCACGACCTGCGATGCGGCGGCGGCCGGCGCGGCCGCGCTGTCGCTGGCGGAACCGCTGGCAGTCAAAGGCGCCGGGCTGGCCCACAAGACCGAACATGGCGCCGTGCGGCTGGGGCTGGCCCGGACAGAGGTGGCCGAGGCCGCCCGCATGATCGGCACCGACCAGGTCCTGATCGAAGAGATGGTTCCCGGCGCAGTGGCCGAACTGCTGATCGGCGTCACCCGTGACCCCGCGCACGGGTTCGTGCTGACGCTCGGCGCGGGCGGCGTGCTGGCCGAATTGCTGGCCGACACCGTGTCGCTGCTGGTTCCCGCCGCTCCCGCCCGGATCGAAGCCGCCCTGCGAAAGCTGAAACTGGCGCCGCTGCTGGCGGGATATCGCGGCAAACCCGCCGCCGACATGACCGCGATCCTCGACGCGGTGCGGGCGGTGCAGGCCTATGTGCTTGCCAATGCCGAGACCGTCGCCGAAGTTGAAATCAACCCCCTGCTGTGCACCCCCGACCGGGCGGTGGCCGCAGATGCCCTGATCCGAAAGGCCAAGGAACCATGACCGAGCAGCCCAGTCCCGTCAAAACCAGCCGCGACGGCGCGATCCTGACCGTCACGCTGGACCGTCCCAAGGCGAACGCCATCGATCTCGCCACCTCGCGCATCATGGGCGAGGCGTTCCGCGAATTCCGCGACGATCCGGACCTGCGCGTGGCCATCGTCACCGGTGCCGGCGACAGGTTCTTTTCCCCCGGCTGGGATCTGAAGGCCGCCGCCGATGGCGACGCGGTCGACGGCGATTATGGCATTGGCGGATTTGGCGGCCTGCAGGAGCTGCGCGACCTGAACAAGCCGGTGATCGCCGCCGTGAACGGCATCGCCTGCGGTGGCGGGCTGGAACTGGCGCTGAGCGCCGACATGATCATCGCCGCCGAAACGGCCACATTTGCCCTGCCCGAGATTCGGTCCGGCACGGTCGCCGACGCCGCCAGCATCAAGCTGCCCAAACGCATCCCCTATCACATCGCGATGGAACTGCTGCTGACCGGGCGCTGGTTCGACGCCGAGGAAGCGCATCGCTGGGGGCTGGTAAACGAAATCCTGCCCGCCGACGGTTTGATGGACCGCGCCCGTGACCTGGCCGGGCTGATCGCGTTCGGGCCGCCACTGGTCCATGCGGCGATCAAGGAAATCGTGCGCGATGCCGAGGATTCACGGTTCCAGGACGCGATGAACCGCATCACCCGGCGCCAGCTCCGCACGGTGGATGTTCTCTATTCGTCCGAGGATCAGCTGGAAGGCGCCCGCGCCTTTGCGGAAAAACGCGATCCGGTTTGGAAAGGCCGCTGACATAACCCCCTGCCACGGCGTATTGCCGAGATAAAGAAAAACATGAGCCATGGAATGCAACTCATTGCTTTTCAATGACTATATCGGCCAAGATCAGCTCTTTTCGAACAGGGCGATCAGCGCCGTATCATCCCGGTTCGGTCCCACGGCAAGATCGCCATAGATCGGCACCTCGGTCAGGCTCAGGCCGCCGATCCGGTCGCCGAGAGCTTTGAAAGCGGCGGCGAAGCCCGCGCTTTCGTAATGTGCCGCATTGATCGAAACCGCGAACTGGGCGCCGGGGCGGGCCACGCGCAACAGCGCCTCGATCCCTTCGGGGCCGACATGGCCGTGGGTGAAGGTGCCTGACGACACGATCCCGGAATAGCTGTCGCGCGGGGCCGGGATACCTTCGGTCAGGTCGGCCTCGAAAGCGTCGCGATAGACGTCCTTCTTCAGCGCCTCCGTCAGCATCTCGGCACTGATATCGGTCGCGTCGATCGGCCCGACCCCCAACCCGGCCAGCACCGCGCCACACAATCCGGTTCCCGCGCCGACATCCAGCACCGGCCCCTGTCCGCCCGCGCCGACAAAGGCCCGCGCGGTGTGCACATGCAGCTGGTAATCTTCCAGCGCGGCAAATCGTTCGTCGTAGTCGCCCGCCCAATCGGCATAAAGCCGCCGCGAATCTTCGGGCGATTTCAGCGAGTAAGCGTCTTTCAGCTCGGGCGGTTTGCGTGCCATGACCCATCAAAGACGCAAGCGGGGATTCGAATCAAGCGGCCTTTGGGGCACCTGCCCTTGCCTCCGCGCCGGATCCGTCGCATCAGGACGCATGACCGGAACCCTGCTTTCATTCGGACATGGCTATGCCGCGCAGGCGCTGGCCCGGCGGCTGGCGCCGCGAGGCTGGGCGATCACCGGCACGACGCGCGACGCTGCCGGCCGTGACGCGGTGCGCGCCAGCGGCGCAGAGCCGGTGATCTGGCCGGGCGCGGATGTGGCCCCGGCGCTGGACCGGGCGACCCACCTGCTGATCTCGACCGCGCCGACGCCCGACGGCGACCCGGTGCTGACCGCCCTGCGCGCACGCATCGCGGCGGCGGCGCCGCGATTGCGCTGGGTCGGCTACCTGTCCACCACCGGCGTCTATGGCGACCACGCGGGCGGCTGGGTGGACGAGACCACGCCGCTGCGCCCCGCGACCCGGCGCGGCGCGGCGCGCGTGAGGGCCGAAGCCGACTGGCAAGCGATCCCGGACCTGCCGCTGCACATCTTTCGGCTGGCGGGCATCTACGGCCCCGGCCGCGGCCCCTTTGCCAAGCTCAGATCCGGCACCGCCCGGCGTATCGTCAAGCCGGGCCAGCTGTTCAGCCGCATCCATGTCGAGGATATCGCATCGGTGCTGGCCGCGTCGATGGAGCGACCGGACCCCGGCGCGATCTACAATGTCTGCGACGACGATCCGGCCCCGCCCGAGGACGTGATCGCCCATGCCGCGCAGCTGCTCGGCCTGCCGGTGCCGCCCGCCGAGGATTTCGAAACCGCCGAAATGACGCCGATGGCCCGCAGCTTCTATGCCGAAAGCAAACGGGTGCGAAACGACCGGATCAAGCGCGACCTCGGCGTGACCCTGCGCTTTCCGACCTATGCCCAAGGGCTGGCCGACCTCCTGACCCGCGAGACATGACACCACGACGGCATGGTTCGCCCGACCGGGCAGGAGCCGGTCAGGCGCGCCTGCCGGTGATCGCCGCCACGTCCAGCACGTCCAGAACCCTGGCCTCGATCTGTGCCGCGTTCAGGCCCGCGGCGTCATACATCTCGGCCGGGCCGGCCTGGTCGATGAACTGATCCGGCAGCACCATCGACCGGAATTTCAGGCCGTGGTCGAACACGCCGCGATCGGCCAGAAGCTGCGCCACCTGGCTGCCGAAACCGCCCACCGATCCCTCCTCGATGGTGATCAGCGCCTCGTGATCCTCGGCCAGTTTCAGGATCATCGCCTCATCCAGCGGTTTCGCGAAACGGGCATCGGCGATGGTCGGGTTGATCCCGCGGACGGCAAGCGATTCGGCGGCCTTGCGCACCTCGGCCAGCCGGGTGCCGAAGGACAGGATCGCAACGCGCCCGCCCTGAGCGACGATCCGGCCCTTGCCGATCTCCAGCGGTTCGGGCGTCTCGGGCAGTTCGACCCCCACCCCTTCGCCGCGCGGATAGCGGAATGCGATCGGGCCGTCGTCATGGGCGGCGGCGGTGGCGACCATATGCACCAGCTCCGCCTCGTCGGCGGCGGCCATCACCACCATGCCCGGCAGGCTTGAGAGATAGCCGATATCGAAGCTGCCCGCATGGGTCGCCCCATCGGCGCCGACCAGACCTGCGCGGTCGATGGCAAAACGCACCGGCAAACCCTGCAGCGCCACGTCATGCACGACCTGATCATAGCCGCGCTGCAGGAAGGTCGAATACATCGCGCAGAAGGGCCGCATCCCGCCCGCCGCCAGCGCCGCAGAGAACGTCACACCATGCTGTTCGGCGATGCCGACATCGAAACAGCGGCTGGGAAACCGTTCGGCCATGAGCTTCAGCCCGGTGCCGTCCGGCATCGCCGCGGTCACCGCGCAGATCCGGTCGTCGGCCGCCGCCAGCCTGGCCAGCGTTTCGCCAAAGACAGAGGTATAGCTGGGCGCGTTCGACGGCGCCTTTTTCTGCTTGCCGGTCAGCACGTCGAATCGCGCGGTGGCATGGCCGCCGTCATCGGCCCGCTCGGCGGGGGCATAGCCCTTGCCCTTGGTGGTGAGCACATGCAGCAGGACGGGGCCGGTCGCGCGCGCGCGGATCGCGCGCAGGATCGGCAGCAGCTGGTCCATGTCATGCCCGTCGATCGGCCCGAGATAGGTAAAGCCCAGCGCCTCGAAGAGCGTGCCGCCCATGGCCATGCCCTTGAGCATGTCCTTGGCGCGCTTGGCCCCTTCGCGGAACGGGCCCGGCAGCAGCGACACCGCACCCTTGGCCGCCGCCTTGAGATCCTGGAACGGCTTTTCGGCATAGAGCCGCGACAGGTAGGCCGACAGCGCGCCGACCGGCGGCGCGATGCTCATCTCGTTGTCGTTGAGGATCACGATCATCCGCTTGCCCAGATGGCCCGCGTTGTTCATCGCCTCGAACGCCATGCCCGCGCTCATCGCGCCATCTCCGATCACCGCGATGCTGTCGCCCGTGCCTTCGGGGATCGCCCCGCCCAGGTCACGCGCGACCGCAAATCCCAGCGCGGCCGAGATCGAGGTCGAGCTATGCGCCGCGCCGAACGGGTCATGCGCGCTCTCGGATCTCTTGGTGAACCCCGACAGCCCGTCCTTCTGGCGCAGCGTGCGCATGCGGTCGCGCCGCCCGGTCAGGATCTTGTGCGGATAGCTCTGGTGGCTGACATCCCAGATGATCTTGTCCCGCGGCGCCTCGAACACCGCATGCAGCGCCACGGTCAGTTCGACGACACCCAGCCCGGCGCCGAGGTGGCCGCCGGTTTCCGAGACCGCCGAAACGGTTTCGGCCCGCAATTCATGCGCCAGCTGCGTCAGCTGTGCGTCGCTCAGCGATTTCAGGTCGGCCGGCCCGGCAATTCGGTCGAGCAGGGGCGTATCGGGCCGATGCGGCTGATCGTCGGACATGCGTGGCTCCTTCCCGCGGCCGGGCCCGCATCCGGGATCGGCGCGGTGCTAGCTGTCGCGCGAGATAACGAAGCGGGCCGCCTCGCGCAAGCTTTCCGCCCCGGCGCCATAGCACTCGAGCGCGGCACAGGCCACTTCGGCCAGCTCCGCCGCGCGGGCCCGCGCCGGCTCCAGCCCCAGCAGCGACACGAAGGTGGCCTTGCCCGCCCGTGCGTCCTTCTGCAGCCGCTTGCCGGCCTTCGCCGCGTCGCCTTCGACATCGAGAATGTCATCGGCGATCTGAAACGCCAGCCCCAGCGCACGGGCATAGGCCCGCAGCGGCGCCGGGTCGGCCTGCGCCAGCACCGCCCCCGCACAGGCGGCCCATTCGATCAGCGCCCCGGTCTTGCCCGCCTGCAACGCGGTGATCTCGGCCAGGCCCAGCGGCGCCTCGGCGCTCTCGGCGGCGATGTCGAGCGCCTGCCCCAGCACCATGCCGCGCGCCCCGGCCGCCCGCGCCAGCGTCAGCGCCAGATCGGCGCGCACATGGGCGGGCCCGGCATCGGGATGCGCCGCCAGTTCGAACCCGAGCGCCTGCAGCGCATCGCCCGCCAGCACTGCCGTGGCCTCGTCCCACCGCACATGCACCGTGGGCCGGCCCCGGCGCAGATCGTCGTCATCCATGCACGGCAGATCGTCATGGACCAGCGAATAGGCATGCACCGCCTCGATCGCGGCGGCAGGCCACATTGCGCGGGCCTCGCTGATCCCGTGCAACCGCGCGCCTTCCAGCACCAGGTAGCCGCGCAAAGCCTTGCCGCCCACCAGCGCATGCGCCATCGCGCGGCTCACCGCAACGTCGTCGAGGCCTGCCAGGACGGCCTCCAGATGCGCCGCGATCCGGGCCGCCGCCGCGCCCAGCGCCTGCGGAAAGCTCAAAGCCCCTCGACCGGCTTCGTCCCGGCCGGAACGCCGTTGGCATCCAGCGTGATCGCGGCCACCTTTTCCTCGGCGCGCTTGAGCTCATCCTCGCAGCGCGCCTTCAGCGCCGCGCCGCGTTCATAGAGCGCGATCGAGGCATCCAGCGCCACGTCGCCGCGTTCCAGTTGGTCAACCACCGCCTCAAGGTCCTTCATCGCTTCCTCGAAGCTCATCTCTTCGACCGGTCTATCCGTCATCCCGCGGCCCTCATCAGTTCTTCGACATGCGCGCGCGTCGCCCGCGCCAGCGCGTTCAGATCATAGCCGCCTTCCAGAGTCGAGACCACGCGGCCGCTGCAGCATTCGGCCGCAACCGCGCAGATCTGCCGGGTCACCCAGCGGAAATCGTCGGTCCGCCAGTTGAGTTCCGCCAGCGGATCATCCGCATGGGCATCGAATCCGGCGGATATCACGATCAGTTCGGGGGCAAAGTCGCGCAGGCGCGGCAGCGCCAGGTCGCCCCACGCAGCCCGCATCTCCGCCCCGCCGGAATGCGGCTCCAGCGGCAGGTTCAGCACATTGTCATGGCCGCCGCGTTCCGACGCGGCGCCGCTGCCGGGCCAGAGCGGCCATTGCTGCGAGGTGATCACCAGCGCACGCGGTTCGTCCCACAGCAGGTCCTGGGTCCCGTTGCCGTGATGCACGTCGAAATCCACCACCGCGACCCGGGACAGGCCGTGCCGCTCCAGCGCATGTCTCGCCGCGATCGCCGCGTTGCCGAACAGGCAGAACCCCATCGCCGTCTGCCGTTCGGCGTGGTGCCCGGGCGGGCGGACGGCGCAGAACACGTTGCCCGCCTCGCCGGCCAGAACCATGTCCACCGCCTGCACCGCCGAGCCGGCCGCGCGACAGGCGGCCGCAACCGTTCCCGGCGACAACCAGGTATCGCCGTCGATGCGGTGATACCCCGCCTCCGGCGCCGCCGCGCGCAACCTGGCGAGATATGCGGCCGGATGCACCAGCAGGATGTCGTCCTCGCTGGCCGGCACCGCCGCGCGCCGCAACAGCTCCAGCGGCTCCAGCGCGGCCAGCACATGCTCCAGCCGCGCCACCTGCTCGGGATGCCCCTCGGGCGTCACATGACCCAGACAGGCCTCGTGGGTGATCAGCGCCGTTCCCATTCGTCTCCCTTCCGCTTGCCCGAAATATCCCCGCCGGAGGCACAAAAACGCCGCGCAGCGGCACCCCCCGCCGCAGCCTGTCAGTCCGGGGCCAACATGTAGCCTTCGCCCCGCACCGTCTGCAGATAACGCGGCTGTTTCGGGTCCGGCTCGATCTTGCGCCGCAACCGGGTGATCTGCACATCGACCGCCCGTTCCTGCGCCTGTCCGCGATCGCGGCCCAGTTCCTCGACCAGGCGGGTCCGGCTGACCGGCTCGCCGGGATGGGCCGAGAATATCCGCATCAGCTGGATCTCGGTCGCGGTCAGCCGCACCGGGTCCTCGCCCTGCCACAACTCGCCGCGTTCCATGTCATAGCGGATCGGACCGAGATGCAGGACCTGCGGCACCACCTGTTCGGTCGGCGTATCCGGCATCCGCCGCAGAATCGCGTTGATCCGCAGCAGCAACTCCTTCGGCTCGAACGGCTTGGGCAGGTAATCGTCCGCCCCTGCCTCCAGACCGGCGATACGATGCTCGGTTTCGCCGCGCGCGGTCAGCAGCAGGATCGGCGTGGGCATGGTTTCGCGCAGGCTGCGGGTCAGGCTGACCCCGTCTTCGCCCGGCATCATCACGTCCATCACGATCAGGTCGAAGTCCAGCCCCGACAGGACCCGCCGCGCATGGGCCGCGTCGCGGGCCGCCGTGACCAGGAAACCGTTGCGGATCAGGAATTTCTTCAGCAGTTCGCGGATGCGTTCATCATCGTCCACGATCAGCAGATGCGCGTCGAGCCCGCTCATGACGCGCCATCCCGGAGCCGGCCATAGGCCCGGCGCATATCCGCATCCATCATCGCCTCGAGCACCCGGCGAAACCCGGCCACCGCCTCGGGGCCGGCGCTGCGATAGGCGGCGCGCATCCGGGTCCGCTGGGCATCGGACAGCCGCGCCTCCAGCGTCTCGCCGGCGTCAGTCAGGTAGAGATGGCGTTCCCGCTTGTCCTGGGTGCCGACGCGGCTTTCCACCAGCCCGTCGGCGATCAGCGTCCGCAGAACCCGGTTCAGCGACTGCTTGGTCACCCCGAGGATCGACAGCAGGTTGTTGACCGTGGTTCCCGGCACCCGGTTGATGAAATGGATCGCCCGGTGATGGGCCCGGCCATAGGCCATGCCGGCCAGGATGCGGTCGGGATCGGCGGTAAATCCGCGATAGGCAAAGAACATCGCCTCGATGCCCTGCCGCAGCTGTTCATCGGTGAGAAACAGCAGGCTTTCGCCGCTATGCGCCTTGCCACCCTGCCCGTCCGCCATGACACCCCTTCCCCGATACCTGTCCTCGCCGCAGCATATGTCAGCCTTGTTGACATTCCAAGAGGGAAGGCGTATCGAATCACGAGTTTGGCGCAACTTTATGTCCGATCGGGGCGTGGTTCGCGCAATATCAGACAACCGCATGACAGGGGTGAAGCAAACATGTCGGGATATGACGACCGCGACGGCAAGATCTGGTTGGACGGCAAGCTTATCGAATGGCGGGACGCCAACGTGCATATCCTGACCCATGCCATGCATTATGCCAGTTCCGTCTTCGAAGGCGAACGCGCCTATGGCGGCAAGATCTTCAAGAGCCGCGAACATTCCGAACGGCTGATCGCCTCGGCCACGCAGCTCGACATGCCGCTGCCCTGGTCCGTGGACGAGATCGAGGCCGCCAAGGCCGAAACGCTCGCCGCCTCGGGGCTCGAGGATGCCTATGTCCGCGCGGTGGCCTGGCGCGGGTCGGGCGAGGACATGGGTGTCGCCTCGTCGCGCAACCCGGTGCGCATGGCGATCGCCGTGTGGCCGTGGGGCGCCTATTACGGCGACGCCAAGATGCAGGGCGCCAGGCTCGACATCGCCAAGTGGAAACGCCCCAGCCCGGAAACCATCCCGGTCCATGCCAAGGCCGCCGGGCTCTACATGATCTGCACCATGTCCAAGCACGCCGCCGAGGCCAAGGGCTGTTCGGACGCGCTGTTCATGGATTACCGGGGCTACGTCGCCGAGGCGACCGGCGCCAACATCTTCTTTGTCAAGGACGGCGAGGTGCACACGCCAAAACCCGATTGCTTCCTCGACGGCATCACCCGGCGGACCGTGATCGGGCTGCTCAGGGACCGCCAGATCAAGGTGCATGAACGCCATATCATGCCCGAGGAACTGGAAGCGTTCGAACAGTGCTGGCTGACCGGCACCGCCGCCGAGGTGACCCCGGTCGGGCAGATCGGCGATCACACCTTCGTCGTCGGCGACCTGACCCGCGAGATTGCCGCGGCCTACGAAAAACTGGTGCGGGAATAATCCCGCTTGGCGGACCTGCCCGATGCCATTGACGGCTACGGTCCGGTCCGCCCTTTCGGCGTGGCGGCTGCGCCTGTTCCGCCGCGCCCGCCCCGTGCCCCGGTTGTCCCGCGCCGCCTGAGCGGCGTGAACGGCCTGCGCGATGCCATCGCCGCGGCCGGGCTGCGCGACGGCGCCACGATTTCCTTTCATCACCACCTGCGCAACGGCGATGACGTGATGCGCCAGGTTCTTGTCGCCTGCCGCGCGGCGGGGCTGCGCGACCTGCATATTGCGCCCTCGTCCCTGTTTCCCTGCCATGCCGCGCTGATCCCCTTTCTGCGCGACGGCACCGTGACCGGGATCACCACCGCCTATGTGACCGGCCCGCTGGCCGACGCGATCCGGGCGGGAGACCTGGCGCGCCCGGCGGTGCTGCAGACCCATGGCGGGCGGGCCGATGCCATCGAAAGCGGGCGGCTGGGCATCGACGCCGCCTTTGTCGCCGCCCCGGCGGTCGATGCGACGGGCAACCTGAGCGGCGCCGCCGGGCCTAACGCCTGCGGGCCGCTGGGCTACGCGATGGTCGATGCCGCCCATGCCCGCCATGTCATTGCCGTGACCGATCACAGCGCGACCGACCTGCCGCGCATCTGCATCCCGGCGACACGGGTGGACATGATCGTGTCCGTCGACAGCATCGGCGCCGCCGCGCAGATCGCCTCGGGCACGACCGGTCGCCCGCCATCGGCACCGGGCCGGGCGATCGCGGAGC
The DNA here is from genome assembly GCF_003008555.2 of Pukyongiella litopenaei. Classification (NCBI taxonomy): domain Bacteria; kingdom Pseudomonadati; phylum Pseudomonadota; class Alphaproteobacteria; order Rhodobacterales; family Paracoccaceae; genus Pukyongiella; species Pukyongiella litopenaei. Next base: position 2,990,521 of record NZ_CP027665.1, on the reverse strand, counting down.
TGACCGCGCGCCTGATCGCCGCGTCGGGCCTGCTGCGCGATGGGTTCAGTTTTCAAACCGGGGCCGGCGCGACCTCGCTGGCAGTGGCACGCGCCCTCGCCCCCGGGATGACCGCCCGCGGCATCACCGGCGATTTCGCCGCCGGCGGCATCACCGGCCCGCTGGTGGCCATGTTCCGCGACGGGCTGTTCAACCGGCTTTGGGACGTGCAGGCCTTCGATCTCGAGGCGGTGGCGTCCTATGCCGCGGATGCCGGCCACCTGGCGATGTCGGCGGCGCACTATGCGTCGCCCGCGCGGGCCGATGCGATCTGCAACAGGCTCGACGTGATGATCCTCGGCGCGGCCGAAATCGACCGGGCGTTCAACGTCAACGTCACCTGCGCCGGTGACGGGCGGATCATCGGCGGCTCGGGCGGACATGCGGACACCGCCGCGGGGGCAACATTGCCCATCGTCACCACCACGCTTGCGGCGGGCGGCTTTGCCAAGGTCGTGGACCGCCTCACCTGCCGCACCACCCCCGGCGCCACCATCGGCGCGGTGGTCACCGAGGCGGGTATCGCCATTCACCCGTCGCGCCCGGAGCTTGCCGACCGCGCCCGGCACGCGGGGCTGTCTCTGGTCGCCATCGACGATCTGGCGCGCCGCGCGCGCGATGGCACGCGCGTCGGCAAACATAGGACCGGCGACCGCCCGGTCGTCGCTGTCTGCGAATATCGTGACGGGTCGGTGATCGACGTGATCCGGGCCTGAATCCGGGTCTGAATCCGGGCCTGAACCCGCGCCCGTATCCGCGCCTGCGCGCATCTGTCACCAAAATGTCAGCCTGTCGTTTCGTCGCCGTCACGAAGGCGCGGTTTCCTGTTTTGGTACACTCAATTCCCGCCAGCGGGACAGCCAGCAGGACCATCCGATGACCAAGATCCTCCGCCCTTCGCGCCGCGCCATCCTGGCCGGCGGCACCGCCTTTGCCGCCGGGCTCGCCATGCCGGCGATCAGCCGCGCCGCCCAGCGCCCCGTTTTCAGCCACGGCGTTCAATCCGGTGACGTGACCGCGCAGTCGGGCATGATCTGGACCCGGACCGATCGCCCCGCCCGCGTCGCGATGGAGGTCTCCACCACCGAGAGCTTTGCCGACGCGGTCGCGCTGGCGCCGATGGATACGTTGCCGGCCAGCGACCTGGCCGTGAAACGGCTGGTGACCGGCCTGCCCAGCGATCAGGACATCTTCTATCGTTTCACCGCCACAGACCTCACCGATACCAACGCCGTCAGCGACCCGGTTGTCGGACGGTTCCGTACCGCGCCCGCCGCGCGCCGGAATGTTCGCTTTGCCTGGTCCGGCGACACCGCCGGTCAGGGCTGGGGCATCGACGACGACGGCATGCGCACCTATGCCACCATGGCCCTGCACCAGCCCGATTTCTTCATCCACTCGGGCGATACCATCTATGCCGACGGCCCGATGCAGGACGAGGTCGAAAAGGACGGCGCGGTGATCTGGAAGAACGCGGTGCTGATCGACGAGAAACGCAAGGTCGCCGAGAGCCTCGACGAGTTTCGCGGCCAGTGGAAATATAACATGATGGACGAACATGTGCGCGCGCTGAACGCGCTGTGTCCGACCTTCTTCCAGTGGGACGACCACGAGGTGGTCAACAACTGGTCGGCCGCCAAGGACCTGACCGCCGACGACCGCTATACGGAGAAATCGGTGCATGTGCTGGCCGCCCATGCCGCCCGCGCGTTCCATGAAATGACCCCGATCAGCTATACCCCGAGCGAACCGGGCCGCGTCTATCGCAAGATCGCCTATGGCCCGATGCTGGACGTGTTCTTTCTCGATCTGCGCAGCTATCGCGGCCCCAACGGCGCCTCGATGCAGGACGAAATCACCGCCGAGAGCCAGATCCTGGGGGCACGGCAGCTGGCCTGGCTCAAGCGTGAACTGGCCGGTTCGACCGCGACCTGGAAGGTGATCGCCTCGGACATGCCGGTGGGGCTGGTGGTGCCCGATGGCGACCGGATCGAGGGCGTGGCAAACGGCGATGGCGGCGCGCCGCTGGGCCGGGAACTGGAAATCGCCGACCTGCTGCGGTTCGTCAAGACGGCGCGGATCAGGAACACCGTGTGGTTCACCGCCGACGTGCACTACACGGCCGCCCATTACTATGACCCGAACAAGGCGCAGTTCCAGGATTTCGACCCGTTCTGGGAATTCGTTTCGGGGCCGCTGCATGCGGGCACTTTCGGGCCGAACCGGCTCGACGGCACCTTTGGCCCCGAGGTCAGGTTCGTGAAGGCCCCGACCGAAGAGCAGGGTGTGAACCTGCCGCCCTCGATGGGGCTGCAGTTCTTTGGACTGGTCGATATCGACGGCACCACCCGGCAGATGACCGTGCGGCTGATGGACCGGGGCAACATGGAACTGTGGAAGACCACGCTCGACCCGGATATCGCGGCGCTCTGAGCCCTGTCGCGAAACAGTCTGGTCGCATCGCGTGGCCAGCCCGGCGGGGTCGAGGATCTCGGCCCCGCCATGCGCCGCCCGCGGGTTCGCCGGTCAGAAATCCACCCCGCGCTGGGCTTTGATACCCGCCTTGAAGGGGTGTTTCACCTCGGTCATCTCGGTCACCAGATCGGCATAGGCGCAGATCGCGTCGGGGGCGTCGCGGCCGGTCAGGATCACCCCGGTGCGGTCCGACCGCGCCTTCAGCCCGTCCAGGACCTGGTCCGCCGACAGGTAGTCATAGCGCAGCGCGATGTTGATCTCGTCGAGCACGATCAGGTCGTAGTCGCCGCTTTCCATCATGGCGCGGGCCTTGTCAAAGGCGGCGTTGGCGGCGGCGATATCGCGGTCGCGATCCTGCGTGTCCCAGGTGAACCCCTCGCCCATCGTGTGCCAGTCGACACCGCCGTGACGCTGGAAGAACTGCCGCTCGCCGGTGATCCAGCTGCCCTTGATGAACTGCACCACGCCGACCGTCTTTTTCCAGCCCAGCGCCCGGATGACCACGCCGAAGGCCGAGGACGACTTGCCCTTGCCCTCGCCGGTATGCACCAGCACCAGCCCGCGGCCCGGATCGCTTGCCCCGGCAACGCGGGCGCGGTGTTTTTCCTGCAGTTTCTGCATCTTCGCCTTGTGATCATCCGTATCGGTCATGGGTGATTTCCTTTCGTTGCTCAGCTTTTCGGGTCGCTTACCGCGCGGGCACGGGCGCGTTCGAGCCCGAGCGCGCGTTCGCGCCAGATCACCACGATATTGCCCGCGATCACGAGCGTGGCCCCCACCAGCATCGCCCAGGTGGGCAACTCGCCGAACCAGGCCCAGCCGATCATGATCGCGAACAGCATCGAACTGTAGTCGCAGGGGGCCAGCATCGACGCCGGACCGAACCGGTAGGATGCCGTGACCAGTATCTGCGCCCCGCCGCCGACCAGGCCCGCGGCGACCAGCAGCGCCGCGGTTTCCGGGTCGGGCCACACCCAACCGAACGGCGCGGTCATCAGCGACAGGACGCTGGCGGTGGCCGAGAACCAGAACACGATGGCGGCCGTGTTTTCGCTCTGCACCATGCGGCGGATATGGATCTGCACCAGCGCCCGGATGATCGTGGCCGCCAGGATACAGAGCGCGCCCAGCGTCGCCGTATCACGCATGTCCGCGCCGCCGCCCAGCCGCGGCCAGAGCATGATCAGAACGCCCAGCAGGCCCAGCGCCACCGCCGATATGCGCACCATCCGGATCCGTTCGCCCAGCATCAGCGCGGCGAGGATCAGGGTGAAGATCGGCGTGGCATAGCCGATCGCGGTCACCTCGGGCAGCGGCAGCATCCCCAGCCCGGCAAAGGTCAGTCCCATCGCGGTGGTTCCGATCACCCCCCGCGTCACATGCAGCATCGGGTTGCGCGCCCGCAGGCCGCCGGGCAGGTCGCCCCGCAGCGCGAGCCACACCAGGATCACCGGGATCGCAAAGAACGAGCGGAAGAACACCGCCTCGCTGGCCGGCACCGTGTCCGAGGTCGATTTGACCAGCGCCGACATCACCGTGAAGAGAAAGATCGCGATGATCTTCAGCCCGATGGCAAGGCCCGGACGGTGCGAGGTGAGCTGCTGCGACATGGCGCGACCCTGATCGGTCGGGCCGGGAAGTGCAATGGGCGGAAACCGGCGCACACGATCGCGTGGCCAGGCGGTGAGCGGGCTTTCCTTTGCAGCCCGAACCCTTATCTAGGGTGGCATGAAACGATTTGCCGCCCTCATCGTCGCGCTTCTCGTCGCGGCGCCCGCCTTCGCCGCCGACAAGCTGCCGCTGTCGGCCATTTCGACCTATCTCAACGGGCTGACGACCGCGCAGGCGAATTTCGTGCAGTATAACGATGACGGATCGCGGTCGACCGGCACCCTGTGGATCCACCGGCCGGGCCGGATGCGGTTCGAATACGATCCGCCCAACAGCGCGGTCGTCATCGCCGGCGGCAACGCGGTGCTGGTGCATGACCCGAAATCGAACCAGCCGCCCGAGACCTACCCGCTCAAGCGGACGCCGCTGTCGGTGATCCTGGCGCGCAGGGTCGATCTGGGCCGCGCCGGGATGGTGGTCGGCTACGGCCATGACGGCACCCATACGGTGGTGCGGGCGCAGGACCCGGAGAACCCCGACTACGGCTTCATCGACCTGAAATTCGCCGCCAACCCGGTGCGCCTGGACCGCTGGACGATCCAGGATAGCAGCGGCGCCCGCACCACCGTGGTGCTGGGCAAGATGGCGACCGGCATGAAGCTCGGGGCCTCGCTGTTCTCGACCCAGGGCGGCGGCGGGCGACCGAACCGCTAGGTTTCCGGGCGGTGCAGGGGGCCAGCCCCCTCTTGGCCCGTTCCGGGCCAATTCACCCCCGGGATATTTCCGGCAAGAGGAAGGCCGGGCCGCGGTGACCGCGCGCCCCGCCGGCATGGCCCGGAAGCCCCGGACCCGGCTAGCGGCGGCAGGCGGACAGCTGGGCGCTGTAGACCTGGGCGCGGTCCTCGACATCGTCGGCCACCCGCATCAGCCAGCTCTTGTTCCGGTAGGAGCGGCGGGAATAGCCCAGGTGACCTTCGTGATAGGCGAGATACTGATTGCGCGCGTCATTGAGCGCGATGCCGTTCTTTTCGCGGCTCTTGTTCATGTACCAGCCCATGAAGTCGGTGGCATCGCGAATCCGGTCGCGCCGCGCGCCGCGACGGCGGGTTTCATGCCGATACTCTTCCCAGGTGCCGTCCAGCGCCTGGGAATACCCGTAGGCGCTGCTCTGCCGGCCCATCGGGATCACGCCCAGCACATAGTTGAAGGGTGTGCGCGCATCGCCCCGGAACTTGCTTTCCTGGTAGATGGTCGCCATCTGCACCGGCACCGGCACGCCCCATTTGCGTTCCGCTTTCCGGAACGCCTTCATGTATTCGGGCCGCTGCTTGGCTATGCTGCAAGCATCGTTGAGATTGCGCGGAGGCGCCTTGTGGCCGCCACCGCAGGACGCCAGAATCAGCGTCAGGATCATCGCGCAAAGCGTTCTGCTCATCCGCCTCTTGCCTTTTTTTGGCGCCTCATGCCTTTTTTCGGGAACATTAGCCCAAATGGGACGCGGATGGAATCACATTCGCGGTATTTCCCCCGGTTCCGTTGCTTGCGCCCGCGGCGGCAAATGCCTATGTCCGGGCTCTGGCCCCGATGGGGCGGCAGATGACAAGCGGAGCCCATGCTGAAAAGCGCTGCGAAATTTCATCTCGGCCAGGTGGTGCGGCACCGGGTCTACCCGTTTCGCGGGGTGATTTTCGATGTCGACCCGGAATTCGCGAACACCGAGGACTGGTACGAAGCGATCCCCGAGGACATCCGCCCCCGGCGCGAGCAGCCGTTTTACCACCTGCTGGCCGAAAACGACGAATCCTATTACGTCGCCTATGTTTCGGAACAGAACCTGCTGCCGGATGCAACCGGCGGGCCGGTGGGGCATCCGTCGATCCCCGACCTGTTCGGCCCCTATGAGGACGGCAGCTATCCCTTGGATGTGCAGATGAACTGAGGCGGTCGCGCGGCCTCAGATATCGGCCGAGCCGGCAAAGTGGCACGCCACCTGCCCCTGGCCGTCATGCGGCAACAGTTCGGGCAGTTGTTCACGGCAGACCGCCTGCGCGCGCGGGCAGCGATCGGCAAAGGCGCAGCCGGGCGGCGGGTTGATCGGGCTGGGCAGATCGCCCGAGATCTTGAGCGGCCGCACATAGCCCTTCGACTTGCGCCGCGACAGCGACGGCGCGGCCGACAGCAGCGCCTGCGTATAGGGGTGTTGCGGCGCATCGAACAGCGCATCGCGCGGCGCGCTTTCCACGATGCGCCCCAGATACATCACCGCCACATCGTCGCAGACATGCCGCACCACGCCCAGATCGTGCGAGATGAACAGGTAGGACAGTTTCAGGTCCTCCTTCAGCCGCGCCAGCAGGTTCAGGATCTGGGCCTGGATCGCCACGTCCAGCGCGCTGACCGGTTCGTCACAGACCAGCAGCCGGGGATTGGTCGTCAGGGCGCGCGCGATCGAGATCCGCTGCCGCTGCCCGCCGGAGAACTGGTGCGGGAACAGGTTGAGCTGGTCCGGCCGAAGCCCCACCAGCGCGAACAGCTCGCGCACCTTTTCGAGCCTTTCGCGCGGCGTGCCGATGTCCATCAGGTCCATCGGCTCGCGCACGATATCGACCACGCGGGCGCGCGGGTTGAGCGATGAATAGGGATCCTGGAAGATCAGCTGCACGTCGCGGCGGCGCCGGCGCATCGCCTCGTCGCCGAGCGTCAGCAGGTCCTCGCCATCGAACAGCACCTGCCCGCCAGCGGCGGTCGTCAGCCGGATCGCCGCCATCGCGGTGGTGGTCTTGCCCGAGCCGCTTTCGCCCACGATGCCCAGCGCGCGGCCTTCCTGCAGCGTGAAGGATACCTTGCGCACCGCCTCGAGGTGCGGGCGTTCGCCGAAGAACGATGTCTTGGGCAGCGCGAACCGCACCACCAGATCGCGCACGTCCAACAACGCGGTCATATCCGGCCCTCCTCGACCCCGTGACAGGCGACCGGATGATGACCATGCCCGCCCAGAAGCGGTTTCTCGGTATCGCAGCGCGGGGTGCGAAATTCGCAGCGGTCGGCAAAGGCACAGCCCCGGCCCAGCAGGTGCAGCGGCGGCACCACGCCGGGGATTTCCTTCAACGCGTGATCGGCCCGCCCCAGCGCCGGGATACAGTCGATCAGCCCTCGCGCATAGGGGTGCTGCGGGTAATCCAGCACATCGTCGGCGGCGGATTCCTCGATCACGCGGCCCGCATACATGACCGCCACCCGGTCGGCCATTTCGCTGATCGCGCCCATGTCATGGGTGATCAGGATGATCGCGGCCCCGAAATCGCGCTGGATCTCGTTCAGCAGGTCAAAGATCTGCGCCTGCACGGTGACATCGAGCGCGGTGGTCGGCTCGTCCGCGATCAGCACCTTGGGCCGGCAGCTGACCGCCATCGCGATCATCACCCGCTGGCGCATCCCGCCTGACAACTGGTGCGGATAGTCCTTTGCCCGTTGGTCGGGACTGGGGATCCCGACCCGGTCCAGCAACGACACCGCATCGCGAAAGGCGGCATCCGGCCCCACGTCCTGGTGCAGCATGATCGCCTCGGCAATCTGGTCGCCAACCGTGAACACCGGGTTGAGCGAGGTCATCGGCTCCTGGAAGATCATCGCCACCTCGGCGCCGCGCAGGGCGCGCAGCCGTGCCGGGGACGCGCCCACAAGGTCCTCGCCATCGAGCCGGATCGACCCGGCCGCGATCCTGCCCGGCGGGGACGGGATCAGCCCCATCACCGACAGGGCCGTGATCGACTTGCCGCACCCGGATTCGCCCACCACGCCCAGCGTTTCGCCCGCCTCGACATGCAGCGACACCGAATCGAGCGCGGTGACCTCGCCATGGCGCGTGCCGAAGGTCACGCGCAGATCCTCGATTTCCAGCAGACGGCTCATCGTTCCCTCAGCTTCGGGTTGAAGGCATCGTTCAGGCCGTCCCCGATCAGCGACACGGCGAAGACGGTAAAGAAAATGGCCAGGCCGGGAAACGTCACCGGCCACCAGGCGTCGAGGATATAGTCGCGGTTGGCCCCGATCATCAGCCCCCAGCTCATCACGTTCGGATCGCCCAGCCCCAGAAAGGACAGCCCGGCCTCGAACAGGATCGCGACGCCGATGGTCAGCGTCGCCGACACGATCAGCGGCGGCGCGGCATTGGGCAGGATCACCGTCCAGATGATCCGCTTGTTGCGGGCGCCGATGGCGCGGGCGGCGGTGACATATTCCAGTTCCTTGATCTTCAGGAACTCGGCCCGCGTCAGGCGCGCGGTCTGCGGCCAGCTCACCACCCCGATCGCCATGGCAATGGTCAGCAGCGACGGCGAAAACAGCGTCACCAGGACCATCGCGAACAGCAGCGCCGGCAAGACCTGAAAAAACTCGGTGACCCGCATCAGCAGGTTGTCGACCCAGCCGCCATAATACCCCGCCAGCGCCCCCAGCGAAATGCCGATCACCATGGTGATCGCGGCCGCCGCCAGCCCCACCGCCAGCGTCGGGCCACCCCCCGTCAGCATCCCGGCCACGATATCGCGGCCCAGGTAATCGGTGCCCATCGGAAAGGCCGGCTCCACGCCCGGCGCCTCATGTGGCGCCCAGACGATCTCGAACGGGTCGCCGCCATAGAAAAACGTCCCCCACAGGGTCGCCCCGACGATCACCGCCAGCATCGCCACGCCGGCCAGCGCGGGAATGTTGCGGCGGAACATGCGCCAGGCCTCGCGCGCCGGGCTTTCGGCCGTGTATTCGGTCACCGAATTGTCGCTCACCACCGCGCCTCCTTCCTCTTGCCGGAAATATCCCGGGGGTGAATTGGCCCGGACCGGGCCAAGAGGGGGCTGGCCCCCTGCCCTGCGGGACGCGCGGTCACGATTTTCCCCGCAGCCGCGGATCGGCCAGCCGATAGCTCAGATCGGTCAGGATGTTCGCCACCACGACCATGAACGAGGCAAAGAACAGCACCCCCATGATCGTCGGGTAATCCCGCCGCAGGATCGAATCGAAGGCCAGCCGCCCCATGCCCGGCCAGTTGAACACCGTTTCCACCAGCAGCGCGCCCGAGATCAGGTTGCCGAACTGCAACCCCGCCACGGTCAGGATCGGCAATGCCGCGTTGCGCAGCGCGTGCCGGAACAGGACCGACCGTTCGCTGGCCCCCTTGGCCCGGGCGGTGCGGATATAGTCCGAGCCCAGCACCTCGAGCATCGAGGCCCGGCTCAGCCGCGCATACTGGGCCAGGTAGATGATCGCCAGCGTAAAGGCGGGCAGCACCAGGTGATGCAGCACGTCCACCGCCTGCACCAGGATCCCGGCATCGCGCAGCTTCACCGACTGCATCCCCTCGACCGGGAACACCGGCAGCACCGAGGCGAACAGGATGATCAGCATGATCCCGGTCCAGAACACGGGCACCGCGTAGCCGATGGTGGCAAAGACCGACACGAAGGCCGACATCGCCCCGTTCGGCTTGCGCGCTGCGATCACACCCAGGAACACGCCCAGCAGGATCGACAGGATCTGCGCCGAGATCACCAGCAGGATGGTCGGCCCGATCCGCTGCGCGATCAGCGATGTGACCGGCTGGTTGAAAAAGAAACTCTCGCCGAGATCGAACCGCATCACGTTGCCGACATAGATCATCAACTGGGTCAGCAGCGGCTTGTTCAGCCCGTAATCCTCGCGGATGCTTTCCAGCATCTCCTCGGTGGCGCCGCCCATCTCGCCGGCGATCACCACCGCCGGGTCGCCGGGGGCGAGCCGGATCAGCAGGAAATTCAGCACCACCACGCCCAGCATCAGAAGCAGGCCGTAGAACAGTCGCCGGGTCAGGTAGGATGCGTTCATCTCGGTCCCTGGCGGGGGCGGGCCGTGGCCCGCGCCCCCTGGCTGGGGCTGCCGGTCATTCCGACCAGCTCACCCTGTCCATCGGATGCATGGTCCCCCAGATGCCTTTCGGGGGATTCTGCAGCCGCTTGTCATAGGCGGTGTGATAGGGCGTGGCGTTGATCCAGTAGATCGGCAGGTCGGCGGCCACGATCTGCTGGAACTCGGCATACATCGCCTTGCGCTTCTCCGCGTCGCTTTCGATCGCCGCCGCGGCGAGAAGCTCGTCCACCTTCTCGTTGCAATATTGCTGGGTGTTCGACCAGATCACGCCCTCGCGGATGTTCGAACACAGGTAGCTCCGGTGAACGCCGATCACCGGGTCGCCCCAGTTGAACACCACGTCCATGGTCAGTTCGAAATCATAGCTGCTGATCCGCCCGGCCCAGGTCGGGAAATCGGGCGCTGCGCGCACGGTCACGTCGATGCCGATCTTCTTGAGCTGCGATTTCATGTATTCGGCCACCGACTGCTGCTGTTCCTTGGGGCCGGGAATATAGTCGATGGTCAGGTCCATGCCGTCACCGAACCCGGCCTCGGCCATCAGCGCATTGGCCTTGTCCAGGTCCACGTCATAGGCCGGAATGGTGTCGTCGAAGAACGGCGAGCTTTCGATGATCGGGCCACGCTGTGGCGACGACACCCCGCGATGCAGCGCCTTGGTGATGAAATCGCGGTCCACCGCATAGGCGATGGCCTGGCGCACCCGCACGTCCTTGAGCTTGTCGGACGCGGTGTTGAAGGCCAGCCAGTTGATCGGGCCGACCGCCGCATAGCCTTCGCTGGTGATCTCGAGATGATCGGCCTTTTCGAGGCGCTTGATCTCCTGGCTGCCCGCCATGAACGGATAGATGTCGGCCTCGCCGTTTTCCATCGCGATCAGCATCGCCGAGGAATCCTTGATGATGCGGATGATGATCTCGTCCAGTTTTGGCCGGCCCTCGATGAAGAAATTCGGGTTCTTCTTCATCACCACCGCCTCGCCGGGGGTGAACTCCTCCAGCATGAACGGCCCCGATCCGACCGGCGCCGAGTTGGCCGGGTGCGATTTCGGATCCTGCCCGTCGCCATAGACATGCTTGGGCAGCACCGGCGCCAGCGCCGGCGACAGCGCCAGCAACAGGGCCGGGTGCGGCTGGCTGAGCCGGATCACGGCGGTATGGTCATCCGGGGTCTCGATGGCCTCGACCGGGGCGAACATCGTCTTGAACGGGTGGTTTTCCTTGGTGGTCATGATCGAGAACGCCACATCCTCGGACGTGACCGGCTGCCCGTCGTGGAAGGTGGCGTTCTGAACCAGGTTCAGCGTGACCGACAACCCGTCCTCGCTCACCTCCCAGCTTTCGGCCAGGTAGGGCTGCGGCTCCCAGTTCTCGTCATAGCGCAGCGGCGAGGCAAAGATCTGCGTCGACGGCACAGCGGTGGCGATGCCCGACTGGACCGCGCCGTTGAGATGCCGCGGCACCTGGTTCGATGCGATGACCAGCGTGCCGCCCTCTGCATGGACCGGTGCCGAGAACGCGCTCAGCGCCAGCGCGGCAGCCCCCATCAGGCCCGTTATCCTGTTCATGGGTCTCTCCCTGTCGTTGTATCTGTTGGCATCTCAAAGGCTACCTGCGCACAATCCACCAGAAAACAGCGTTTTCTGTAAGGGCATCCCGCATTTTTTGCGTTAATCGGGCAAGAGCAGCAGGTGATTGAGCTCGCCATCGTTCCAGAGCCCGGTGCTGATATCGATCACCGCCTGCACCACGGCGGATGTCTGCAACGCCGCGGCAAAGACCACGCCGAACTCGGGCGCGTCCACATCGCCCGCGATCGGCATCGCGACGAAACCCGAGCCTCCCGACCGGTCGATCGGCCCGCAGATATTGAGGATCGAATATCCGAACCGTGCCGCCACCAACCCGCGCAGCACCGAGCTGGACTTGGTCGAATGGACGATGTTGGGGGTCAGACCGTGCACCGTAAACAGGCCATGGAAATAGCCCTGGGTTCCCGGCAGGTCGAGCGCGATCATCGGCAGCGGCGCCAGGTCCCGGATGGTGACGCTCTTCTGGCGCGCAAGCGGAGAATTGTCCGGCAGCAGCGCCCAGGGCCGGGCCTTGAACAGCGGCTGGAATTTCTGGTTCGCCGCCAGCCTGACGTGATAGGTCAGCGCGACATCCACCACGCCCGACTGGATCAGATCGTCGATGGAATGCATGTCGCCTTCCAGCAACTCGATGCGTATGTCGGGATAGCTCTCGGCGATCCGTTTCAGCAGCGGCGGCAGCACATAGGGCGCGGTGGGCGCATAGCACGCCATCCGCAGCGTGCCGGCGGGTTCACCGGCCAGCGACATCAGGTCGGATTCGAACAGCCGCGCCTGTTCGAGGAACCCGGCGATGCGTTCGCCCACCAGTTCACCGGCCTGGGTCGGCACGATCCCCTTGGCCGGGATGCGCCGGAACAGGTCGCAGCCAACGGTCTGTTCGATCAGGTCGATCGCCGCCGTGATCGAGCTTTGCGAGATGTTCATGTCCTCGGCAGCGCGCGCGATCGACCCGCCCCGCCGTGCGGCATCGAAATAGCGCAGCTGTTTCAGCGTGAACTTCACCCCGTTCCCACATTTTTTCAGTCTTTCCCCGACAGTAAATCCATTTTCTCAAGGTTCAAGCCTGCGCTACGGCTGGACCCGAAGGAGAACCACCGATGCCCCACACAACCGTGTTCGAAGCCCGCAAGATCATCACCATGGACCCCAGCCGCCCGGAGGCAACCCATGTCGCCGTCCGCGACGGCCGTATCCTTGCCGTCGGCGGCGCGGATTGCGCGGATGCCTGGGGGCCGGTCGATCACGACGCCACGCTGAAGGACGCCGTGCTGATGCCCGGTTTCATCGAGGGCCACGCCCATATGATGGCGGGCGCGATGTGGCAGTTCGCCTATGCCGGGTATCACGACCGGATCGACCCGCAGGGCAAGCTGCACGAGGGCATGACGGATATCGACGCGGTGGTGGCGCGGCTACGCGCGCAGGCCGACACCCTGCCCGAGGGCGAGCCGCTGATCGGCTGGGGCTTCGACCCGATCTTCCTGCCCACCGAACGCCTGAACCGCCATCATCTCGACCGGATCGCCGACGACCGGCCGGTGGCGATCATCTATTCGAACTTCCACCTGATGTGCGCCAATTCCAGGGCCCTGGAGATGGCGGGCTACAGCCGCGAAACCAACGCGGTCGGCGTGGTCAAGGACGATGCGGGCAACCCCACGGGCGAGTTGCAGGAGATGGCCGCGATGTTCCCGGTGATGCGCCGCGTCGGCGCCGATTTCCGGGCGCTCGGCCTCTCGGACACCGCGGTGCGCGCCTATGCCGATGTCTGCCGACTGGCCGGCGTGACCACCGTGACCGACCTGTTTTCGGCGATGGAGGACAGCGACCTGGACCGGCTGCTGGCCATCACCGGCGCGCCGGATTTCCACTTGCGCATCGTTCCGGCGCTGGGGGCCGTCGGCGCACGGCCCGAGGACATCGCCCGGCGCGCGCTGGCGATGAAGGCCCGGAGCACCGACAAGCTGCGCCTGGGCGCGGTCAAGCTGATGACCGACGGATCGATCCAGGGCTGGACCGCGCGGGTCAAGTGGCCCGGCTATGTCGGCGGCCAGCCCAACGGCATCTGGAACACCCCGCCAGAGCTGATCTTCGATCTCTGCGCGGCGATGCAGGAACATGGCGTGCAGATGCATATCCACGTCAATGGCGACGAGGCGTCCTCGGTCGCGCTGGACGCACTGGCTGCCGCGGCCCGGGCCCATCCCTGGTCCGGCGCGCGCCATGTGCTGCAACACTGCCAGATGATGGGCCCCGACCAGTTCCGCCGCTGTGCCGAGCTGGGGGTCTGCACCAACATCTTCTCCAACCACATCTGGTATTTCGGCGACCAGCACGCGGCGCTGACCATCGGCGAGGACCGCGCCACGCGGATGGACGCGGTGCGCTCGGCGTTGGACCTGGGCGTGAACGTGGCGATCCATTCCGACGCGCCCGTCACCCCGATGGGTCCGCTCTTCACCGCCTGGTGCGCGGTGAACCGGCAGACCATGTCGGGCCGCGTTCTGGGCGACGCGCAGCGGATCACCGTGACCGAGGCGCTGCGCCTGATCACCCTGGGCGCGGCCTATACGCTCGGGCTCGATGCCGAGATCGGCAGCATCGAAACCGGCAAGATCGCCGATTTCGCGGTACTGGGCGACGATCCGACCGCAGTCGATCCGGCGGCGCTCGGGGACGTGCCGGTGCTGGGCACGGTCAATGGCGGGCAGATCAACCTGGCATGAACCGCCTGCCGCTCACCGTGATCGGCGGCTATCTGGGCGCCGGCAAGACCACGCTGATCAACCGGCTCCTGGCCGGGGATCACGGGCTGCGGCTGATGGTGCTGGTGAATGATTTCGGCGCCATCAACATCGACGCCGCCCTGCTGGCAACCGCCCGGGACGACATGATCGAACTGACCAATGGCTGCGTCTGCTGCACCATGGGCGCCGATCTGTTCATGGCGCTCGGCGATGCGCTCGACCGCAGCCCGCGCCCCGACCACCTGCTGGTCGAGGCCAGCGGCATCGCCGATCCGGCGGCCATCGCCAATGCCGCGGTGGCCGAACCGGACCTGGTCTATTCCGGCATCCTGACACTGGTGGACGCGCTCAATGCCCCCGCCCTGCTGGACGACACCCTGATCGCCGGACAGGTCAGCGGCCAGATCGCCGTGGCCGACCTCGTTCTGGTCACGAAATCCGACACCCCCGACCCCGCGCTGATGGCCCGGCTCGGGGCGCTCGCGCGCACGGCGCCGATGGTCCTGGGCGCGGAGATGCCGCTCTTGCCGCTGCTCACCGACGTGACGCCGCTGCCGGGCCGGGCGGCGCTGCCGCCACACCCGGCCTACCTGCACTGGCACCACGAAGACGGCGAAACCTGGACCCGCGACGCCCTGCGCGACCGTCTGGCCACGCGCCCGGCGGGGCTCTACCGGCTCAAGGGGCTGCTGCGCGCCCCCGATGGCGGGTTTGAACTGCATGTGGTCGGCAATCAGGTCGATATCCGCCCGGCCCCGGCGGACACCACGCGGCTGGTCGGCCTCGGCCTCGCGGACCGCGTGACCCGCGCCGAAATCGACCGCTGGTGGCAGGGCTGACCGCCCCTTCCTCTTGCCGGAAATATCCCGGGGAGCGCGAGGGGCTGGCCCCTCGCTCCGGCATCAACCGCCCCGCTCCGCCATCCGGTGCGGGTGCACTGCCTCACAGGCTCTGCGTGGTGTAGTCCACCTCGTCGGGATAGAGCGTGTCCTCGATCGAGGTGGTGTGCACCAGCTTCATTCTCCCGCCCTCGACCTTCGAGACATGCTGGTGCCCGAATACCTGGTGGGTCTTGCCGTTGAACAGCTTGGCGCCCTGGGGATGCGCCTGCGATTCCGGCATCTCCGTCATCGCCTCGACCGCCTCGATCAGGCTGGCCCGGTCCTGCGGGCCGGCATAGCCCGCCGCTTCCATCCCGGCCTTGACCACATAGAGCGTTTCCCAGCAGCCGAACATATGCGCATAGGTGGACACGTCCTTGGGATCGCTGACCGAGGCGCCGTTGTCATCAACGCCGACCGCGGCGCGATAGACCTTGTCGAACTCGCTCTGGTTTTCCTGCGCATAGCGCGGATTGCCCTCCCAGAAATAGGTGCCGTCGAGGAACTCCAGCCCCGGGCTGCCGATATCCACCGCCTCGAGGCTGTCGATGAAGCCGAACATCTCGGGGCGCGACGGCCCGAAGAACTCGCCCAGTTCCTTGACGAAAGTCAGCACCGCAGGGCCGACCATGACGTGATAGATCACCTCAGTGTCGCGCGGTATCTTGGGGAAATACTTGGTGAAACTGGTCTCGGTCGGCGGGATCGCGATATGTTCGAGCACCTGGCCGCCCTGCGCCTCGATCGCGGCGGTGAAATAGTCGCGGTGATCGTGGCCAAAGGCGAAATCCGGAAAGATCATGGTGACCTTCTTGCCCAGGGTCTCGCTGACAAAGGGCGCCATCGCCTGCACCTGGCTCTTCACGTCGGTGATGCCGGGCTGCAGCGTCCAGCGGTTCAGCATGCCGCTGGCCACATGGTGGCCTTCCGAGACCACGAAATAGGGCAGCTTCAACTCGCCCGCCCGCGGTGCCGATCCGATCACCACATGGGAAAACAGCGTGCCAAAGCCGATGTCGCAGCCATGCTGGTTGGCGAATTTCTCGACCACTTCGGCACCGCGCTTGGGGTCGGTGCCGTCATCCTCGGCCACGATCTCGATCATGCGCCCGTTGATACCGCCCGCGTCGTTGATCATCTTCACCGCCGCCTGGGTGGTGCGGTCATACCAACGGCCATAGGCCGCGCCGATGCCGGTCCGGTGGACCTGGAACCCGATGCGGATCGGCTCGGAGCTCTGGGCCTGCGCATAGCGCGCCCAGAGCGGCAGGCCGGCGGCGGCGGCACCGGCCGTCAGCGTCTTCAGCGCGCCGCGGCGGGTCGTGGCGGTGGTGATCTTGGTCATTTCCTATCCCCCTGGTGGTCGACAGCCCCGAGCCGTCCCCGGCCCCCCCTGTCCTGTCATGAGTGTGCGAACCGGCGCCCGTCTTGTCCAGCCCCCCGGGGTCACGGCAGAACGGCCGGATCAGATCCCGCGCGGCGACGCCAGCAACCAGAGGCTGAACAGCGTGTAGAGAACCATCATCGCGGCAAGCGGCGCCTGGCTCAGCGCGGCCCGGCGCGGATCGCGCAGCTCGCGCAGCGCGATGGCATGCGCCAGCAGCACCGCCAGTACATGACCCAGCACCACCGCCCCGGCCTGGCTCAGCCAGATCATCCGCACGCTGGCCGGCGTATTGAAGAACCCGGTGGTGACATAGGTTTCGCCCATGCCCAGCAGGTCGGCGCCGGTGGCCAGCGGGTCGTTCAGCGCGACCAGCACATATTGCCCGTCGACCAGGAACGAGGTCAGGTAATGGGCCAGGTGATAGCCCAGCGCGATTGGCAGCACCGACGGCGCCAGCGCCCGGAACGCGCGCCGGAAACGGCCGCCGCCGGCCAGCCACAGGCCTGCGCGCACCGCCAGCGCGAACCCGGCCACCAGCACCAGGTTGGCGACCGCCAAACCCGCCAGCGTCTGCCCGATCACCGCCGACCGGCCGGGAAACTCCAGCGGGTTCCAGCCCATCCGGGCAAACCACCAGAAGGTTTCGTTGAGCCCGTCGAAACTGCCGCTTCCCAGCATCAGCAGCATGAACAGCGCCAGCCCCGCCGGCGGCACCCGACCGGCGGCCAGTTGCCAGCCGGTCAGCCCGACCCGGCCATGGCGCATCACGCCCAACCGGCCATAGCTGCGCATCAGCACCCCGACCGCCTCGCCGCGATACCGCCAGCGCGCGCCGAACAGCACCAGCGCGGCAAAGCTCGACAGCCAGTAGAGCGCCACGATCACCGCCAGCCGCGCCGGATCGGTCGGGGCAGGATCGGCCAGCAGAAACCCGACAAAACACAGCAAGATGGCGATTGCCGGCGCATGGCCCAGCCGCGCGGGCAGCCGCAGCGGCGGCGGTCCGGACAGCCGCCGCGCCACCGCGACCGGCCCGCGCCACGGATCGATTCGGGACCACAGGTCGCCCGCCAGCCCCTGAAGCGCGACCAGCATGATCCACCAGACCGTCCAGACGACCAGCGGCAGCAGGTTGGCCAGCGGATCGCGCGGGCCGGCCAGGCCGCTCCAGACCAGCGCCGCCAGCACCGCGAACGCCGCCCAGTTCGTGACCATCCGCCGGGCCCGGCTGCCCCGTCCCGGCCGCAGCCGGCGCGGCCGGAACAGCGCGGCGACCGCGCGGGCGGGCAACAGGGCCAACAGCGCCACGGTGGCCGCGACGACCGCCACGCCGGCGGCGATATAGATATCGGTCGGCAGCAACAGCACCAGCCCGCCCTCGGACACATGGGCGCGCGCGGGCGCGCCGGCGCAGACGGCCAGGGCCATCGCCACGGCAGCACGCTTGAACACGACACGGGGATGAGGGATGCTCATGACCAACGACAATAGTCGGACCGGGAGGGGATGAAAGACACCCGACACATCAAATCGGCCTTTGTTGCCATCGTGTTGACGGCAATGGCAATGGCCGCGATCGTGATAGTCTCGCGCCGCAGCGGGCCGGAGCTGCTGCTGACCCAGGCAACGGCCGCGCCGGTGGCGGGTGAACCCGGACGGGTGGCCGTGTTTCTCAACGTGGTCAACCGGGGCGGTCCCGACCGGATCGTCGCGGTCCGGTCGATTGCCGCGCAGCGGGCGCGGCTCGATTCCACCGTCGCCGATGCCGGTCTGCCGATCCCCGGCGATGCCACGGCGGCGCTTGAACCCGACGGGGCGCATATCCGCATGGATGGCGTGGGCGGGTCGCTCGACGATGGCCGGATGATCCCGGTCACGCTGAGGTTCGAAACCGCGGGCGAGATCAGCACGCGGGCGCGGCTGGTGGCGCCGACCCGGCGGGGCGATGCCGGCAGCTTCGGCCTGTTCGGCCTGGGCGATATCTGCCGGGTCGGCGATGGCGAACCGGTGCCCGGGATCTCGCTGGCCGTGCGCGAGGACGGCGATGGCTGGATCGTCGAGGTCCAGGCCGAGAATTTCACCTTCGCGCCCGACCTTGCGGACACAGCCCATGTGCCGGGAACCGGGCACGGGCATCTCTATGTGGGCGGGCTGAAGCTGCAGCGGCTCTATCAGCCCACCGCGCGCATCGGCGCGCTGCCGCCCGGCACGCATGAGGTGCGGGTGACGCTGAACAGCAACGATCACCGCGCCTTCGTGGTCGGCGAGCAGCCGGTGACCGCGGTCGCCACGATCGTCGCGCGTTGACAAGCCCGGATGCGGCCCGCACCATTTGCATACGAACGAAAATGCGGGGATGGCATGGGTAACAAGGCGGCCGGCGCGGTGGTGGGTGTCGATGTAGGCGGCACGTTCACCGATCTCGTCGAGATGAACCCGGCGACCGGCGCGGTCCGGCTGGCCAAGGTGCCCACGACACCGGACAACCAGGCCCACGGGGTGATGTCCGCGCTGGCGGCGGCCGAATGCGACCTGGCCGCGCTCGACCTGATCGTGCATGGCACCACCACGACCACCAACGCGGTGCTGGAGCGCAAGCTGGCGCGCACCGGGCTGATCACCACGGCGGGGTTTCGCGACGTGCTGGAACTGGGGCGGCGGACCCGCCCGCAACCCTATGGCATGACCGGGGAATTCACGCCGCTGATCCCGCGCGACCTGCGTCTGGAAGTGCCCGAACGCATGGATGCCGATGGCCAGGTCGTCACGCCGCTGGACGAGGACGCGGTGGCGCAGGCGGGCCGCCGGCTGATCGACGCGGGCTGTGAATCGGTGGTGGTGCATTTCCTGCACGCCTATGCCAACCCCGATCACGAACGCCGGGCCGCCGCGATCCTGCGCGGGATCTGGCCCAATGACCATATCACCATGGGCCACGCGCTGCTGTCCGAAAGCCGCGAGTTCGAGCGCGGGGTGACGGCGGCGGCCAATGCCGCGGTGCAGCCGCTGCTCGACCGGTATATCCGGCGCCTGACCGGCGAACTGGCCGCGGGCGGCTATCGCGGCGAGATGCTGGTGATGAACGGCAATGGCGGCATGGTCGGGGCCGGACGGGTCGCTCAGGAAGCCGCCAAGACGGTGATGTCGGGCCCGGCTTCGGGGGTGATGGCGGCGGCCTATACCGGGCGGCGCGCGGGGCAGACCAGCCTGATCACCTATGACATGGGCGGCACCTCGACCGACGTGGCGCTGATCCGCAACGCCGAGCCGCCGGTTTCGAACGAGATCGAGGTCGAATACGCGATGCCGATCCATGTGCCGATGGTCGATGTGCGCACGGTCGGCGCGGGCGGCGGCTCGATCGCGCGGGTGAACGCCTCGGGCCTGCTCGAGGTCGGCCCCGACAGCGCCGGTGCCGATCCCGGCCCGATCTGCTATGGACGGGGCGGCACCGATCCCACCATTTCGGACGCCAACCTGCTGCTCGGGCGGCTCAACCCCGCCGGGCTGAACGCGGTCAGGGGCGGTGTGGACGCGGGCATCGTGCGCGCGATCTTTGCCGGGAAACTGGGCGCGCCGCTGGGGCTGGATGCGACAGGCGCGGCCGAGGCGGTGATCCGCATGGCCAACCTGCGCATGGCGGGCGCGATCCGCATGGTGTCGTTGTCGCTGGGCGCCGACCCGCGCGATTTCGCCCTGTTCGCCTTTGGCGGCGCGGGGCCGCTGCATGCCTGCGCGCTGGCCCGCGAACTGGCGATCCCGCGCGTGCTGGTGCCCGCGCGGCCCGGCATCACCAACGCGATCGGCTGCGTGGTGGCGGACCTGCGGCACGATTTCGTCACCACGCTGAACACCCCGCTGGAGACGCTCGACATGGACCGGCTGCGCGCGGTGCTCGACGGCCAGGCCGCCGAGGGCGCCCGGCTGATCGGCGCCGAAACCGTCGAGGTCCGGGACATCCGGCAGCTTTGCAGCGTCGACATGCAGTTCATCGGCCAGACCCACCTGCTGCGGGTGGACCTGGACGGGCCGGACATCACCCGCGACGCCCTGCGCGCGCGGTTCGAACAGGCCTACCGCCAGCGGTTCCGCGTCGATCTGCCCGAGATCCGCGCCGCCGTGGTCAATGCCAATTGTTCGGTCATCGGCGCGCGGGCCGAGCTGGACCTGTCGTCGCTGATCGATCGCGCGCAGCGCCGCGAGACCCTGTCCGAGGCCCAAACCGGCAGCCGCGCGGTTCATTTCACCGGCGGCTGGCGCGACACCCCGGTCTATCGCCGCGACCTGCTGCCCGCCGGGTTCACCCTGACCGGCCCGGCCATCGTCGAACAGATCGACACCACCGTGCTGATCGAACCGGGCGACCGCGCCAGCGGCGATGACGACGGCAACATCCTGATCGACATCGGAAAGGCAGCCCCATGACCGGAAACTCCGCGCCGCTCGATCCGGTGACCCTGTCGGTGATCCAGGCCGGGTTGCAGCAGGTCTGCGACGAGATGGACCTGTCCTTTTCCCGCGCCGCCTTTTCGCCCGTGATCGCCGAGGCCAACGACCGCTCTGACGGCATCTATGATGCCACCGATGGCGCCCTGATCGCCCAGGGCGCGGGGGGGCTGCCGGTTTTTGTCGGCACGATGCAGTATTCGACCCGCGTGCTGATCGACATGATTGCGCGTGGCGAGGCCGCGCAACCGCAACCCGGCGATATCTACATCGTCAACGACCCCTATCTGGGCGGCACCCACCTGATGGACGTGCGGTTCGCGATGCCCTTCTATCGCGGCGACAGCCTGTTCTGCTGGCTGTCCAATACCGGGCACTGGCCCGACACCGGCGGCGCGGTTCCCGGCGGGTTTTCCGCCTCGGCCACGGCGGTGGAACAGGAAGGGCTGCGCCTGCCGCCGGTGCGCCTGTTCAAGCAAGGCGAGCTGGACCCCGAGATCTATGCGATCATCTGTTCGAACATCCGCGTCGCCGAACAGCGTATCGGCGATGTCAAGGCGCAGGCCGCGGCGCTGCTGGTGGGCGCGGACCGGCTGGCTGCGCTGATGGACCGCTATGGCAACGACACCGTGACGCGCGCGATTGCCGAACTGCGCACCCGCGCCGCGCAGCAGATGCGCAGCTGCATCGCGCACATCCCAGACAGGAGCTATGCCGCCTCGGCCTGGATCGACAGCGACGGGGTGGTGAACGAGCCGCTGGAAATCCGCCTCGCGGTGACGCGAACCGATGACGGGCTGGTCTTTGATTTCGCCGGATCGTCGCCGCCCTGCGCGGGGCCGATGAACTCGGTCAGGGCCACCACGCTCAGCTCGGTCTACCTGGCGATGCGCCACATCTTTCCCGAAGTGCCGATGAGCGCGGGCGCGTTCGAGCCGCTGACCGTCACCGGCATCGACGGCACCTTTCTCGACGCGCGCTATCCGCGTCCGGTTTCGGGCTGCGCCGCCGAGGTCAGCCAGCGCATCGCCGAGGCAGTGTTTGCCGCGCTGGTCCCCGCCCTGCCCGGCCGGGTGACGGCAGCCCCCGCCGGCACCAGCGGCAATTTCGCCCTGGGCGGGCATGATCCGGCGCGGGGCCGGGATTATGTGATGTACCAGATCTCGGGCGGCGGCTATGGCGGCAACGCGCATCACGACGGCCTGGCCAATGGCTGTTCCACCATCGGCATCTCCAAGGCGCCGCCGATCGAGATCATGGAACAGCAATTCCCGGTGCTCTATCGCCACTACGCGCTGCACGAGGGATCGGGCGGCGCCGGCTGTCACCGGGGCGGGCTCGGGCTCGACTACGAGGTCGAATTGCGGCGCGGGCAGGCCAAGGCCAGTTTCGTCATGGATCACGGGCGGACCGGCCCGCAGGGCGCCTTGGGTGGCGGCGACGGCGGGGTGAACCGGGTCACGGTCTGGCGGTCGGGCGCGCCCTACACGCCCGACCACCTGTCCAAGGAACAGGATATCGCGCTGCAACCGGGCGACCGGGTCCGCGTGCGCACGCCGGGCGGCGGCGGCTATGGCGACCCGTTCACCCGCGACCCCGCGGCGGTGGCCGAGGACGTGCGGCTGGGCCGCTATGACCGGGCACAGGCCCGCGATCTGTTCGGCGTTGCGCTGACCGACGCCGGTGCGGCGGACGAGGCCGGAACCGCCGCGCTGCGAAACGGGCAACAAACCGGGGGAAAGGTGCAATGACGGTTCTGATTGCCGGCGGCGGTATCGCCGGGCTGACGCTGGGGCTGACCCTGCACCAGATCGGGGTGCCATTCCGGGTGTTCGAATCCGTGCGCGAGATGCGCCCGCTCGGGGTCGGGATCAACCTGCAACCCAACGCGGTGCGGGAACTGTTCGATCTCGGGCTGGAAAGCCAGCTGGACAGGATCGGCGTGCAGACACGGCAATACGGTTTCTATTCGCGGCTGGGCAAGACCATCTGGGAAGAACCGCGCGGAACCTGGGCGGGGTATCACTGGCCGCAATACTCGGTGCATCGCGGCAAGCTGCAGATGATGCTCTATGAAACCCTGTGCAACCGCGCCGGCGCCGATTGCGTGGTGACCGGGGCACGGGCCACGGGGTTCACGAACCATGACCACGGGGCAGAGCTGCATCTCGACGGGCGGGCCAGCGAAACCGGCGCCCTGATCGTCGGCGCCGATGGCATCCATTCGGCAATCCGCGCGCAGATGAACCCAGGAGAAGGCCCTCCGATCTGGGGCGGTGCGATCCTGTGGCGGGGAACGACGCAGGCCACGCCCTTCTTCGGCGGCGCGGCGATGGCGCTGACCGGGCACGACACCCAGCGCCTCGTTGCCTATCCGATTTCGAAACCCGATCCGGCGACCGGCAAGGCCACCATCAACTGGATCGCCGAGAAACGGGTCGATCCCGCGCAGGGCTGGCGGCGCGAGGACTGGAACCGCAGCGCCGACATCGCCGAATTCCTGCCCGACTTCGAAGCCTGGCGCTTCGGCTGGCTCGACGCGCCGGCGCTGATCCGGGGTGCCGAGGTCGTCTATGAATACCCGATGGTGGACCGCGATCCGCTGGACGGCTGGACCGAGGGCCGGGTGACATTGATGGGGGACGCGGCGCATCCGACCTATCCGGTGGGGTCGAACGGGGCCAGCCAAGCCATCGTCGACGCCCGCACGATCGGGGCCAGGCTGCTGGAGCACGGCGTCACGCCCGGCGCCTTGTCCGCCTACGAGGCCGAGATGCGGCCACGTACCACCGCCATAATCCGGGCCAACCGGGGGGCCGGCCCCGACGCGATCCTGCAACGGGTCGAGGACCTGTGCGGCGGCGATTTCGAAACCATCGACGATGTGATCCCCTACGCGGAACTGGCCGCCCATGCCGAGAAATACAAGCAACTCGCCGGGTTCTCGGTCGAGGCACTGAACGCCCAGCCATCGCTGATCCCGAAGGACGCCCACCTGCGGCCGCGTTCGGGATGACCGGTGGGCGGCCGGGAACCCGGGATATGACCCTCGACCCCCGCCCGGTCAAATCAGGTTTGGTGCCATGTTCATGTCGGCCAGCCCCTCGAGACGCCTCTCAACCGTGACACCGGACCTGACCCAGGGCAACACATTCAGGGAACCGGTGACTTCCACCTGCCCCGGCCGCAGGCCGCCGCAATGCGGGTCGAGCGCGCACGAGCCGGCACAGGGTTCTGAGTACATCGCCGCCTTTGCAGGCAACGGCCATTGCGCGCCCGTCTGGCAAGCTACGCCTTTCATGTGTAGCCTAACCGCAATGCCCACGCGGGACTCTGGCTAGACCATGGCGGACGTAGCGGAAGATTCGGATCGGGAAGACCTGCTGGTCGAACTGCGCCGCGGGCTTCGACGCGAGGCAGCCACGCGCCGTATTCTCAGTGTCATTCAAAAGTCGCGCGATGACGAAGGGCCTGTTTTCGAAGCCATCCTTACCCAAGCGGCGGAGCTGTGCGAGGCAAGCCAGGCGTCTTTGCAGCTTGCGAATGCCGAACGGACCCATTTCGAAATCGCTGCGTATTGGGGGTTTGAGGAAACCGCGTTCAGCGTTGGAGGATCAGCACCCCTGGACAGCGGCAGACCGATCCCAGAGGTCATTCGAACCGGTCAGACCATCAACATCGCCGATCTGCGCGACACCGACTTCTACCGTGAGAAAGACCCTGTCATCTCGCATGTGGTGGATATCGAGGACGTGCGTTCCTGGCTGATCGTGCCGTTGACAGATGGAGCGCAGGCGATTGGAGCCATAGCCCTTAGTCGCAAGAAATTGGATCCATTTGCGGAAACCGAAATCCAATTGGTCGAGATCTTTGCGGCGCAGGCTGTAATCGCCATCGAAAATTCGCGCCAGTTCCGGGCGCTGGAGTCGCTCAACTCCGCACTTGAGGAAAGGGTAAGGGACCAGGTGGACGAAATCGAACGCATGGGCAGACTCAAGCGTTTCCTGCCCACTGCCGTAGCCGATGTCGTTGTCTCTTCCGGTTCCGAAAAGATACTCTCCAGCCACCGCGCGTTACTGGGCGTGCTTTTCTGCGACATCCGCGGCTTTACCGCATTCTGTGAAACCGCCGAGCCTGAAGAAACCATCGAGGTGCTACAAACCTATCACGAGGAAATGGGCAAACTGATCAATGCCCACGGTGCGGGTGTCGATCTTCGTATGGGCGACGGGATAATGGTGCTGTTCAACGACCCGATCCCCCGCGACGATCCGGCAGGGGATGCCATTCGCCTGGCGATTGCAATGCGCGCCCGTATGGCGGAGCTGGGGAAAGACTGGAAGCGCACAGGCTATCGTCTTGGTTTTGGTGTGGGCGTGTCGCTGGGATACGCGACCGTCGGTCTGGTGGGCTACGAGGGGCGGTCCGACTACACCGCCTCGGGCACCGCGATCAACGTCGCTTCGCGTCTGTGCGAAATGGCCGATGACGGCGAAATTCTGCTCAGCGCTCGCGTCGCCATCGCGGTGGAAGACACGTTTTCATCCGTATCAACGGGCAAGGTCACACTCAAAGGAATACGCGAGCCGGTAGAGGTGTTCAGGTTGGACCCAGGACATGCCTCTTAGCAGGTGAACATCTGCGGACAAGATCGCTATGTCCACTGCCCCGACGGATGGGAAGAAATTCTGAAGCCAATCATCGCTTGATAGCCGATTGGTCACGGACCACCCTGCAGGCCCGGCTGATCAAGACTGGCGCGCGCGTTGTCGGCCATGCCCGTGCCATCGCGTTCCGGCATGGCGGTATCAGCGCCAAAGTCACGAACGAAACCGGCTCGACCGGTCTGCACAATGGGTGGCCGATCCGCCCCACACCCGAACCAAACCCGCTGCCGAGACCAGAAACCGCGCTCGACACAGGTGCCAACGCCCGATCACCGGTCCCGCGTGCCCAAGAGGCTTGATCAGAACAATCTGCACCGGCACCTTGGTGCAGAGGGCGTTCTACTTCGGGGATGTCGGCCAAAATTGCTTGTTGATATGAAGACTGTCACGATGGGTCCGCCTGCTTGACGGTTCCGGGCACAGGAGCGCTGCGTGTATCGTTTCTTTCGAGGCCACGTTTTGGGCCTAGCAATTCTGACGACCATTTTGGCGGCCCCCGGCTTCGCGGATACGCTGGGCACGCTCAGTTTTGAGTTTGAGGGCGCGAAGAGCGAATGGATCACCCGATCGCGCGAGGTCAGGGGAAAGCTCAGGCATTCGGCAACGCTCACGAAGGGTTCACTGCTCGATACCATCGACGTAACCGCCTATCCTGAAGAGGCAGCCATCAGGGAGCGGTTTGCGATTTCGATGGTGTTCTCCCGCCTGCTGACTGAAAACGGCAGTTCCGAATATGGTCGGCCAACGGGCACGACGATCATCCGGTTGCTGGGCGGAATTACCGGTCCTCGCTGGGAAGCGCGAGACATTTCCGTGTCCTTTGACCTTACCGAGACGTCCGAAGCCGAGGCGATGCTTGTTGGGAGCTTTGAAGGTGTTTTTTGTTATCTTGAAAAAGTCTATGCAACTGCCCAGGAAGACAGCTGTCGGCCCGGTTCGGGCGCATTCCACACCAGGTTGGTGATCGAAAACGATGAGTGAGGCTTCAGGTTCCGGCACGATTGTCGGACTGCTTTTACCACTCATTCTCGGTGCCGGCTCGGTCAAGGCAGAGCCGTTGACCAGTGTCTATTCGTCAGCTGATCCTGCGAATTGCACGTTCATCTCGAACGAAAACGGTGGGTCACTATATCGCTGCCCCGGGCCGGTTGGCCGGGATTTCATGCTGAACATTGAGGAACACAAGGTATTCCTGTCCTTTGGCACCGATCCGACACAGGAACAGATCTGGACCCAAGCCATGCCGGGCACACACAGGATCGGCGATGTCATTGAATGGGTCATGGACGGAGCCGTGCCGGTTGCGACCATCGTCCGGTATTACATCGACCGATCCGCAGCTGGTCTTCCCGAGGAACAGGTGCTGGCGGTGACGCGCATCGATCAAGGCACCGCGTGTCATGTTGCCTTGATCGACGCACGCCGAAACGACAATGCCAACGTGATTGCCCGTGAAGCAGCGTCCGTTGCGGCACCCGAGGGGACCTGTCGCGGTATGGAGGCACAGACGATAGGAATCATGGGGGTTCCAGAGCTTGTTAAGTAGCGCGGCCCTGTAGTTCGGCCGATGAGATCAAGGAGAGGGAAATACCGGCATGAAAGGAATACAGGCAGCCATCATCGTGGCTTTGGTCGTTCCAACCGCAGTTTCGGCAGAGGGCGTAGGGACAATCACAGCCGATTTCGGTGGCGAAACGAAAGAATGGCATATCATTTCTGTCACGCGGGGAAACGAGACGGCGATTTCCGCCGGTTATCGGGATCATCGGCTGCTGCCGACGTTGAGCCTGCAGGGCCATCCGGAACCCAGGTTCACGGTGAACGACGTCCTGTCGATTTCCGGCAGATGGTTTGGTGGATACGATGAGTCCAAGCCGATTTCAGGGGTCGAGATCATCTTCATGCCAAACGGCTTGTCCAATCCCTTTTACACAAGCGATCAGGTCCCGGGCGATCCGGTGATGACACTCGAACGGTTTGAAAAGGATGGCGAGGCGGGGCATGCGACAGGTGTGTTTTCAGGCAAGGTCTGCCTTGTTCCCGAGATGTATGCCGAACCCGACATGAGTGATTGCAAGGATATTTCCGGCAGTTTCGACACGCCCTTGCGGATCGACTGATGCGGCTGAACTGGAGAAACCCCGCAGAAATCTTGCTGGTGGCCGGCGTTGGAGCGGGAGCGCTGGCCGACCCCTGACCATCGACAGAATGGACGCCGAATTGTTTCGACGATCGTGCCGGCACAGGTGAATGCGACCTTTGATGCAAAACTTCAGACTTGATCTGACGGACGCCTCAGCGAACGGCGCTGAGAATGCGTTGCTGGCTGTCCGATGGCTCGGAAGCCCTGATCGTCTTGCCCACCGCGATATCTAGAGCGTGTCGCTCCTGATCAGATTCAGGATTCCCATGCGGCTCGGCCTGTGCTTCCATGTCTTTGAGGCAGATATGGGGGTCAGAGATGGGCAAACCGCATCCTCTTGAGTTGTGTGAACGTGCCGTGCGGCTTGTGGAACAGGGCCGCACGCATACCGAGGCGGCGCGGCGGCTGTGCGTTTCGATCAAGTTCGTCAACGACATGGTTCGGCTCAAGCGCGAGACCGGCTCGCTCGCGCCGAAACCTCAGGGCAATCCCGGGCGCGGCAAACTGACCGACGTAAAAGGCTGGGTGGAGAGCCGGATCGCGGCGCGGCCCGATCTGACTATTGACGAGCTGACCGCGGAACTGGACACGGAGCACGGGGTGAAGGTGCATCGCTCGTCGGTCGGTCGGCTTCTGCTCAGGCTCGGGCTGTCACACAAAAAAAACCTGCAAGCGCTTGAGCAGAAGCGCCAGGACGTTGCCGACCTGCGCCGCATCTGGATTGGCAAGCGCCAACCCTTCATGGCCAGGCATCTGGAAAGACTGGCATTTATTGACGAGACATCGCTCAAGACCAACATGGCCAAAACCACTGGCTGGGCCCCGCGCGGGCAGCGCCTGGTCGATCACGCGCCGTTCGGAAATTGGCGCACCCAGACCTTCATCGGCGCCCTGCGCCATGACCGCCTCAATGCCCCGTGGGTGATCGATGGCGCAATGAATGGGGAGATGTTCGACCTCTATGTCGAAACTCAGCTGGCGCCGAGCCTGCGTCCGGGCGACGTGGTCATCCTCGACAACTTGTCCAGCCACAAAAGCCCCGGCGCGGCCAAAGCCATGCGCGACATCGGCGCGTGGTTCCTTTTCCTGCCGCCCTACAGCCCCGACCTCAACCCGATCGAAGTGGCATTCTCAAAGCTCAAGGCGCTGATCCGAAAGGCCGCCGCCCGAACCTACCAAGAGCTCAGGAAGGCCGTCGGTCATGTGTGCGACCTCTTCACCGACGAAGAATGCTACAACTTCTTCAAGGCAGCTGGATAAAAAACCAATTAAACGCGACACGCTCTAGCGTTTCACGGAAGGTCACCTATGTGTCGACATGGGCGGGGATGGTCTATGTGGCCTTCATCATCGATGTCTTCGCCCGCAAGATCGTGGGCTGGCGCGTCTCGACCTCGATGACGACAGGCTTCGTGCTGGATGCCCTGAACCAGGCCATCTGCCAGCGATGCCCAACAGGCGGCGGGTTGATCCATCACTCCGATCGCGGCAGCCAGTATCTGTCCATCCGCTACACCGAGCGCCTGGCCGATGCCGGTATCGACACTTCGGTGGGCAGCGTGGGCGACAGCTATGACAACGCGCTGGCCGAGAGCGTCATCGGCCTGTTCAAGACCGAGGTGATCAACTTCCTCGGCCCCTGGAAATCCATGGCCCAGGTCGAATGGGAGACCCTGCAATGGGTCAGCCGGTATAACAACGAGCGGCTACACAGCGCCATCGGGCACCGGCCGCCACAGGAAGTGGAGGATACATTCTACGAACAGATGAACACCCTTGAAAAAGCCGCGTAGGTCTTGAACAAAAAAGCCTCTCGGAAACCCGGGGCGGTTCAAACCGGATTAATCCAAAAGATCAGAGGCCCCGCGAGATAGTGGGGCCGATCTGGAGGCAAGATGAACGAAGAAAACAAAAAACTGACGCAAGCGCGAAACGCGGTGATTTACTGCCGCGTTTCCTCGACCAAACAGCGGCTCGAAGGCAGCGGCCTTGAGAGTCAAGAGCAGCGTTGCCGCGCCTATGCAGATGACAAGGGCTACACTGTCGAAGCGGTGTTCCCAGATGATGTCAGCGGCGGCGGCGATTTCATGAAGCGCCCCGGCATGGTGGCACTGCTCAGCTACTTGGATGCGCAAAAGGGCAAGCCGTACGTCGTCATATTCGATGATCTCAAGCGCTTTGCTCGCGATACGGAGTTTCACCTAAAGCTCCGGCGCGAGTTTTCGCAGCGCGGTGCGACTATCGAATGCCTCAATTTCCGCTTCGAGGATACGCCGGAAGGCAATTCATCGAAACGGTGATTGCTGCGCAAGGTGAGCTTGAGCGCGAACAAAACCGCCGTCAGGTGGTCCAGAAGATGAAGTCCAGAGTCGAAAGCGGTTTCTGGGTCTTCCGCGCACCGGTCGGCTATCGATACGAGCCAGCGACGTCAGGCGGGGGCAAGGTGCTCGTGCCAGATGAGCCTTTGGCCGCAGTGCTACGCAAGGCGCTTGAGGGCTATGCCAGCGGTCACTTTGCATCGCAGGCGGAAGTTCAGCGGTATCTTGAACGCGATCCGCACTTCCCGAAGGACCTGAAAGACGGGACGCTGCGCCCCATGACAGTTACGCGGCTATTGAAGAAGGTCGTTTATGCCGGATATGTCGAGGCCCCGAAGTGGGACGTGAGCCTGCGCAAGGGTCAGCACGAAGGGCTAATCAGCTTCGAGACCTATCAGCAGATTCAGGACAACCTTGAAGGACGCAAACGCGCCCCTGCGGCACGCAAGGACTTTAACGAAGACTTCCCGCTACGGGGCTTCGTGCTCTGCGATTGCTGCGGCAACGCCATGACCGGAGCCTAGTCGAAAGGTTGCCGGAAGCATTACGCCTATTACCGTTGCGAGACGCGGGGCTGTGAGGCCAAGAGCAAATCGGTTCCACGGGCCAAATTGGAAGATGGGTTCGCGGAGATCATGAAGAGCCTGCAGCCGGTGCCCGCGCTATTCAAGGTGGCCAAGGCCATGCTGTGCGATGCGTGGGACATGCGCCTTGCCGAAGCGCAGAACACGAAGTCCGCTTTGCTTAAGCAACTCAAGGAAACGGAGCGGCAGATCGAGAACCTGCTGGACAGGATCGTAGATGCTGCAAACCCGTCCGTGGTCGGTGCCTAAGAAACACGGATAGAAAGGCTGGAACGGCAAAAGATCGTGCTGAGCGAACGAGCGGATAATACGGTGCCACCGAAGGGACGGCTGGAGGGTTGCATTGAACTCGCCCTGAAATTCTTGGCAAGCCCTTGGGGTATATACTAAAATGGCGACTATGTGATGCGCCAAACAGTCCTTAGATTGGCGTTCTCAAGGCCGCTCAGATACGATCAAAATGGGGTGTATGGAACTCCCGAATTTTCCTTCCCTTTCAGGGCATTAGAGGGAAAATCAGGGTCAAAGAGCGAGATGGTGCTGCTGGAGAGAATTGAACTCTCGACCTCTCCCTTACCAAGGGAGTGCTCTACCTCTGAGCTACAGCAGCATCGTGCGCGGGTCATTAGCTTCTATCAGACAAAGGCGCAAGGGCAATCTGGACGCTTTTTCGCCGCTGCGATAGACAGGGCCATGGCAGAGAAAACAACCGACGGCGCGCGGCAGAAAACCGGTGCGAAACAGGCGGGTTCCCGCGAGGAACGGCTGAAGGCGGCGCTCAAGGCCAACCTTGGACGCCGCAAGGCCCAGGCGCGGGCGCGGCGGACTGGAACGGAAACGGGCAGGAAAGAGGACTGAACACGCATGGATTCGATTCTGGTGACCGGCAACGGTCCGCTGTCCGGGCGCATTCCGATCGCAGGCGCCAAGAATGCCTGCCTGACGCTGATGCCGGCCACCCTGCTGTCGGACCAGCCGCTGACGCTGACCAACGCGCCGCGGCTGTCGGATATCCGCACCATGACCACGCTGCTGCAATCGCTGGGCGCCGAGGTGAGCAGCCTGCAGGACGGCCAGGTGCTCACGATGTCGAGCCACGACCTGGACAACCTGACCGCCGATTATGACATCGTGCGCAAGATGCGCGCCTCGATCCTGGTGCTGGGACCGATGCTGGCGCGGCATGGCCAGGCGATCGTGTCCCTGCCCGGCGGCTGCGCCATCGGCGCGCGGCCGGTGGACCTGCACCTGCGGGCGCTCGAAGCGATGGGCGCCGAGATGGACCTGCGCGACGGCTATGTGCATGCCAAGGCCCCGAACGGCCTGAAGGGCGGCCGCTTTGCCTTTCCCTTCGTGTCGGTCGGCGCCACCGAAAACGCGCTGATGGCGGCGACGCTGGCGCGTGGGACCACGGTGCTGGAAAACGTGGCGCGCGAACCGGAAATCGTCGACCTTGCCCGCTGCCTGCGCGCGATGGGGGCGCAGATCGACGGCGACGGCACCGACACCATCACCGTTCAGGGCGTGGATCAGCTGGGCGGCGCCACCCACCCCGTCGTGACCGACCGGATCGAACTGGGCACCTACATGCTCGCCCCCGCGATCTGCGGCGGCAAGGTCGAGCTGCTGGGCGGCCGCCGCGACCTGGTCGGCGCCTTCTGCGACAAGCTGGAAGAGGCCGATATCGACGTGACCGAAACCGCCGACGGGCTGACGGTTTCACGCCGCAACAACGTAGTGCGGGCGGTGAATGTCACCACCGAGCCCTTCCCCGGGTTTCCCACCGATCTGCAGGCGCAGATGATGGCGCTGCTATGCACCGCCAGCGGCACCAGCGTGCTGGAGGAAACCATCTTCGAGAACCGGTTCATGCATGCCCCCGAACTGATCCGCATGGGCGCCCGCATCGAGGTGCATGGCGGCACCGCCACGGTAACCGGCGTCGACTGCCTCAAGGGGGCGCCGGTCATGGCCACGGATCTGCGCGCCTCGGTGTCGCTGATCCTGGCGGGGCTGGCCGCTGAAGGTGAAACGCGGGTCAGCCGGGTCTATCATCTGGATCGCGGATATGAACATGTTGTGCGCAAGCTTTCGGGCGTCGGCGCGAAAATCGAACGGATCAAGGAAGAATGAGCAGGGACGCGACATTCCAGGAGGGCGGCGAAACACCGCTCAATCTCGGCGCACTGGACGCCGATGATCTGCAGGTGGTCTCTGCCCTGACCCAGGACGCGGTGTTTCCGATCACGGAAATAGGCTGGAAACCCGGCCAGCACCGCTTTGCGCTGCTGCTGAACCGGTTTCGCTGGGAGGACCGCGCCGCCGCCGCGGCCCGTGGCCGCGCCCCCGAACGGGTGCAGGCGGTGCTCAGCGTGAACAATGTGCTGGGCGTCGCGTCGCAGGGCGTGGACCGCAGCGACAGGGATGTCGTCCTGTCGCTGTTGTCGATCGGGTTCGAACCGGGCGAGGATGCCGCCGGGCATATCCTGCTGACGCTGGCAGGCGATGGGGCGCTGCGGCTGGCCGTCGAGGCGCTGGACGTGACCCTGCGCGATGTCACCCGCCCCTACCTGGCGCCGTCGCGGCAGGTGCCCGAACACCCGGAATAGGCGGGAACGGTCCGCGGCGCGCCCTGCCCCGGACCTGTCTGGACCCGTCCGGCCACGTTCCCGAACAAACCCCGCCGAGCCCGCCGTGCCGCTGGCGGCTTGAGCCCCGGCACCCGCACCGCTATGCCGGGCACCGACAACCAAGCGAGGATGCCATGCCGGTCTTTCTGGACAGCGCCGCCCCCGATTTCGAAACCGCCTTTGCCAGCCTGCTGGGCGCAAAGCGCGAAGATGCACCGGACGTGGACGACACCGTGGCGGCGATCATCGCCGACGTGCGCGCGCGCGGCGATGCGGCCGTGATCGAACTGACCGCGCGTTTCGACGGGCTCGATCTGACCGCCGACCGCCTGGCCTTTTCGGCCGGAGACATCGCGCGGGCGGTCGATGACGTGTCGGACGAGGACCGGGCCGCGCTCGAACTGGCCGCGGCGCGCATCCGCGCCTATCACAAACGCCAGATGCCCGCCGACGAGAGCTGGACCGACGACACCGGCGCCATGCTGGGCTGGCGCTGGACGCCGGTTTCGGCGGCGGGTCTCTATGTGCCGGGCGGGCTGGCCTCCTACCCGTCATCGGTGCTGATGAACGCGATCCCGGCCAAGGTGGCGGGCGTCGGGCGGCTGGCCATCGCGGTGCCGACGCCGCGGGGCGAAGTCAACCCGCTGGTGCTGCTCGCCGCCCGCCTGGCCGGCGTGGACGAGATCTACCGCATCGGCGGCGCGCAGGCGATCGCGGCGCTCGCCTATGGCACCGCGACCATCGCGCCGGTGGACAAGATCACCGGGCCGGGCAACGCCTATGTGGCCGCCGCGAAACGGCGGGTGTTCGGCAAGGTGGGCATCGACATGATCGCCGGGCCGTCCGAGATCCTGGTCATCGCGGATGCCGACAACGACCCGGACTGGATCGCGCTCGACCTGCTCAGCCAGGCCGAACATGACGAAAGCGCCCAGTCGATCCTGATCAGCGACGACGCCGGGTTCGGGCGCGCGGTGGCGCGGGCCGTCGATGCCCGGCTCGAAACGCTCGACCGGGCCGCCATCGCCGGGGCCAGCTGGCGGGATTTCGGCGCAATCGTCACCGTCCGCGACCTCGACGAGGCGGCGCGGCTGTCGAACCGCATCGCGCCGGAACACCTGGAGCTTTGTGTGGCGGACCCCGAAACGCTGGCCGGCAAATGCACCCATGCCGGGGCGATATTCCTGGGCCAGTGGACGCCCGAGGCGATCGGCGACTATGTGGGCGGGCCGAACCATGTGCTACCCACCGCCCGGTCGGCCCGGTTCTCGTCGGGCCTGTCGGTGATGGATTTTCTCAAGCGCACGACGCTGGCGAGGATGACACCGCAGGCGCTGCGTGCTATCGGGCCCGCGGCGGAACGGCTGGCCAGATCCGAAAGCCTGATGGCGCATGGACAGTCGGTGACCGCGCGACTGGACAAACTGAACGGGTAAGAGCTCATGTCGCATATCGCAAACATCGCGCTCGACGATGCGGGCCTGCCCCCGCCCACGCCCGAGATCGAACAGGAACGGCGGGTTGCGATCTTCGACCTGCTCGAAGACAACCGGTTCGAGCTGCCCGGCCGCGATGACCGGCCCGCCCCCGCCGGTCCCTACAATTTGGCGCTGTCCATACGCGACAAGCGGCTGGTGTTCGACGTGGCCACCGCCGACGACCGCAAGGCCGCCGAGTTCCACCTGTCGCTTGGCCCGTTCCGCCAGGTGGTCAAGGATTACTTCCAGATCTGCGAAAGCTATTTCGAGGCGGTCAAGAAGCTGCCCCCGCACCAGATCGAGACCATCGACATGGCACGCCGCGGCATTCACAACGAAGGCAGCCGCGTGCTGAAGGAAAGGCTCGAAGGCAAGGTCGAGCTGGATGAAGACACGGCCCGGCGCCTGTTCACCCTGATCTGCGTCCTGCATTTCGGAGGCTGACCCGTGAAGCCCCTGCCGCAGTCGGTTCTGTTCTGCTGCGACCACAACGCGGTCCGGTCGCCCATGGCCGAGGGCATCATGAAGAAATTCTACGGCACCGACACCTATGTCCAGTCGGTCGGGGTGCATAACGACATGGAAATCGACGGGTTTTCCATCGCCGTCTGCCAGGAGATCGACGTGGAACTGTCCCGCCACCGGTCGCGCTCTTTCGACGAGATGGAGCAATGGGGCGATGATCTCTCCTCGTTCGACCTGGTGGTCGCGCTGTCCCCGGCCAGCCAGCGCCGGGCGCTGGAACTGACGCGGTATTTCCATCTCGATGTCGAATACTGGCCGATTCTCGACCCCACCGGGCTGGGCGAATCGCGTCAGGACAAGCTGGCCAGCTACCGGCAGGCACGCGACCAGATCGTCAGCAAGCTCAGGGAACGCTGGGGCGAACCGACCGAAACTGGACAGCAGCCGCAATGACCGGCACCGGTCGCGCCCGCGCGCCACGGACCGGTCCGGCGTTCCGCGACATGGCCCTGCCCGTTGGGAGACCGCATTGATCATCGCCACCGCCGCCTACCCGCTGGACCGCCTGCAAAGCTGGGCGCACTACGAGGACAAGATCGCCACCTGGGTGGAGGACGCCGTATCGAACCGGGCGGACCTGCTGGTTTTCCCCGAATATGGCGCGATGGAACTGGCGTCGCTTGCGGGCGCGGACGTGGCGGGCGATCTCGAGGCATCGCTGCATGCGGTATCCGACCGGCTGGCCGATGCCGACGCGCTGCACGCGCGGCTGGCCGCCGATCATCGCGTGCATATCCTCGCCGCCTCGGCGCCGGCCGCCGCCACGCCCCGCCCTGTCAACCGCGCGCGGCTGTTCACGCCCGGCGGCGGCATCGGCGTGCAGGACAAGCAGATCATGACCCGGTTCGAGCGCGAGGACTGGCACATCGCCCCCGGCGGGCCGCTGACGCTGTTTGACACCGCCCTGGGCAAAATCGGCATCCTGATCTGCTACGATGCCGAGTTTCCGCTGCTGGGCCGGGCCCTGGCCGAGGCCGACGTGATTCTCGTGCCCTCCTGCACCGAGGCGCTGGCGGGCTATTGGCGGGTGCGGGTCGGCGCGATGGCGCGGGCGCTGGAAACCCAGTGCGTGACCGCCATGGCCTCGGTTGTCGGCGATGCCGCATGGCTGCCCGCGGTCGAGGCCGGCGTCGGCGCGGGCGGCGTGTTCGGCCCGCCGGACACAGGTTTCCCGCCCACCGGGGTGCTGGCCGAAGGGGCGCTGAACAGGCCCGGCTGGACCTTTGCCGAGATCGACCCGGCCGCCATCGCCCATGTGCGCCGCGACGGTGTCGTGCTGAACCGCGACCACTGGTCCGAGCAGGAAACGCGGCTCGAATCGGTCACAACCCTGCGTCTTGGCTGAATTGAACCCTTGAATCCTGATGGTTTTGGGCGCATCTAGCGACTGCGGCCCGCCTTTCAGCGGGCTTTCAGTGATGGAGACAACATGGCCAAGGAAGATACGCTCGAATTTCCCGGTGTCGTGAAGGAACTCCTGCCCAATGCGACATTTCGGGTCGAGCTTGAGAACGGCCATGAGATCATCGCGCACACGGCAGGCAAGATGCGCAAGAATCGCATCCGTGTTCTGGCCGGCGACCGGGTTCAGGTGGAAATGACCCCCTATGATCTGACCAAGGGTCGGATCAACTATCGTTTCAAGTAACGCCGGTCACATGGCGTTCATTCTCGGATCGGGCAGCCAGAGACGGCTGGACCTGCTGGGTCAGATTGGCCTGACGCCCGATGCGATTCTGCCCCCCGACATCGACGAAACCCCGCGACAGGGCGAATTGCCACGCCCCTATTGCACCCGTATCGCCCGCGAAAAGGCGCAGGCGGTCGCCGCCGGTGCCGATGACGTGGTGCTGTGCGCGGATACGACCGTGGCGCTGGGGCGGCGCATCCTGGGCAAACCCGCCGATGCCGGCGAGGCGGCAGAGTTCCTGCTGGCCCTGTCGGGACGGCGGCACCGGGTCTTCACCGCTGTCGCGGTGCGGCGCGGCGACCGGATATGGGAACGCGTGGTGGAAAGCCGGGTCAGGATGAAACGGCTGTCGGACACGGAACTGAACGCCTATCTCGCCAGCGACGACTGGCGCGGCAAGGCGGGCGCCTATGCGATCCAGGGGCCGGCGGGGGTCTTCATTCCGTGGATCAGCGGCAGTTTCACCGGCATTGTCGGCCTGCCGCTGGCGGAAACCGCGACGCTGTTGCAGGCGGCGGGCCTGCAATCCCGCGAGGCCGCGGCATGAAGGGGCGTTCCATCCTGCTCGACCATCTGGGTGGCCGCGAGGCGGCGGCTCTGGTGGTGGATGGGCGGCTCGACGATCTGCTGGTCGCCGGTGACGCCCCTGCCCCCGGCACCATCTATCGCGCCCGCGCCGACCGGCCGGTGAAAGGTCAGGGCGGCATGTTCGTGACCACGCCCGACGGGTCCGCTTTCCTGCGCCAGGTCAAGGGGCTCGCGCCCGGGGCCACGCTGCTGGTGCAGGTGTCGGGCTATGCCGAACCGGGCAAGGCGATGCCGGTCACCCAGAAGCTGCTGTTCAAGAGCCGCCACGCCATCGTCACCCCCGACGCGCCGGGGCTGAACATCTCGCGGCGCATCCGCGATGAGGACGAACGCGACCGGCTGCTCGAAATCGCGCATGAAACCATGGGCGACAGCGGTCACGGGCTGATCCTGCGATCCTCCTGCGAGGGCGCGGATGGCGATGCCATTGCCGCCGATATCGCCGACATGGCCGAGCTGGCGGCACGGGTGATGGGCGATGCGGGGGAAACCCCCGAAATGCTGATCGAGGGCGACGGCCCCCACGCGCTGGCCTGGCGCGAATGGGCAGAGCCGGCCGATATCGACCGCGCTCCGGGCTGTTTCGACGATCACGGCGTGCTGGATGCGATCGACGCGGCACGGGATCCGCGCGAAGCCCTGCCGGGCGGCGGGCATCTGTTCATCGAACCCACCCGCGCGCTGGTGGCCGTGGACGTGAATACCGGTGCCGACACATCGCTGGCGGCGGGGCTGAAGGCCAACATGGCGCTGACGCGCGCCCTGCCCCGCGCCCTGCGCCTGCGCGGCCTCGGCGGGCAGATCACGCTCGACCTGGCGCCGATGCCCAAGAAGGACCGGCGCGGGTTCGAAACCGCGCTGCGTGCCGCGCTGCGCGCCGACCCGATCGACACGGTGCTGGCGGGCTGGACACCGCTGGGCCATTTCGAGCTGCAGCGCAAACGCGACCGGGTGCCGTTGTCGGAAACCGCCGCATGAGCTGTCCGATCTGCAGCAAACCGACCCGCAGGGACTGGCGGCCATTCTGTTCGAAGCGCTGCGCCGACCTGGATCTGGGCCGCTGGCTGAACGGCGGCTATACCCTGCCCGACACCGATATCGACGCCGCCGACCAGACCCCGCCTGAACCCGGGCCCGACGACACCCGTCACTGACCGCGACCGGA
Organism: Pukyongiella litopenaei; assembly: GCF_003008555.2. Classification (NCBI taxonomy): domain Bacteria; kingdom Pseudomonadati; phylum Pseudomonadota; class Alphaproteobacteria; order Rhodobacterales; family Paracoccaceae; genus Pukyongiella; species Pukyongiella litopenaei. The sequence goes on along the minus strand of NZ_CP027665.1, from coordinate 2,951,652 downwards.
TTCCTCTAGTCGGCCCCGGTCCGTTGAGGCGGCCCTGCGCGGACCGCCTGATTGCGCGGCTGCACTGTCCCGGTGAGGATCTCCACCAATGTCGGATCCTCGGGCGCGACCCCGGTCGAGAGAACCTCGGCGTCGTTCAGCATGGCGATCAGGGCGGGCGAGCTCGCGACCACGAAATGCGATGACTCGGCCTCTTCCACAAAGGCGCTGGTATCGATCACCTCGATCGGCAGACCGGCCAGGTCGCCGGTGTTGCCGATGCTGCCCAGCCGTTGCCGGTCGGCAGTGCCCCGGATCCGCCCCGAGATATTCAGCGCCCTGTCCTTCGGGCTGGCGAAAATGACGAAAGGCTGCGGAAGGTCCCGGATCGCGGCCACCTGTTTGCGAAACAGCTCGACATCGATATCCGGGGAAATCAGCACGACGCCCGCCAGGTTGCGCCTGGACCAACCCGGCTGCCTGATCTCGATCTGGCGCAGGGTTTCCATCGTCAGGGCGCTGCCCAGCGAATGCGCCACCACCACCACGCGCCGCGCGCGCGACGAGCTGACGACGCGCAACAGCTGCTCCAGCCCGTCACGGGCGAACATCATGCTGTCGATGTCATAGGCATAGCCCAGCGCGCGGCCCCGGCTGGGCCAGGAATAGATCATCATCGCGCCGGCCAGGTTCATGTCTTGTGCCATCTGCGCCGACCGGAACGCGGCCTCGGACTGGGTGTAGTTGAAGCCATGAACGAACACGACCACCTCGCTTTCGGACGCGGCCCGCCCGGCGAGATGGCGGTTCAGCCGGGCGAGGAAATCCTGCTGCGAGGCAAAGGCGTGCCGGCCCGCCATGGTGAACTCGGTCGTGGCATCGGGGGTTCGCCCGCCGAACCTGAGCTCGCCCGGCCTGTGCGTGGGCGGCACCGAAACCGTGAGTTCGAGATACTGGACCTCATGCGACCGGTCGAACCGGAAATACCCGTCCGCGTCCCGTTCGCGTGTCGTCGCGCTGAACACAGTCTGCGGTGTCCCGACCGCCAGCGCATCGGGCACGGTCGGCGTGTATCGCTTGGAGGCGCAGGCCGGCAACACCGCCAGTGCCGCCAGCGCGATCCACAGCTTTTTCATCCGGCCGCCTCCGAACCGTTTTCGCCGACTGCCACGGACGGCCCCGCCGCGCCTAGAGAACGTAGCGGCTCAGGTCCGACGAACGGGTCAGTTCGCCCAGGTTGGCCTCGACGAATGCCGCGTCGACCACCACCGCCTCGCCAGACCGGTCCGGCGCGGAAAAGGACAGTTCCTCGAACACGCGCTCCATCACCGTGTAGAGCCGCCGCGCACCGATGTTTTCCACCGACTGGTTCACGTCGGCGGCGATCCTGGCCAGCGCCGCGATCCCATCATCGGTAAAGCTCACCACGACCTCCTCGGTCCCCATGAGCGCGGTGTATTGCAGGGTCAGCGCGTTGTCGGTCTCGGTCAGGATGCGCACGAAATCGCCTTCGGTCAGCGGCCGCAATTCGACGCGGATCGGCAGGCGCCCCTGCAGTTCCGGCAACAGGTCGCTGGGCTTGGCGATGTGAAACGCGCCGCTGGCGATGAACAGGATATGGTCGGTCTTGACCGGCCCGTGCTTGGTGGACACGGTCGTGCCCTCGATCAGCGGCAGCAGGTCGCGCTGCACCCCTTCGCGGGACACGTCGCCGCCACGCGCATCGCTGCGGGCGCAGACCTTGTCGATTTCATCGAGGAACACGATGCCGTTCTGCTCGACCGCCTCCAGCGCGGTGCGGGTCACGGTTTCGTCGTCCAGCAGCTTGTCGGCCTCTTCGGAAATCAGCACCTCGTAGCTGTCGGCCACCGTCATCTTGCGCCGCACCGTGCGCCCGCCGAACGCCTTGCCGAAGATGTCGCCGAGGTTCATCATCCCCATGTTCGACCCCGGCTGTCCCGGAATTTCCATCATCGACAGCGGGTTCGAACTGTCGGCGACATCCAGCTCGATCACGGTGCCGTCCAGTTCGCCCGACTTCAGCTTCTTGCGGAACATCTCGCGGGTCGCCTCGCGCGCATCGTCGCCGGCGATGGCCGCGATCACCCGGTCCTCGGCCGCCTGATGGGCGTTGGCCCTGACCTCGTCGCGCATGTATTCGCGCGTCTGCAGGATCGCCGCATCGACCAGATCGCGCACGATCTGTTCGACATCGCGGCCGACATAGCCGACCTCGGTGAACTTGGTCGCCTCGACCTTGATGAACGGCGCCCGCGCCAGCTTGGCCAGGCGGCGGCTGATCTCGGTCTTGCCGACGCCGGTGGGGCCGATCATCAGGATGTTCTTGGGATAGACTTCGTCGCGCAGATCGTCGGCCAGCTGCTTGCGACGCCAGCGATTGCGCAGCGCCACTGCAACGGCACGCTTGGCGTCCTTCTGGCCGATGATGAACCGGTCCAGTTCGCTGACGATTTCGCGGGGGGTCAGGTCGGTCATTTGGTGATCTTCTCCACCGTCAGGTTGCCATTGGTGTAAACGCAGATATCGGCCGCGATCGCCATCGCGTCGCGGGCCACCTGTTCGGCGCTGCGGTCGCTGTCCATCATGCCGCGCGCGGCGGCGAGGGCAAAGTTGCCGCCCGACCCGATCGCGGCCACGTCATGTTCCGGCTCCAGCACGTCGCCCGCGCCGGTGATGACGAAGATCTCGGCCCCGTCCGACACGATCAGCATCGCCTCGAGCTTTTGCAGATACTTGTCGGTGCGCCAGTCCTTGGCCAGTTCGACGCTGGCGCGGGCAAGCTGGCCGGGCGTCGCCTCCAGCTTGGCCTCGAGCCGTTCCAGCAGGGTAAAGGCATCCGCGGTCGATCCGGCAAAGCCCGCGACCACCTCGAACCCGCCGGGCGACAGGCGGCGCACCTTGCGGGCGGTGCCCTTGATCACGGTCTGACCCAGCGACACCTGCCCGTCACCGGCGATCACCACCTCGCCGCCCTTGCGGACGCCGATGATCGTGGTGCCATGCCAGCCGGGGAATTCGCTCTCGCTCATGCGCCTCTCCTTCGTTCTCGCGCCTATATGGAGCCGACACGCCGGGGACTCAAGGGCATGGCTTGCACCCGCCGCACCCGGCTCCTAGCTTGGCGCCCATGGCCGAACCGCGCATTCTCCGCATCCACCTCGACGACGGGCTGCGCGCCAGCGCGCGGGCCGGGCAGCACAATTTCATCAACAAGCTGGCGCGGGTGGCGCAAGCGGCCGGATATCGCGTCGAATACCGCCCCGATACCATCGCCGAACGGATGAAAAGCGCAGCACGGCGGGGGTTTGCGCTGTTCCACATGGCCGACCCGCCGCATGACCGCGCCCTGTGTTTCCGGCGCGTCTATCACTATCCGTTCTGGGCGATCGAACGCAGCGGGCGGCGCTGGGACTGGCATGTCGCCCGCAGCCGGTTCGACCCGGCCGACCGGGCGCCCGACGCGGACCGGTTCTGCCGGTTCTGGCGCCGGCGCCTGTTCGGTGAGGCAACCGGGGCGGCGCAGCCGGGCGATTTCATCTATGTGCCGCTGCAGGGGCGGCTGCTGCGGCACCGGTCGTTCCAGTCCTGCGCGCCGATCGACATGCTGCGGGCGGTGCTGGACCATGACGACCGGCCCGTGATCGCGACGCTGCATCCCGGCGAGCGCTACACCACCGCCGAACTCGACGCCCTCGATACGCTCGCCCGCGCCCACCCACGGCTGGACCTGCGCTGGGGCGGCATGGAGCCGTTGCTGGCCGGGTGCCATCATGTGGTGACGCAGAATTCGGCGGTCGCCTTCAACGGCTATTTTTTCGCCAGGCCGGCGGTGCTGTTCGCGCGGGTCGATTTTCACCACATCGCCGCCAACGTGCATGACCTGGGCGTTCGGCGCGCGCTGGAAACCGGACCGGGCATGACCCCCGATTATGCCGGGTATCTGCACTGGTTCTGGCAGCGCATGTCGATCAATGCGGGCAATGACCGGGCACCGGACCGGATCGCCGCGGCGCTGGCGCGCGGCGGCCTGCCGATGGCCCCGCCATGACATGCAAAGGGCGCCCGAAAGGCGCCCGATGACCGTTCCGCGCTGGCGCGGGCTCAGATCGCTTCGTCGATCCAGCTTTGCAGCGCGGCCTTGGGGGCCGCACCGGCGCGGTTCGACACGACCTCACCGTTCTTGAAGACGAACAGTGCCGGGATGCCGCGCACGCCCAGCCCCGCGGCGGTGTTGGGGTTGTTGTCCACGTCGACCTTGGCGATTTTCACGCGCCCCTGGTATTCGACGGCCAGTTCTTCCAGCGCGGGGCCGATCTGCTTGCAGGGGCCGCACCATTCGGCCCAGAAATCCACCACGACGGGGATATCGGAGTTGCGCACTTCGGCGTCGAACGTGGCGTCGGTGACGGCGACGGTGGACATGGTCTTGCTCCTGAACAGGTATCTCTGGCGAGTGAACCTAGGTACCCCCACCGCCATCGTCAAGGCGCGACGCACGCGACAGCGCCGCGGACACGAGATCGTGCGGCAGCGGCATCAGATGCGCGGTGCGCGTCCACAGGATCGCGGTGTCGACAACCCGGTCGGGCCAGACCTGCGCCAGCGCCGCCGCATAGGCGCCCATCTGCCGCAACAGACCCTCGGGACATGCCTCGGCGCGGGCGGGAACCGTCGCGTTGGTCTTGAAATCCACCGCCAGCACGCGCTCGGGCGAGACCAGCAGCCGGTCGATCTGCCCGTGAACCCGCGCCGCGCCGACCGGGGCGCTCACCGCCACCTCGGCCAGCGCATCCGCCGCGAACAGCCCGGCGAGGTCGGGCGCATCCAGCACCCCCGCGGCCTCGGCCAGCAGGGCCGCGCGTTCCGGGTCCGGCCAGTCCGGCAGCAGCACCGCCGCGCGGCGGGCGCGGTCCCCGGCCGGCAATCCGGGCAGATGTTCGAGCAACATGTGCAGCGCGGTCCCGCGCCGCATGGCCGCATCTTCGTCCAGGCCATCGCCGCCGGGCAGCGCCTTTTCCCCGCCCAGGTCCGATGGCGTCAGGGTCGGCACCGCCATGACCGGAGCCGGCGCGGGGCGCGTCAGGCACTCGGGAAGCACCGGCTCGGGCGGCACATCGGCGGTCTCGGCCGTGACCGGCAGTCCGGACCAGTCCCCCTCGGCCAGCCGCAGCCCGTCGCCGCCCTCGAACGGGACCGCTTCGGCCCCCGCCTGCGTCATGGCATCGCGGATCATGGTGAACCAGCACTCCGCGTCCTCCTTGAAATCGCCCGCCGCCGCGACGATCAGCCATTTCTCGGCCCGCGTCATCGCGACGTAGAGCAGCCGCAGCCGTTCCTGTTCCTGCCGCGCCTGCACGCCGGCATCCGCCTCGGCCATCAGCGCGGGCATCTCGGCCTGCGCCACCCGCCACAGCGGTGTATCGCCGGTCATCACGATGCCGGCGCCGGGCGGTTTGCGGCGCGGAGCGGTGTCGGGCAGGATCACGATCGGCGCTTCGAGCCCCTTGGCCCCGTGCACGGTCATCACCCGGATCAGATCGCCCCCGCTGTCCACCTGGCGCTTGATCTCGAGGTCGTCGGTTTCCATCCAGGTCAGAAATCCGGTCAGGCCCGGGATCTCGGTCCGCTCATAGGCCAGCGCCTGCCCCAGCAGCGCGTTGATCCCGTCCTCGGCCTCGGGCCCCAGCCGCGCCAGCAGTTTCCGGCGGCCGTCATGGCGGGTCAGGATGCGTTCGATCAGGTCGTAGGGACGCAGGAAATCGACGGCATCGCGCAGGTCCCGCAACATGGCGATCTCGGCCGCAAACTCGGCCTCGCGATCCCGCAGCGCCCGCCACAGGAACCGTGTTTCGCGCCGATGCGCCAGGTCGAACAAGGCCTGTTCCGACCAGCCGAACAGCGGCGATTTCAGTGCCTCGGCCAGCGACAGGCTGTCCTCGGGCGTGGCCAGGAACCGCAGCAGCGCCGCCAGGTCCTTCACCGCCAGTTCCGCGCCCACCTTCAGCCGGTCGGCCCCGGCGATGGGCAGCCCGCCCGCCTTGCAGGCGCGGATGATCTCGGCAAACAGGTCGGACCGGCGCTGGACCAGGATCAGGAAATCCCCCGCCCGCACCTTGCGGCGGCGGAACTGGCCCGGCCCGGCCCCGTCGACAGGAATGGTCTCGGTTCCGATCATGTTCGCGATCGCCCGCGCGATCCGATTGGCCAGCACCACGTCGTGGTGGTGTTCGCTGCGGCGGTCCACCGGGTCGGCCCAGTGCCCGTCATCGCCATCGTCGGATTTCGGCACCACCGGCCACAGATCGACCCGCCCCGGCAGATCGGATTTGAACGCGCGATGCAGCCCGTCGGCGCCAAAACCCGCGCTGTCGCACCCCTCGAACACGAGATCCACCAGCCGCAGGATCGCCCCGGCCGAGCGGAAGGAATATTCCAGCGTCAGGCTTTCCAGCGGCTTGCCCGCATCACCCAGCCGCTGGCCGAACTCGGCCTGCATCCGGTCGAACTCGGCCGGGTCCGCGCCCTGAAAGGAATAGATCGACTGCTTGCGGTCGCCGACCACGAAGATGGTGCGCGCATCCGCGTCGCGCGTGCCCTCGCCGCTGGCAAACTCCTGCGCCAGGCGTTCGATCACCTGCCACTGCGCGGGGCTGGTATCCTGCGCCTCGTCGACCAGGATATGGTCGATCCCGCCATCGAGCCGGTAGAGCACCCAGGCCGCCACCGCCGGATCGCTCAGCAGGCGCCGCGCGCCCAGGATCAGGTCGTCGAAATCGAGCAACCCGCGCCGCTGCTTGCGGCGTGCGTATTCCGGCAGGAAATCGGCGGCGAACGCATGCAGCGCCGCCGATTTCCGCGCCGCCGCCAGCGCCAGCCGCCGCTGCCGGGCGGTCTCGACCCGCCCCATCAACGATTCCAGCGCCGGCATCTGCGCCGCCAGCGCCCCTTCGCGCAGGGCCTTGGTGGGAAAGCTGCTGATCTTGGCGGTAAAGGGCTCCCTGGCCGAGGCCCCGGTCAGGAACGCGCCCTCGAACGCGGTCAGCGCGTCGACCGACGGAACCACCAGCCCGGCCAGCTTTTCGGCCGCCTTGGCGTTGTTGCCGCCGCTGTCGCGCAGGACCGGCAGAATGGTGGCGAGCAGCCCGGTCTCGCCGCCCAGGAACACATCGGACAGCAGCGCGGTGTCGTCATAGCCGGCGGGCAGGCCGAACAGCGCCTGCAGGTCCGCTTCGCCCATCGGTCGGGCATCGAACGCGGCCCGGCGGGCGGCAACCGCACCGGCGATGCGGTCGAAATCCATGTCCGACAGGTGCCGCGCCAGCCCGTCGATCAGCCCCGCGCGGGGCCCGTCCGCGAAATCCTCGACGATCTCGGCGCGCAGCAGCGCGGCGGCGCGGTCCTCCATCTCGGTGAATTGCGGGCTCACCCCCGCCTCGAGCGGGAACCGCCGCAGCAGCGCCGCGCAAAACGAATGAATGGTCTGGATCTTCAGCCCGCCGGGCGTTTCGATCGCCCGCGCGAACAGCGTCCGGGCGGCCCGCAGCGCGGTGGCATCCGTTGCCCCGTCGGCGCCAAGATCCTGCAACTGGCCCGCCAGGTCGTCATCGGACATCATCGCCCAGGCGCCCAGCCGCCGGAACAGCCGGTTCTGCATCTCGCTGGCCGCGGCCTTGGTATAGGTCAGGCACAGGATGTTCTGCGGCTCGGTGCCATTCAGCAACAGCCGCGCGACCCGGTCGGTCAGCACCCGCGTCTTGCCCGACCCGGCATTGGCCGACAACCAGGTGGACACGTCCGGCCGCGCCGCCTGCACCTGCCGTTCGGTGGCGTCATCGCGCGGTGTTTCGGTGGCGTCATCGCGCGGTGTCATGTCAGATCCTCCGGGGTCGCATCGACGGCGCGATCCCATTCGCCGAACCGTGCCAGGTGGTCATAGCTGCCGCGATCCTTATCGCTGAACAGCATCCGGCGCGAGGTATAGCCCTGTTCGGGGTCGAGATAGCGGGCGATCAGCCGGGTGAAATCGGCGCGGATCCCGGCCACGGGTTCCTCGTCCAGCGGCGCGTGGCGGATCGCGCCCTTTCCCGACAGCCCGACAAAACTGGCGCCCGCGACATGGGCCGGGGCGAACCCATCATAGCCCCCGTCCTCGGCGATCAGCGCACAGAGCAGAAGCTGCTTGTCGAACTGCACCTGCTGCTTTTCGGAGGGCACCTGCCCGGTCTTGTAGTCATAGATCCACAGCGCGCCGCGGTCATCGCGGTCGATCCGGTCGGCACGCCCGGTCAGGGTAAAGGCCGGCGCGGACAATTCCAGCCTGCCATCGGTTTCGAACCCGGTCGGACGGGCAATGGCCTGCCGGCCGGTCTCATCGCGCACGAAAGCACCGGCAATCCGCTCCAGCCGCGCCAGCCACAACCGCCTGGTCGCGGCCCAGGGCACGTTCTGTTCGAGCCCGTCATGGCACAGTTGCAGAAAGGTCTCGCGCGACAACAGCGCCGGGTCGTCCAGCGTCGCCCTGACAAAGCGGTCCAGCACGTCATGCACGACGATGCCGCGCAACCGCGCGTCGGGCGCGTCGGTCAGCGGGTCGAGCGGGGTCAGCTTCAGGACATGCCGGGCATAGATGGCATAGGGGTCGCGGATCAGCGTCTTGATCTCGGTCACCGACAGTCGGCGGGGCCGCGCGGCGACCGGCGGGCGTGGCGACGGGCGCGGGGCCGCGGCGATCCGGGGAGCGGCGTCGAGCCTGTCGGCATGGCGCAACCAGATCGCGCCGCGTTCCCGCATGGCCGCCAGCGCGGCGCGCCCGCCCGCATCGGGCAGCCCGTCCAGCAGGTTGGTCAGCCGGTTCAGCCAGCGCGACGGCACCGTCTCGGCGTCCTCGGAACGTTTCGCACGGGTCAGCCAGACCTCGGGCGCGGCCACCGCCTGTTCGAAATCATGCGCCGAAAGACCGATCCGGCGTTCCGGCAGCAGCAGGCCCGCGCGGTGGCGCATCGCCCGGTTCAGCCAGGGATCGGGAGGCGGCGCCTCGGGCCAGCTGCCTTCGTTCAACCCGCCGAGGATCAGCAGGTCCGCCCCCATGACCCGCGCCTCCATCGTGCCCCAGATCATGATGTCCGGATGCGGCGCATCGCGGTCGCGCACCTCGCCACCGGCCAGCAGGTTGCCCAGCAGGTCGGCAAAATCCCCGGCCCGCATGTCGCCGCCATGGCCGGCGGCGGCCCCCAGGTCGTCGAGCACCGCCCGCGCCGCCTGCCCCGCATTGCGGTCCCACAGCCCGCCGCTGCCGTCGCCGGCGCTGCCCCCGGCCACGGCCTCGGCCACCGAACAGAGCCGTGCCGTCCAGTCCGCCAGCGGGTGGATGCCATCGTCGGCCAGGCCGCAGAGACACCGGTCCAGCCAGTCGATCCAGGCCGCGAGCACCGCATCGGGGTATTTCGCCGCAAAGCTGCGCAGGCTGGCGGTATCCGGATATGGCACGCCCTTGCGGCGCAGGTGCAGTTCCAGGTCGCGGGTGTGGCGCAGGTGGTCGCCGCGTCCCGCGCCCGAATGGCAGAGCGGATGCTTGAGCAGCGCCAGCAGCCGGTCGGCGGTGAGCCGCTGGCGGAACAGGTCCGCGACCTGCCGCAGGAACCGGCCCGGCGGCGACAGTTGCAGCGGCAGCCCGGCGCTGTCGTCCGGTTCGATCCGCCAGCGATCCAGCGCCGCGGCCACCTGCCGGGTCAGCATCCGGTCGGGCGTGATCAGCGCGGCGCGGCGGCCGGTCTCGGCGGCCTCGCGCAGCCGCGCCGCGATGGCCAGCGCCTCGGTCCGGGGGCTGGGCGCCTCGAGCAGCGTCAGCCCGGCGGTGGCCGCGCCGATCCCGTCCAGCCGCGGCCCCTCGGACAGCCAGGCATCGGTCACCGGCGCGGGCCGCAGCGCCAGCGATACCAGCCGGTTGCGCTCGGCGCTGGGTGGCGCGGCATCGTGCCAGCGCCGGATGTCGCGCGGGGCCATGCCCAGCGCGGCGGTCAGCGCCCGGAACCGGTATTGCGGATGATCCTCGGCCAGCAGCGCGTCACCCATGCCGTCCCAGACCTCGTCCGGCATCTCGAAATCGAAGCCCGGCAGGACGACCGCGCCCTGCGGCAGCCGCGCCACCGCCTGCATCAGCAGTTGCGTGGTGCCGCGCGACCCGGTCGAGCCGGCCAGGATGACCGGGTGCGCCGGCGGATCGTCCCGCCAGCGGTCAACCAGCGTTTCGACCACCTGGCGCTGCCGCGCCGCCGGGTCGGGGCTGTCCGCGCCCGCCCCGGTGAACCGTTCGGCAATGTCGAAAAACGCCTGCACACGGTCCCAGTGGCCCGACAGGTCCGACACGTCCAGCGCGCGGATCGCCTCGGCGCGCACGCCTTCGCCCTGCATCTCGTCCATCAGCGCCGCCAGGCTGTCGGCCAGGTCGAACCGCGACGACTGCGCCGCCAGATCCGGCTGCGCCTCGAGCAGGCGCGCGATCAGCTGCGCCAGTTCCAGCCGCCGCTGCAAGGACGGCCGCGCGGGCGGCAGGCCGGTCGCGCCAAAGACGGCTTCGGGATCGGTGACATCGCAGAGCCGCGGCAACAATCGGGCCGGTCCCGCGTCGAACAGCATCCGCAGCCGCCGCGCCATTCGCCGGGTGTTGACGATCAGCACCACCCGCGCCAGCGCCTCGGGCGGCGCACCGTCGAGCCGCGCCAACAACCCGTCGATCAGCGCGCGCGGGAAATCGACGCCGGGCGGCACCGCGAACAGGCGCGGCGCGGGATCGGTTTCAAACATTGGGTTCCTCCAGCAGCGCTTCGGCCATCGCGATCCCCTCGGGGCGCCCGACATCGCACCACATGCCCGGATATTCGAGCAGATACAGCCGTTGCGCTCCGATCATCCGGTCCCAGAGCAGGTTGAGCGAAAACACCCGGTCGGCAATATCCGCCAGCCCCTCGGTGCGCAGGATCTGCGCGCCGCCATAGATCAGGCCCGACCCGCGCCGGGCGCGGCCGCCGTCGTCGATGTCGAAATCGCCCCCGCCCCGGCGGCCCCGCGCCCGGTCGGGCGGCACGCCGAGCAGCAGCGCGTCCATCCGCGCCGGATCCCATGCCTCGCGCAGCAGCCGCAGGGGGTTGGGACCGCGCCAGATCACATCGGGGTTCAACGTGAAAACAGGGCCGGTGCCCAGCAGCGGCAGCGCCGCCTTCAGCCCGCCGCCGGTATCGAGGATCTCGCCCGGCTCGGGTGACGCAGTCACGCCGCGCGCGGCCAGATGCGCCTCCATCCTGTCGGCCCGGTAATGGGTATTGGCGACGATGCGGCGCGGCGCGACATCCCGGACCAGCGCCAGCGCGTGATCAAAGAGCGGCTTGCCCGCGACCTCGATCAGCGGCTTGGGGCACTCGCGGGTCAGCGCCCCCATCCGGGTCCCGAACCCGGCGGCAAAGATCATCACGGCATCGGGCCCGTCGGTCATCGCGGTTTCAGCCTGTCCAGATTGGCCGGGGTCGGTTCGGGCAGCAAAGCGGCCAGATCGTCGCGCACCGGGGCCAGCGCCTCGTGGCGCAGCCCGTGCATCACATGGCCGTGGACGCGCGGCATGAACGCGAGATAGCGGGTCTTGCCATGATCGCGGGCCAGCCGGGCAAACACGCCGAGGATGCGCAGGCTGCGCTGGACACCCAGCAGCGCATAGGCGGTGCGGAACCCCGCAGCATCGCCCCCCGCGCCCCGGACATAGCGGTCGATGCAGGATCGTTCGATCGCGGCCGGGATATCGCGGCGGGCGTCCTGCAACAGCGACACCAGATCATAGGCCGCATGGCCGGTCACCGCATCCTGGAAATCCAGCAGCCCAACCCGCGCGACGCCATCGCGTTCGGGCAGCCACAGCAGGTTCTCGGCATGATAGTCACGCAGGATCAGAACCGGGTCGCCGCCGATGGTCCCGGCAAAGATGCGCCCGAGCCGGGCCACCAGCGCGTCGATCGCGGCCTCCGGCGGCGGGCCGGCCAGCGCCGCGCCGTAGCAGTCAAAGGCGATCCGGGTCATCTCTGCCAGCACCGGCGGTGTCAGCCGCGCCAGGTCGGGCGCGGGGTGGCGGTGCAGGTGCAACAGCAGGTCGGTGGCCGCCTCGTAGAGCGGCGCTTCGCGGGCCGCATCGGCCGCGATCACGCGGGCGAACAGGTCGTCGCCCAGGTCTTCGAGCAGCAGGAACCCCTGCGCCGCATCCTGCGCCAGAATGCGCGGCGCGCTCAGGCCCCAGCCGCGCAGCAACCCGGCGATCCGGACAAAGGGGCGCACGTCCTCGCCCCGGCCGGGCGGCGCATCCATCAGCACGGCGCGGGTGCCGCCGGGGCCGGTGAGGCGTTCGTAGCGCCGGTTCGACGCATCGCCGGCCAGCGGGTCGCGGGCGCAACCGGCCCAATCGGTGCGCGACAAGAAACGGTCGGCCAGGCGGCCACGCTCGGTCATACGGTCAGACATACTGTCAGTCATGGCGCAGACGCTCCAGCCTGGCCTTCCATTTCGGATCCCGCCACCGCAGCCGGGCGTGGCGGGCATCCTCGTCGCCGCTGTCCGGGTCCAGCCGCAGGGTCAGCGCATTATCCGGGACCAGCGGTCCCAGCCGGTCGGGCCACTCGATCAGGCAAATCGCGGTGTCGAACGCCTCGGACAGGCCCAGTTCGTCGATCTCGTCCGGGCCGCCCAACCGATAGAGATCCGCGTGCCAGATCTCGCCCGCCCGCGTGTGGTAGGTCTGCACCAGCGTGAAGGTGGGCGACGGCACATCCTCGGGGATCTCCTGCAACGACCGGATCAGCGCGCGGGCCAGAAACGACTTTCCCGCCCCCACCGGACCGTCGAGCAGCACGGTATCGCCCGCCGCCAGCACCCCGCCCAGCGCATGGGCGAACCGGGTGGTGTCATCGGGAGAGCCAAGTGCAAGGGTCAGGCCGGGCGCGGTCGTGGTCATGGCGCCACAATGGCCCCGGCATCGGCGGGCCGCAAGCCGGTTCGCGCCCGCCTCAGGTCAACACCGGGGCGGGTTCGCCATCGCCCTGATCCGGCAGGTCCGGGGCAGGCGCGGCCACCTCGGACACACGAAAGCTGACCATGGTCGCGCCGCCGGGAACCGGATAGACCGAACAGGTCAGGTTCGTGCCGTCACGCATGGTCACCGGCGCCCACCATTCGGCCCGGTTTTCCGAACTGGCCACGAAATCGCGCAGGTCGCCCCAGGCGGGGGTCGCCTCGCACAGCGACTGCCACAGGCGGGTCGCGTCCAGGATCGACGTCTGCGCAAAGCTCTTGTCCGGGTCGGCCTTCCACAACCGCCCATAGGCGGCATTGGACAGCGTCAGGTTGCCATCCGTCGCGAACACGGCGATCGCGTCATCGAGCCGATCCAGGATCGACTGGCCGAGTTCGAGATCCGAACGGAACCGGCGGGTCAGCGTGACCTCGGCGGTGATATCCTCGAACAGAAAGGCCACCGCGCCGTCGGGATGCGGCCGACCAGTGACCGAATAGACCGACCCGGACGGCAGCGACCAGGTTTCCTGGTAGCGCCCGTCCGATGCCGCGGCGACCAGATCCGCCATCTGGTGCCGCCAGCTGCCGTAATTCTTGGGTTCGGGCATCATCCGGTTGTCGCGCAACCGGTCGAAAAAGGACAGCAAAGTCGGCCGCGGGCTGAGGAATTCGGCCGGCAGCCCGGTCAGGTCGACCAGCGCCGGGTTGAACAGGACCAACTGGCGGTTGCGATCGAAGATCGCCAGCCCGATCGACAGCTGCGCGAATGTCTTGGCGAGGGTCTGGACGAAATTGCGCTGCGCCTGTTCCGCCTCGATCACCGCGTTGACATCGGTGGCATAGGTCAACGCGCCGTCACCGCGTTCGATTTCGAACAGGTCGAACCAGAGCTTGCGGCCGGTGCCACGGACCGGAACCGAGTGGCGGGTGCCGGCCTGGCGGCGGTCATCGCCGGAGAGGTCGAACAGGGTGGTATCCGGATCGGGATCGCGGCCATGCACCCCGGCAAAGAGGCGCGCATAGGCCGCGTTATGCCACGCCACCCGCCCGGCGCGGTCCGTCCACCAGATCGGGTGCGGGGCATCCTCGACCACCGCGCGCAGCCGGTCCAGTTCGCAGGTGCCCGCGCCGTCGGCGGCATCGGGGCCGGGGTCGGGATCGGGCCGGAGCGTCGCCCGCACCACGCCGCCGATCCATTCGCAGCCAAGCGTCATCGCCGGCCCCGGTCCCGAGGCGGCCATGGTCAGCGAACCGGCGCGGCGCAGGTCGGCGGGATCGTCCGGCAGGTCGGGGAACCGGGTGGCCAGACCGGCGCGGAACTCGGCCCAGTCACCGACCCGTCCCGCCATCGCGCGATCCGCCGCCGCCGATGCCTCGATCAGCTCGGCGCCGTCGAACAGCCATACCGCCTCGTCCGCCAGCACCGGCGCGGGACGGGCGACCGGGCGCGGCGACAGCGCGGCAAAGGCCACGGCCGCCGTCATCAGGCAGATAGCGGCCACCGCCAGCCATTCCCAAAGCACAAGATCCTGCATCGGGCGATCCCATTGCACGTTCCATCGTCACAATGCCGCCCAAAGGGTTAACGATATCTTAACGAAGGCACGGGTCTCACATCCCGATCCGCTGGTTCCGGCCGGGCGGCACCACGTTGGCGCCATGCTGCGCATCCAGGCTGTCGCGCGGCCAGGTGACCTCGACCACCGCGCCGCTGCGGTCGCCGGTGCCGTTGGCAAAGGTCAGCTCGGCCCCGGTCCGCTCCAGCAGGGTCTTGGCGATGAACAGGCCCAGCCCCATGCCTTCGTATTCGGGCCGGACGCGCCGCTCGCCCTCGCCGCGCCGCCGCCGCACGAAAGGATCGCCGATCCGGCCGATCAGCTGGGTCGGAAAACCGCGCCCGTCATCCATGATCCGCACAGAAATCGTGGCGTCTCCCCAGGCGGATTCGACCCAGACATTCGCCTGCGAGAAATCGACCGCGTTCTGGATCAGGTTGCGCAGGCCGTGAATCACCTCGGGCTTGCGCAGGATCGACGGCTGCGGCCCGCCCGATGCGGCGTTTTCTTCGAAACGGATCGCCTTGCCGCGATCCGCATGCGGTTCGGCGGCTTCGGCCAGGACGGCGCTCAGCGGCGCCTGGCGCAGGTGCAGGTCATCCTTTCCGGCCCGCCCCATGTCACGCAGGATGTCGCGGCAGCGGTCCGCCTGCTCGCGGATCAGCTCGGCATCCTCGCGCAGGTCGGGCCGGTCCTCCAGCTCTTCCACCAGTTCGCCCGAGGCCAGCTTGATCGTCGCCAGCGGCGTGCCCATCTCATGCGCCGCCGCCGCCACCACCCCGCCGAGATCGGTCAGCTTCTGTTCACGCGCCAGCGCCATCTGCGTCGCCGTCAGCGCGTCGGACATCGACTGCATCTCGATGCTCAGCCGCCGCGTGTAGGAGCCGATGAACACGGTGGCGATGATGATCGCGGCCCACATGCCGAACACGAACACGTCGGGAATGCGCAGGATGAACCCCTGTTCGGTGCGCAGCGGAACGTGAAACTCGGCCAGCAGGGTGACGAGGATGATCGCCGTACCGCCGATGATCAGCGTCGACCGCAGCCCCATAACCGTGGACGAAATCGTCACCGGCCCCAGCAGCAGCAACGCGAACGGGTTGTGCAGACCGCCGGTCAGATACAGCAGGAACGACAGCTGCAGCAGGTCGAACAGGACCATCAGGAAATACTCGCTTTCCGTCAGGCGCTTGTTTTCCGGGAACACCGAGATCGCGATCAGGTTGCCGATCACCGACACCCCCACTGCCATGTAGCACAGCCCCAGGTCGAGCTGCAGGTGATACATGCGCTGCGCCACGATGAGCGCGGTGAGCTGGCCGCAGATCGCCACCCAGCGCAGCAGGATCAGCGTGCGCAGGCGTATCCAGCTGCCGCGGGCTTCGCCGTGGATCGGACTGATATCGGTATCGGGCATGGATCAACCTGCCGGTTGCAACGGTTGTTCAAACTGATAGGGGTGCGGGCGCAATCGATCAACCGCCGCGCCCCGCGATCCCTGGCCGGGACGCGCCGGTGCCAGGACCGGAGACCCGCCATGAACCGCACCTATGCCATTGCTGCCGCCGCGGCCGTTGCCGCCCTGCTGGGCGGGCTTTACCTCTCGTCGCTGCGTTCCGGCGGCGACGACCGCTTTGCCGACTGCCGCACCGCGCAGGTGGCCGGCGGCTCGAACCAGATCGGCGGCCCGTTCGAACTGGTGAACGATCGCGGCGAAACGGTGACCGATGCCGATGTCATCACCGGGCCGACGCTGATCTATTTCGGCTATACCTTCTGCCCCGATGTCTGCCCGCTGGACACGGCGCGCAACGCCGAGGCAGTGGACATCCTGGAAAGCCGCGGCAAGACGGTCACGCCGGTCTTCATCTCGATCGACCCCCGCCGCGACACGCCCGAAGTCGTGGGCGAGTTCGCCGCCAACCTGCATGACCGGATGATCGGGCTGACCGGGTCGCCCGAACAGGTCAAGGCCGCCTCGACCGCCTACAAGACCTATTACAAGGCGCATGAGGCCGAGGATGAATTCTACCTCGTCGATCATTCGACCTTCACCTACCTGGTCGCGCCGGGCGAAGGGCTGCTCGAGTTCTTTCGCCGCGATGTCGGCGCCGAGGAAATGGCCGATACCGTCGGCTGCTTCGTCGACAAGCTGTAACGCGTTCGTTTGACCTCGCAGCGTCAGCCGTTAAGACTGTTTCGACGCGAGGCTGATCCGGAGACTGAACATGACGGAAGCGGAACAGGGCGAGATCGGCCCCGACAAATCGCTGCTGCTGGTGGATGACGACGAACCGTTCCTGCGCCGGCTGGCCAAGGCGATGGCCAAGCGCGGCTTTGCGGTCGAAACCGCGGGCTCCGTCGCCGCCGGCCGGGCCATCGCCACCGCCCGCCCGCCCGCCTATGCCGTGGTGGACCTGCGGCTCGAGGACGGCAACGGGCTCGACGTGGTCGAGGTGCTGCGCGAACGGCGCCCCGACAGCCGGGTGGTAGTGCTGACCGGCTATGGCGCGATCGCCACCGCCGTGGCGGCGGTCAAGATCGGCGCGACCGACTACCTGTCGAAACCGGCCGATGCCAATGACATCGCCAACGCGCTGCTTGCCACCAATGACGAACTGCCGCCGCCGCCGGAGAACCCGATGAGCGCCGACCGCGTCCGCTGGGAACATATCCAGCGGGTCTATGAGCTGTGCGACCGCAACGTGAGCGAAACCGCGCGGCGCCTGAACATGCATCGCCGCACCCTGCAGCGCATCCTGGCCAAGCGCAGCCCGCGCTGAGGATCCGGGCCGCGCCCGTCCCCCGTCAACCGCGGCCGGCGCGGTCTAGGTGTCGACCCGCTTCATCACCATCGTGGTGGCGTTGGCGACCACATGGTCGTCATGGCAGTTCACCGCGTGGAACGACCCGTCGCCGTCGGGGCGGTAGAGCGCGAAATACCAGTCCTCGTTCACCGCGCGCTGATCTTCGACCGACAGGTTCTCCAGCGCCATGAACGACCCGTCGTCATTGACCATCACCACACCGGCCCAGTGATAGTTCCAGATGTCCCGGCCTTCGTCCTCGGCTTCTTCCTTGCGGATATCGTCGTTGAGCTGGCACATGGCATCCCCCACCGCCGGCCGGGCATATTGGTTGAGGCCCAGTTCGCGTGACAGCGCGTCCATCAGCGCCGGATCTTCGGCAATGGCCATGTAGGTCTTGCGCATGTCCTTGGGGACCGGAACGGTCGGCGCGTCCCTGCCCGCAAAGACGAGGCCGGATTCCGCCTCCATCAGGGTGACCAGGCGCTTGAGTTCGTCGATGGCCGCGCTGGCCCGCGCCACATCGGCGGCGTCGTAATCGGCATCGTCCTTGAACACGTTGTCATAGATGCGCACCTGCGCCGCGACGCCCTTGGACATGCGGGTTTCGAGCCCGTCCTTGATGCCGGCGTCGAGATCCTTGTTTTCCCGCACGACTTTCCAGATCTGGGTGAACCGGGAATTCAGGATATCGAACTCGATCTTCAGCTGCTGCACCGTGTCGGCAAGGGCCAGTTCGTCCAGCACCTTCTGTTCCGCCGGTCCGGGGTCGGGTTTGCCCGCCAGCCTGGCGCCGACAAAGCCGGGCAGACAGGCGTCGAGCATCCCGTAGAGCGCGCGGGCGGCCCCCGAATCCTTGCCCTTGCGGATATGCTGCACCGCACCGCGCGGCAGCGGCTGCAAAGCCCGCTTGCCATCGCCGGTTCCAACCACGATGCGTTCGCTGTCGTCCACGCCGCCCGGCTGGTCCTCGGACCCCATGATCAACTGCGCGGTGCGATGGCAGTCGGCCCAGCTCAGGAAATCGGCGCCGCCGCCCTCTTCCTGGCGGCCCGCGTTGATCCGCTTGATGGTGACATGATCCTCGCCATGCGCGCTGGCCCGGACCGGGCGGTCGGCGAAGACCGGCTTGACCCGCACCTTGCCGTCATCGCCCGGCTTGCCGATGATCTCGAAGCGGATGAAGGAGTTGGCCTCTTCCAGCTGCCGGTTCGATTTCGCGACCGCCTCGGGCGACATGAACGCCTCCTTGGGCTTGTTCTTGTCCAGCCGCGCGGTGCCGATATCGGACGACCGCGCCGCCATCAGATCTGGGTTCGGGGGCGCCGCGGGGCGGGGTTTGAACGCCACCTGCGATTCCAGGATCTCGCGCACGCTGGGAATGGCGCCCGGCACGAATTCGGCCCAGCCTTCCGCCTCGGCCCGTTTGCGGAGAATGTCGTTGAGCGCCGCCTGCGCCACCTCCGGCAAGGCCGGCACCAGCTTCGCGTCGACATCACCGGTCCGGCCGGGTTTCTTGTTGCTGTTCTTTGCCCGCAGATAGGTCATGACCGCGTCATAGACGGCACTGGCGACACCCTGCACGCTGGCCGAATGGATGACGTAATTGTAGCGGGTGCAGGCATCGCCGAGCGGCCCGGTCTGCTCCGCCGGTGCTGCGAACATGTCGGGCGCGATCATCTTCTTGAGCGGGCCGGACAGATAGGTGTCGCCCGGCGGCCGGGGCGCTGCCGCGCCCGCGCCGGTTACGGGTTGCGGCGGCGGTTTGGCCTGACCCGCGCCCACCCTTGGCGGCTGTTTGCCGTCGGGCAATGGCGGCCCGCCGGAAACCGGCGGAAGCCCGCCCGGGACCGGGATGGGTGTGTTCGATTTCGCCACGTCTTCCGCCGGGATCTGCGCCAGGTTCAGGGCGGACCGCAGCCGCGCGATCCCCGGATGCGGCCCGTCAGAGGGCGCGGGCGGGACCGGTGGCCTCACCGGCGGATCCGGCAGCTTGTCGCGCAATGCGGGCCGGATGCTCAGGACCAGGTCACGCGCGGCCTGATCGGCGGCGACCGGGTCGCGTATCAACGCCCGGCGCAGCTGCTCCAGTTCCGAACGATAGACCTTCAGTGACGGGCTCTTGTCGCATTGGGCAATCAGCGCCTCGACGATCTTCAGCATGGCAGAAATTCCTCACCCGTGGACAGGAACGGCCCCGGCATGTCAGGCCGTCAGAGCGGCGCTGATTTCGTCCAGCGCATCGGTAAAGACGGTTTCGAACCTGTCGCCATCGACCAGCCCGTTTTGCCTGAGCGCCTGCACGACCTCGTTGCAGCGGATCTCGGATTTCAGGGTCGCGGCCACACGCGCCACCGCCCCGTATTGGCCATCGCCATCCGAAACCGACCTGTCCACCGCATCGTTGATCTGCCCGACCATATCGCGGATCAGGTCGCTCACCCGGGCGTTGATCGCACCGCGCAGCTCGGCCGGCCGCTCATAGGGCAGGCGCGCCTCGACCGCGCCGATCAGGGCGTCGATCTCCACCTTGATCTCACCCGGAACCTGTTTCCAGCGGGTGACGAGGAAGGCCCGTTTTCGGGTGATGTCCATGGCGATCTCGCCTGTATCCGGGTTTTCCGGGGCCAGTTTTTCGGGCTTGCCCGCCGCCGCCAGCAGCTTGGCCAGCGCGGCGGCGCATTGCAGCGCGGCGGTGTACTCCCCTGCCCCGGCCTTGGTGCCCGCGAGATCCCAGACCGCCGCGATTTTCGCCGACGTGCCGTCGGTCCGGCCCAGATGCGGGTCGACCGCCGCCGCGAGCCGGTCGCGCACCGCCAGCCATCTGGCCGCGAGCGCCTCGGCATCACCCGCCTGGGCAGCATCGTCGGTGCCGTCCTCGTCCAGGTCCCCGATATCGCTCTCGATCTCGGTGCCGTCGGCATCCAGCACCACGACATTCAGCGGCACCTTGTTGGCCTTCAGGAACTTCTTCAGCTTCTTGGCCATCCCGCTGAGCGTCCGGTCGCAGGTCAGCCGCAATTCCTTGCCGACCACCTCGCAACTGCCATGGGCCACCCGGGACGACCCGCTTTCCTTCTTGACCCCCCGGCCGAGCATCTCGCCCGATTTCCGGCGATCCAGCGCAAGGATGTGTTCGCTGTCCTTGCTGCCGGGACTGAAGGCAAATCCCAGCGGTTTCTTCCGGGCGATGGCGATCGTCTTCTTCAGCTCCGGCCCCGAAAGCGCGAGCGTCGACATGGCGGGTCACTCCTGTGCCTGATCGGCCGAGTATAGCCCAGCATGGCCCCCGCCGTCATCCGGCGCGTTCGCCCCCCGTCTGGCTGGCGGATGGCTGTTTCAGATATCCTTGACCAGCCGCAGCGCTTCGTAGATCGCGGCATGGGTGTTGCGCGACGACACCGCGTCACCGATGCGAAACAGCTGGAACGCGCCGTCCGGGTTGCGGGTCACCTGCTGCGGCCTGCCCTCGACCAGAGCGTCGTGATCCACCGCGCCGCCGTTCCGGCTGAGCGGCTTCAGGTCGAAATAGAGATCGGCCAGCGGCACCGTGCCATAGTTCACCACCACCTGGTCGTAGCGCGACCGGTAACGGTGATCGCTGTAATCGGTGCCGATGGTCGCGGTTAGCGCGTTGCCGTCGCGGCGGACATCGAGCAGACGGCGCGCGACGGTAAAGGTCACGTCCTTGTCCTGCAGCGCCCGCATGTAGGGCACCAGGTTCATGCCCATGATGTCGGGCGCAAAGACGCGGTCGGGCGTCATCACCTCGACCTTCGCCCCGGCGGCGGCGGCGGTCTCGGCGGCCTGAAGCGCGGGATTGTCGCCGCTTTCGTCATAGATCAGGATGCTGTCGGCGGGCTTCACGTCGCCCGAGATGATATCCCAGGCGGTCACCACATCGGCCTGATCCCGCCCGGTTTCGAACAGTTCGGTATTCGGCAGCCCGCCGGTGGCGACGATCACCACGTCCGGTTCCAGCGCGATCACATCGGCGGCCTCGGCCCAGCTGTTGAACCGGAACTCCACATCGCGCGCGGCGCATCGGGCCATGCGCCAGTCGATGATCCCGATCATCTCGCGCCGGCGCGGCGATCGCGCGGTCAGCCGCACCTGCCCGCCGGGGTCGGCGGCGGCCTCGAACACGCTCACCGCGTGGCCACGTTCGGCGGCGACGCGGGCCGCCTCGAGCCCGCCGGGCCCGGCACCGACCACGACCACGCGCCGGCGCCGGGGCGCGGGGGGGATGTCATGCGGCATGGTCAGTTCGCGCCCGGTGGCGGCATTGTGCAGGCACAGCGCCTCGCCACCCTGATAGATGCGGTCGAGGCAATAGTTCGCGCCGACGCAGGGGCGGATCTCGTCCTCGCGCCCTTCGATGATCTTGCGCACGATATGCGGGTCGGTCATGTGCGCCCGCGTCATGCCGACCATGTCCAGCAGCCCCGAGCCCACCGCGTGCCGCGCCGTGGCCACATCGGCGATCCGCGCGGCATGAAATGTCGGCATCCCGGTGGCTTCGCGGATCGAGCCTGCGAAATCCAGATGCGGCGCCGAGGTCATCCCCTGCACCGGGATCACGTCGGTCAGCGCGGCATCGGTATGCACCCGGCCCCGGATCACGTTGAGGAAATCGACCTGCCCGCAGGCGGCCAGCCGCCGGCCGATCTCGATCCCCTCGGGGGCGGACAGGCCGCCGGGCTCGGCCTCGTCGGCGGTATAGCGCACACCGACGATGAAGTCCGGCCCGACCCGCGCCCGGATCGCATCGAGCACGCGGAACAGGAAATGCAGCCGCGTGTCCAGCGTTTCGGCGCCGAACGCGCCGGTCAGCCGGTTGGTGAGCGGGGAAAAGAACTGGTCGACCAGGTGGCCATAGGCTTCGAGCTCGATCCCGTCCATGCCACCCTGCTGCATCCGGTCGGCGGCATCGGCATAATCGGCGATCACCCGGTCGATGTCCCAGTCCTCGATCAGCTTGGGAAAGGCCCGGTGGGCGGGTTCGCGATGCGGCCCCGGCGACAGCGACGGCAGCCAGTCGCCCCGGTCCCAGCCGGTGCGCCGCCCCAGATGCGTCAGCTGGATCATCGCCGCGCAGCCATGGCCGTGCAACGCGTCGGTCAGCCGCCGGATCCACGGCACCACCTCGTCGCGATAGGCGAGGATGTTGTTGAACGCCGCCGGGCTGTCGCGCGACACCACCGCCGAGCCGGCGGTCATCGCCAGCGCCACCCCGGCCCGGGCGCGTTCCTCGTGATAGGCGCGATACCGGTCCTTGGGCATGCCGTCCTCGGGATAGGCCGGTTCATGCGCCGTCGTCATGATGCGGTTGCGCAGCGTCAGATGCCCGAGCTGATAGGGCTGGAGCAGCGGATCCTTCGACATGCACGGTCCTCGTTCGTTCGCTCAATACCAGGCGTCGGCCATCGACGCCTTCCTGCTGGTGATGAAATCCTGCAACGCCTCGTCGACCGCGATGTCGATCGGCGGCGGGTCATAGGCGGCCAGCACCGCCTTCCACCGCGCATTGGCGCGGGTCGCGGCGTCGATGCCGCCCTGTTCGTCCCAGGTTTCCCAGGGCTGGTTGTCGTCCAGCGCGCTGTCCCAATAGGCGGTCTTGTAATGGCGCAGCGTATGCGCGGATGAAAACAGGTGTTCGCCGGGGCCGTTTTCGGCCAGCGCCTCGACCCCCAGCGTATCCTCGGTCACCTGCACCCCGGCGAGATAGGCATGAATCGCCCCGCAGAGGTCGGCATCCAGCATGAATTTCTCGTAGGACATGGACAGCAGCCCGTCGAGGAACCCCGCCGAATGCAGGATGTAGTTGGCCCCGGACTGCACCGCCGACATCATCGACATCATCGATTGCTGCATCGCCTGCGCATCCGGCAGCTTGGAGGTGCAGAAACTCCCGGCGCACCGCAGCGGCATGTTCAGCCGCCGCGCCAGTTGGCCCATCACCAGCGAGCCCAGCGCCGGTTCCGGGGTGCCGAAGGTGGGCGAGCCCGACCGCAGCGACATCGAACTGAGAAAGCTGGCCAGTATCGCCGGCGCGCCGGGCCGCACCAGCTGGGTCAGCGCGCAGGAAACCATGCTTTCAGCCAGGTTCTGCGCCGCCGCGCCCGCCATGGTCAGCGGCGCCACCGCTCCGCCCAGCAGGAACGGCAGGTGGATCGACCCCTGCCCCGCCCCGGCATAGGCGCGGATGCCGCGGGTCGTGATCCCGTCCAGAACCAGCGGCGAGGTGGTGTTGAAATTGCCCATGATGACACAGTTGCGATCGACGAAATCCGCCCCGAACAGGATCCGGCACATCTCGATGCTGTCCCCGGCCCGCTCGGGCGCGGTGATCGAGCCCAGGAACGGCCGGTCGGAATAGCGGATATGGGCATAGACCATGTCCAGGTGCCGCTTGTTCACCGCGATGTCGGTGGGTTCGCAGATGGTGCCGCCGGAATGGTGCAGCCACGGCGAGGACTGCGCCAGTTTCACGAAATTCTCGAAATCGGCGATGGTGCCGTATCGCCGCCCCCGGTCGAGATCCATCACGAAGGGCGACCCGTAGGACGGGGCCAGAACCGTTGCATCGCCGCCGATCTCGACCGAACGGGCCGGGTTGCGTGCGTGCTGCGTGAACCGGGCGGGCGCGGTTTTCAGCAGCCCGCGGACCAGCCCCGGTTCGAAGCGGATGTTCCAGCGGTCGCGGCCGATCTCGCGCACCTGCCCGCCCGCGCCCCGGAACAGGCCGACCGTTTCGGGATCGTCGCGGAACTCGACCCCGATCTCGGCCAGAATCCGGTCCGCCGCCGCCTCGATCCGCGCCAGGCCGTCGTCATCCAGGATGTCATATGGCGGGATGCGCCGGGTGATGAAGGGCGTTTCCAGATGCGGGTTCTGTCCGGGCGCGCCGTTGCGACCTTCGCCCCGCCCGCGCCGCCGCGATCTGCGCGTTGCCGGCGCCACCTCGCTTGCTGCCATCGCCGCTCCTCCCGACTGACAGTCATGTTCTGCCAGTTGACACTCATGTCAAGTTTTTTCATCCTTGCGCCATGAAGGACGACCCCATCCGCCGCCCGCGCGCCACCGAGGAAGACTGGCTGAAGGCCGCCCACGAGGTGCTGACCGTCTCGGGTGTCGAGGCGGTCAAGATCATGCCGCTGGCCAAGCGGCTGGGGCTGACACGCACCGGATTCTATTGGCATTTCAAGGACCGCGACGCGCTGCTCGAAGCGATGGTCCGGCGCTGGGAGGACAAGAATACCGGCAACCTCGTCGCGCGCTGCGACGCCTATGCCGAAAGCATCTGCGAGGCGGTGTTCAACCTGTTCGATTGCTGGCTGGACGATGCGCTGTTCGATTCCCGGCTCGACCTGGCGATTCGCAACTGGGCCCGCAACGACCCGGCGCTGCAGCGGCGGCTGGACCGGGCCGACGATCTCCGCAAGGCGGCGATGCAGTCGATGTTCCTGCGGTTCGGCTATGACCCGACCGAGGCCGAGATCCGCGCCCTCACCATGATCTATACGCAGATCGGTTACTTTTCGATGCAACTCGAAGAGGACCGGGACGAACGGTTTTCACGGATGCCCGCCTATGTCGAGGTGTTCACCGGCCGCAAGCCGACCGCCGCGGCGCTCAGGCGGTTCTACGCCCGGCACGGGCATGGCGATCAGAACGCATAGCCGAACCGGGCGATATCCTCGGCGAAAGTCTCCGCGACCATCGCGGCGGTCTCGTTGCTGAAATAGTCGCGATAATCCTGCGCACGGTCCGACCGGTTGACGCGCGGCAGATGCAGCGGGAATCCCAGATGCTCGACCAGCGGCGCGGCATCCTGTTCGAAATGCTCGATCCGGATATAGGCCGAGCAGTGTTCGCGCCCGTCGGCGCGGCGCATGTACCAGGACGCGGGCGACCGCGCAAAGCTGCGGCGGGTCAGCGGGTGGGCGACGAAATCCGCGAACTCCAGCTCTTTCGACAGCGTCACCGCCGCGTGGCCGAATTCCTGCGCGCGCAACCAGTGGTAATAGCTGACCATCCGGTCCCAGGGATTGCGCACCAGCGTGAAGGCGAACAGCCCGTCCAGCACCGCAGCGGGAACCAGCCCGTCGATATCCGCCAGGGTCGAGTGTTTCCACAGCCGCCCCCGCGTCTTCATGCCTTTCACCCGGTTGCGGCGGCGCCGCGCCTTGGGGGTGTCGCCCAGCATGATGTCATCCTTCATCGCCCGCGCCTCGAGCGCCAGCGCCAGCGCGGTGCCGCCGGTCTTGGGGATGTGGACAAAGACGTAGCGCCGCCCGGTACTCAGGATCATGGCCGCAGGCTACCTCATTCCGACCGGATCGCAATGATCGCGCCCGCCGTCGCGATCAGCAGGACGCCGACGGCCTGCCACGGCCCCAGCGGCTGGCCCAGCAGCAGCCAGGCAAAGAGCGGCCCGAAAATCATCACCGCATATTCGAACACGGCCACCCGCGACGGTTCACCCGTCTGGTAGGCACGGATGATCAGGAACACCGCGATCACCGAGCCCACCGCCTGCAACAGGATATGGGGCATGGCCGGGCGGATCGGCCAGATCCAGCCGCGGGTGACGAAATCCTGCGCGCCGGGTTGCGGCAACACCGCCAGCACCAGCGCCCCGACCGCCCCTGCCAGTCCGAGGGCGAACAGGTTGCCCGCCAGCAATGCCGGCGCCCCCTCTCCGGCACAGTGGCGGCGGGTGACGATGGCGCCCAGCGCGTAGAAGAAACCGCCCGCGACCGGGATCAGGGTGGCCGCGTCAAAGGCCCGCGGGTCCGGCTGCAGCACCAGCACCGTGCCGGTGAACCCCGCCGCCACCGCCAGCACCCGCCAGCGCCCGATCCGCCCGCGCAGCAGGGTCGCGGTGATCAGCAACACGAAGATCGGCGACGTGAACAGCCCCGCCAGCGCCTGCGCGATCGGCATGAAGGCCAGCGCCCCGAAATAGAACATCATCGCGGTGGACACCAGCACGCTGCGCAGGGTCACGGCACCCCAGCGCCGGGGTCGCAGCGCCCCCAGCCCGGCCAGTGCCATCAGCCCGACCAGCGGCAGCGCGATGAGCGACCGGATGAAATGGAACTGCCACAGCCCGATATGCGCCGACATTGGCGCGATGACATTGTCGATGGCGCCGATGATCGCCATGGCGAGGACCATCATCGCGGCGGCCCGCGCGGGACTGGTTTCAAACCGTGTCGTCATCGCTTTTCATTGCCGCGCGTTCGGCGCAATATCTGACCCGGAAACGACATCGCGTTGGGAAAAGGGGACAAACCTATGGGATGGATGGCGGAGGAAACCGGGCTGGACAAGCGGTCGGCAAATCATGTGCCGCTCACGCCGCTTTCGGGTCTGCGGCGCGCGGCCCATGTGTTCGCCGGTGAAATGGCCGTTGTCTATGGCACCCATCGCAAGACCTATGCCGAATATTACGACCGCTGCACCCGGCTGGCCTCGGCGCTGGCGTCGATGGGCGTGAAGCCGGGCGACGTGGTCGCGACGATCCTGCCCAACCTTCCCGCCCATGCCGAGGCCCATTTCGGAGTGCCCGCCTGCGGTGCCGTCCTGAACGCGATCAACACCCGGCTCGACCTGGGCACCGTGGCCTATATCTTCGACCACGGCGGCGCGAAGGTGGCGCTGGTGGACAGCCAGTTCATCGAGCTCGCGGAACAGGCCTGCGCGGCGATGGAGGGCGAGCCGCCGCTGCTGATCGAGGTGCCCGACGACCAGGCCGGCCATCCCGCCAGCGGACGGCATACCACCTATGAACAGATGCTGGGCAATGCCCGCCACGATTTCGAATGGATCATGCCCGCGGACGAATGGGAAAGCCTCGCGCTGAACTATACCTCGGGCACGACCGGGCGGCCCAAGGGCGTCGTCTATCACCACCGCGGCGCCTACCTGAACGCGATGGGCCAGGTGATCAGCTGGGGCATGGTGCTGCGCCCGCGCTACCTGACCATCGTGCCGCTGTTCCACTGCAACGGCTGGTGCCACACCTGGATGATGCCGATGGTCGGCGGCACCATCATCTGCTGCCGCGACATCACCGCCCCGGCGATCTTCGACGCCATCGCCGACGAGGGCGCGACCCATTTCGGCGGCGCGCCGATCGTGCTGAACATGCTGGTCAACGCGCCCGAGGCGGAACGGCGCAGCTTTGACCACACGGTCGAGGTATTCACCGCCGGCGCGCCGCCCGCGCCCACGACGCTGGCCCGGATCGAACCGATGGGGTTCCATGTCACCCAGGTCTACGGGCTGACCGAGGTCTACGGGCCGGCCACCGAATGCACCTGGGGGCCGCATCTGGATCACCTGCAGGGCGATGCCCGCGCCGCGATCAAGGCCCGCCAGGGGGTGGCCATGCCGTTCATGGAGCATATCACCGTGGTCGATTCGTCGATGGCACAGGTGCCGATGGACGGCCGCGCCGAAGGCGAAATCGTCATGCGCGGCAACGGCGTGATGAAAGGCTATTACAAGAACCCGCAGGCCACCGAAGAGGCGTTCGCGGGCGGCTATTTCCACTCCGGCGACATCGCGGTGCAACATGCCGACGGCTACATGCAGATCCGCGACCGGGCCAAGGACGTGATCATCTCGGGCGGCGAGAACATCAGCTCGGTCGAGGTCGAGGGCGTGCTGATGGATCATCCCGACGTGCTGCTGGCCGCCGTGGTGGCCAAGCCGGACGAGAAATGGGGCGAGGTGCCCTGCGCCTTTGTCGAACTGAAACCCGACGCCACCGCCGACGAGGCCGACCTGATCGCCTTTGCCCGCAAGACGCTGGCCGGGTTCAAGACCCCCAAACGGGTGGTGTTCGGAGACCTGCCCAAGACATCGACCGGCAAGATCCAGAAATTCGAGCTGCGCCAGCGCGCGGCAGAGGCTTGACCGGCCGGGCCGCTAAGAGGTTTGCCGCCCCGGTCCCGCGTGCTAGGGTCGGGCAAAACCAATGAGGCCCGGCAGTCTCCGCGCGATGACGGCGTTCAGCAAATACCAGCGGCTCGAAGCGGCCGGACTGTGGCGGCCCGCGCCGGATGACCAGCGCCGCGAGGTGATCGTGTCGGTCGGCGAGGCCACGCTGACCTTCACCGATTTCAACGACCGCCCGCTCACCCACTGGTCGCTGGCCGCAATCGACCGGCTCAATCCCGGCGAGATGCCGGCGATCTACTGCCCCTCGGGCGATCCGGACGAAACGCTGGAACTGAACGCGGACCAGTCCGAGATGATCGACGCCATCGAACGGCTGCGCCGCGCCATCGACCGCGCCCGCCCGCAACCGGGGCGGCTGCGGGTGGTGATCGTGCTGCTGGTTCTGGCCGCCGTGATCGCGGGCCTCGTCCTGTGGTTGCCGGGTGCGCTGCGGCAGCACACGACCGCGATGGTGCCGGCCAGCTACCGGCTCGATGTCGGCGAGGCGCTGCTGGACCGGATCACCCGCGTCGCCGGGCGCCCCTGCACCAGCACCTATTCCGCGCCCGCGCTGGCCCGGCTGGCGCGGCGGATGGAGGTGGCGCGTCTGGTGGTGCTGCCCTCGGGGCTGGACGATGCGCTGGAACTGCCGGGCGGCATCATCGTGATGAGCCGGTCGCTGTTCGAGAAATGGCAGGACCCGGCGGTGGCGGCGGGGTTCATCGAGCTCGCGAAGCTGCGCGGCCAGGCCCACGACCCGCTCGAGGAGGTGCTGGTAACCGGCGGCATCGCGGCATCGTTCCGGTTGCTGACAACCGGCCAGCTGTCCCGCAACGCGCTGGACCGCCATGCGGAACATGTTCTGGTCGCACCGCGCGCGCCGGTCCCGGACGAGACCCTGCACGCGGCCCTGGCGCGCAATGACATCCCCTTTGCGCCCTATGCCATGGCCGTCGGATTGCCGGCCAGCGACGCCACGGCGGACGAACCGGACCTGGCGCCGGTGCTCACCGATGCCGACTGGGTGCGGCTGCAGGGGATCTGCGCCGATTGATCGCTGGCTGATAACCGGCTGATATCCGGCGGAATTCCGCGATGTTCCGGTCAGACCCCGATCCGCGAGAAACTGCCCCGCGCATCCGGCCCTGTGCCCAGCCAACTGGCGATCACCACGGCGATATGGTTGGTGATCCGCACCTTCTGGGTCTGGCCCTGCTGATCGGCCGCGATGGCCTGTTTGCCGGACAGTGCCGGCAGGTCGGCTTCGAGCCGCGGTTCTTCGGCCAGCACCTGGCCGGTCGCGACATCGATCACCCGCACCGTCATGTCGATCGAATGCACACCCGAACTGGACAGCTTTTCGCGCGCCCGCTGGGTGAGGGCATGGAACCGCAACATGGTGATATCGAGCCGCACCGGACGGCCGCCTTTCAGCCCCGCCGCCCCGCGCCGGGCACCCGTTTCGACAATCTGCGCCACCTGCGCGCGCCGGTCGCCCGCGGGCTCGCCTTGCCACACGATGTCGGCCCTTGGCGCGAGGACGTTTTCCTCGGACACGCTCAGGCTTTGCGGCACCGTGACACGCACCGAGGTCACCCGCCAGCCCGCGGCCTGCGCCGCATCGGGTGCGTTGTCATAGCCCACTTTCCACTGTCCGCAGGCAGCCAGCAAGGCGGTCATGCCCGTCATCGTCAGGAAGGTTCTGCGTTTCATACCCATTCTCACTCATATTGCCTTGATACTGAAACCCGCCCCGGGACTGCCCGGTCCGGCGGCAGCGGCAGGCTATCCGCATTTCCGCCATACGCCAAGCCCGGCCGTATCCTACCCGAACCGGCGCTGCCGCGCGCGGTCAAATCGCGCGCGTGGTAAACGTCGCTGGCCGCTGTCAGCGGGTGCCGAACATCCGGTCGCCCGCATCGCCCAGCCCCGGCATGATATAGCCCTGCTCGTTCAGTCCGCGATCCACCGCCGCGGTCACGATCGGCACGTCCGGGTGGGCCTCCTGCATCCGCGCGATGCCTTCGGGCGCGGCCAGCAGGCACAGGAACCGGATATTGGTGGCGCCCGCCTGTTTCAGCAGGTCGACCGCCGCCGCCGATGAATTGCCGGTGGCCAGCATCGGGTCGACCGCGATCACCAGCCGGTCCTCGAGCGATTCCGGCACCTTGAAATAATACTGGACCGGTTGCAGGGTGGTTTCGTCCCGGTAGAGCCCGACAAACCCGACCCGCGCCGAAGGGATCAGGTCGAGCACCCCGTCGAGCATCCCGTTGCCCGCCCGCAGGATCGACACCAGCGCCAGCTTCTTGCCCGCCAGCACCGGCGCGTCCATCGGCTCCATCGGGGTGTCGATCATGCGCGTGGTCATCGGCAGTTCGCGGGTGATTTCGTAGGCCAGCAATTGCGTGATCTCGTGCAGGAGCTGGCGAAAGCTCGCCGTGGAGGTTCCCTTGTCCCGCATGATCGACAGCTTGTGCTGGACCAGCGGATGATCGACGACGGTCAAAGGCTCGGACATGACGGAACTCCCCGGGGTTGGATCTTCCCCTTATTGGGTCAGCGCGGGCACGAGGGCAAGCCAGCGCGGCGCCGGTTGCTAGAGAAAACTGCGCCCCGGCCCCTGCGCCGGCACCCCCAGATGGCCGGCGACCGAGGCCGCCACATCAGCGAAACCGACCAGCCCGGCCGACCCGGCCCCCTGCCCCGCAATCAGCACCGGCACCCGTTCGCGGGTGTGGTCGGTGCCGGTCCAGGACGGATCGTTGCCGTGGTCCGCGGTCAGCACCAGCAGGTCGCCGTCGCGCAGACGCGGCAGCAGCCGGCCCAGTTCGGCATCGAACCATTCCAGCGCGCGGGCGTAACCCGATATGTCGCGGCGATGCCCGTAGAGACTGTCGAATTCGACGAAATTGGCAAAGGTCAGCGACCCGTCGGCGGCGTTGTCCACCCGCTCGAACAGGTGTTCCATCAGCACCGCGTCGGGACCTTTCACCGACGTGTCGATGCCCTGCATCGAAAAGATATCGCCGATCTTGCCGATGCCATGCACTGCGCGGCCCGCATCCTGCACCCAGTTGGTCAGCACCGGCGCAGGCGGCGTGATCGCGAAATCGCGGCGGTTGGGGGTGCGGGTGAACCCGGCATCCGGGCCGCCGGTGAACGGGCGCGCGATCACCCGGCCCACCCGCATCCCGTGCAGGCGCGGGGCAATCGCGGCGCACAGCGCCAGCAACCGGTCCAGCCCGAAGGCATCCTCATGCGCGGCGATCTGGAACACGCTGTCGGCCGAGGTATAGCAGATCGGCCAGCCGCTGCGCATATGCCGCCCCCCCAGCCGTTCGATGATCGCGGTGCCCGGCGCGTGGCAATTGCCCAGTATCCCGTCCGTTCCGGCGGCATCGGCCACGAACCGCACGAGATCGGCGGGAAAGCTGTTTTCGGTGTCGGGGAAATAGTGCCAGTCCCACGGCACCGGCAGCCCGGCCAGTTCCCAGTGGCCCGACGGCGTATCCTTGCCCGGCGAGGTTTCGGTGGCGGCGGCCCAGAACCCGTCCGGGTCGGCCTCGAGCCCGGGCACGGCAGCGCCCGAGGCCAGCCGGACAGCGGCGCCCAGCCCCAGCCGGGTCATGTTGGGCAGGACCAACGGCCCGCTGCGCCCGTCACGGGCCCGGCCATCGGCACAGGCCTGCGCGATATGCGCCAACGTGTTGGCGCCGGTATCGGGGATCCCGTCGTTGAAGAACTCGCCCGCATCGGGCGCCCCGCCGATGCCCACCGAATCCATCACCACCAGAAAGGCACGGGTCATGGGACTATCCTTTCGTGGATCAGATCCGGCACCGGGGGGGCCGCATCGGCCAGCGTGATCGCCCGTCCCAGGCCGGCCGCGGCCGCATCGGCGGCATCTTCGCGGGCGGCATGGATCACCGCCAGCGGCTGCCCCTTGTCGACCCGCACCCCCAGCCGCACGATCCCCGACAGCCCGACCGCCGGGTCGACCGTATCGCTTTCCACCTGCCGCCCGCCGCCGAGACCCACGACCGCGAGGCCCAGCGCCTCGCCGTCTATGGCGGCGACGACCCCGGACCGGCGCGCGGGCACTTCGCGGATCACCGTGGCCTCGGGCAGGAACCGGCGCCAGTTGTCGACAAAGGCCAGCGGCCCGCCTTGCGCCGCGACCATGCGCCCGAACCGCTCGGCCGCCCGCCCGTCGGCGATCACCCCGGCGATCCGCGCCGCGCCGGCCTGCGCATCGGTGGCCAGCCCGGCATCGGCCAGCAGCACCCCGCCCAGCGCGGCGGATATCCGCACCAGCGACCCGCCTCTGGGCCCGTCCCCCGCGCCGGTCAGCACCCGCATCACCTCGGCAACCTCGAGCGCATTGCCCAGCGACGCGGCCAGCGGCTGGTTCATATCGGTGATGACCGCCGAGGTCCGGCAACCCGCCGCATTGGCCGTGCCCACCAGCGCCTGCGCCAGCGCGCGCGCCTCGTCCCCGGTCTTCATGAAGGCGCCGCTGCCCGTCTTTACGTCCAGCACCAGCGCATCCGGGGACGCGGCCAGTTTCTTGGACAGGATCGAGGCGGTGATCAGATCGAGGCTCTCGACCGTCGCGGTCACGTCGCGGATCGCGTAGAGCCGTTTGTCGGCGGGCGCGATGGTGGCCGTCGCACCGACGATGGCACAGCCCAGATCGGTCACGAGCCTGCGCAACCGGTCGCCCGCCACCGAAGTGGACAGGCCCGGTATCGCTTCCAGCTTGTCCAGCGTGCCGCCTGTATGGCCCAGGCCCCGCCCCGAGATCATCGGCACGAACCCGCCGCATTCGGCCAGGGCCGGCGCCAGGATCAGCGACACGCAGTCGCCCACGCCGCCGGTTGAATGCTTGTCGATCACCGGCCCGTCCAGATCCCAGCGCAGGACCTCGCCACTGTCGCGCATCGCCAGGGTCAGCGCCGCGCGCCCGGCGTCCCCCAGCCCGCCCATGCAGACCGCCATCGCGAACGCACCGGCCTGGGCATCGCTGACCCCGCCATCGGCCAGCCCCTGCGCGAACCAGCGCAGTTCGTCCTCGGCCGGCACCTCCCGGCGGCGCAGTCTGGCGATGATCGCGCGGGCATCCATCGCGCTAGTCTCCCATGTGGTCCCTGACAAAGGCGCCCGGCAACAGCGCGGCGATGCTGGTGACCTGTTCGGCGCCCGCCACCGTGGCCAGCGTCACCGGCACGGCCGCGCCGCCGAACTCGGCCAGTTTCTGACGGCACCCGCCGCAACAGGGCACGGGTTCGTGGCTGTCGGCCACCACATAGACCTCGGCTATCTCGCGATCGCCCGACGCGACCATCGCGGCGATCGCCCCGGCCTCGGCGCAGGTGCCTTCGGGATAGGCGGCGTTTTCGACATTGCACCCGGCATAGACCTTGCCCGAGGCCGCGCGGATCGCCGCACCGACCTTGAACCCGGAATAGGGCGCATGGGCGTTTTCGCGCACCGCCAGCGCGGTTTCCCGCAGGATCATCCATTCACCTCCGTTGCGTGCGTTGCGAACCGGACGCTTCGCCCCGGTCCGCCGCTTGCCGACAGTGGCTCCGGTGCGTCCGAGATGCAAGCAAACCGGCCCCGGCACGGCAGAGACAGATGCCCCGTTCCACCCCGCCGCGGAATGGTTTAATGCTGAACCAAATTCCCGAGGAGGAACCCGAGCCATGTCCGACAACCAGTCCCTGCGTCAGGCCGCGCTGTATTACCACGAATATCCAAGACCCGGGAAACTCGAGATCCGCGCAACCAAGCCGATGGCCAACGGCCGCGATCTGTCCCGCGCCTATTCCCCCGGCGTGGCCGAGGCCTGTCTCGAGATCCGCGACGACGCCGCCAACGCGGCGCGCTATACGGCGCGGGCCAACCTGGTGGCGGTGGTGACGAACGGGACGGCGGTGCTGGGGCTCGGCAATATCGGGGCGCTGGCCTCGAAACCGGTGATGGAAGGCAAGGCGGTCCTGTTCAAGAAATTCGCGGGCATCGACTGTTTCGATATCGAAGTAGACGAAAAGGACCCCGAAAAACTGGCTGAAATCGTCTGCGCGCTGGAGCCGTCCTTCGGCGCGATCAACCTCGAGGACATCAAGGCGCCCGACTGCTTCATCGTCGAGAAACTCTGCCGCGAACGGATGAACATCCCGGTGTTTCACGACGACCAGCATGGCACCGCCATCGTCGTCGGCGCGGCGGCCAAGAACGCGCTGCATGTGGCGGGCAAGTCCTTCGAGGACATCAAGATCGTCTCGACCGGCGGCGGCGCGGCCGGCATCGCCTGCCTGAACATGCTGCTGAAACTGGGGGTGCGGCGCGAAAATGTCTGGCTGTGCGACATTCACGGGCTCGTTCACGAAGGCCGCGACATCGACATGAACCCGCAGAAGGCGGAATATGCGCAACGGACCGACCTGCGCACGCTCGACGAGGTGATCGACGGCGCGGACCTGTTCCTCGGCCTGTCCGGCCCCAACGTGCTGAAACCCGCCATGGTCGCAAAGATGGCGGACCGGCCGATCATCTTCGCGCTGGCCAACCCCAACCCCGAAATCCTGCCCGATGCCGCCCGCGAGGTGGCCCCCGACGCGATCATCGCCACCGGGCGCAGCGACTTTCCCAACCAGGTCAACAACGTCCTGTGCTTTCCGTTCATCTTCCGCGGCGCGCTGGACGTGGGCGCGACCGAGATCAACGACGCGATGCAGCTGGCCTGCATCGACGGCATCGCGGAGCTGGCCCGCGCCACCACCAGCGCCGAAGCCGCCGCCGCCTATCGCGGCGAACAGCTCACCTTTGGCGCCGACTACCTGATCCCGAAACCGTTCGACCCGCGGCTGGTCGGCGTGGTCTCGACCTCGGTTGCCCGCGCCGCGATGGAAAGCGGCGTGGCGACCCGGCCGATCGACGATCTGGACGCCTATCATGCCCGGCTGAACCAGACCGTGTTCAAATCCGCGCTGCTGATGCGCCCCGTCTTCGAGGCCGCGGGCGCGGCCAGCCGGCGCATCGTCTTTTCCGAGGGCGAGGACGAACGCGTATTGCGCGCGGCGCAGGCGGTGCTGGAGGAAACCACGGAAACCCCGATCCTGATCGGCCGCCCCGAGGTGATCGAGGCGCGTTGCGAACGCCACGGGCTGACCGTGCGGCCGGGCCGCGATTTCGAGATCGTGAACCCCGAGAACGACCCGCGCTATTACGATTACTGGAACACTTATCACCAGCTGATGGAACGGCGCGGGGTCACGCCCGACCTGGCCAAGGCGATCATGCGCACGAACTCCACCGCGATCGGCGCGGTCGCGGTCTATCGCGGCGAGGCCGATTCGCTGATCTGCGGCACCTTCGGCGAATACCGCTGGCACCTGAACTATATCACCCAGATCCTCGGCACCGACCAGCTGCGCCCGCACGGGGCACTGTCGCTGATGATCCTCGAGGACGGGCCGCTGTTCATCGCCGACACCCATGTCCACCAGCTGCCGCAGCCCGAACACCTGGCCGAGATCGCCATCGGCGCCGCCCGCCATGTGCGGCGGTTCGGGCTGGAGCCGAAGATCGCCTTCTGTTCGCAATCCCAGTTCGGCAACCAGGCCGAAGGCTCGGGCAAGCGGATGCGCGCCGCGCTGGAGATCCTCGACAGCGAGCCGCGCGATTTCTGCTATGAGGGCGAAATGAACCTGGATACCGCGCTCGACCCGGAACTGCGGGCCCGGATCTTTCCGGGCAGCCGGATGGAGGGCGAGGCCAACGTGCTGGTCTTTGCCCATGCCGATGCCGCCGGAGGGGTGCGCAACATCCTCAAGATGCGCGCCGGCGGGCTGGAGGTCGGACCGATCCTGATGGGCATGGGCAACCGCGCGCATATCGTGTCGCCCGCGATCACGGCACGCGGATTGCTGAACATGTCGGCCATCGCGGGCACCCCGGTGACGCAATACGGATAGGCGGCGCCGCTTCGCGGCAAAAACTTCGCAGCTTTGCAACCGCACGCGGCGGGCGGGGGTGAAATTTGCGCAAACCGGCGGTTTGCAAAATTTTGCAACCCCGTTACCGCAAACCCTGCAAATATTTTGCGCCAATCTGACGCGGCGGCAGGCAACAGGCTTGCCCGACGGCCCTGATGTTCTTAACCCCTGATCCGAGTGGAGACAGGAGGAAAGCGGCATGGCCTACAGGGACGTTTACGAAAGCTGGAAGCGCGACCCCGAAGCCTACTGGATGCAGGCGGCCGAGGCGATCGACTGGGTCACGCCCCCCAGCAAGGCGCTGTTCGACGACAACGCGCCGCTCTATGAATGGTATAGCGACGCCCGGGTGAACACCTGCTGGAACGCGGTCGATCGCCATGTCGAGGCCGGGCGCGGCGAACAGACCGCCATCATTCACGACAGCCCGATCACCCATTCCCGGCGCGAGATCTCCTATGTCGAGCTGCGGAACCGCGTTGCGTCGCTGGCCGGTGCGCTGCGCGCCAAGGGCATCGAGAAGGGCGACCGGGTCATCATCTACATGCCGATGATCCCCGAGGCGCTCGAGGCGATGCTGGCCTGCGCGCGGATCGGCGCGATCCATTCGGTGGTCTTTGGCGGTTTTGCCAGCAACGAACTGGCCGTGCGCATCGACGACTGCCGGCCCAAGGCGATCATCGCCGCCTCCTGCGGGCTGGAGCCGGGCCGCGTGGTGCATTACAAGCCGCTGCTGGACGGGGCCATTGACATGGCCGAACACAAGCCCGAGTTCTGCGTCATCTTCCAGCGCGAACAGGAGGTCGCCCAGCTCGAAGAGGGCCGGGACGTGAACTGGTACGGGTTCCAGTTCGGGGTCGAGCCGGCGGAATGCGTCCCGGTCGAGGGCAACCACCCGGCCTATATCCTCTACACCTCGGGCACCACCGGCGCGCCCAAGGGCGTGGTGCGCCCCACCGCCGGGCATCTCGTCGCCCTGAACTGGACGATGAAGAACATCTACGACATGAACCCCGGCGAGGTGTTCTGGGCCGCGTCCGATGTCGGCTGGGTCGTAGGGCATTCCTATATCTGCTATGCCCCGCTCATTCACGGCAACACCACCATCGTCTTCGAGGGCAAACCGGTCGGCACCCCCGATGCGGGCACCTTCTGGCGGGTGATCGCGGAACATGGGGTCAGCGGCTTCTTCACCGCGCCCACCGCGATCCGCGCGGTCAAACGCGAGGACCCCACCGGCGCGCTGGCCAGCAAATACGACCTGTCCGGGCTGCGCACGCTGTTCCTGGCCGGGGAACGCGCCGACCCGGACACGATCGAATGGGCGCAGAAGGTGCTGAACGTGCCGGTGATCGACCACTGGTGGCAGACCGAAACCGGCTATTCCATCGCCGCCAACCCGATGGGGATCGAAAAGCTGCCGGTCAAGATCGGCAGCCCGTCGGTCGCGATGCCCGGCTATGACATCCGCATTCTCGACGAGGGCGGCCACGAGGTCGCGCCGGGCCAGCTGGGCGCGATCGCGGTGAAACTGCCGCTGCCGCCGGGCACCCTGCCGACGCTGTGGAATGCCGGCGACCGGTTCCGCAAATCCTACCTGACCACCTTTCCCGGCTATTACGAGACCGGCGATGCGGGGATGATGGACGAGGACGGCTATCTCTATGTGATGGCGCGGACCGACGACGTGATCAACGTCGCCGGGCACCGGCTGTCGACCGGCGCGATGGAGGAGGTTCTCGCCGCCCATCCCGATGTCGCCGAATGCGCCGTGATCGGGGTCAGCGACGATCTCAAGGGCCAGCTGCCCGTCGGCTTCCTCTGCCTGAACGCGGGCAGCGACCGCGCCCAGGACGATGTCGTCGCCGAGGTGGTCAGGCTGGTGCGCGACCGCATCGGCCCGGTCGCCGCCTTCAAGCTGGCGCTGGTGGTCGACCGGCTGCCCAAGACCCGGTCCGGCAAGATCCTGCGCGGCACCATGGTGTCGATCGCCGACGGCAAGGAATTCAGGATGCCGGCGACCATCGACGACCCGGCGATCCTGGACGAAATTCGCGCCGCCCTGCAACGGATCGGATACGCGGCCTGACGCGGAACGGCCCTTGCACCCGCCCCGCGCGGCGATAGGTTGCTGCGCGGGAGGACCATCATGGGCAACACCGAACTCTGGCGGCTGACCGCCACCGAAACCGCAACTGCAACCCGCGCGGGCGATGTCACCGCCGAGGCCGTCACCCGCGCGGCCCTGGACCGGATGGCGGCGGCCAACCCGGCGCTGAACGCGGTGGTCGATCCGCTCGATGCCGAGGCGCTGGAACGCGCCCGCGCACTGGACGCGGCGCGGGCCGGCGGGGCCGCCCCCGGCCCGCTGCACGGCGTACCGGTCACGATCAAGATCAACGTCGACCAGAAGGGCCATGCGACCTCGAACGGGGTGGTGGCGCTGAAGGATCTGATTGCGCCGGATGACGCCCCGCTGGTGAAGAACCTGCAGGATGCGGGTGCGGTGGTGATCGGGCGCACCAACACGCCGGAATTCTCGTTTCGCGCCGATACCGACAACCCGCTGTTCGGGCGCACGCACAACCCCTGGGGCGATCATGTCTCGGCCGGCGGGTCGTCGGGCGGCGCGGGCGCGGCGGTGATGGCGGGCATCGGCGCGCTGGCGCACGGCAACGACATCGGCGGCTCGCTGCGGTTTCCCGCCGCCGCCAACGGCGCGGTCACGGTCAAACCCGGCCTGGGCCGGATCGCGGCGTGGAACCCGTCGCAGACGGCCGAACGCGGCATGCTGGCCCAGGCGATGTCGGTGCAGGGGCTGCTGACCCGCTGCGCCGAGGACCTGCACCTGTCGATGCCGACGATGATCGCGCCCGACCCGCGCGATCCGTTCCATGTTCCCCTGCCCTGGCGCGGCGAGGCATCGGACGGGCCGATTCGCGTCGGTTTCACGCGCGACACCTTTGGTTTCGACCTCCACCCCGAGGTGGCGCTGGCGCTGGACGCGGCGCGCGATGCCCTGCGCGATGCCGGATATACCGTCGAGGAAATCGACCCCCCCGCCATGCCCGAAACCGGCAGCGACGGCTATCGCGCGCTCATGGGCGAGGTGAAAGCGCTGATGGGGCCGGACATCCGGGCCAATGGCTCGGCCACGATCAACGCCATCTTCGACGAGTATTTCGACCAGTTTACCCCGTTCGAAGGCACCGACCTGTTGCGCATGATGGCCCGGCGCAGCCACTATGCGCGGGAATGGTCGCTGTTCCTGGATCGCTATCCGCTGGTGCTGTGTCCGTTCCTGCCACAACCCTTCTTTGCGCCCGACCGTGACGTGCAGGGCGCCGAGGGCGTGCGCGAGGTGCTGGGCAGCGCGATCTGGTCCTACGCGATGAACTTCGTGGGGTTGCCGGCGGGTTGCGTGCCCGCGCGCCTGTCCGAACTCTCGGCCGGGCCGCAGCCGATCAGCGTGCAAATCGTGGGCCGGCGCTGGCGCGAGGACCTGGTGGTCGATGCCTGCGCCGCCGTCGAACAACGGCTGGGCCGGATGTGCGACGCGCTGTGGGCGCGGATGGGCTGAAACCGGGCACGAGACAAGAAAAATGGGCGCGGGTGGCCCCCGCGCCCTGTTTCGTTCTGGAAATATCAAACTTCAAACAACGAACTGCAATCACACTCACGGACCAAACACTGGTTACTGGCACGGTTATGCCTGACCTGATGCAGCCCGTATGTGATCCTGATTACACTGCGTAACGAGAACGTATAGAATCCGAACTTTTTCGGCGTGGGCACGCCGCCCCCGCCCCG
Source organism: Pukyongiella litopenaei (assembly GCF_003008555.2). NCBI lineage: Bacteria > Pseudomonadati > Pseudomonadota > Alphaproteobacteria > Rhodobacterales > Paracoccaceae > Pukyongiella > Pukyongiella litopenaei. Next base: position 2,911,473 of record NZ_CP027665.1, on the reverse strand, counting down.
CGATCCGGTCAGGTAAACTGTTCGGAAATAAGCCTTTCCTCGAGCCCATGCCCGGGATCGAACAGGATCCGGTGCTTGATGGCCGGTTCCGAGCGAATCTCGACCCAGTTGATATCGGGGATCGAGATGGAATCGGCATCGGCCATCACCGGGCGCTTGTCCGCCTCCATCACGTCGAACCGCACCTGCGCCGTCTTGGGCAGCAGCGCCCCGCGCCAGCGCCGGGGGCGGAAGGCGGCGATCGCGGTCAGCGCCAGCACATCGGCGCCGATCGGCAGGATCGGCCCGTGCGCGGAATAGTTGTAGGCGGTGGACCCCGCCGGGGTCGCCACCAGCGCCCCGTCGCAAACCAGTTCGTCCAGCCGCAACCGTCCGTCGACGGTGATCCTGAGCCGCGCCGCCTGTGGCCCCGCGCGCAGCAGCGACACCTCGTTGATCGCTAGCGCCTCGTGGATCCGGCCCGCCTGGTCCATCACGGTCATCGCCAGCGGGTTGATCACCTCCTGTTCGGCCTGCCCCAGCCGCTCGGGCAGGTCGGATTCCGCGTAGGCGTTCATCAAGAACCCGATCGTGCCCCGGTTCATGCCATAGACCGGCACGTCCAGATGCTGCGTCGCGTGCAGCGTGCGCAGCATGAACCCGTCACCGCCCAGCGCCACGATCACCTCGGCCTGCTCTGGCGGCACATCGCCGTGGCGGTTCACGAACGTGGCCCGCGCGGTCTGCGCGACCGGCGCATCGCTGGCCAGGAATGCGATTCGGGAATACATGGGGCAGGTTTCCGGTGCTGCGCAATCGGTTCCGAAAGAAACATACCTTTCCCGCCATGACCAGCCTTGCCGCCGTATCCGGCCGATGTGTCGTGTTACGGGCTTTTCCCGCGCCGGGGTTTCCGATACGAAATCCGCCATTCCTTCGGCCATAACATCCATGCGGAGTTCCCCAGAGATGAACGCACCCCAGCGCGACACCGGTTTCTTCACCGACACCCTCGCCCAGAGCGACCCGGAGATCTTTGACGCGATCCAGGCCGAACTGGGCCGGCAGCGCGACGAGATCGAGCTGATCGCTTCGGAAAACATCGTGTCAGCTGCGGTGATGGAAGCCCAGGGCTCGGTAATGACCAACAAATATGCCGAAGGCTATCCGGGCCGGCGCTATTATGGCGGCTGCCAGTTCGTGGACATTGCCGAGAACCTCGCCATCGACCGCGCCCGGCAACTGTTCGGCTGCGATTTCGCCAATGTGCAGCCGAATTCCGGCAGCCAGGCCAACCAGGGGGTGTTCCAGGCGCTGATCCAGCCCGGCGACACCATCCTGGGCATGAGCCTCGATGCCGGCGGCCACCTGACCCATGGCGCGCGGCCGAACCAGTCGGGCAAATGGTTCAACGCGGTGCAATACGGCGTGCGCAAGCAGGACAACATGCTGGACTATGACCAGGTCGAGGCACTGGCCATGGAACACCGGCCCCGGATCATCATCGCCGGTGGCTCGGCGATCCCGCGCCAGATCGATTTCGCCCGGATGCGCGAGATTGCCGACAAGGTGGGGGCCTGGCTGCATGTGGACATGGCCCATTTCGCCGGGCTGGTGGCGGCGGGCGAACATCCCTCGCCCTTCCCGCATGCCCATGTGGCCACCACCACCACCCACAAGACCCTGCGCGGCCCGCGCGGCGGCATGATCCTGACCAATGACGAATCCATCGCCAAGAAGGTGAACTCGGCCATCTTCCCCGGCATCCAGGGCGGCCCGCTGATGCATGTGATCGCCGCCAAGGCCGTCGCATTCGGCGAGGCGCTGCAACCGGAATTCAAGACCTATATCCGGCAGGTCGTCACCAACGCGCAGGCGCTGTCCGACCAGTTGATCAAGGGCGGGCTGGACACCGTGACCCACGGCACCGACACCCATGTGGTGCTGGTGGACCTGCGCCCCAAGGGGGTCAAGGGCAACGCCACCGAGACCGCGCTGGGCCGGGCGCATATCACCTGCAACAAGAACGGGGTGCCGTTCGACCCCGAAAAGCCGACCGTGACCAGCGGCATTCGTCTGGGCAGTCCCGCCGGCACCACCCGCGGCTTCGGCGAAACCGAGTTCCGCCAGATCGCGGACTGGATCATCGAGGTGGTCGACGGGCTGGCCGCCAATGGCGAGGACGGCAATGGCGAGGTCGAGGCCAGGGTGAAGGCCGAGGTGGCTGATCTCTGCGCCCGCTTCCCGATCTATCCCGGCCTCTGAGCACTGCCCGGAAACGGCCCGGAAACTGGCCGGAAACTGGCCGGAAACCACATCAGGCGCGCGGAGCCCGCGCGCCTTTTTCGTGTCAGAGCAGCCCCTTCCAGCGCAGGAACACGACCAGCAGCGCGCCAAACAGCAGCAGGTTGAAGGCCAGCGCCCCCAGCATCCCCAGCCACCAGCCCTTGCGGCGGTCGGCCGGATCGACGCCGTCGAGATACGCGCCCACATCCGTGGCCGCCCGCGCCAGTGCGGCGTGATCCAGCGTCATCCGCAGGCGCGGATGGGCGAGGATCGGGGCCGCCGTGGCCAGGCGCTCGGCCTTGCGGCGGATCCGCCGTGGCACCCGGTAGCGCGCGCGGCGAACCACGCGGCCGATATCGCCGCCGCGCAGGCCCAGCTTGTCCCTGAACAGCAGGGCGATCCGGTCGATTTCGGCGGGCAGGTTCTCGGTCATGGGCCGATCCTAGCCGGTCGCGCGGGCGGCCTCAACGGGGCTGGCGCCGCCCCGCCGGGGCGGGTATCCCGGTGCCCATGCTGAACGTCATCACCCACGGAACCCCGACCGACACCCCGCCGCTGCTGATCGCCCACGGGCTCTACGGATCGGCCCGCAACTGGGGCGTGATCGCGAAACGCCTGTCGGACGAGCGCCAGGTGATCGCCGCCGACATGCGCAACCACGGCGCCAGCCCCCGGTTTTCCAGCCACGGCTACGAAGACATGGCCGACGACCTGGCCGAGGTGATCGACCGGTTCGGCGGGCAGGCGGATGTTCTGGGCCACTCGATGGGCGGCAAGGCGGCGATGATGCTGGCGCTGCGCCACGGCGCGAAACTGCGCAAGCTGGTGGTGGCCGATATCGCCCCGGTCGCCTACACCCATTCGCAACTGCCCTATATCCACGCGATGCGGGCGGTGGACCTGTCGCAGGTCACCCGCCGGTCAGAGGCCGAAACGCAACTGGCCGCGCAAGGGGTCGAGAAAGCCCTGCAGAGCTTCTTTACCCAGTCGCTCGACCTGAAGGAAAGGCGCTGGCTGCTCAATCTCGACGTGCTCGAGGCGGAGATGCCGAGGATCATGGGATTTCCGCAGATCACGGCCAGCTGGGACGGCCCGGCGCTGTTCCTGTCCGGGGCCGATTCGGATTACATCCGCCGCGACCACCGCCCCGCGATCAAGACGCATTTCCCCCGCGCCGGCTTTGCCAGGATCCCCGGCGCCGGACACTGGCTGCATGCGGACAAGCCACGGGAATTCGAGGCGACGGTGCGGGCTTACCTGAACCGGTGAGATGGCAATGCCGGGCCAGCGTGCAGGCCATGGATACAGAGGAGAACCCCACGCGGCACGACCGGGGTCAGCCCCCTAGCTGTCCATCTTCAGCGCCGAGATGAACGCCTCCTGCGGGATGTCGACCTTGCCGAACTGGCGCATCTTCTTCTTGCCGGCCTTCTGCTTCTCCAGCAGTTTGCGTTTGCGCGTCGCGTCGCCGCCATAACATTTGGCGGTCACGTCCTTGCGCAGGGCCGACAGGGTTTCGCGGGCGATCACCTTGCCGCCGATGGCGGCCTGGATCGGGATCTTGAACATGTGGCGCGGGATCAGGTCCTTGAGCTTTTCCACCATCGCCCGGCCGCGCATTTCGGCGCGGTCGCGATGCACCATGACCGACAGCGCATCGACCGGTTCGTCATTCACGAGGATTTGCATCTTGACCAGATTGTCGGCGCGGTAGCCAGTCAGCTGGTAGTCGAAACTGGCATAGCCCTTGGTCACCGATTTCAGCCGGTCGTAGAAATCGAACACCACCTCGTTCAGCGGCAGGTCATAGACCACCATCGCCCGCGACCCGGCATAGGTCAGGGTCTCCTGGATGCCGCGGCGGTCCTGGCAGAGTTTCAGCACGTCGCCCAGATAGTCGTCGGGCACCAGGATCGTCGCCCTGATCCGGGGTTCCTCGAGGTGGTCCACATGGGTCAGGTCGGGCATGTCGGCGGGGTTGTGCAGCTCGCGCATGGTCCCGTCGCGCATGTAGATGTGATAGATCACGCTGGGCGCGGTGGTGATCAGGTCGATCCCGTATTCGCGTTCGATCCGGTCGCGGATGACCTCGAGATGCAGCAGCCCGAGGAACCCGCAGCGGAAACCGAAGCCCAGCGCCGCCGAGGTCTCCATCTCGTAGCTGAAGGAGGCGTCGTTCAGCGCCAGTTTCTCGATCGCGTCGCGCAGATCCTCGAATTCGGCCGAATCGACCGGGAACAGCCCGCAGAACACCACCGGCACCGAGGGGTGGAACCCGGGCAGCGGCTCGGTCGCGCCCTTCTTCTCGTGGGTGATGGTGTCGCCGACCGAGGTGTCGCGCACCTGCTTGATCGACGCGGTGAGAAACCCGATCTCGCCCGGCCCCAGTTCGCCGATGGTTTCCATCTGCGGGCGGAACACGCCGATCCGGTCCACATGGTGCAGCGACCCGTTCGACATCATGCGCACGCGGTCGCCTTTCTTCAGGACGCCGTCCATGACCCGCACCAGCACGATCACGCCCAGATAGGCGTCATACCAGCTGTCGACCAGCATCGCCTTGAGCGGCGCGTCACGGTCGCCCGCTGGCGCGGGCAGCTGGGTGACGATGGCCTCGAGCGTCTCGTGGATGCCCTGCCCGGTCTTGGCGCTGACCTGGATGGCGCCGGAGGCATCGATGCCGATCACGTCCTCGATCTGTTCGGCCACGCGGTCGCAATCGGAGGCGGGCAGGTCGATCTTGTTCAGCACCGGCACGATTTCATGGTCGGCGTCGATCGCCTGGTAGACATTGGCCAGCGTCTGCGCCTCGACCCCCTGGGTGCTGTCGACCACCAGCAGCGATCCCTCGACCGCGCGCATCGAGCGGCTGACCTCATAGGCGAAATCGACATGGCCCGGCGTGTCGATCAGGTTGAGGACATAATCCTGCCCGTCATCGGCGCGATAGTCGATGCGCACGGTGTTGGCCTTGATGGTGATGCCGCGTTCGCGCTCGATATCCATCGCGTCGAGCAGCTGTTCCTTCATGTCCCGGTCCTTGACGGTCCCGGTTTCCTGGATCAGCCGGTCGGCGAGCGTGGATTTCCCGTGGTCGATATGGGCGACGATGGAGAAATTGCGGATGTGAGCGAGGTCGGTCATGGTAGCGGGATATGGGTGTGAAACCGTGGCTGGTCAAGGAGAATGAAGCGGGCAGGATTGCGTCTCGCGATCCCTCGATCGGCGCGGCTGCCGTCATCGCGGATTGGCATCGCCGGCAAGGGGCCGCACGCGCCGTCCCGCGCGGCCCCGGCGTCCCCTGCGACCACGGGACCGGCCGACAGACGGGCGGTGGGGTGAAACCCCACCCTACGCGGGCTTGCGCGACCGTCAGGCCGCATCACACGCGGCAATTGATCCTTAACCCCGTTTGCGGCATGATGCGCATCAGGCCGGAACGGCATGGCCCCGCAAGAGGGCCGGAATGGGTAGAGCCGGAAAACCGGCGGCACGAGGCAAGAGGAGCAGGCAGATCATGGACAAGAGGATTTTGGGTGCAGTCTGCGCAGGCGGGCTGATGATGCTGGCGGGCGTGGCACAGGCCGGCGTGATCGAACGGGCCTGCCGGGCGTCGGACCGGGCGGCAGCCACCCGGCAGATGTGCAGTTGCATCCAGAGCGTCGCCAACAAGCATCTGAGCCGGTCGGAACAGCGCAAGGCCTCCAAGTTCTTTGCCGATCCGCACATGGCGCAGGAGGTGCGCCAGTCGGACAAGCGCAGCGACGAGGTCCTGTGGAAACGCTACAAGGCGTTTGGCCGGCAGGCGGCCCAGACCTGCCGCTAGGCAACGGCCCGTTTCACCGCTGACCGGACGCGGGCTTGACCCCGTGCGCCCGCAGTTTCAATAAATGTGAAACGGCGGGGGCGGTCGATGCTGGCCAAGGGTGTGACATTGCGGGGGCTGGAAGTGTTCGAGGCACTGGCCGCGACCGGTTCGGTGGCGCGCACCGCCGCCGCCACGGGCATGTCGCAGCCTTCGGTCAGCCAGCATATGCGCAATCTCGAAACCGCGCTGGGGATGACGCTGGTGGATCATTCCCGGCGTCCGATGGTGCTCACCCCCGCCGGGCGCAGTTTTCTGGCGCGCACCGAAAAGGTGCTGCGGGAATTGCGGCTGGCGCAGAGCGAGCTCTCGGTGATGGACCTGTCCGATCTCACCTCGCTCTCGGTCGGGCTGATCGACGATTTCGACGACGACCTGACCCCGCGCCTGGCCACGGCACTGGCTGACAGCATGAGCAACTGCCGGTTTCGCCTGATCACCGCGCCCAGCCTCGAAATCGGGAGCGCGATGCGGGCGCGCGAACTGAACATCGCCGTCGCCGCCAGCAGCGGCGAGCTGCTGGACGGCGTGACCGAATACCAGCTGGCGCGAGACCCGTTCATCCTCGTGGCCCCGGCCGGCATCACGCGGGGCGGCGACGGCATCCTCGACGACATCGCCGATCTGCCGTTTCTGCGCTATGACCGCGAACAGCTGATCTCGCGCCAGATCGAGGCCCACCTGTCCCGCCAGCAGGTCACGTTCGAGGACCGGTTCGAGATCGGCAGCCACCTGGCGCTGATGGCGATGGTGGCCCGCCGGATCGGCTGGACGGTGACGACGCCGCTGGGCTACATGCGCGCGGCGCGGTTCCATGACGGCATGGACGCGCACCCGCTGCCATTCGGGTCCTTTGCCCGCACCATATCGCTCTATGCCGCCGCCGACTGGGCCGACCGGGTGCCGCGCGAGGTGGCGCGGACCATGCGCAACCTGCTGCAGGCGCAGATGATCGACCCGGCGGTGGCCCGGCTGCCCTGGCTGGCAGGTGAATTGCGGCTGATCGGCGGCTAGACCGCACCCCTGTCCAACGCGGCGACCAGTCCACGGGCGCAGCTTTCGATCAGGTCCAGCACGCCGTCGAAATCGCGGGTGTAATAGGGATCGGGCACATGGGTCGCGCCCGGATCGGGCGCGTAGTCCGTGAACCGCCGCACCGGCGTCGGGTGCCCATGCGGGCGCAGGGTTTCGACCTTGGCCACATTGTCGCCGTCCATGCCCAGGATCAGGTCGAACCGGTCGAAATCGGCGGTCGAGAACTGGCGCGCGCGCAGGGCCGACAGGTCCAGCCCGCGCGCGGCGGCGGCCGCCTGCATCGGCTGGTAGGGCGGCTCACCCACATGCCAGTCCGAGGTGCCGGCGCTGTCTATCTCGAATTGTGGCGCCAGCCCCCGCAGCACCGCCTCGGCGGCGGGCGACCGGCAGATATTGCCGAGGCAGACAAAAAGGATTCGGTTGGTCATCGGCGCGGTCCCGGTTAGCATCGCGCCGACAGGAATGGGGCATTTGCATGGGAAAGACCAGAGCAGCGCGGTCCCGCGGCAGCCGCCCACGCACGGGACCGGCATGAAGACCATCGTGATCCTGACCGGCGCCGGCATCTCGGCCGAGAGCGGGCTGGACACGTTTCGCGATGCGGGCGGGATCTGGACCCGCTACCCGCTGGAAGACGTGGCGACGCCCGAGGGCTTTGCCCGCGACCCCGATCTGGTGCAGGGCTTCTACAACGCGCGCCGCGCCAAGGCGGCCGCCGCACGCCCGAATCCGGCCCATGTGGCATTGGGCCTGCTGCAGCGGGACTGGCCCGGCGACGTGGTCATCGTCACCCAGAATGTCGATGGCCTGCACGAGGCCGGTGGCGCGGACCGCGTGATCCACATGCATGGCGAATTGTCCCGCGCCCTGTGTTCCGCCTGCGGCCACCGCTGGGACGCGCCCGAAAACATGGCAGCGGACGAACCCTGCCCGCAATGCCGGGGCAGCGCGCGCCCCGATATCGTCTGGTTCGGCGAGATGCCCTATCACATGGATCGGATCGAAAAGGCGCTGATGCGGGCCGACCTGTTCGCGGCCATCGGCACCTCGGGGCAGGTCTGGCCCGCGGCGGGGTTCGTTCAGAACGCGCGGGCGGTGGGCGCCCATACCGTCGAGATCAACCTCGAGCCGTCCGAGGTGACTTCGGAATTTGCCGAGTCCCGGCTGGGCCCGGCCAGCGAAACGGTGCCGGTCTGGGTGGCCGATCTGCTGTCAGGGGTCGGCCGGGACTGACGCCCCGGCCGCGGGATCACGGCGGATCAGTGGCTCATCTTGGCGGGTGCGCGCTCGAGGTCCACCGGCACGTCGATCGACATTTCGCCCGCCTTTTCAAAGGTCAGCGTCACCGGAACCGTCGCGCCCTGTTCCAGCGGCGCCTTCAGCCCCATGAACATCACATGGTCGCCACCGCGTTGCAGCATGTGCTTGCCGCCGGCGGGAATGACAAAGCCTTCCTCGACTTCCATCATCTGCATGACACCGTCGGCGTTTTCCTTGTGGGTGTGCAGTTCGACCCGCGCCGCGATGTCCGACGCGGCCGACACCAGCCGATCATCCGTGTCGCCGGTGTTTTCGATCATCATGAAGGCAGCCCCCGAGGACGAGGTCGCCGTCGAGCTGCGCGCATAGGAATCGTGCACGGCGATCGTGTCGGCGGCAAGGGCGGGAATGGCGAAAGCGATTGCGGCGGTTGCCGCGACAAGCGTGGATTTCAGGGTCATGGCCCATATCCTTTGATCTGTATTGATAGTGTAGGTCGGTGTCGGCGTCAGACCGGCACGGGCGGCGCGCGGGCCTGCGTCGGCGGCAGGTCGCGGGGGTGCAACTGCACCAGCCCCCGCGGGCGGTCGATGCGGCGGGGAATATCGGCGGCATCATCCGGCAGAACCGGGATGAAAACGGCGTTCAGCAGCGACAGAGCATTGTCAGGGCAGAGTCGCGGCCCGACCGGCTGGCCGTCTTCGTCGACCAGGATCATCACCGGCCCGGTGCCGGTGCAGATCTCGATCCGGCCCGCCGCGGCAGGGGCGCCGCGGGCCGCGGCCAGGCCGGCGCCGGTCAGGGCCAGCACCGCGGCCAGCATCAGGACGAGATATGTGCGAACCGCAGCCATGGCCCAAGGGTCTAGGCCCGGCGACCGGCCTGCACAAGCACAAACGGCCCCGCCGGGGCGGGGCCGTTTGTCACGGATCACGGCGAAAGGATCAGGCCGAAGCCTGGGCCTTCGCGATTTCCTTTTTCACCTTCAGCGCGTTGGGCGACAGGTCTTCGTCCTTCGCCTTGGCGAGAAACGCGTCCAGACCGCCGCGATGATCGACGCTGCGCAGGGCGGCGGCCGAAATCCGCAGCTTGACGCCGCGGCCCAGGGCTTCGCTCTGCAGGGTCACATCATTCAGGTTCGGCAGGAACCGGCGCCTGGTCTTGTTGTGGGCGTGGCTGACATTGTTGCCAGTCATCGGGCCTTTTCCGGTCAGTTCGCAACGGCGCGACATGGGGTCATCCTTCGTCTTGTCTGGTGGCGCGGGATGGAGCCGGAACCGGACCTTTGCGCCAAATCGTCAAGGGCGCCGCCTGTGGCCGCGCCCGGAAACTGGTTGGCTGGCTTTAGAGGGAATCGCGAACCGGGTCAAGACACATCGCCCGCCCCGGTTTCGCCCCCCGCGTTTGCCCCCGATCTTGCCCCGGTCCGGCGCCGCGAACCGCCCGGCGCGGCGCGGCGACATGCCCCGGTTCGGGCGGGCATGTTCAATTGCACCGCTCCCCCGCATGATCTATGGAGCGGGCAACTCCCTTTCACCTGCAACAGAGGTTGACGACATGGCCGAGAACAACACGCCCGACATTCTGTATACCATCGTGGACGAAGCACCGGAACTGGCCAGCGCCTCGTTCCTGCCGATCATCCGCAAGTTCGCCTCGGCGGCCGGTGTCAGCGTCGGCACCCGCGATATTTCCCTGGCCGGGCGCATCATCGCTGCATTCCCCGAGAACCTGACCGACGCGCAGCGTCAGTCCGACGATCTCGCCGCGCTGGGCGATCTGGTGAAAACGCCCGGCGCCAACGTGATCAAGCTGCCCAACATCTCGGCCTCGGTGCCGCAGCTGGTGGCTGCGATCGCCGAGTTGCAGGGCCAGGGCTATGACATCCCCGGCTATCCCGAGGAACCGGCCACCGACGCGGAGAAAGCGATCCGCGCGCGCTATGACGCGATCAAGGGATCGGCGGTGAACCCGGTGCTGCGCGAAGGCAACTCGGACCGCCGCGCCGCCAGGGCGGTCAAGAACTACGCCCAGAAGAACCCGCATTCGATGGGCGACTGGTCGGCGGACAGCAAGACCAAGGTATCGTCGATGCCGGGCAATGATTTCTACGCCAACGAGAAATCCGCCACCCTCGCCGCCGCGCAGGCGGGCGATGCGCGGATCGAGTTCGAAGGCAAAGACGGCGCGGTCTCCGTGCTGCGGGATGGCTGGACGCTGGGTGACGGCACGGTCGTGGACGCCACTTTCATGTCGGTCAGGGCGCTGTCGGAATTCCTGGCCGGCGCCATCGAAGACACCAGGGCCGACGGCACCATGTTCTCGCTGCACATGAAGGCCACGATGATGAAAGTGTCGGACCCGATCATCTTCGGCTACGCGGTGCGCGCCTGGCTGGCGCCGGTTTTCGACAAATATGCCGACGACCTGAAGGCCGCCGGCGTCAACCCCAATGCCGGCATGGGCGACGTGCTGGCACGGATCGACACGCTGCCGAACGCGGCGGCCATCAAGGCCGATATCGCGGCGCTGACCGCCGAACGGCCGTCGATGTACATGGTCGATTCCGACCGGGGCATCACCAACCTGCACGTTCCGTCCGACGTGATCATCGACGCCTCGATGCCGGCGGTGATCCGCGCCGGCGGCAAGGGCTGGGACGAAACCGGTGCCAAGGGTGACACCAACTGCGTGATCCCCGACACCTGCTATGCCCCGGTCTATGACGAGGCCATCCGCTTCTTCAAGGCCAATGGCGCGCTGAACCCGGCCACCGCCGGGGCCGTGGCCAATGTCGGCCTGATGGCGCAGAAGGCCGAGGAATACGGGTCGCATCCGACCACGTTCGAGGCACCCGCCGACGGCACCATCCGCATCGTTCTGGCCAATGGCGAAACGCTGCATGCGCATGAGGTCGAGGCCGGCGACATCTGGCGGGCCTGCACCGTGAACAAGGCCCCGATCGAAAACTGGATCCAGCTGGCGATGGACCGGCAGCGGCTGACCGGGTCCGAGGCGATCTTCTGGCTGGATGCGGACCGCGCCCATGACGCACAGCTGATCGGCTATGTGAAACCGGCGCTGGACGCCGCGGGCGTCGCGGAGCAATTCCGGATCATGGCCCCGCGCGAGGCGACCCGGCAATCGCTGGAGACGATCACCGCCGGACGGGACAGCATCGCGATCACCGGCAACGTGCTGCGCGACTACCTGACCGACCTGTTCCCGATCCTGGAACTGGGCACCTCGGCCAAGATGCTGTCGATCGTCAAGCTGATGCAGGGCGGCGGCCTGTTCGAAACCGGCGCCGGCGGTTCGGCTCCGAAACACGTTCAGCAGCTGGTCGAGGAAAACCACCTGCGCTGGGATTCGATGGGCGAATTCTGCGCGTTGGGGGAAAGCCTGAATTTCCTCGCCGATGCCCGTGGCAACGCCAAGGCGGGCGTGCTGGGCGCGGCGGCCGAAGCGGCGACGCAGGGCATTCTCGACAATGGCCGCTCGCCCGGGCGCAAGGTCGGCCAGCCCGACAACCGCGACAGCCATTACTGGTTTGCGCGCTACTGGGCCGAGGCACTGGCCGACCAGGACGGCGATAGCGATCTGGCGGCCGAGTTCGCGCCGGTCGCCAGGGCGTTGGCCGAAAACGAAGCGGCGATCCTGTCGGAACTGGCCGCCGTGCAGGGCGCACCGGCGGAGCTGGGCGGGTATTACCACGCCGATCCGGCCCGGACCGCGGCGGTGATGCGCCCCAGTGCGACGCTGAATGCGATCATCGGCGAGGATCGCGCTTAACGGTATCTGCGGGACCGAGGGGCCAGCCCCTCGGGCTCCCCGGAGTTTATCCGGCAAGATGAAGCAGCGGACCCGCGCGCCGAGTCGGGTCAGGCCCCCAGGTCAGGCCCCCAGATCGGCCAGCAACAGGCGCGCGGCGGCCGCCGGCGCGAGCGCGCCCCGGGCCACGTCATCGCCCAGATCGCGCATCCGGTCCCGCGCGGCGGCGGTGCTCAGGCGGGCCAGCAGCGCCTGCCGGACCTCTTCGGCGAACCAGTATCGGGCCTGCGCGGCCCGGTGCGCCGCCCAGTGGCCGTTGTCCTTGCGCCAGTCGGCCAGCGCGTTCATCTCGGCCCAGGCCTCGGACAGGCCAGTGCCTTTTGTTGCCGAGACCAGCAGCGCCTTGGGGAACCCGTCGGGATCTTGCGAACGCTTGCGCAACAGCCGCAGGGCGCCTGCGTAATCGGCGCAGGTGCGCCGCGCGGTGGGCAACAGGTCGCCATCGGCCTTGTTGACCAGGATCAGGTCGGCCATTTCCATGATGCCGCGTTTGACGCCCTGCAATTCGTCGCCGCCCGCGGGCGCCAGCAACAGCAGGAACAGGTCCGACATTTCGGCGACCACGGTTTCCGACTGGCCCACGCCGACGGTTTCGATCAGCACCACGTCAAACCCCGCCGCTTCGCACAGTGCCACCGCCTCGCGCGTGCGGCGCGCGACCCCGCCGAGTTGCGACTGGCTGGGCGAGGGCCGGATGAAGGCACTGGCTTCGCGGCTGAGCCGTTCCATCCGCGTCTTGTCGCCGAGGATCGAGCCGCCCGACCGCGTGCTGGACGGGTCGACGGCCAGCACCGCGACGCGCAGGCCCTGACCGACCAGCATCATGCCGAAGGCCTCGATGAAGGTGGATTTGCCGACGCCCGGTGTGCCGGACAGGCCGATGCGCAGCGCCTGTTTGCCGCTGTGGCCCAGCGCATCCAGCAGCGCATCGGCCCGTTCGCGGTGATCGTTGCGGCTGCTTTCGATCAGGGTGATCGCGCGGGCCAGCGACCGGCGGTTGCCCGATGCCACGCCCGCGGCAAGCTCTGCGATATCCATGCGGCGGCCCCGTTTCCTGTTCCTGCCGTTTCATGCCGCGCCGGGTGCGGGAATGTCCAGAGGCGCGGGCGCTGGACCTGCCGGAAACGAGCGGCGATAAGACGGCCATGACCCCGGCCCTGCCCATCGACGACATCCTGCCCGGCCTGCTGGACGCCCTGCGCGGCCATGGCCGGGCCGTGCTGCAGGCGCCGCCGGGCGCGGGCAAGACCACCCGCGTGCCGCTGGCCTTGCTCGACGCGGGGCTGACCGGGGGCCGGATCGTGATGCTGGAGCCGCGCCGGCTGGCCGCCCGGGCCGCCGCCGAGCGGATGGCGCAGACGCTGGGCGAGGCCGCCGGGCAGACGGTCGGCTACCGGATGCGCGGTGCGGCCAAAGTATCGGCCGCAACCCGGATCGAGGTGGTGACCGAAGGCATTCTGACCCGGATGCTGCAATCTGATCCCGAACTGTCCGGGGTCGGCGCGGTGATTTTCGACGAGTTCCACGAGCGGTCGCTGAACGCCGATCTGGGTCTGGCCCTGTGCCTGGAGGTGGCTGCCGCGCTGCGTGACGACCTCATCCTGCTGGCGATGTCGGCGACGCTGGACGCGGCCCCCGTGGCCGGGTTAATGCAGGCGCCGCTGATCACCTCCGAGGGCCGCGGCCATCCGGTCGAGACACGCTGGCTCGACCATCCGCTGCCGCCGGGCACGCGGCGGGAGGGCGCGCTGGCCGATCTGGTGGTCCGTGCCGAGACCGAGACGCGGGAAACCGGCGGCGGCATGCTGGTGTTCCTGCCGGGCGCGGGGGAAATCCGCCGGGTCCAGGCGCTGGTGTCGGGACGGCTGCCCGCGAATTGCGTGGTCAGGCCGCTTTATGGCGCGCTGCCCTTTGCCGAACAGCAAAAGGCGCTGGCCCCGGCGTCGGCACGGGACCGGAGGATCGTGCTGGCGACCTCGATCGCCGAAACCTCGCTGACCATTCCCGACATCCGGGTGGTGGTCGATGGCGGTCAGGCGCGGCGGGCGCGGTTCGATCCCGGCTCGGGAATGTCGCGGCTGGTGACCGAACGGGTCACGCGCGCCGAGGCGACCCAGCGCGCGGGCCGCGCGGGACGGGTGGCGGCGGGCGTCTGCTATCGGTTGTGGGCGCGGGGCGAGGACGGCGCGCTGGCGGCGTTCCCGCCCGCCGAGATCGAGGCGGTGGACCTGACCGGGCTGGCGCTGGACCTGGCGCAATGGGGGGCCGAGGCGGAGGCCCTGCCATTCCTGACGCCGCCGCCGGATGCCGCACTGGCGCAGGCGCGCGACCTGCTGCACCTGCTGGGGGCGCTGGACCGGCGCGGCCGCATCACCGGTCACGGCCGGACGCTGGCGGCGCTGCCGCTGCATCCGCGGCTGGCGCATATGCTGTCGGTGGCCGGGTCGCAGGCCGCGCCGCTGGCGGCGCTGCTGGGCGACCGCGACCCGCTGGCCCGCTCCGCGCCCGCCGACCTGTCGCTGCGGCTGGAGGCGCTGGCCGACCTGCGCCGCTACAGCGAGCGCCGCCCGCATCCGGCCGATGCGGGGGCGGTGTCGCGTATCCGCTCCGAGGCGAACCGGCTGAAGCAGGCGACGAAAGCGGCAGCGCCGGAACGCACCGACGCATCGTTCAGCCCCGGCGCGATGGCGGCGCTGGCCTATCCCGACCGGATCGGGCAGCGCCGCAGGGGCGAAGCACCGCGATTCGTGCTGTCGGGCGGCAAGGGCGCGGTGCTGGACGACGCCGATCCGCTGGCGGGAACGCCGCTGCTGGTGGCCGCCGACCTCGACGGCGACCGGCGCGAGGCCCGCATCCGCCTCGCGGCAACGATCACCGAGGGCGAGTTGCGCGATCTCTACGCCGACAGGATCGGCTGGCGCGAGACCTGCGCCTGGTCGAAACGCGACCGCCGGGTTGTGGCGCGCCGGCAGGAAAACCTGGGCGCGGTGGTGCTGCAGGACCGGGTCTGGAAACAGGCGCCCGCCGAGGCGGTGGCGCGGGCGATGTGCGACGGCGTGCGCGACCTGGGATTGCGGCTGTCGGGCGATGCGGCGCGGCTGGCGGCGCGGGTCGAACTGCTGCGGGCGACCGGCGCGGAGCTGCCCGATTTCTCCGAACCCGGCCTACTGGCGACGCTCGAAGACTGGCTGGCCCCGCATCTGGACTGCATCCGCGACGCCGCGGGCTGGAAGGGGTTCGACCCCCTGCCCGCCCTGCGCGCGGCGCTGGGCTGGGACCGGATGCAGGAGCTCGACCGCAAGGTGCCTGCGCATTTCACCACGCCGCTGGGCCGCCGGGTGCCGATCGACTATACGCCCGAAGGCCCCGAGATCGCTCTGCGCCTGCAAGAACTGTTCGGCGTCACCACCCATCCGGCATCGGCGGGCGAACCGCTGAAGATCACCTTGCTGTCACCCGCGCAACGACCGGTGCAGGTGACCCGTGACCTGCCCGGTTTCTGGGCCGGGTCCTACGCGGATGTACGCAAGGACATGCGGGCGCGTTATCCCAGGCATCCCTGGCCCGAAGACCCGACCCGGGCCGATCCGACCCTGCGTGCGAAACGGCGCTAGGCGGTCAGCCCCGGAGGCTGGGCAGGCCGATGCCCGTGGCCTGGAACCCACCATCGGCGGCCACGACCTGGCCGGTGACATAGCTCGCCTCGTCCGACAGCAGAAAGGCGATCACCGCGGCGATCTCGTCTTCCTTGCCGTAGCGGTTGAGCGGGATGGCATCGTGATAGGCGGCCCGGATGTCGGGCGTGTGAACCGCCAGCGCCAGCTTGGTGTCGACCGGGCCCGGCGCCACCGCATTCACGCGGATGCCCCGTTCGCCCAGTTCGGCGGCCTGTTGCAGCGTCAGCTGCGCCAGCGCGGCCTTGGACGTGCCATAGGCCACACGCAGGGTCGAGGCGCGCAGCCCCGAGATCGAGGTGACATTGACCACCGCCCCACCGCCGTCCGCCGCCAGCAGGGTCGCAAACGCCTGCGTCATCAGGAACGGCCCGTCGAGATTGGTCGCCATCACCCTGCGCCAGCAGTCGAAACCGGTTTCGCCGATGGGGCCGAACTCGGCGACGCCGGCATTGTTCACCAGTCCGTCGAGCCGTCCGAACCCGGCCGTGATCCGGTCGCGCGCCGCTTCGACCTGGGCCGGGTCCGACACGTCCGCCAGGATCGGCAGCGCCCCGGGCAGCGCGGCCGCCGCCGCATCCAGCGCCGCTGCGTCCCGGTCGAGAATCGCCATTCGCCAACCGCGCTCTGTCAGGAGCCCGGCAGTGGCGAACCCGATGCCACGCGCCGCGCCGGTTATCAGTGCTGCTTTCACCTGTCTTGTCTCCCTTCGATTTTTTTCGGCTTGGTGAATCTTCTCATTCGATATTAGTAAATTGTTAACCTTTGCTCACCAAAGTCCGGTTACACCCGCGACAACTGCTACAAAGAAGGCGGAATCGCAGGGAAAAACAAGGATAAGGGTACTTCACAACTGGCGGGACGGGCAGTCCGCAACCGGTCGGATCCAGCGGTTCCGGCCGGTTCAGCTTGCAACATGCGGACATCACACCGCGCTGCCCGGTCGCCTCGTGTCACGTTTTCGTTGCAACCGGCGCGTGTTGCGTCTAGCCGCTTCGTCCAAACCACCATGAGGGCGAAGCGATGACCGGGGCGCCGGAACCGCAGACATCGAACACCAATCGCTGGACAACGCTTGACCGGGATCTGAAACGCATCTCGCGGATCGAGGAGGCGACGACCTATGTCGCCCGCCCGATGGTCGCACCGAGCATCGCGCTTGCCTTCATCGTGTTCGCCGGCATCGCGTCGGCGGTGCTGCTGGGACAGTTCCCGGTGAACATGATCGTGGTCACGGCCGCCGGGTTCGGCGCCTACATGGCGATCAATATCGGCGCCAATGACGTGGCCAACAACATGGGTCCGGCGGTCGGTGCCAACGCGCTGACGCTGGGCGGCGCGATCCTGATCGCGGCGATTTTCGAAAGCGCGGGCGCGCTGCTGGCCGGCGGCGACGTGGTGTCGACCATATCCAAGGGGATCATCGACCCCTCAGCGGTGGCCGATGCCGACACCTTCATCTGGGCGATGATGGCGGCGCTGATTTCCTCGGCGCTCTGGGTCAACCTGGCGACCTGGATCGGCGCCCCGGTCTCGACGACCCATTCCGTGGTCGGCGGCGTGATGGGCGCGGGCATCGCCGCGGCCGGGCTGGCCTCGGTCAGCTGGCCGACCATGGGCGCGATCGCGGCGAGCTGGGTGATTTCGCCCGTGCTCGGCGGTGCGGTGGCGGCGGGGTTCCTCGCGCTGATCAAGCACCGGATCATCTATCGCGAGGACAAGATCGCCGCGGCCCGGACCTGGGTGCCGCTGCTGGTGGCGATCATGGCCGGCGCCTTTGCATCCTACCTGGCGTTGAAAGGGCTGAAACGGGTGGTCCGGATCGACCTGTCCGCCGCGCTGCTGATCGGCCTGGTGGTGGGTGGCATCGCATGGGCCGTGGCGCGGCCGCTGATCCACCGCCAGTCCGAGGGGCTGGAGAACCGCAACAAGTCGCTGAAGACGCTGTTCGGGCTGCCGCTGGTGATCTCGGCGGCGCTGCTGAGTTTCGCCCATGGCGCCAATGACGTGGCCAACGCGGTGGGACCGCTGGCGGCGATCGTGCATGCGGCCGAGGCCGGCGATTTCGCGGCCAGGGTGGCGATCCCGACCTGGGTGATGGTGATCGGCGCCTTCGGCATTTCCTTCGGGCTGTTCCTGTTCGGCCCCAAGCTGATCCGCATGGTCGGCAGCCAGATCACCAAGCTGAACCCGATGCGCGCCTTCTGTGTCGCCCTGTCGGCGGCGATCACGGTCATCGTCGCCAGCTGGCTGGGCCTGCCGGTCAGTTCCACCCATATCGCCGTGGGCGGGGTGTTCGGCGTCGGGTTCTACCGCGAATGGCACATGGAGCAGCGCCGCCTGCGGGTGTCGAGCGCGCAGCGCCCGCCCGAGCAACGCCTGCCACGGGCGGAACGCCAGCGCCGCAAGCTGGTGCGCCGGTCGCATTTCATGACCATCGTCGCGGCCTGGATCGTGACCGTTCCCGCCGCCGCGCTGCTGTCGGGCGGGATCTTCCTCGTGCTGAACGCGGTCGCGAACTGACCTCCGGGTCCATATGGGGGCAGTTCGGGACCAGATTCGGCCCGGCTCAGACGCCCAGGCACCACCGCATCACCGCCTTCTGCGCGTGCAGCCGGTTCTCGGCCTCGTCGAAGATCACCGAATGGGGCCCGTCCATAACCTCGGAGGTCGCCTCTTCCTCGCGATGGGCCGGCAGGCAGTGCATGAACAGAGCGTCGGGCCGCGCATGGGACATCAGTTCGGCGTTGACCTGATACGGGCGCAGCATGTTGTGGCGGCGTTCCTTGGAGGACTGGCTGTCATGCATCGACACCCAGGTATCGGCCACGACGAGATCGGCGCCCTCGACCGCCTTGACCGCGTCGCGTTCGATCCGCACCGCCGATCCCCGGTCGCGGGCAAAGCCCATGAACTCGGCCTCGGGGTCCAGCTGCGGCGGCCCGGTGAAGGTCAGGTCGAAGCCGAACTGGCCGGCGGCATGCAGGAACGAGGCGCAGACATTGTTGCCATCGCCGCACCAGACAACTTTTTTTCCGGCGATCGGGCCACGATGTTCCTCGTAGGTCAGGACATCGGCCATGATCTGGCAGGGATGGGTGCGGTCGGTCAGCCCGTTGATCACCGGTACATCCGCATATTCGGCCATTTCGATCAGCACGGATTCGTCGAATGTGCGGATCATGATCATGTCCACATAGCGCGACAGCACTCGGGCGGTGTCGGCGATCGTTTCACCATGGCCCAGCTGCATGTCATTGCCCGACAGCACCATGGTCTGCCCGCCCATCTGGCGCACCCCGAGGTCAAAGGAGACCCGGGTGCGGGTCGAGGGTTTTTCGAAGATCAGCGCCACCATGCGCCCGGCCAGCGGCTGGCTGTCATCGGCGGCCGCCCTGGGCCGGCCCAGGCGGGCCTGTTTCATCGCGCCGGCCTGGTCGATCATGCCGCGCAGGTCTGCGGCGTCCGTCTTGTGGATATCGAGAAAATGGTTCATCGGTTCGGTCCCGTGTCTGGGTGCGGGAGCGAGGGGCCAGCCCCTCGCGCTCCCCGGAGTTTATCTGGCAAGATGAAGGATCACGCGGCGGTCACCCGCGCCGCGGCGCGGTCGAGCCGGTCGACCGCCTCCGCGATTTCGTCCTCGGTGATGGTCAGCGGCGGCAGCAGGCGTATCACGTTGTCGGCGGCCGGAACGGTCAGGACCTGTTCGGCATGGCCCGCCGCGACCACATCGGCATTGGCGGCCCGGCATTTCAGGCCCAGCATCAGGCCCACGCCGCGCACCTCTTCGAACACATCGGGATGGGCGGCCGCGAGCCCTTCGAGCTTCTGGCGCAAAAGCCCCGCCTTGCGGTTCACATCCGCCAGGAAATCCGGGTCGGAGACGATGTCCATCACCGCGCAGCCCACCGCGCAGCCCAGCGGGTTGCCGCCATAGGTGGACCCGTGCGTGCCCGCGGTCATGGCCGAGGCCGCAGCCTCGGTCGCCAGCACCGCGCCGAGCGGGAAACCGCCGCCGATACCCTTGGCCACCATCATGATGTCGGGCGCGATCCCGGCCCATTCATGGGCAAAGAGCCGGCCGGTGCGGCCCATGCCGCATTGCACCTCGTCGAGGATCAGCAGCAGGCCGTGGTCGTCGCAGAGCGCGCGCAGCGCCCGCAGGTCGGCATCGGGCACCGGGCGGATGCCGCCTTCGCCCTGCACCGGTTCGACCAGGATCGCGGCGGTGGTATCGGTGATCGCGGCGCGCACGGCGTCGATATCGCAGAATGGCAGCTGCGTGAAACCGGGCAGCAGCGGGCCAAATCCCTTGGTCATCTTCTCGGACCCGGAGGCGGCGATGCCCGCCGAGGACCGGCCGTGGAACGACCCCTCGAAGGCGATGATCCCGACCCGGTCCGGCTGGCCGAAGTCGTGGAAATGCCTGCGCGCCATCTTGACCGCC
This sequence comes from Pukyongiella litopenaei, assembly GCF_003008555.2. Lineage (NCBI taxonomy): Bacteria > Pseudomonadati > Pseudomonadota > Alphaproteobacteria > Rhodobacterales > Paracoccaceae > Pukyongiella > Pukyongiella litopenaei. Next base: position 2,891,096 of record NZ_CP027665.1, on the reverse strand, counting down.
AGTTCGCAGGCCTCGGTGCCCGAATTGGTGAAGAACACGGTGTCGGCGAAGGTGGCCGCCACCAGCCGGTCGGCCAGCGCCTGCTGCTGGACGATGCCGTAGAGGTTGGAGACATGCCACAGCGCCTGCGCCTGTGCTGTCAGGGCCTCGACCAGCGCCGGGTGGGCGTGGCCGAGCGCATTGACCGCGATACCGGCGCCGAGATCCAGGAAACGTCGGCCATCCGCCTCGGTCAGCCAGGCGCCCGCGCCGCTGACGAATTCGAGCGGCGCACGGTTGTAGGTCGGCAGGATGGACGGGATCATCTGGGGTTTCCTTCCGGAGAGTTTGAGCCCCCTGAGTGCATCAGCCGGGGCCGTTTCGTCAATGATGTGCGAAAGGGGCGCCGGTGGTGGCGCAAGTGATCGGGCGCAGGCCTCAGGCGCTGCGGCGTCGGAGCGTAGGGGTGTGGCGTCGCCGGATCATGACCCCGCCCTAGCCGGTTTCGGCGCGAAAAGGAAGGGCGAAACGCCGAATGCGGATTGCCGCGCCGGATCGCGGCGCCCATAACCGGCGCATGTTCACGCCCCGGACCCCCAATCCCGCCATCGCCGCGCTGATGGTGACGGCTGCCACCGCGTTCATCGCGGGCACCACGTTGCTGGCCAAGGCGATCGGCACCGGCGCGCTGGGCACGCCGCTGAACCCGCTGCAGATTTCGCAGGGGCGGTTCCTGTTCGCCTTCGTCCTGGTGGCCGGAGCGACCGGGATCCTGCGCCCGGCGCTGGGCAACATCCGCTGGCGGATGCACCTGGCGCGCACCGCATTCGGCTGGGCCGGGGTGACGCTGATGTTCGCCTCGGTCGCGTTCATCCCGATGGCCGACGCCACCGCGATCAGCTTTCTCAACCCGGTCTTCGCGATGATGCTGGCGATCCCGCTGCTGGGAGAAAAGGTGGGGCCGGTGCGCTGGGCCGCCGCCGCGATCGCGATGAGCGGCGCGCTGATCCTGCTGCGCCCGACCCCCGAGAGCTTTCAGCCCGCGGCGATGCTCGCGCTTTGCGCGGCCGCGGCGATGGGGATGGAGCTGATTTTCATCAAGAAACTGTCCGGGCGCGAACCGGTGCTGCAGATCCTGCTGATCAACAACGGCATCGGGCTGTGCATCGCCACGGCGGCGGTGCTGCCGGTCTGGCAGCCGCCGACACCGGCGCAATGGGCGGCCCTGGCGGGGATCGGCGCGTTGATGGCGGCGGCGCAGGTGCTCTATGTCAATGCCTTGGCGCGGGCCGATGCCAGTTTCGTGGCACCGTTCAGCTATGCCGCGCTGATCTTTGCCGCGCTTTACGATCTCGCCGTGTTCGGTGCGGTGCCCGACGCGGTATCGGCGGCCGGGGCCGCGGTGATCCTGGCCGGTGCGCTGCTGCTGGCCTGGCGCGAGGCGCGGGCGCGGACACCGATCCCGCCCGGTTCCGGGCAGGATCAGCGCCGCGAAGCCTTGTAACTTCCCCCGCATCGACTAGTATATATGGCCTAGAGACTTATCGAAGGCGGCCGCGCTTTGGCCGCCTTCCAGCTTTGAAAGGGTGCCCATGTCCTGGACCGAAGAGCGCGTCGATCTGCTCAAGAAACTGTGGGGCGAAGGCCAGTCGGCCAGCCAGATCGCAAAGGAACTGGGCGGCGTGACCCGCAACGCGGTGATCGGCAAGGTACATCGGCTGGGCCTGTCCAACCGCCAGAGCGGCGGCGCCGCCGCCGCCGCCAAACCCGCCGAGCCGAAAGCCGCGCCCAAGGCCGAGGCCGCGCCGAAGCCCGCGCCCAAGACCGAACCGGCCCGTCCCGCCGCGCAGCCGGCACCGGCCGATGCGAAACCCGCGATGCCCGCGCGCCGGCAGATCATCCCGGCGGGCCAGCCGCTGCCGCCGCAGCCATCGGCCAATGAAATCAGCCCCGAAGCGCTGGCCAAGGTCAACGAGGTCGAGAAGAAGGCCAAGAAGCTGGGCCTGATGGAACTGACCGAACGCACCTGCAAATGGCCGGTGGGCGACCCGGCGACCGAGGATTTCTGGTTCTGCGGCCTGCCGGTGCAGGTCGGCAAACCCTATTGCGAGGCCCATGTCGGCGTGGCCTTCCAGCCGATGAGCGCCCGCCGCGACCGCCGCCGCTGATCCCGGTCGCCGGATTTTTTGCGCGACCGCAAGACCGGGCAATGGGCGTTGCCGGGCGGCCGTGGTCGCCGCCTGCGGTGATGTTGTTGGGCTGACCCTGTCCCGGTGACCCTGTCCCGGCGTCAGTCGGCAACCGGTGCGTCCGAACTGTAGTTCGGGATCGGGTTTTCCGAGGCCGGCGCGGCTTCGATCCCCGGCCAATTGCCTTCGGCGGTCGAGATGTTGCCGGGAATGTCCTCTTCCCAGAACCCGACCACGGTCTCGGTGATGTTCAGGAACAGCTTGCCATCGACGATGCGCCACAGGTTCGGGTTGCCGGGCACCTTGCCGCCCTTGGACACGCCATAGGCACAATGGCCGTCATATTGCGGGGCGTACTGCCCGGGACTGGCGACAAACCTGTCACGGTTGGCTTCGCTGGCAAAGGCGAAGGTGGCCCCGTTCCATTCGGCGGTGATGTCGGCGCGCCCCGGCACGGCGGCGGGCTGGGCCTGTCCGACCGGCGCCTGTTCGAGGTCGAAATAGGCGACCACGTCATGGCCGGACACGGCAAAGCCGGTGCTGTCGACATATTGATCCCCGGCCCGGGCGGGCAGGCTGTTCAACACGGTGAACGCCGTGGCGGCGGCGGCGATGGCAAGTGCGAAACGGGTCATCCTGTCCTCTCAATCACGGTCGGGCCTGATCGGGCGGGCCGCGGGCGGCCGCCACCGCATCCGATAATAGGCATTGCCCCGGCCGCGCGAAGGGGGACTCGCGCCCCTGTGATGGCCGCGGAGCCGATGTGATCTGCTGCACAGAATGAGGGCCTGTTCGAGCGGGCGATTGCGGATATATGTGCTGTCAGCGCAACGCGATGGATGGACCTGACCCGATGAAAGACGCCGACAAGCATTCCAACGACCCCGCCCCGTATCAGCCGCCCGCGGTCTGGACCTGGGACAGCGAAAGCGGCGGGCGATTTGCCAGCATCAACCGCCCGGTCGCCGGCCCGACCCATGACCGGGTCCTGCCGGTGGGCAAACATCCGATGCAGCTCTATTCGCTGGCCACGCCCAATGGCGTGAAGGCCACGGTGATGCTCGAAGAGCTGCTGGCGCTTGGCCATGCGGGCGCGGAATACGATGCCTGGCTGATCAATATCGGCGAGGGCGACCAGTTCGGCAGCGGGTTCGTCGAGGCCAACCCGAATTCCAAGATCCCGGCCCTGTGGGACCGGTCCGGCGATGAACCGGTGCGGGTATTCGAAAGCGCGTCGATCCTGTTCCACCTGGCCGAGAAGTTCGGGGCGTTGCTGCCCGCCACCGGCCCGGACCGGACCGAGGTGATGAACTGGGTGTTCTGGCAGATGGGCAGCGCGCCCTACCTGGGCGGCGGCTTTGGCCATTTCTATGCCTATGCGCCGGAGAAATGGGAATATCCGATCAACCGCTTCGCGATGGAGGCCAAACGCCAGCTCGACGTGCTGGACCGGCAACTGGCCGATCGCGAATTCATCGCCGGCGACGCGTATTCCATCGCCGATATCGCGATCTGGCCGTGGTATGGGCAACTGGCGCTGGGACGGCTCTACGAGGCGGGCGAGTTCCTGGATGTCGAAAGCTATGCCAACGTGCAGCGCTGGGCCCGGGCGGTCGACGCGCGCCCGGCGGTGCTGCGTGGACGGATGGTGAACCGCACCTTCGGCAACCCCGAATTGCAGCTTCACGAACGCCACGACGCGGGGGATTTCGACACCAACACCCAGGACAAGCTGGCGCCAGAGGGCGACGCGGCGGACTGAGCAACGCGCCCGGTTTCGCGGGGCGGCGGCGCGGCATGCCCCCTGCCCCACGCCGTCATAGTTGGCGGCGTGGACCGGCTCAGCGCAGGATGGGCGGGCGGTCCGGGTCCGATCCGGGGGTCGAGGGCCGGGCGGGCGGTTCGGGTTCGGGAAGATCGAAGCGCAGCCCCGGCCCGGCCATGCGCGCGGCGGCGGGATCGTCGGCGGCAAAGAACCCCACATCGAGCATCCCGGCCTCGAGCCCGGAAAACACCAGCGCCTCGGACACCGCCCCGGCCAGGGCCGTCTGGGCGCCTTCGACCGCATCGACAAAGCCCAGCAGGTGACCGCGACCGCCGCCGGCATATTCGACCCCGACCAACCAGGCCGCCCGCGCCAGTCCGGCGGCGGTGGCCAGCTTGGCATCAAGCGCGGCAAGCAGCGCGGGGGGCAGGCCCGCCGGCGGTGTGAAGGCGGCTATCCACGCCTCTACCGTGCCCGGACCCTGGTCGAGCGTGTCGCGCAGCCAGCCCAGCGCCGCGGCGGGCAACAGCATCGACGATGGCGCCACCTCGGGATTCAGCGCCAGCCCGATCCCCTGCCCGGCCAGCAACCCGGCCAGCACCCGGCCCGACAGCGCCGCGTAGGGCGCGGGCCGGCCGGTGAACTCGGCCAGCCGTTCGGCCCGGTCGAAACCCAGCGCGAACCGGCCCTCGCCGGTATCGAACAGTTCGGGCGTGATGTCATCGCCATCCGGTTCCCCCGTCAGCAGCAGGAACAGCTCGGCATCGGCCAGCCGGTCGTAGAACCGCAGCCGCGCGGTATCGTCGGCCTCGTCCGCCACCATCGCCGCGTGGGCCGCGTCCAGCGGGGTCTCATCCTGCACCATCCAGAACCTCCTGCACCCGCACGCGCAGGGCCGGCAACAGCTCGGCCGCGAACCACGGATTGCGTTTCAGCCATGCCGTATTGCGCCAGGACGGATGAGGCAAGGGGAACACCCACGGCGCATGGGCGCGCCAGCCCGCCACGGTTTCGGTCACGCCCGCGCGTGTCCCCAGGTGCCAGCGATGGGCATGACCGCCCACCAGCACCACCAGCGGCGCCTCGCCCAGCTCCGCCATCACCTGCCCGTGCCAGGTCCGCGCGCAGACCGGCGGCGGCGGCAGGTCGGCCTTGCGATCGTCGTAGCCCGGGAAACAGAACGCCATCGGCACCACCGCCACGCGCGAGAGGTCATAGAACACGTCCTCGCCGATCCCCAGCCAGTCGCGCAGCCGGTCACCGGAGGGATCGGTAAAGGGGCGCCCCGATGCATGGACCCGCGCACCGGGCGCCTGCCCCGCGATCAATAGCCGCGCGCCTGGACGGAACCAGACCACCGGGCGCGGCGCATGGGCCGTCGCGGTGGCGGCAAACCGGTCACTGCAGATCCGGCAGGCCCGGATCCGATCGGCCAGCGCCGGTTCGCCTCCGGCCCCGTGCGCGGGGGTCACGTTCTCGGGCCGTCCGGCGCGCGCCATGTCATTCCCATTGGATAATTCCCCTGCAATTCTACATAATAACGCGTCACTACGTCTATCGGGCGTTAACACACCGCTGCTAGAGCGGCAGGAGGGCATGTTCCTGCCCGGGACACCACCAACGGAGCGCCGGTATCGGGCGGCACGATGATCGAGTTCGAGAATGTCAGCAAATCCTTCTGGACAGGCACCCGCCGCAAGGTGATCCTGCACGAAGCGTCGTTCCGGGTCGAACTCGGCCGGTCGCTGGGCATTCTCGCGCCCAACGGCACCGGCAAGACAACGCTGATCAACATGATGGCGGGACTTGAGAAACCCGACGAGGGCGAAATCAGGCGCAGTTGCAACGTGTCCTTCCCGCTGGGTTTCATGGGCGGCGTGGTCGGCAAGGTGTCGGCGATGGAAAACAGCCGCTATATCGCCAAGCTCTACGGGCTCGATCCCGATTACGTCGAGGCTTATTGCCGGTGGCTCTGCGATCTGGGCGAATATTTCGACCAGCCGTTGGCCACCTATTCGTCGGGTATGCGGGCGCGGTTCTCCTGCGCGCTGATGCTGGCGCTTGAATTCGACATCTACCTGATCGACGAAGGCATGCCCGGCACCACGGATGTGGAATTCAACCGCAAGGCCGGGGCGATCCTGCAGGAACGGCTGCGCAACACGACCATCGTGATCGTCTCGCACCAGGCGCAGACGCTGGAAAAATTCGCAAGTTCGGCCGCCGTGCTCAAGGACGGGCGGCTGCATATGTTCGACACCTTGGAAGAGGCAAGGCAACTCTATGACTACCAGACCCAAGGCTAGCAAGTTCCGCATCCGCCGCACCAGCGCGAGCCAGGCCGACGCCCCCAACCCCGCCGGCACCGGCGAGGCCGCGGATGGCGACGGCGGGGACGCGGCGGCGGAAAACCCCGTCGACGCCGAACTCGAGGCGATCCGCGCCGAGGGCCTGACCGGCCGCCAGTTGCGCATGGCCCTGCGGGTGGCCGAGAAACACGGCCTGGAACCGGCCGACGAACATGACGCGGTGCGCCTGCTGCGGCAAAAGAACATCGACCCGTTCAAACGCTCGAACATGCTGGAACTGGTCGTGCCGCGCGGCGGCGCCGATCCACAGACCGGCGCGCCGGACGCGTTCGAAACCATGGCAGGCCAGCCGGGACGGAAACCAGAGGGCGACAGCGGGGATCATGTGCATCTGCCGCAGAAATTCGAACCGCGCCGGACCGAACTGCCTTCGACCGAACTCAGCCCCGCGGCAAGGCGCGAGAAGGAAATCACCGGGATCCAGCGCGATATCGTGCGCCGGCGCCGCCGCCGGCTGGCGCTGCTGCTGGCGCGGCTGAGCTTTTTCGTGTTCCTGCCCGCTTTGGTGGCCGGGTGGTATTTCTACCGGGTGGCGACGCCGATGTATGCATCAAACTCCGGCTTCCTGATCCTGCAGGCGGACAATGCCGGCGGCAGCGGTCTGGGCGGGTTGCTGTCGGGCACGCAATTTGCCACCAGCCAGGATTCGATCGCGGTGCAGTCCTATCTGGAATCCCGCGATGCGATGCTGCGGCTGGATCGCGACATGGGCTTCAAGGCGCATTTCGAACAGGACCGGATCGACCCGATCCAGCGGCTCGACACCGACGCCTCCAACGAAGACGCATACCGGATCTACCGCAAGAACGTGAAGATCGGCTACGATCCGACCGAAGGCGTGATCCGCATGGAGGTGATCGCCGCCGATCCGGAACTGGCCGCCGAGTTTTCGCGGCGCCTGATCACCTATGCCGAGGAACGGGTCAACAACCTGTCGCAGCAGAAACGCGGCGACCAGATGCGGGACGCGATGGAAGGGTTCGAACAAGCCCAGGTCGCCCGGCGCGACGCGCAGGAAGCCCTGGTGGAACTGCAACAGCAGGGCGCCGTTCTCGATCCCGAAGGGGTGATCGCGAGCCTGCGCAGCCAGATCAACAATGTCGAGCTTCAACTGCAGGAAAAGCAGCTGCAACTGGCCGCCCTGCTGGACAACGCCCGCCCCAACCAGGCCAAGGTCGACGGCGCACGCGGCGATGTCGGACGGCTCGAAAACCTGCTGAACGATCTCAACATGCGCATGACCGATGCCAGCGCGGGCGAAAATTCACTGGCGCAGCTGTCGGTCCGCATCCAGATGGCGCAGGCCGACCTCGCCGCCCGCGACATGATGCTGCAATCGGCGCTCCAGCAGCTCGAACAGACCCGGATGGAGGCCAACCGCCAGGTCCGCTACCTGACCACCTCGGTCGAACCCGTCGCGGCGGACGCGGCCAGCTATCCCCGGAAGTTCGAAAATACGCTTTTGGCATTCCTGGTCTTTGCGGGTATCTATCTGTTGCTGTCGCTGACCGCCTCCATCCTCCGAGAACAGGTATCGTCCTAAGCCATGAAACATGTTTCCGTCGCCGGCCTGACCATCGGCAATGACCGCCCGCTGACCGTGATCGCCGGTCCGTGCCAACTCGAAACGGCGGACCACGCCCAGATGATCGCCGGACGGCTGAAGGAAGCCTGTGACGCCGCCGGCGCGCAATATGTGTTCAAAGGGTCCTTCGACAAGGCGAACAGGACATCGATCGACGCCGCCCCGGCCCTGGGCCTGGAAAAGGGCCTGGCGGTCCTGAAATCGGTGAAGGAAGCGATCGGCGTGCCGGTCACGACGGATGTTCACGAAAAGGAACAATGTGCCAGCGTGGCCGAAATCTGCGACATCCTGCAGATCCCGGCCTTTCTGTGCCGCCAGACCGCGCTGCTGAAAGCCGCCGGATCGACCGGCGCCGCGGTCAATGTCAAGAAAGGGCAGTTTCTGGCCCCCTGGGACATGCAGAATGTCGCCGCCAAGATCGAAAGCACGAACAATCACAATATCATGCTGACCGAACGCGGCGTCAGCTTTGGCTACAACCGCCTCGTGGTCGACATGCAGTCACTGCCCGAAATGGGGCGCACCGGGTATCCGGTGATCATGGACGCCACCCATACCGTGGCCCAACCGGGCGGTCTGGGCGGTGCATCGGGCGGGCAGCGGGAATTCGCGCCGGTCATGGCCCGTTCGGCCGTGGCGGTCGGCGTTGCCGGCGTATTCATGGAGACCCACCAGGATCCCGACAACGCCCCCTGTGACGGTCCCAACATGATCTATCTCGACCAGATGCCCGGTTTGATTGACACATTGATGCGTTTTGATGGCCTTGCTAAGGCAAACCCGATTGAAATCTGAGCAGAACCAGAGACTTTTGACATGACCAGACCCTTGCCCGAGGTGCATCAGAACACCTGGGAATTCCTGCGCGACCCGATGATCGCGCCCACCGGTTTCCGCGAATACGATGCCCGCTGGAAATACCCCGACGACATCAACTTGCCCGGCATGACCGCGCTGGGGCTGGGCCTGGGCACCCAGATCCGCGCCCGCGGGATCGAGCCGGTGATCGCGGTCGGCAACGACTATCGCGACTATTCGCTGGCGATCAAACAGGCGCTGATCCTCGGGCTGATCGAGGCCGGCATCCGCGTCAAGGACATCGGACCGGCACTGTCTCCGATGGCCTATTTCGCCCAGTTCCATCTCGACGTGCCTGCTGTGGCGATGGTCACCGCCAGCCACAACCCCAATGGCTGGACCGGGGTGAAGATGGGGTTCGAACGCCCGCTGACCCATGGCCCGGACGAAATGGCCGAACTGCGCGACATCGTCCTGCAGGGCCGGGGCCGGCCCCATCCCGGCGGCGGCTACGAATTCGTCCCCGGCCTGCGCGAGGCCTACCTGGACGATCTCGCCGGCGATTTCCGCATGACCCGCCCGCTCAAGGTAGTCTGCGCCACCGGCAACGGCACCGCGGGCGCCTTTGCTCCCGAGCTGCTCGAACGGATCGGGGTAACGGTGGTGCCGTCGCATAACCGGCTCGATTACGGGTTTCCGAACTACAACCCGAACCCCGAAGCGATGGAAATGCTGCATGACATGGCCGCCAGCGTCAAAGCCAGCGGCGCCGACCTGGCGCTGGGCTTCGACGGCGATGGCGACCGTTGCGGCGTCGTGGACGATGAGGGCGAAGAGATTTTTGCCGACAAGGTCGGCGTGATCATGGCCCGCGATCTGGGTCGGCTCTATCCGGGGTCGACTTTCGTGGCCGATGTGAAATCCACCGGGCTGTTCGCATCGGACCCGGCGCTGAAGGAAAACGGCATCAAGGCGGATTACTGGAAAACCGGCCACAGCTACATGAAGCGCCGGGTCAAGGAAATCGGCGCGCTGGCCGGGTTCGAGAAATCGGGCCACTACTTCCTCGCTGAGCCGATCGGGCGTGGCTATGATTGCGGGATGCGGGTCGCGGTCGAAATCTGCAAGCTGATGGACCGCAACCCCGGCCAGTCCATGTCCGACCTGCGCCGCGCCCTGCCGCGCACCTGGTCGACCCCCACCATGTCGCCCCATTGCGCCGATACCGAGAAATACGCCGTCCTCGACAGGATCGTGGACAGGCTGTCGGCGATGGCCACGGATGGCGGCACGCTGGCCGGCCGGCCGATCGCGCAGGTGATCACCGTGAACGGCGCCCGCGTCATCCTCGACAATGGCGCATGGGGCCTGGTGCGCGCCTCCTCCAACACCCCGAACCTGGTGGTGGTCTGCGAAAGCCCCGAAAGCGAGACAGAGATGCGCGCCATCTTTGCCGATCTCGACGCGGTGATCCGGACCGAACCCGCGGTGGGCGACTACGACCAGACGATCTGAGCGGGGCGCGCGCGCCTTCCTCTTGCCGAAAATATCCCCGCCGGAGGCTCCGGCGGCCGGGGCCAGCGCGACGGCGGCGCGCCGGGCGCCGCGCAAACCCTTTGCGCCCAAGGCCCGTCCCCCCTATATGGCGGACGATGAGCACGAACCCGCCCGACCTGCGCCCCGACCTCGCCCCCGCCGCCCGCGTCTCCGACAGGCCGCGCCGGGGCCAGCCCACCATCGGCATGGTCAGCCTCGGCTGCCCCAAGGCGCTGGTCGACAGCGAACGCATCCTGACCCGGCTGCGCGCCGAAGGCTACGGGATCTCGCCCGATTACGCCGGGGCCGACGCGGTGATCGTGAACACCTGCGGCTTTCTCGACAGCGCCAAGGCCGAGAGCCTCGATGCCATCGGAGAGGCGCTGACCGAGAACGGCAAGGTGATCGTGACCGGGTGCTTGGGCGCCGAACCCGATTACATCCGCACCCATCACCCGCGCATTCTCGCCGTGACCGGCCCGCACCAGTATGAACAGGTGCTCGATGCCGTGCATGGCGCGGTGCCGCCCGACCCGGACCCGTTCGTCGACCTTCTGCCGGCCTCGGGCGTCCGGCTGACCCCGCGCCATTTCAGCTATCTGAAGATCTCGGAGGGCTGCAATCACAAGTGCCGGTTCTGCATCATCCCGGCGATGCGCGGAAAACTGGCCAGCCGCCCCGCCCACGCGGTGTTGCGCGAGGCGGAAAAGCTGGTTGAAAGCGGCGTGCGCGAACTCCTGGTGATCAGCCAGGACACATCGGCCTACGGGCTGGACCGCAAACACGACCTGCACCCCTGGAAGGGCGGCGAAATCCGCAGCCACATCACCGACCTGTCCCGCGAACTGGGGCGGCTGGGGGCCTGGGTGCGGCTGCATTATGTCTACCCCTACCCCCATGTCCGCAACCTGATCCCGTTGATGGCCGACCCCGACAACAGGTTGCTGCCCTATCTCGACATTCCGTTCCAGCACGCGCATCCCGATACGCTGAAACGCATGGCCCGCCCGGCGGCGGCGGCGAAAACGCTGGACGAGATCGCCGCCTGGCGCGCCACCTGCCCCGACCTGACCCTGCGCTCGACCTTCATCGTCGGCTATCCCGGCGAAACCGAGGCGGAGTTCCAGACCCTGCTGGACTGGCTGGACGAGGCGCAGCTGGACCGGGTCGGCTGTTTCAAATACGAAAACGTGGACGGCGCGCGGTCGAACACGCTGCCCGATCATGTGCCCGATGAGGTCAAACAGGACCGGTGGGACCGTTTCATGGCCAAGGCCCAGGACATCTCGGCGGCGAAGCTGGCGGCCAGGGTGGGCACCACCTGTCAGGCGATCGTCGACGAGGTGGACGCCGACGCCGCCACCTGCCGCACCATGGCCGATGCGCCCGAGATCGACGGCAACCTGTTCATCGACGACGGCCACGAGACGCTGAAACCCGGCGATATCGTCACCGTCGAGGTGGACGAGGCCGGCGATTACGACCTGTGGGGCCGGATCGTCTGAACCTCAGCCCGCCACCGCGGTCTCCACCGCCGACACCACGCCGGCCACGGTGTCGCGCAACAGCGTCTCATCCTCGCATTCGGCCATCACCCGGATCAGCGGTTCGGTGCCCGATTTGCGGATCAGCAGCCGCCCCTGCCCCTGCAGCGCGGCCTCGGCGCCCGCGATCGCGTCGCGCACGGGCGGCATCTCCAGCGGCGTCTGCCCGGCGGTGTAGCGCACGTTCTGCAACAGTTGCGGCACCGGGTCGAACCGGTGGCACAACTCGCTGGCCCGCTGCCCCGCGCGCTGCATCTCGGCCAGCACATGCAGGCCGGCCATCAGCCCGTCGCCGGTGGTGGCGTGGTCGGTCATCACGATATGGCCCGATTGCTCGCCGCCCAGGTTGAACCCGCCCTCGCGCATCCGTTCGACGACATAGCGGTCGCCCACCGCCGTGCGTTCCAGCCGCAGCCCCTGCCCCTGCAGGTGCCGCTCCAGGCCGAGATTGGACATCACGGTCGCCACCAGCGCACCGCCGGTCAGGGTGCCGGTTGCCGCCATCCGCGCCGCCAGCAGCGCCAGGATCTGGTCGCCATCGGCCACCTTGCCGGTCTCGTCGATCACCACGACCCGGTCCGCGTCCCCGTCGAGCGCGATCCCCGCATCCGCGCCATGGGCCACGACCGCCGCCGCCGCCGCGTCGGGATGGGTCGATCCGCAGCCCTGGTTGATGTTGTGCCCGTCCGGCGACGCGCCGATCGCGATCACCTCGGCGCCCAGTTCCCACAGCACCTCCGGCGCGGTGCGATGGGCGGCGCCGTTGGCGCAATCCAGCACCACCTTCAGCCCGTCCAGCCGCAGGTCGCGCGGCAGCGATGCCTTGACCCGTTCGCCATAGCGGAACCGCGCGTCGTCGATCCGTTTCGCCCGGCCGATATGCTTGGCCTGCGCCGGGTCCACGCCGCTGGCCACCAGCGCCTCGATCTCGGCCTCGGCCTCGTCCGACAGCTTGAACCCGTCAGGGCCGAAGAACTTGATGCCATTGTCCTGCGCCGGGTTGTGGCTGGCCGAGATCATCACGCCCAGATCGGCGCGCATGGTCCGCGTCATCATGCCCACGGCGGGGGTCGGCACCGGGCCGAGCAACAGCACGTTCATCCCGGTCGAGGTCAGCCCCGCGGTCAGCGCGTTTTCGAACATGTAGCCCGACAGCCGGGTGTCCTTGCCGATCACCACGCGGTGGACCCCGCCGGCCTCGCGCCGGAAATAGCGGCCGACGGCGGCGCCGAGCCGCAGCGCCATGTCGGCGGTCATCGGCGGCGTGTTGGCGGTGCCGCGCACCCCGTCGGTCCCAAAGAGTTTACGCATCTGTTCTCCCGTCCCTTGCCGCCCGCCACAGACGCAACGCCTGCGCGGTTTCGGCCACGTCATGCACCCGAATCATTTGCACGCCCTGCGCCAGAGCCGCAAGCCCAACCGCGATCGACCCCGGCGCGCGGGCCCGCGGGTCCGGGGCGCCACCGATATCGCCGATGAACCGCTTGCGCGACACGCCCAGCAGGATGCCGCAGCCGAGCCCGTGAAACAGCGCCAGCCCCGCCAGCAGCGCCAGATTATGCGCCCTGGTCTTGCCGAACCCGACGCCGGGATCGATCAGGATACGTTCACGCGGGATCCCCTGGCGGTCCAGCGCGGCGATGCGCCCGGCAAGATAGTCGTAGACATCCAGCAGCACGTCCTCATAGACGGGCGCGTCCTGCATCGTGGCCGGATCGCCCTGTGCGTGCATCACGCAGACCGGAACCCCGCGCGACGCGCAGAGCGGCGCGAGGTCGGGATCGTGGGTCAGGCCCGCCACGTCGTTGACCAGCCCCGCACCGGCATCGAGCGCGGCCTCGGCCACCGCCGCCTTGCGCGTGTCGATCGAGACCGGCACCGCGCTTTGATCGCGCAGCGCGGCGATCACCGGCGCGGTGCGGCGGATCTCCTCTGCCTCGGGCACGGTCACGGCGCCTGGCCGGGTGGATTCACCGCCCACGTCGATCATGTCGGCCCCGGCCCCCACCATCGCGGTCGCCGCCGCCCGCGCCGCATCGGGCGCCAGGTGCTGTCCGCCATCCGAAAAACTGTCCGGCGTCGTGTTCAGGATGCCCATGATCCGGGGCCGGGACAGATCGAGCCCCGCAACCGGCGCGCGCGGCGCAACCAGGCGGTCCAGAACCGGCGCGGGAATGTCGCCGGCGGCCACGACGCGGGGCGGCGCATCGCGCGACAGCATCTCGGCATGGGTGAACCAGAGCGGCCCGCCCGCAAGCGGGCGCGCCGTATCGGGGCGCGCCGCGCTATGCTGCGGCAAGGGGCGGAAATACGGGCTCACAGCGTGGTGCGGTCGGCGGGAACACCCCGCAGCGGCACCTGCGCGGCGGCGGCATCTGCCGGCAGGTCGGCCCCGATCACCAGCATCTCGCCGGCCTCGAACTGCCCCGCGAACCAAGCCGCCAGCGCCACCGCGTCGGACGGGTGCGCCGATGGCCCGTCGACCGCGTCCAGCACGATCTTGGACGGCGCCCAGACGCTGATCTGACCGTTCTTCATGGCCCAGTCCAGTTCGGTCCGGGTCGATACCACCACGCAGCGGGGATCGCGCGCCGCCAGCACCCAGGCGTTCTGTTCGATGGCCAGCAGGTCGATGCGGCGCTGGGTCAGGGCATGTCCCGATCGTGGCGCCGGCTGATCGGGCGCGCCCACGCACAGGATCAGCGGCCGCGCACGGGCCTGCAACTGGTCGATCCATCCCGGCAGATGCGGCGCGGCGATGGCCGCGTTCGAGAGATAGACCAGCCGCGGATGGGGGCGGTCGTCATCCACCGGCGCGCCGGGATGTTCGCTGACCTGCCCGCGCGTGCGCACGATCTCCACCCCCAGCGCACCGGGGCCGCGGTCGAGTTTCTCGATGCGGACAAAGGCCCGCACCGCCTGCGGTTCCGACAGGATCCGTTCGGCGATGCGCTCGGCCAGCGTTTCCAGCAGGTTCAGGCGCTCGGCGGCCAGTTCATGGGCGATCGCCTCGGTCACCCGGTCGTAGGACAGAATGCGATCCACGTCGTCGTCGATGGGGTCGAGGACCGGCTCGACCTCGACGACGATGTTGAAACAGACCCGCTGGGTGGTGCCGCGCTCGGCCTGAAAGGCGCCGATCTCGACCTCGACGATATGATCGCGCAGCGAAATCCGGTCGAGCGGACCGCGCGGCGCGGTTGCATGGGACCGTTCGGACGGGTGCGCAAAGGCTAGGCGGATCTCGGTGCTCATGTCCCCGTGTTCCTGGGCATCGGTGCCGCGCCATCCAGCGCGTGCCGCCCTTGTAACAGGCCCGGCCCCACCGTGCCACAGGTCATGGAATGCAGCGGCCGGATCGGGCGGAACCGCCGCCCGGGCGCCGGTTCATGCGCGGCCGGTGGCCACGGGGTCAGTGGCGATAGAACATGTGCACGCCGATCTGGGCGGTGCGGGTGAATGTCCGCGACCAGCGCGGACGAACCGCTGAGGTGTGATAATGCGTCGCCCCGGCGGTCAGATCCTCGACGGCACCGTCGATCACCGCGCGCGCGACCTTGGCCACGCGTTCGAACGCCTTCTTTTCGCGGATCACTTCCTTGTGCCCGTCACAGGTATAGGTGAACTGGCACTGGAATTTCTTGCCGGTGCCCTGGCGGATCACGCCGCAGAGCGAATTCGGATAGCTGTTCGACGCCACCCGGTTCATGATCACCTCGGCCACCGCGAACTGGCCCTTCACGGTTTCGCCGCGCGCCTCGAAATAGAGCGCCTCGGACAGGCATTTCCAGTTGTCGTCACCGGCGGCCCTGGGCTGGGCATCCAGCCATGCGGTCGAATAGGTGACCGGGCCGGGGGCCGGTGCCGGCGCTTCCTGCGCCCCGCCGCCCAGCAGCGCGCGCAGCGGATTGGTCTCGCGGCGCGTCACCGCGCCGGTTTCGTCCACGGTGACCGCCTCGGCCACCGGGTTGGACCGGATCACCTTGCGTTCGACCCTGGGCTGAATCCCATCGCGTCCAACGCGGTCCTCGCGTGTGGTTTCCGCAGTCGTGGTTACAGGCAGTGCGGCAGCACAAATCAGCGCGAAGGCGCCCAAAAATCGTCTCATCATGTTCCCAATCCCCAGGTCCGGACCAGCTCGGCGCCGAACTCCCCCCGGTGCACGGCGCCGGGGTCGGTTATCCCACGGGCCCCAAAAGGTCCACCCGAGGGCCGGAACCCGGCGGGAAACGGCAGGAAATTGCCTGAAAATTCAGGGGGAAAGGTCCGAAGCGGCCCCGAATCTCTCTAGATATTGGGGCTGTCGGCCGAGCTGTCGCCGATCTTGTGGCGGATGGCCAGCTGTGCGGCAGCCAGTCGCGCCACCGGCACCCGGAATGGAGAACAGGAGACATAGTCGAACCCGGCGGCCCGGCAGAACGCGATCGATTCGGGGTTTCCGCCATGTTCGCCGCAGACGGACAGGGTGATTCCCGGATGCGCGCCGCGGCCGCGTTCGACGCCGAGCCGCAGCAGCTCGCCCACCCCGTCCGTGTCGAGAACGTGGAACGGATCCTCGGGGAACACGCCTTTCTGGACATAGGCCGACATGAACCGCCCGGCATCGTCGCGCGACAGCCCATAGGTCATCTGGGTCAGGTCGTTGGTGCCGAAGGACAGGAACGCGCAATGCGGCGCGATCTCGGCGGCGCGCAACGCGGCGCGGGGGGTTTCGACCATCACCCCCAGCCGATAATCGAAATCGCGGCCCGCCTCGGCGCGCACGGCGACGGCCACCGCGTCGATCCGGGCCTTGACCAGTTCCACCTCGCGGCGGGCCGAAACGAGCGGGATCATGATTTCGGGCACCACCGAGGCCCCGTCGCGACTGGCCTCGATCGCCGCCTCGAAAATGGCGCGGGCCTGCATGTCGTAGATCTCGGGCACGGTCACGCCCAGTCGCACCCCGCGCATCCCCAGCATCGGGTTGTATTCCACCATCGCGTCGGCCCGGCGGGTGACATCGGACACCGGCAGGTTCAGCGCATCCGCCAGGTCGCGCTGGCCCGCCCGGTTGGTGGGCAGGAACTCGTGCAGCGGCGGGTCGAACAGGCGGATGCAGACCGGCTGGCCCTCCATGATGCGGAACAGCTGCACGAAGTCGGCGCGCTGCATCGGCAGCAGCCGTTCCAGCACCGCCGCCCGGCCCGCGGGCGTCTGGGCAAAGATCATCTCGCGCATCACCGTGAGCCGCCCGGTTTCAAAGAACATGTGCTCGGTCCGGCACAGCCCGATCCCCTGGGCGTCGAAATTGCGCGCGGTCTGCGCGTCCGCCGGCGTGTCGGCATTGGCGCGGATGCCGATGTCGCGTTCGGCGTCGGCCCAGCCCATCAGGGTGCGGAAACTGTCGTCCAGCGCCGCCTCGAGCATCGCCGGCTCGCCCGCCAGCACCTGCCCGGACGTTCCGTCGATGGTGACCAGATCGCCTTCGCGCAGGATGCGCCCGTCCGGTGCGGTGATCTGTTTCTTGCGGGTCTGGAACCGCAGGTCCGACACGCCGACGATGCAGGGCAGCCCCAGCCCCCTGCCGATCACCGCCGCGTGGCTGGTCATGCCGCCCTTTTCGGTCAGCACCGCGGCGGCGGCATGCATCCCGCGCACATCCTCGGGCGAGGTTTCGCGGCGCACCAGCACGCAGGCCTCGCCGCGCGCGGCGCTGGCCTGCGCATCGGCCGAGGTAAACACGATCCGCCCGGTGGCAGCGCCGGGGCTGGCGGCGATGCCGGTGGCCAGCAGGTCGCGTTCCGCCTCGGGGTCGACCTGCCGGTGCAGCAACTCGTTCAGCCCGTGCGGCTCGACGCGCAGCAGCGCCTCCTGCCGGGGGATGATGCCCTCTTCGGCCAGGCGCACCGCGATCTTGACCGCTGCGCGCGGCGAGCGTGGCACCCGCATCCCGTCGAGGATATGCACCTGGCCGTTGGCAATGACGAACTCGACCTGCATCTCGGCGCGCAGCTGCCGCCGCATCAGCGCCGCATGGTCGCGCAGCGCCCCGAAGGCCTCGGGCGCGACATCCTGCAACGCGGTCCCGCGGCTGTCAGACGCCAGATAGAGCGATCCCGAGCCATCGCCCAGCGCCTCGCGGCCCTGGCTCTGACGCAGGTAGCGCCCGGTGACCTGCTTGTCACCGGTCACCGTGTTGACCAGCTGGATCACGCCCGATCCGCATTCGCCCGGCCCGACGCCGGGGATCATCTCCTGCACGACGAGGCCCAGCCCGGCCTCGGCGGGCGCGCCCTTGGCCTGGCGCAGCAGCCGCGCCGAGGTGCCGTCCCAGGCCCGCGCCATCGACCGCAGCACACCGGCGAGCTGTTCGCCGCGATCCTGCGGGAACGGTTCGTCCGCCTCGTCCTCGTAGGCATCCAGCGCCGCGGCCAGCGCCTCGGGGCCGGTCCCGTCGATATGTTCGAATTCATCCGGGTCGAGCCGCGCCACATGGGTCGCATAGGATTGCACGAAGCGCAGGTAGAGCGCGGTGGCCGCCGCCGGGCCGAGACTGTCGCTCAGCGCCGCATGGGCGCCGTCGGACATGCCGATGCTCATCACCGCGCCGGGGCCGCCCCAGTCGGGATCTTCCGATGACGGGCGCACGCATAGCAGCGCGCGGTCGTCGAACTGGCCCAGGATGGCCGAGAGGTCGGGCATCCCACCCGCGGCGATCGCCTTGACCGTGTCGAAACACAGCGCCACCGTGCGCGGCACCGGCAGGTCCAGCCGCACCAGCCGCTGGAGGCATTTGGCCCGCCCGCCATGGGTGGTGGTGGCCACCGGCGCGGTGGCGGTGATCAGCGTGACATTCGGATCATTCTGCACTGCGGCATCCTTTGGGTTGCCGTGCAGCATAAGCGCGAATTGCGCCCGTGCAAGCGTCGGAGCAAGTATCGGGGCAAGTATCGGGGCAGCTATCCCGGCGCGCGGCGGCCACCCGCGCCCTACTCGATGCGGGTCAGATCGGCCACCTGCGCACAGGTCGCGCGAATCCGGTGCAGCAACCTCAGCCGGTTGCGGCGCACCTCATCGTTGTCGGACATGACCTGCACATCCTTGAAAAACGCGTCGATCGGTGCGCGCAGCGCGGCCATGGCGGCCATCGCGGCGGGGAAGTCCTCGGCTTCCAGCGCGGGCGCGATCCGGGCCTCGGCCTCGTCCAGCGCCGCGAACAGCGCGGTTTCGCTGTCGGTTTCGGCCAGTTTCACATCCGCGCCAAGCGAGTAGTCGTCCCCATACTTTTCTTTTGCCTGGTTGAGGAGGTTGGTGCGTTTGAACCCCTGCACCAGGTTTTCCCCGTCCTCGGTGCCCAGCACCGCCTGCAACGCGCGGGCGCGTTTGACCAGCAGGTTCAGATCGTCGCTACCCGGCATCGAGATGCAGGCGTCGATGATGTCATGGCGGATGCCTTCGTCGCGGAGGAAGACCTTGAGGCGGTCGTGGAGGAAGGCGAGGAGATGTCGTCCTATTCCACGAGCGTTATTCAACTGGTCGTAGATCACCCGCCCGGCGGCAAGGATCTCGTCCCTCCGCGCCTCTCGATCAATTTGCAGCAGAGCGGCAAGTCTCTCCATCAGTTCTTGGTTCGGCGCAGAGAAACTGCCGCTTTCGTCAAGCCTCAGAATGTCAGAATATTCAACGAGTATTCTGTTCAACTCATGCACATGGCTTTCATCATACCCCAGAAAAACGGCAATGCGAGCAGTCAACCAACCCAATAGCGGTAGCTTTAGATCATTCTCCAGCACCAACCGAATGACCCCCAGCGCGGCGCGGCGCAGGGCGAAGGGGTCCTTGCTCCCGGTGGGTTTCTCGTCGATGGCCCAGAACCCGGTCAGCGTATCGAGCTTGTCGGCCAGAGCCACGGCCACCGAAACCGGCGCCGTGGGCACGGTATCGGAGGGGCCGAGCGGCGAATAGTGATCCTGCGCGGCGGCGGCGACCTCGGCCGGGTGGCCGGCATGGCCGGCATAATACCGGCCCATCAGCCCCTGCAATTCGGGGAATTCATAGACCATTTCGCTGCTCAGGTCGGCCTTGGCCCAGCGCGCGGCGCGCTCGGCCATGTCGGGATCGGCGCCGCAGGCGGGGGCCAGTTCCCGCGCCAGCGCGGCGATGCGGCGGATGCGGTCGCCCTGGCTGCCCAACCTGTTGTGGAAGGTCACGTTTTCCAGCGCGTCGAGCCAGGCCTGGCCGCCCGTCCCGGCCACGCGGAGATCGTTTTCCCAGAAGAATTTCGCATCCGACAGCCGCGCGAACAGCACCTTGCGGTTCCCCGACAGGATGGTCGCGCCATTGTCGGCGGTTTCGCGGTTGGCGACGGTGATGAATTTCTCGATCCGCCCGGTTTTCGGGTTGCGCAGGGAAAAGAACTTCTGGTGTTCGCGCATCGAGGTCTGCAGCACCTCGGGCGGCAGCGACAGGAAATCTTCGGCAATGTCGCCCATCAGCACGACCGGCCATTCCACCAGCCCGGCCACCTCGGCCAGCAGCCCGGCATCCTCGACCAGTTCCATGCCCGCGGCAAAGGCGAGGTTCCCGGCCTCGGCGCGGATCTGTTCGGCGCGGGTCTCGGATGACAGGATCACCCTGGCCGCGCGCAGCCTGGTCTCGTAATCCTCGAACGAGGTGACGGAAAACCGCCCCGGCGCCATGAAACGATGGCCTTCGGTGCTGTCGCCCGCCGCGATGCCCCCGACCTCCATCGGCACGACGCGGGCGCCGCTTTCATCGGTCAGGATGCACAGGATCGATTGCAGCGGCCGCACCCAGCGCAGGCTGCCGTCGCCCCAGCGCATCGATTTGGGCCAGGGAAAGCCGCGGATCACGGTTTCGAGCACCTCGGCCACGATCTGTTCGGCCGCGTGCCCCGGTTTTTCGACCGTGGCGAACCAGACCGCGCCCTTGGGGGTGTCGCGTTGTTCCAGCGCCTCGCGCGGGATGCCGGCGCCGCGCAGGAACCCGTCGACGGCCTTGTCAGGTGCGCCGACCCGGGGGCCTTTGCGCTCTTCGCGGATGGTCGGGCTTTCGGTGGGCAGCCCCTGCACCGTCAGCGTCAGGCGGCGGGGCGTGGCAAAGGCGGCGGCCCCCGCATAGGTCAGACCTGCCTCGACCAGCCCGTCGGTCATGCGCTTCTTCAGGTCCTCGCCGGCGCGCGCCTGCATGCGGGCGGGGATCTCTTCGGAAAAGAGTTCGATCAGCAGATCGGGCATCGCGGCCACCTTCAGAAATTGACGTTGGCCTGTATGACGATGGTGTTGGCGAGGTCAACCGGGAATGCGGCCGGCGCCACTGAGCGAAATGGGCGAACAGGACGAACCGCGCGAACCAGGCGCGGGGCGTTGTCCGGTTTGTGGCGCTATCCGGCGTTTCCCGATTGACACCGCCGGGGCGGGCCTGAATATAGCAACCAACGTCAGGGGAGTCCCGCCAAGGGGACTGAGAGGCTGACAGGGGGAAACCCCGGTGACGCGACCCTTTGAACCTGACCCAGTTGATGCTGGCGTAGGAAGACCGAAGGGTATCCCCGCGAACCTCTGTATGGCGAGGGCGGTCCTTTCGGACCGCAGGCAATCGTCGGCGCATGTCGCGCCGGGGTTGATCCGGTCCCTTTCTGCCAAGGCTGTCCCCTGGGTCTCATCGCGAGAGGAGACCGACATGAAAGACACGATCCCCACCATCACCACGGGCGCCCTGCCCGCGTCGCGCAAGACCTATGTCACCGGCGAAACCCATGACATCCGGGTGCCGATGCGCGAAATCGTGGTGACCGGCGAAGCGCCGCTCAGCCTCTATGACAGTTCCGGTCCCTATACCGATCCCGCCGCGCGGATCGACATCGCCACCGGCCTGCCCGAGGTGCGTGGCGGCTGGCTGCAGCAGCGCGGCGATGTCGAGACATATGACGGCCGCAGCATCACGGATGCGGATAACGGGTTTGCGTCGGGCGACCGGCTGACGCCGGCCTTTCCGGTTCAGCCCGCGCCGCTGCGGGCCGTGGGCGACCGGGCGGTGACCCAGCTCGCCTATGCCCGGGCCGGCATCGTCACCCCCGAGATGGAGTTTGTCGCGATCCGCGAAAACGAGGGAAGGATGGCCGCCCATGACCGCGACGGCGACGCCCACGGCGCCGAACTGCCCGACCTGGTGACGCCGGAATTCGTGCGCGCCGAGATAGCGGCGGGCCGCGCGATCATCCCCGCCAACATCAACCACCGCGAGCTGGAGCCGATGATCATCGGGCGCAATTTCAAGGTAAAGATCAACGCCAATATCGGCAACTCCGCCGTCACCTCGTCGATGGAGGAGGAGGTCGAGAAAATGGTCTGGGCGATCCGCTGGGGCGCGGACACGGTGATGGACCTGTCGACCGGGCGCAACATCCACAACATCCGCGACTGGATCATCCGCAACGCGCCGGTGCCGATCGGGACCGTGCCGCTCTACCAGGCGCTGGAAAAGGTCGGCGGCATTGCCGAAGACCTGACATGGGAGGTGTTCCGCGACACGCTGATCGAACAGGCCGAACAGGGGGTGGATTACTTTACCATCCATGCGGGCGTGCGGCTGCACATGATCCCGATGACCGCGAAACGGGTCACCGGCATCGTGTCGCGCGGCGGGTCGATCATGGCGAAATGGTGCCTGCATCATCACCGCGAGAGCTTTCTCTACGAGCATTTCGAGGAAATCTGCGACATCTGCCGCCGCTACGACGTGTCGTTCTCGCTGGGGGACGGGCTGCGCCCCGGATCGATCGCCGACGCCAATGACGAGGCGCAGTTCGCCGAATTGCGCACGCTGGGCGAGCTGACCCGCATCGCCTGGGCAAAGGACTGCCAGGTGATGATCGAAGGCCCCGGCCATGTGCCGATGCACAAGATCAAGGCCAACATGGACGAGCAGCTGAAACATTGCCACGAGGCGCCCTTCTATACGCTCGGGCCGCTCACGACCGACATCGCGCCGGGCTATGACCACATCACATCCGCCATCGGGGCGGCGATGATCGGCTGGTTCGGCACCGCGATGCTCTGCTACGTCACCCCCAAGGAACATCTGGGCCTGCCCGACCGCGACGACGTCAAGACCGGCGTGATCACCTACAAGCTGGCCGCCCATGCCGCCGATCTGGCCAAGGGACATCCGGGCGCCCGGCGGCGCGACGACGCGATCAGCCGGGCGCGGTTCGAGTTTCGATGGGAAGACCAGTTCAACCTCGGTCTCGACCCGGATACGGCACGCGAGATGCATGACGAAACCATGCCGAAAGAGGCCCACAAGGTGGCGCATTTCTGTTCGATGTGCGGGCCGAAATTCTGTTCGATGCGGATTTCCCACGACATCCGCGCCGAGGCCGAAAAGCAGAAGGGCATGGAGGCGATGGCGGCGAAGTTCCGCGAGGGCGGCGAACTCTATGTGCCGGCGAACGAGCCTGCGGAATGATGTTCTCGGTTCTCGGGGCCGGCGTGGCGGGGCTCTGCGCCGCGACCGCGCTGGCCGAACGCGGCTGCCGGGTCGAGGTGATCGACCCCGACCCGGCGCCGACGGGGGCCTCGTGGTATGCGGGCGGGATGCTCGCGCCGTTCTGCGAAGGCGAGGCCGCGCCGGACGGGATCGTCACGCGCGGCCAGGCCGCGCGCGACTGGTGGGCGGCGCGGGTGCCCGGTGTCCTGCAGCAGGGCACGCTGGTCGTCGCCCCGCCGCGCGACCGGGTCGAACTGGACCGTTTCGCATGCGCCACGCGGGGCCATGACCGGGTTGTTCCGGGTGAGATCGAGCCCGACCTGGGCGGGCGGTTCGCGGTGGGGCTGCACTTTGCGCAGGAGGCGCATCTCGATCCGCGCGCGGCCTGTTCCGCGCTCATCGCGCGATTGCGCGGGATGGGCGTCGAATTGCATTTCGGTGCCCAGCGGCGACCGCGCGGCCAGATTGTCGATTGCCGCGGCTGGGCGGCGCGGGCCGACCTGCCGGGATTGCGCGCGGTGCGCGGTGAAATGCTGATGATCGAAACCCGGGAGGTTGCGCTGTCGCGTCCCGTCCGGCTGCTGCATCCGCGTTTTCCCTGCTATGTCGTGCCGCGCGGCGACGGGCGGTTCATGGTCGGCGCGACGATGATCGAAAGCGAGGATGACGGCCCGATCACGGCGCGCACGGTCATGGAGCTGCTATCCGCCGCCTATACCGTGCATCCGGCCTTTGGCGAGGCGCGGCTGATCGAGACGGGCGCCGGGCTGCGGCCCGCATTTGCCGACAATGTGCCCGCGGTCGTCGCACGCGGCGACCGCATTCATGTGAACGGCCTCTACCGGCACGGGTTCCTGATGGGTCCCGCGCTGGCCGAGGAACTGGCGGCGATGGTGTTTCAGGAGCAACGACATGCGGGTTGACGTGAACGGCAGGACAGAATCGGTGCGCGGAGGAACGCTGGCCGATCTGATCGACGAACTGGGCTTTGACGCCGACAGCGTGGCGACGGCGCTCGACGGGGTGTTCGTGCCCCGTGCCGACCGCGCCGCGATCCCGATGCGGGACGGCGCGAAGGTCGAGGTCCTGTCGCCGATGCAGGGAGGCTGAGCGATGTTCTACGGCGTCGACCTGAACTGCCGGCTGATGCTGGGCACGGCGCAATACCCGTCGCCGCAGGTGTTGCGCGACGCGATTTCCGCCTCGCAGACCGAGGTCATCACCGTGTCGCTGCGCCGCGAAGGGCATGGCGGAGAGGCGTTTCGGGAAATCCTGAAAGACAGCGGGTGCCGCATCCTGCCCAACACCGCCGGCTGCCACACGGTGCGCGAGGCGGTGACCACGGCGCAGATGGCGCGCGAGTTGTTCGGCACGGCCTGGATCAAGCTCGAGGTGATCGGCCATGCCGACACGCTGCAACCCGACCCGTTCGCGCTGGTCGAGGCCGCCCGCATCCTGACCGCGGACGGGTTCGAGGTCTTTCCCTATACGACCGAGGATCTGATCGTGGGAGAAAAGCTGATCGAGGCGGGGTGCCGGGTGCTGATGCCCTGGGGCGCGCCCATCGGCTCGGGGCAGGGTCTGCGCAATATCGGCGGGCTGCGGTCGCTGCGCGCCTATTTCCCCGACATCCCGCTGGTGATCGACGCCGGGATCGGCGCGCCGTCGCAGGCGGCGCAGGCGATGGAACTGGGGTTCGACGCGGTGCTGCTGAACACCGCCGTGGCCAGGGCGCTCGATCCCGTCGGCATGGCCCGCGCCTTCGGGCAGGCGGTGGCGGCGGGGCGGCTGGCCCATGATGCCGGGCTGATGCCCGAACGCGACATGGCGCAGGCCTCGACCCCGATCTTCGGCATGGCGGAACTGGCATGACCGCGCTCGATCCCTTCTATCTCATCGTCGGCCATGTGGGGCGGCTCGAACTGCTGGTTCCCCATGGCGTCAGGCTGGTGCAACTGCGGATCAAGGACCAGCCCGAGCAGGAAATCCGCCGCCAGGTCGCCCGCGCCCGCGATTTCTGCGCGGTTCACAAGGCGCAGCTGGTGGTGAACGACTACTGGGAAATCGCGCTCGATCTGCGCTGCAATTTCGTTCATCTCGGGCAGGAGGACATGGACGGGGCGGATTTCGCCGCGCTCAGGCGGGCGGGGATCCGGTTCGGCCTGTCCACCCATGACGACGCGGAACTGGACCGCGCCCTGGGCTGCGATCCGGCCTATGTCGCGCTGGGGCCGGTCTATCCGACATTGCTGAAACAGATGAAATGGGGGCCGCAGGGGCTCGACCGGGTGCGGGACTGGAAAACGCGGGCGGGCACCACGCCGCTGGTCGGCATCGGCGGTCTGACGCCCGCGCGCCTGCCCGATCTCTTTGCCGCTGGGGCCGACTGCGCCGCCGTCGTGACCGACATCCAGCAGGCGGACGATCCCGAGGCGCGGTGCCGCGAGTGGATCACCGCCACGCGGGCGCATCTGCGATGACCCGCTATGCCCGCCAGACCTGCCTGCCCGGGATCGGGCCCGGCGGGCAGGCCCGGCTCGCCGCCGCGCGCGTGCTGGTTGTCGGCGCGGGCGGGTTGGGTGCCGCGCTGCTGCCGCTGCTGGCGGGGGCGGGCGTCGGATACCTGCGCCTGATCGACCCGGACGTGGTCGAGGCGAGCAACCTCCACCGCCAGACGCTGTTTCGCATGTCCGATCTGGGCCGCGCCAAGGCCGAGGTCGCCGCCGAGACGCTGGCCGGGCTCAACCCCGATTGCGAAATCTCGCCATGTGTCGCCCGTCTCGACCCGGTTTCGGCACGCGGCGAACTGGCCGGCGCCGACCTGGTGATCGACGCCGCCGACAGTTTCGCGGTGACCTATGCGCTCTCGGATCTGTGCCACGCCGCCGCCAGGCCGCTGATCAGCGCGTCGGTGCTGGCGCGGCAAGGCTATGTCGGCGGGTTCTGCGGCGGCGCGCCGAGCCTGCGCGCGGTGTTTCCCGACCTGCCCGGCAGGCTGGGCAGCTGTGCGACCAACGGCGTGATGGGGCCGGTGGTGGCGACGCTGGGCGCGGTGCAGGCGCAGATGGCGCTGGCGGTGCTGCTGGATCACGACCCGTCGCCGCTGGGGCAGCTCCTGTCGATGGATCTGGCGACCTGGCGGCTGACCGGCTTTCGGTTCGATGGCGCGGCCGAGCCCGCGACACCGACACCGGCGATCCTGTCGCGGTCGCAAGTCGCCGCCGGCGATCTCGTGATCGACCTGCGCGAAAACCAGCTGCCGGCACCGGCACCGCGACCGGACCAGCGGGTGGTGTTCGTCTGTTCCACCGGGCTGCGGGCCTGGCGCGCGGCCAGGGCGCTCGGCGCCAGCGGGCACGCGGCCGTCGCCATCATCGGTGACGGGGCATGAGCGGCGCGGTCCTGTTCATCGGCGGCATGGATTCGAGCGGCGGCGCCGGGTTGCTGCGCGACTGCGCCGCCGCGGCGGAGGTGGCCGCCGAGGCACGGGTCGCCGTCACCGCGGTCACGGCGCAGGACGACCGGGCCGTGACCGCCATCCATCCGGTCCCGCCCGAAATGGTCACCGCCCAGATCACCGCCGCCGACGATGTCGCCGCGATCAAGATCGGGATGCTGTGCTCGGCCCGGATCGTCGATGCGGTCGCGGCCGCCCTGCCGCGTGCGCCGCGCGTGCTCGACCCGGTGCTGAAATCCAGTTCGGGGCGCGATCTGCTCGATGCCGAAGGGGTCGACCTGCTCGTCGAGCGCCTGTTGCCGGCCACCGACCTGCTCACCCCGAACCTGCCCGAACTCGCGGTGCTCGCACGCCATCTCGGGGTCGGCGCGGCGGATGAAACCGCCTGTATCGAGGCGCTGTTCGCACGCGGCTGCGGCGCGGTGCTGGTCAAGGGCGGCCATGCCGCACCGTCCCCGGTCAGCGAAGACAGGCTCTATGTCCCGGGCGCCCCGCCCGCCCGGTTCACGAGACCGCGCATCGGTGTCGCGGTGCGGGGAACCGGCTGTTTTCTGGCCAGCGCCATCGCGGCCCATCTGGCCCGCGGGTGCGACCTGTACGGGGCCACAGACGCCGCCAAGGCCCTGCTGCACGCCCGTTTCCTGCGGGTTGCGGCCGGGGCCGCCAGCCGCGACCATCAGGCGTTGCCGGTGCAATCGCACTGAACCGGCAACCGGCTTGATTCTGCGGCTTGCGGCGGTTCGTCGGACGCGCGAACCGGGCTGGCCCACGACACCCGCCGGTCGGAACGGTTTGCCGTTGATGTATCTGCATCACACCCATGGCGTCCGTTATGCGTAGCAAGCTCCTTTATTCGCATTGCCTGGAAATTGGGGCGACCGTGGCACTTGCGGCGAGGCCTCAGACCATAGGATGATCGCGCCCAGAGGCATGGCGCCGCTGAGCCCGTGCCACCACCGGACAGGCCGCAGGAAAGGAGAACAGCAAGGATGAACATCGCCCGATGGCTCTACCAGACCGCGCTGGCGCGGCCCGATGCGCCGGCCATCCGGCTCGGGACCGAGCAGGTTGCCGACTATGCCGCGTTCGCGGGGGCCAGCGCCGCGCTGGCCCGGCATCTGGCCACCGGACAGGGCGTCGGACAGGGCGACCGGGTGGCAATATTCTGCCGTAACAGCGTCGAATACCTGCCTGTTCTTCAGGCGATTTTCTGGATCGGGGCCATCGCGGTCCCGATCAACAGCAAGCTTCATCCGCGCGAAGCCGCATGGATCATCGCGGACGCCGGGGCCAGCGCGGTCTTTACCGAGGCGGGCGGTGTCTTTGAAACCTCTGGCGAGCTTGGCATCCCCTGTCCCGAGATTGCCCTGTCCGACCCGCCGGTCGCGGGCCTCCTGTCATTCGGACCGGCCGCTGCCGCGCCGCTGCCCGCCCCGGCAGCGGTGGCGGGCGACGATGTCGCCTGGCTGTTCTACACGTCAGGCACGACCGGGCGGCCCAAGGGGGTCATGCTCACGCATGGAAACCTGGCGGCAATGGCGACCTGCTATGCGCTCGATGTCGATGCGGTGCTGGCGGACGACCATCCGCTCTATGCGGCGCCGATGTCCCATGGCGCCGGGCTCTATCACCTGCAGTTCACGCGGGCCGGTGCCTGCCATGTGATCCCGGCATCGCGCGGGTTCGATCCGTCGGAAATCCGCGCGCTGGCGCAGGCGCTGGGCAATCTCGTCTTTTTCGCTGCGCCCACCATGGTCAAGCGGCTGATCGCGGCGTCCGGGGCGGCCGGCTATCAAGGCGCGGGGATCAGGACGATCATCTATGGCGGCGGCCCGATGTATGCCGCCGATATCGACGAGGCGCTGGCGCTTTATGGCCCGCGGTTCGTGCAGATCTATGGCCAGGGCGAAAGCCCGATGACCATCACCGTGCTGCCCCGCGACCTGGTGGCCGACAGGTCGCATCCGCAGGCCGACCGCCGCCGCGCCTCGGTGGGGTTCGCCCATGCGGCGGTCGAGGTTCGGGTGGTGAACGACGCGATGCGCGACGTTTCCGCCGGCGAGGTCGGCGAGATCATCGTGTCCGGCGCCCCGGTGATGAAAGGATATTGGCGGAACGAAGACGCCACCGCCAAGACGCTGGTGAACGGCTGGCTCAGGACCGGCGATCTCGGCACCATGGATGCGGACGGGTTCGTGACCCTGACCGACCGGTCCAGGGACGTGATCATCTCGGGGGGCAGCAACATCTATCCCCGCGAGGTGGAAGAAGCCCTGCTGAACCATGCGGACGTGTTCGAGGTCTCGGTGATCGGCGTGCCGAGCGCGGAATGGGGCGAGGACGTGATGGCCTTTGTGGTGCTGCGCGACGGCGCCGACCGCAGCCGCGACGACCTGGACGCCTGGTGCCGCGCCCGGATCGCATCGTTCAAGAAACCCAGGCACTATCGCTTTGTCGAAAGCCTGCCAAAGAACAGCTATGGCAAGGTGCTCAAGACCAGCCTTCGGGACCGGGCCGCAACCGGACGGGACGCGGCCCCCTGAGGCGCCGCGCTGAAACGGCCGTCGGGCGATAGCAGCGCCAGCCCGCTGTCCCGGATGCCGGTCATCGGGCCAGTGTTGCCCGCCTCAGCCGCCCCAACTGCGTTCGAGCAGGGCCAGCCAGTTTCGGTGGGCCAGCTTTTCGATCAGCGCGGCGTCATAGCCATGCGCGCGCAGCGCCGCGATCAGGCGGGGCAGACCGGCGGCGTCCTGCAACGCGACCGGCACCGTGGCGCCGTCGAAATCCGAGCCCAGCCCGACGCGGTCCTCGCCCAGCTGCTCGATCAGGTGATCGAAATGGCGCAGGATCGGATCCCAGCCGTCAAAGCCGTCGCCGCGGCCCTCGGGGTCGAGGAACCCCACCGCGAAATTCAGCCCGACCATGCCGTCGCTGTCGCGGATCATGGCGAGCTGCCGGTCGGTCAGGTTGCGCGACGACGGGCAGATCGCATGGGCGTTGGAATGGGTCGCCACCAGCGGCGCGTCGGAAATCGCCGCCACGTCGTCGAAACCCTTCTCGTTCAGGTGGCTGAGGTCGATCATGATCTTCAGCGCGTTGCATTCGCGCACCAGATCCTTGCCCCTGTCGGTCAGCCCGTCGCCGGTATCGGGCGAGGACGGAAACGCGAAGGGCACCCCATGGCCAAAGACGGTCGGCCGCGACCAGACCGGCCCGAGCGAACGCAGCCCGGCGGCGTGCCAGACATGCAGCGCGTCCAGGTCGGGGCCGATCGCCTCGGCGCCCTCCATGTGCAGCACCGCGGCGATCCGGCCCGCCGCCATCGCCGCGCGAATATCGGCGGTGCTGCGGCAGATGCTCAGGTGGCCGGTGCGCTCCATCCACATCAGATGGCCGACCATCGCCATGGCCACCGGCAGCGCCTGGTCCTGCCCGATCGGATCGGGCAGCGGCAGCGCATAGGGCGGGTTTTTCATGATCCGGTCAAACTCGGCGTCGTCATGGGCTACCGGCGAGGAGACATAGACCGCGAAGAACCCGCCGGCAAACCCGCCCGCCCGCATCCGGGGCAGGTCGAGATGACCCTGCCCGGTGTCGCTGGTCCAGGTGGTTTCGCGGTTGTCCGGGTCGCGCAGCAGGCGCAGCAGGAAATCGTTGTGGCCGTCGAATACGGCAACGGGGTCGGTCATGTCAGGAACCTGTCGGAATGGGGTCCGGCCGATAGCCTTCGCTGGCAGCCAGAAGATCGCGTGTATAGGGTTGCTGCGCCCGGTGCGCGCGCAGCTCGGCGCGGCTGAGTTCCTCGACCGCGCGGCCGTGCTGCATCACCAGCAGCCGTTCGCACATATGCGCCACGACGGCAAGATCATGGCTGACCATCAGATAGGTCAGGCCGCGTTCGGCGCGCAGCGCGTCCAGAAGGTTCAGCACCTCGGCCTGAATCGACGCGTCCAGCGCCGAAGTGGGTTCGTCCAGCAGCAGGATTTCCGGCTCCAGGATCAGCGCGCGGGCGATGGCGACGCGCTGGCGCTGCCCGCCCGAGAGCTGGTGCGGATAGCGAAACCGGAACCCGCGGCCCAGGCCGACATCCTCCAGCGCCCGGACGATGCGCGCTTCGGCATCGTCGAACCGGTGGATCGCCAGCGGCTCGGACAGCGCCCGATCGACCGTGTGGCGCGGATGCAGCGAGGCATAGGGGTCCTGGAACACCATCTGGACCTGGCGATAGAACCCGGCGTCGCGTGGCGTGGCGACCGGCGAGCCACCGATGCGGATGCTGCCGCCGGCCGCCTCGTTCAGCCCGCAGACCGCCCGCAGCACGGTGGATTTGCCCGACCCGCTTTCGCCGACCAGACCGAAGCTTTCGCCGCGCCCGACCGACAGGCTGACGCCCCGCACCGCGTGGACCAGATCGTCGGCGGAGCCGAAGGTGACCGACAGGCCGTCGATTTCGACCATCGCGCTCATAGCGCCCAATCCGCGTCTCGTTGCAGGGTCGGCAGCGGGCGGGTATCGGCGCCGATATCGGGCAGGCAGTTCAGCAATCCGCGGGTATAGGGATGGGTCGCCGCGTGCAGGTCGCGGGCGGCGATCTCCTCGACCATGCGGCCGGAATACATCACCAGGATACGGTCGCAGAAGGTCGAGACCAGCCGCAGGTCGTGGCTGATGAAGATCAGCCCCATGCCGCGTTCGCGCACCAGCCGGTCGAGGATGCGCAGCACGTCGATCTGCACGGTGACATCCAGCGCCGAGGTCGGTTCGTCGGCGATCAGCAGATCGGGTTCGCGGATCAGCATCATCGCGATCATCGCCCGCTGCCCCATGCCGCCGGACAATTCGTGCGGATAGGCGTCGAACACCCGCTCCGGGTCGCGGATCTGCACCGCCGCCAGCATCTCGATGGCGCGGGCGCGGGAATCGCCGCGCCGCCCGACGCTGATGCGCAGCGCCTCGACGATCTGCCGGCCGATGGTCATCACCGGGTTGAGCGAGAATTTCGGGTCCTGCATCACCATGCTCATCCGCTGGCGCCGCAGCCTGCGCCAGGTCGATTGCGACGCGCTCAGCAGGTCGGTGCCCTCGAATCTCAGCGTCTTGGCCGTCACCCGGCCCGGCGTCAGGCCCAGGATCGCGCGCCCGGTCTGGGACTTGCCCGAGCCGCTTTCGCCGACGATGCCCAGCCGTTCGCGCCCCAGCGTGAAATTGACCCCGCGCACGACCTCGACCGGGCCCTTGTGGCTGGGAAAGGCGACGCGCAGGTCTTCGACTTCGAGAACGGGTGTCATTTCGCCCCCTTGGGGTCCAGCACGTCGCGCAGCCCGTCGCCGAGCAGGTTGAAACCCAGGCTGACCACAAAAATCGCAATGCCCGGCATGGTGGCGACCCACCAGAAGTCGATCAGGAACCGCCGCCCGCTGGCGATCATCGCGCCCCATTCCGGCTGCGGCGGCTGCGCGCCCAGCCCCAGAAAGCCCAGCCCGGCGGCGGTGAGGATGATCCCGGCCATGTCCAGCGTCACCCGGATGATGACCGAGGACAGGCACAGCGGCACCACATGGCCCCAGATGATGCGCGGGCTGCGCGCGCCCTGCAGACGGACCGCGTCGATATGATCGGCGCTGCGGATGGTCAGGGTTTCCGCCCGCGCCAGCCGCGCATAGGGCGGCCATGACGTGATCGCGATGGCGATGATCGCGTTCTCGATCCCCGGACCCAGCGCCGCGACGAAGGCCAGCGCCAGGATCAGGCGCGGGAATGCCAGGAAGATGTCGGTGATCCGCATCAGCACCGTGTCAACCCAGCCGCCGAAATAGCCGGCCGTGGTCCCCACGGCGAGCCCGATGGGCGTGGCGATCACCGCCACCAGCGCCACCACCATCAGCGTCAGGCGCGATCCGTGGACCACCCGGCTGAAGATGTCGCGGGCCTGATCGTCGGTGCCCATCAGATGATCCCATGACGGCGGCAGCAGCCGTTCGGTGCGCAGATCGCCCCCGGCCAGCGGGTCGAACGGCGCGATCAGGTCGGCGAACAGGGCCATCAGGATCAGCACGATCACGATGCCCAGCCCGACCATCGCCAGCCGGTTCGCGCGCAGCGCCGACCAGGTCCGGTAGAGCTGGCCCAACCGGGCCTGCCGGCGGGATAGCGGTTCTTCGCTCAGCAGCCAGTCGCGGCGGGTCATCTCGGTCATTTGCGCCGCCTCACGCGCGGGTCCAGCAGGTTGTAGAGCAGATCGGACAGCAGGTTGAGCCCGACAAAGATGATGCCGATCACCAGCGTGCCGCCCAGCACCGCGTTCATGTCGGCATTTTGCAGCGAATTGGTCAGATACTGCCCCAGCCCCGGCCAGGCGAACACGGTTTCGGTCAGCACCGAACCTTCGAGCAGCCCGGCATAGGACAGCGCCACCACCGTCACCAGCGGCACTGCCGCATTGCCCAGCGCATGGACCCAGATGATGCGGGTTTCGGACACGCCCTTGACCCGCGCGGTGATGATGTATTCCTGCGCCAGCTCGTTCAACATGAACGACCGGGTCATGCGGCTGATATAGGCCATCGAGAAATACCCGAGCAGCAGCGCCGGCAGCGCCAGATGCGCCAGCACGTTGCGGAACGCGTCCCATTGCCCCTGCATGGCGCTGTCCAGCAGCAGCAGCCCCGTCGCCGGCGTGATCGAATATTCATAGGAAATGTCGATCCGCCCCGGCCCGGCCACCCAGTCGAGTTTCGCATAGAACACCAGCAGCCCCAGCAGCCCCAGCCAGAAGATCGGCGCGGAGTAGCCGATCAGCCCGAACACCCGGATCATCTGGTCGGCGATCCCGCCCTGGCGCACGGCGGCCAGCACGCCCAGCGGGATCCCGAACACGGTGCCGATCAGGATACCGGCGGTGGCCAGTTCCAGGGTGGCGGGAAACACCCGCTTGATATCCTCGACGATGGGTTTCTTGGTCAGGATCGACGTGCCCAGATCGCCGGTCAGCGCATTCTTGAGGAAAATCCAGAACTGCTGATACAGCGGCTTGTCCAGCCCCAGCTCGATATAGGCGGCGTCATAGGTCGATTGTGACGCCCGGTCGCCGACCACCGCCAGCACCGGATCGACCGGCACCACGCGCCCGATCAGAAAGGTGACGAACAGCAGCCCCAGCAGGGTCACGGCCAGGGTCGCGACCAGCCGCGCCCCCCGGACCGCCAATCGCGGGACGGCGCCGCCGCGCCGCCCCGCAGGTTTCGTCCTGGCCGTGCCCGGCGTCATTCGGATTTCGAGACCTTCTTGAACGAGTTGTCGTTGAAGGACGGCCCGATCACGAATCCATCGACATTCTCACGGATGCCCAGAACCTCGATCTCCTGGAACATGATGACAAAGGGCGACACCTGCTGATGTTCCGCCTGCAGTTCCAGATACATGTCGGCGCGCTTGTCGGTGTCCTTTTCCAGCACCGCGGCGTCAGCCTTGGCGGTCATCTCGGGGATGTCCCACGAATTGCGCCAGGCCAGCGGCTTGCTGGCTGCGTCGTCGCCGTTGTCGGGGTTGCGCGCAAAGGTATCGGCATTGGTGTGCGGATCCTGATAATCCGGGCCCCAGCGGCCGATATAGATATCATGGTTGCGGGCGCGGTATTTGGTCAGGGTCTGCTGCCCGTCGCCGGGGATCAGTTCCATCTCGATGCCCGCCCCGGCCATGGTCTGCTGGATCGCCTCGGCGATGGCGGTGATCTCGGGCGTGTTGCGGGTGTCCATCGTCACCTTGAACCCGTCCGGCACACCGGCCTCGGCCAGCAGTTCCTTGGCCTTTTCGACATTCAGTTCGAACGGCGTGTCGTTCAGCGCGCCCAGGAAACCTTCGGGCAGGAACGCCTGATGCACCTTGACCCGGCCCTTCATGATCGTGTCGGCGATGGTCGCGTAGTCGACCAGGTATTTCATCGCCTGACGCACCTCGGGCTTGGACAGGTATTCGTTCTTCTGGCTCAGCCCCAGGTAATAGATCGACCCCTTGACGCCGCTCTCGATCTTGACGTCCGGGTTGTCCTGCAACGCGGTGATTTCCTCGGACCCCAGGCTGCGCGCGATATCGATATCGCCCTTTTCCAGCAGCAGCCGCTGAGTCGCGCCCTCGGGAATGTGGCGATAGATCGCGCGGGCCATCGCCGGCGCGTCGCCGCTGTAATTGTCGTTGCGCTCCAGCACCACGACCTCGTTGGCACGCCAGTCGCGGATCGTGAACGCGCCGGACCCGGCATAGTTGGTCTTGAGCCAGTCATAGCCGAAATCGCCGTCCTGTTCGTGCGACAGCGCCAGTTCCTTGTCGACGACGAACCCCACAGTCGCGGTCAGGCAATAGAGAACCAGCGAGGGCGCATAGGCCTGGTCCATCTCGAATTCGAACGTCATGTCGCCGGTCTGGCGGATCTTCTCGTCCACGTTTCCGGCGTTGAACCCGAACTGCGTCAGGATGAATGCCGGCGACTTGTCCAGCTTGATCGCCCGTTGCAGCGAAAACACCGGATCGGCGGCGGTGATCGGGTTGCCGCTGGCGAATGTCATGCCGGGGCGGATCTGGAAGGTGAATGTCTTGCCGTCCTCGGACACCGTCCAGCTTTCGGCGATCACGCCATGGATCTGGCTGACGTCCTTGACGTCATAGCCGACCAGCGGCTGATAGCTGTTGCCCAGGATCTCGGAGGCGGTGAATTCGAACACCTCCGCCGGGTCCAGCGTGATGATGTCGTCGATCGCCCAGGCCTGGATCAGGGTATCGGGCGGAGTTTCGGCGCGCGCCGCGGTCATCGGTGCCCCGATGATCGCCGCGACCGCCGCGGCGGCGGCCAGTTTGGCAAAGTGTTTCATTGCTGTCTCCCCATGGATTGTTCTTGTACAGGCAGGTGCCCTGGCCGGACTGTAGGCCGCGCATCTGACCCGGGCAAGCCGTGTTCGCGTTCCCGCGCCATGGCCGGGCGCCCCTGCCGCCACAATGCCCCGCAATCGCCGAACATCCGCGCCACCGGATGTCCAGCGCGGCGGCGGCACCCTTGGGCAGCCGGCCCGGATACGGGCTTGGTCTCGCTCGGATCCTGCACACGGCCTGCGGGAAACACATAGGCGCAGCCCGGTGACAGGGATATGCGCCGGTTCATGATCGGCCGCGCAGGTGACGGACCCAAACCCATGGACGCGATGGACAACACTGGACCGGCTACCCCGCCAAACCGATCCATTTGACAGGGTTGTTTACAGGTGGCGATTTCAAGCATAGCTTTCAATCATGCGTTTGAATGAGTCAGGGAAACCCGGATCCACCACGCGCGACGCCCTTCGGGCCGTGGCCGAGGAACTGTTCGCCGAACACGGGATCGACGGCGTGACCACCCGCGCGCTGGCCGAGCGGGCCGGTGCGAACATGGCCGCCGTGAACTATCACTACGGCAACAAGGACAACCTGACGATGGCCGTGTTCCGGGACGTCGCCCGGCGGACGGTGCAGCGGCGGCTCGACAACCTCGCGCGGATCGAGGCGCGCGCCGAACGCGAAGGCCGCGCCCCGGGCCTGCGCGAGGTCGTGGAGGCCTTCGTCGATGCCTATGTGAACCACGATTCGCCACGCACCGGCGTCCTGCTGGCACATCTTGTGCTGCAGCACCGGGTGCGGTCGACCGAATGGACCGAAGCCATCGTTCGCGAGGAACTGGACGATTTCGCGCGCCGCTACGTCGGGGTGCTGCGCCGCGCGGTACCGCATCTGGACGAAAGCGAGGTCCACTGGCGCTATCACCTGATGGTGGGCGCGGTGATGATGGGCGTCAGCGGCCATGGCTCGAACGCCCGGTTGCGGCGCCTGTCGAACGGGCTGTGCGCGCCCGAGGATCGGGACGAGTTCCGCGAACAGCTCATCGCGTTCCTTGTCGCGTCCTTCGGCCCCGGCCCCGCGACGGACAAGGATATCGATGGCCGGCCGGCGATCCCGGACGGGTCACATCAGAAAAACCGGGCGCGGACCCGGACACAACCCAGGACGGAGGAAACATGACGAAACTCACCACCACGGCCCTTGCGGGCACGCTGATGCTGGCCACGAGCCTGCCGGGCGAGGCAGAGACCTGGAACTTCACCGTCATCGCCGGCCATCCGCCGCTGACCAGGGGCGTGTCGGCCATATCGGATCATTTCGTCCCCGAGGTGACCCGGCGCGCGGCCGCGCTTGGGCACGAGATCAACTGGACCGAAGCCTATGCCGGCGCCGTCGCGCCGCCCACGGGGGTACTCGAAGCGGTGGAGAGCGGCGTCGCCGAATTCGGCTATGTGCCGCAGTTGTTCGAGGGTGACAAACTGCCACTGGAGCAGATCACCTATGTGACGCCGTTCGGCACGTCGAACCTTGCCGATGTGATGAAGGTGATCGACAAGCTGCATGCCGAGATCCCGGCGATGGACCAGGCCTGGGCCGACAACGGGCAAAAGGTGCTGGCGCCGGTCGGCGTCGACACCTACCACTTCGTCACGACCTTCCCGATCGAGAAGGTCGCCGACCTTGACGGCCACAAGATCGGCACCGCGGGGCTTGCCCTGAACTGGCTGAAGGGCGTTGACGCGACACCGGTGGCGGGCGCGCTGCCCGATTTCTACAATTCCATTTCCACGGGCCTCTACGACGGGATCATCACCTTCGAATCCGTGATCGCGCCCTACAAGTTCTACGAGGTCGCCCCCTATATCACGAAAATCAATTTCGGTGGGCAATACGCATCGGCCCTGACGGTGAATCTCGACACATGGAATTCGCTGCCCGAGGATCTGCAGCAGGTGATCGTCGAGGTTGCGGACGAATACCGCGACATCGCCGCCGAGTCCTACAAGGATGGCGGCGTGGCCTCCATCGCCAAGGCGGTGGAGAACGGCGCGACGGTCAGCGAGCTGTCGGACGACCAGCGCACGGCCTATGCGCAGAAGCTGCCGAGCATCGCCCGTGAATGGGCCGACCAGCTCGACGCGCAGGGCAAGCCGGGCACCGAGGTGCTGGAAACCTACCTGCGCCTGTCGAAGGAGGCCGGAATCGAGCACGCGCGGGACTGGGCCGCGGAGTGAAGGACCCGGCAGGCGACTACGGGCTGCCTGCATGGCCGGGCAGCCCGCTGATCAGGTGGCTGAACCGCGCGACGCTGGCGCTCGCGGCTGTCGGCGGGGTCGGGACGCTCGGGATCATGGCGATCATCAATGCCGACGTGATCGGGCGGGGCGTGTTCCATACCCCGGTCCCGGCGACGGCCGAGATCGTCAGCGCAGCCATCGTCGCCATCGTGTTCCTGCAACTGCCGCTTGCCACCGGGTCCGGGCGCAACGTGCGTTCGGATATGGTGCTGAACCGGCTGGGCCGCAGAGGCGGGCGCGGGGCCGACATGCTGAACGCGTTCCACCATGCGATCGGCACGCTGATGCTCGGCGTTCTTCTCTACTACATCGCGCCGGGAATATTTGCTTCGATCAGGGGGAACGAGACCGTCGGCCTCTACGGCATCTTCACGATGCCGCGCTGGCCTTTTGTGGTCTGCGTGCTGTCGGGATGCGCGCTGACACTGGCGCAATACGCGGTTCTGACCGTCGGTTTCGCGACCCGGGCCTTCGACAGGCGGACCGCATGAGCGGCGTCGAGATCGGGATCTGGTCCATCGTCGCGATCCTCGTGCTGATCCAGCTCGGGATGCATGTCGCCATCGCGCTGATGACGGTTTCGTTCTTCGGGGTCTACCTGGTCAAGGGCAAGATGGCGATTGCCGGCGCGCTGCTGAGCCAGGCGGCGCTGGACGGGGTCGAACGTTATTCCTTCGGGGTGATCCCGCTGTTCGTGCTGATGGGCGTCCTGGTCGGGGCCTGCGGGCTGGGGCGGGACGTGTTCGACGTGGCCGGGCAGATGTTCCGCCGGTTCCGCGGCGGGCTCGGGATCGCCACGGTATTCGCCAACGCCGTCTTTGCCGCCGTCAACGGCACCTCGATCGCGTCGGCGTCGGTGTTCACAAAGGTCGCGGTGCCCGAACTGGTGCGGCAGGGCTACACGCCGCGTTTCTCGGTCGGGGTGGTGGCCGGGTCGTCGGTGCTGGGCATGCTGATCCCGCCGTCGCTGCTGCTGATCCTGTTCGGCATCATCGCCGAGGTGTCCATCGGCGATCTGTTCACCGCCGGGATCGTCCCTGGCATTATCCTGTCGCTGTTCTTCTGCATCGCGATCCTGCTGATGGCCCGGTTCTTTCCCCGCTTCACCGGCAATCCCGGCGCGTCCGACCTGCCGATGATGAGCACGGGCACGATGATCCTGAAATCGGCGCCGATCGTGCTGCTTGTCGTGCTGGTTCTCGGTGGCATCTACGGCGGGTTCTTCACCCCGACCGAGGCGGGCGGGGTCGGTGCGCTCGGCGCGCTGGTGATCGCGCTGGTCAAGGGGCGGCTTTCCGCGCGCGAAATCGGGCGGATCATGATCGAGGTGGGGCAGGTCACGGCCTCCATCACCTTTCTCATCATCGCGGCACATATGTATTCGCGCCTGCTGGCGCTGACCGGGCTGCCGAATTCGATGACCGCGCTGCTGGCAAGCTGGGATCTCGGGCTATACGGTATCCTCGTGCTCTACCTGCTGGCCATCGTCCTGCTGGGCACCATCCTCGACAGTTCGTCGATCATCCTGATCCTGCTGCCGCTGATCCTGCCGGTGATCCAGCCCTTCGGCGTCGATCTCGTGTGGTTCGGGATCCTGACCATTATCGCGGTCGAGGTGGGGCTGCTGACGCCGCCGCTCGGGGTTGCGTGTTTCGTCATCAAGGCGAATATCGACGACCGCCGCGTCACGCTGAACGAAATCTTTGCCGGGGCCGCGCCCTTTGCGCTGATCATGGTGGTTCTGGTCGCGCTCGTGGTCGCGATGCCCTGGCTCGCAACCGGCCTGCTCTGACACGGAAGGAACGACCATGTATTCCGACACGAAACGCGAACTTCAGGATCTCGGCGACGGGCTCTTTGCCTGGGTGCAGGGCGACGGCAGCTGGGGCTGGAGCAATTCCGGCCTGATCACCGGCGCGGATGACAAGAGCCTCGTCGTTGACACGCTGTTCACCGGCCGCCTGACCGAGGACATGCTGGCGGCCTATCGCCGCGCCGATCCGGCCG
The DNA here is from genome assembly GCF_003008555.2 of Pukyongiella litopenaei. NCBI lineage: Bacteria > Pseudomonadati > Pseudomonadota > Alphaproteobacteria > Rhodobacterales > Paracoccaceae > Pukyongiella > Pukyongiella litopenaei. The sequence goes on along the minus strand of NZ_CP027665.1, from coordinate 2,851,215 downwards.
CGGCGACGATCGACATGCTGGTCAACACCCATTCCAACGGCGACCACACCTTTGGCAACCACCTGGTCGGCGGTGCGCGGATCATAGCCTCCGAAGCGGCGCGCGACGAGATGGAGGAACGCCCGGCCGGGTTCTTCAAGGCGGCGGCGGCCGACCCGGACGCATATGGCGTCTTCGGTGAATTCCTGCACACCTTCATGGGAAAGACCTTCGACTTCTCCGATATCGAACACGTTCCGCCGACCGAGGTGTTCAAGGGCGCGCGCACCCTGACGGTCGGCGGGCGCACCGTGGAACTGACCGAGCTCGGCCCGGCGCATACCCGCGGCGACGTCATCGTCCATGTGCCCGACGCACGCGTCTGTTTCACCGGCGACCTGGTGTTTCACGGCGGGCACCCGATCATGTGGGCAGGCCCGGTCGGCAACTGGATCGCGGCCTGCGATCACATCCTGGGCCTCGATGTGGACGTGATCGTGCCCGGCCATGGCGCGGTGTCCGACAAGACGGCGGTGCGCGCGCTCAGGGACTATTTCGTGCATATTCTCGCGCAGACAACGACATGCTTCGAGGCGGGCCTGAGCTGGGAGGACGCCGCCTACGAGGTCGGCTACGCCGCCTTCGACAGCTGGCTGGATCGCGAACGGGTGGTCGCCAATGTCGCCACGATCTACCGCGACCTATCGGGCGGTTCGGTCGCCCCCGAACAGGCCGAGGTGCTGGCCCAGATGCTGCGTTATTCCCGCGGCGCGACCTGCCCGCATGACGAACCCTGCCAGTGCCACAAGGTCGGTTGAGGCCGCGGCCTTGCCGAGAAACGGATCGGAGACGACGCAATGAAACTCGTGACCTTCGAAAACGCCGCCGGAACGCAGGGCATCGGCATCCTCGACGGCGACCGGATCGCCGTGCTGGACGGCGACGCGAACCCGGCCTTCGCCTCCATGCTCGCGCTGATCGAGGCGGGCGAGGCGGGGCTGGATGCCGCGCGCAAGGCGCGCGCCGGTGCCGGCATGATCGACCTGGCCACCGTTTCCCTCCGCGCGCCGGTGCCGGTGCCGGTGCAGATGCGGGATTGCCTGACCTTCGAGAAGCACATCCGCCAGTGCCGGTCCACCATGTCGAAGCTCGATCCGAACGTGCCGGACCTGGAACCGGACGAGGTGCCGGTCGCGCAGGTCTGGTACGATCAGCCGGTCTATTACAAAGGCAACCGATTCTCGGTCTCGGGCATGGATGACGAAATCGTCTGGCCGCGGGGTGAAACGCGGCTCGATTATGAACTCGAACTGGGCATGATCACGTCCAGGGGCGGCGTGGACATCGCTCAGGCGGATGCGCTGGACCATGTGTTCGGCTTCACCATCTTCAACGACTTCTCGGCCCGCGATCACCAGATGCGGGAAATGGCGGGCGGTCTCGGCCCCGCCAAGGGCAAGGACTGGAAAACCGCGAACGCCATGGGCCCCTGTCTTGTCACCAGGGATGAGATCGGCGACGGATCGGGCCTGCAGATGGTGGCCCGCGTCAACGGCGAGGAATGGAGCCGGGGCAATTCCTCGACCATGCACCATTCCTTCGCCCGCATCCTCGAACATGTCAGCCGCGACGAGGAAATCCGCGCCGGCGAATTCTTCGGATCGGGCACCGTCGGGGGCGGCTGCGGATTGGAGCTGAACCGGTTCCTTTCGCCCGGCGACGTAGTCGAACTGGCAATCGAGGGCATCGGCATTCTGCGCAACCGGATCGGGGCGCGACAGCGATAACCCCGTTATCGGTGCCGGGAACACCGGCGGATGCCCCGGCCGGCCTTCGTCGGCGCGAGCCGGGCTATCTCCCTGTCCAACCCGCGCCTCCGCCGCGCGGTGTTGCAAGCGGTCCGGTTGGCCGTGCGGCAGCGGGTGGGCAGAGGCTTCGGCAAGCGGCGGGCAGATCTCGCCGTTTTATTTGCATCTTTCCGCAGATACTCGTCATTTTCAAATCTTTCCGAATAGAGTTGTTGCTTCTTTGCGGGTGGTCCGGACGGGGTTCGCGGCGCATATCTTGATCAAACAGACTCTTCCCACAGGAGCATCCATGAGCACCAAGTATTTCGCGCCGCGCGGGGGGCACCCCGGACAGGAACAACTCCTTACCGATCGCGCAATTTTCACGGATGCGTATGCCGTAATCCCGAAAGGCACAATGCGGGATATCGTGACGAGCTTTCTGCCGTTCTGGGAAGACACGCGGCTCTGGGTGATCGCACGCCCGTTGAGCGGCTTTGCCGAGACCTTTTCGCAGTACATCATGGAAGTGCAGCCCGGCGGCGGCTCCGACCGGGCGGAACTGGACCCCGAAGCCGAAGGCGTTCTCTTCGTCGTCGAGGGCGCCGCGACCCTGACGGTTGACGGCAAGACTTATGAAATGACCCCCGGCGGCTATGCCTACCTGCCGCCGTCCAGCGGCTGGACCCTGCACAACACGGGCAAGGAGGTTCTCCGTTTCCACTGGATCCGCAAGGCCTATGAAGCGGTGGACGGGCTGGACACGCCCGACGTTCTGGTGCTGAACGAAAACGATATCGAGCCGGCCCCGATGCCGGGAACGAATGGCAAATGGGCGACCACTCGGTTCGTCGATCCGACTGACCTGCGTCACGACATGCATGTAACCGTGGTCACATTCGAACCGGGCGGGGTCATTCCCTTCCTGGAAACTCATGTGATGGAACACGGGCTCTATGTGCTGGAAGGCAAGGCGGTCTACAATCTCAACAACGACTGGGTCGAGGTCGAGGCGGGCGATTACATGTGGTTGCGCGCGTTCTGTCCGCAGGCATGTTACGCGGGCGGTCCGGGCCGTTTCCGCTACCTGCTCTACAAGGATGTGAACCGGCATATGGCGCTGCGGCCGGGCGCGACCCATTCGCAGCCACAACGTCTCAGGACCGCGGCCGAGTAAGGCCACCCCCGATAGCCAGGGTCAGTTGATGGGCCGCCTCGATGACGGGGCGGCTCAGTCGTTCGACCTCGGACGCGCTGACCCTGCTCGTTGGCCCGGATACGGAAATGCCGGCAATGGCCTCTCTGTTCACGTCAAAGACAGGCGCCGCGATGCAGCGCATGCCTTCGTTCCTCTCTTCGTTGTCAACCGAATAGCCGGTTTCTCTTATGACTTCGAGGTTCCGCTTCAACGCGTTCGGATCGACAATCGAATGTTCGGTAAACCGGGCAAGCTCCACCGTTGCCAGCACCCGGCCCAGCCGCTCATCGTCCATCTGCGCGAGCAATGCCTTGCCGATGCCCGAGGCGTGCAGGGGCGACAAGGTGCCGGGCGGAAAGAAGGCGCGAATGCTCGCATGCGTTTCCACCTGGCTCAGGAAAAGCACGGCGCCTTCCTTCTCGATGCCGAGATTTGCCGTTTCGCCGGTCGCTTCCATGAGCTTGCGCATGATCGGGCGCGCGCGGTCAACGAGGCTCGTGCGCCTGAGAAAGCGGGCACCGATGACAAAGGCGCGTGGCCCGATATGCCAGAGCTGCTCCTCGTGATCGAACTCGACAAGCCCCCTGCCCTCCAAGGTCACGAGGATGCGATACACGGTCGCCGGGGATTGGCGCATTTCATCCGCCAGCAAGGTCAACGGCTTGCCCTGCGCTTCGCTGAGATATTCGAAGACCTCCATGGCCCGGTCCAGCGATTTGATGGTGTTCTGGGCGGTCTTGTCTTCCCATCCGCGCGGCCTGCCGCGCGCTTTTCGGGTCGGTCCGGATCTATTTTCTTGAAATTCCATAAGAAGCCTTCGTTTTTACATGAAAGACAAATTCATTATATGAAAAATATAAGACACTGACAATAATGAAGTATTGGCGGGCCTCCACGAAATGAAAGCGTTTTTCAAAATAGTATCCAGCTGATCTCGGGATATCTATTGTCAGGGCAACGACGGAAGGAGACCATCCATGAGCTTTCAAAATCCCGTTTTCATCCCGGGCCCGACCAACATCCCCGAGAGCCTGCGCAAGGCCTGCGACATGCCGACGATCGACCATCGCTCGCCGCTGTTCGGCCAGATCCTGCATCCGGCGCGCGCTGGTGTTCGCAAGGTCCTGAAAAGCGACAAGGCGGAAGTGTTCATTTTCCCCTCGACCGGAACCGGCGGCTGGGAAACCGCGCTGACCAACACCCTGTCCGCCGGTGACAAGGTCCTGGCCGCGCGCAATGGCATGTTCAGCCATCGCTGGATCGACATGTGCCAGCGGCACGGGCTGGAGGTTCACATCGTCGAGACCACCTGGGGCGAGGGCATTCCGGCGGATCGCTACGAAGAGATCCTGACCGCCGACAAGAACCACGAGATCAAGGTCGTTCTCGCCACGCATAACGAAACGGCAACCGGCGTGAAGTCGGACATCGCCGCGGTGCGCCGCGCCCTGGATGCCGCGAACCACCCGGCGATGCTGTTCGTCGACGGTGTGTCGTCGATCGCCTCGATGGATTTCCGGTTCGACGAATGGGGCGTGGACGTTGCCGTGACCGGCTCGCAGAAGGGCTTCATGCTGACCGCGGGCCTCGCCATCGTGGGTTTCTCGCCCAAGGCGATGGACGCCACCCGGACCGGCACCCTGCCCCGCACCTTCTTTGACGTCCATGACATGGCCAAGGGCTATGCCAACAACGCCTATCCCTACACGCCCGCGGTCGGCCTGCTGAACGGTCTCAACGAATCGTGCCGCATGCTGCTGGACGAAGGCCTGGAAAACGTGTTTGCCCGTCACCATCGTATCGCCGAGGGCGTGCGCGCGGCAGTGGGCGCATGGGGCCTGGATCTCTGCGCCGCCGATCCGTCCGTCTATTCCGACACGGTCAGCGCCATTCGCACGCCCGAAGGTTTCAACGCGACCGACATCGTGACCCATGCGGCAAACAATTTCGGCGTCGCCTTCGGCGTTGGTCTGGGCGAGGTCGCGGGCAAGGTGTTCCGCATCGGCCACCTCGGCAGCCTGACGGATGTCATGGCGCTGTCGGGCATCGCAACCGCGGAAATGTGCATGGCCGATCTTGGGCTTGATATCAGGCTCGGGTCCGGCGTCGCGGCGGCCCAGGAATATTACCGTGGGCATCCCTCCGCAGCACAGAAAGACGCTGCGTGATGAAGGGCACCGACATGCATATCCCTACTTACGAGGACATGCTCGAAGCTCACAAGCGGATCGAGCCGTATATCCGCCGCACGCCGGTTCGGACCTCGGACTACCTCAACGAACTGGCGGGTTGCGAGCTGTTCTTCAAATGCGAGAACTTCCAGGAGCCGGGCGCCTTCAAGGTGCGCGGCGCCTCGAACGCGGTGTTCGGGCTGGACGAGGAACAGGCCGTCCGGGGCGTGGCGACGCATTCGTCGGGCAACCACGCGTCCTGCCTGTCCTATGCGGCCATGAAGCGGGGTATTCCCTGCAACGTGGTCATGCCGCGCACCGCGCCGCAGGCCAAGAAAGACACGGTGCGGCGCTATGGCGGCGTCATTACCGAATGTGAGCCCTCGACGACCTCGCGCGAGGCAACCTTTGCCGAAGTGCAGGCGGCGACTGGCGGCGACTTCGTGCATCCCTACAACGATCCCCGCGTGATCGCCGGCCAGGGCACCTGCTCGAAGGAGTTCATCGAGCAGACCGACGGTCTCGACATGGTTGTTGCGCCGATCGGTGGTGGCGGCATGGTGTCGGGCACCTGCCTGACGCTGTCGACCCTGGCCCCGGAAACCAGGATCATTGCCGCCGAACCCGAGCAGGCGGACGATGCCTATCGCAGCTTCAAGGCCGGTCACATCATTGCCGACGATGCCCCCAAGACCATCGCCGATGGCCTTCTGGTGCCGCTCAAGGACCTGACGTGGCATTTCGTCTCGAACCATGTCACCGAGATCTACACCGCCTCCGAGCAAGAGATCATCGAGGCGATGAAGCTGACCTGGAAGCATCTTCGCGTGGTCATGGAACCCTCATCCGCCGTGCCCCTGGCGACGGTTCTCAAGAACCGGGACGCCTTCAGCGGCAAGCGCGTGGGCCTGATCATCACCGGCGGCAATGTCGATCTCGACAAGCTGCCGTGGATGACCGCGGCCTGACCCCGAACACCTTACTGAACTACCGACTGAGGAGCACGGACATGAAAGACATGACCAATCTCGACGACTTCGAAGTGGGCTTTGACATCCCGGCCAAGCCGGGCATGGACGAGGCCGACATCCAGACCCCCTGCCTCGTGCTGGACCTGGACGCGCTGGAACGCAACATCAAGAAGATGGGCGACTATGCCAGGGACCACGGCATGCGTCACCGCGCCCATGGCAAGATGCACAAATCCGTGGATGTTCTGAAACTGCAACAGGAGCTTGGCGCGGCTTGTGGCGTGTGCTGCCAGAAAGTGTCCGAAGCCGAGGTGTTCGCCCGTGGCGGGATCAAGGACGTGATGGTCTCGAACCAGGTCACCGACCCGGCCAAGATCAAGCGCCTGGCCGAAATGCCCAGGCTGGGTGCGCGTATCCTGGTCTGCGTGGACGACCCCGAAAACGTCAAGCAACTGTCGGATGCCGCCGTCGCCGCCGGAACCGAACTGGAAGCCCTGGTCGAAATCGACTGCGGCGCCGGGCGCTGCGGTGTCAGCACCACGCAGGATGTGGTGAACATCGCCAGGCTGATCGACGCCGCCCCGAACCTGAAATTCGCCGGTATCCAGGCCTATCAGGGTGCGATGCAGCACATGGATCTCTATGCGGACCGCAAGGAGAAGCTGGATATCGCGATCGCGCAGGTTGCCGATGCGGTTCAGGGCCTGAAAAGCAACGGCCTGGACTGCGACATCGTCGGCGGTGGCGGCACCGGTTCGTATTACTTCGAGAGCAACTCGGGCGTCTATAACGAGCTTCAGTGCGGTTCCTACGCGTTCATGGACGCGGATTATGGCCGCATCCTGGACAAGGACGGCAAACGCATCGACGAAGGCGAATGGGAGAACGCCCTGTTCATCCTGACCACCGTGATGAGCCATGCCAAATCGGACAAGGCGATCGTCGACGCGGGTCTCAAGGCCCAGTCGGTCGATAGCGGCCTGCCGCTCATCTACGGCCGCGATGACGTCGAATACGTCAAGTGTTCGGACGAACATGGCGTGGTGATGGATCCGAACGGCGCGCTGAAGGTCAACGACAAGCTCAAGCTGGTCCCCGGCCACTGCGATCCGACCGCCAACGTGCATGATTGGTATGTCGGTGTGCGGAACGGCAAGGTGGAATGCGTCTGGCCGGTCTCGGCGCGCGGCCACGCCTACTGACCCGGCCGATCCGAGGCAGGGAGGTCCGGCTCGGGAGGAGCCGGATAGCCGCCCGTGTGTATGCTCTCCTTCCGGCAGTGGCACACGGGCGCATGAGATAGAACGCGTTTCAGGGCTCTCTGATCCGCCTGGACCTGCGGCGCACCGTCTTCAGGGCTATCGGCGATCCATTCGGAGGCTCCTGGAACCGAACACCTGGAGAGAGACATGCTGATCGTACCTGAACGCGATATCGCCGACCTGATGACCCGCGAAGCGGCCTTTGATGCCGTCGAACAGGTCTTTGCCGCTATGGCATCCGGCGATGCCTACAATTTCCCCGTGGTTCGCGAAGCGATCGGCCATGAAGACGCTCTCTACGGCTTCAAGGGCGGGTTCGACCGGGCCGGTCTGACCCTGGGCCTGAAGGCGGGCGGCTACTGGCCGAACAATCTCGAAAAGCGCGGGTTGATCAATCACCAGTCCACCGTGTTCCTGTTCGATCCCGACACCGGCATGGTCAAGGCGATGGTCGGGGGCAACCTCCTGACCGCTCTGCGAACGGCGGCGGCCTCGTCGGTATCGATCCGGCATCTTGCCCGCGACGACGCGAAAGTCATCGGCATGGTCGGCGCGGGCCACCAGGCGACGTTCCAGCTGCGCGCCGCGCTGGAGCAGCGCAAGTTCGAAAAGGTGATCGGCTGGAACTACCACCCCGAGATGCTGCCGAATATCGAAAAGGTCGCCGCCGAGGCCGGCGTGCCGTTCGAGGCCGTCGATCTGCCCGGGATGCAAGAGGCCGACGTGATCGTCTCGATCACCTCCGCCTTCTCGCCGTCGCTGATGGCCGATCATGTCAGCCCCGGTTGCCACGTTGCCTGCATGGGCACCGACACCAAGGGCAAACAGGAGGTCGAAGCCGCGCTTCTGGCGCGCGCCACCGTCTTTACCGACGAGGTCGCTCAATCCGTCAGCATCGGCGAAGCCCAGCACGCGGTTGCCGAAGGGCTGATAGCGCAGGCCGATATCGCCCAGCTCGGTGCGGTCATCAACGGGACCAACCCGGGCCGCGTCTCGGCCGACCAGATCACCCTGTTCGACGGCACCGGCGTGGGACTTCAGGACCTGGCGGTCGCGGCGTCGGTGGTCGATCTGGCGGTCGAAAAAGGCATCGCCATCGAGGTGGATTTCTGATGACGGGCGCATCCGGTCTTTCGGGGCTCACGGGGGTTTCGGCCCTCGACGCCTGCCGGTCCTACCGCAGTTGAGACCCGGCCGGTCCTGTTCCGGCATGGCGGGGCGGCGCTCTGGTCCCTTTGTGTCCTGACCCCCGCCATGCAGCGACGATTTCGACGCCGGATTGCAGCGGCAGACCCGGTCAACGGGGCAGCGCCGGATGCGGGGGTTCGGCTGGAACGACGACGAATGGGGCTGCTCGGCCCGAATGCTTGAAATGGCGGAACGCCGCGCGGCGAGACCCTTGTGATTGGAGGAGAACGACATGGCTCTGGACGAGTCGAAAAAAGGCACCGAGCGGCAGGCCGCTCTGGATTACCACGAATTCCCCAGACCGGGAAAACTGGAAATCCGCCCGACGAAACCGATGGCAACGGCGCGCGATCTGTCGCGGGCATATTCGCCCGGGGTTGCAGACGCCTGCACCGAGATCGCCGGCGACCCCGCGCTTGCGACACGCTACACGGCCAAGCGCAACCTGGTAGCCGTCATCTCGAACGGAACGGCGGTTCTGGGCCTTGGCAACATCGGCGCCCAGGCATCGAAGCCGGTGATGGAAGGCAAGGCCGTTCTCTTCAAGAAATTCGCCGGCATCGACTGTTTTGACATCGAGGTGGACGAAGCGGACCCCGAAGCGCTGGCCGATCTCGTCTGCCGGTTGGAGCCGACCTTTGGCGCGGTCAACCTCGAAGACATCAAGGCCCCCGACTGTTTCACGGTCGAACGCATCTGCCGGGAACGCATGGGTATCCCCGTGTTTCACGACGACCAGCACGGCACCGCAATCGTTGTCGCGGCGGCGGCGCAGAACGCCTTGCAGATCGCGGGCAAGAAACCAGAAGACATCCGCGTCGTGGGCCTGGGCGCAGGTGCCGCGGGCGTCGCCTGCCTGACCATGCTGCACAAGATGGGTGTCCCGCTGGAAAACATCACCGTGTTCGATCGCTCGGGTGTCCTGCATGCCGCCCGCGAAGGGCTCGCCCCCGAACAGATGAGGTTCGCGACCGCGCAGGAGGGCACCACGCTCGAGCAGGCGCTGAAAGGCGCAGACATGTTCCTTGGCCTTTCCGGCCCCGGTGCCCTGCCCGCCGACCAGGTCCGTGCGATGGCCGACAATCCGATCATCTTTGCCCTGGCCAACCCGGTTCCGGAAATCATGCCGGAAGACGCGCGCGAGGCCTCTCCGGGTGCCATGATCGCCACGGGGCGCTCCGACTATCCGAACCAGGTCAACAACGTTCTGTGTTTCCCGTTCATTTTCCGGGGCGCGCTGGACGCCGAGGCCCGGGAAATCAACGACGCCATGAAGCTGGCCTGCGTTGACGCCATCGCCTCGCTGGCGCGGCAGACGACCTCGGCCGAGGTGGGCGAAGCCTATGAAGGCGAAAAGCTGACCTTTGGCCCGGAATACCTGATCCCGAAGCCGTTTGATCCGCGCCTGTTGCCGACGATTGCCGTTGCGGTTGCCCGGGCGGCAATCGAATCCGGCACCGCCCGCCGCACGCTGGATCTCGACGCCTACCGACAGGCGCTGGAGGCCGAGGTCTTCAAGTCCTCCATGATCATGCGTCGCGTTTTCGAGACCGCCCGCCAATCGAAACGCCGTATCGTCTTTGCGGAAGGCGAGGATGATCGCGTGCTTCGTGCGGCGCAGGCGATGGTGGAAGACGGCGTGGATACCCCGATCCTGGTCGGACGCCCCGAGGTCATCGACCAGAGGCTGGAACGCGCGGGCCTGACCATCAAGGCAAATATCGACTTCGAGATCGTGAACCCGGAAAACGACGATCGCTATCGCGACTATTGGAAGGCGTATCATGGCGTCATGCAGCGCCACGGCGTTACGCCGGACCTTGCCAAGGCGGTGATGCGCACGAACACGACCGCGATTGCCGCGACGATGGTGCATCGGGGCGACGCCGACAGCATGATCTGCGGAACGTTCGGCCAGTATCTCTGGCATCTGAACTATGTGGCGCAGATGTTGCAGACCGGCGATCTGTCCCCCGTCGGGGCGCTGTCCCTGGTCATCCTGGACGATGGGCCGCTGTTCGTGGCCGATACCCATGTGAATGTAGAGCAAACGCCGGAGACGCTGGCCGCGACGGTGCTTGCCGCTGCCCGCCATGTGCGTCGCTTCGGGCTGGAACCTCGCATCGGCCTGTGTTCCGGGTCGCAGTTCGGCAATCTCGATTGCCGGTCGGGGCGCACGATGCGGGGTGCCCTGGAAATTCTCGACGGCAAGGCGCGGGATTTCGAATACGAAGGCGAGATGCACACCGATGCGGCGCTGGATCCGGAGCTGCGCGAACGCCTGTTGCCGGGCAATCGCCTGACCGGGCGCGCAAACGTGCTGGTCTATGCGAACACGGACGCGGCGGGGGCGGCACGCAACCTGCTCAAGAGCGCCGCGGGCGGCCTGGAAGTCGGGCCGATCCTGATGGGCATGGGCAATCGCGCCCACATCGTGACGCCCGGCGTCACGCCGCGCGGCCTGCTCAACATCGCCGCTTTGGCCGGCTCGGACGTCTCGAGCTACAGCTGATCTATCAACCCGGCCGGATCTGGAGCATCCGGCCAAACCAAACCCCGACCCCAGCAGATGGGGTTCTGTTTAGAGGAGGAGTGACAAATGCCATCTGATATGACGGTCGATACCGTCGATATGGGAGCGACCCACGCGGTCGATGAAAAACTGCCCGGCGGCAAGCTTTTGACGCTGGGCCTGCAACATGTTCTGGTGATGTATGCCGGTGCCATTGCCGTTCCGCTCATCGTGGGCCGCGTCTTGCATCTCAACCCGGAACAGGTTGCGTTCCTGATCTCCGCCGACCTTTTCGTCTGCGGTCTGGTCACGATCATTCAATCGCTCGGTGCCACCAAATGGTTCGGCATCAAGCTGCCGGTCATGATGGGCGTTACCTTTGCCTCGGTCGGCCCGATGGTGGCGATCGCGGTGGCGAACCCCGGCACCGAGGGCGCGCGCATGATCTTTGGCGCGATCATGGGCGCGGGCATCATCGCGATGCTGATCGCCCCCCTTGTCAGCCGGATGCTGCGTTTTTTCCCGCCGGTCGTGACCGGGACGATCATCCTGGTGATCGGGGTGACATTGATGCGCGTCGGCATCAACTGGATCTTCGGCGTTCCGGTTGGCCCGACCGCTCCGCAGATCGTCGACCCTGCCCACGCGGACTGGCTGAACCAGGTCAAGGACCTTGGCGCGGGTGCGGTTCCGGCCATCCCCGAGGGCCTGAAGCTCGCCGCGACGGTCGACAACGTGAATTACGCCACGCCCCAGAACATGATGATATCGGCCATCGTTCTGGCGACGATCATCACCATCATGAAGTTCGCCAAGGGTTTCCTCGCCAACATTTCCGTCCTGCTCGGGATCGTCGTCGGAGCCATCGTTGCGACCGCGCTCGGGATCATGCATTTCGATCATGTCGCCTCGGCGGACTGGTTCGCGCTGATCACGCCTTTCCACTTCGGCATGCCGATCTTTGATCCGATCATGATCCTGACGATGACGCTGGTCATGATCGTTGTCATGATCGAATCCACCGGCATGTTCCTTGCGCTTGGCGACATCTGCGACAAGAAGATCGAACGCCCGTCGCTGTCGGCCGGGCTGCGCACCGATGGTCTGGGCACCCTGATCGGCGGCCTGTTCAACACCTTCCCCTACACCTCGTTCAGCCAGAATGTCGGCCTTGTCGGCGTGACCGGCATTCGATCCCGCTATGTCTGTGTGACCGGTGGCGTGATCATGATCGTCCTCGGCCTCGTGCCCAAGATGGGCGCGCTGGTTGAATCGCTGCCGGTCGCGGTCCTCGGCGGTGCCGGTCTGGTGATGTTCGGGATGGTGGCTGCAACCGGTATTCGCATCCTCAGCAACGTGGATTTCAAGGAAAACCGCTTCAACGGCCTGATCGTCGCGATAACCCTGGGTCTTGGCATGATCCCGCTGATTGCGCCGCAATACACCATGTGGTTGCCGCATTCGATCGAACCCCTGATCCATTCGGGCATTCTGCTTGCGTCCATCGCCGCGGTTGTCCTGAACGTTATCTTCAACGGCGCGAAAAACGTCGATGAGGACGAGCTGCGCGAAGCCGCTCTCCAGGCCGAAGGCGGGCACTAACCCACCGCAGGCCATCCCGCGAAGCCAACAGCCCCCCGGACGGATCCGTTCGGGGGGCTTTCGTTTGGGAAGACTGGCGTGGACAGGCGGTTCAGGACCGCAACGACCCGTTCATCCCTGTCGCGACATTGCTGCGCAATGTGTCGACAGGCCCAGAACGCAGGCCGATAGTCTGACAGCCGTCATTGCCTTTTCCGCCGCCCTTCATGGCTCCGGAAACTCGGAAAACAGCGCCCCTTGCGTGGTTTGGGCATCCTGACCTCAACCGTCCCGGCGCGGGTTTCCAAAGCTCCGAGCCGGCATCCCCCCGCCCGGCAGGTGGCTGCGCAATCGCCTGCCGGGCAGTGGTTGCGCCGGTTTACCCGTTCGGTGCCGGAACTCCCCTACAAAACGCGCATGAGGCCGTCCTTGACAGGACGGCCTCGTGAGTTGCGAGAAGGATCAATCCACGGGTGCCCTGTCATAGGCTCGACAGGGCACAGCGGATCGGGTCGCTATCTTTTCTTTGGCGGCATCAGATCCGTGATCGTGCCCTCGAACATCTCGGCGGCAAAGTTCACCGTTTCCGACAGGGTCGGGTGCGGGTGGATCGTGTGCCCCAGGTCAACCGCATCGGCGCCCATCTCGATGGCCAGCGCCACTTCGGAAATCAGGTCACCGGCATTGGTGCCGACGATACCAGCCCCGATCACGCGATCGTCTTCGGGATCGAACAGGAGCTTGGTGATCCCCTCGCTCCGACCGATCGACAGTGACCGGCCCGAGGCCGCCCACGGGAACACGCCCTTTGCATATTTGATGCCCTGCGCTTTGGCCTGCGTTTCGGTCACACCGCACCACGCCACTTCCGGGTCGGTATAGGCGACCGACGGGATCAGCTGCGCGTCGAAGAACCGCTTGTGACCGGCCGCCACTTCAGCGGCGACCTTGCCTTCGTGCACGGCCTTGTGCGCCAGCATCGGCTGGCCGACCACGTCGCCGATCGCAAAGATATGCGGCACGCCCGTGCGCTGCTGGTTGTCCACGGCGATGAAACCACGGTCATCCACGGCCACACCCGCCTTTTCGGCGTCGATCAGCTTGCCATTCGGCCTGCGGCCGACGGCGACCAGAACCTTGTCGAACGTGTCGTCAAAACTCTCGCCCTTGTCGTTCTCGAACGTGACCCTGAGACCTTTCTTCTGCGCCTCGACAGCGGTCACCCGGGTCTTGAGCCAGATGTTTTCGTATCGGCCCTCGATCCGTTTGTGGAGCGGTTTGACGATGTCCTTGTCGGCCCCCGGCATCAACTGGTCCATGAATTCCACAACCGAGACCTTCGAACCCAGCGCGTCATAGACGCAGGCCATTTCCAGCCCGATGATACCGCCGCCGAGCACCAGCATCCGTTTCGGGATGTCCGTCAGCTCCAAAGCTCCCGTCGAATCGATCACCCGCGCGTCGTCATGCGGAATGAAGGGCAGGTTCACGGGGTCCGAACCGGCCGCAATGATGCACTGGTCAAAGCTGACATTGGTCCTGCCGCCGTCACCGATCACTTCGATCATGTTCGGCCCGGTGAAGGTGCCGTAGCCTTGCACCACCTCAACCTTGCGCCCCTTGGCAAGCCCGCTCAGGCCACCGGTCAACTGTCCAACCACGCTGTTCTTGAAGTCGCGCAGCTCGTCGAGGTCGACCTTCGGCTTGCCGAAGCTGATCCCGTGCGATGACATTTCCTCGGCCTCGGTGATCACCTTGGCCACATGCAGCAGCGCCTTGGAGGGGATACAGCCGACATTCAGACACACACCGCCCAGCGACGGGTATTTCTCGATCAGAACGACCTTCCTGCCCAGGTCGGCCGCGCGGAAGGCGGCGGTGTAGCCGCCGGGGCCAGAGCCCAGGACCACCACCTCGGCATGCACATCGCCCTTGCCGGATGCGGTGCCAGATGCGGTGCCGGTTGCGGCAACGGGTTGCGGCGCTGCGGGCGCATCCTCTGCCGCCTTCGCAGCCTCGTCCGCCCCGGCCTCCGCGCCTTCGATCACCATGATCACGGTGCCTTCGGACACCGTGTCGCCTTCGGACACCTTGATCTCGGTGATCCTGCCTGCCGCAGGCGACGGCACTTCCATCGTCGCCTTGTCGGATTCCAGTTCGATCAGCGGGTCTTCTGCGCTGACCGTGTCACCCACGCCGACCAGAACGGTCACGACGGGTACGTCCTTGAAATCCCCGATATCGGGTACCTTGATATCCATCGGATCGCCCCCCTTACCACATCAACTTGCGCATATCGCCCAGCAGCGTCTTGAGCGTCACGCAGAAGCGCGCGGCCAGGGCGCCGTCGACGGCACGGTGATCATAGGACAGCGACAGCGGCTGCATCAGGCGCGGCACGAATTCCTCGCCATTCCAGACCGGGGCCATCTTCGACCGGGTCAGGCCAAGGATCGCCACTTCGGGGGCGTTCACGATCGGGGTGAAACTGGTGCCCCCGATCCCGCCCAGCGACGAGATGGTAAAGGTCGCGCCCTGCATGTCCCTGGACTTGAGGTTGCCTTCCCGTGCGGCCCCGGACAGGTCCATAAGTTCCCGGGAAATCTCGACCAGCCCCTTGCGGTCCGCATCCTTGATCACCGGAACCATCAGCCCGTTCGGCGTGTCTGCCGCAAAGCCGATATTGTAGAACGCCTTCCTGATCAGCTTGTCGCCATCGGGATGGATCGACGAGTTGAATTCCCAATGCTCTTTCAGAGCGGACACCGACGCCTTGATGACGAATGACAACAGGGTCACGCGATAGCCGTTTTCCTTGGCCATCGTGTCCATTTCCCTGCGATACCTGTCCAACTCGGTGATGTCCGCCTCGTCATTATGCGTGACATGCGGAATGTTGAGCCATGACCGATGCAGCGCGGGGCCCGAGATCTTCTTGATCCGGGGCATTTCCACGTCTTCGACCGGGCCGAATTTGGAGAAATCCACTGCCGGGATCGGCGGGATGCCCATGCCGCCCTGCGCGACCCCACCGCTGGCCGCGGCAGGCACGGTCTGGGCCTTGAGCGCCTTTTCCACGTCCTCGCGCAGGATGCGGCCCTTGCGCCCGGTGCCGTTCACCTGTGACAGATCGATCTCGACCCGACGCGCATAGGCACGCACCGACGGCGAGGCGTGGACCCGGCCGAAACCGGCATCCGTCTTTGCAGGCGCCGGGGCCGGAGCCGGCACATCGGCAGGCACTTCGGCTTTCGGCGCCTCTGCCGCGGCTGCGCCTTTCGGTTCTTCCCTGGGGGCCTCGCCCGCGCCGTCGCCTTCGAGGACGAGGATCAGTGATCCTTCCGACACGTTGTCGCCTTCCGAGACCCTGATCTCTTTCACCACGCCCGCAGCCGAGCTGGGCACTTCCATGGTCGCCTTGTCGGACTCCAATTCAACGATCGGGTCTTCTTCTGCAATCGTGTCACCGACGCTGACCAAAACGGTTACGACAGGCACGTCCGTGAAATCGCCGATGTCTGGCACTTTTACTTCGATAGTCATGATTTGTTTCTCCTGCCCGTCACTTACACCAGACGGGGGTTCGGCTTTTGGCCGTCGATGTCATATTTCCTGAGAGCGAGCTCCAGGTCCTTTCTGGTCACGCGGCCTTCCTGATAGAGGTCCACGATGGCCGCCGCCGCGATATGGTTCGCGTCCACCTCGAAGAAGCGGCGAAGGTTCACACGGCTGTCGGACCGGCCAAAGCCGTCGGTGCCCAGAACCGTGAACCGCCCCGGCACAAAGGCACGGATCTGTTCGGCGTAGTTCTTCATGTAGTCGGTCGCCGCGATGATCGGGCCTTTTGCCTGCCCGAGCTGCTGCGTCACATATGGCACCTTCGGATCGCTCAGCGGGTTCAAGCGGTTGTGACGCGCACAATCCTGGCCCTCGCGCGCCAGTTCGTTGAGCGATGTCGCCGACCAGATATCCGAGGTCACGCCGAAATCTTCCTTCAGCATCTCGGCCGCCCTGATCGCCTGGACGAGGATCGTGCCGGAGCCCAGAAGATTGACATGCTTCTTGCCCGGCTTCGCGGTTTTCCGGAACCGGTAGAGACCCTTGATGATCCCGTCTTCCGCGCCCATCGGCATCACGGGATGCTGATAGTTCTCGTTCATCAGCGTCAGGTAGAAATAGACGTCTTCCTGATCGGCAAACATGCGCTGCAACCCGTTCTGCACGATCACCGCGACCTCGTAGGAAAAGGTCGGGTCATAGCTGATGCAATTCGGGATCGTGCCGGCAAGGATGTGGCTGTGCCCGTCCTCGTGCTGCAACCCTTCGCCGTTCAGCGTGGTCCGGCCAGCGGTTCCACCCAGCATGAAGCCGCGCGCGCGGCTATCGCCTGCGGCCCAGGCCAGATCACCGATCCGCTGGAAACCGAACATCGAATAGTAGATGAAGAACGGGATCATCGGCACGCCGTGGTTGGAATACGACGTTGCCGCCGCGATCCAGTCCGCCATCGCGCCCGCTTCGTTGATGCCTTCCTGCAGAACCTGGCCGTTTTCGGATTCCCGGTAGAACATCATCTGTTCTTTGTCTTCGGGCGTGTATCGCTGGCCCAGCGGGTTGTAGATGCCGACCGACCGGAACAGGCCTTCCATCCCGAAGGTGCGGCTTTCGTCCGGCACGATCGGCACGACATGCTTGCCGACCTGCTTGTCCCGCAACAGGGTGGTCAGGATCCGCACGAACGCCATCGTGGTCGAGATTTCGCGCTCGCCGGTCGATTCGAGCTGACCTTTGAACCGGTCCAATGCCGGGATTTCCAGCTTGGGTGCGTCGCGCCAATCCCGCTTTGGGAAATCGCCACCCAGGTCTTTGCGGCGGTCGGCCAGATAGGCCTTCTGCGCGTTGTTCAGGCTGACGAACGGAATGTCCTT
The DNA here is from genome assembly GCF_003008555.2 of Pukyongiella litopenaei. Taxonomy (NCBI): domain Bacteria; kingdom Pseudomonadati; phylum Pseudomonadota; class Alphaproteobacteria; order Rhodobacterales; family Paracoccaceae; genus Pukyongiella; species Pukyongiella litopenaei. Next base: position 2,833,638 of record NZ_CP027665.1, on the reverse strand, counting down.
TTCCAGCTCTTCATCGGTCACGGGGATCTGGAACCGGTCCCGCATCGCCTTGAGCTGATCCAGTTGCAGCTTCTTTTGCTGGTGCGAGGTGTTCATACCTTCTCCGCCAGAGCCCATCCCGTATCCCTTGACGGTTTTCACCAGCAGACAGGTCGGGCTGCCCTTGGCCCGGGTCGCGCGCAGGAAGGCGTTATAGACCTTCTGGGGATCGTGACCGCCGCGCCGCAGCGCCCAGATCTGCTCATCCGTCCAGTCCTCGACCAGTGCCGCCGTCTCCGGATAGGTCCCGAAGAAATGCTTGCGGATATAGGCACCATCCTTGGATTTGAACGTCTGGTAGTCGCCATCGACGGTTTCATCCATCAACTGACGCAGCTTGCCGGAGGTGTCGCGCTCGAGCAGGTCGTCCCAGCCCTTGCCCCAGAGCAGCTTGATGACGTCCCAGCCCGCACCGCGGAAACCGCCTTCAAGCTCCTGCACGATCTTGCCATTGCCGCGAACCGGGCCATCCAGGCGCTGCAGGTTGCAATTCACGACGAAAATCAGGTTGTCGAGCCCCTCACGTTTGGCGAGGTCGATGGCGCCCCGGCTTTCGGGCTCGTCCATCTCGCCATCGCCGAGGAAACACCAGACCTTGCGGTCGGCGGCATCGATCAGACCCCGGTTGTGCATGTATTTCATGAACCGCGCCTGATAGATCGCCATCAGCGGCCCGAGCCCCATCGAGACGGTGGGGAACTGCCAGTAATCGGGCATCAACCACGGGTGCGGATAAGAACTCAGTCCGCCGCCATTCACCTCCGAACGGAACGCTTCGAGCTGCTCGGTGCTGATGCGGCCTTCCATGAAGGACCGCGCATAGATGCCCGGGATCACATGGCCCTGAAAGAACACCAGGTCGCCACCATGGATCGCCGATTTCGAGCGCCAGAAATGGTTGAGGCCGATATCATAGAGCGCGGCAGACGATGCGAAGGACGCGATATGCCCGCCATATTCGCTGCTGACCTTGTTGCGTTTCACGACGGTCGCCATCGCGTTCCAGCGGTTGATGGTCCGGATGCGCCATTCCATTTCCGTGTCGCCGGGGATGTCGACTTCGTCATCCGGCGCGATGGTGTTCTGATACGGCGTCGTCGCCGAGAACGGCAGGTTGGCACCGGCGGCCCGTGCTTGCTGGACGGCCTTGTCGAGTAGCTGATGGGCTCGGTTCGCACCGTCGCGTTCGATGACATCGGCGATGGCATCCTGCCATTCCTGGCTTTCGATCGGATCTATGTCCGCGTGGTCGTTGGGCATGGTTGGTCGCTCCCGCGTCGCAGGTTGAGGGGATTTCGGTGAGGAATTGCTGTTTGTGGTGATCCCGGAAAACGGGAGGGTGGCATCAGTAATCTATGGCAAGGGCGGCACCTCTCTGGATGCCGCCCCTGGTGGCATCAGACGTGGTCGTCCTGCGGCAGCGAGCCGTGGCCGTGACCGGCCATGCCGCCCGAAACCTCCTCGGTGGCTTCGTCCGCAAGCTCCTCGGGCAGGATCAGGTTCAGCGCGATCGCGATCAGGGCCGCGGGCAGAAGGCCCGATGTCAGCAGGATACGCGCCGTGTCGGGCATGTGCTGCAGGGCGCCCGGTTCGAGCTGCAGCCCCAGCCCGATCGACAGGGCGATGGCGAAGATCACCATGTTGCGACGGTTCCAGTTCACGTCCGACAGCATCGAGATACCGGCCGCGACCACCATGCCGAACATGACGATCACGCCGCCGCCCAGCACTTCGATCGGAACGGTGCGGATCACGCCGCCCACTTTCGGGACCAGTCCGCAGATGATCAGGAAGATCGCGCCGCAGGTGACGACGTGGCGGCTCATCACGCCGGTCATGGCGATCAGGCCCACGTTCTGGCTGAACGAGGTGTTCGGGAAGGCGCCAAAGCAACCGGCCAGCGCGGTGCCCAGACCATCGGCATAGGTCGCGCCCTGGATTTCCGTGTCGGTGGCTTCGCGGCCGGCGCCACCCTTGGTGATCCCCGACACGTCGCCAACCGTTTCGATCGCCGAGATGAAGGCCATCAGGCAGAAGCCGATGACGGCGGCGGCGGAGAACTCGAACCCGTATTTGAACGGCTGCGGCAGGGCGAAGGCCGCCGAGCGTTCCCAGGACCCGGTGATCGCGTCAACCGACAGGATGCCGACGAAGATCGCATAGACGTAGCCGACGATCAGGCCGATCAGCACCGCCGAGATCGACACCATGCCCTTGGTAAAGAATTTCAGGCCCAGCGTGACGAGGATCACGACCAGGGCGGCCGACCAGTTCAGAAGCGAGCCATATTCCGGCGTGCCGATCGCGGGGACGCCGCCGGCGGCATACTGGATGCCCACCTTCACCAGCGCCAGGCCGATCATGGTCACGACCAGGCCCGTCACAAGCGGCGGCAGGGCAAAGCGGATCTTGCCGATGAACATGCCGATACAGGCATGGAACAGGCCGCCAATGATGACACCGCCAAACAGCGCGGCGAGCGCGTCAACGCCCTTGCCCGCAACCAGCGGGATCATGATCGGCAGGAACGCAAAGGATGTCCCCTGCACGATCGGAAGCGCCGCGCCAACCGGACCCAGCGTGACCGTCTGCAGGAGCGTCGCGACACCCGCGAACAGCATCGACATCTGGATCAGGTAGAGCAGCTCGGGAAAGTCCGGGCTGTTCGATCCAAAGCCGAACCCCGCCGCCCCCGCAACGATGATCGCTGGTGTTACGTTCGACACGAACATCGCCAGAACGTGCTGGATCCCCAGCGGCACCGCCTTGTGCAGCGATGGAGTGTAGTTTGGATCGCGGAGCTGCTCCGGCGTTCCTATGGATACATCTGCCATGGTTTATTGTTCCTCCCCTGTTGATGCCAAAGCCGGCTCCTCTTTCCGACAAGTTATGTTTCAGCGTTCGATGACAAACGGTTCGTCGAACCAATGTTCTTCGAGGTTGGGCCCATCGGTGACACGGTCGACGACCATGAACAGGCCGGGATCGGACAGCGGGCACAGAACGCCGTGCCAGACGTTCCGACCGATGTTCACGCCCTGGCCCGCCCCGGCGATGAAGGCGCGTGGCGCGTGCGGGGCGCCGTCCCTGTCCTCGGCCAGCACGACCAGATATTCGCCTTCCTGCATCGGCAGAAAAGCCTGGCTGCCATGCGGGTGGCGTTCCATCATTTCCATCCTGAACGGCATGGCGAAGGAATCGGATTTGAAGACGCTGATTCCGGCGTCTCCCGCGATGTCCAGGGTTGCCCGGTCATGGAACCGGCCGCAAAGCCCCTGGTTGATGAGCTTGTCCGGCGTGCCCGAGGCTTCGACCAGTTCGGCAAGCCCCGCGATGGCATCGCTGCTGATGGGTGCGGCTTTCAGCGTCCGGCTCATGATGCGAACTTCTCGATCAGGCGCAGCTCCGCGATACGTTCGACCTGTCGGCAGGCCTCTGCAAACTCGGTGTCACGGTCGTTCCCGATGCGGCGCTGAAAGGCCTCGAGGATGCCGGGCTTTGTGTTGTCCTTGACCGCGATGATGAAGGGAAAGCCGTGGCGTTCGACATACTCGGCGTTCAGCTTCTGGAAGGTCTCGCGTTCCTCGTCGGTCAGCATGTCGAGCCCCGCGCCGGCCTGTTCAGCGGTCGATTCCGCGGTCAGGCGCCCGGCCGCGGCCAGTTTTCCGGCCAGGTCGGGATGCGCGGTCAGCACGCCCAGGCGTTGCTCTTCTGACGCGGTGCGGAACACGCGGGCCAGGGCGTTATGGACGCCGGCCGCGTTGTCATGGGTCGGGCCAAGCTCCAGATCAAAGGCGCCTTCGGCAATCCAGGGGCTGTGCTCGAAGATGCCGCCGAACTCGGAAACGAACGTCGCCTTGTCCATTGTCGAGGGCGTCAGGCCGGATACCGGCGGATGCTGTTTCGCCCAGTGATCGGCGATCTGTTCACGGGTGGCGAACCATACGCCATCATGCTTCATGAAATGTTCGAGCACGCGCTTGAGCGCCATGGCCCGGCCAGGCCGCCCGATGAGGCGGCAATGCAGGCCGATGGACAGCATCTTGGGCGCGCCCGCCTGCCCTTCGGCGTAGAGCATGTCGAAACTGTCCTTGAGATAGCTTTCGAACTGGTCGCCGCTGGTATATCCAGCCTGGATTGCAAACCGCATGTCGTTGCAATCCATCGTGTATGGCATGATCAGCTGATCCTTGCCGCCGGCCTTGACCCAATAGGGCAGATCGTCGGCATAGCTGTCGGCGATATAGGCAAAATTGCCCTCCTCGGCTGCGAGATCGACCGTGTTCATCGAACACCGCCCAGTATACCAGCCGCGGGGCGCGGTTCCTACAACTTCGGTATGCAGGCGGATCGCCTCGCGGATCTGGGCGCGTTCCTCCTCCGCGCTCATGTCCTTGTGCTCGATCCATTTCAGCCCGTGGCTGGCAATCTCCCAGCCTGCGTCTTTCATGGCCTTGAGCTGCTGCGGCGCACGGGCCAGCGCGGTCGTGACACCGTAGACCGTGATCGGCGTATCCCTGAGCAGGCTGTGCACGCGCCAGAACCCCGCGCGGCTGCCATACTCATAGATCGATTCCATGTTCCAATGCCGTTGACCCGGCCAGGGGGCGGCGCCGGTGATTTCCGACAGGAACGCCTCTGACGCGGCATCGCCGTGCAGGATGTTGTTTTCACCGCCCTCTTCATAGTTCAGAACGATCTGAACGGCAATCTTTGCACCGTTCGGCCAATTTGCCGCGGGTGCCTGGCTGCCATAGCCGGTCATGTCTCTGGGGTAACGTGTCACGCAGATGTTCCTTCTTCTCGAGCACTGAATAAACCAGAAAATGCCAGATGTTTTTCAAAAAAAATAGAAAGGAGCCTTCTGTCAGACCGGCTTTGTCACCCGAAGGGCTTTCGGCATAGATACGCCAAACGTATCAGGAGGCGCTCAAAATGACCGGATATCTCACGACCCATGTCCTCGACACCGCACGGGGATGCCCCGCCGAGGGGCTCAGGATCGAATTGTTCCGCATCGAAGGGTCTGACCGGACGCTCCTCAAGACGCTTGCGACGAATGATGACGGCCGGACGGACGAACAGATCCTGCCCGAGGCGGAGTTTGCAACCGGCGAATATGAACTCGTGTTCCACGCCGGCGCATATCTCGATGCAACCGGCACCCCGCCCGAAGATCCCCGTTTTCTTGACATCATCCCGATCCGCTTCGGCATGTCCGAGCCGCTGCATTACCATGTGCCCCTGCTGCTCTCGCCGTTCGGGTATTCGACATACCGGGGCAGCTGAGGCCTCAGCTCCGCTGATCGGTCGCCTTGATAATCGCGGCGACCCGATCGATCATGAATTCCATGAACAATCGCGTCTTGGGGTCCTGTCTCCTGCGATGCGTGAACAGGCAGGCCATCTGGATGGGTTCCGGCGGCGTTTTCCCGGCGACCGGCACCAACGTGCCCGCCCTCAGATGGTCGGCGATTTCATAGACGGGCTTCATCGCCACACCATGCCCGGCGAGCGCCCAGTCTGTCAGGACATCCCCGTCATCGGATTCGTAACGCCCGGAGACGCGAAAGCGCTTTGGGCCGGCCGGGGTGGTCAGCAACCACTGGAATTCGGTGGCGCCCGGGAACCGCAGCGACAGGCATTCATGCCCGTCCGAGACAAGGTCACTGCCACTTTCCGGCATCCCACGGCGTTCGACATAATCCGGCGACGCGCACAGGATGCGTTCGACATCGGCAATCTTGCGGATACGAAGATTGCTGTCTTCGGGCTGCCCCAGGAAAAAGGCGAGATCCAGGCCTTCGGTGGTCAGGTCAACCTTCCGGTCCGTCAGTCGCAACCGCACATTGACCTCGGGATATTCCTTCAGAAAATCCGGAACCTGCGGCGCGATCAGGCGGCGTCCAACGCCCAGCGGCGCCGCGACATATAGCGAGCCCTTCAGGTTCTCGGTGATATTCACGATCTGCGCTTCCGCACTCTCGACCGCCTCCAGAATGTCGGTCGCCCCCCGGTAGAAGGACTTTCCCTGTTCGGTCGGTGTCAGGCTGCGCGTCGTTCTCTGGAACAGCCTGACGCCAAGATGCTCTTCCAGTTGCGAAATCCGCGACGATGTCACGGCCGGAGAAACCCGCAGATCACGGCCCGCGGCCGACATGCTGCCCAGTTCATAGACACGGACAAAGGTGCGGATATTGTCGAAATAGGACATTATTCCGATTTTTTTGATGCTGCTTGATCTTTCACAGCAATACCAGAACAAAGCCGTCTCGCCTAGAGTGCACTGGAATTCGAATCTTGGGAGGCAGGCCATGTATGACTTGGCAATCGTTTGGGACTGGATCGCGTTTTCCGTCCGCTGGCTGCATGTGATCACCGCGATGGCGTGGATCGGTGCATCGTTCTACTTCATCGCGCTCGACCTGATGCTGAAACCGAATGAAGCCCTGCCCGAAGGCGCCTATGGCGAGGAATGGGAAGTGCATGGCGGCGGGTTCTACCACACGGTCAAATACCTGGTTGCCCCGGCCCGGATGCCCGAGCACCTGACCTGGCACAAATGGCAAAGCTACTCGACCTGGCTCTCCGGTGCCGCGCTGCTGATGATCGTCTATTGGGTGGGCGGAGAACTGTTCCTGCTGGACCCGACCAGGGCCGAGCTTTCCCTGTGGCAGGGCATCCTGATTTCGGGCGGCTCCCTGACCATCGGCTGGCTGCTCTATGACGCGATGTGCAAGTCCCGACTGGCCGACACCCCGACGGTTCTGATGCTGCTTTTGTTCGTCATCCTCGTGATCATGTCCTGGGGCTACAACCAGATCTTCACCGGCCGCGCCGCGCTGCTGCATCTCGGCGCCTTCACGGCAACGATCATGACCGCGAACGTGTTCTTCCAGATCATGCCGAACCAGCGGATCGTCGTCGAAGACCTGAAGGCGGGACGCACGCCCGACGCCAAATACGGCAAGATTGCCAAGGTCCGTTCGACCCACAACAACTACCTGACGCTGCCGGTCGTGTTCCTGATGCTGTCCAACCACTATCCGCTGGCCTTCGGGACCGAATACAGCTGGATCATTGCCAGCCTGATCTTCCTGACGGGCGTCACCATTCGCCACTACTTCAACACCATGCACAAGACCGGAACCGGTCCGCACTGGACCTGGGCGGTCACGGTTCTGCTCATGGTCCTGATCGCCTGGCTGTCGACGGTGAAGACAGGCGACACCTGGGAAGAAGCCGAAGCCCGTGAGTTGACCGCCTACGAGCAGAAATACGCCTCGGCGGCGGGATTTGAGGATGCCTATGACACCGTCACGGGCAACTGCTCGATGTGTCACGCGCGCGAGCCCGCCTGGGGCAATATGCAGTGGGCGCCCAAAGGCGTTTATCTCGAGACCCCCGGAGACGTTGCCCGACATGCCGACCAAATCTATCTGCAAGCCGGATTGAGCCACGCCATGCCGCCCCCGAACGCGATCCAGATGGATGAGGAAGCGCGGCAGACCATCGTCGCCTGGGTGCGCGAAGTCCGCGATCAATAAACGCGTTCGGTCGGGGTTGGCAGCATCGGGTGAGAGCGTCACAAGCCGTTCTCTGCCCAGACCGACTGCAGCTGTCCCCCGCCTTGTCGTCCGCTCGGAACGGCAGATCCACCGACCCTACGCCACGAACTGCCGGTTGCCGACCTCCGCTTCTGCGCCTCGGCCGCGATGAACGGGGCGTATTTTGCCACACGGCGGCTCAGGGCAGCGTGGTCGATTTGCACCGATTGCTCGGCAAGGATCTCTCCGAGATTGCAGCAGGAGACGGCATAGCGGACATAGCCAGACGCCGCGTGGAGGATGACATGTTTCGGATACTGGCTGCCCTTGAACCTGATCACCCCCTTCGATGAAAAGTACCCGCACTCATCGCAAGAGCTGCTGACGCCGGGCAAGGCCCGTGTTACACCGCCCCAGACCCTGAAGGCTGCCGCCTGACAAGAGGCCAATGCGACAGTTCAAGCAGGCGGAAAACGAGTTGAACATTCAGGATCACTTGTCCATGAAGGGTGCAGCATGAAGAAATGCGTTGTCATAACGGGCACTGGCCGGTCGGGTACGTCATTGACGGCAGGGCTGTTGTACCGGGCCGGCGTCGTCATGTCAGAGGACATGGTAGAGGCAAGTGCGCAAAACCCACGCGGCAGCTATGAAGATCGGCGCATCCAGCTGCTTCAACGGGAGATGTTATCGCAACTGGGGCCATTGACGATGCCGCCGCCCAAGGACTGGCTCAAAACTCCGGCGGTCGCAAACTCCCTACCGAAGCTCCGTGATGTGGTGCGGGAAGGTATCGAGAGCGCGCGCGGCGCGCCCTGGGGTTTCAAAGACCCCCATTCCGCCTTCACGATGCCGCTTTGGACCCGAATTTTCAACGAACTCAAGGTTGTCCCGTCCACGTTCCTGTGCGTACGAGAGCCATCGGCCGTAATCACCTCACTGATCCGGCAGTATGATTTTGACAGCGCGACGGCCGAAGTGTTCTGGTTGACCAAGATTATCCGGCCCATTCTCGACACCGGCGCCGACCTGTTCATTGTCAACTACGAGACCTTGCTGACGGGTGACAAAGCCACGCTGACGGCGATGTTGGATCACGCGGGGGTCTCCGGCCCCGAATCCCTGGACGAGGTTACTGGTTTCATCGAGCCCAAGCTGAACCGTAGTGGGACAAATTCCTACAAGATCACCAACCCGAGGGTGGATCGCTTGTGGGCCGCCCTCGCAGATTGCCAAGGGGCGGACTTTGATCGTGATGCACTGATGCGAACCGCTCAGGAAATCCAATCAGACATGGCGCAATGGTCAGGTCTGATGAACGAGATCTATCGTTTCCATCAAGCCGCTGTGAATGCTGGTCCGGCCAGACAGGAAAGGGCACAATCCGCAGAGTTGGAGGCGGCACGCCAAACGATCGCAACTCAGCAGCGCGAGCTCGAAACAGCACGCGAAATGGCAGCAACTCAACTGCGCGAGCTTGAAACAGCCCAGGGACACATGCAGGACGCCGCTGAAGAGATTTCCCGGCTGAGAGTGTTTGCAAAATCCCTTGCAAGGAATGAACCCAGTATTCGGGCGGAAGCGCGCAAGAAAGTCGAAGCCTTGAAGCAGGAGCAGGATCGTCAGAAAGCCAAAATTTCCGCCCTTCAGAAAGAGCGGGATCGTTACAAGGACGAGATCATCGGGCTTTATGGATCAACGACATATCAGGCCGGTCGGCATTTGCGCGAGATCCGTGATCGCCCCATAAGCGGCCTCATACGCTTGCCATCCAGGCTCAGAAACCTGCTGCGCGCCCAGCGTTCGAAACAAAGCCGTGGATTGCTTTAGAGACCAGAGGTGATCCCGCCGCCAGGGCGCGCAACAAGATAGTTCGCGCCTCGCATCGCTTCGTCCGATCCCCCGGACGCGCTGGAGGGCCATCAGGCCCGGACTCGGGGCGATGCCCGGGGGCGATATCGCAAGGCGTTCGACGAACTGACCTGATCCGCGTTTCCTGGCACATCAGGTCAAAACAAATTGCGGAGATATGGATTTTCCCATAGTCCTGCATGGGTTAAAGTTTACTCTGTGGCAGACACCTGCGGCAGCACAAGAAACGGGGAAAATATGGGCGAAACCACATCCCCTGGTGATGTTGATCTGTCCCGTGACTGGGGACATCTGCTACCTGGCTTTGCACGGTCCCAAGTTGACGGACCGCGCGCGCTCCGAGGCGTTCTGGCATGGGACGCCCCGATAACACCCACGCCTTTGCGCCAAGCCAACTGGCGGTCGCTCGATGTCGCCGTAATAGGAAGCCGGCGCTTGCTTGATGGGCTACGGCCGCTGTGCTCACCGATCCAACTGACCCGGCAAAACTGGCGCGCCGTCCGCGACATACTCCGTCCGGTCCTTGTCATCGTCGACGCCTTCACCACGTCCGCAGATGGGCGCTGGTCTCTCGATGATCTGAGCAACAGCGCCCCGGATGACGAGAACTCGGTGGCGGCGATCCTGCGCGGGTTCAAGAGCGCCGGGGTGCCAACTGTCTTCTGGAACACGTTCGATGTCATCTATGCAAATCGCCTGGCAGATCTGGCCAGGACATGCGACGTGGCGGTCTGCAGTGACGGTCGACATAGATCTCGCGTCTATGGCGGGCATCTCCCGCCGGCTTGCGCGCCGTCAGTGCAATCCGCTCTGGCTGCGCCGGGGCGGCGTTCAAAAGAAGACAGGGCTCTCATCAATGTTGCGGAACCCGCTTCGCTGGCGGTGTTCGACGGTTGGGCCAATCTTGTTCGCAATCGCTCGGAGTTGTCGTTTCTGGACAAGCTCGGCCCGAAAGGCTTGGCGATTGTAGACTCTCGCTATCGCATCTGGGCCAACCAGAAAGAGGCGTTGGGCGAATTGGGTAGCGCCTTGCTGGGCTGTGTCACGCGCCCCAGCTTGTGGTCCCTGATGCGCAAGACCAATATTCGTCTTGCCTCGACAACGACTCTGACGACTGAACACGAAATTCTGTGGGACACGCTCGAGGCGGCCTCATGCGGCACCGCCACGGCGTTACGCGGCAACCGGCCCAAGGACCTGCCCAAGGCGATGTGTCACGCCTACAAGTCAGACCAAGCCATTGTCGATGCCGTGCACGCTCTTGGTGACGACCCCGTCGAGCAACTGGTCCAAAGCCAGCACGCCTGGCGGCATGCGATGGAAACGGGCACCTTTGCACATCGTCTGGACGCGATTTTTAACATCCTGGGATTGGAGGGTGGTTTTGCCAAACGACCTCTGGTCACGGTCCTGTGCGCGACCTTCCGCACCGAGTATATCGGACATATTCTATCGCATTTTGACGCCCAGACCTATCCCAGCAAAGAGCTTGTGATGGTGGTCAACAGTTCTTCCCTGACCGAAGCCAAGGTGCGCGAGATAGTGGGGCCGCGCAAGGACGTGCGTATCTCTGTCGTGCCGGCAGAACGCGTCGAGGCCGGGAGCCTGAACCATGGCATCGCGATGGCGCAGGGTGAATACATCGTGAAAATGGACGACGATGATATTTATGGCCCACATTACGTATCGGACATGATGCACCACGCCCTGTCCCACGATCTCGATCTCTTTGGGAAAACCAACCGCTTCTTCTATTTCACCGAGCAAGACGCCTCTTACATGCGGCACGCAAAATCAGACTGCACGATGGTCGCGCCCAATGAACTGATGGCAACGCATATCGGAGGTGCGTCACTCTCTGGCCGCCGGGATTTCTTCCGGCGCCACCCCTACCGCGAAGGCAACTTTTCAGCCACAGATTCACATTACTACGCCAACCTGGAAAACCATGTCGCCGACAATCGGGTCGCTGTACTCGACGATACCGGATTTCTCTATCGCCGACGCAGTGCCTCGGAACACAGCTGGACGGTTAATAATGATAAACTGATGTCTGAAATGAGCAGATTTTGCGATGGCATCCTGGAACGCATACTGGACTAGAAAGAAGGTAAGATGGCATTGACCCAAACTGGCACACCCTCCAGGGCCGACCGCCTTCTGGCAAAAGCGACACAGTACAACAAGAGTCACAGTATCGCCGGTTACACCACGCAGACTTTGGCCAATATGGCCCGACAGGTCGATTTCGAAGACGCGCGTGTGCTGGAATTCGGCGGTTGGAACATCCCGACAGACATCACCCTGGGCGATCTGGGGGCCCGCAGCTGGTTGTCGGTGGACATGATCGGCAGCCTGTCCGGCACCTATCAACAGAAACGGTTTTCCCACCTCAAGGACATAGAAATATTCGACTATGTTCAAGGCGCGGACCGTATCGAGAGAGACGGGTTCACAGTTGTTGATGGAGACGCGACGATGCTCCCCGAGCCCTATTTCGGGAAGTTCGATATCGTCGTCACGATTGCCACGATCGAGCATGTGCTGGACATGGTTACCTTCCTGGAAAAGGCGTGGCGGGCGCTGAAGCCGGGCGGGACGCTGGTCACACGGTTTGGACCGGTTTGGGCCAGCCATATCGGCCACCATGCGTTCGTCTCTCCCGAGATCAATTTCCAGAAGCCCGAAGGCCCCATAGGCCCCTGGGGACATCTCTTGCACCGCCCCGGCGACATGCAGGATATTCTGAGCAAGGCGGGTGAACCGGGAAACGTAATCGCCAGGACAATTCACCAGCTTTACACGTCGCCGCGTATCAACCGGTTGTTCAACGAAGATTACCACGCTCTCTTTGCCAATTCGCGGTTCGATGAGACGACCTGGACCCCGTGCTGGGGCAAGAAACCCGACCAAGACATGTTTGACCGTCTACGCCTGGCTCATCCCCACGCGCATGATTTTTCGACCGGGGCATGGGAAACCGTCAGCCGCAAAGGCTGACCATCCGCTTTGCGGGATAGCAAATCGATCCCGCAGGTCGGCGTTGCCTTCACCGGCTGCCGAACACGGGCGGGTCTCGGGAACGAGATCACCCCTGGCCCTTTGGGACCGCGGTTTCCCTGCGGCGGGAACCGGCGTTCAGGCCAGCATCACCACCGGATTTTCCAGGTTGTCCACGATCGCCTGCAGCAGTTTTGCACCCAGCGCCCCGTCGATGACCCGGTGATCGACCGAGAGCGTCACCGACATCACCGTGGCCACGGCCAGTTCGCCATCTTCGCCAACGACGGGTTTCTTCACGCCAGCGCCGACCGCCAGGATCGCCCCATGCGGCGGGTTGATCACCGCGTCGAAATTGTCGATCCCGAACATGCCCAGGTTGGAGATGGCAAAGCTGCCGCCCTGGTATTCATGCGGCGCCAGTTTGCGGTCGCGGGCGCGGGTGGCGAGATCCTTCATCTCGGCCGACAGCGCCGACAGCGATTTGGTGTCGGCGTCCCGCAGGACCGGGGTGAACAGCCCGCCCTCGATGGCAACGGCAACCGCAACATCCGACGGTTTCAGCCGGAGCATCCGGTCGCCGGCCCAGACCGCGTTGGCGTCGGGCACCGCCTGCAGCGCGTTGGCGCAGGCCTTGATGATGAAATCATTGACCGACAGCTTGACCCCGCGCGCGTCCAGCTGCCGGTTCAGCTGGGACCGGAACGCCAGCAGCGCATCGAGGCGGATGTCGCGGCGCAGGTAGAAATGCGGGATCGACTGCTTGGCCTCGGTCAGCCGCGCGGCGATGGTCTTGCGCATGCCGTCGAGCGGGACTTCGTCGAAGTTGCGATCTTCGTATATGCGCGCGACCATGTCGGCGGACGGCCCCGCCGCCAGAGCGGCCACGGGCGCGGGGGCCTCGGAGATCGCCGCCGCCGGGGCGTCAGCAGGGGTCGCAACAGGGGCCGCAATGGCCCCTTCGACATCGGCCCTGACGATGCGGCCATGCGGGCCCGAGCCCTTGACGGCGCCCAGGTCCAGACCCTTTTCGGCGGCGATGCGCCGGGCCAGCGGCGAGGCGAAGACGCGGGCGCCGCCGGTCTGGACAGGAGCGTTGGCAGGGGCCGGTGCTGGCGGCGCGGCTTTCTCGGAGCCCCCTGCCGGGGCCGCCTCGGCAGCCGTGTCGGCCTGGGCGGCCTCCGGCGCCGCGGCAGCGGAGGGCGCGGCCGCGATATCGCCCGGCTCTTCGCCCTCTTCGACCAGAATGGCGATGGGCGAATTGACCTTCACGCCCTCGGTGCCCTCGGCCACGAGGATCCTGCCGACGACGCCTTCATCGACGGCCTCGAATTCCATCGTCGCCTTGTCGGTTTCGATCTCGGCCAGCAGATCACCGGAGTTGACGGTGTCTCCTTCCTTGACCAGCCATTTGGCGAGCGTGCCCTCCTCCATCGTCGGGCTCAGCGCGGGCATCAGGATTTCGGTGGCCATGGGGGCATGTCCTCTTAGTTCGAGAATGAGTAGAGCAGCGTGACGACATCGATCAGCAGGATCGCCGCGCAGAACGTCACGAATAGTCCGATGACCAGCGTCCGCGCGCGCGAGATCCGGGGGTGGTTCCGGTTCAGCCAATGGGCAAAGCCGCCCAGCGCGGTGGCATCGCGGTGTTCATGCACCGCCAGGTAGTCGAGACCGAGTTGCAGCCGCTGCTGGTCGAGCACGATATAGAGCACGGCGGCATAGGATACCGCGCAGGCAACGCAGAGCATGGCCCGGATCGGCCAGGACCCGGTCAGGCTGCCCTGCACGGCCAGCAGATCGAAGCTGATCGCATCGACGGCGCCGAGATTGAACGCGACCGAAACGAAGGACAGAACGAGAAACGCCCCGCAGACATAGAGAAGGTTGCGGTCGTTGTCCTTGCGCGAGGCGACGATGCTTTCGAAAAGCCAGTCGCCGCCTGCCGGCATCCTGTCACCGTCGATCGTCATGTCCTAGCGATAGGTCACTTGCTTGACCGCCGCGATCACCTCGTCGGTGGTCACCAGCGCCAGCTTTTCCAGGTTGGCGGCATAGGGCATCGGCACGTCCTTGCCGGTGCAGTTGATCACCGGTGCATCCAGCCAGTCGAACGCCTCCTGCATCAGCACCGACGAGATGTAGCTGCCCACCGATCCCTGCGGCCAGCCTTCCTCGACCGTGACGCAGCGGTTGGTTTTCATCACCGAACGGATCACCGTGCCGGTATCCATCGGCCGCAGCGTGCGCAGGTCGATCACCTCGGCCGAAATCCCTTCCGCGGCCAGCCTGTCGGCCGCCTCGAGCGCGTATTGCATCCCGATGCCGAAGCTGACGATGGTCACGTCGTCGCCCTCGCGCCAGATCCGGGCCTTGCCGAAGGGGACGGTGAAATCGTCGAGTTCCGGCACGTCGAAACTGCGGCCATAGAGGATTTCGTTTTCCAGGAAGATCACCGGGTTCGGGTCGCGGATCGCCGATTTCAGCAGCCCCTTGGCGTCAGAGGCCGAATAGGGCATCGCCACCTTCAGGCCCGGCACCTGCATATACCAGGCGGCATAGTCCTGGCTGTGCTGGGCCGCGACGCGGGCCGCCGCGCCATTGGGGCCGCGAAACACCATCGGGCAACCCATCTGGCCGCCGGACATGTACAATGTCTTGGCCGCCGAGTTGATGATCTGGTCGATCGCCTGCATGGCAAAGTTGAAGGTCATGAATTCGACGATGGGCCTGAGCCCGCCAAAGGCCGAGCCGACCGCGATCCCGGCAAAGCCGTGTTCGGTGATCGGGGTGTCGATCACCCGCCGGTCGCCGAATTCGTCCAGCAGACCTTGGCTGATCTTGTAGGCACCCTGATACTCGGCCACCTCCTCGCCCATGAGATAGACGGTCTCGTCGCTGCGCATCTCTTCGGCCATCGCGTCGCGCAGGGCCTCGCGCACGGTCTGGGCCTTCACCGCGGTGCCTTCGGGCCAGTCCGGCGACTGGTCGACCACAGGCGCTTCCGGTGCGGCGGCAGCAGGCGCGGGTGCTACGGGCTGTGCTGCGGGGGCGGCGGGAGCAGCGGTTCCGGCAGCCACGTCGCCCACCTCCTCGCCCTCTTCGACCAGGATGGCGATGGGCGAATTGACCTTCACGCCCTCGGTGCCCTCGGCGATCAGGATCCTGCCGACGATGCCTTCATCGACGGCCTCGAACTCCATCGTCGCCTTGTCGGTTTCGATCTCGGCCAGGATGTCGCCGGACGACACTGTGTCGCCTTCCTTGACCAGCCATTTCGCCAATGTGCCTTCTTCCATGGTGGGGCTCAGCGCGGGCATCAGGATTTCGGTTGCCATGTCGTGTTCCCCTCAGGCGTAGATGTCGGTCCAGAGTTCGTCCACGGACGGCTCGGGGCTTTCCTTGGCGAAATCGGCGGCGGAATTCACCACGTCCTTTATCTCCTTGTCGATGGCCTTGAGATCGTCCTCGGTCGCGTGCTTTCCGGTCAGCAGCATCTGCCGCACATGTTCGATCGGGTCGCGCTCCTCTCGCATCTTCTGCACCTCTTCGCGGGTGCGGTACTTGGCCGGGTCGGACATCGAGTGGCCGCGATAGCGGTAGGTCTTGATCTCGAGGATATAGGGCCCCTTGCCCGCGCGGCAATGCGCCACCGCCTTCTCGCCCGCCGCCTTGACCGCCAGCACGTCCATGCCGTCGACGGTTTCGCCGGGAATGCCGAACGCCTCGCCACGGGTGTAGATGTCCGGCGTCGAGGTGGACCGTTTCTGCGCCGTTCCCATCGCGTACTGGTTGTTCTCGATCACGAACACCACCGGCAGGTCCCACAGCGCGGCCATGTTGAAGGTCTCGTAGACCTGACCCTGGTTCGAGGCGCCGTCGCCGAAATAGGTGAACGTGACCCGGCCGTTGCCCAGATACTTGTCGGCAAAGGCAAGCCCCGCCCCCAGCGGCACCTGCGCGCCGACGATGCCGTGGCCGCCGTAGAAATGCTTCTCTTTCGAGAACATGTGCATCGAGCCGCCCTTGCCCTTGGAATAACCGCCCTCGCGCCCGGTCAGTTCCGCCATGACCCCGCCGGCATCCATGCCGCAGGCCAGCATGTGGCCGTGATCCCGGTAGGAGGTGATGCGCTTGTCGCCTTCCTCGGCGGCGGCCTCGAGCCCGACCACGACGGCCTCCTGCCCGATATAGAGGTGACAGAAACCGCCGATCAGCCCCATGCCATAGAGTTGCCCGGCCTTTTCCTCGAATCGGCGGATCAGCAGCATCTCGCGGTAGTAGGTCTTGAGCTCATCTGCGGAAATGTTTGGTTTCTTTGCGCTTTTCCGGGCAGCCATGCGTGTCGATCCCCTTCTGGAAAAGATAGTTTAGCGTTAAACTATCTAATAGCGGAAATCGGCCACGGTTGCGAGTGGAAATTGTGACGCCGGGTCGCCGGCCCGGATCGCGCCGGGCTCAGCGGATCACGATCTCGTCGGCGCGCAGCAGGCCCAGCACCTCGCGTGCCTGCTGGTCGAGCAGGTCGAGATCGAGATAGTCGTCGGACAACCGCCGGGTCAGGTTCTCGATCCGCGCGATGTCTTCGTTCAGGCGGTCGCGTTCCGCGCCCAGCGCCTTGGTTTCGGCCGCCAGCTCGACCCGCCGGAACAGTCCGAAATCTCCCTGCACGGCGGCGAAGGTGAAATAGACACACAGCGCAAATGTGGTCGCGAAATAGATCAAGGTGCCGATGCCGGCACGTCTGGTACGGGTCACTCTGCCTTGCCTCATTGTCGCCGCTTGCCGGGCGTTGATCGCATATTGGCACAGCCGCCCGGCATTGTGAATCCCCGGCTGCCGCGTCCCGCCGACGCGGCGTAAGCTGTGTTCGTGACGCCACGACCGGCTGACGCATCGGCCAGCGGCACGCTATCCTGGGCCCAAAGGAGGAGCCCCCATGACCATGCCCGTATCCGCACCCCGCATCGAGTTGGGCACCCATGACGTGGCGAACCAGCCCGTCCCGCGCGCCGGCCGCGATCTCTGGTCCGAGGACCTGATGCTGCAGGATCACGCGACCGCCCACGGCGCACAGCTGTCCAGCCTCGCAATGGCCGGTGCCAGCTATGGCGCGGCCGAGCAGTTCGAGGCCGCCGCCGAGGCCCGCCGCGACCCGCCGCGCCTGCAGCTGTTCGACCGCGCCGGGCGCCGGCTGGACGAGGTTGCGTTCAATCCCGGCTATCACCGGATGATGGACGTGGCCAAATCCTGCGGCTACGCGTCGGTCGCGTGGGAGGGCCGGCCGGGCGGTCACGTCACCCATGCCGCGCAGGTCTACATGCTGGCGCAGGTCGAACCGGGCGTGTGCTGTCCCATGACCATGACCTACGCCGCGATACCGGCGCTGGCCGCGGATGACAGGCTGAGCGCGGACTGGCGGCCCAAGCTGCTGTCGCGCAGCTATGATCCGTCACTGCGCCCCGTCGCGCACAAGGCGGGCGCGACGCTGGGCATGGCGATGACCGAGAAACAGGGCGGTTCGGACGTGCGCGCCAACACCACCCGCGCCCTGCCCGACGGCGATCATTACCGCCTGACCGGGCATAAATGGTTCTGCTCGGCGCCGATGTCGGACGGGTTCCTGACACTGGCGCAGGCCCCCGGCGGATTGACCTGTTTCCTCGTGCCGCGCTGGCTCGAGGGCGAGCGCAACGGCATCCGCCTGCAACGGCTCAAGGACAAGCTGGGCAACCAGGCCAACGCCTCGTCCGAGATCGAATATGTCGATGCGCTGGCCTACCGGCTGGGCGACGAGGGCGCGGGCGTGCGCACCATCATCGAGATGGTCCACCACACGCGGCTGGATACGGCGATGGCGCCGGCGGGGCTGATGCGCGCGGCGATCACCGAGGCCCATTGGTGGGTGCAGGGGCGCAGCGCGTTTCAGCGGCGGCTGATCGACCAGCCGCTGATGCGGGCGGTGCTGGCCGACCTGGCGCTCGATACCGAGGGCACGCTGGCGCTGGGGCTGATGATGGCCGCCGCCTTCGACCGGGCGGATGACGACAGCCGGGCGCTGGCCCGGATCGGCGTGGCGCTGGCCAAGTATCTGGGCAACAAGCGCTGCATCCCCGTCATCGGCGAGGCGATGGAGGTGCTGGGCGGCATGGGCTATGTCGAGGAAACGCCAATGCCGATGCTCTACCGCGAGGCGCCGCTGAACGGGATCTGGGAAGGGTCCGGCAACGTGATCTGCCTGGACATCCTGCGCACGCTGGCGCGCGAGCCCCGCGCCGGCGAGGTATTGGCGGCGGTGCTGGACGAGGCGCGCGGCGGCGACCGCAGGTATGACGCGGCGCTGGAGGCCCACCGCGCCCGCTGGCCGGGGTTGCCGCCCGAGGCGCAGGCCCGCTGGTATGCGGAAAGCCTCGCCACCCTGCTGACCGCCGCATCGCTGATCCGGCACGCCCCCGCGCCGGTCGCCGAAGGTTATGTGACCGGCCGGATTGCGGGGGACCGCGGGTCGCTGCCCGGCTCGGTCGCGGATATCGACACCGATGCGATCCTGGCGCGGCTGGGGTGAGACGTCTCAGCCCAGCAGCGCGGCCACGCCGGGCAGGGTCTTGCCTTCCATCCACTCAAGGAACGCGCCGCCCGCGGTCGAGACATAGGTGAATTCATCGGCCACGGCGGCGTGGTTCAGCGCCGCCACCGTGTCGCCGCCGCCCGCCACCGACACCAGCCCGCCATGCAACGTGCGCGCGGCGGCCTTCTGCGCGGTCGCGATCGTGGCCGCGTCGAAGGGCGAGATTTCGAATGCCCCCAGCGGGCCGTTCCAGATCAGCGTTCTTGCCTCGGTCAGCGCCTCGTTCACCTCGGCCACCGTTTCCGGCCCGGCATCGAGGATCATCGCATCGGCCGGGCAGGCATCGGCCGGCACCACCTCTTGCGGGGCGCCTTCGCGGAATTCACGCGCCACCACCACGTCCACGGGCAGCATCACCCGGCAGCCGGTGGTTTCCGCCTTGGCGAGAATGTCGCGCGCGGTGCCCGCCATGTCATGTTCGCACAGCGAGGTGCCGACCTCGACACCCCTGGCGGCCAGAAAGGTGTTGGCCATGCCGCCGCCGATCGCGAGGATGTCCACCTTCTCGACCAGGTTGCCCAGCAGGTCCAGCTTGGTCGACACCTTGGCTCCGCCGACCACCGCCATCAGCGGGCGCACCGGGTCGCCCAGCGCGGCATCCAGCGCCGACAGTTCCGCCTGCATCAGCCGACCGGCGCAGGCGGGCAGCAGCCGCGCCAGCCCTTCTGTCGAGGCGTGGGCGCGATGGGCGGCGGAAAACGCGTCGTTGCAGTAGATGTCGCCCAGCCCGGCCATCTCGGCCGCCAGCGCGGGATCGTTCTTTTCCTCGCCGGGATGGAACCGGGTGTTTTCCAGCAGCAGCACCTGGCCGTCGGGCAGGGCGTCGGATGCGGCCTGTGCCGCCGGGCCCCGGCTGTCGGCGCAGAACATCACCGGCACGCCGAATGCCTGTTCCAGCGCCGGGACCAGCGGCCGCAGCGACATCGCGGGCACATGCCGCCCCTTGGGCCGGCCGAAATGCGCCAGCAGGATCGGCCGGCCGCCACGCGCCAGGATATCCGCCACGGTCGGCGCGACCCGCCGGATGCGCGTATCGTCGGTCACGGCGCCGTCCTGCACCGGAACGTTGATATCCACCCGCACCAGCACCCGCTTGCCCGCAAGCTCCATGTCGTCCAGCGTCTTCCAGCCCATGTCGCGCCCTCTTCTCAACGATGGGGGCTTTTCCCCTACCCGGCCGCATGGCGTCAATGGCTCTCTTGGCATTCGGTCCCGCGCGCCTTAGGAACGGGTCCGACCCAAGGAACAGGAGGCCACCATGGCCGAGATCAAAGATCCCGAAAACACCATCCTGATGGAACTCAAGGACGGCACCGTCACCATCGAGCTGCTGCCCGACGTCGCGCCCCGGCATGTCGAGCGGATGAAAGAGCTCGCGCGGTCGGGCGCCTATGACAACGTGTGCTTTCACCGCGTGATCGACGGCTTCATGGCCCAGACCGGCGACGTGAAGAACGGCAATATGGAAGACGGCTTCAACCTGCGCATGGCCGGGACCGGCGGGTCCGACCATCCCGACCTGCCGGCGGAGTTCTCGAAACTGCCGCATGATCGCGGCACGCTGGGCGCCGCCCGGTCGGCCAATCCCGACAGCGCCAATTCGCAGTTCTTCATCAACTTCAAGGACAACCATTTCCTGAACGGCCAATACACCGTCTATGGCCGCGTGGTTTCCGGGATGGAGCATGTCGATGCGATCACCCGTGGCGAGCCGCCCGCGGAACCGGACCGGATGGTTTCGGTCAAGGTTGCCGCCGATGCGTAAGCTGGCCGCACTGTTCGCCCTGCTGGCCGGCCCGGCGCTGGCCACGGGGCTCGAGATCGAGGTCGCGGGCGACGGCGCCAACGGCACTGTCGTGATCGACCTCGCCGATGACGTGGCGCCGGGCCATGTCGCGCGGATCGCCGAACTGGCGCGATCGGGCGCCTATGACGGGGTCGTGTTCCACCGCGTCATCGACGGGTTCATGGCCCAGACCGGCGATGTCAAACACGGCCGCGAGGGCGGCGACCTGAGCCGCGCCGGCACCGGCGGGTCGGACGGCGCCAACCTGAAGGCCGAGTTCTCGGACCTGGATTTTGAGCGCGGCGTGGTCGGCATGGCCCGGTCGCGCAGCGTCGACAGCGCCAACAGCCAGTTCTTCATCATGTTTGCCCCGGCCCCGCATCTGAACGGGATGTACACCGTGGTGGGCAAGGTAACATCGGGCATGGAGGTGATCGACGCGATCACCCGCGGCGACGGCGCGAACGGCGCCTTCGTCACCGCCAGCCCCGACGTGATGAAAAAGGTCACCGTGACCGACTGACCCAGTGACCCGGCGCACCGCGCCGGGCCGCCCCTGCCCCAGATCGGCCTGACCCTGTCGATTCGATATGTCGGATTGGAGCGGGTAGCGGGAATCGAACCCGCGCGTTCAGCTTGGGAAGCTGACAGGCTACCATTACATCATACCCGCCGCGCCGCTTTGCATACTTGGCCATGCGGCGGGTTACAAGACTGTTTCGCGCCCCGCGGTGCCGCGTTTTGGCCCGCCGCTAGCCGGTGCGGCGTTCGTCGAAGCTGAGCGCGATGAAGCTGGGCAGGTGATCGCCCATGCCGACCACGCCCTTGCCGCCGCCCTTGCCATCTCCCTGGCGATCGTGCCGCGGTTTCGACCGCGCGGGTTTCTCGGGGCTGTCGGCCTGCTGCGGGGTTTCGGCGTCATCCGCCGCCTTGCTCTTCGCTGGCTTTTCCCTGGCCGGCTTTTCTCTGGCCGGCTTGTCCCTGGCCGATTTTTTCCTGGCTGGCTTGTCCCCGGAGGCGTCGTCATCCGCATCGGATTTCGCCGCCACGTCATCGGCCGCCGATTTCAGCGGGTTGTCGCGGCGCGGGATTTCCTTCTGAACCAGCCGTTCCACCGCATCCAGCGCTTTTTCGTCGCGCGGCGTGCAGATGGTCAGCGCCGTGCCGTCGCGGCCCGCGCGGCCGGTGCGGCCGATGCGATGCACATAATCCTCGGCATGGCCGGGCACATCGTAGTTGAACACATGGCTGACGCTGGGCACGTCCAGCCCGCGCGCGGCCACGTCCGAGGCCACCAGGATCCGCAGTGACCCGTCGCGAAACCCGTCCAGGGTGCGGGTGCGCTGGCTCTGATCCAGGTCGCCATGGATCGGCGCGGCGTCATAGCCGTATTTCTTCAGCGACTTGGCGACGATATCCACATCCGTCTTGCGGTTGCAGAAGATGATCGCGTTGGTGCATTTGTCGCCCTCTTCCTCGATCAGGGCGCGCAGCAGCTTGCGCTTTTCGCTGCCTTCGCGGTCGCGGCGGCTGGCCTTGAACAGCACGACGCCCTGGGCGATGTTTTCGCCGGTGGTGGCCTGCCGGGCCACCTCGATCCGTTCCGGGTTGGACAGGAATGTATTGGTGATCCGCTCGATCTCGGGCGCCATGGTGGCCGAGAAGAACAGCGTCTGCCGGGTGAACGGCGTCAGCGAGAAGATGCGTTCGATATCGGGGATGAACCCCATGTCGAGCATCCGGTCGGCTTCGTCCACGACCATGATCTGCACGCCGGTCAGCAACAGTTTGCCGCGCTCGAAATGATCCAGCAGCCGGCCCGGCGTGGCGATCAGGACATCGACACCACGGTCGATCAGCGCGTCCTGTTCCTTGAACGACACGCCGCCGATCAGCAGCGCCTTGGTCAGTTTCACATGCTTGGCATAGGTGTCGAAATTTTCGGCCACCTGCGCGGCCAGTTCACGCGTGGGGCACAGCACCAGGCTGCGCGGCATCCGCGCACGCGCACGGCCGCGGGCCAGCGCGGTGATCATCGGCAGCGTGAAGCTGGCGGTCTTGCCGGTGCCGGTCTGCGCGATGCCCAGGACATCGCGCCCTTGCAGGGCGGGGGGAATCGCACCGGCCTGGATCGGCGTGGGGGTTTCATAGCCGGCCTCGTCAATGGCCTTGAGGACCTTGGGGTTCAGGTCGAGATCGCTGAATTTCGTCATATGTGTCCGATTGTTGCGGACACTGATCACGGCCCGCGCGGCTGAACGAGCCGGACCCGGATGGTCCTGCGCAACCTGCGCATGGTGGCTCTGGGCTGCGACTTAGCAAATCATGCACATTGCGTCAAACGCCATGCGGGACCATGGCTGCGCAAGTGTTGCCCTGCCGCCGGCCGGACTCGACAAAACGCACCCGAAACGCTAGAGCAAAGGCAAATACTTTATGCTTGAAATATCTCGGGAGAGCCTGCCGTGACCGATTTTGCAGCAACGCGGGGCATGTTCGATCTGCCCGACGGCGTGATCTATCTGGATGGCAATTCGCTGGGCCCCCTGCCCCGCAGCGCGCCGGGCCGGATGGACGGCGTGATGGTCGAGGAATGGGGCAAGCTGCTGATCACCGGCTGGAACAAGGCGGGCTGGATGGCCAGATCGGTCGCGCTCGGCGACCGCATCGCGCGGCTGATCGGGGCCGAACCGGGCCATGTGGTCGTCGGCGACACGCTGTCGATCAAGGTCTACCAGGCGCTGGCGGCGGCGCTCGAGATGAACCCGGACCGCAAGGTGATCCTGTCGGATACCGGCAATTTCCCCTCCGATCTCTACATAGCCGAGGGGCTGATCGGTTCGCTGAAACAGGGGCACGAGCTGCGCACGGTCGCGCCCGAGGACGTGGAGGCCGCGATCACCGACGAGGTGGCGGTGCTGATGATCACCGAGGTCGACTACGGCACCGGGCGGCTGCATGACATGAAGGCGCTGACCGAAAAGGCCCATGCGCACGGGGTGGTGACGGTCTGGGACCTGGCCCATACCGCCGGCGCAACCGAGGTGAAGCTCGCCGCTTGCAACGCCGATTTCGCGGTCGGCTGCACCTATAAATACCTCAATGGCGGCCCCGGCTCGCCCGCCTTCATCTATGTTGCCCCGCGCCACGCCGACACCGCCCGGCCCGCGCTGGCCGGCTGGCTGGGCCATGACGCGCCCTTTGCCTTCGAACAGACCTATCGCCCGCATGCCGGGATCGAACGGATGCGCGTCGGCACGCCCCCGGTGCTGGCGATGGCCGCGCTCGATGCGGCGCTGGATATCTGGGACGGCGTGGACATGGCGGCGCTGCGGCGCAGATCGGTGGAACTGACCAGCCTGTTCATCGATGAGGTCGAGGCCGCCTGCCCGATGCTGACCCTCGCCAGCCCGCGCGCGGCTGACCGGCGCGGCAGCCAGGTGTCGTTCCGCTTTGCCGATGGCTATGCCGCGATGCAGGCGCTGATCGCGCGCGGCGTGATCGGCGATTTCCGCGCCCCCGACATCATGCGGTTCGGGTTTGCCCCGCTCTACATCGACGAAGGCGACGTGCGGCAGGCGGTTGCGATCCTGTCGGACGTGATGGGCAACCGGCTGTGGGACAGGCCCGAATACAAGACCCGCGCGGCGGTGACATGATCCGCCACCTGCCCGCCAGCGCCCTGCCGCCCCTGTGCCGGCCCGCCGGCTGGATCGCGCTGTGGCGCCGCATCGCGCTGGCGGGCAACCTGAACCGGAGACGTGACCTTTTCCCTTGCCAGACTGATACCGAGGAAAGGACACGACATGACCCAACCCAAAGATACCGCCCGCTATGATCCCGCCGACGATGGCGCCCAGATGGATTTCGACGGGCTTATGTCCTATGGCGACTACCTGCATCTCGACGCGCTGCTGACCGCGCAGGAACCCTGCAGCGACACCCATGACGAGATGCTGTTCATCATCCAGCACCAGACATCCGAGCTTTGGATGCGGCAGGTGATCCACGAACTGGACGCGGCCCGCGATACGCTGATCTCGGGCCAGGCGCGCCCGGCCTTCAAGATGCTCGCCCGCGTGGCCCGCATCTTCGAACAGCTCAACAATGCCTGGGACGTTCTGCGCACGATGACGCCCAGCGACTACACCGCCTTTCGCGACAAGCTGGGACAAAGCTCGGGCTTCCAGTCCCACCAGTATCGCCAGATCGAATTCATGCTGGGCAATCGCAACCGCGCGATGCTGCGCCCCCATGCGCACAAGCCGCAGGTCCTGGCGCTGCTCGAGGCCGAGTTGCAGAAACCGTCGCTCTATGACGTTGCGTTGCGGCAGCTGCATGCCGAGATTGCCCTGCCCGACGCGGTGCTGTCGCGCGCGCCCGAGTTGCCGCACGAGGAAAACGCCGGGGTGGCGGCGGCTTGGACGCAGGTCTATCGCGCGCCGCAGGACCACTGGACGCTGTATGAACTGGCGGAAAAACTGGTGGATCTCGAGGACTATTTCCGCCGCTGGCGTTTCAACCATGTCACGACCGTCGAACGCGTGATCGGCTTCAAGCGCGGCACCGGCGGCACCGGCGGGGTGAGCTATCTGAAACGGATGCTGGCGGTCGAGCTGTTCCCCGAACTCTGGCACCTGCGCACCGAGCTCTAGGCCCGCGCAGGCGGCTGGCGCCTCAGCCGCCCAGCCCGTTCCCGATCAGCCGGGCCAGGCGTGACAGCTTGGCCCGGTAATCCTGCGGCGACGTGATGATGGATTTCAGCCCGTGCTTGGCGGCCAGGATGACAACGGCGGTTTCGGCCGGGTCGTCCACCCCCCGCCGTTCGAGCCATTGCGCGAACAATCCGACGATCCGCGCCTCGCCCTCACGGGCGATATCGGCGGCCGAATTTGCCTTGGTATCAAGCAGCTCTTCGCCATGGGGCGACGACAGCAGCGCCACGAACGCGGCCCCGCCATAGGCCTCGAAGGCGGCGCACAGCACCGCGTCCGCCGGGCCCTCCGCCTCGAGCGCCGCCGCCACGTCCTGCGCCGCCCGGTCGTAGAAGGCGGCAGACAGCGACCGGAAGATGTCTTCCTTGTTGCGGTAATGCAGGTAGAGCGCGGCACGCGACATGCCCGCCTCGCGGGCAATGTCGGCCATCGCGGTGCGACGGAACCCGTAGCGGGCGAACACGGCAAGCGCCGCGTCGAGAATCGCCGCCTGCTTGTCACGGGCCGCCGGATCATGCGCGGCCTGATCACCGAATTCCACATCCATGCCTGACGTGCTGACATCAAATACAAATATTGTCAATTGACATACTGACACTATTGGGCGATTTTGTCAGAGGCTGCGATGAGGAGACCCATGCCATGACCACCACGCTCAGGATCAACGGCGAGACCCACGAGGTCGATCTGCCCGGCGAGGTGCCCCTGCTGTGGGTGCTGCGTGACGAGATCGGGCTGACCGGCACCAAGTTCGGATGCGGCGTCGCCGCCTGCGGCGCCTGCACCGTGCATGTGAACGGCGTGGCCGTGCGCTCCTGCCAGCTGGCGCTGGACGATGTCGACGGCGAGGTGACGACGATCGAGGGGCTGGGCGGCCCCGACGCGCTGCATGCGATCCAGGCGGCCTGGGTGAAACACCAGGTGGCCCAGTGCGGATACTGCCAGTCGGGCCAGATCATGCAGGCCGCCGACCTGTTGGCACGCAACCCCGCCCCCAGCGACGCCGAGATCGACGCGGCGATGCAGGGCAACCTGTGCCGCTGCGGCACCTATCCGCGTATCCGCGCCGCCATCCATGACGCCGCCGCCGCGATGAAAGGAGCCTGACATGTCCCGTATCGGCACGATCGCCCGCCGCAGCTTTCTGATCGGAACCGCCGCCATCGCCGGCGGTGTGGCCTTTGGCGTCTATTACGCGAAAAAGGGTGTCGCCAACCCGCTGAGCCCGCGCGACGGCGAGGCGACGCTGAACCCCTATGTCCTGATCGACCGGCAGGGGGTGACCATCATCGCCCCGCGCGCCGAGATGGGCCAGGGCACCCGCACCACGCTCGCCGCACTGGTGGCCGAGGAACTGGACGTGGCCTGGGAAGAAATCCGGGTGCTGCACGGCCCGCCGGCGCAAGCCTATTACAACGGCGCCATCGGGGCGGCGCTGCTGCCCTATCCCGAATACCGGCTGACCGATCTCCAGCGCAGGATCGGCGGCGGGCTCGGGGTGGTGGGCAAGGCGATGAGCCTGCAGATCACCGGCGGATCGACCGCGATGATCGACGGGTTCAAAAAGATGCGCCATGCCGGTGCCAGCGCCCGTGAAACGCTGAAGGAAGCCGCCGCGAAACGGCTGGGCGTGGCGCGGGCCTCGCTGAAGACCGAAAACGGCCGGGTGATCGCGCCCGACGGCACCGAACTGGCCTATGTCGACCTAGCCCCCGAGGCGGCGGGCATCGACCCGCCAAAGGTAGGCCTGCGCCCGTCCAGCGACTGGAAATATCTCGGCAAATCCATGCCGCGGGTGGACATGGTGGGCAAATCCACCGGAACGGCGGTCTTTTCGATCGACGTGCGCCCCGAGGGGCTGAAATTCGCCGCCCTGCGGCGGAGCCCGTATCTGGGCGGCGGCATGACCGGCTTTGACGCCGGTGCCGCCGAGACCATGCCCGGCGTCGACCGGGTGGTGGACATGGGCGACGGCATCGCCGTTGTCGCTTCGAACACCTGGCTGGCCATGCAGGCCGCCGAGGCGGTCGAAGTGGACTGGGCGCCCAGCCCGCATCCCGCGACCATGGCCGATATCTCGGCGCGGCTGGCGGCCGCCCTTGACGGCGAGGCCAATTCGGAGATGCGCAGCGACGGCGATGCCGACACGGTGCCCGAGGGCGCCACTCTGGTCGAGGAAGAGTATCACATGCCCTATCTGGCCCATGCCACGATGGAGCCGATGAACGCCACCGCGCTCTATACCGGGGACAGCCTGACCATCTGGGCCGGCACCCAGGCGCCGATCATCGCCCGCGACAAGGCCGCCACCGAGGTCGGGCTGACCCCCGGACAGGTCACCGTCTACACGACGCTCATGGGGGGCGGCTTCGGCCGGCGCAACGAATATGATTTCGTGGTTCACGCCGCCCGGCTGGCCAAGGCGATGCCCGGCACGCCGGTCAAGCTCACCTGGCCGCGCGAAGAGGACATGACCCACGATTTCTATCGCCCGATCGCCATGGCCCGCTATCGCGGCGCGGTCAGGGACGGGCGCGCGGTGATGCTCGACGGGCAGGTGGCGACGCAATCGGTCGGCCGGCAGGCCGGTGGCCGGATGATGGGCATGGAGCCGGGCGGCCCGGACAAGTCCAGCGTCGAAGGCGCGTTCGACCAGCCCTATGCGATCCCCAGTTACCGGCTGCGGGCCTATCTCGCCGATCTCGATCTTCCGGTCGGGTTCTGGCGCTCGGTCGGGTCGTCCTTCAACGCCTTCATGTTCGACAGCTTCCTCGACGAGATGGCCCATGCCGCCGGGGCCGACCCGCTGGAGTTCCGCCATGCGATGATGAAGGACGAACACGCGCCTTCCGCCGGGACGCTGGCCGCGGTGCGCGAGATGTCGGGCTGGACCGGCCAGACGCCCGACGGGGTGGGCCGCGGCGTCGGGTTCTGCTTTTGCTTCGGCACGCCCGTCGCCACGGTGATCGAGGTCAAGGACGAGGATAGCGGCATCCGCATCGACCGCGCCTGGATGGCCTGCGACGTGGGCACCGCGCTCGATCCGTCGATCATCGAGGCGCAGATGTTCGGCGGGCTGATCTTTGGCCTGTCAGCGGCCTGTTTCGGTGAAATCACCTTTACCGACGGCGCGGTGGACCAACTGAATTTTCCCGATTACGACGCGCTGCGGATGCACAATGCGCCCAAGGTCGAGGTGCGGGTGCTGGAAACCAACGCCCATATGGGCGGCGTCGGCGAACCCGGCACGCCGCCGGGCATGTCGGCGCTGGCCAACGCCATCTTCGATCTCACCGGCAAACGCGCCCGGTCGCTGCCGCTGATGCACGAATTCGACCTGCTGGCCTGAGCGGGTCAGACGCTGTGCAACTGGCCCGCAGATCCCGCAGACCCCGCAGAGGCTGACGCGGTGCCCGCCGCCCAGCGTCGCACGGCATCGCCGAAGGCCACGAATAGCGGGCGCGACACCGGGTCGGTGGCCGCGTTCCATTCCGGGTGCCACTGCACCGACAGGGTGAAACCGGGGGCGCCGTCGATATAGATCGCCTCGGGCGTGCCGTCGGGCGCGTGCCCGTCGATCACCACACCGCTGCCCGGCCGCTTGATCCCCTGCCCGTGCAGCGTGTTGGTCATCACCTCGGAGGCGCCGAACAGGCGCTGGAACGGGCCGCCCTCGGAGAACCGGACCCGGTGGCGCAGGGCAAATTTCTCTTCCAGCGAGCCATCGGGCGGCATCCGGTGGTTGTCGCGCCCGGGAAGGTCGCGGATCTCGGGATGGAGCGACCCGCCCATGGCCACGTTGACCTCCTGGAAACCGCGGCAGATACCCAGGAACGGCTGACCGCGTTCGACGCAGGCGCGCACCAGCGGCAGCACGATCGCGTCGCGGGCGCGGTCGAACTCGCCATGCGCGTCGGTCACCGGTTCGCCATATTCCTCGGGATGCACATTGGGCCGCCCGCCGGTCAGCACGAACCCGTCGCAGGCCTCGAGCAGTTCGGACACGCTCATGTAGCGCGGGTCCGCCGGCACCAGCAGCGGCAGGCAGTCGGACACCTCGGCCACGGCGGCCGAGTTCATCTTGCCCCCCGCGTGGGTCGGATATTCATCGTTGATCAGGTAGGAGTTACCGATGATTCCGACGATGGGTCGCGCCATGTGGTTTGCCTGTTCGTTTTCCCTGTGGACCACACGATAAGGTGAGCGCGCAGCAGCGACAACCATCGAGCCACCCATCCGGGCGCGCAAGGGGCTGTGCCATGTCGCACAGATAGCCCCCAGCCCCCAGGTCGAACCGTCACAAGCGCCCCACCTCTGCCGCGATCGACACCGGCGAGCTGACGGAAACCCTGAAGGGCGATGGGCCGTTGACCGTGGTGGCGCCGACCGATGCCGCGCTTGCCGCGCAATGCGGTGAATATCGCACCGGTGTCGGTCTCGCCGGCACCGGTTCGCAACCTGAAGCTCGGCGGCGCCTTTGTCACCGGTGCGGGGCCGTTCAGCCCTGCGCCGCCTTCAGTTCCAGCCGGCGCGCATGCAGCACCGGTTCGGTATAGCCCGATGGCTGCTCCCGCCCCTTGAACACCAGGTCGCAGGCCGCGAGGAAGGCGATGCCGTCGAATCCCGGCGCCATCGGGCGATAGGCCGGATCGCCGGCATTCTGG
Organism: Pukyongiella litopenaei; assembly: GCF_003008555.2. Lineage (NCBI taxonomy): Bacteria > Pseudomonadati > Pseudomonadota > Alphaproteobacteria > Rhodobacterales > Paracoccaceae > Pukyongiella > Pukyongiella litopenaei. Next base: position 2,803,387 of record NZ_CP027665.1, on the reverse strand, counting down.
CGATCCACCACGGCGGCCATCTTCTTCATCGCCGCCATCACATTGTCCGCGTCCACGATGCCGTGATGCAGCCAGTTGGCCAGCGCCTGCGACGAGATCCGGCAGGTTGCGCGGTCTTCCATCAGGCCCACATCGTTGATGTCGGGCACCTTGGAACAGCCGACACCCTGGTCGATCCAGCGCACCACATAGCCCAGGATACCCTGCGCGTTGTTCTCGACCTCGCGCGTGACCTCCTCCGCGGACAGGTTGCGGCCCTCCATCACCGGGATGGTCAGCAGATCCTCCAGCGTGCCGCGCGCACCGCCGGCGGCAATCTCGTCCTGCCGGGCCAGCACGTCGACCCGGTGGTAATGGGTGGCATGCAGCGTCGCGGCGGTGGGCGACGGCACCCAGGCGCAGTTCGCCCCGGCCATCGGGTGGCCGATCTTGGTTTCGAGCATCTCGCCCATCCGGTCGGGCATCGCCCACATGCCCTTGCCGATCTGCGCCCGCCCGCGCAGCCCGCAGGCCAGCCCGATATCCACGTTGCGATCCTCGTAGGCGGCGATCCAGGGCGTCGATTTCATCTCGCCCTTGGGCAGCATCGGCCCCGCCTCCATGCTGGTGTGGATCTCGTCGCCGGTGCGGTCGAGGAACCCGGTATTGATGAACGCCACCCGGTCCCTGGCGGCGCGGATACAGGCCTTGAGGTTCGCCGAGGTGCGCCGTTCCTCGTCCATGATCCCCAGCTTCACCGTATTGCGCGGCAGACCGAGAATGTCCTCGACCCGGTCGAAGATCTCGACTGCGAAGGCCACTTCGGCGGGGCCGTGCATCTTGGGTTTGACCACATAGACCGAGCCGTGCCGCGAATTGCCGCCATCGCGTTTGAGATCGTGCATGGCGATCAGCGTCGTGACCAGCGCATCCATCAGCCCCTCGCCGATCTCGGCGCCGTCGCGATCCAGCACGGCGGGGTTGGTCATCAGGTGACCCACGTTGCGCACCAGCATCAGCGACCGGCCCTTGAGCGTGGCGGGCCTGTCATCCGGGGCCGTATAGGCCAGGTCGTCGGCCAGTTTCCGGGTGAACGTGTCACCGCCCTTGGTCACGTCTTCGGACAGGTCGCCCCGCATCAGGCCGAGCCAGTTGGCATAGGCCTGCACCTTGTCGGCGGCATCGACCGCGGCCACCGAATCCTCGCAGTCCATGATCGTGGACATGGCCGATTCCAGCCGCATGTCGTTGATACCCGCCGGATCGGCGGCGCCGATTGTGCCCTGCCGGTCGATCACCAGCTGCACATGCAGCCCGTTGTTCTTCAGCAGCACGAAGGCGGGCGCGCCGGCATCGCCGCCATGGCCGGCGAACTGCGCCGGATCGGCCAGCGCCGGAACCAGCGCGCCGGCGTCGACGCGCAGCGCCCCGGCATCGGCCCAGGAGCCGCCGGCCAGCGGCGCGACCTCGTCAAGGAACGACTTGGCCCAGGCGATCACGCGGGCGCCGCGCGCGGCATCGTAGCCGCCCGGTTCGGGCAGGTCGCCCAGCGCATCGGTGCCGTAAAGCGCATCATAGAGACTGCCCCAGCGGGCATTGGCCGCATTCAGCGCGAAACGCGCATTGGTGATCGGCACCACCAGCTGCGGGCCGGGCACGGTGGCAATCTCGGGGTCGACATTCTCGGTGCCGATGGCGAAATCCTCGCCCTCGGGCAGCAGATAGCCGATTTCTGCGAGAAAGGCCCGATAGGCCGCCGCATCACGGTCCGCATCATGGGCCTGGCCACGCCGGTCGCGATGCCAGCCGTCGAGACGGGCCTGGATCGCGGCGCGTTCGTCCAGCAGGGCGCGGTTCTTCGGGCCAAGCTCATGCACGAGCACTGACAGGCCGGCCCAGAACGTCTCGGCCGGCACATCGGTGCCCGGCAACGCCTCAGCCTCGATGAAACGCACCAGTTCGTCCGCAACCTTCAGCCCGTGCCGCTCCTGTCTGCCGCCCATGACCTGTCTCCTGTCATTTCGTGTGCAATGGTATGCCGGCTGTTTAGGGGCAAAGTTTCCGATAGGCAACATCCGGTCACATCCGCGACAAACCCGCCGGGCGCCCCGCGCTTGCAGCCCGGCATCCTTGCCCCTAACGTCCCCGCGAACACCCATAGCGAGGCCAGAATGCGCGACGCCGCCCCCACCACCGTCCATCTGAAAGACTACACGCCGTTCGGCTTCACCATCGACAGCGTGGAGCTGACCTTCCGGCTGGCGCCCTCGGCCACCCGCGTCATCAGCCGCATCGCGTTCCGTCCCAACCCCGAAACCGGCGACCGCCGGTTCTTTCTGCATGGCGAGGGGCTGACGCTGGTCCGCGCCACCATCGACGGGGACGAGGTGACCCCCGAGATCGTCGATGGCGGGCTGACCTGCCCGGTGCCCGACGCGCCGTTCACCTGGGAATCCGAAGTCGAGATCGACCCGGCGGCGAATACCGCGCTCGAAGGGCTCTACCTGTCAAACGGCATGTATTGCACCCAATGCGAGGCCGAGGGCTTCCGCAAGATTACCTATTACCCCGACCGGCCCGACGTGATGGCGACCTTCACGGTGCGGATCGAAAGCGACCTGCCGGTGCTGCTGTCGAACGGCAACCCCGGCGACCGGGGCGAGACCTGGGCCGAATGGCACGATCCCTGGCCGAAACCGGCCTATCTGTTCGCGCTGGTGGCCGGCGACCTGGTCGCCCATGCCGACCGGTTCACCACCTGTTCGGGCCGCGAGGTGGCGCTGAACCTCTGGGTGCGTCCCGGCGACGAGGACAAATGCGCCTTTGGCATGGAGGCGCTGAAGACATCGATGACCTGGGACGAACAGGTCTATGGCCGCGAATACGACCTCGATGTGTTCAACATCGTCGCGGTCGATGATTTCAACATGGGCGCGATGGAGAACAAGGGGCTGAACATCTTCAATTCGTCGGCGGTGCTTGCCAGCCCTGAAACCTCGACGGACGCCAATTTCGAACGGATCGAGGCGATCATCGCCCATGAGTATTTCCACAACTGGACCGGCAACCGTATCACCTGCCGCGACTGGTTCCAGCTGTGCCTGAAAGAAGGCCTGACGGTGTTCCGCGATGCCCAGTTCACCGCCGACATGCGCAGCGCGCCGGTGAAACGCATCACCGACGTGATCGACCTGCGGGCGCGCCAGTTCCCCGAGGACAACGGCCCGCTGGCGCATCCGGTGCGGCCCGAGAGCTTTCAGGAGATCAACAATTTCTACACGGCAACCGTCTATGAAAAGGGCGCCGAGGTGATCGGGATGCTGAAACGGCTGGTGGGCGACGAAGCCTATGCCGAGGCGCTCGAGCTCTACTTTGCCCGCCATGACGGCCAGGCCTGCACGATCGAGGACTGGCTGAAGGTGTTCGAGGATGTGACCGGCCGCGACCTGGGCCAGTTCAAGCGCTGGTATTCACAGGCCGGCACCCCGCGCCTGACGGTTCGCGACTACTGGACCGACGGAACCTATACGCTGAGCTTCACCCAGGTCACGCCGCCCAGCGCCGCCAGCCCCGATCCGCAGCCGCAGGTCATTCCCGTCGATGTGGGCCTGCTGGGGCCAAATGGCGACGAGGTGCGCCCCACCGAGACGCTGGAGATGACCGGCGCGACCCAGAGTTTCCGCTTCGAAGGGCTGGCGGCGCGGCCGGTGCCCTCGATCCTGCGCGGGTTTTCCGCCCCGGTGATACTGGACCGCGACAGTTCCGACAGCGAACGCGCCTTTCTGCTGGCCCATGACACCGATCCGTTCAACCGCTGGGAAGCCGGGCGCATGCTGGCCGCCGAAACGCTGATCGCCATGGCCGCCGGGGACGCCGCGCCGGGGTCCGACTACCTGGACGGGATGCTGGCGGTGCTGCGCGACGACACGCTCGACCCGGCCTACCGGGCGCTGATGCTGGCATTGCCGGGGCAATCGGAACTGGCCGGGACGATGGCGGATCGCGGGATCACCCCCGACCCCGATGCGATCTGGTCCGCCGCCGAGGCCCTGCGGCTGGCGCTGGCGCAGAAGGCGCAGGACGTTCTGCCGCGCCTGGCCGAGGACATGCGGGTCGACGCGCCCTATCGCGCCGACGCGGACCAGGCGGGCAAGCGGGCACTGGCGGGCGCGGTGCTGGGGCTGGTCACGCGGCTGGACGGGGGCATCGCGGCCGCCGCGCAATACGCCGCCGCCGACAACATGACCCTGCAGCTATCGGCGCTGGGTTGCCTGCTGAACGCGGGCAAGGGCAAGGCGGAACTGGCGGCCTTCCGCGACCAGTGGGGGCATGACCGGCTGGTGATGGACAAGTGGTTCGGGCTGCAGGTGATGCAGGCCGCCCCGGCGGATGCGGCGGATGCGGCCCGGCAGCTGACCGAAGACGCCGATTTCAACTGGAAGAACCCCAACCGGTTCCGCGCCGTGCTGGGCGCGCTGGCGGGCAACCATGGCGGGTTCCATCACGCCGGTGGCGCCGGCTACGCGCTGCTGGCGGACTGGCTGGTCCGGCTCGACCCGGTGAACCCGCAGACCACCGCGCGGATGTGTTCGGCCTTCCAGACCTGGCGGCGCTACGACGCGGACCGGCAGGCGCTGATTCGCGCCCAGCTCGACCGCATCGCGGCCCGGCCCAGCCTGTCGCGCGACACCTCCGAGATGGTCACCCGCATCCTGTCGGCGTGACCCCGCCCGTCTATCGGTTTGCCCGTCATGGGCGGACATGGCGGCTGGGCCTGGTCCTGCTGGCGATCTGGGCCGCGATCCTGGCCGCCGTGGTCCGGCTCGACGCCGCGCCGTGGCTGATGGCGCTGCTCGGGCTGCTGACCCTGCCGGCGCTGCGCGATTTCGTGACCAACGCCTCCAGCGGGCTGCGGATCGGCGGCGGCGACCTGCACTGGCACAGCGGCCGGCGCAGCGGGCAGCTGCCGCTATCCGCGATCGACCATGTCCGGCTGGATACCCGCTGGGATTTCTCGGTCCGCGCCACCGTGCGGCTGAAGGCTGGCAAGCCGGTGCGGCTGCCCGACGAATCGCTGCCGCCGCACCGGGTGTTCGAGGCCGAGCTCCTGGCCCGCGGCATCCGGGTGGAACGGCACCATTTCCGGGTGTTCTGAAGCAGCGCGCGCCCCTTGCCCCGCCCCGCCCGCTGGCCTAGAACCTCACCCTGACCGCAGCCGCAGCGAAAGGCGCAGACCATGCTCGACCTGACCTACGAAACGCCCAAGGCGAAAACCATCGCCGGGGCGAAACATGACTGGGAACTGGTGATCGGCATGGAGGTCCACGCGCAGGTGTCATCCAGCGCCAAGCTGTTTTCCGGCGCCTCGACCGCGTTCGGCGCCGAGCCCAATTCCAACGTTTCCTTCGTCGATGCGGCGATGCCGGGCATGTTGCCGGTGATCAACGAATTCTGCGTCGAACAGGCGGTGCGCACCGGGCTGGGCCTGAAGGCCGAGATCAACCTGAAATCGGCCTTCGACCGCAAGAACTATTTCTACCCCGACAACCCGCAGGGCTATCAGATCAGCCAGCTCTACCACCCGATCGTGGGCGAGGGCGAGGTGATCGTGGACATGGAGCCCGGCATCGCCCGCCGGGTGCGGATCGAACGGATCCACCTGGAACAGGACGCGGGCAAGTCGATCCATGACATGGATCCGAACATGTCGTTCATGGATTTCAACCGCACCGGGGTGCCGCTGATGGAAATCGTCAGCCGCCCCGACATTCGCGGCCCCGAGGAAGCGGCCGCCTACATGATGAAACTGCGCCAGATCCTGCGCTATCTGGGCACCTGCGACGGCAATATGCAGAACGGCAACCTGCGCGCCGATGTGAACGTGTCGGTCTGCCGCCCCGGCGATTACGAACGCTATCAGGAAACCCAGGATTTTTCCCATCTGGGCACTCGCTGCGAGATCAAGAACATGAACTCGATGCGGTTCATCCAGGCCGCGATCGACTATGAGGCGCGGCGCCAGATCGGGATCCTCGAAGGCGGGGGAACGGTCGAGCAGGAAACCCGGCTCTATGATCCCGACCGGAACGAAACGCGGTCGATGCGGTCCAAGGAAGAAGCGCATGACTATCGCTATTTCCCCGACCCCGACCTGCTGCCGCTCGAGATCGAACAGGACTGGGTGGACGGCATCGCCGCCGGCCTGCCGGAACTGCCCGACGCCAAGAAGGCCCGGTTCATGGGCGATTTCGGACTGACCGACTATGACGCCAGCGTGTTGACCGCCGAGGTCGAATCCGCCGCCTATTTCGAGGACGTGGCGCAGGGCCGCGACGGCAAGCAGGCCGCCAACTGGGTCATCAACGAACTGTTCGGGCGGCTCAAGAAGGAAGACCACGCGATCACCGAAAGCCCGGTGTCGCCCGCGCAGCTGGGCGGCATCATCGACCTGATCGGCAAGGGCGACATCTCTGGCAAGATCGCCAAGGACCTGTTCGAGATCGTCTATACCGAAGGCGGCGACCCGGCGCAGATCGTCGCGGATCGCGGCATGAAGCAGGTCACCGATACCGGCGCCATCGAGACCGCGGTGGACGAGATCATCGCCGCCAACCCCGCGCAGGTGGAAAAGGCCAAGGTGAACCCGAAACTGGCGGGCTGGTTCGTCGGCCAGGTGATGAAGGCCACCGGCGGCAAGGCCAATCCCAAGGCGGTGAACGACATCGTGCAGGCCAGGCTGGGGCTGTAGCCCGACCGCCGCCACGCGCCACCCGAGCAGGAGCCCCACATGACCGCCCCCTTCATGTCCAGCCTGATGGAAGTGAAACCGGACTGGATCGACTATAACGGCCATCTCAACATGGCCTATTACAGCGTGCTGTTCGACCAGTGCGGCGATCAGGTCTATGAGCAGCTCGGGCTGGGTCCGGACTATGCGTCCAGCCGGGGCTTCACCACCTATACCGCCGAGTTTCACATCCGCTACAGGCGTGAGCTGCATGTGGGCGACAAGGTGCGCTGCTCGTTTCAGCTGCTCGACCACAATGACCGCAGTTTCCATTCCTATCAGGAACTGTTTCACGAGGACGGCTGGCTGGCGGCAACCGGCGAGGCGCTGGGCCTGCATATCGACCGGTCCGGGCCACGGGTGGCGCCGTATCCGCCCGATATCGCCGAAAAGATGGCCGCCATGCACGCGGCCCATGCGTCCCTGCCCCGGCCCGACGGCGCGGGCGGCTCGATCGCGATCCGGCACCGGTCACGCTGAGCCCGCACGGACCGGCCGCCGGTCGATCCGCGCCGGGAAGCCGTTGTTTCTGTTTCAATACCGGCCGGAAACCGGTTAGGGTTCCGCAAAAAACGCAGCGACGGGGGACTGGACGACCAGATGCGGCGATATGAATACAAGGTGGTGCCCGCGCCTCAGAAGGGGCTCAAGGAACGCGGCGTGCGCAGCGCCGAGGGCCGGTTTGCCTTTGCGGTGGAAACCACGCTGAACGACATGGGGGCCGAAGGCTGGGAATACCTGCGCGCCGAGCTGCTGCCGAGCGAGGAACGTTCGGGCCTGACCGGGTCGGTCACCAACTGGCGCAACGTCCTGGTGTTCCGGCGCGCGCTGGACGGGACCATGTCCGAAACGGCAGCCGACGACCGCCCTGCCCCGGATCCCGAACCCGACCCGGATGACGCGGACGACACCCGACGCGGCCCCGCGCTGCCGCCGGAACCCTTGGGGCAGCCGCAGATGACCGCGGGCGAAGGCGTCGTGCCGCCGGCGGTATCGGCCTCTCCCGCCCCGGAGCCGCCGTTGCGGGCCGTTCGCGATGCCACGGCGGATGACGCTGGCCGCGGCAACGGGGACGCCGCCGGAAACGGCGACAGCGCACGGCGCTGATCTGCGCTGACTTGCGCTGACCTTCTCTGGCCACGAACCGGGTCTGCACTGCCGGGCAGGACGACCGGAGCGGGCAACCGGCCGCAAAGGTGACCCGTTTCGGATTCCGTGCTAGGATCGCCGGGCAATGTGATCACATGCCGCCCGGGTCCGAGCCGGTGCAAGGGCCTCGGACTCCCCGGTAATCATGGCCGGGGCCATGTTCCGTCCGGGCCATTCCCCGCATTGCACGGTCGTTATTTCAGCGAGGTCATTTATCATGAGTAATTCAACGCATCGGGACGGCGATATTTCCAGGCTTCATCCCGTGGTTCGCGACAAGGTGCAGAAGATCCGCGCGCAGCTGCACAAGGAAAAGATTCCCTTCGAGGTGTTCGAAGCCTGCCGCACACCGCAGCGGCAGGCGGCGCTTTACGCCCGGGGCCGGACCCGGCCCGGCACCAAGGTCACCTGGGTCGGACCGTGGAAATCGATCCACCAATACGGGCTGGCCGTGGATTTCGTGCTGTGCCCCGGCGGCAACTGGAGCTGGAACGACAAGGGCGCCGAGGCGGCGCATTGGAAACGCATGCACGAACTGGCCGAACAGCACGGGATGCAGCCGATCCGCAACAGCAGGGGGCACCTGGTCGAGAAACCGCATATCCAGCTTGCGGGCGTGTCGGCGGGCGATCTCTACCGGGGCAACTATCCCGATGGCGGCGACACCGCCTGGGCCGAATACCTGGCCGAGATGATCGACAACTGGTCGGGCCCGACCGTCCCGCCGCCGAAACCGGCGCTGGCACCGGAACCGCCGGGCCTGCCCGACGACATCGTCGCCGGAATGGAGGCCGAGGCCGACGCGGCGGGGCTGGGCACGGATATCGTGGCCGCCAAGGCCGCCGCCGCCATCGAGGCCGCCGAGGCGGATGCGCGGTTCCAGCGGCTGCACGCCTTCGTCCGGCTGTGGGAGGGTGACAGCTTCGTCGATCATCCCGAGGACAAGGGCGGGCCGACGAAATACGGCATCACCCAGGCGACGCTGGCCAACTGGCGTGGCCGGGATATCGACGCGGGCGACGTGCGCCGGCTGACCCGCGAAGAGGCCGACGCGATCCTGCGCGCCAACTACTACAACATCTGCCGCTGCGGCGAGATGCCGGAACGCACGGCGGCGGTGGTCTATAACGGCGCGGTGCTGCACGGCCCGAGGCGCAGCATCGAGTTCCTGCAAAACGCGTTCAACGATCTCGGCATGACCGTGGATGGCGCACCGCTCGAGGTGGATGGCGATATCGGCCGCCTGACCATCGCCGCCGCCCGCCAGACCGATGCCGGCGCGCTGGCCAAGGCCTACATGGACATCCAGGACACCTATTTCCGCCAGTTGTCGAATTTCGACACGTTCGGCGCCGGGTGGCTGAACCGCCTGGCGGCGCTGCGCGATTTCGTGTCCTCGCTGCCGCAAGGGGCGGGCAAGCGCCCGAAGACCACGATGGAGATCTCCGACCGCAAGCGCGATCCCGACCTGGATACCGGCAAGCTGCTGGGGGCAGTCCTGGCCGGGGCCGACACGGCTTCGGGCGGCAAGACGGCCCGGCGCGCGGCGCTGGCCAGCGTGCTGGAGGCCGTGCTGGACAATGCCGGATCGGGCGGCGACAGCCGCGACCGCACGCGCCGGACATTGCTGCGCGTTCTCGTCAAGCAACTGACCGACGAAACCCCCGCACCGGCCCCGGCGGATGGCAGCGGCGAGAAACCGCCGCTGACGCCGGTGAACGCCGCGCTGGGCGACACCATCGGCTATGCGCTGGACGGCAAGAAATCGGTGATCGGCGTCGTCGGGCTGGTCCTGACCGTGCTGCTGCCGAAAATGGGCCTGCCGGCGACGGCGGCCAACCTGATCATCGACAACACGCCGATGCTGATCACGCTGTTGGCCACCTTCACCGGCTGGGGGTTCCTGGGCAAGATCGACAAGGCCATCGCCGCGGCCACGAAAGCGTCGGGCTGACCGGGGAAGCCCTGTCACTCTGGCCTGTCACTCTGGCCTGACAGACCGGCCCCGGCCCGAAATGTCAGTCGCCGATATCCATCGACAGGGCATGGATACGGCCGACGATGTCGGGGCCGAGCGCGTCATGCACCGCCCGGTGCCGTTGCAGGCGGCTCTGCCCGGCAAAGGCGCTGGCGCGGATGCGCAGGTTGAAATGGCTCTCGCCGCCCTCGCGGTAACCCGCATGGCCGCGATGGCTTTCGCTGTCATCCACGATCTCGAGTTCGCGCGGCTCGAACGCGGCCTGAAGCCGTGCGCGCATGTCGTTTGCTATCGCCATATGTCTGCTCTGTCCTTCTGCTTCGGGTGACGATTTTTTCGCGCCGCCCTCTTCTATCTCGCGCCGCATAGATTAAACTCCGGCTTCCGAGTCGAACAGGGGCCCGAAATGACACGACCAGATCCATTCGGTTTCGATATGTCCGTATCTTCCGCAAAGAAGAAGAACCCGCGCGGGCGGCGTTCGATGTCGGGCGCATCGGAGACATCGGTCCGCGTCTGCGATCACGACGGCTGCAACGAAGCGGGCAAGTTCCGCGCGCCCAAGGCCCCGGACGTGCTGGATGATTTCTTCTGGTTCTGCCAGCAGCATGTGCGTGAATACAATCAGAAATGGAATTTCTTCGACGGCACCACCGAGGCCGAACTGAACGCGCAGATGTCCAAGGACAAGGTCTGGGAACGCCAGACCCGGCCGCTGGGCGACCCCGAGGCGCGGGCTTGGGCGCGGCTGGGCATCGAGGACCCGCATCAGGTGCTGGGTGAGAAGGCGACCCAGAACCCCGGCCGCAGCGCCGGACGCCGCCTCCCGGCCACCGAACGCCGGGCCATCGAGATCCTCGAGGCCGAGGACCGCTGGACCAAGACCGAGATCCGCCGTGCCTACAAGAAGCTCATCAAGGTCCTGCATCCCGACATGAACGGCGGCGACCGCAGCCAGGAGGAACGCCTGCAAGAGGTGGTCTGGGCCTGGGATCAGGTAAAGATCAGCCGCAATTTCAAGGACTGACGGCCACCGCCCCGGTCAGGTTTCACTCGTTTCGCCGGAATGGCGGCTGGCGGGTTTTCACGGCTGGTCGCGGAACAGGCAGATCGGGCTGGTCCAGACCCGGTTGCCATCCTCCGGCGTCGCACGGATCCGGACCGGCGTGTCACCGGTCGCCGCGACAGCCACCCATTCCCGAAACGTGCCGCGGTGTCACGGGCCGGAGATGCTCACAGCGAAACGGCGGGCGGGCGGCCCGAAATGATATCGGCCAGAACGCGGCTGGTGCCGCAGGCCTGTGTCCAGCCATTCGATCCGTGGCCGATGTTGAGATAGAGGTTTTCATGGCCGCGCTGACCGACGATAGCCGGCCCGTCCGGCGTCATCGGCCGAAACCCGCACCACTGGCTGGCGGTCCCGTAATCCGCCGCGCCCGGAAAGATTGCACTGGCCCGGCGGGCAATGGCCGCCAGCGCACCGCTGTCCAGCCGCGGGTCGTGACCGGCCAGTTCCGCCACGCCCGCGACGCGGATCCGGCGGCCCAGGCGGGTGATCATCAGCTTGCTGTGTTCGTCCATCACCGACGACCGCGGCGCGCGCGCCTCATCGGTGATCTCGGCCGTCAGAGAGTAGCCCTTGACCGGATAGATCGGCACGTCGATCTTCAGCGGCCCCAGCAGCTCGGGCGCGCGCGATCCGGTGGCAATGACAAAGCCGTCCGCCTGCAGCACCTCGCCCCGGTCCGTGCGCGCCGCGCTGATCCGGCCGCCGGACTGTTCGAGCGCGGCGATGCAGTTGCCGAAACGGAACGAACACCCCAGGGATTTCAGCCGCGTGACGAGCTGCTCGGTGAACAGGCGGCTGTCGCCGGTTTCGTCATCGGTCAGGTGAAGCCCGCCCGCAAACGACGCCTCGGCGACGGCCAGTGCCGGTTCCACCTCGGCGATCTCGCCGGGACCCAGCAGCCGGTGCGCGATCCCCAGTTTCCGCAGGACCTCGGCCGACCGCCTGCCACCGGCCAGTTCGCTGTCATCGGCGAACAGCTGCAACACGCCGAGCGAGGCGTGATCATAGGCAAGGCCCAGCTGGTCCCGCAACTCGACGAGACAGGCCTTGCTGTAATGTGCCGAACGCTGCATGCGTTCCTTGTTCGCGGCGAACCGGGCAGCGGTGCAGTTGCGCAGGAATGCGGCCAGCCAGCGCCACTGCGCCGGATCGAGGCGCGGCCGAATGCGCAGCGGGGCGCCCTGGACGAACATCCAGCGCAGCGCCTTTTGCGGCATCCCCGGCGCGGCCCATGGCCCCGCGAAACCCGGACAGACGCCGCCGGCATTGCCAAAGGACGCCCCTTCGGCCGGGCCGGGGTTCTGATCGACCACCGTGACCTGGTGGCCGTCCTGCACGAGATACCAGGCAGTGGTGACACCGACAACACCCGCGCCGATGACGAGGATCCGCATCCCGTCCTTCCTAGAAGGTGCCGGGATAGCTGCCGCCATCCATCAGCAGGTTCTGACCGGTCATGAAGCCGGCCTTGTCGCCACAGATCCACGCGAACAGCGATCCGAGCTCGTCCGGGCGGCCATAGCGACCCGCCGGATTCTGCCGCGCCCGGCGCGCCCGGATTTCCTCGAAACTGCCTTCGCCCGCCTTGACCAGCCCTTCGATGTGATCGGCCTGCGCTTCGCTGTCGAAGATGCCGGGCAGAATGTTGTTGATGGTGACGCCATGCGCGATCGTCTGGCGCGCGAGACCGGCCACGAACCCGGTCAGGCCGGACCGCGCCCCGTTCGACAACCCCATCTCGACCTGCGCGACCTTCACCGAGCGCGAGGTGATGTTGACGATACGGCCAAAGCCGCGCTCCATCATGCCATCGACGGTGAGACGGATCATGCCGATCGGCCCCAGCATCATGCGGTCCAGCCCGGCGACCCAGTCGTCATGCGTCCAGTCGCGGAAATCGCCGACCGGCCAGCCGCTCGCATTGTTCAGCAGGATATCCGGCGCCGGACAGGCCGCCAGCGCCGCCGCCCGCCCCTCATCGGTGGTGATGTCCGCGACGACGTAACGCACCGGAACCTCCAGCCGCGTCGACATCTCGCCGGCTGCCGCGGCCAGGGCGGTTTCGGTCCGGCCCGCGATCGTGACGCGGGCACCCTCGGCGGCGATGGCCTCGGCGCAGGCACGGCCAAGCCCGCGGCTGCCGCCGAATATCAGCGCCTGTCGCCCGTTCAGTCCCAGATCCATGCAATCACTCCTCTGTTCGTGCCGCGGTTACCGGCGGATCCCGGCGTGCAACGCGCACCAGAACGGATTGCGCGGCACTGCCTTGGCCCAGCCGCGATGTCCGGCGGTCGGCGGTCAGGACATTGGGATTTCCGTTCTGTTCGACGCCCGAGCCGTCGGTGCCGGGCGCATACCATGATCCCGTCGGCATGATGGCAACACCTTGGCGAAGACCGCAATCCTCGTCGAGGCGCGCCAGACAGGCGCCGCGCCCGTTGAACACCCGCACGATATCGCCATCCCGAAGACCACGCGCCGCCGCATCGCCGGGGTTCAGGCTGATCGGCGCGGGCGCATTGTGCCGGCGCGCCTGGTAGAGCTGGCCATGCAGCTGTTTCGCAGGCTGGGACGACAGCAGATGCAGTTCATCGGGCGCGGCGGCACCCAGCCATTCCTCCGGTTCGATCCAGGCGGGCCTCGGCGGGCAGTCTTCGTCATACCCGAACCCCGCGATGGTTTCGGAATACAGCTCGATCCGGCCACTGGGCGTGCCCAGCCGATTGGCTTCGGGATCGCTGCGAAAACGCTCCAGCAGAATCTCGGGTTCGTCGGGGGCGGGCACATGGAAATGCCCGGCCCGGCGCAAACCGTCATAGTCGGGGGCGTCTATGCCATCGCGCGCGGCGCGTGTCCGGGTTGCCGACCACAGATGGCGCAGCCAGGCCTCTTCGTCGCGGCCCTGCGTGAACCGGTCGTGACAGCCCAGGCGCCGGGCAAGCTCGGCAAAGATGGCGTAATCGTCACGGCTTTCGCCGACCGGTTCGATCAGTTTGGGCATGAAGAACACGAAAGGGTCGCGGGACGATCCGCCGATATCGTTGCGTTCGAGCGTCGTCGTCGCGGGCAGCACGATATCGGCGCGTTGCGCCGTTGCGGTCCACCACGCGTCATGCACGATCACCGTGCGTGGACGTTTCCACGCGGCCTCCAGCCGGTTCAGGTCCTGGGCATGGTGGAACGGATTGCCGCCGGCCCAGTAGATCAGGCGGGTATCGGGATATGTGCCGCGCCGGCCGTTGAATTCGAAGGTTTCACCGGGGCGTTCCAGCATGTCGAGAACCGAGGCCGCCGGGATCGACGATGCCGCGGGATTGGCAAGCCCCGGCATCGCCGGCACATATCCGCGCCGCGCCGACATGCCGACGCCGTTCAGCGACCCGAAGCCGAAGCAGAACCCACCACCGGGAAGGCCGATCTGCCCCAGCATCGCCGCCAGCGCGATCAGCGCCCAATAGGGCTGTTCACCGTGGCGGGCGCGCTGCAGCGACCATGCGGCTGTCAGCATGATCCGGCCCGAGCGGACGATCCGCCACAATTCCCGCAGGCTCCCGACCGGGACCCCGGATATCCCGGCGGCCCATTCCAGCGTCTTGGGCTGATTGTCGTCCGCGCCGCGCAGATAGGCGATGAACCGGTCGGCCCCGACCGTGTAGCGGTCGAGAAACGCGCGGTCGGCGCGATCGTCGCAGAGCGCCTCATGCGCGAGGGCCAGAATCAGGGCCGTGTCGGTATTTGGCAGCGGCTGGATCAGCAACGCATCGATGCCCGGCGGGATGTCCGCCGAGATGGGAGAGATGATCACGAAGCGAACGCCGCGATCCGCCGCGCGGCGAACCAGCTCTGGCATATGGTGATAGCCCGCCCCGCCGGAGGTGACGCGCCAGTTCTTCGGGTTCAGCCCGCCGAACGCGATGAGCGCGTCGCTGTGTTCGGCAATCGAGTCCCAGCCCGTCGCGGCATGGGATACCGCCGAGGCGTCGCCCAGCACATGAGGCAGAAGGGCGGCGGCGGCGCCCCAGCTGTAATTGCCCGACTGGTCGG
This sequence comes from Pukyongiella litopenaei, assembly GCF_003008555.2. Lineage (NCBI taxonomy): Bacteria > Pseudomonadati > Pseudomonadota > Alphaproteobacteria > Rhodobacterales > Paracoccaceae > Pukyongiella > Pukyongiella litopenaei. Next base: position 2,788,381 of record NZ_CP027665.1, on the reverse strand, counting down.
TGAACCCGCCCGCGGCGGCCAGAAAGCGGCGGACCTGGGTCCGCGCGTGGTGAAAGCGCCCGGCGCTCGACCAGCCATAGGATCCGCCGAACACCGAGGCCGCGGGATGGTCGCGATAGACCGCCTCCAGCTCCGATGCGACTAGATCGAGCGCGGTGTCCCAATCCACGGGCACCATGTCTTCGCATCCGCGTCCGGCGCCACCGGCCCCGGCGCCCCGTTCCAGGCAGGATCGGCGGACATGCGGTCGCCGGATGCGCGCCCGGCCATAGGCCAGCTCCGGCCAGGCCCCGATCATGTCCGGGTCCGCCCCACCGCCCGGCCAGGGGCGCGCTTCGGTCAGGCGGCCGTTCTCGACGACCGCCTCGAAGGCGCCCCAATGGCACAGGCTGGTGGCGACCCGCCGCTGCATCAGGCGACGAGGCGCCCGAGCTGGACATCCAGACCGTATTCCCGGTCCAGTTCGAGCGCGCGGAACACGTCGATGCCGCGTTGCAGGGCGGCGCCGTCCATCGGCTTCAGCGGCTTGCGCAGCGGCCCCGACGGGAGACCGACCACCTGCATCAGCGACTTGATCGCGACCGGGTTGATCGCCGAATAGGCGAAATGCAGCATCGGCAGGTTCCTCAGATAGGCCTCGCGGAAGGCAAACGCGTCCTCGCCGCCCGCCCAGGGGGTGGAAATCGCCGCCATCGCGCGCGGTATGATGTTGCCCGTCATGTTCGCGGTGCCATGCCCGCCCAGCGACATGGTCGGAACGATGAGACCCAGGTTGGGCGAACAGCAACACATCACCGACATGTCCTTTTTCGCGGCGCAGACCTGCGCCACCTGGCCGACGCGCGTGGTCGATTCCTTCAGCACCGCCATGTTCGGGTGATCGGCCAGCCGCAGGAGGTTGTCCCAGTGCAGGTCGGTCTTGACCCGGGGCGGGTTGTTGTAGAACCCCATCGCCAGTTCGGTGCTGTCCAGCACCTCGCGGACGTAATCCTCGATCGCGTCATTGTCCGCGCAGATATAGGCGGGCGCTGCGATGATCGCGCCGTCGCTGCCCTCGTTCTTCGCGAACCGGACGAGATCGATCGTCGCCTGCGTGTTGTTGCCGGTGCAGCCATGCCAGACCTGCATCTTGCCGGTCTTCATCCGGGAGGTTTCCGAGATGATCATCCGGCGTTCCTGCTGGTCGAGCATCGACACCTCGCCGGTCGAGCCCATGATGAGCACGGCGCTGGTTCCGTTTTCCTCATGCCAGCGCATCAGGGTGCGGAACCCCTCGATATCTACTGAGCCGTCGGCATTCATCGGGGTCACGAGGGCAACGAAGGAACCGATAGGTTTATTGGTCATCTTAACCACCATTTTGAAAGAGTTCGGGAGAGAGGTATTTCGGCAGCCCCAGGATGATGTCCGGGAACCACAGCGACAGCACCGCCACCAGCACGGTCAGCACGCAAATCGGCAGCGCGGCCCACATCGCCGCGCCGATCCGCACCTCGCCGATCTGGGCCGCGATGAGAAGACAGATCCCATAGGGCGGCGTGATCAGCCCGACCGACAGCACGATCACGGTCAGCACGCCGAGATGCACGGCGTTGAACCCCGCCAGCGTGCCCAGCGACTGGATGATGGGAAGAAAGATCAGGATCGCCGAAATGGGGTTCAGCACCATCCCGATCAGCAACAGGAACCCGATCAGCATCAGCATGATGCCATACCGATTGTCGGTTACCGAGGTGATGAAACCGGTCACGATCTCGGCCGCGCCCAGATAGGCGATCAGCCAACCGAAGATCCCGGCGCCCGCCACGGTGAAGAGCGGCACCGCGAAATCGACCGTTCCGCGCGCCAGCAGGGCCGGAAATTCCCGCAACGGCACATCGCGATAGACCACATAAGTCAGGAACAGCGCCCAGAGCACGGCGATGATCGAGCCTTCGGTCGGCGTGAACACACCGCCGATGATCCCGCCGAGCACGAGCACCGGGATCATCATCGGCGCGATCCCCTTGATCAGCGCCCAGCCGAGGCTGCGAAAGCCGGGGAACGGATTGGCGGGATACCCGTGCCGAAGCGCCTGGATGTAGGTATAGCCCATCATCAGCACCCCGACGAGAACGCCCGGCACGACACCGCCCAGAAACAGCGCCCCGATCGACACGTTGCCGAACGCGCCATAGATGATCAGGATGATCGAGGGCGGGATGATGACGCCCAGCGTCGATGAGGCGGCGGTCAGCGCGACGGCAAAGGCCGGGTCGTAACCGGCCTTTTTCATCGCCGGTATCAGGATCGAACCGACGCTGGCGGTATCGGCGGCGGCAGACCCCGACAGGCTGGCGAACACCATCGACACAAAGACGTTCACATGGCCCAGCCCGCCGCGCACATGGCCCACCGTGGCATCGGCGACCGACAGCAGCCGCCCGGTGATGGACCCGGCATTGAGGATGCGCCCGAGGAACATGAAGAACGGGACCGCGAGCAGCGTGAAACTGTCGATGCCGGAATACATCTGGTTCACCGCGGACGCCAGCGGCAGCCCTTCGACCAGCATGACCGCGACCGACGAGATGATGAGCGCGAAACCGATATTGACCCGCAACGCGATCAGCAGAAAGAAACTGCCCAGCAAGAGGACGAGCGGGTTCATTCCGTCTCTGCCTCCGTTTCGGGGGGGACGCCGCCGGTTGCGAAAATCACCGCATGTTCGATCGTGTAGAGCGCCATCAGCGCCCCCGACACCGGCAGCGCCAGGAACAGCCAGAACATCGACAGGCCGAGCGAGGGGATCACCGCCGTCGACCGCAGCGAGGCGAGCTGCCAGCCGGGTATGACCAGCACATAGATGACGACCGCCGCCGCGACGATGCCCAGCGCCGCCAGCGGTCTCGTAATGACCGTCCAGCGTTCGGGCAGGATGTCGACGCTGTAATGGGCGTGGCGACGCAGGGCGACGGCGGCGCCGACGAAGATCAGCCAGGTGAACAGCAGCTGGGCCAGATCAAGGGTCCAGATCGCGGGCAGCGACAGCAGCGCCCGCCCGATGACCTGGTAGGCGACGGTGACGATCAGCAGGAAGAAGCCGATGGACAACAGTATTTCGACCAGCCGTGTCACGGCATCGCAGAACCGGACGAGCATGGCAATTCTCCGGGTGGCCGGTCGCCCGTTCGGGACGACCCTCAGGTGAACGGGCCCGGCGCGATCGCTGTCACGCGGCGGGTGCTGTCCGCGGCTAGTCGGAAGCGGCGGACTTGATGATCTGGTATTCCTCGACGAGATCGAGATCCTGGGCCAGCTGTTCCTGAACCGGTTCGAGGATCGCGATGAATGCCTGCTTGTCGGGCCGCGTCACCGCCACGTCATGTTCGGACACCAGCCCGTCGACCAGTTCGGAATCGTATTTCTTGGCCATGTCGATGCCATGATGGTTGGCATCCTGCGCAACGTCCCAGACCAGTTTCCGGAGATCCTCGGGCAGCCGGTCCCAGGATACCTGCGACATCGAGGTGTGGTTCACCTGGATCGTGTGCCCGGTCAGCGCGAGGTTCGGGGCTACCTCGTAGAGCTTCGATCCGTCATAGCCCGGCAACGAGCTTTCCATCGCCTGGGCAACCCCGGTCTGCATCGCGGCGTAAAGTTCGCCCCAGGAAACCGTCACCGGCAACATCTCGAGCGCGGACCAGACCGCGGCATCCATCGGTGTCGGGGGGGTCCGCATCTTCAGCCCCTTCAGGTCGCCCGGCCCGTTGACGGCGACACCATCGGTCGCCACGTTTCGCGTGCCCGACGCGCCCAGCGCCAGCAGTTTCAGACCTAGGCCGCGCTCCTCGTAAACCTGTTCGAAATGCTCGAAGATCGGCTGGTCCGGCGCGAGAACGGCCTTCATCTTGTCCATGCTGTCAAAGATGTAGGGCATGGTGAAGATCGCGTATTCCGGCACCTGCTGGACCGCGTTGCTCGTCGTCGATACCATCAGGTCGATGGTCCCGAGGCTCATCTCGCTCATCACCGCCGGATCCTGGCCCAGCTGGCCGGCGTTGAAGACGCGAACCTCGATCCGCCCGTCGCTCTGCGCTTCGAGCTGTTCCTTCATGTAGTCGGCGATGTCGTTGTAGGGATGCGGCGACTGGACCAGCGTGTGAATGCGCAGGGTCACATCTGCCGCAAATGCCGGCGCCGCCAGCAATGCCGCCGTTGCGGCCGAAACGAGAAGTCGAGCGAAGCCTGTCATCCGAGAGCCCATCCTTGGAAGGTTGCTTGAATGCCATACATCTACAACCCGCCGACCCATGAGACAAATTAGATTATCTCTCCTTGGCATAAATGAATGTTATGGCTCAGATGGCCACGACATCCTCCATCCTGGCGATCGTCGCGATCATGCGGTCGCGAAACATGGCCCCCGCGCGCGACAGCGTCTGGTTCGCCGGTTTCAGCACATGAAAATCAAACGGCACGACCGGGGTGAACGGCACCCGCACCAGCGCATCGCCAAAGCTGATCGGCGTCAGCGGATCGACGATGGCAACGCCGATGCCGGCCGCACTCAGCGCGCAGGCGGCAAAGGATGGCTGGCTTTCGATGATGACATCGGGAACGGCGCCCACATCGGAAAATGCGCGGTCGACATGCCTGCTGGCCAGCGATTCACGCGTCAGGGCGACCATCGGCACCCCGTCCAGGTCACCCGGCCCCAGTTCGGACCTGCCGGCCAGCGGGTGGTCCGGCACCATCACGCAGACGCAATGCGTGCGAAACGACGCCAGGATCTCGATATCCTGCCTCGCACCCTGGACCTGCGCGATCCCCAGTTCATACTGGCGCGACGCCACCAGGTCGATGACGCGCGGCGACGTGTGGACGTTATGCGTGACCCGCACCCCTTCGAACGCGCGGACAAAACCGCTGAGCACGGCGGGCAGGATCCGGAAGCTGACCATCGGCATGGTCGCGACACGCAGATCCGCCCGCCGCAGCTGCCGGATTTCGGCCGCGACCCGTTCCAGCCGCTCCATGCCGTAATACATGCGTTCGACCTCGCCATAGAGCTCCATCGCCTCGCGTGTCGGCAGCAGCTTGCCCCCCCGCCGTTCGAACAGCGCGAACGATACCGAATGTTCGAGATCGGCGATCAGCCGGCTGACCGCGGGCTGGGTCACCCCGATCGCCCGCGCCGCGGCCGTGATCGATCCGTATTGCATCACGGCCCGGAAGGCCTGAACCTGTCGTTGCTTCATCTGCGTCTCCTGCCGGGTCCGCCACACCGTCCTTCGACCGGCACGCGGCGGCCGCGGCGGGATCGGTCCTTTCGTGGTGCCCGGCTCATGCAAGGTGTTTCCAGATCAACCGGATATACACAATGGTGATCGATCGGCCAAACGGGCCGTATCTACCCATATGCGGGCGGTGCGGATCACACTGGCCAGCGGTTTTCTCCGAAAGAACAGGCGCGGCGGATCCCAACGCGTGTCATTCACTGCCCGGCGATTTACCTCATCCGGCCCTTCCGATAGGTTGCCCCGGAACCAGGGGACGGCCGGAGACATCATGGCGGAACGGTCAAAGAAGGAACCGAAGGTCGATTCCACGCTGTCCAAGGGATTGTCCGTTCTCGAGAACCTGGCGCGGGCCCGGCGGGCCAAGGGTGTGACCGAACTGGCCAGGGAACTGGGCCTGACCAAGTCCAACACGTTCCGGCTTTTGCAATCGCTGTGCCGGCTCGGCTATGTCCGCCAAGAAACCGGGGGCGGCTATGCCGCCACGCTAAAGATGTGGCAGGTGAGCCGCGCCAGCGTCGACACCCTGAACCTGCGCGAATTCGCGGCGCCCGAAATGGCCTACCTGGCGTCAGAGACCGGCGAAACCATATATCTGGCGGTGCCGGAACAGTTGTCGGTGGTCTATATCGACAAGATCGACAGCCGCAAACCGATCCGGACCTGGAACCCGATTGGCGGGGCCGCGCCCATCCATTGCGTGGGCACCGGCAAGGCCATCCTTGCCGCCGATTATGACCGGCTGCGCGACAAGCTGGTCGAACCGCTGCCGTCCCATACCGACCGGACCCTGACCACGCTGAATGCGCTGGACGCCGATATCGAACGATCCCGCGCGCGGGGCTATGCGCTGGACCGGGGCGAGTTCCGCGACCGGATCTACAGCTTCGGCGCCGCGATCCTGCTGCCCGATGGCGAACCGGTGGGGGCGCTGGGCATTTCCGTTCCGAACGTGAACCTGCCTGATGGGGGCGAGGACCGGTTCGGCGCGCTGCTGGCCCATGCCGCCGAAGCGGTGTCACGGAAACTGAACCGCGCCTGAGCCTCACCGTTTCGCGTCGGCAAAGGCAACCGGGCCACCCTGTTGTTCCCAGGTCGAGAACCCTTCCCTGAGATGGGCGGCGTCGAACCCCATCTCCGCCAGCGTGACCGCCGTCAGCGCCGAACGCCAGCCCGAGGCGCAATGCAGGACGAATTTCCTGTCCTGGCCAAACACCTCCTTGAAATAGGGGCTGTCGGGGTCGACCCAGAATTCGATCATGCCGCGCGGCGCGTGAAAGCTGCCCGGGATGAACCCGCTGCGCTGGCGTTCACGGATATCGCGAATGTCCACGATCACGACATCAGGGTCATCCAGCATCGCTATCAGATCTCGGGTTTCGATCTCTTCGATCCGCGCGCGAGCGTCGGATACCATTTCCGCAGATGTTTTCCTGAGCCGGGCCATGCCTCGCCTTTGTGCTGTTATATGGAACATTCTTTCCGATATTGACACCGACACGGGCTTGCCGCAAGTAATCATCCGCAGACCCGACGCCAATTTGGCCCGCTCAGAAGGACTGGCAGGAATGACACGATCCGACCCGATCTCGCTGTGGGATGCCACGGCCGCCGAACAGGTTCGCGACGCAGATTTCGCCGGAACGGCGCCGGTCGATGTGGCCATCGTCGGCGGCGGATATACCGGGCTGTCGACGGCGCTGCATTGTGCCGAGGCCGGGCTGCGGGCGCATGTGCTGGAGGCGCGGTGCCTGGGCTATGGCGGGTCGGGACGGAACGTGGGGCTGGTCAATGCCGGTATCTGGCTGCCGCCGCGTCAGGTTCGCGAGAAGCTCGGGCGCACCTACGGCCCGCGGTTCCTCGACCGGTTTTCGAAGGGACCGCAACAGGTCTTCGACCTGATCGAGAAGCACCAGATCCGCTGCGAAGCCAGCCGCAACGGCACCATCCATGCCGCCCATGCGCCCTCGGGGCTGCGCGATCTCCAAGCCCGGCAAAAGGAATGGGCGGAAATGGGCGAACCGGTCGACCTGCTGGATCGCGCGGAAACCGCGCGGCATGTGGGAACGGACGCGTTTTGCGGCGGGCTGCTCGATCATCGCGCGGGAACCGTGAATCCGATGGGCTATTGCCGCGGCCTGGCACGGGCGGCGGTCGGCGCGGGCGCGACCGTCAGCACCGGCGTCACGGTTACCGGCCTGAAGAAGGACGCCGGCGGCTGGATCGTCGAAACCGACCACGGGCACATCGTCGCCCGGGCGGTGGTGATCGGCACCAACGCCTATTCCGATACGCTCTGGCCGGGGCTGGATCGCAGCTATACCACCATCCATTTCTTTCAGCTGGCAACCGCGCCGCTGGGCGATCGCATCGCCGGGATCCTGCCGGGGAAACAGGGGCTGTGGGATACCGCGCCGGTCATGTTCTCGCTGCGGCGGGATGCGCAGGACCGGCTGATCATCGGCAGCATGGGCCGGCTGATCGGATCGGCGGAGAGCGGGCTGTCGCAACGCTGGGCCCGCAAGCAACTCGCGCGGCTGTTCCCGGCGCTCGGGCCCGTGACCTTCGACGAGGCCTGGGACGGCCGCATCGCGATGACACCGGACCACCTGCCCCGCATCCATGTGCTGGATGACAACCTCTATACGCCGATTGGCTACAACGGGCGGGGGATCACCACCGGCACCATCTTTGGCCAGGGAATGGCCGGGCTGCTGACCGGCATGGACGCCGCGGACCTGCCATTGCCCGTGACCGGGATGTCCGCCGTCGCCACCGCGCCGCTGATGTCCCGGTTCTACAACATCGCGTTCGCCGCGAACCAGTTCGCAAAGGGTCTCTGAGGCCGATGGACCGCCGCCCGATCCGCGTGGGTGTCGATATCGGCGGCACCTTTACCGACGTGGCGCTGGAGCATCCGGGCGGTCTCGCCACCTGCAAGGTGCTGACGGATTATGCCCAACCCGAGCGCGCGATCCTCGACGGGATCGAAACCGCCGCCGCGCAGGCCGGGATCGCGCCGACCGCGATCGTGCAGGTGATCCACGGCACCACGCTGGTCACCAACGCGCTGATCCAGCGGCGCGGGGCACGCACGGCGTTCATCACCACCGAAGGGTTCCGCGACGTGGTGGAAATGCGGTCGGAAAACCGGTTCGAACAATATGATCTGAACCTCGAGCTTCCGACACCGCTGGTGCCCCGCAAGGACCGGTTCACCGTCCGCGAACGGATCGGCCCCGGAGGCGAGGTGCTGCTGGCGCTCGACCCCGCCGAGGCCGAAGCCATGGCCCGGCGTATCGTCGAGGGCGGATACGAGGCCGTCGCCATCGGGTTCATGCACGCCTATGCCAATGACAGCCACGAACGTCTGATGCAGGCCGCGCTGAGCCGGATCGCCCCCGACCTGTCCAGTTCGATCTCGTCGGTGGTTTCGCCCCGGATGCGCGAACTGCCCCGCTTCAACACCGTGATCGCCAATGCCTATGTGCAGCCGCAGGTCGCGGCCTACCTGCGCCGCCTGGCGGACCGGCTGCGCGGGGCCGGTATCGCGGCGCAGGTTTTCATGATGCATTCTGGCGGCGGCCTGATCCCGATCGAAACCGCTGCCGATCAACCCGTGCGATTGCTGGAATCCGGTCCGGCGGGCGGCGCGATCTTTGCCGCCGAATTTGCCCGGTCGCACGGGATCGACAAGGTGCTGTCCTTCGACATGGGCGGCACCACGGCCAAGATCTGCCTGATCGAGCACGGCACTCCCAGAACCGCCAACACGTTCGAGGTCGCCCGCACCTACCGGTTCAGGAAAGGCTCGGGCATGGTGGTTTCGACGCCGGTGGTCGAGATGGTGGAAATCGGCGCGGGCGGCGGGTCGATTGCCTGGATCGACGCGATGGGCCGCATCCAGGTCGGGCCGCGATCCGCGGGCTCCGAACCCGGCCCCGCCTGTTACCAGCGCGGCGGCACCGACCCCACGGTGACCGATGCCAACCTGGCGCTGGGCAGGATCGACCCCGACAATTTCGCCGGCGGCGCGATCCCGCTCTCCGCCGAAAAATCCGAAACCGCGCTGGGCTCGAGGCTGGCCGGGATCCAGGGCATCACCGTGCCCGAGGCCGCCTTTGGCGTGACCGAGATCGTCGACGAGAACATGGCCAATGCCGCCCGCGTGCACACGGTCGAGAACGGCCGCGACATCGAGCATTTCACCATGATCGCCTTTGGCGGCGGTGCACCGCTGCATGCCTGCCGGCAATGCGAGAAACTGGGGATCGAGCGGCTGCTGATCCCGCCGGGCGCCGGCGTGGGATCGGCAATCGGGTTTCTCAGGGCGCCGTTCAGCTACGAGGCGACGCGCGGGTTGTTCCAGAAACTGGCCGATTTCGACGCGGTCGCGACGAATGGCGCGCTGGGATCGATGGAGGCCGAGGCCCGCGCCTTTGTCGAGGCGGGCGCCGGCACTGCGGCGACCCACACCCGCCTCACCGCGTTCATGCGCTATTCGGGCCAGGGCTGGGAAATCCCGGTCCCGCTGCCGCACAGGGTGTTTTCGCCGGGTGACGCGCATATGATCGCAGATGCGTTCGAACAGGCCTATCGCACGCTATTCGGCCGCGTCATCGACGGCCTGGCGGTCGAGATCACCAACTGGTCGCTGGTCGTCGCCACGACCCTGCCCGACCCGGACCCGGTCACGCGGCTCGACGGCGATGCAACCGCCGGGGCCACGCGCCGCCGCCGGTTCTACGACGCCGCGCTGCGCGAGGCGGTCGAGGCGCGCGAGATCGATCGCGCGGCGATGGGACCGGGCGTGGCGGTCGACGGCCCCGCGGTGATCGTCGAGCGTGAAACCGCGACCGTGGTCACCTCGGCCTTTCGCGCGGTCGGCCAGCCCGATGGCTGCCTGCTGCTGCTGAGGAAAGGAGCCACCGCGTGAGACCCACCGGCATCGACTATCAGATCATGTGGAACCGCCTGGTCGCCGTGGTCGAGGAACAGGCGACCACGCTGATCCGCACCGCGTTCTCGACCTCGGTGCGCGAAGCCGGCGACCTGTCCGCCGGGCTGTTCGACCGGCAGGGACGGATGATGGCGCAGGCGGTGACCGGCACGCCGGGCCATGTGAACGCGATGGCCGAAAGCGTTCCCCATTTCATCCGTGAAATCGGGATGCAGAACATCCACGACGGCGACGTGCTGATCACCAACGACCCGTGGATGGGCACCGGCCACCTGCATGACTTCACCGTCGTGACGCCGGTGTTCCGCGCGGGCGTGCATGTCGGGTTCTTTGCCGCGACCGCCCATGTGGTCGATATCGGCGGGCGCGGCTTTGGGCCGGATGCGGGCGAGGTCTATGAGGAAGGCCTCCTGATCCCGATCACCAAATTCGCCGAGCGCGGCGTGGTCGACCCGCTGCTGATCCGGCTGATCCGCGCGAATGTGCGCACGCCGGACCAGACCGTAGGCGACCTGTATTCGCTCGCCGCCTGCAACGAGGCCGGCAACCGGCGGCTGCAGGCGATGATGACCGAATTCGGCATCGCCGATCTGGACAGGCTGTCGGAATTCATCATCGAGGCCAGCCGCAAGGCGACGCTGGCGGCGATTTCCCGGGTTCCCGCCGGTATCTACCGCCATTCGATGACGGTCGACGGCTATGACGCGCCGGTCGACATGGTGGTGACGCTCGACATATCCGCCGATCGGATAACCGCCAATTTCACCGGCACTTCGGGGATGAGCCGGTTCGGCGTGAACGTGCCCGAAGTCTATACCCGCGCCTATGCGTGTTACGGGCTGAAATGCGCCATCGCGCCGGAGGTGCCGAACAACTCGGGTTCGCTGGCCCCGTTCGAGATCACCGCACCCGAGGGGTGCATCCTCGCCGCACGGCGCCCCGCGCCGGTATCGGTGCGCCATGTCCTGGGCCATCTAGTCCCGGACGTGGTGCTGGGCGCGCTGCATCAGGCGCTGCCGGGGACGGTGCCCGCCGAAGGGGCCTCGGCGCTGTGGAACATCCAGATCTCGGCGCGCGCCTCCGATCCCGCAAGCGGGCTGGCCGGGGCCGAGGTGCTGATGTTCAACTCGGGCGGGACCGGCGCGCGCCCCGGAGCCGACGGGCTGTCGGCAACCGCCTTTCCCTCGGGCGTGTCGACCATGAGCGTCGAGGCCACCGAACATGTCGGCCCGATCACGGTCTGGCGCAAGGATCTGCGGACCGGGTCGGGAGGTGCCGGCGCTCGGCGCGGCGGGCTGGGCCAGGTGATCGAAATCGAGGCGCGGCAGGGCTATGATTTCTATTTCAACGCGATGTTCGACCGGATCGACCATCCGGCCCGTGGCCGCGAAGGCGGCGGTCCGGGCGGCGCGGGAAAGGTCGGGCTCGCCGATGGCACGCCGCTGAGATCCAAGGGCCGGCAGTTCATCCGCAACGGCGAACGGCTCAGGCTGTGCCTGCCGGGCGGTGGCGGCTATGGCGACCCGCGCAGCCGCGACCGCGCGGCGGTGGCCGCCGATCTCGAGGCCGGGCTGATCACCCCCCGGCAAGCCGGTGACGACTACGGGTATGACGGCTAGCGGCTGCGCCTAGAGGCCCAGCGCCTGCCTGCGCTCCTCGGCAAAGCCCTGCACCACCCGGTCGGCGATCAGCGCCAGGATCGCCATTGCCGCCCCGGCCGAAATCCCCAGCCCCACATCGGCCTGCCCCAGCGCCAGAAAGATCGACTGCCCCAGCCCCGTCGTGCCGATCAGCGCGGCGATCACCAGCATGGCAAAGGCATAGAGGATGGTCTGGTTCAGCCCCAGCAGGATCGACGGCGCCGCATAGGGCGCGCGCACGTCGCGCAGCATCTGCCAGCCGGTCGCGCCCGCGGCGGTCGCGGCCTCGATCATCTCGGGCGGGGTCGAAACCAGCCCGTGGCGGGTGTAGCGGATCATCGGCACGACCGCATAGGCGCAGATCGCCAGGAACGCCGAGAACTCGCCGATCTGGAAGAACATCAGCACTGGGATCAGGAACACGAACAGCGGGATGGTCTGCAGCATGTCGCAGACCGGGCGCATCAGCTTCCATGCCAGCGGGCTGACCGCGCAGAGCAGCCCCAGCCCTCCCCCGGCCACGGCGCAGGCAAACACCGCCGCGCCCGACAGGTAGAGCGACAGCAATGCCCGGTCCCAGAGCCCCGAGACCAGGATGGTCGCCAGCAGGATCAGCGACAGCACCGCCAGCCGCCACCCGCCCGCGACCCGGCCCAGCGCCGCCGTCCCCACCAGCACGAAGGGCCAGGGCAGTTCGGCGATGCCGGTTTCCAGAATCCCCGCCCCGATCACCACCATCAGCCCCGCGGTCAGCGAGACCCGCCAGGCCACCAGCGCCCCGATCGCGACCGCCGCGGCCAGCAATCCCGCGCTCATCGCCGGGGTCCAGGCGAAGCCCCAGGTAAAGGGCAGCACCGCCTGATCCAGCCCGATCCTGAGCGGCAGCAGCCCATAGAACATCGCCGTGTTCTTGATCGCGTCCAGCGCGGCACCGTTGGCGGCCGTGAACGCGCTCAGACCGCTGTCCACCCGATCGGCCAGCGGGGTCAGCCACGCGAAATCGCCCGGCGCGGGCAGGTGCTGCCAGAAGACCAGCGTCAGGACCGCCGCCAGCGCCGCGAGACCCAGCGACACCCGCCCGTCGCGGGGCTCCCACTCGGTCGCCAGCACGCCGCTCATCCGGTCGATCACCACCGCAAAGACGACGATCACCAGCCCGGCCAGCAGCGAGGCGCCGAACTGCGCCTTGCGCATGGTCAGCAGGACCTCCCAGCCGATGTCGTTGAACCCGCCGATCACCGCGGCGATGATCACCATCGACAGCGCCGCCATCAGGCATTGATTGACCCCGACCATGATCTGCGGCGCGGCCGAGGGGATCTCGACCTGGAACAGCTGCTGGGCGCGGGTGCCGCCGGTCATCACCGCCGCTTCCTTGATCTCGGGCTCGACCCGTTCGAGACCCAGCAGCACGTTGCGGGCCATCGGCGGCGCGGCATAGATCGCGCTGGCGATCAGCCCCACCACGGGGCCAAAGCCGAACAACAGCAGCAGCGGCGTGAGATAGGCAAAGGTCGGCACGGTCTGCATCACGTCCAGCACCGCCTGCACCGCCGGGCGCAGGCGCGGCCATTCATTGGCCAGGATACCGATGCCACCGCCGATCACCAGCGCCAGCGGCACCGACACCGCCACCAGCGCCAGCGTGTTCATGCTCTCGACCCAATAGCCCGAGGCCAGAACGAAGCCGAGGCCGAGAAAGCCCAGCGCCGCCATCGACGCGCCGCCCAGATACCAGCCCAGCGCGGTGACAAACCCGATCACCAACGGCCAGGGGGTCGCACCGAGCGCGAGGTTGGCCCAGTCCATCGGATACCGCATCAGGGCCGAGAACAACCGCGCCGCAGGCTTGATCGCCTCGAGCAGCCAGGTCACACCGGTCCCGACCCAGTCGGTCGCGGGCAGGCTCCACGCGGCGGGCCATTTCACCAGCCACGGCGCGACCGGCTCCAGCGCCAGGCACAGCGCCCCCGCCAGCAGCGCCACCAACGCTGCCTGCGCCCCGACGCCCGGCCGCGTTGCGCGCGGGTCCGGCCGGGTCATGCCTCCTCGACCTGCAGCGCGGCGGCGAGATCGGCGGGATGCACGGTGCCGACGCACTGGCCCGCCCTATCCCAGACCGGCACCGGCTGGTAGAGATCCATGCAGCGCGCCAGCGCGGCGTCGAGCGTCATGTCGGGCCGCAGGCCGGGATCGTCGGGGCCCCGTTCGCCGTCGCCGGCCTGCATCACCGATGCCACCCGCGCGTGCTGCCCCTTGGCCACGTCACGGGAAAACTCGCGCACATAATCGTCCACCGGTTTCAGCACGATCTCGGCCGGCGTCCCGATCTGCACGATCCGCCCGTCGCGCATGATCGCGATGCGGTCGGCCAGTTTCAGCGCCTCGTTGATGTCATGGGTGATGAAGACGATGGTGGTCTTCAGCTTGGTCCGGATGGCCAGGAATTCGTCCTGCAACTGCCGCCGGATCAGCGGGTCCAGCGCCGAGAACGGCTCGTCCAGGAACCAGACCTCGCAATCGGTGACCAGCGACCGGGCGATGCCGACCCGCTGGCGCTGCCCCCCCGACAGCTGGCGCGGATAGTGATCCTCGCGCCCGTCCAGCCCCACCAGGTCGATCACCTGCTGCGCCTTGGCCCGCCGCGCCGCCCGCCCGATGCCCTGCACGCGCAGCGGATAGGCGACGTTGTCGGCAACCGTCATATGCGGAAACAGGCCGAAATGCTGGAACACCATGCCCAGTTTCCGGCGGCGCAGCTCGATCAGGCGCTGCCGGCCGGCCCGCATGATGTTCTCGCCGTCGACCAGCACCTCGCCGGCCGTGCCCGGCAGCAGCTGCGAGATACAGCGGATCAGCGTGGACTTGCCCGACCCGGACAGCCCCATGATCACGAACAATTCGCCTTCGCGGACCTCGAACCCGGCATCCTGCACCGCCGGGACGAACCCGTCGGCCTGCAGGTCGGCGGCGGCGCGGGCGGCATCGCCCCCCGCCCTGTCCAGTGCCGTGGCCAGCGCCGTCGCCAGCGCCCGGTCGGCACCGGCCCCGAACACCTGCCACAGGCCGCGGCAGGCGATGGCCGGATTGTCGCTGCCGCTCACCGGAGCGGGCTCACCTGGTCGCGGCATCCACGACCGGGCGCCACTTGTCCTCGTTATCCGACATCCAGCGGGCGACCACCTCGTCGACAGCACCGCCATCGACATCGATCGCGCCCATCATCGGCTGCTGGTCCCCGACCGCGAGCTGATAGGCCGCGAGGATCTCATAGGCCGCCGGCCATTTCTCGGCGAAGCCCGCCCAGCCGGCCTTGAAGATCCGCGACGGCGCGAAATCGCAGTCATGGGTCGCGTTGGGGTTCGACCCCCAGCCCGGATCGTTGAAACACGCCTCGTTGCCGACCGGAAGATCGACGAATTTCACGTCATAGGCTGACATTGCCCAATGCGGCTGCCAGAAGGTGATCAGCAGCGGCGATTTCTTCTCGGTCGAGGCGCGCAATTCGGTGATTAGCGCGCCTTCGGACCCGGCCGGCACCGCCTTGAACGGCAGGTCGAACCCGGTCATCCGGTCCGCGCCCGGCGTGCCCCAGTCGGCGGGGTAATCCACCAGCCGCCCCATCGGAATGGTTTCGGCGGTGGCAAAGACCTGGGCGCAGTCGCGCAGCGCGTCGAGCGCGGGCAGCCCCGGGCACAGATCGGCCACATGCGCCGGATAGGCGATGCCTTCGCGTGCCTCCAGCCCCAGGTCGCCGATTTCGACCACGGTGCCCTCAGCCACCTTCTTGGCATATTCCTCGGACACGTTCGACGACCAGATTTCCAGCGTGGCGTGGATGTCGCCATCGGCCAGCGCCTGGAACTGGTTCATCATCCCCGCGGTCACATAGTCCACCTGATAGCCGGCGGCCTCGAGCATCTCGCCCGCGACATGGGTGGTCACATGCTGACCGGTCCATTCATTGATCGCCAGCTTGATCGGCTCGTCCACCGCGCCCATCTCGGCGGCCTGGACCGCCCCGGCCAGACCCCCGGCCATAACAGTGACGGCCAGCCCCGTTCCATAGCGTTTCATCGCCTTACTCCCCGTATTGATCTTGTTCGCCCGGAGTATTCGGGAAATCCCGTCTGCTGTCACCCGGATTATCCGGCTTTTGTGGACAGAAACACCCGAAAAGACTAAGCTCGGAACATCTTTTGATTGAGTATTCCTGTCGCAGGTTATTGGTGCGATGAATTCGAACGGGCATGATCCGCCGGTGCTGGAAACATCGGAAGGCGGCCAGTCGCTGACAAGCCGCATTGCGGCCGTCGCCTTTGCGGATGTCGCCGATTATTCACGGCACATGGCCGATGACAGCGTCGGCACCATCAGGCGCTGGGCGGCGCTGCGCGAAGATATCCTGCTGCACGAATTGCGCAAGGCCGGTGGCCGCTACGTCTCGAGCGCCGGGGACGCGATGCTGACCGAATTCACCTCGGCCACCAGCGCGGTGAACTGGGCCGTCGCGGTGCAGACCCGGCTGCGCGACCGCCCGGCATCGGACCGCGACCTGCAACTGCGCATCGGGATCAATATCGATGACGTGGTGGATGACGGCGACACGCTGCAATCGGACGGCGTGGTGATCGCCGCGCGCATCCACCAGATCGCCGCCCCGGGTGAAATCGTGGTGACCCAGATGGTGCGCGACATCGTGCGCGGCCGGATGCCGGTCACGTTCCGGGACCGGGGCGCGCCGTTGCTGAAGAACATCAAGCGCACGCTGCGGATCTATACGGTCGAAACCCGCGACGGCGACGAACAGCTGACCCGCCCCCATGCGTCCTGGACATCGCGCCCGACGATCGCGGTGCTGCCGTTTCACGATCCGTCCGGGCCGGACGATGACCGGTATTTCGGCGAAGGCATCACCGAGGACATCATCACCGGGCTGTCGCGCAGCCGCGCCATGTTCGTCGTGGCGCGCAATTCGACCCTGCACATCGCCCAGAACGGCAAGGGCTATCGCGCGATCGCCAGCGAACTGGGGGTCCGCTACCTGCTGACCGGCTCGATCCGCCGGGCCGCGAACCGGCTGCGCATCCATGCCGAGCTGGTCGAAGCGGACCACAGCCGCGCGCTGTGGGCGTCGAATTTCGACGGCGCGGATGCCGACCTGTTCGACTTCCAGGACAGGATCGTGTCGGGCATCGTCTCGGAAATCGAACCGCAGGTGATCGAAACCGAGATCGCGAACCTGGGCAACCGCCCCACCGACAGTCTCGACGCCTATGACTGCGTGCTGCGGGCGATGTCGGGGATCTATACCGGCGAACGCGCCGGTTACGCGTCGGCGCTGAACATGCTGGACCGGGCGATCACGCTCGATCCGGCCTATGCGCAGGCCCATGCCAACCTGGCCTGGACGCTGAATTTCTGGATCACCGACCGCCACAGCACCGACCCGGCGACCGACCGCGACCGGGCGATCCGCCATGCCCGCAAGGCGGTGAACCTGGACCCGGATGACGCGTTCAGCCTGGCCATCCGCGCCCATATCCTGTCCCTTCACGAAGGCCACCCGCATGAGGCGCTGGACCTGCTTGAAGACGCCCTGCGGCAGAACAGCAACCTGCCGCTGGCCTGGGCATTGAGCGCGGTCAGCCTGTGCTATATCGGCGATGCCGAAGAGGCCCGCGACCGCCTGCTGAACGTGTGGCGGCTGTCGCCCTTCGATCCGATGAACTATTTCTTCTGGTCCGCCGCCGGCCTGGCCGAACTCGTGGCCGGAGACTATGCCGAGGCCAGCCGCTACCTGTCCAAGGCGCATCTGGCCAAACCGAACTTCGTGGCGGCGCTTCGGCTGCTCTCGGTCGCACAGGCGCTGGATGGCGAGATCGAAAGGGCACGGGCGACGGCGCGGGACTATCTGCATCTCGACCCGGATTTTTCGATTTCACAATTCATGAGCCTGTACCCGGTCGAACAGACCGAACATCGCGAACGCCTGATCCTGGGCCTGAGCCAGTCGGGATTGCCCAAGTAACCGGCGCCGAGGGGTGGCGCGCGGCAATCCGGATATCAACGCGCCCCATGGCACAGTTCTTGAACCGCCAATTGCAGGAAGGAGATTTGACATGACGACGTTTGATACATCCGCCGGACGATCGGCTTCGCCGGGGCTGGGACTGGGATTGGGTCTGGGATTGGGCGCATCGCGCGGGCTGGGGCTGGGGCAGAGCAACGGGTTGGGGCTCGGGCTGGGCCTCGGGTTGGGCAACGGGTTGGGGCTGGGCAACGGGTTGGGGCTGGGCAACGGTCTGGGGCTGGGTCTGGGTCTCGGCAACGGGCTGGGGCTTGGCAGCGGGCTGGGACTGGGCGACACGCCCTATCCGCCGGGGGCGATCCCCGAGGGCGCGGGTGGCGGCATCGGGCTGATCCGCAGCTATTACGGCACGCCGATCGAACTGGCGCTGCTGCCCTGGGCGCTGGATTTCACACCCGACAATGCCGGCAACCAGCCCTTTCCGCTCGAATTCATCATCAACCCCTACCAGCCCGGAAGCCCGCCGCTGGAATGGCGGACCGAGGACTGGGACCCGGCGCTGCGGTTCTGGTCGCTGCCCTTCGACCCGCATCTGGGCGAATGGCTGCGCGCCGCCGACCGTTCGGAACCGGCGACGCTGGCGGCGCTGGAACTGGCCGGGGAATGGGAGAAATGGCATCCCACACGGATCAACCCCCTGGCGCTGGGCTGGCTGGAACGGTCTGACCTCGACTGGAATATCGGTCTCAACAGCCCGGCCGATGCCTTCCAGAGCATCAGTGACGAAATCGCGGCGCTGAAGGTCTATATGGAAAACGACCGCCAGAATTATCTGGTCGAGGCGGATGTGCAGGCCGACGGGATGCCCGCCTACCTGATCCATTTCTGCCAGATCAACGCCTGGGAACACCCGCGCACGCTGGAGCTGATCAACGTGGGCCTGTCGATGGCCAACGTGGTCTACATGGCCTACAAGGCCCATTACAAACGGGTGCGGCCGTCGGTGCTGTGTCCCGGCCTGACCGTGCCGTTCGGGCCGCCCTCGCATCCGGCCTTTCCCAGCGGTCATTCCTTCACCGCGCATTTCCTGTCGCTGCTGCTGCTGGAGATACCCGGGCTCTACTGCCGCTACGGCGTGCAAAAGTCCAACGCAGCGCCACCGCCGCCGCTGGTCGAGCCGGGGTCCGGCGCGCTTTTGCGCAAACCGATCTGGTCCGACCTGAACGGCGACGGGCCGATCCCGTCGCCGCTGCTGGACATCGCGCAGCGCATGGCGGTAAACCGGGAACGGATCGGCGTGCATTACCCGTCCGACAGCTATGGCAGCCGCCACCTGGCCGCCGGGCTGTGGGATGCGCTGATCAACCGGCCGGGGCAGCAGAACCCCGCCGCCACCGGGCCGATCGCCTGCCCGACGCTGCAAACGGTGCTGCAACAGGCCAAGGCGGAATGGCCGGTGCCCGATCTCTGGGTCTGAGGCCGGACGCGCGGGGATCAGACCCCGCCCACCAGCAGGCCCAGGTTGTTGTCACCCGCCACCAGGTCGGCCAGCGCCCGCGGGGTGCCGGGCAGCCCATCGGTGCCGGTTACGGCGCAGGCCAGCCCGGCCGCCGGGTCGGTATTGGCGCGGTCGAAGGGGCAGGAAAGCTCTACCAGCAGGAACGCCACTTGCGGCGCCACCTCGAATTCCGCCAGCGCATCGGTCAGGATGTCGTCAGGCAATACGAGGCTGTCGCCCGGCGCGATCGGGTTGGCGATCGTGAACGTGACGAGGGCCGCCCAGACAATCGACGCGCTGTTTTCCCAATCGGCCGAACCAGGACCGATGGCCAGTCCCACCCAGGCCCGCAATTTGATCCCGGTTGCCGGAAACTGCCCGCGATTGCCGATCTCGAAGGGCTCGGCCATGGTCCAGTCCATGTCCGCGCCAAAGTGCAGCGAGACCGGGCGATAGCTGCCGGGGCCGTAGCGCACCGGCCCGGCCTCGGTCGTTTCGCTCTCGGGACGGCGGTCGCGAATGTAGATATCCACCGGCGGCGCAAGGCCGGGGCCATGCTGGATCTGCGTGGGGTCGCCCGGGAACATCCCCTGCGCCTCGAACGCCCAGCGCACCACCTTGTGCGCCACCCCGCCCTGCCAGGGCACCGGGGTCGGCGCCGGTTGCGGGGCCGAGCCCTCCGGTTGGTGTGGCACCGGGATCAGTTCGCCATCCCCGCCAGCGAGGGACCAGATCTGCGATTGGGTCATGGTCAGGCTGACATCCTCCATGCCCAGTTCCAGCGCCTCGGCCCGCGACGGCGACTGCGCCAGCCCGGCAATGGCGCGGATCAGCAGGAACAGGGTCACCGCCGCCGCCCGCCGCCGCACGAGGTGATCGGGGTCGCCCGCCGCGTTCAGCGTGTCGCCACCCAGCGCGCGATACAGCCGGAACACGGTCGTGGACAGGATCTGTTCGCTCAGATAGCCCTTGGTCACCCCGCAGCGACCGGGCACTTGTTCGATCACCGCCCGGTTCAGGTAGCCATACCAGCCCCAGCCCTGCAGCGGCGAACGGTCATGGCGGCGCGGTGCGAACACGAAGGGATAGGTAAAAAAGCGCATGTCCGCGTTCACCCCGCGGCGCGGGTCGGCCAGCCGCGAGGTGGGATCATGGGCCACCGCCGCCAGCGCGTCGCCGGGGCTGTGCGCGAAATCGAACTCCAGCTGCCCGATCCGCGCCGCCAGCAGGTAATGCCCCGCCTCGTGCAGCATCCAGCGCCCGGAGGCGGCGATCCCCAGCGGCTGCGCCCATTGTTTGCCCGGCGACCCGGCCGGCCGCGCCCGGCGCGCCAGGTCGGCCAGCGCCAGGTTCAGGTTGATGAACGGCAGTTCGTCGGCCGTCGTGCAGTCATAGGCCACCTGGGCGTTCACCGTGTTGCCGCTGCCCCCCGGCCCCGGCGTGATCCCGGCGCGGTAGAACACCTGCAGTTCCTGCTGCGCCCGCACCACATAGGTTGACGGCGGCAGGCCGAATTCCGCCATCAGGTCGAAGAACGCGCGCGCGTTGTAGAACGCGCTGATCGCCGAGAAATCGTCGCGCCGCGGCTGCGGGTTCCCTGTGCCGTCGAGATCCACGACCTTCGTGGCGTTCCCGTCGGTATCCGTATGCACGAGACGGGGGCATTGCCGCACCCGGAACCCGGTATCCTTCAGTATCGCGTTCACATGGCCCGAGATGCGGCGGTATTCGCGAAACTCGTCCAGCACCGGATCGGGTGCCGCCGGGCGGCGTCGGCTGAACCTGTAGCGCGCGCCGGCCTTCTTGACGAACGGGCTGTCCGCGGGGGTGCGCACGAATACCTTGGCCTCACCCACCGCGTGCGACACCAGCGGGCAATGCCGGATGTGACGGGCCGTGAAATCGTCGCCCTCGGCGGTGAAATCCAGCCGTGTTTCCAGTCTCAGGCTCGGCGGGTTGATCCCCACCGCGCCGCGCGCCCTGCCAATCGTCGTGACAGTGAAAGGTTCCCCGATCAGCCCGGCCGTATCGGCAAAGTGGATCTCGTCTGTGCTCAGGGTGCCGGGCTCGACCGGTGCGGTCGCCTCGATCCGGGCCCGGCCGTAACCGTCTTTCAATGCGCCAAGCATCCGTCCGAGGGTATCGAACAGAACGGTGCGTTCCGACACGCTGATCCCGGCCGCGATCTCGGACAGGCTGATTGTGCCGGGCTGCGGCAGTTCGGCGGTCAGCGAGCGGATGGTGACCCTGAACCCGCCGCGATCGCGCGGCGACACCTGCATCGGCACCCGCAATCCCACATTGGGCGACAGCAGGACGCCCAACGGGGTTTCCGCCGCCACCATCACCACCGTTGCCGGCAATTCGTGATCGGATTCCCGCGACAGGTTCCACGATGCCAGCGGTGGCGGCAATCCGGGTGAGGTCTCACCCACCGCGGGCCAGACCGGCAACCAGTTCAGAATGTCACCAGCCGCCAGCGCCGCCGCCCATCCCGCCGGAAGGTTCAGCGGCATCCCGGCTGATGCCATGAAGGTCGTCAGCCTGTGCAGGTAACGCGACGCCGCCAGGGCCAGCTTGTCATTGGGATCGTCGCCCACCGGATACTCGGCCACATAGGGCGCGGTCCAATGCGCCACCAGCCGCGAATTGCGGCCCGATCCGGGATACTGGTCTTCGACGCGCAGCCAGTGCGGCGCGGTGGCGGGATCGTCATAGGGCGGAAGCGGCCAGTCAGGGTCGTCATCGGACATCGAGACATCCTTTCGAAACGGGCGATGCAAACGGCATGGCAACAGGCATTGAAATCAATGCCCCGATCCTACACGAAAATGCCGATTCCCGACAGGTCGGCTCAGAACGCCAGCCCGGCGAACACCAGCGCCAGCCCGGCCAGCCCCGCCGCCAGCCGCGCGGGCAGCGCGCGAAACCCGATCAGCCCATAGCTGATCAGCGTCAGCCCCGCACCGATCCGCACCGCCGCGAACAGGGCGGCAACGGGCATCTCGGCCAGTTGCAGCAGCTCCGGGTTTGCGACCATGCCCAGCGGGATCACATAGAGCCCGACCCCCAGCGCCATCGCGCTGGTCGCGACCCTGATCCAGTTCTCGCCGATCATGCCCGCGGCGATGAACACCGCGCCGCAGACCGGCGGCGTGATCGTGGACAGAAGCGCGAACCAGAACACGAACAGATGCGCCTGCAACGGCTCCAGCCCCTGGCTGATCAGCGCAGGCCCGGCAACCGATACGCAGATCACATAGGCCGCGGTCGTGGGCACCTCCATGCCCAGCACAAGGCAGGCCAGCGCGGTCAGCAGCAGCGACGCCCAGAGCATCCCGCCGGATCCGGACAGGATCAGCGAGGTGATCTTGACCCCCAGCCCGGTCACCGCCAGCACGCCGATCACGATCGACGCGCAGAAGATGATCGCCGCGATCATCGACACCTGCCGCGCGGCGGTCAGCAGCGCGGTCACCAGCCGGGCGGCGATCTCGGCCCGTGTCAGCCGCCCCTTGCGCCCCACGAACAGCAGCGCCGTGCCGGAAAGTATCGCCATGCAGGCCGAATACTGCGCGGTGTAACCCGCCCCGAACATGCCCCAGAGCAGCACCGTGAAGGGGACC
The DNA here is from genome assembly GCF_003008555.2 of Pukyongiella litopenaei. NCBI lineage: Bacteria > Pseudomonadati > Pseudomonadota > Alphaproteobacteria > Rhodobacterales > Paracoccaceae > Pukyongiella > Pukyongiella litopenaei. The sequence continues at coordinate 2,765,347 of NZ_CP027665.1, read as the reverse complement.
AGGAAAAAGGCCGAGGTGATCACGACATCACGCGCGCCGGGGCGATCTTCGGGGGCGATGCCGCGCAGTTCGACGCGGCGGGCCTGGGCATTGATGCCCATCCAGACCGCGAGGAAATAGAGCAACGCGGGCAGGATCGCGGCGGCGACGATCCCGGTATAGGGAACCCCGGTCAGTTCGACCATGACAAAGGCCCCGGCTCCCATCAGCGGCGGCATGATCTGCCCGCCCGACGAGGCCACCGCCTCGACCGCCGCCGCCAGCCGTTTCGGATAGCCCAGCCGGGTCATCGCCGGCAGGGTGATCGCCCCGGTCGAGGCGACATTGGCCGAGGCCGACCCCGAGATCGACCCGAACAGCGCCGACGAGATCACCGACACCTTGGCCGCGCCGCCGGTCAGCCGCCCCGCCGCTGCCGCGGCCACGTTCATGAACCCCTGCCCCGCCTCGCCCGCGTTCAGCACCGCGCCGAAGATGACGAAGATCGCCACCACGCCCACGGATACGGCGGTCAGGCTGCCCCAGATGCCGCCTTCGGCGATGGTCATGGTGCCCAGGAAACTCGCCAGCGGCGTGCCGGAATGGCCGAACTCACCGGGTATGTGCTGCCCCCATATGGCATAGGCCAGCGCCGCCACCGCGACCAGCGGCAACGGCCAGCCGATCGCGCGCCGGGCGGCTTCGATCACCACCGCCAGCAGGGTGACGGCCACGGCGAACTGGAACCCGCCCTCGAGAAACCCGTACTGGTCGCCCAGCCGGTCGTGGTTCAACGCCACCCAGATCGCCGCCGCCATGCCCAGCGCCGCCAGAACCGCCCCCGACGCCCGCACCGCCGGCGAGCCGGCCGGCAAGACCAGCACGAAGGGCAGGACAAAGGCCAGGTGCAGCGGCCGGCTGACCAGGTTCGGCACCAGCCCCCAGAAGATCAGCCCGAGGTGATAGAGAACCAGCGCGGCGGCCAGGACGATCCAGGCCGCCCGCACCGGGCCGCGCGCCGCAACCGTATCCGTCATGTGGCCCGGATTACTTCTGCCCGTCGGTCAGGGTGAACCCGGCCTCTTCGTAATAGCGGACGGCGCCGGGATGCAGCTTGCCCGAAATATTGGCCATCAGCGCCTCGTCCACACCGTTCCACCACGGCGCGGCCTCGGCCATCGCCGCCCGGCCTTCCCAGAAGGTCCTGGTCAGCGCATAGGCGGTGTCGTCATCCATCCTGGTGGTGGCAAAGGCGACCACCGGCAACGAGGTGGTCTGGATGTCGGTCTCCTGCCCCGCATAGGTGCCCGCCGGGATCACCAGCAGCGCCCGCTTGGTCATCTCGATCTGTTCATCTGTCAGCGACAGCACCGTGACCCCGGTCGAGGCGGCGGCCTCGATCACGTTCGGCGCGGGCCAGGACCCGGCGGTGACGAAGCCGTCGATCTGGCCGTTCTTCATCGCCGGGACCGCCCCCGACAGTTCCACATCCGCGATCTGCACCTTGTCCATCAGCCCGAACAGGTCGAGATATTTCTCGCCTTCGCGCGCGCCGAACGACCCCTTGCCCAGCAGGATCGTCTTGCCGTCCAGGTCGTCGATCGAGGCCACGCCGGAGTCTTTCGACATCACGAAATGCATGGTCAGCGACGGGATCGGGAACAGGGCGCGGATCTCGTCAAAGGCCGGATCCCCCTTGCCCTCGAACATCGCCTTGCCCTGCTGGGCCAGCCCGACCAGCGCCGGCGGCGTGGTGAACACATAGTCGCCGCCACGGGCGCGCACCTCCATCACGTTCTGCACCGAGCCCTGGCTTTCCTCGACCGTGACGATGATGTCTCCATCCGAGCCCGCCTTCATCGCCTCGGCGATCTGCACGCCCATCTGGTAATAGGACGAGGTCGATTTCGCCGACTTGTAGGTGACGCGCGTTTCCGCCGCGAGCGGTCCGGCCGCCAGCCCCAGCGCCATCGCTGCTGTGAATGTCGCACAGATGAAATGTCGCATTGTTACTCCTCCGCGAATCCGTAACTGCATGGGCTACATGGGTGGCAGATCGGCCCCCGCAAGAAAAGGAACAATTCCCCGCAACAGCGCGGCTGGCAGCCTGCAGGAGGCGCCGGTAGCGCTGGCAACTCGCCAATGAGTTGTGATAAGGGGACGCCGACGATGAAACATCGGACGACGAAGCCGGAACCGCCTGATTTCAGGGCGATTCGCAGCCACAAGGATTGAAGGGTCCACATGATCAGCCAAGAACAAGAAAACGTGGCGCGTGGGTCGCTGCTGCTCAGGACGATGCCCGAGGCGATCGCACGGGAACTGCTGCAGGCCTCCTCGACGCGCAGCTTTGAACGCGGTCAGACGATCTTCATGCAGGGGGAACCGGCCCGGTGCATCCATGTCGTGCTGGACGGCTGGATGAAACTGTTCCGGATCGCCCCCAACGGCAACGAGGCGGTGGTGCATGTCGGCGCGGCCGGCAGCAGCTTTGGCGAAGCCGTGGCAATCCGCGACCAGGATTACCCGGTTTCGGGCGAGGCGGTCACGGATTGCACGCTGCTGCAGATCCCGGCGCGGGCGTTCACCTCGCTGATGATGAACCGCCCCGAGATCTGCATTTCTGTCATGGCGGCGGCGTTCCAGCACCTGCATGACCTCATCGGCCAGCTGGAGCAGATGAAGGCCAAGACCGGCGCCCAGCGCGTGGCCGAGTTCCTGCTGAAACTCGCGCCCTGCGACCAGGGCAGCTGTGTCGTCACCCTGCCCTATGACAAGATCCTGATCGCCGGGCGGCTGGGCATGAAGCCCGAAAGCCTGTCGCGGGCGTTTTCCAAGCTGCGGTCGGTCGGCGTGCGGATCACCAAGAACCACGCCGCCATCGACGATATCGAAAGACTGCAGTATTATTCCGACGAAGACCCGGCAATGGCCTGGAACAAGGCGCTATGACCCGGTTTGAACGGGTGATCGCGACGATCGACGCGGCCAACGCCGCCGATCCTGACCGGTCCGAGGGCACACCGGCCGCGCTGCTCTACGGGCAGCGCATGACCGCCGAGCTCGAACGGCTGTTTCCCGATGCGTCCGAACCGCTGCGGATCGCCGCGCGGGGCCAGCACATCGAACGCTGGGTGCTGAAACGCGCCGACTATCCCGAAGGCCGTGCCGGGTATCTCGGCTGGCGCAGCGACCTGGCCCGGCACCATGCCGAACGGGTTGGCGCCCTGATGGCCGATGCCGGGTATGACGCCGCCGACATCGAGGCCGCGCAGCGCATGTTGCGCAAGGAGGGGATCAAACGCGACCCCCGGGTTCAGGCGCTCGAGGACGTGATCTGCTTTGTCTTTCTGAAATGGTATTTCGCGCCGTTCTCGCAGACCCAGGACCCCGCGAAACTGGACCGCATCGTCGCCAAGACCGCGCGCAAGATGTCAGCCGACGCACGCGGGCGGGTGCTGGCCGAGTTCGACCTGCCGGAGCAGCTCGCCGCCGCGTTCAGAGCGTGATCGCGATCAGATAGAGCACCAGCAGCACCACGCAGAAAACACCCAGCGCGATGCCGAAGCCGCGCGCCCAGAACGGCGCGGCGGCCAACCCCAGATAGCGGGCAAGGATGACCCGCGCCTTGGCCCAGGCCAGTATCAGGATGGCCGCGCCCGCCGCCGGCTGCCATGCGGGCGGGATCGCGCTGACCGCCAGGGCGGTGGACCCGAGGCTGAGCGCGATCAGCGTCGCCCAGGCGCGTATGAGATCGGACATTGTCATCGCAGCAGGTAGATCACCGGGAACAGCAGCACCCAGATCAGGTCGACCATGTGCCAGAAGGCGCTGCCCACCTCGATATTGCGCGCGTTCGCCTTCCACGCCACCAGCAGCAGGATCAGCACGCCCGCGACCACATGGGCCGCGTGAAACCCCGTCAGCAGATAGTAGAAGGTGTAGAACGGATGGGTATCCCAGGCGATGCCCCGTTCGGCCTTGTCGGCGTATTCGGCCCCCTTGATGACCAGGAACAGCACCCCCAGCGCCGCCGCCGCGACCAGGGCTGCACGGGCGCGGAGCAATTGCCCGCCGGCCAGCAGCGGCCCGGCGATGGCGGCGAGAAACCCGCTGGTGACCAGGACCACGGTGTTGATCCCCGCCCCGGTGCGATGCAGCGCGTCCTGCGCCGCGGCAAACCCGGCGGGATCGGTCAGCCGGACAGCCATGAAGGCCGCCAGCCCGGCACCGAAGACCAGCAATTCGCTGACGATGAGCACCCACATCATCAGGTCACCGGGCAGTTCGTCCAGCGCCCCGGGTTCGGTCATGTCGCTCATGCGCCCACCAGTTCCCGATAGATCTGCGGCAACGCCTCGGTCAGCCGGTCCGGATGCGGGATCACATGGAAGCCGCCGCGCCCGAACAGCCGGGGAAACCAGCTTTTCGCGCGGCGGTCGACGGTGACGCCGAACACCGAATGGCCCGCGCGGCGCGCCTCGCGCACCGCCATGGCGGTATCCTCGATACCGTGGCGGCCTTCGTAGTGGTCCAGATCGTTGGGTTTGCCGTCGGTGATCACCAGCAGGAGCCGGCGTTTCTTCGACTGTTCCGCCAGCCCGGCCGAGGCATGGCGCACCGCCGCGCCGAGCCGGGTGTAGAACCCCGGTCGCAATCCGCCGATCCGGTCCTCGACCGCCGCGCTCATCGGTTCGCCGAACCCCTTGCATTGCTGGATATAGACGCGATCGCGTTTCAGCGACGAAAAGGCGTGGATGGCGAAATCGTCGCCGCAGGCGTCCAGCCCCCAGCCCAGCGCCGCCAGTGCCTCGCGCTCGATATCTATCACCGCGCGGCCGTCGACCGCGCTTTCGGTCGAGCGGCTGACATCCAGCAGGATCGACACCGCGAGGTCGCGTGCCTGCGGCACCGCCTGCCGCCAGATCCGGTTCGATCCCTGCCCGTTGGCGCGGATATCGGCCTGCGCGCGGACCACCGCCTCCATGTCCAGCTCGTCGCCGTCGAGACTGGCGGGAACGAACACGCGGCCCGGCCGCAGCGCCTCGAACTGGCGCTTGACCTGCCGGATGCGCCGCTGCGCGCGCGGGTCGGCGCGGAACGAAGGCACCTCGTCGCCCGGCTCGGCGGCCGAATAGAGCACCCGGACGTGATCGGGCAGATAGACCCCGGCGCGGGCGTCCCATTCGGGATAGGTGGATTTGCCGGCCAGCCGTTCGCGGTCCACGTCCTCGGGCGCGAGGTCGAGATGCAGCTTCAGCCGCGTGGCCGGCGCCTTGGAAATCTGGCCCAGCCCGATCTCGTCCTGGTCGTCGGCGGCCTTCTTGGCATTGTCGGGGTCGTCGTCATCGACCCGGCGGTTCAGGTTCAGGAACTCGGCCCAGCTCAGGATCGCCTCGAACTTGTGCAGGATCAGGCTGTCGGCGCGTTCGGCCTGGTCGGCCTGCCGCCGCCGGGCGCGGTGGGTCTTGTCGCTGCTTTCCTCGGGGGTGCCCTCGGTGTCGCGGCTTTCCACCGTATCGGCGGCGGAAAAGGTCATCTCGCGCAGGTCCGGCCAGAGCGGCACCGGCTGGAACGGCTGATAGCCGCGCGGAGCCCGCGCCGCGCCGGGATCGGCGGCCAGCGACCGCGCCAGCGCGGGCAGCGGCGCGGGATCGCCCAGCGCCTGGGCGACCAGCGCCTCGATCGCCGCCTCGTATCGCGGCAGGCCCGCGCTCCGGCGGCGCCCGTGCAGGCAGGCGGCACAGAGCGTGTCATGCAGCCCGCGCAGACCCGGAGCCGCCGCCAGCGTGGTCTCGGTCATCGCGCGGGCGGCGACGATCGCGGCCAGATCGGCCTGCAACAGATCATCGGCCGGAGGCGGTGACGCGGGCGCATGGGCCGCCGCCGCGGCGAGCCACAGATAGAGCGCGCCATTGGCCCCGCGGGTGGGAAACACCGCCAGCCGTTCGGGCAGGCGCAGGCATTCACCGTCGAAACTGGCACGCGGGACGATCTCGGCCTCGGTGCCCAGCCGGCGCAGGAAACTCAGCCGGTGGCGGCTGAGTTCAGGCGACACGGCGCGCAGTTCGACCGACGGCGCGCCGCCCAGGCCGCGGAAGAACACCGCCAGCCGGCCCGACAGTTCGGACAGGTCGACGCCGGCATCCTCATATTGCGCGGGCGCGTCCAGCCGGCTGGCAAAGGCATGCCACAGCTTGCCGACGGTTTCCTCCGGCTCCCACGGTTCGATGTCGAGATCGCGCACCGCCATGGATCACCCGTAGACAGCCGTCACCAGGTCGAGCAGCCCGCGTTTGACTTCGGCATCATCCGTGAGCGGCTCGATCATCGCCGCCTCGATGGCGCGTTCGACACCCATGCCCTGCGCGATCAGCGTGGCGGCATAGACCACCAGCCGGGTCGAAACGCCTTCCTCGAGGTCCTGGCCCTTGAGCGCACGCAGCTTGCCCGCCAGCCGGACCAGCGATTTGACCTTGTCCGCGTCCAGCCCGCTTTCGCGCGCCACCACGGCAATCTCGGCCTCGGGCGCGGGGAAATCGAATTCCATCGCCACGAACCGCTGCCGCGTCGACGGTTTCAGCGTCTTGAGGATGTTCTGGTAACCGGGGTTGTAGGAGGCCACGAGCATGAAGCCGGGCGCGGCTTCGAGTTCCTCGCCGGTGCGGTCGATCGGCAGGATGCGCCGGTCGTCGGTCAGCGGGTGCAGCACCACGGTCACGTCCTTGCGGGCCTCGACCACCTCGTCGAGATAGCAGATCGCGCCTTCGCGCACCGCCCGCGTTAGCGGCCCGTCCACCCACACGGTTTCGCCGCCCTTGAGCAGGTAGCGCCCGATCAGGTCGGCCGCCGACAGGTCGTCATGGCAGGCCACGGTATAGAGCGGCCGGCCCAGCCGTGCCGCCATATGGGCGACGAACCGGGTCTTGCCGCAGCCCGTCGGCCCCTTGAGCAGGACCGGCAGGTTGTTGGCACTCGCCGCCTCGAACAGGGCACATTCGTCCCCCTGTTCGAGATAGAAGGGGGCGTCCGCCGCCCCCTCCGTCAGGTTCGCATAAGCGTTCATTCCGGTCACTCCGCCGCTACATGGTCAGGGTCGTTTTCGAGCCGTTCACGTTCGAGACGACCCGGCCGCACCACTTCCTTGCGCGGCACGAAGATCGCGTAGAGGAACAGCAGCACACCCAGCAGGACCACCAGCCCGGCACCGAAGCGCATCCAGTAGAACACCGCGATGCTGTCCTGCACGTCCATGTAGTAGTCGCCCACCACGCGCTGCATATGCGTCTGCACGGTCCCGGCGAAGGTCAGCGTGAAGGTCATGAACACCATGCCACCCGCCATCAGCCAGAACGACGCCATGTTCAGCACCTGGTTGTAGGGATCGCGGTGCTTCAGGATCGGCATCGCGTAGGAGAACACCGCCAGGTTCAGGCAGACATAGGCGCCGAAGAAAGCCAGGTGCCCGTGCGCGGCGGTGATCTGGGTGCCGTGGGTGTAGTAGTTCACCCCGTGCAGCGTGTGCAGGAAGCCCCAGATCCCGGCGCCGAAGAAGGCCAGCACGGCACAGCCGAGGCTCCACAGCAGCGCGGCCTTGTTGGGATGGTCCCGGCGGCCCTTCCAGACCATGACGAAGGCAAAGCTCATCATCGCGAAGAAGGGGATCACCTCGAGCGACGAGAAGATCGAGCCGATCCACTGCCAGTATCCCGGCGCGCCGATCCAGTAATAGTGGTGCCCGGTGCCGAGGATGCCCGAGAACAGCGCCGCAGCGACGATGACATAGAGCCATTTCTCGACGATCTCGCGGTCCACGCCGGTCAGCTTCAGCATCAGGTAGGCCAGGATCGACGCCATGATCAGTTCCCACACGCCTTCGACCCACAGGTGGATCACATACCACCAGTACAGCTTGTCGAGGCTGAGGTTGGCCGGGTTGTAGAAGGCGAACAGGAACAGCAGCGCCAGCCCCCACAGGCCCAGCAACAGGATGTTGCTGATCGCGGTCTTGCGGCCCTTCAGCACCGTCATCGAGACGTTGTAGAGGAAAATCAGCGCCGCAACGACGATCCCTGCCTTGACCCATTTGGGCTGTTCCAGGAACTCGCGGCCTTCCTTGCCCAGCAGCCAGTGGCCTTCGAACAGGTTGAACACATAGGTGAGCACCACGCCCAGCGTGCCGACCACCAGGATGATCAGCTGCAGATAGGCCAGCGTCGGCGAATGGATCTCGCGTTCGGCCTCTTCCGGGATCAGGAAATAGGCCGCCCCGAAGAAGCCCAGCAGCAGCCAGACGACCAGGCTGTTGGTGTGCAACATGCGGATGATGTTGAACGGCAACAACTCGGACAGCGTGTTCGGCATCACATAGACGAAGCCGGCCAGCAACCCGCCAAGGATCTGGATCGCGAACAGCCCCAGCGCAACGGCGAAATAGGCATAGGCGATCTTTTGTGATTCGTATTTCATCGGTTCTCTACCTTCCTCAGCCCGCGTCGTTGGGCGGCCAGCCCTGGGCGTCGATTGTATTGGTCCAGAGCAGGAAATCGCTCAGGGCGCGGTATTCCTCGTCGGACAGGTCGAACAGGGGCATCTGCCGGCGGCCCTCGATGCCGGTGGGCATTGCCTGCATCCATGCCTTGAGCGTTTCGAACGCCGCATCGGGATCGTCCTCGACCCCCCAGCGCGCCATCACGTTCATCAGTTCCGGCGCGAAATAGGCGCCTTCACCCATGATCGAGTGGCAGTTGATGCAAGCATGCCGTTCCCAGACATGCTTGCCCTTGATTACGCTTTCGGTCAGCCCCTCGGCATCGGTCGAGGTGGTCACCATGTAGCGGTGCGAATGGGCGGTCAGGCCCACGAATATGATGATGAAGAACAGGGACCCGCCGAAAAAGATGTTCCGGGCCATGCTCTTGGTCATGACTTCGCGCATTGCGCTCTCCTTTTGCGCTGCGTGTGTGATGTGATTTCGCTACGCCCCGTGGGGGGCAGTCGCCTTAACTAAAGTCAAGATCGGCGTTTTTCGCCCGCCATCAGCGGGTTGCGCCGGGTGGCCGGGCATCAGGCGGCGGCCCCCTGTTCGCGCGGCGGGCGCGGGGTGCAGATGATCGGCCCCAGCGCGGTCAGAAACAAGGTGAATCCCGCGATCCACAGCGCGCCGGCGCCCAGCATCAACGGGAAATACAGATCACCCGCCAGTTCCGATCCCAGCCAGCGAATCAACGCCGCCGCCGCGACCAGCGCATAGGCGACCGCGACCGGGCGCGGCGCCACCAGCGCGCGCCCGGAATGACCGAGGATCGCGCGGCTCATCACCGCCAGCGTCATGCCACCGACCGCGCCGATGCCCAGAATGTGCAGCGCGCCGACCTCGCTGCCATATCCCAGCGCCGCCAGCCCCCATGTCACCAGCCCCGCGCCCAGGAACGCGATACCCAGGTGCAGCGACCAGAGAATCGGCTGGTTCCAGGTCCAGCGCCCGGCCCAGGTGGCGAGGCGGGCGAATTGCAGCAGGCCCGCGATCACCGCGACCGCGCCGGTCAGTGCCGCTGGCGCCTGCGCCAGCAGCAGCACCGGCACGGCGGCGACCAGCAGCACGGCGGGGCGTTCGACGGCCGGGTGGCTGACGGGCCAGCGGGCCTCGTCCACGCCCGCGCGTTTCATCGCGTTGCGGGTAAAGGCCGGGGTGACGCGTCCGCCCAGCACCGCGATCATCGCGCACAGGCCGAACAGCCCCGCGCGCATGCCCGTCGCCAGCGTATCCCCGGTCAGGCCGGTCCATTCCAGATGGACCAGCAGGTTGCCGACCCAGATCAGGGTGATGAAGGCCAGGAACACCATGTTCTGCGGCTTGGGCCGGCGCACCAGCTGCAGCGCGATCTTGAACGCCAGCAGCGGCAGGAACGCCAGGTCCGCAACCGCCACCAGGACCGGCGGCAGGTAGCCGGCGAACCAGACCGCGATCCGCCCCGCCAGCCACAGCCCGGTGGCCAGCGCGATGAACCGCTGCGGCGCGGACCGGGCGCCGGTCCAGTTCGGCACCGCGGTCAACAGGAACCCGCCCAGCGCCGCGGTCGCATAGCCAAAGATCATCTCATGCCCGTGCCACAGATGCGGCGGCACCCCGAAGGGCAGGCCGGTCACCAGGCCGCCGGACGCGTGAATGCCCAGGTAGAGTTCCCAGACCAGCAGCGAAAACACCGCATACAGGCCCGCCGCGCCGAAAAAGGCGCGAAAGCCTTCGGAAAACACCGTTTTCATGACCGACATCCTCATGTCTTTGCCGGGGCGGGGGCCTTGCGCTGCCGCCGCTTCAGCACCGGGCAGGTGCCCGGATCGTTCATCACCACCTGGCAGCGCAGGCACAGGACGCATTCGTTCGGGTTGATCCGCCCGATCGGGTCGATCGCGCCGACGGTGCATTTGGTTTCGCACAACCGGCATTCGCGGCCGCATTGCGGGCGGCGGTGCAGCCAGTCAAAGACCTTGAGCTTGGCGGGTATCGCCAGCGCGGCCCCCAGCGGGCACAGGTAGCGGCAATAGAACCGCTCGATGAACAGCCCCGCCGCCAGCAGCGCCAGCACGAACAGCACAAAGGGCCAGGCCCGGATCATCCGCATGGAAATCGCGGTCTTGAACGGTTCGGCCTCGGCCAGTTTCAGCGCCAGTTCCATCGAATAGAACGACAGCGCCAGGATCGCCACGAACAGCGTGTACTTGATCATCCACAGCCGTTCATGCACCGCGTGCGGCACCGCAATCTGCGGCACGCCCAGCCGCCGCGCGGCGGCGTTGGACAGCTCCTGCAGGGCGCCGAAGGGGCAAAGCCAGCCGCAGAACACGCCGCGCCCCCAGAACAGCAGCCCCAGCGCCACGCCCGCCCAGAGGGTGAAGATCACCGGTTCGATCAGGAAGGTTTCCCAGCGGAACCCGGTCAGCAGCGATTGCAGGAATGCCACCACCTGGACCACCGACAGCTGGCCGTTCAGCCCCCAGCCCAGCCAGACCAGCGTGATCGTCAGAAACCCGAGCCGCAGCCGCATCCACAGCGCCGGATGGCGGACCAGCTGCTCCTGGAACAGCAGGATCAGCGTCAGCAGCCCCATCATCGCCAGCACGCTCAGCACCAGTGGCCATTTGCGTTCCCAGGTCTGCTGCCACAGCGGCGCGGCCTCGGGCGGCGGCGGCAGGATATAGGTTTCGGGCAGCGCGTAGGGAACCGGCAGGACAAAGCTCACGTCGCCGCCATCCGACGCCGGGCGCGATGCAGTCAGTTCGAGCGTGAACGGCCGCGCCGCGTCGAACCCGTCGGCGGGGATGCGGAACAGGCTGCGCTCCTTCAGGTCGGGCGCCAGCGCGATGGCCAGCTCGTCGACGCGCACATAGCCCTCGTCGGTCAGCGCGATGCGGTTGCCGTCCTGCACCAGCGTCAGCCGGTCGAACACGCCGGACCGCCGCCAGCCGGTGCCGCGGTGGGAATAGAGACCGCGCGACCCGACGAACAACACCACCTCGCCCGGCCCCAGCGTTCCGACCGCGCGGCTGAACTGCTGCTGGCCCAGGATGTTGCGCCCGATGGTGGGCGGGTCGATCAGGGCCAGCCACAGCTCGACGAACGGGCCGTCGCCGTCGGGGATCGGCGTCTTGGCGCCGTCCAGCCGCGCGCCGGCATCGCTCATCGACATCCGCGCATGGGCCAGCGCCCCCTCGGCCTCGAGTTCGGCCCAGGTGCGCGGCTCGAAACCGATTCGGTCGATCCCGCCGCCGGGCAGCAGACCCCGGCCGATGGCCAGCGTGCGCGCCGTGCGCAGGATCGAATCGCGAATCACGCCGGTCGACACCGTGGCCCGCGAGATGATGTCGGGCATGTCCGGGCCGTCGCCGCCATCGCCGGCCATCAGGTCGACCCCGGCAAAACCGCCGACGAACCGGGCGATATCCTCGTCGGACAGGCCAAGCGTCAGGATCGGCTCATTGTGCCGCATCAGCCGCGCGCCCGCGATCCGGCCCGAGGGATCAACCGCCACCAGCACGTCCAGCGGCCGGCCGGAATATCCCACGGAACGGGCGATTTCCCAGGTCGAACCGATATAGCCCGCGGCCTCGCCGTCGGCCCACACGGTCCAGCCCGGCGCCGCGCCCTCTTCGCGGGTCAGTTGCAGCGGCGGTTGCAGCCCGAACAGCCCGGCCGCGATTTCGGCCGTGGGCACGCTCGGCGCGATTTCGACGCTGAAATCGGACGGCAGTTGGTCGGCCGTGGCGGGCTGGAAGGCAAGACAGGCGGTCACCGCCCATAGGAACAAGGCGATACAGCCTGAAACCGGGTTTGTGGCGCGCGAGATCATGCTGCGTTCTTGCGCGGCGGACGATCCGAAAGCCTTGATTGAAGTCAAGGTGCGGCCGCGCGAAATGATTCAGGTTCCCCCTGCCTCACCAGCGAACGGAGTATTCCTGATGAATCCCACGAAAGCCAAACGACGCACAGCGCTTCTTGCAAGCGCCGCTGTCGCCTTGGGTCTTGCCGTCGGCCCCGTTTGGGCGCAGGACAGCACGGCCGAACAGGCGGAAAACAGCGACATCAAGGAACATGCCACCACACCGGGTGATATGTATGTGCCTTCGATGACGACCTTGGGTGAAATCCGGGTCGAGATACCGGGCCGCAAGCCCGGTGATCCGGTGATGACGCCCGCCGAGTTCCAGAAGGCCACGACGCTCTATTTCGAACGTTGTGCCGGCTGTCACGGCGTGTTGCGCAAGGGCGCGACCGGCAAGGCGCTGACACCCGACATCACCCGGGAACGCGGGTTCGAGTATCTTCGGGATTTCATCACCTTCGGTTCGCCGGCCGGCATGCCCAACTGGGGCACCTCGGGCGACCTGTCCGAGGAAGAAGTGGACATGATGGCACGCTATGTGCTGCTCGAGCCGCCCGCGCCGCCGGAATTCGGCATGAACGAGATGCGCGCCAGCTGGAAGGTGCATGTCGCGCCGGAAAACCGGCCCACCGAGAAGATGAACGACTGGGACATCGACAACCTGTTCTCGGTCACGCTGCGCGACGCGGGTGAAATCGCCCTGATCGACGGCTCGACCTACGAGATCAAGACGGTGATCCAGACCGGCTATGCGGTGCATATCAGCCGGATCTCGGCATCGGGCCGCTACCTGTTCGTGATCGGGCGCGACGCCAAGATCAACATGATCGACCTGTGGATGGAAAACCCGGACACGGTGGCCGAAATCAAGATCGGCGCCGAAGCGCGTTCGGTCGAGACCAGCAAATACGAAGGCTATGAGGACAAATATGCGATCGCCGGCGCCTACTGGCCGCCGCAATTCGTCATCATGGACGGCGACACGCTGGAGCCGCTGCGGATCAAGTCCACCCGCGGCATGACCTATGACGAACAGACCTATCACCCGGAACCGCGCGTGGCCGCGATCCTGGGGTCGCACTACAAGCCCGAGTTCCTGGTCAACGTCAAGGAAACCGGCAAGATCATGATGGTGGATTATTCAGACATCGAGGCCCTGAAGATCACCGAGATCAACGCCGAACGGTTCCTGCATGACGGCGGGCTGGACCTCAGCAAACGGTACTTCCTGACCGCGGCCAACGCCCGCGGCAAGGTCGCCGTGGTCGACACCAAGGAAAGCAAGCTGATCGCGGTCGTCGAAACCGATGGCGAGACGCCGCATCCGGGCCGGGGTGCCAATATCAACCACCCGACCTACGGGCCGGTCTGGGCCACGTCCCACCTGGGCGACGACACCGTCGCGCTGATCGGGACCGACCCCGAAGGCCACCCGGAGAACGCCTGGAAGATGGTGCACCAGCTCTACGCGCTGGGCGGCGGGTCGCTGTTCGTCAAGACCCACCCGGAATCCGAGCATCTCTATGTCGATGCGACGCTGAACCCGGATGCCGAAACCTCTGGTTCGGTCGCCGTGTTCAAGGTCGCAGACCTGGCGCAGGAGGAACCGGAATACACCGTTCTGCCGATCGTGGAATGGGCCGGGATCGCCGAAGGCCAGCCCCGCGTGGTGCAGGGTGAATTCAACCGCGAAGGCAACGAGATCTGGTTCTCGGTCTGGAACAGCGCCGACCTTGAATCGGCCATCGTGGTGGTGGATGACAAGACGCTCGAACTCAAGCATGTGATCAAGGACGAACGCCTTGTCACGCCGACGGGCAAGTTCAACGTCTACAACACCCGGACCGACACCTACTGAGGCCATGCCTCGCCCCGGGGGCCGGCCTGTCCGGCCCCCGGTTCACCCCGACACGACACGCCAGGCAGCCAGGGAGCCACCCGCATGTCCACCAATGGCAAGGTTTATCTGATCGGCGCCGGACCCGGCGACGCGGAGCTTCTGACGCTGCGCGCGCTGAGGATGCTGAAGGAAGCGGACGCGGTGGTCTATGACCGGCTTGTCTCGCCCGAGATACTCGACCTTGCCCCGGCGACCGCGCAGATGATCCCGGTGGGCAAGGCCCCGAACTGCCACACGGTCCCGCAGGACCGGATCAACGAAATTCTCGCCGAACTGGCCGCGCAGGGGCTGACCGTCGCGCGACTGAAGGGCGGCGACCCGCTCATCTTCGGGCGCGGCTCGGAAGAGGCCGCTTATCTGACCGAACGCGGTCTCGCGGTGGACTATGCCCCCGGCATCACCGCCGCGCAGGGCACCGCCGCCGCCACCGGCGTGCCGCTGACCCATCGCGGCCTGGCGACCGGCGTGCGCTATGTGACCGGCCATCGCGCGGCCGACCAGCGCCTCGACCTGGACTGGAAGAGCCTCGCCTGCCCCGACACCACGCTGGTGGTCTATATGGGCGCGGCCAACATCGCCGAGATCGCGCTGCGCCTGATGGGCGAAGGCATGCCCGCCGCGCTGCCGGTGATGGCCATTTCCGCGGCAACCACGCCGCGCGAGCAACGGCTGGTCTCGCGGCTGGACCAGATCGGCGTCGACATCAGCGCGATGCCGATGCGCGCGCCGGTCCTGTTCGTGATCGGCCATGTCGTTTCGCTCTATCGCGACGACACCGCCAGGCCCCTGCCGCGGGTGCTGACCGAACCGACGGTGATGGCCGGTGAATAGGATCCTGATCGGCCTCCCGTTGCTGGCAGCCGGCGCCGTCGCGGCGGCCGGCATCGCCGCGACGGAAAAACCGGACGCGGCCGCGCTCGAGCAGCTGGTGCTGCAGGATTGCGGGTCGTGCCACGGGCTGTCGCTGAAAGGCGGGCTGGGCCCCGACATCCGCCCGGACGCGCTGGCGCATTACGATGCCGACACGCTGGCCACCGTCATCCTCGACGGCATCCCCGGCACCCCGATGCCGCCCTGGCGACCGCTGTTGTCCGAGGCCGAGGCCGCCTGGATCGTCGAATATCTGCTGACCGGAGATACCGAATGAAACAGCTCATCCTTGCGGTGACGCTCGCGCTCGCCGCCCCGGCGACGGCGCAGCCCACCGGCGACCTGGGCCTGATCGTGGAACGTGCCAGCGGGTCGCTGCTGGTGGTGGACCAGTCCGACCGCGCCGCGCTGGGCCGGATCGAGGGGCTGGGCGACCTGTCGCATGCCTCGCTGGTCTATTCGCCCGACGAACGCTTTGCCTATGTCTTTGGCCGCGATGGCGGGCTGACCAAGGTGGACATCCTGGAACAGGCCGTGGTCAACCGGGTGATGCAGGCGGGCAATTCCATCGGCGGGGCGATTTCCGACGATGGCCGCCTGGTCGCGGTCTCGAACTACGAACCTGGCGGGGTGCGGATCTTCGACGCCGACACGCTGGACATGGTCGCCGATATTCCCACCGGATCGAAAACCATCGGGCTGGTGGACATTCCCGGCCGCCGTTTCGTGTTCACCCTGTGGGACGAGGGTGAAACCTGGATTGCGGACCTGTCGGGCGGAACCCCCGAAATCACCCGGATCGAGGGCATCGGGGACCGCCCCTATGACGCGCTGGTGACGGCGGACGGACGGACCTATATCGCCGGGCTGTTCGGTGCCGACCACCTGACCGCGCTGGATCTGTGGCAGGACGCGCCGCAGCCGCGCCCGATCCTGCCGGGCTATGCGGCGGGCCGCGAGGACCTGCCGGTCTACAAGATGCCGCATCTCGAAGGCTGGGCGCTGGCGGGGCAGGATTTCGTGCTGCCGGCGGTCGGCCAGCACGAGGTGCTCTGGGTCGATGCCCGCAGCCTCGAAGAAACCGGGCGCACCGCGACCCACGGCCAGCCGGTCTTTGCCATGGCGCGGCCGGACGGGCGGCAGGTCTGGGTGAACTTCGCCCATCCCGACAACGACACGATCCAGGTCATCGACAGCGTGACCAAGCAGGTCGTGCACCAGTTTGCGCCCGGTCCCGGCGTGCTGCACATGGAGTTCACCCCGCGCGGTCACGAGGTCTGGTTGTCGGTGCGCGATGCCGGCAAGGTCATGGTCTACGACACGCAGAGCTTCGAGAAGCTGCGCGAGATCGACGCCGAAAGCCCCTCGGGCATCTTCTTTACCGCGCGCGCGCACCGGACGGGGTTGTAATCCGATGGAAGGCGTAAGCGATCCGATCGACCAGGCGCTGCTGAACGACTGGCAACGCGGCTTTCCGGTCGAATCCCGGCCCTTTGCCAGCCTGGCCCATGCGCTGGGGGTCGGCGAGGCCGACGTGATCGCCCGGCTGGAGCATCACCGGCAGACCGGGCGCATCACCCGCGTCGGCGCCACCTGCGCGCCCAACACCGTGTCGGCCAGCACGCTGGCGGCGGTGGCCGCACCCGACCACCGGATCGGCGAGATCGCCGAGGTGATCGGCGCGCAGCCCGGGGTCAATCACAACTACCAGCGCGAACATGACTGGAACCTCTGGTTCGTGGCCACCGGCCCCGACCGCGCCCATGTCAACGCGACGCTGGCGCGGATCAGGGCGCTGACCGGGCTGCGCGTGCTGGACCTGCCGCTGGTGCGCCCGTTCAACGTCGATCTCGGTTTTACCCTGAAGGGGCAGATCGGCGGCGCGGCGCCGAAACCGCCGGTGGACATCGCCGCGTTCCGGCCCGACGACCGGCCGCTGCTGCAGGCGCTGACACGCGGGCTGCCGCTGCTGCCCCGCCCCTTTGCCGAACTGGCCGGCCAGCTGGGCATGACCGAGACGCAGGTGCTGGACCGTGTGCGCGCGCTGGTCGCGGCCGGGATCGTCTCGCGGCTGGGCGTGATCGTGCGCCACCGGGCGCTGGGATGGCGGTCGAACGCGATGGTGGTCTGGGACATGGACCACGACACGATCACCGCCGCCGGCCCGCTGCTGGCTGCGCAGCCGGGTATCACCCTGTGCTATGAACGCGCGCCTGTTCCCGGTGTCTGGACCTACCGGCTCTATTCGATGATCCACGCCCGCAGCCGCAAGGACGCGATGTCGGTCCTGACGCGGGTCTGCACCCTGCCCGAGTTTCGCGACGTCCGGCACCAGGCGTTGTTTTCGCTGCATTGCTTCAAGCAAACCGGCGCGATGGTGGCTGCCTGCGCGCCCGAGGCCAAGAGGATCGCATGACCCCCGACGACACCGACCGGCGCATCCTGAACCACCTGCAAGAGGGGTTTCCCATCGCGACCGACCCGTTTGCCGTGGCCGCCGCCGAACTGGGGCTCGAGGAATCCGACCTGATCGCCCGGCTGCAGGCCATGCGCGACGCGCGGATCATCACCCGGTTCGGCCCGTTCTTCGATGCCGCGGCGCTGGGGGGCGATTTCTGCCTCTGCGCGATGGAGGTGCCCGAGGACCGGTTCGACGCGGTCGCCGGGATGGTCAACGCCCGGCCCGAGGTGGCGCATAACTACCGGCGCGACCACCGGCTGAACATGTGGTTCGTGCTGGCCACCGAGACGCCCGAGGAAATCGACCGCGTGGCAAGGGACCTTACCGGCCAGACCGGCTGCGAGGTGCTGTGCTTTCCCAAGCTGCGCGAGTTCTTCGTCCGGTTCCGGGTGGCGGCATGATCATCGACGCAACCGACCGCCGCATCATCGAGGCCACGCAGGCGGGGCTGCCGCTGGTCCCGCACCCCTATGCGCAGATCGCGCGCGACCTCGGCCTGAGCGAGACCGACCTGCACGACCGCCTGCGGGCGATGCAGGACAGCGGCATCATCCGCCGCATCGCGGTGGCGCCGAACCACTACAAGCTGGGCATGACCGCCAATGGCATGTCGGTCTGGGACGTGGCCGACGACCGCATCGCGGACCTGGGCCAGAAGGTCGGCAATCTCGATTTCGTCAGCCATTGCTACGAACGCCCGCGCGCCCTGCCCGGCTGGCCCTACAACCTGTTTGCAATGCTGCACGGGTCGAGCCGCGCCGAGGTCGAGACGCTGCGGGACCAGGTCGCCGGCCTGCTGGGCGATGCCTGCCGGGGGCACGACATTCTCTATTCGACGCAAATCCTGAAAAAGACGGGGCTGCGGCTCCGCCAGAACAAGGCCTGACCCCATGTTCCGCATGACCGAATACATGCACCAGCTGGCGCATCCCACCCCGGTCCGCACGCGCCGAGGATCGGGCGCGGTCAAACCGGTGGTGATCTGGAACCTGACCCGGCGCTGCAATCTGCGCTGCCGCCACTGCTACACGGTATCGGCGGATGTGCAGTTTCCCGGCGAACTGACCCATGAACAGGCGATGGCCAATGTCGAGGACATGGCCCGGTTCGGCATCTTCGCGCTGATCTTGTCGGGCGGCGAGCCGCTGGACCGGTTCGATTTCTTCGACATCGCCCGTGCCGCGCGGCCGCATACGCGGATGCTGGCGCTGTCGACAAACGGCACCAAGATCCACGGTGAAAACGCCGACCGGATCGGCGAGATCGGGTTCGACTATGTCGGCATCTCGATCGACGGGATCGGGGCGACCAATGACTGGTTCCGCGGCGTGGACGGCGCCTTTGACGAGGCCGTGCGCGGGGTGCGCGAATGCAAGCGGCGCGGCATCAAGGTGGGACTGCGGTTCACGCTGACCCGTGACAACGCGGCGCAACTGCCCGACCTGCTGAAGCTGTGCGACGACGAAGGTGTCGACAAGTTCTATCTCTCGCACCTGGTCTATGCGGGCCGGGGCGACAAGAACCGGGGCGAGGACGCGGTGCACGACCACACCCGCGCCGCGATGGACCTGCTGATCGACCGGGCCTGGGGCGATGTGCAGGCGGGGCATCCGCTGGAAATCGTGACCGGCAACAACGATGCCGATGCGGTCTACATGCTGCGCTGGGCCGAACGGCATTTCGACGCCGCGCGGGTGGCCAACCTGCGCGACCACCTCGAGGCCTGGGGCGGCAATTCCTCGGGCCTGGGCGTGGCCAATATCGACACCCAGGGCAATGTGCACCCGGATACCTACTGGTCCGACTACACCGTGGGCACCATCAAGGATACGCCGTTCTCGGATCTGTGGACCGGCGACGACCCGATGCTGGCGCAGCTGCGCCGCCGCCCGCGCCCGCTCAAGGGGCGCTGCGGGGCCTGCGCGTTCCAGTCCGTCTGCGGCGGCAACACCCGTATCCGGGCGCTGCAACTGACCGGCGACCCCTGGGCCGAGGACCCGGCCTGCTACCTGTCCAACGCCGAGATCGGCGTGAGCGGCGATGCCGACCGCCTGACCACCACTCCTTTCCGGGGCAAGAGACATGATCCGGCTCATCAGTTTTTCTAGCGCGCTGCTGTTGGCGGCGAGTGCCGCCATCGCCGATCCCGCCGCCATCTACCGCGACAACTGCGCCGACTGCCACGGGGCCGGCCGGCTGGGCGGCATCGGCCCGGCGCTGATCCCCGAGACGCTGAAACGGATGCGCGGCCCGAAGATCGAGGCGGTGATCGCCGACGGACGGCCCGCCACGCAGATGCCCGGCTTTGCCGATACGATGGACGAGGCGGCCATCACCGAACTCGCCGCCTGGCTGAAAACCCCGCTTGATGCGGTGCCCGACTGGGGGCCTGCGCAGATCGCGGAAACACTGACGCCCGATCCCGGCTATGTCGCCGCCGACGCCCCGGTATTCGACGCCGACCCGATGAACATCACGCTGGTGGTGGAAACCGGCGATCATCATGTCAGCGTGCTCGACGGCGACACGTTCGAGGTGCTGGACCGGTTCGAGACCCCCTTTGCCGTCCATGGCGGGCCCAAGTTTTCGCCCGACGGACGGTTCGTGTTCATCATGTCGCGCGACGGCTGGGTGCAGAAATACGATATCTGGTCGCTGCACCAGGTGGGCCGCGTGCGCGCCGGTCTCAACAGCCGCAACATCGCTATCAGCCGCGATGGCAAGCACCTGGCGGTCGCCAATTACCTGCCGATGGCGCTGACGCTGCTGTCCACCGCCGACCTGTCGGTGGAAAAGGTGATGCCGGTGATCTCCAAGACCGGCATGCACAGCCGGGTATCGGCGGTCTACCAGGCGCCGCAGCGCGACAGTTTCATCCTCGCGCTCAAGGACGCGCCCGAGATCTGGGAGGTCGCCACCGACCCCGACGCCGAGCCGGTCTATGAGGGGTTCGTCCATTCCCGCGAAAAGGACATGGTCGAGGCGATCCCGTCATCCGAGGGGCTGTTCGCGCGGCGGCGGATCGAGATTGCCGAACCGCTCGACGATTTCTTCTTTACCGACGATTACCGCCACCTGATCGGTGCCGCGCGCGACGGGGCGCGCGGTGTCGTGGTGAACCTGAACGTGGGCCGCGAAATCGCGGAACTGCCGCTGCCGGGGATGCCGCATCTGGGATCGGGCATCAGCTGGGAACTCGACGGGCGCCGGGTGATGGCCACGCCGCATCTGAAAGAGGGCAAGCTGTCGATCATCGACACCACCGACTGGACCGTGCTGAAAACGATCGACACGCAGGGGCCGGGGTTCTTTCTGCGCAGCCACGAAGACAGCCCCTATTTCTGGGCCGACGTGTTCTTTGGCCCGAACCGCGACCTGATGCATGTGATCGACAAGCAAAGCCTCGAAATCGTCCGCACCCTGCGCCCCGAACCCGGTGCGACCGTGGCGCATGTGGAGTTTACCCGCGACGGGCGCTATGCTCTGGTTTCGGTGTGGGAGGACGATGGCGCCGTGATCGTCTATGACGCCAACACGCTGGAAGAGGTTCGCAGGCTGCCGATGCGCAAGCCATCCGGGAAATACAATGTCTTCAACAAGATCACCTTTTCAGAAGGCACCAGCCACTGATCTGGCCACTGACCGGGCCACCGACCCGGTGGCCGTGATCGTCAGCCACGGCCAGCCGTCCGAACCGGACCCGCCCGAGGCGGAACTGGCCGGGCTTGCCCGCCAGGTGGCGGCGTTGCTGCCGGGGCGCGACATCCGCAGCGCCACGCTGGCAAAACCCGGCGCGCTCGACGCGGTGCTGGCCGATGCCGGGCCCGCCCCGCTGATCTATCCGCTGTTCATGACCGATGGCTGGTTCACCCGGTCGGCCCTGCCCAAACGCGTCGGCAATCCGGCAGCGCATATCCTCGCGCCGTTCGGCGCCGATCCGTCACTGCCGGCGCTGGCCCGCGACATTCTCGCCGAAACGCTCGCCGGCCGGGGGTGGCGGGCGGATGACACCTGCCTGGTGATCGCCGCGCACGGATCGGGCCGCAGCCGCAACTCGGCCCGCGCCACCGAAGCCTTCGCCGAGGCGCTGGCGGCATTGCTGCGGTTCCGCGAGGTCCGGCTCGGCTATGTCGAGGAACCGCCCTATCTGGGCGACGTGGTGTTCGACACCGGCGCGCAGGCGATCTGCCTGCCCTTCTTTGCCGCGTCGGGCGGCCATGTGCAGGAGGACCTGCCCGAGGCGCTGAACCTCGCCGGTTTCCCCGGCGCGCGGCTCGACCCGCTCGGGATCCATGCGCGGGTGCCGCAACTGATCGCCGCGGCGCTGGCCCGCGCCATGCAGGAGCAAGCAGCATGACCACAGACCCCACGTCCCACCGCCAGAGCGGCTGGCCCTTCGGCAAGCTCTATGCCCTGCTCTATGTGTTCACCGCCGGGGCGGTGGCGATCAACCTGTTCATGCTGGGGCTGATGTGGCAGGCGCTGGGCCTGCCCGCCATTTCGCCCGTCGCCGCGATCTTGCTGGCGATCCCGCTGGGACTGCCCGCCAACTGGCTCGTCACCCGCTGGGTGCGCGGGATGATGGACGAGGCCGACGGGGTGAAATGAAAACGCCCCGCCAGATCGGCGGGGCGCTGTGAACATGGTCTGGAGCGGTTCGTAACCGGTTCATGACGTGTTCCTACTGGAACGTCTTGAGGTAGGCGATCACGTCGGCGATATCCTGTTCCTTGCGCAGACCGGCAAAGGACATCTTGGTGCCGGGCACCACGTCCTTGGGCTTGGTCAGATAGGCGCCGAGGGTTTCCTCGTCCCAGACCAGTCCTTCCTCGGCCTTGGCCTTCATCCCGTCCGAATATTTGAAATCGGCGTTATGCATGGCGTTGGCGCCGATGATGCCGTTCAGCACCGGGCCGACCTTGTTCTTGGCGTCCTCGCCAACCGCATGGCAGGCCTTGCACTTCTTGAATACCTTCTCGCCCTTCTCGGCGTCGCCCTCGGCAAATGCCGGCGCGGCCAGCGCGAGAACGAGTGTAGCAGAGCTGAGGATGTGTTTGATCATGTTGGTTTCTCCTGTAGCTGTTCCAGAGTTTCTAGTCTTGCACCCGAAAAGGCAAGCAGGGTTTGCCCGGCTTCCTCCTTGGACAAAAGACACAACGCGGTCGACAATCCATCGGCCACCGCGGCACGATCGGCCGATACTGCGACCAACCCGTGTTTGGGCGCACCCGAGGGGGCGCGCGGATCGAGAATATGGCCCTGATTTGCCCCCAGCAGCGTGCCTTCGGGCGCGGATGTGGCCAGCGCCCGGTCGCGCAGCGCCACCCGGTTCACGATCCGGCCATCGGGCCGGGCGATGCCGGCGGTCCAGTCCGCCCCGTCGGCGCGACGGCCCAGTGCGGCAATTTCGCCCATGTCGACCAGGACGTCATGCAGCCCGCGCCCGCGCAGCAGCGCCGCGATTCGGTCGGTCACGAAACCCTGGGCGACACCGTTCAGCGTCAGCGCCATGCCGGGGGCGAGCCGGACCGACCCGGCATCGAATCGCACCTCGTCCCAGCCCACCAGCGCCCGCGCCGCGTCCAGTTCGCCCGGCGTGGCCGCGCGACCCTGCGCGGCGGTCCGCGCCCGCAGCAGCCATAGCGGTTGCAACGAGGGATCGAAGGCACCGCCCGAGGCCGCGTTCAGCGCATCCGACAGGCTGAGCACCTCGAGCAGCTCCGGGGCCGGGGACTTCAGGATGCCGGTGGCGTTGAGCTGCGACAGCTGGCTGTCGGTGACATAGAGGCTGAAGATGCGTTCCAGCCGCGCCAGTTCGCGTTCGACCGCGTGAAACGCCCGCCGCGCCCCGGTATCGTCCAGCCCGACCAGAACCATGCCGGTCTGCGCGCCCATCGCCCGCCCGCGCCATCGCGCCACCGGTGTCGAGGCGGCGGCGGGCAGACCGGAGCAGCCCAGCGCGGCGGCCGAGATGGTCAGGAAACGACGGCGAGAGGTCAAATGTGGTCTAGAACAGGTCATGCGGGTGTCTCCAACGGCGTATCGAGATCGACGGGGGCCAGCGCCGCATCGTCGGGAATGTCGTCGAGCCGAACCGACGTGCCGCCATAGCGGGCGATGAAGGCAGTGGCGGCGGCCTCGTCGGCAAAGGGCACGATCTCGGGCGCGCCCATGCCGCCCGCGACACCGGCCCCGATCACGAAATGGGCCGCGCCGGCGTCGATCCAGTTCTCGGCCCCCGGGTCAGCCCAGTTCGCGGCCACGCCCATGTCGCTGACATAGATCGCGGTGATCTCGGCATCGCGTTCGGGGCTCTTGAGATAGGCCACCAGATCGCGCACCTGCGCGAAATAGATCGGCACCGGCAGACCCTTGAGATGGATCTGCCCCTTGGGTCCGCCATGTTCGGCCACGTTCATCTGGCAGAAATGGCTGAGCGCATCCTCGGTCAACGGGACCGGGTCGGGCGCTTCGGCGACCTCCTCGCGGCAGGCGGTCAGCGCCAGCAGGGCACAGAGCAGCAGGCGTTTCATGGCTCGACCCTCGCAAAGACATAGCGCGCGGCGGCCAGCGCCAGCACCGGCCAGAGGACCAGCGACAGCGGCGCGGCCCAGGCCGGCAGCGCATGCGCCGCCCCGGTCAGGCCCGTCGCCATCGCCACGCCATCGGACGCGGCGACGTTCCACAGCCTGAAGGCATCGGCGGGGTTGGCGGCCATGACCCAGGGGAATACCGACCGGGTGAACCAGCCGCCCGCGTCCCAGACCACCGCGCCCAGCAGGCCCAGATCGTAGAGCACGACGAAAACCAGCCACAGCCCAGCCCCGAGCCCCGCGGCCCCGGCCGTCGATCCGGCCAGCGCCGAGACCAGGTAGCCCAGCGCCAGGAACGCGGCGCCGAGCAGGATCGAAGTCAGCACCAGGCGCGCCAGCGCGGCCAGGCTGGCGGCATCGGCACCGCCATAGGCGGCCGCCACCGCGCCGGCGGCGCCGAACCCGACGATCATCGCGATCGCCAGCGCGGCCAGGTGGGCGGTGAACTTGCCCAGCAGGATCTCGGCCCGGCTGACCGGGTAGGACAGCAGCAGGCCCAGCCCGCCGCGTTCGGATTCGCCGGCAATGGCATCGAACCCCATCATCAGCGCCAGCAGCGGCGCCAGGTAGACCGACAACGTGGTCATCGACGCCACCGACACGGTCAGCATGTTGACGCCCAGCGTCCCCGTGGGCGCGCTGCCTGCGAAACTCAGCGCCAGCGCGAAGAGCAGCATGATCCCGGTCGCCAGGATCAGCCAGCGGTTGCGCCGGGTGATGGTGAACTCGATCCGGGCAACGGCGAGGATACGGGTCATCATTGCGCCTTCTCCCCCGAATAGTGGCGGTAGAGGTCTTCCAGCCGCGGCGGATGCATCTCGATATCGGCCACCGCCTCGCCCATCGCGGACAACCGGCGCAGTTCGGCCATCTTCGCCTCGGGCGCGCAGAGCAGGTCGACCGACGCGCCGTTGACGCGGGTGCCGCCGGTTTCCGCCGCGATCCGTTCGGCGGCGTCGGCAGGGTCGGCGGCGGCGCGCACGCGCAGCCGGGTCGGCAGGCCCGCGCGCAGCGACAGGTTTTCCAGCGTGTCATCCGCCACCAGGCGCCCGTCGCGCAGGATCGCGATACGGTCCGTGCGCGCCTCGACTTCGGTCAGGGTATGGCTCGCGATCAGCACGGCGGTGCCCTGCGCGGCCATCTCGTCGATGATCGCATAGAGCTCATGGCGCGAGATCGGGTCCAGCCCGCTGGTCGGCTCGTCCAGCAGAGCCAGCGCCGGGCGGCCCAGCAGCACCTGCGCCAGCCCCAGCCGTTGGCGCATGCCCTTGGACCAGGTGCCGATGCGCCGGTCGGCGGCCTGCGCCAGCCCGACCCGGTCGAGCAGGCCGGCCACTGGCGCGGTCCCCTCCCCGGCCAGCCGCGCGAACAGCGACAGCTGTTCCCGCCCGGTCAGCGCCTTGTGGAAGGCAACCGCCTCGGGAAGATAGGCGGTCATCGCGCGGGCCCGGGTGCTGCCCGGGGCGGCACCGCCGACGGTTATGCGCCCGTTACTCAGCGGGATCAGGCCCAGCACCGCCTTCATCAGCGTGGATTTGCCCGCGCCGTTATGACCCAGCAGTGCGATGCGCTGGCCCGGCGCGGCGCGCAGGGTCACATCCTGAAGCACCGGCAGCCGCCCGCGCAGCTTGCCCGCACCCTCGATCAGCAGAACGTCATCCATGAGCGTCCTCCTCTTCCGGCCAGACCGGCGGCGTCACCGGCTCCGGCCGCATCAGCGGCGCCCCATCGGTCACCCCTCCCGGCAGCAGCGCGGGAAAGGCCGATTGCGACCAGCGCACCAGCTGCACCGCGGGCGAGCCCAGCAGCAGCTTGGCCGCGGGCTGGGTCCACAGCACATGATCCATCGCGTCATTGGGCCGATAGGGCACATCAGCGATGCCGTCGCCGTCGAGGTCATAGGCGGCAAAGTCGCTCCAGTAATTGCCGCGCCCGTCCTCGGACCATTCGGCCCATTTGGTGGAAACGTATTTCACCTGCGTGCGGTTGCCGACAAAGGCATTGCCGGTGATGGCGTTGTCCTGGCTGCCGGCGGTGAAATGGATGCCGATCTCGCAGCCTTCGAACCGGTTGCCGGCGAACCGGTTGCGGTTGGCGTTGTAGAGGAACGCACAGCGGTTGGCCCCGTTCACCACGATGTTCCCGGTGATCTCGGAGTGATTGGCATAATTCAGCATGATGCCGTGTTCACGGTCATCCACCGACAGGTTGTTCGCCACCTTCACCCGTTTGGAAAACATCACCGCATAGCCCAGGTCGTTGCCGATCGAGATATTGCCGGTGACCTCGGACTGGTTGGCATACATGTAATGCACGGCAAAGCGCAGGTCGCGGAACCGGTTGTCGCGAAAGATGTTCCGCTTCGACGAATTGACGAAGATCCCGTCCCGACCCCAGCGCACATCATTGCCCTCGACCACCGCGCCGGGGGCGTTCCAGACATAGATGCCGTTGCCGCGGTCGTTCATCCGGCGGTCCTGCCGGCCGTCGATCCGGTTGGCGGCAACCCGCGCGTCAAGCGCGCCGTGAATGTCCACGCCATAGAGATTGCCGGTCAGGCGGTTCTGTTCGATGACCGCGCGGTCGGCACCCTTGAGCAGCCGGATGCCGGAATCGATGCCCTGGTGGTCCGATCCCGACCCGATGATGGTCAGCCCGCGCACGGTCACGTCCGGCGCGGTGACGGTGATCACGCTGCCCGTGCCGCCGCCGTCGAGCGTGGCCGCGCCGCCGCCGTCCAGCACCAACGGCCGGTCCAGCGAGACCGGCCCGTCATGGATGCCGGGGGCCAGGCGCAGCGTATCGCCCGGCGCGGCCCGGTCCAGGTAGTCGGCGATGGCCCCCGGTCGCGCGGGCACGTCCCATTGTGCCGCCCCGAGGGGCAGCGCAACGGCGCAGAGCGCGAGGATCAGGGGCCAGCGCATCGGGTCTAGGCCGAGCGGGGCTCGACCAGCATCCGCCCGCGCATCTCCATATGCAGCGCATGACAGAACCACTGGCAATAGAACCAGTGCACCCCCGGCCGTTCGGCCTTGAACGTGACCGAGGCGGTGGCCTGCGGCGCGACCTCCATGGCGACGCCGTAATTGGCCATGCAGAAACCGTGGGTCACGTCATCCACATCGTCCATGTTGGTGACATAGACCGTCACCTCGTCACCCTGGCGCACGGTGAATTTCTCCATCGAGAATTCCGGCGCCACCGAGGACATGTAGACCCGCACCTTGTTGCCGTCGCGGATGACCTCGTCATGGCCCCAGTCGAGATCGACGCCGTCGGCCTCGGCCTGTTTTCGGGCGTCCTCCCACATCGGGTCGGCGCGATCCCAGACATTGACCGGGTTCACGATATCGGCGCGCACGATGATGCTGTCATGCGGTTCGGCAAAGGTCGGGCCGTCATGCACGACGCGCAGTTCATCCTCGCTCAGGTCGATGATCTGTTCGTTCTCGGGCTTCAGCGGGCCGACATTGAGGAACCGGTCCTTCGAGAACTTGTTCATCGAGATCAGCCACTTGCCGTCGGCTTCCTTGGTTTCGCCCATCGAGGTCGAGTTGTGACCCGGCTGGTAATGCACGTCGATCTTCTGTTCGATCGGATCGACCTCTTCCCCGGCATAGGCGCGTAGCGCCTTGTCGATGTTCCATTTCACGATCTGGCTGTCGAGGAACAGCGTGGTAAAGGCGTTGCCCTTGCCGTCGAAGGCGGTGTGAAGCGGCCCCAGCCCCAGCTGCGGCTCGGCCACGATGCACGACCGCGGATCGGCGTCGCCGTCGAACAGCGCATCCACCTTCTCGACATCGATCACCGACACCGTCGGCGACAGTTTGCCGTTGATCATCACATGCTTGCCATCGGGGGCGGTGTTGCAGCCATGCGGGCTGTTGGGGATCGGGATGTAGCGGGTGAACTGGCTGCCCGCGTCCTTGCGCCCATCGACCACCGGAACGCCGTTGAGTTCCTGGTATTCGCCCGCGGCCACCGCTTCCTCGATCGCCTTGATGTTGAACACCACGACGTGATCCATCTCGTTGGCGGTCATCTCGGCCAGGTTCATCCCCATTTCCGAGTTGTAGGAGGTCGAGAACGCGTATTTGCCCTGGTAATCGCAGTCGGTGTTGTCGAGGTTGCCCGACACGATCACCTGCCAGGCGACCTTCATCTCGTCACCGTCGATGGCGGTGAAGATGTTCACATACTCCTCGGGCTTGTCGAGGATTTGGCCGTCATTGACCAGCGGCGCCTCATGTTCGCCATTGGCAAAGACATAGCCGGTGCGCGGATATTTCTGCGGCCGCATCCCGTGGATGTCATGGGCGTTGGGGATCTCGATGATTTTGTCGCATTTCATCACGTCGCAGCGCACCCGCGCGACGCGGGTGTTGGCCTTGTCGTTCATGAACAGGTAGCGCCCGTCATAGGTGCCATCGGTGAACGACATATGCGGGTGGTGGAGGTCGCCATTGTCATAGGTAACCTTGCCATGCGCGGCCAGGAACGCCTTGGTTTCTGGCAACAGCCCCTCGGTCAGCACCTTGAGGCTTTCGTTGGTCTGGCCCCAGCCGGTGGCCGAGCAGCGGTTGAACACCGGCACCCGCATCAGTTCGCGCATCGACGGGAACCCGAGAATGCGCAGTTCGCCGGTCTGGCCCGAGGACCAGAACCCGTAATACTCGTCCAGTTCGCCGGGTTCGAGATTGATCTTGCCCGCGGCGCGGGCCGAGCTGCCCTCGCCGTTCAGCAGCGCGCCGCCGACCCCGGTGCCTGCCAGCACCGCGCCGGTGGCGGTGGCACCCAGCATCCCGCGGCGTGTCAGCGCCAGTTTCTTGAAAGCTTCCGACATGTCCCATGTCCTCCTTTACGGTTTCGTTCCCCCGGTCGCCGTCTGCGGCTGGGCCTTTCTGAGCCGGTCGGGCGTCACCTTGCCGACGGCGGCGCGGCGCTTCAGCTGCCGGATCACCACCGGGCATTTCGCCTCGGATTGATAGAGCACCTGGCAATGCAGGCAGTTCACGCATTCGTTCGGGTTGATCTCGCCGGTCGGGTGGATCGCCTGCACCGGGCATTCATTGGCGCAGGTCTGGCAGGGGCTGCCGCATTCCTTGTAGCGCTTCAGCCAGTCGAACATGCGGATCCGCGCGGGGATCGCCAGCGCGCCGCCCAGCGGGCACAGGTAGCGGCAATAGAACCGCTCGACGAACAGCCCGGCCACGATCAGCAGCAGCGCGAACACCACAAAGGGCCAGTCGCGGACGAATTTCAGGATGATCGCGGTCTTGAACGGCTCCACCTCGGCCAGCTGTTCGGCCATCGTCATCGACACCAGAGAGGTGCCGAACAGCCCCAGGAAGATCATGTATTTGATCGGCCAGAGCCGTTCATGCAGCCCCCAGGGCAGTTCCCATTGCGGCACTTTCAGCGCGCGGGCGATCTGGTTGGTGATTTCCTGCAACGCGCCGAACGGGCACAGCCAGCCGCAATAGGCCCCGCGCCCCCAGAACAGCAGCGCGGCGGCAATGGCAAACCACTGGATGAACACCAGCGGGTCCATCAGGAACGCGTCCCATGTGAACCCGGTGCGCAGGCTGCCCGCCAGCGCCAGCAGGTTGACCACCGACAGCTGCGCGTTGGCATACCAGCCGATGAAGACCAGCGTCACGGTCAGGAAACCCATCCGGAACCAGTAGAACAGCCGCGCATTGGCGGTGGCCTGGAACTGGAAGAAGAACACGCCGGTCAGCACCATCAGCATGACGCCCAGGGCGGCGATTTCCACCACACGGTCGCGCCAGATCCGCTGCCACAGGGCCGCCTTGGCCGCCGCCTCGTCGGCGGGGTCGTCCACCAGCGGCGGCGCCGCGGCCGCGACCGGCAACAGATAGCTTTCGGGCAGCTTGTAACCCAGGTCGAAGGTCAGGAAGGTCTTTTCCACCGCGCCCACCGCCCGCTGCGCGAGAAGCTGGACCCGGAACGGCGCCGTGGGATCGAACCCGATATCGGCGGGTATCTTGAAGATATCGAGCTCGGTGAAGCTCGGCGCGTCCGGCGCGGCCACCTGGCGCAGGCGCTTGTGCTGCTTGTCGGTCCAGCGCACGGCGGTGTCGCCCTGGATCAGCTGGATCCGGTCGAACAGGCCGCCGCGCACATAGCCCGAGCCCTTGAAGGAATACTTGCCGCGCCCCAGCAGCAGCAGCGCCTGTTCGCCCTCGCCCAGCCAGCCGGTCAGGTTCCGGTATTCCTCGTCGCCCAGCAGGCTGCGACCGATGGACGGCACGCTGACCAGCGCCGCGTGCATGTCGATATAGGTATCGTCGGGCGCGCCCTTTTCCGGGCGTTTCGCGGCGCGGTCATCGCCCGAGGCCTCGAACGCCGCGTTGATCTGGCCCACATCCAGAGTCAGCCGCCGGATCGAGCCGTCGCCCGACAGGGTGGCCCAGTCGGCGATATCCGTGCGGGCCAGGTCGATTTCGCGTTTCGGCCCCTGCGCCACGTTCTGCGCCAGCCCGCCCAGCCCCAGCGCGCGGGCCACCTTCAGCCCGGCGCGCACGAGGCTGTCGTCGATGACCATGATGGTGACCGTGGCCCCGGAGATGATGTCGAGGTCATGCGCACCGCCTCCGGTGGCCGCCTCGGCCTTGAGATCCAGCCCGGCATAACCTTCGGTCAGCTCGACCATGCGCGCATTGGGGATGCCGATCAGCACGATCGGTTCGGAATGGGCCACCAGCTCGACCCCGGTCAGCACCGCATCGTCGTCTATCGCGGCGACCACATGGATCGGCTTGCCGGAATAGCCGGTGGTGCCGACGAAATCCGAGGTCAGGAACGCCCATGCAATGGTCTCGCCGCCGCGCAGCACCGGCGCCACGGGCACGTCGTTGCGTATCGGGCCGAACCCGTCGGCGCCCTCGGCGAACAGCGCCGGGTCGAGATCGGGCAGGAAACTGGCCAGCGTATCGGCCTGCAGGGGCAGGGCCGCGAACAGGGCCAGCAAGAGGCCGAGTATCGGGCGCAGGACGGTCGCAAGCCCATGCCGGGCGCCATTTGTCAGAGAACGGGGAATGCTCATAGCCTGTCGTCTCATCCGGGCCGGGCCGGCGGCACGATCGGGATCAGCGGCACACCGGGAATTCACGAAACGGGGATCCGCAACAGCGGGCGAATCCGTTCCCGTCCAGCCTAACGGCTGCGGTCACGACCGGATTTGACGATAGTCAAGACGACCGCACCGGTCAATCAGGATCCGGTCGCGCCGGTCCCGTCCATGCGCTCACCGGCGGCCTCGTCATCCTCGGCGGGCAGGTCGTGCACCGCCCAGCGGCGATCCTCGCCCGGCGGGGGCAGGTCCGCTTCGGGCACGACCAGGTGCAGGTGCATCTTGGCGATGAAATAGGCGGTCACCGGCGCGGTGAGGAACAAAAACAGCGAGATCAGCAATTCGTGCAGGCTGAGATAGCCATACGCCGCCACCGAGTAGAGCATCGAGGCGATCAGAACCCCGCCCACGCCCAGCGTCGTCGCCTTGGTCGGCGCGTGCAGCCGCGACATCGGGTCGCCCAGCTTGATCAGCCCGTATGACCCGACCAGCCCGAAAAAGCCCGAGATCAGCAGGGAGGCGGCGATCAGAATTTCCAGCAGCCAGTGCATGTCCGCCTCACTCGATGATGTTGCCGCGCAGCACGAAACGCGCATAGGCGACGGTTGAGACAAAGCCCAGCATGGCGATGATCATGCTGGCCTCGAAGAAGATCGTGCTGTTCACCCGGATGCCGTAAAGCACGAGCAGGGCAATGGCGTTGATCACCATCGTGTCCAGCGCCAGCACCCGGTCGCCGATATGTTCGGCGGTCCCGATCTTCCAGAGGTTCATCAGGATCCCGATGGTGAAACAGGCAAAGGCGAAATAGAGGGCGAAGGTGATCATTCGAATATCTCCATCAACCGGCGCTGGTATCGTTCGGTGATCTCGTCGCGCACCACGTCCGGGTCGGGCGCGTGCAGGCAGTGGACCAGCAGGCTGTGCCCTTCGGCGGACAGGTCGCAGGACACGGTTCCGGGGGTCAGGGTGATCGTGCCGGCCAGCGCGGTGATCGCCTCGGGCGTGCGCAGTTCGAGCGGCACGCAGATCAGCGCCGGGCGCAGGTCGCGGTTGCGCCGGAACAGCACCAGCTGCGCCACCACGATATTGGCCACGATGATGTCGAAGATCGCGATGAGGATATACTCGGCACATTTCAGGGGCTTGCGCAATACCGGCCGGTCCGGCCAATAGGGACCGGTGAGAAAGGGGATCACGCTCCCCAGCAGAATCCCGAACAGCATCGAGTTGAGCGACAGGCGGTTGACCAGCAGCTGCCACACCAGGAACAGCAGCAGCGTCATCAGCGGGTGCGGGAACAGGCGTTTGAGCAGGCGCATGGTCACGGTCCCTTCAGCACGGCGTCGATATAGCCGGTCGGGTCATAGAGCTGCTCGACCGTGGCCGCGGCATAGGACGACATCGGCCCGGCCAGCACCGTCAGCAGCACCAATGCGCCCAGCAGAGCAAACACCGCCACAAAGGGCAACCCCGGCGCGCGCGGGCCGGGGTCGGCCGCCGCCACGTCGTCTCCGGCCGCCTCGGCATCGAGTGCCAGCCCCAGCGCCGCGTCATGGGGTTTCCAGAACAGCAGCGATCCGACCCGGCCCAGGCCGATGATCGCCACCAGCGACATGACCAGCAGCACGGCCCAGATCAGCCGCATGTCGGGATCCGCGCGCGCCGCGTCCAGAACCAGCAGCTTGCCGATGAAGCCCGACAGCGGCGGCATCCCGGCCACGGCGATGGCCCCGGCAAAGAACAGCGCCGCGATCAGCCCGCCCTGCGGCATCGGTGCCGTCGGCTCCAGCCCGTCGCCCCGGCGTTCGATCACCAGGTCGGCGACCAGGAACATCAGCGCCGTGGCAAAGGTCGAATGCACGACATAATAGAGCGCCGCCGCCGTGGCCTGCGGCGTGAACAGGGAAATCGCGGTCAGCAGCGTCCCCATCGACCCGATCGCGGCAAAGGCGGTCATGCGGCTGACCTGCCGCGCGCCCAGGATGCCGACCATCCCGACCACCAGCGTCAGCAGCGCCGCCGGCAGCAGCCACTCGCCCACCAGCCCGGCGGTGACCCCGAGATCGGGCGGAAACACCAGCGTGTAGAACCGCAGGATCGCGTAGGCGCCCACCTTGGTCATGATCGCGAACAGCGCCGCCACCGGCGCGGGCGCGTTGGCATAGCTCGCCGGCAGCCAGAAATGCAGCGGCAGCACCGCCGCCTTGATGGCAAATACCAGCAGCAGCAGAACCGCGCCGACCCGGATCAGGGCGGTGTCCTCGGCCGGCAACTGGCCGATCTTCACCGCCAGGTCGGCCATGTTCAGCGTCCCCGTCACCGAATAGATCGTGCCCAGCGCGAACAGGAACAGCGTCGATCCGAGCAGGTTGTAGACCACATATTGCACCCCCGCGCGCAGCCGCGCCGAGCCGCCGGAATGGATCATCAGCCCGTAGGACGCGATCAGCAGCACCTCGAAGAACACGAAGAGGTTGAAGGCATCGCCGGTCAGGAACGCGCCCAGCACGCCCATCAGCTGGAACTGGAACAGGGCGTGGAAATGCCAGCCGCGCGCGTCCCAGCCGGAACCGACCGCATGAAGCAGCACCACCAGCGCCAGCAGCGCCGTCAGCAGCACCATCATTGCCGACAGCCGGTCCAGCACCAGCACGATGCCAAAGGGCGCGGGCCAGTCGCCCAGTTCATAGACCTGGATCGCGCCGCCCGCCGCCTGCCAGGTCAGCACCAGCGCCACCGCCAGCAGGACAACGGTGCCGCCGATGGAAAAGATGCGCTGCAGGTCCAGGTGGTGCCGCAGCACCATGATGATGAACGGCGCCAGCAGCGCCGGCAGCACGATCGGAAGG
Source organism: Pukyongiella litopenaei (assembly GCF_003008555.2). Classification (NCBI taxonomy): domain Bacteria; kingdom Pseudomonadati; phylum Pseudomonadota; class Alphaproteobacteria; order Rhodobacterales; family Paracoccaceae; genus Pukyongiella; species Pukyongiella litopenaei. Next base: position 2,731,213 of record NZ_CP027665.1, on the reverse strand, counting down.
ATGATCAGGTGGCTCATGCGCCGTATCCTTCCTCGGTCTCATCGGACAGCTCGTCACCGCCATCGGCGGCGATGTCGATACGGTCGGTGCGGGCGGACAGATAGGCGCTCAGCGCGATCATCACCACCAACGCGCTCATGCCAAAGGAAATCACGATCGCGGTCAGCACCAGCGCCTGCGGCAGCGGGTCGGTATAGGCCTTCGCGCCATCATGCAGCACCGGCGGCAGGTTGACCGCCAGCCGGCCGGTCGCGAACAGGAACAGGTTCACCGCGTAGGACAGCAGCGACACCCCCAGGATCACCGGAAAGGTGCGCTGCCTCAGCACCAGGTAGACGCCCGTGGCGGTGAGCACGCCGACGGCGCTGGCCAACAGCAGTTCCATGCTCAGCCCTCCGTCCCGTCGTGCAGCGCGTCATCGCGCGCAGGGTTGATATCCATCGCGTGGAGCTGGTCCCGGTGCGGCTGCCATGCGTAGCGGGCGAGGCTTTCCAGCGCCAGCGTGACCGCCCCCAGCACCGCCAGGAACACGCCGAGGTCAAAGAACATCGCCGTGGCCCATTCGATCTTTTCCAGCCCCGGCGGGTAGAGGTAGCCGAAATCCGAGGTCAGGAACGGTTTCTCGTTGAACCATGCGCCGATCCCGGTGACGGCGGCGACCAGGACGCCCGAGCCGATGATGCCGTGGAACGGGTAGCGCTGCCGCGCCGTCGCCCATTCATAGCCGCTGGCCATGTATTGCATGATCACGGCGATGGCCACGATCAGCCCGGCGATGAACCCGCCGCCCGGCGCGTTGTGGCCCCGGAAGAAGATATAGGCCCCGACCATCAGCGCGATGGGCATCATCACACGGGTGATCACCACCATCATCAACGGATGGGAATCACCGGCCAGCGGCGCGTCGGGCTTGCGGTTCAGCAGGCGCGCGCGCACCCGGCTGCCGAGGATCGCCTCGGTGATCGCGTAGATCACGATGGCGGCGATGCCCAGCACGATGATCTCGCCGAACGTGTCGAAGCCCCGGAAATCCACCAGGATCACGTTCACGACATTGTCGCCGCCACCGCCCTTGTAGGAATTCGCCAGGTGGAACCCCGAAATCGACGGAAAGGCGAAATCGCGCAGCATCAGCGCATAGATCAGCCCGCCCGTGCCCGCCCCGGCCCCGATCGAGATGACCAGGTCGCGCAGGCGGCGCCCGGAGGAACTCTCGCGCGGGGTTTCGCGCGGCATGAAGTTCAGCGCCAGCAACAGCAGGATGATCGTCACCACCTCGACCGAGATCTGCGTCAGCGCGAGGTCGGGCGCCGAGAGATAGTTGAAGGTCATCGACACCATCAGCCCGGTGACCCCGATCAGCACCAGCGACAGCAGCCGGTTGCGGTGGAACACCACGATGGCCAGCGCCGATCCGACCAGGCAGATCCAGCCCGCCACCAGCAGCCAGTGCATCGGCAGCGCCGTGCGCGTCGGCAGCCCGATCGCGCCGGTGGCATAGCCATAGCCCGCCAGTGCCAGCGTGAACACGACGAAGATCGCCGCGTAGCGGGTCAGGGATCCGTCATGCAGCGCGTCGGTGACGGCAGCGCTCAGCCGGGTCAGCCGCGCGATGGCCGCGTCATAGATGGCCTTGGCCTCCGGGCGCGGCGCCGCGAGCCATGCCCGGTTCAGCCCGCCATGGCCCGACAGCAGCAGCAGCCCGCCCGCCACCGCGATCGCCGACAACAGCAGCGCCGCGTTCAGACCGTGCCACAGTTTCAGGTGCACATGCGGCGCGTGCCCGCCGGTCACCGCATTGGCGGCGGTCTCGACGATGCCGCCGGCGAACAGCATCGGGAACAGCCCGATCAGCACGACCAGCGTGGCGAGAAAGGCAGGCGGCAGCCACATCCCCGCCGGCGGGTCATGCGGATGCGACGGGTAGTCATCGCGCACCGGCCCGAGAAAAACATGCGCCACATAGCGGAAGGAATAGGCCGCCGAGAACGCGGCGGCCAGGGTCGCCACCACCGCCACCATCAGCGGGTGCAGGAACAGATGCGTGTGCAGCGCCTGCTCGAGCATCATTTCCTTGGACAGGAACCCGTTGAGCGGTGGTATCCCCGCCATCGACAGGGACGCCACCGTGGCGATCACGAAGGTGACCGGCATCAGCCTGCGCAGCCCGCCCAGCAGCTTCGCGTCCCGGGTGCCGGCCTCGTGATCGACGATCCCGGCGGTCATGAACAGCGCCGCCTTGAAGGTGGCGTGGTTGAGAATGTGGAACACCGCCGCCACCGCCGCGTATTCGGTGCCGAACCCCAGCAGCATCGTGATCATGCCCAGGTGGCTGACGGTGGAAAAGGCCAGCAACGCCTTCAGGTCGTCCTTGAAGAAGGCAATCACCGCGGCGATCACCATCGTGACCAGCCCCGTGGTGGCCACCAGATAGAACCACGCTTCGGTCCCGGCCAGCACCGGCCACAGCCGCGCCATCAGGAACAGCCCCGCCTTCACCATCGTCGCCGAATGCAGGTAGGCGGATACCGGCGTTGGCGCGGCCATCGCGTGCGGCAGCCAGAAATGGAACGGGAACTGCGCCGACTTGGTGAACGCGCCCAGCAGGATCAGTATCAGCGCCGGCAGGTAGAGCGGGCTGGACTGCACCAGCTCCTTCTGCGTCAGGATCACGCTCAGGTCATAGCTGCCGGCGATATTGCCGAGGATCAGCATCCCCGCGATCAGCGCCAGCCCGCCGCCCCCGGTGACCGCCAGCGCCATGCGGGCGCCCTGGCGCCCTTCGGGCAGGTGCCGCCAATACCCGATCAGCAGGAAGGACGACAGCGAGGTGAGTTCCCAGAACACCAGCAACAACAATATGTTGTCGGACAGGACGATCCCCACCATCGCGCCCTGGAACAGCAGCAGATAAGCATAGAACTGCCCCATCGGGTCCTGCCGCGACAGGTAGAACCGCGCATAGATGATGATCAGCAGTCCGATCCCCAGGATCAGCCCGGCAAACAGGAACCCCAGCCCGTCCAGAAAGAAATTCGCGTTCAGCCCCAGCCCCGGCAGCCAGTCGATCCGCGCGGTAACCGTTTCGCCGCGAAAGACGGCGGGCGCGTTCAGCAACAGGCCGATCAGCGCGATGAGCGTCACCGTGCCTGCGGCCGATGCCGAGGCCGTGCGGCCCGCGCGGACCAGCAATGCCGGAAAGACCGCTCCGATAAAGGGAAGAGCCGCGATCAGGAACAGGGACAAATGGGCAGCCTCCATTTCTTCGGCAGGGGGGAACACATCCGCCCTGCGTAAGCAATTTTTGACCGCTGTCCAACCCTGTCGGGCAAGAATTTGTCGTTGATCGTCGGCGGATCCCCGCAACCGGCGATGCTGACGCGGTTGTGATTGCCGCCGGCGTCGCCGGTGCGGCATGGTGTGGGCCAACCGCCGCAACCCGGTCGATGCCCGTGCCCGCCGACACCCGCCTCCTGATCGCCCCGACCACGCGCCGCGCGGTGATTCTGGCTGGCGCCGCGGCGCTGGCCGGTTTCGGCTGGCAGGCGCTGGCCCCCGACCGGCCACCGGCACCGCCGTCGATCGACCCGCAGGCAGCGCATCAGCGGGCGCTGGCCGGGGATCTGCTGCTGGTCGACATCCGCCGCCCCGACGAATGGCGCGCTACCGGCATCGGCGCGGGGGCGCGGCCGGTCGACATGCGGCGCGCGGATTTCATCGAAACGCTCACCGGGCTGGCCGGGGGCGACAGCGCCCGTCCGGTGGCGCTGATCTGCGCACGCGGCGTGCGCTCGGCGCGGCTGGCACGGCGCCTGAAAGCCGAAGGCTTCACCCGGGTTCTGGATGTCTCCGAGGGCATGGCGGGCTCGGCCGCCGGCCCCGGCTGGCTGGCGCGTGGCCTGCCGGTGGCACCGCCGACCGGCGCGGGCAATCCGTGATCCGGCTGGCGGCCCTGGCCTGCGCGGCGCTGCTCGCGGCAGGGGTGGCAGGAGGGGCTCAGGCCGGGTGCGGCGCCCGCCCCGACCCCTGCCGGATCGCGGGCGGCGAATACCACGCCGCATTGCCGCCGGGCGGCGGACCGGCGCCGCCCGTGGTCCTGTTCCTGCACGGCGCGGGCAGCACCGGCGCCGCGGTGATGCGCAATGACAGCCTGGTGAAACCGGTGCTGGAACGCGGCTATGCGGTGATCGCGCCCACGGGGTCGCGCCGGTTCGGCGGCGGGGCCGGGCGCAGCTGGAATTTCTATCCGGGCTGGGACGGGCGCGACGAAGCCGCGTTCCTGCACGCAACCGTCGCGGATGCCGCCGAACGGATGGGCACCGCACCGGACCGGGTGCTGCTGGCGGGGTTTTCGGCGGGCGGGTTCATGGTCACCTACCTGGCCTGTTCGAGCCCCGGCGCCTTTGCCGCCTTCGCGCCGGTATCGGGCGGGTTCTGGCGGCCGCACCCGGCGGGCTGCGCCGGGCCGGTCCGGCTGTTCCACACCCATGGCTGGCGCGACACCACCGTGCCGCTCGAGGGCCGCTTCCTCGGCGGCGGCCGCTATCAGCAGGGCGATATCATGGCCGGGCTGGAGATCTGGCGCCGGGCCAATGGCTGCGCCGACCAGCGCCCGGACGGGTTTGACGAAACCGGCATCTTCCTGCGCCGCCGCTGGGACAGCTGCGATCCGGGCAGCGCGCTGGAACTGGCGCTGTTTCCGGGCGGTCACATGGTGCCGCGCGGCTGGGCCGACATGGTGCTGGACTGGTTCGAGGGGCTGCCCCCGCCCCCGTGACCGGCGCCAGCGCTATTCCGCCGCGCTGACCGATGCGCCGCCGTCCAGCGCCTGCCTGAGCCCGGCGCGGCAATGCCGGGCCGCCCGCGCGATCGCGGGCGGGCGCAGGTCCTCGCGGGTGCCCAGCCAGCGCGTGGCCTCTATCCGCGCCCCGCTGAGCGCCGACAGCGGCACCGCCAGCACCAGGCTCAGCGCGATCGGCAGCAGCCAGAGCGACACCAGCCCCGCGACCATCCCCGCCAGCAGCACGACACCGCCCACGGTTTCCAGCGCGTGGCATTTGACCAGATCCTGCAGGCTATAGCGGCCACCGTCGCGCGCCTGCGGCTTCCAGCCCCGCTGCAACCCCAGCAGCGACCGGAACACGGCCACCATCTGCTGCACCATCAGGACCGGCGCATAGGCGACCGACAACACCAGTTCGACCAGCACCGACAGCGCCAGCCGACCGGGGCCGCCATAGTCCGAGACCCGCGCACCGCTCAGCGGCAGCGCGACCAGCCCCAACAGCTTTGGCATCAGCAGCATCGCATAGACCAGCAGGATCATCAGGAACGCCCGCGTTTCGGTCATCGCGGGCCAGTCCGGGAACAGCGGGTTGGTGTCGCTGAAATAGCGCAGCACGCTGGCATCCCCGCCCTGCCCGATCAGCGCCCACATCACCAGCAGCGCGAACCAGACCGGCGACATCAGATAGCCCACCGCCCCGTGCAGCAGGTGAAACCGCGACATCGACGCAAAACCCTGCGCCCCCAGTAGCCGGATATGTTGCAGGTTGCCGTGGCACCAGCGCCGGTCGCGCAGGATATGGTCGATCAGCGTCGCCGGGGTTTCCTCGTAGGATCCGGCTATGCGCGGCAGGAACCGCACGCCCCACCCGGCGCGGCGCAACAGCCCGGCCTCGACGAAATCATGGCTCATGATCTCGGACCGGCGCCCGCGCAGGCCGCGCAGCGGCGGCAACCCCGCGCAGGCGGCAAAGGCGCGGGTCCGCAGGATCGCGTTGTGACCCCAGTAATTGCCGTCATGCCCGCCGATCCGGGCCAGCCCCTCGGCCAGCACCGCGCCATAGACCCCGTTGGCGAATTGCTGCATCCGGGCGAACACGGTCTGCGCCCCGATCAGGTGCGGAAAGCTCTGGATCAGCCCGGCGCCGGGATCGGCGGCCAGCGCATCGGCTAGCCGCGCCACCGCGCGGCCGGTCATCAGGCTGTCGGCGTCGAGCACCAGCATCGCGTCCCAGTCGCCGCCCCAGCGCCGCACCCAGTCGGCGATGTTGCCCGCCTTGCGGCCGGTATTCTCGGTCCGGCGGCGGTAATGGATGCGCAGCCCCGGTGACAGCACCATCAGCGCGCGCAGGCTGTCCTGTTCCTTGGCGGCGGTGTCGGGGTTGCGCGTGTCCGACAGCACGAACATGGCATAGTCGTGACGGCCACCGCGCGCGCGCAGGTCCTCGAGCATGGATTGCGCATTGCCCAGCACGTCCCAGGGCTGTTCGTCGCAGACCGGCAGCAGCAGCGCGACCCTCAGCGGCGGCACCGCCCCCTGCGGCAACGGACGCTGCGGCCGGCGTCCGGCGCGTGCCAGCGACCACAGCCCCAGCAGCACCGTGCCGACCGACAGCGCCAGCCAGAACACGTTGAACCCGACCAGCGACAGCAACAGCGCCTCGACCCAGGTCAGCCCGCGGTCGGAAAACCAGTCATGCATCACCCACAGCAGCAGCGCGGTGGCCGCCACCGCCGGCGTGAACGCGGCGATGCGCCAGCGCCGCTGGCCGGCGATACGCTGCGGCCCCGGCGCGTGGCCATCGCGAAAGCGGGCATGGAAATCCTGCTCGGGCATCGGCAACGGCGCGTCGGGGGGCATCATGTGCAGGTCGTTTCTCATCTCGTCCACCGGTAGAGCCAGACCTCGGAGGCCGGCATGTCGCCGCGGCGCAGTTGTGCCCGCAATTCGACATGGTCCCGGTCTCCGGGTTCGAAGCGGAACGCCAGCCGCAGACCGCCGGTTTCCGGGTTGCGTTCCAGCACGCCCGGGCCGGGGTCGACCTGAACCGACGAAATCAGCGCGTCGAGCGTATCGGGGTCTTCGTCCAGCAGCGGGTGCGGTTCGAATTCTACCATGACCACGCGCCCCCCGGACAGGCCCGCGCCCATGCGCGTATCCATCACCCGCGGCAGGCCGTCGGCCAGCGGCGCGCGGTCGCACCAGGTCAGGCGATAGGCCAGGTCGACCCGCTGCCCGGCCGCATAGGGCGTGCGCGGGCGCCAATAGGCGACGATGTTGTCATAGATTTCCTTGTCGGCCGGGATCTCGACCAGCGTGACCGCCCCGTCCCCCCAGTCGCCCCTGGGTTCCACCCACAGGCCCGGGCGGCGGTGATAGAGCGATTCGAGGTCGTGAAAATCGCCATAGCGGCGCGACCGCTGCATCAGCCCGAACCCGCGCGGGCCCCGGTCGACGAAGGACGACACCTGCAACGCCCGCGGGTTGGCCAGCGGCCGCCACAGCGTTTCGCCCGCGCCATTGGCGATCAGCAGCCCGTCGCTGTCATGCACGGCGGGCCGGAAATCGTCGAACCGGGTCCGGTCGGTGGCATCGAACAGGAACATCGAGGTCAGCGGGCCGATCCCCGCATGGGTCAGGTCCACGCGCGGGAACAGCGTCGCCTCGACCTCCATCACGCAGGACGGGCCGGGCGTGATGTCGAACCGGTAGGCGCCGGTGACGGACGCGCTGTCCAGCAACGCGTGAACAACCATGTTGCGCTGTCCCGGCGCCGGGGTCTCCAGCCAGAACCGGGTGAATTCGGGGAATTCCTCGCCATCGGGATCGCCGGTTTTCAGCGCCAGCCCGCGCGCCGACAGGCCATAGGCCTGCCCGATCCCGATGGCGCGGAAATAGCTGGCGCCCTGGAAGACGCAGAACTCGGTCTTCTTGCCCGGCAGGTCCAGATCGGTGCGCAGCCGGAACCCCGACCAGCCGAGGCTGTCATCGGGGGCGAGGTCGGGCATCTCGACCTCGGTCCCGATCTTGAAGCGGCCGAGATCGAACGGCACCGGCGCGGTGGCCCCGTCCTGCACCGTGTCGATCTGCACCGGGCGCGGAAAATAGAGACCGGGGGCAAAGAAATCGACCTCGTAGGGCCTGTCGGTGCCACGCCACAGCGACCGGTCGGTGCGAAACCGCAGCGCCCGGTATTGCGGGTAGGTCAGGTCCAGCCAGTCCTGCGGCACCGTCGCCCGCGGCGCGTAATCCTGCCCCGCCAGGTCACGGGCCAGCGCGATCACCGTGTCGCGGCTGAACCCGGTTCCGGCCCGCAGGGGCCCCGTCATCGCCAGTGCCGTCGAACTGGCCAAAAAAGCGCGTCTCGTGAATGTCATGCCCGCCTGCTCCGCCAGGGTTGGGATTTGAACCAGCCGGCGGTGTAGGCCACCGCCGTAATCATCGCGAACCCGGCCAGGTTCACCGCCGACACGGTCAGGTTGTTGCGGCCGACCACGTCGAGCACGGCCCCCAGCAACTGCGCCAGCGCCATCGAGAACACGAACACCGCCAGCGATTGCTGACCGACCTTGGTGATGATCCTCAGCAGGAACCGCGCCGCCGTGCCGCCATGGGCCGCCGCGTGGGTCAAGCGTTGCCCGCCCTGCCCCGCCGCGACCCAGCCGAGATAGGCCAGCGACAGGAAATGCAGGTAGCGCAGCAGCCCCTGTTCGGTCTTGTTGCGCAGCTCGCCGGTCAGCGGCCAGGTCTCGCGGATCGCGCTGGCGAGATCGGCATTGGCCGCCCCCAGCCAGGTCAGCGCCTTGAACGACCCGAACGGCGCCGACAGAATGACGAAGGCGGCACAGATCCAGATCAGGGTTTTCGACACCGGCGGCGCGGGCAGCCAGCCACGCATGAAGGCAAAGCCGGTAAAGAACAGCAGCTGCCAGCCGAACGGGTTGAAGAACCATTGCCGGTCCGACCACGGCTCGGCCGGCAGCGGCAGGCGGCCCAGATTGGCGACCAGCCAGACCGCGACGCAGGCCACCGCAACCAGCCACGGGCTGACCCGCGCCAGCGCCATGACCACGGGCATCATCGCCAGCACCACCAGGTACATCGGCAGGATGTCGAAATAGTTGGGCACATAGCTCAGCGTGAACAGCCCCACCATCTGCGGCGCCGGATCGTCAAAGAAATGCTGCAGGTTCAGCGACGACACATAGCTCTTGTCGAACGCGCCGGTCAGGTCGAGCGCGGCCATCGAAGCGGCCACGAAGAAGAACAGGCAGATATGCGCCCAATAGACCTGCCAGACCCGGAACACGACCCGCGCCGTCCCCATCAGCCAGCCCTGCCGCGCGAAACACCCGCCAAAGGCGATGGCCGAGGCCATGCCGGAACAGAACACGAAAATCTCGGCGGCATCGGAAAACCCGAACCGCGCCGGGATCCAGTTCGCCCAGCGGTTGGACGGGATATGCGCGACCAGGATGATGAACATCGCGATCCCCCGGTAGAAATCGAGCCGTGGATCGCGGCGCGACGCCACCGACGCCACGGATGCCACCGGCGCGGCTCTGCGCTCCGGGGCTTCGGCGGCGGTTGAAAATCCCGCTGCGGCTGCAACCGTTGCCGTCTGGTTCAGCATTCCCTCAGCATACTCCTTGATGTGTTGTTCCGTCTGGCCGGCGGGTTACTGGTCGAATCACTGGGCCGGGATATCGAGCGCCGCGCCACGGCCCGCCGCGATCATGTCGCGCCGGGCATGGGCATAGCCGTCATCCCGTGAACGGCGGCGGGACCGGTCGTTCAGGATGGCCTCGGCGGCATCGAACTGTCCTGCCCGGATGCCCGCATCTATGGTCATGCGTTCGAACAGGTCGCGCTGGGCGTGACTGCCCCCCACCCGCTGCATGTCGCCGCGCGCGGCGGAAAGATGCGCAAAGGCCGACGCGAACCGGCCCTCGGCAAAGTCGCGCAGCCCCGCCGCCGCCGCCCGGCCCGGATGCGCCATGTTGCGCCCGGTCCGGGTATCCGACCTCGCGGCATCGCGGCCGATACGCCGGATCAGCCGATGCGCCGCCGCGTCGCGGCTGTCGCCGTTCAGCGCGAGCAGGTAATGCAGGTCGGCAAAGATCAGGCATCCGTCCTGCGTCCGCGTCTCGGCCAGATCGGCCAGTTCCTGCCAGCGGTCGGCGACATCGACGCCTTCGAGGTCCAGCCGCATCAGCAGCGCGGTCGCGTTGGCGATATCGCGGTAGTCGTCGGTGCGCTCGGCCCGGATCTCGCGATCGTAGAGCGCCAGAACGGCGTCGATCCGGCCCAGGTCGAGATACATCAGCGCCTTGTGCCAACAGACGTGGAACCGGAAATTGTTGCAATGCGCCCAGGCGCCTTCGCGGCCCTCCAGCCAATCGAGCCCGCGCCGCGCACAGCCGGTCATGTCATGCACATGGGCTACCGCGTGCAGCCCCCAGGCATCGTCGGGCGCCAGCCACAGCGCATGGCGGCCCGTGGTTTCGGCGCGGGCGTAATCGCCGGTTTCCTCGAGCGAAAACGCGTGGCACCCGAGCAGATAGCCATAGCCGGGATGGGACCGGTCATAGGCCGGCAGCACCCGTTCAACCGACCGGCGCATCCCCGTCGCATCGCCCAGCACAAAGCGGATCGCATGGCCCAGCTTCATCGCCAGTGCATCGCCGGGATCGGCGCGCAACACCTGTTCGAGCCGCTGCACCGCCGCGCCGGGATGGCCACCGATCCAATCCGCCAGCGCATCGATATAGAGCCGTTCGCGCGGCAACACCGCGCCCTGCCGCTCGATCCGCTGCGCGCGGGCCAGCGCCGACACCGCGTCAGCCACCAGTTCGCGCCGCCCCATCAGCATCAGGAACAACCCCTGCACCGCCTGAGCCAGCGCAAAGTCCGGGTCCGTACGCAGCACCGCGCCCAGATGTTCGGGGGTGCATGCCGAATGGGCCAGAAACCCCTGCATCGTCGCATTCCAGGCGGCGATCGCGGCGGGGTCGCTCAGGCTGGTCGTCTGGCCATAGAGGTCGTGGGACATACCGGCTCGGTTCCTGCATCTGTCGGTTTCGCTGCGGCTGCAGCATTGACGTCAACTGCATTAACAGACTGCGCGGAAAGGGAATATCACATCCTTTCGTGCTCTCGTATTGGTGACCCCCCGTGTGCCCGCGATGGGAAGAACTTTGCCGATGGCCCAGCCAGATCGGCAAGGTTTCGCACGGATGCCTCAGATCCGGCCGTCATAGGCCCGCGATCCGATCCCGGCGGCGATCACGGTGAACCGGTCTGATTCGAGCGCCCGGCGCAACGCGGCCCGCAAACCGCCCCGGTCCCGCACCGAAACGCCGTGCCCGCCCAGCGCGCGGGCCAGCGCGGGCAGGTCGTGGCCGGGAAAATCGACGCCCGCATTGCGCAGCTGCCGTTGCCGCTGTTTCAGTTCGATCAGCGCCAGGCTGTCATCGACGAACACCACGAAGATCGGCGCCACGCCCAGGTCCGCCGCCGTCGCCAGTTCGCCCGCCACCATCATAAACCCGGCATCGCCGGAAAAGCTGACCACCGGGCGGGCGGGCGCGGCCAGCTTCATCCCGATTGCCAGCGGCACCGCGCAGCCCATGGTGCAGAACCCCGAGCTCTGCACCAGCCCGCGCGGTTCGGTGCAGCGCCACATCTGCGACAGCAGGATCCGGTGCGCGCCGCTGTCGGCGCTGGCCAGCGTGTCGGGCGGCAGCACCGCCCGCGCCTCGGCGATCACCGCGGCGGGCCCCCAGTCGTCATCCGCCGGGAACGCCGCCGCCAGCGCCGCCCGCACCCGCGCGGGCTCGCCGCCCGGCCAGGTGGCGCGCGGCGCGACCCCGTGGCCCAGCGCATCGAGCGCGGCGCCGGTATCGGCAACGAAGGCCAGCCCCGCGCGGTGCATGCCGTGATCATTCGGCTCGGCGGCGATGTCGATCACGCGCTGGGTGTCGGGATCCCAGGCATCGCGCCACCCGGACCGCATCTCGATCGGGTCATAGCCCAGCGCCAGCACCAGGTCGGCGGCGCCCACCAGCGGCAGCAGGTGCCGGTCGGCCAGCGGCGACAGCCCCGCCCCGCCCAGGCACAGCGGATGGTCCTCGGGGAGGATGCCCTTGGCCTTGTAGGTGGTCACGAACGGCACGCCGAACCGCTCGACGAAACCGCGCAGCGCCGCCCCGCAGCCATCGCGCAACGCATCCAGCCCGATCAACGCCAGCGGCCGGTCGGCCCGCGCCAGCCAGTCCCGCGCCTGATCCAGCGCCGGGCCATGCGGAGCGGCGGCGGCCTCCGGGGCGATCAGGGGCGCAGGCGGCGCGGGGGCGTCCGCCGCGCCGATCGGCACGTCGATATGCACCGGCCCCTGACGCGGGCGCAGCGCGATCCGCACCGCCTTGTCGACGATCAGCGCCGCCCCGCCGGGGCTCAGCCGGAACGTGGCCTTGGTCACCGCGCCCAGCACCGCCTTGTGATCCACCACCTGGTGGGTGTAGCGCAGCGCCTCATCAGCCTCGACACATCCGCTGAGCACGATCATCGGCACCCGGTCCTGCATCGCGTTGGCCACCACGTTGACCGCGTTCAGCACCCCCGGCCCGATGGTGCCGACGAGGATCGCGGGCGCGCCGTCGCGGTGATGCACGCCCTCGGCGATGAACCCGGCGGCGTTCTCGTGCCGCGCGAGGTGGAACCGGATGCCCGCCGCTTCGAGCGCATCCACAAGCGTCAGCACCTCGCCTCCGGGCATTCCGAACGCATGGCGGCAGCCCGCGGCATACAGCCGCCGCGCGAGGACATCCGCGGCACGCAGGGGTTCAGATCTCATCCCGGTCCTTTCCTGCCAATGTCGCCGATCATGCCGCACCGCCCGCCATCGGCAAGGGCACTCACACCCATGTGACCACCATCCGGCGCTTGTAACCCCGCCCGGAGCGCTTAGAACGGCGGGCATGGACAACATGCAGCTTCCCCTCACCCGCGACCTCGTCCTGATCGGCGGCGGCCACGCGCATGCGCTGGTACTGCGGCGCTGGGGCATGAACCGGCTGCCCGGCGCCCGGCTAACGGTGATCTCGCCCGAACCGATGGCCGCCTATTCCGGCATGTTGCCGGGCTATGTCGCCGGTCATTATGCGCGCGCGGCGCTGGATATCGACCTGGTGCGGCTGGCCCGCTTTGCCGGGGCGCGGCTGGTTCTGGGCGCGGCGACCGATATCGATCTCGCCGCGCGGCAGGTGACGGTGCCGGGACGGCCTCCGGTCGCCTTCGACATCTGTTCGATCGATGTGGGGATCACCTCGGCCATGCCGGACCTGCCGGGCTTTGACGACCATGCGGTTCCGGCCAAGCCGCTGGACCGGTTCGCCGACAGCTGGCGCGCGGTGATCGGGGGCAGCACCCCGGTGCAGGTGGCCGTGATCGGCGCGGGCGTTGCCGGGGCCGAACTGGCCATGGCGATGGCCCATGCGCTGCGCGCGCGCGGACGCAACGGGCAGGTCACGCTGATCGACGCCGCCGGTGCCCTGCCGGGGCTGGGCGCACGGGCGGCGCGGGCCGTCCGCGACGGGCTGGCCGCGCAGGGCGTCACGCTGATCGAGCGGACCGGCGCGACGGCCGTCGAACCCGGCGCCGTCCTGCTGGCCGATGGCCGCCGGGTCGAAGCGGATTTCGTCACCGGCGCCGCCGGCGCGCAGCCGCATGGCTGGCTGGCGCAGACCGGGCTGGTGCTGGAAAATGGCTTCGTCGCGGTGGACGACCGCCTGCAAACCAGCGATGCGGCGGTGTTCGCCGCCGGGGATTGCGCCCATATGACCACCAGCCCGCGCCCCAAGGCCGGGGTCTATGCGGTTCGACAGGCGCCGGTGCTGTTCGAGAATCTGCGCGCGGCGCTGTCGGGGGGACGGATGCGGCGCTATCGGCCGCAGCGGGACTATCTGAAACTGATCTCGCTGGGCGACAAGGCGGCCGTCGGCGAACGGTTCGGCCTGGTGAAAAGCGGCCCGGCCATGTGGCGCTGGAAGGACCGGATCGACAGCAGGTTCATGGACAGGTTCCGCGACCTGCCGGTGATGGGCCTGCCCGATCTGCCAGAACCACGCGCGCAGGGCATGGAACAGGCCCTGGGCGGCAAACCCCTATGCGGCGGCTGCGGGGCCAAGGTCGGCCGCGGCGCGCTGCGCGCGGCGCTGGTGCCGCTGGCGACCGGCGCCCACACCGACATCACCCCGTTGCCGGGCGACGACGCGGCGCTGTTGCACACGGGTGGCGCGCGGCAGGTGCTGAGCTCGGACCACCTGCGGGCCTTCATCGACGATCCGGTGGTGATGGCCCGGATCGCCGCCGTCCATGCGCTCGGCGACATCTGGGCCATGGGCGCCGCGCCGCAGGCTGCGACGGCCAACCTGGTCCTGCCCCGTCTTTCGGCGGAGTTGCAGGAACGCATGATGCGCGAGATCATGACCGCCGCCACCGGGATCATGCGCGGCGCGGGTGCCGAGATCGTCGGCGGCCACAGCTCGGTCGGGGCGGAACTGACCATCGGCTTCAGCGTCACCGGCCTGTGCGGGCACGAACCGGTCACGCTGGCCAAAGGACGTGCGGGCGACGCGCTGATCCTGACCAAGCCGATCGGCACCGGCGTGGTGATGGCCGGTGAAATGGCCGGGCGGGCACGCGGAGATCACGTCGTCGCGGCGCTGGAACAGATGGCCAGACCCCAGGCCGAGGCCGCGCGGGTGCTGGCCGGCGCCCACGCCATGACCGACGTGACCGGGTTCGGCCTCGCCGGGCACCTGCTGAACATCTGCGAAGCATCCGGGACCGGCGCGGTGCTGTGCCCCGAGGCGGTGCCGCTGCTCGACGGGGCGGCGGATCTGTCCGCGCAGGGGGTGCGCTCATCGCTCTGGGCCGACAACCGCGCGGCGGTGCCATCCCTGCCCGATGGCGGCATCGCCGAGTTGCTGTTCGACCCGCAAACCGCAGGCGGGTTGCTGGCCGCCGTGCCGCGCGGCGAGGTCGATCGCATCCTGGCCGCGCTGCACTGGCTGGGCTTTGCCGCCGCCCGGATCGGCGCGCTGACCGACGGGCCGCCCTATCCGGTTACGGGGCCGCTGCCGGCATAGGCGGTGACCGCCGCCTCGATCCGCGCGGCGGCCTCGTCCAGCCCCGCCGGGTCGAGCCGTGCGACCGGGATCCGTTCGAGCACCTCGGCCCCGATGGCGCGGCGCGATTTCTCATAGGCCGGGTCGTAATGCTCGACCATGAGCGCCCGGGTCAGCCCGGTCTTGTCACCCGCCGCGATCCGGTCGAACCACCCGTCGATCACCGCCCCGCCCCGATGCGCCTTCAGCGGCGCCAGCCGTTGTTGCAGCCGCGCCGTATCCGACAGGATGTCGTCATAGGCCCGCGCCAGATACCCGGTCCGCGCCTCCAGCGGCGCGGCGATTTCGATCCGCGGCGCGGATTTCATCGCCGACCACAGCGACGGCGGAATGATCCGCGCCCCGATCTTGCTCGATTCCGCCTCGACCACGACCGGGCGGGTCGGGTCGAGATCATGCAGCGCCACCGCCAGGGCCGTCTCGAACGCTTTCTGCGCAGGCTGCGGCGCCGGCATCTCGCCCAGCAGCGACCCGCGATGCCCGGCGAGCCCTTCGAGATCCAGCACCTGGACGCCGCGCGCCGCCAGCAGGCCCAGCAGCTCGGTCTTGGCGGTCCCGGTATAGCCGTCCAGCAACAGCAACCGGTGCGGCAGGCAGTCGTCATAGAGCGCCCGGTTCACCAGCCGCCGGAAACTGCGATAGCCGCCGCGGATCACCCCCGGGCGCCAGCCGATCTGACCGAGCATCCAGCCGAACGCCCCCGACCGCTGACCGCCGCGCCAGCAATAGACCAGCGGCCGCCACCCGCCCTCGTGATGCGCCAGCGGACCGGCCACATGGTCGGCCGCGTTGCGAAACACCAGCGCGGCCCCGATCTTGCGCGCCGCAAACGGGCTCTGCTGCTTGTAGATGGTGCCGACCTCGGCCCGCTGCGCATCGTCCAGCACGGGCAGGTTGATGGCGCCGGGCAGATGATCCTCGGCATATTCCGACGGGCTGCGCACGTCGATCACGGTGTCGAACCCGTGGCGGAACAGATCGGAAAGCGAGTCGAATGTCTGCAACATGCCCCGGTCTAACCCGTGGACCCCGACAGAGAAAGCACCACCTTTCCCGCCGCCACGCAGCGGCAGGCGCCAGGTCACTTCTGACCTGCCCGCCGCGAAATCCCTCACCATGATGTAGGGTCTGCCCAGCCCTGAAGGAGCAGGCGAAGGCGAAAGAGCCGTTTCACCGAGGCGCAGATCATCGGGATGATCAAGGAACAGGAGGCGATCTACCTCGACGAGATCACTGACGGCTTCCGGGCCCGCAGGGTCGTCAAAAACTGGATGGCATTCTACAACGCCGAGCGACCCCGTTCCGCGCTTGATCGGCAAACGCCGGACGACGCATATTGGACCGGCGTGGAAGAGCAAGAAGCAGCATGAAACCTAAATCCGATACACCTTAGCAAAGCCGCAAAACTGTCCGGAAAGGTGGGACCGCTTCACTTTGTGATCCTCAATGCCAAATCGCACCTCGCGCCATCCTGTCTGTCTCCAACCGCAGCGCTGACCTCCACAGCGGTGTTTTCATGAATGGCGCGTCGTCGAAGCGCGACTGGCTGGCGTGATCGATGCGGAACAGGAAGAACGGGGCGATCATGCCGAAGATGCGACCGGGATGTCCGACCAGCGCTTGACCGCTCTTGGTCAGGCGGAACTCGCCCTTGTAGTGCCGGCCGAGCTTCATCGCGATCATCAGGTTGTGCAGGATTTCAAGCGGCGGGAAATCCCATTCGTTAAGCACCTTGTTGACGGCCATCAGATCTGCCTCGGTATGGCCGGGCCAGTCGAACTCGGCTGCCGCCCAATGCACGAACACCCGCTTGAACGCCTTGGTGGGTGTCAGGGGAATGCCGCCGTGCTCGCCGATCCAATCGATGGTCTTCTCGATCCCACGCACCAGGGGCGAGAAAGCCAGCGCCGGGTCGGCATCGTCGATCTCCCGAAACGCGCTCACCTGAAATCTCCCGCGCGAACCAACGAATGCGGCCGACGATGTGGATTTCGTCGGCCGTTCGTTCACAGGGGCTGTAGACGGGATTGTCGGAGATGACGCGCACAGCGGGCGGGTCGCTGTTGGGGATGTGCTCTAGCCGCTTGGCCACCAGCCCCATGCCGTCGTCCAGCACGAAGATGCCGGGCGGGTTGGGGGTGCAGCGGGCCATGTCGACCAGCACCGTGTCGCCGTTCAGGAGCGTCGGCGCCATGCTGTCGCCCTCCACATGCATGATGCGCAACTGCGAGGGGCTGGCGCCGAGGCTGCCCTTTATCCAGGAGCGGCGGAAGTGATAGGCGCGGCCGGCTGTGTCCTCGTGCTTCTGAACCACCGCGCCGCCGACACCCTCGGCGCCGGGCTGGGCCTCAATAGCTCATCGCCGCCTGCACCGCCCGTTTCCAGCGGTCATTGGCGGTTTCGCGGTCGGGTTCGCTCATCGCGGGCACGAATTGCCGGTCCAGCGCCCAGGTCGCGGCAAAGCCCTCGGCATCCGGGTAGACGCCCGCCTGCATCCCCGCCAGCCACGCCGCGCCCAGCGCGGTGGTTTCCTGCATCACCGGCCGGTCGACCGGGGCGCCGAGAATGTCGGCCAGCGCCTGCATGGTCCAGTTCGACGCGCTCATCCCGCCATCGACGCGCAGCACGGTATCGGCCTCGGCCCCCCAGTCGGCGCGCATCGCCTGCCACAGGTCGCGGGTCTGGAACGCCACGCTCTCCAGCGCCGCGCGGGCGAATTCGGCCGGGCCGGAATTGCGCGTCAGCCCGAAGACCGCGCCGCGGCAATCGGGCCGCCAGTAGGGCGCGCCCAGCCCGGTGAACGCGGGCACGATGGTCACCGATTGCGCCGGATCGGCCTTGCGCGCCAGATCGCCGCTCTGGTTCGCGGCCTGCAGCACGCCCAACCCGTCGCGCAACCATTGCACCACCGCGCCGGCGACAAAGATCGACCCTTCCAGCGCATAGGCGCGTTTGCCGTCCAGCTGGTAGGCGATCGTGGTCAGCATCCGGTTCTGCGAGGTCACCGGCGCGTCACCGGTGTTCAGCAGCGCGAAACAGCCCGTGCCATAGGTGGATTTCATCATCCCCGGCGAGAAACAGGCCTGCCCGATGGTGGCCGCCTGCTGGTCACCCGCCACCCCGCGTATGGATATCGGCCCGCCCAGCAGCTCGGGTTCGGTCTCGCCGAACTCGGCGGCGCAATCGCGCACCTCGGGCAGCATCGACATCGGCACGCCGAGCAGGTCGCAGATCTCGGGGCTCCACCGGCCCTCGTTGATATCGAACAGCAGCGTGCGCGCGGCATTGGTGGCATCGGTCGCATGCACCCGGCCGCCGGTCAGCCGCCAGATCAGAAAGCTGTCGATCGTGCCGAACAGCAGCTCGCCGCGATCCGCTCGCGCCCGTGCGCCATCGACATTGTCCAGGAACCACTTGACCTTGGTGCCCGAGAAATAGGGGTCGAGCAGCAGGCCGGTGGCGGCGGTGACGGCCGGTTCGTGGCCGGCGTCGCGCAGCGCGGTGCAGATATCGGCGGTGCGGCGGTCCTGCCAGACGATGGCCCGGTGCAGCGGCCTGCCCGATGCGCGATCCCAGACCAGCGTGGTTTCACGCTGGTTGGTGATGCCGATGGCGGCGATCCCCTCCGGTCCGATGTCCCGCGCCTGCAGGACCTCCCGGCAGACCGCGACCGTGGTTTCCCAGATCTCTTCCGCGTCATGTTCGACCCAGCCCGCCGCCGGGAAATGCTGGGTGAACTCGCGCTGCGCCACGCCGGCAACCTTCATGGCGCCGTCGAACAGGATCGCCCGGGTCGACGTGGTTCCCTGATCGATGGCCAATATATGGGCCTTTGGTGCGGTCATCCCCGTTCCTCCCGTTTCCGCGATCCCGGCAGAGCCTAACCCGCCAGCCGGTCCGGGTTCCAGCCCTACATGCGAAAGGGTCTTGTTTCCCGCCTGTTATCGGCCAAGACTGTCGCGACAACGCAGGGAGATACATCCATGAAACACTTTGCCAGGCTGGCCGCCGTCAGCGCCCTTGCCCTGAGCGCCGGGATCGGCGCGGCCCGGGCCGAGGGCGGGATCACCGTGGCGATGCAGCTCGAACCGCCGCATCTGGATCCGACCAGCGCCGCCGCGCAAGCCATCGATTCCGTCGTCTATTCCAATATCTTCGAGGGCCTGACCCGGTTCATGGGCGATGGGTCGGTCGTGCCCGGCCTGGCCGAAAGCTGGGAGATCTCCGATGACGGGCTGACCTATACCTTCAGCCTGCACGAAGGCGTGACCTTTCACGACGGCACCGCGATGGATGCCGAAGACGTGGTGTTCAGCCTCGACCGCGCCCGTGCCGAGGACAGCGTGAACGCGCAGAAGGCCCTGTTCGACGGGATCGAGAGCGTCGAGGCGGTGGATCCGGCCACGGTCCGGATCACGCTGGCCGAACCCAACGGCAACCTGCTGTTCAACCTGGCCTGGGGCGACGCGGTGATCGTGGCGCCCGAGAGCATCGAGACCATCAAGACCAACCCGGTCGGAACCGGCGCGTTCAGGTTCGCCAACTGGGTGCAGGGCGACCGGATCGACATCGAGAAGAACCCCGATTACTGGGGCACGCCGGCGGTGCTGGACAAGGCGACCTTCAAGTTCATCTCGGACCCGACCGCCGCCTTTGCCGCGATGATGGCCGAGGATATCGACGCGTTCGCCGGGTTCCCCGCCCCCGAGAACCTGCCGCAATTCGAAGCCGACCCGCGGTTTCAGGTTCTGGTGGGGTCGACCGAAGGCGAAACCATCCTGTCGATCAACAACAAGCAGCCGCCCTTTGACGACATCAAGGTGCGCGAGGCCATCGCCCACGCGATCGACCGGCAGGCGATCATCGACGGGGCCATGTTCGGCTATGGCACCCCGATCGGCACCCATTTCGCGCCGCACAACCCGGCCTATGTCGATCTGACCGGGACCTCGGCCTACGACCCCGAGAAATCGAAGGCGCTGCTGGCCGAGGCCGGGCTGGCCGACGGGTTCGAAACCACGCTGCACCTGCCCCCCCCGTCCTATGCCCGCCGTGGCGGCGAGATCATCGCCGCGCAGCTGGCCGAGGTGGGGATCAAGGCCGAGATCATCAATGTCGAATGGGCGCAATGGCTGGAATCGGTGTTCCGGGGCAAGAATTTCGGCCTGACCATCGTCAGCCATACCGAACCGATGGATATCGGCATCTACGCGCGGCCGGATTACTATTTCCAGTATGACAACCCGGATTTCCAGGCCCTGATGGACACGCTGAACCGGACCACGGACCCGGACAAGCGCACCGGGCTGCTGCAACAGGCGCAGACCGTCATCGCCGAGGATTTCGTCAACGGCTACCTGTTTCAGCTTGCCAATCTAGGTGTCGCCAAGGTTGGGCTCGAGGGTCTCTGGGCCAACGCGCCCACGGCGGCCATCGACCTCACCGCGGTGAGCTGGGCACAGTAACCCGCGCCCGCGACTGGACCGACAGGCCCCCGCCCCGGCGGGGGCCTGTTTCGCACCCCACCCGGCCCGCGCAAGGCGCGAAAACCGATTCATCCCGAAACCGAAACAGGTTAACGTCGCTGCGATGCTGCGCTATTCACTCAAACGCCTGCTTTCCCTCGTCATCAGCCTCGCGGTCGCGTCGCTGGTGATCTTCTTCGTGATCGAGGTGGCACCCGGCGATCCGGCCAGCTTCATGCTGGGGATCAACGCCCAGCCCGACACGGTGGCGGCGCTGCGGTCGGAGCTCGGGCTCGACGTGCCGAAATGGCAGCGCTATCTCGACTGGCTCGGCGGGATGCTGACCGGCGACTTCGGGACCTCCTACACCTATCGCACGCCGGTATCCGACATGGTGGCGGAACGGGTGAAGGTTTCCCTGCCGCTGGCTCTCTATGCGTTGACCCTGTCCACGGCGCTGGCCTTTCCGGCCGGTATCTATGCGGCGGCCCGGCGCGGGCGCCCCGGCGACATGGCGGTGATGGGCGCGACCCAGCTGGGCGTGGCGATCCCGAATTTCTGGTTCGCCATGATGCTGGTTCTGGTCTTCGCCATCAACCTGCGCTGGTTCGGGGCCGGCGGCTTTCCGGGCTGGGACAACGGGGTCTGGGCCGGGCTTCATGCCCTGACCCTGCCCGCGATCAGCCTGGCGCTGCCGCAGGCCGCGATCCTCGCCCGCGTCATGCGGTCGTCGCTGATCGACATACTGGGCGAGGATTTCATGCGCACCGCCCGCGCCAAGGGGTTGAGCCGCCGGCAGGCGCTGTGGCGGCACGGCGTGCGCAACGCGCTGATCCCGGTGCTGACCATCATCGGGCTGCAATTCTCGTTCCTGCTCGCGGGCGCGATCATCATCGAACAGGTGTTCTACCTGCCGGGACTGGGACGGCTGGTGTTCCAGTCGATCTCGTCGCGCGACCTGATCGTGGTGGAATCGGTGGTGATGCTGCTGGTCTTTGCGGTGATCGTGGTCAATTTCCTGGTCGATCTCGCCTATGCAGTGGTCGACCCGCGGCTGAGGGCGCGCACATGATGAGCCGGAACCTCCTGATCGGCGGCGCCCTGTCGTCGCTGGTGCTGCTGGCGGCGCTGCTGTCCTTTGCCTGGACCCCGTTCGACCACGCGGCCATGGACATCCCCGCCAAGCTGCAGCCGCCCGGCGCCACGCACTGGTTCGGCACCGATCATTTCGGGCGCGACATGTTTTCGATGATCATGGTCGGCGCCCGCACCTCGATCACCGTGGCGCTGGTGGCCGTCGGCATCGGCATCGCGCTCGGCGTGCCGCTGGGTCTGGCGGCGGCGGCGCGGCGGGGCAGCTGGCTGGACGAACTGATCATGCGCGGCAACGATCTGGTCTTTGCCTTCCCGTCGCTGGTCATCGCCATCCTGATCACCGCCGTGTTCGGCGCGGGCGCGGTGAATGCCATCATCGCCATCGGCATCTTCAACATCCCGGTCTTTGCCCGCATCACCCGCGGCGCGGCGCTGAGCCTGTGGGAACGCGATTTCATCCTCGCCGCGCAGGTGGCGGGCAAGGGCAGCGCCCGGATCTCGGCCGAGCATATCCTGCCCAATGTGCTGAACCTGCTGATCGTGCAGGGCACCATCCAGTTCTCGCTGGCGATCCTGGCCGAGGCGGGGCTGAGCTATGTGGGCCTCGGCGCCCAGCCCCCGACCCCCAGCTGGGGCCGGATGCTGGCCGACGCGCAGACCATGGTCGGGCTCGCACCGCACCTGGCGCTGGTGCCGGGCGTGGCGATCATCCTCACCGTTCTGGGGCTGAACCTGATGGGCGACGGGCTGCGCGACTGGCTCGACCCACGGCTGCGGGTGGCCCGGACATGAGCCTGCTCGAGATCAGCGACCTGAACCTGTCGATCCTCGGCACGCCGATCCTGCGCGACATGTCGCTGACGGTGGCGCCCGGCGAAATCGTGGCCGTCACCGGCGAAAGCGGATCGGGCAAATCGATGACCGCGTTCACTGTGATGCAGCTCCTGCCGCCCTTCGCCCGGACAGCCGGCAGCGTGCGCCTGTCGGAGACCGAACTGCTGGACGCCTCCGAACCCGACATGTGCGCGATCCGGGGCCAGCGGGTGGGCATGGTGTTCCAGGAACCGATGACCGCGCTCAACCCGGTCAGGACGATCGGACAGCAGGTGGCGGAAACCATCCTGGTGCACAAAGCGATGTCGCCCGACAGGGCGGAAGAGCGCGCGCGCGAGGTCCTCGACCGCGTGGGCCTGCCCGCCGACCGCTTTCCGCTCACGCGCTACCCGCATGAACTGTCGGGCGGCCAGCGTCAGCGCGTGGTGATCGCGATGGCCATCGCGCTGCGCCCCGAACTGCTGATCGCGGACGAACCCACCACCGCGCTCGACGTCACCACCCAGGCGCAGATCCTCGACCTGCTAAAGGGGCTGGTGGCCGATTTCGGCATGGGCCTGCTGATGATCACCCATGATCTCGCCGTGGTTGCCGATATGGCCGACCGCATCGTGGTCATGCGCCACGGCGAGGTGGTCGAAACCGGCCCCACACGGCAATTGTTGGCGGCGATGAAACATCCCTATACGCGGATGCTGTTCGAGGCGTCGAACCATCAGGTCGCGCTGCCGCCCCTGCCCGAACCCGCGCCGCTGCTCGAGGTCAGGAACGTCGTTCGCGACTACCGCCTGCCGCGCAGAAAACTGCTTGCGCCCGCGGGCCATTTCCGTGCCGTGAACGGGGTCAGCTTCACCCTCAACCGGGGCGAACGGCTGGGGCTGGTGGGTGAATCCGGCTGTGGCAAATCCACGCTCACCCGCGCGCTGCTCGGGCTCGAACAGGTGCAGGGCGGCGAAATCCTGCTGGATGGCGAGCCGGTCTTTTCCGGGCACCGGCCCAACCTCGCCGTGCGGCGCAAGATGCAGGTGGTGTTCCAGGACCCGTTCGGATCGTTCAACCCGCGCCACCGGGTGGACCGGCTGGTGACTGAACCCTTTCACCTGCTCGACGATCCACCTAAGGGGGCAGACCGCCAGCGCGTGATCGACGAGGCGCTGACCGCGGTGGGGCTGAAACCGGCGGACGCGCTGAAATACATCCACGAGTTTTCCGGCGGCCAGCGCCAGCGCATCGCCATCGCTCGCGCCCTGATCATCCGCCCCGACCTGATCCTGTTCGACGAGGCGGTGAGCGCGCTCGACGTGTCCGTCCGCGCCCAGATCCTCGACCTGCTGGCCGAGCTGTGCGCGGCCTATGCGCTCACCTACCTGTTCATCTCGCATGACCTGTCGGTGGTCCGCACCGTCACCGACCGGGTGCTGGTGATGAAATCCGGCGAGATCGTCGAACAGGGCGACACCGAAACCGTCTTCACCGACCCGCAACACCCCTATACACGCGACCTGATCGCCGCCGCGCCGGTGCTGCCCGATCGCGAAAGCCTGAAAAGGATGGCCTATCATGACTAACGCTCTCTGGTTCGACCCCGCGCTGTGCCTGATCGGAGGCCAGTGGACGGCGCCCGCCGACGGGCAGACCCTGCCACTGGTCAACCCGTCCGACGGATCCGAGATCTGCCGGATCGCCCGTGGCGGGGCCGACGATGTCGATGCCGCCGTGGCCGCCGCGCAGACGGCCCGCGACGGCGACTGGGGCCGGATGACCGCGACCGAACGCGGGCGCATCCTCACCCGGATCGGGCAGCTGGTGCTGGACCGGGTGGAGATTCTGGCCGCGCTGGAGGCGGCCGATGTGGGCAAGCCGCTGACCCAGGCCCGGGCCGACGCGGTGGCGCTGGCCCGCTACATGGAATTCTACGGCGGCGCGGCCGACAAGGTGATGGGCGAGACCATTCCCTATCTCGACGGCTACACTGTCTATACCCTGCGCGAACCGCATGGCGTCACCGGCCATATCGTGCCCTGGAACTACCCGATGCAGATCATCGGGCGCTCGGTCGGCGCGGCGCTGGCGATGGGCAACGCGGCGGTGCTGAAACCCGCCGAGGAAGCCTGCCTGACCGCGCTGGCCTTTGCCCATCTGGCGGTCGAGGCCGGGCTGCCCGCCGGGGCGCTGAACGTGGTGCCGGGGCTCGGCGCCGAGGCGGGCGCGGCGCTGTCGGGCCATCCCGGCATCCAGCATGTCAGCTTTACCGGATCGGTCGCCACCGGGGCGCTGGTGCAGGCGGCGGCGGCCCGCAACGTGGTGCCGGTGACGCTGGAACTGGGCGGCAAGTCGCCCCAGCTGGTATTCGACGATGCCGACCTCGATGCCGCCCTGCCCTTTCTCGTCAACGCGGGCATCCAGAACGCGGGCCAGACCTGTTCGGCCTCGTCCCGGATCCTGGTGCAGCGCGGGATCTATGACGCGGTGCGCGACCGCATGGCGGCGGCCTATGGCGAGCTGACGGTGGGGCCCGCCACGGATGACCTGCGCGTGGGGCCGCTGATCTCGGACCGGCAGAAGGACATCGTGCAGGGGTTCCTCGACCGGGGCAGAGATCTGACCGTGGCCGGGCGCGGCGTGATCGCCGATCACGCCCCCGACACCGGCGCCTATGTCCGCCCCACCCTCTTTGCCGATGTGCGCCCCGACCATCCGCTGGCGCGGGACGAGATTTTCGGCCCGGTGCAGGTGATGATCCCCTTCGACGACGAAGCGCAGGCGCTCGAGATCGCCAATGGCACCGAATACGGGCTGGTCGCCAGCATCTGGACCCGCGACGGCGCGCGGCAGATGCGGCTGGCCCGCGCGCTGCGGTCGGGCCAGGTGTTCATCAACAATTACGGCGCGGGCGGCGGGGTCGAGCTGCCCTTTGGCGGCATTGGCAAATCCGGCCATGGCCGCGAAAAGGGGTTCGAGGCGCTCTACGGCTTTTCGCAGCTCAAGACCGTGGCTGCGTTGCACGGATAGGGGTCAGGGCCGCAGCGGCACCCGGCCCCGGTCGGTCAGCAGCCAGCACGCGCGGCCCTCGAACACCGCCGGATGCAGCGGGCGGCCATAGCCCGCCCCGCCATCGAGATCGACCCGGTTGCCGAAATGCTGCGGCGCGTCCAGCGCGGTGTGGCCATGCACGACCAGCCAGGGATGCGGCGTGCGATGCGAGAGAAACGGCTCGCGGATCCAGATCAGGTCATCCTCGACCTGCAGGTCCAGCCGCACATTGGGATAGATCCCGGCATGGACGAACAGCAATTCGCCCGCCTCGACAAAGAGCGGCCGGTTTTCGAGGAAATCCACATGCGCTGCCGGCACTGCCGCGCGCGCCGCCGCGACCACCACCGGGTCGGGGTCGTCGGTCAGTCCGGTCACGCCATAGGACCGCAGCGTTTCCGCCCCGCCAAGACGCCGGTTGGCCCAGGTCAGATTCGAGCGGATATTGGCATCGCGGGTTTCGCCCAGCCGCAGGAAGTTCAGGAACAGGCGGTCATGATTGCCCCGCAGGACATGCCAGTTCCGCCCGGCCGCCGCGCCCTGTGTCAGACGGTCGATCACGCCGCGGCTGTCCGGTCCCCGGTCCACGAGATCGCCCAGGATCACCACCTCGGCGGCGTCACCGCCATCCCGCGCGATCAGCTCCAGCGCCCGGTCCAGCGCCCCGAGCTGGCCGTGCACATCGCCTATGGCATAGATCGGTCGGGACATCTGCGGGCTCCGGCGTTGCGTGGCGGCCCCCGGGACACACCGGGACAGGCCTGCGACACTCAGTATCGCCAATGACCAGCGGGCGCAAAGCGTGACGGCGAGGGCAATCCGGGTTTCCGCGAAAACGCCCGCGTCACGCCCTGCAAACGGAAACGGGCCGCCGGTTGCCCGGCGGCCCCGGTGCTGCGCGGCGCTCAGGCCACGTCGAAGGCCAGCGGCTTGATCTGGCGGAACATGCCCGTCCCGCAGAGCTTTTCTATGACCGGCGCCGGCACCGGCTCATCCACATAGAGCAACGCGATCGCCTCGCCGCCCGCCTTGGCCCGGCCGAGGGTGAAGTTGGCGATGTTGACGCCGTTTTCGCCCATGGTCTGCCCCAGCGTGCCGATGATGCCCGGCACGTCCTCGTTGGTGGTGTAGAGCATGTTGGCCCCGACCTCGGCATCGATGTTGATGCCCTTGATCTGGATGAACCGCGGCTTGCCGTCGGTGAACACCGTTCCGGCGATGGACCGTTCGCGGACCTCGGTCACCACGGTGACCTTGATATAGCCCTCGAAGGCGCCGGATTTGTCCTGACTGGTGGTCGAGATCTGGATACCGCGTTCCTTGGCCACCACCGGGGCGGACACCAGGTTCACGTCCGGGTTCGATTTCTTCATGATCCCGGCCACCACCGAACAGTTCAGCGCGTCGAGGTTCATTTCGGCCGCCGCCCCGTCATAGAGGATGTTGATCGCCTTGATCGGCTCATCGGTCATCTGCCCGATGAAGCTGCCCAGATGCCCGGCCAGCTTGACCCACGGCCCCATCACGCGGGCCTCCTCGGCGGTCACCGACGGCATGTTCAGCGCGTTGGTCACGGCCCCGGTTAGCAGGTAATCCGACATCTGTTCGGCCACCTGCAGGGCGACGTTTTCCTGCGCCTCGGTGGTGGCCGCGCCCAGATGTGGCGTGCAGACCACGTTGGGCAGATCAAAGAGCGGGTTGTCCGTGGCCGGCTCGACGCTGAACACGTCAAAGGCGGCGCCCGCCACATGGCCCGATTTCAACAGGTCGGCCAGCGCCTCCTCGTCCACCAGCCCGCCACGGGCGCAGTTGACGATCCGCACGCCCTTGCGGGTCTTTTCCAGCGCCTCGCGGGACAGGATGTTGCGGGTCTGGTCGGTCAGCGGCACATGCAGGGTGATGAAATCGGCGCGCGACAGCAGGTCGTCGAGCTCGACCTTTTCCACGCCCATCCGGGCGGCCTTTTCATCGCTCAGGAACGGGTCATAGGCCAGCACCTTCATCTTCAGGGCGCGGGCACGTTCACAGACGATGCCGCCGATGTTTCCGGCGCCGATCACGCCCAGCGTCTTGCCGGTCAGTTCCACCCCCATGAAACGGGATTTCTCCCATTTGCCGGCATGGGTCGAGGCGCTGGCCTCGGGGATCTGGCGGGCCACCGCGAACATCATCGCGATGGCATGTTCGGCGGTGGTGATCATGTTGCCGAACGGCGTGTTCATCACGATCACGCCCTTTTTCGACGCCGCGTCCTTGTCCACGTTGTCGGTGCCGATCCCGGCGCGGCCGATCACCTTGAGCCTGTCGGCATGTTTCAGGATGGTCGGCGTCACCTTGGTGGCCGAGCGGATGGCAAGTCCGTCGTAATTGCCGATGATCTCGGCCAGCTTGTCCTTGTCCTTGCCCACATCGGGCAGGAAATCCACGTCGATGCCGCGGTCGCGGAAGATCTGCACGGCGGTTTCGGAAAGCTTGTCGGAGACGAGCACTTTGGGAGCCATGTTTCTGGTCCTTCTGAGAAATCGGGGACAGGCGGGCGGCCCCGCCTGCTGTCAGGTCATTCGGGATCGGGCAGGGCTGGGCCCGCCCCGGTCAGGCGGCTTCCGCCTGCGCGGCGATCTCGGCGCGATAGGCCCAGTCGATCCAGGGCAGCAGCGCCACGACATCGGCTGTTTCCACCGTGCCGCCGCACCAGATGCGCAGGCCCGGAGGCGCGTCGCGATAAGCGCCGATATCCAGCGCCACGTTCTCGGCCTCCAGCCGCTTGGCCACCGCCTTGGCGAATACCGCCGGGTCGGTGATCGCCGGGTCAGTGAATTTCAGGCAGACCGAAGTGTTCGACCGCGTGGCCGGGTCCGTCGCCAGGTTGTCGATCCAGTCGCGCGCCGCGCAGAAATCATGGATCGCCTGCGCATTGGCATCGGCCCGCGCGATCAGGCCCGCGACGCCGCCGACCGAGCGCGCCCAGTCCAGCGCGACGAGATAATCCTCGACCGCCAGCATCGACGGCGTGTTGATCGTCGCCCCGGTAAAGATACCCTCGATCAGCTTGCCCGCCTTGGTCAGGCGGAAGATCTTGGGCAACGGCCAGGCCGGGGTATGGCTTTCCAGCCGTTCGACCGCGCGGGGGCTGAGAACCAGCATTCCGTGCGCGGCCTCGCCGCCCAGAACCTTCTGCCAGCTGAAGGTGGTCACATCCAGCTTGTCCCAGGGCAGGTCCTGCGCGAACGCGGCGCTGGTGGCGTCGCAGATGGTCAGCCCGGTGCGGTCGGCGGCGATCCAGTCGCCATCGGGAACGCGCACGCCCGAGGTGGTGCCGTTCCAGGTGAACACCACATCACGGTCGAAATCGACCGATGCCAGGTCGACGATCTCGCCGTAACCGGCGGTCTTCACCACCGCGTCCAGCTTCAGCTGCTTGACCACATCGGTGACCCAGCCCGCGCCGAAGCTCTCCCAGGCCAGCATTTCCACGCCGCGTGCGCCGAGCAGGTTCCACAGCGCCATCTCCACCGCGCCGGTATCCGAGGCGGGCACGATGCCGATCCGGTAATCGGCGGGGATGCCGAGAAGCTCGCGGGTGCCTTCGATCGCCGCTTTCAGCTTGTCCTTGCCGATGGCGGCACGGTGGCTGCGGCCCAGCGCGGCACCGGACAGGCGGTCAAGCGAGAATGTGGGGGGCTTGGCACAGGGGCCAGAGGAAAAACGCGGATTGGCCGGCCGCGTCGCCGGTTGCACAGTAGTCATGTCTGCTACCCTTCCAGATACATGCCCCTCGTTGGGGAGGGGTGTCCCACGGATGCAGGTAGCGGTCGGCGCGGGTGGTCACAAGCCGGAAAATGCACCATCCGCGCCGCATGGGATCATATTTGCGACATCGCTGTAGCCGATCGGAAACCGCGTGCCCCGATCAGCCGGTCAGCTGCCCAGCCGCCGCAGCAGGTCCAGCGACGGCTGCCCCGTCGCCGGCAGCCCGAGGCTGCGCTGGTAATCGGAAATCGCCGCCTCGGATTTCGACCCGATCACCCCATCGGCCCCGCCGGTATCGTAACCCGCCGCGGTCAGCCGCCGTTGCAGGTCCTTGCGGTCGTCCAGCGTCATGCCCTGGGCATCGGCGCCGAACGGTGTCTTCAGCGGCCCGCCCCCGGCGATCCGGTCGGCCAGGTGGCCGACGCCCAGCGCGTAGCTGTCTGAATTGTTGTATCGCTTGATGACCTGGAAGTTCCGGAACACGGCAAATTTCGGCCCCGGCACCTGCGGCTGGATCACCGCGACCGGCGTCCCCGACCTGGCCGCCGCCGATCCGACCTCGCCGCCCCAGGGCTGGCCGGGCACCCAGCCCGAACGTTTCAGGTAGGCCGCGGTCGAGGCCAGCGCATCGGCGGGGTTTTCCGACCAGATGTCGCGCCGCCCGTCGCCGGTGAAATCCACCGCATAGGCGAGATACGAGGTCGGAATGAACTGGGTATGGCCCATCGCGCCGGCCCAGCTGCCCACCATGTTGCCGGGCGTGGTGTCGCCCGACTGCAGGATCTTCAGCGCCGCGATCAGCTGTTTTTCAAAGAACGACCCGCGCCGCCCGTCATAGGCCAGCGTGGCGGTGGCCGAGATCACCGGCACGTCGCCGCGCCGTTCGCCATAGCGGCTCTCGAGCCCCCAGACCGCGGTGACGATATGGCGATCCACGCCATAGCGGCTCTCGATCTGCCGCAGCAGGTTTTCGTGGCGTCTCAGCGCCGCGCGCCCCTTGGACACCCGTTCGTCCGAGGCGGCAATGGCGAGATAATCCTCCAGCGTGCGGGTAAACTCGGTCTGGTTCCGGTCGCGTTCGATCACGTCCGGCAGGTAGCCCGCCCCGCGAAAGGCCCGGTCCAGCGTGGCCTGGCTGATCCCCTGCGCCCGCGCGCGCGGCTGAAACCCGGCCAGCCAGGCGTCGAACCCCGCATTGGGCACCGGCCGCATGCTGGTCTGCGACCGCGTGGTGGCCGCACCGCCGCCGCCGCATCCGGAGACCCCGGTCATGGCCACGGCTGCCAGCCCCAGCGCCATCGTTCGTCTGTTGATGATCATCTGCCCGCCCTCTGTTTTCGGCTTTGCGACAGCTTATCCGAATGGGCACCCGCCACAAGATGCCGGTGCGTGCGACAGCAAAGACCCGCCGCGCGGCGGTGGTGTCGAAAATCTGCCTCTCTGCCCCGCATGGCCGTCATTCGCGGTTCCAATCCATCGCAAGCTGCCCCAAATCTAGCACATGCAGGATTCGACACCCAACAACGTGATCGGAGTGGACGGCGGCGGCACCTCGTGCCGGGCCGCGCTGGTGCTGGACGGGCAGCGCCACGAGGTGCAGGCGGGCGCCGCCAATGCCACCACCGATCTCGACGGAACCATCCGCACCCTTCGCGATGCGCTGGCGCAGCTGCGCGGCGCGACCGGGATCAGCGGCGACCGGCTGCAGGCGCTGCCCGCCTATCTGGGCCTTGCCGGGGTGCTCGATCCCCGCACCGGCGACCGGATTGCGGCGGCGCTGAACCTGTCGCGGGCGCAGGTCGGGGACGACCGGCGAACGACCGTGACCGGGGCGCTCGGCGGCGGGGACGGGGCGGTGGCCGGTCTCGGCACCGGGTCCTTCATGGCCCGGCAGACGGGGGACCGGCTGCGGCTGATCGGCGGCTACGGGTTGACCATGGGCGACGAGGCGTCCGGCGCCTGGCTCGGGCGCGGGCTGCTGTCCCACACGCTGCATGCGCTGGACGGGCTGATCCCGCATTGCCCGCTGACCGACGCGATCGCCGCCGAATTCGGGGATGCGGTCGAGATCGTCCGGTTTGCCAGCACCGCGGGCGCCGCCGATTTCGCGGGCCTCGCCCCGCGGGTGATCGCGGCGGCAGAAAATGGCGACGCAACGGCGCTGACGCTGATGCGGGCGGGGGCGCGCTATGTCGAACAGGGCCTGCACGCGATGGGCTGGCAACCGGCGGAACCGGTCTGCCTGACGGGAGGCGTCGGCCCGCATTACGCGCCCTACCTGGCCGACGATATCGCCAATGCGCTTCGCGACCCGGCGGGCACCGCGCTCGACGGGGCGCTGCGGCTGGCGGCCGGGATCGGGGACGCGCCGTGACCGGGCGGGAACGGATCGCGCTCACGGGGGCAGAGATCTTCGACGGCGAGCGGATACATCGCGGCCGGGCATTGCTGCTGGATGGCGATCATGTGGCCGCCATCGCGGATGAGGTGCCCGGCGGCACCGAAACCCGGCGACTGGACGGCGGCATCCTGTCGCCCGGTTTCGTCGATCTTCAGGTCAATGGCGGCGGTGGCGT
Source organism: Pukyongiella litopenaei (assembly GCF_003008555.2). NCBI lineage: Bacteria > Pseudomonadati > Pseudomonadota > Alphaproteobacteria > Rhodobacterales > Paracoccaceae > Pukyongiella > Pukyongiella litopenaei. The sequence goes on along the minus strand of NZ_CP027665.1, from coordinate 2,699,484 downwards.
GATGTTCAACGACGCGCCCACGGTGGAAACGCTCGGGGTCATGGCGGAGGCCCATGCGGGGCTCGGCGCGACCTCGATCCTGCCGACGCTGATCACCGACCGGCCCGATATCACCCGCGCGGCCATCGCGGCAGTGCGGGATGCACGGGCCGAGGGGGTGGCGGGCATTGCCGGATTGCATCTGGAGGGGCCGCATCTGTCGCTGGCCCGCAAGGGCGCCCATGACCCGGCGCTGATCCGTCCGATGCAGGCGGACGATCTGGACCTGCTGCTGGCGGCCGCGCGGCAGGTGCCGGTGCTCAAGGTGACCATCGCCCCCGAGAGCGTGACGCCCGCACAGAAGCGGGCGATGGCGGAGGCCGGTATCCTGCTGTCGCTCGGTCACAGCGATGCCGGGTTTGCCGCCTGCGCCGATGCGGCCGGGCATGGCGTGCGCTGCGTCACCCACCTGTTCAACGCCATGAGCCAGCTGGGCAGCCGCGAGCCGGGGCTGGTCGGCGCCGCGCTGGAATGCGGGGCGCTGTCGGCCGGGCTGATCGCCGACATGATCCATGTGCATCCGCGAACCATCGCCGCCGCGCTCCGCGCCAAGCGAGGTCCGGGGCGGATATTCCTGGTCAGCGACGCGATGGCCACGGCGGGGTCGGAGATCGCCGCCTTTACCCTCAACGGCCGCGAGATACGCCGCGCCGATGGCCGGCTGACGCTGGCCGACGGCACCCTCGCGGGCGCGGACCTGGACCTGGCGCGCGCGCTGCGCAACGTGATGGCCGCCACCGATGCCGACCTGCCCCGCGCCCTGGCGATGGCAACGGCGATCCCGGCGGCGCTGATCGGCTGCGACGACCGGATCGGGCGGCTGGTGCCGGGTGCCCGCGCCGATATCCTGCACCTGTCGGACGATCTGCGCCTGCGCGCGGTCTGGCGGGGCGGCGCGCCGCTCTGACAGCGGTTTCCCCGGCGCCGGTTGCGCCCTATACCAACGCCAGACTGTCCTCATGCCCGGAGCCGCCATGTTCGTTGCCACCCTGATCACCGCCCCTGCCCGTCCGGCGCTGGACCTGGCCCTGGCCGAATCGCTGCGCAATGCGTGGGGCGGCGGCGACGTGACCTGGCTGGCCCCGGACGAGGCCGCCGAGTTCACCCTGCCGGCCCGCCCGGACAACCTGTGGCATGTCTGGGAGGATCTGCAGCGGCTGGGCGTGGATCTGGTGGTGCAGCCGCAAGACGGGCGGCGCAAGACGATGCTGCTGGCCGACATGGACAGCACCATGATCGAACAGGAATGTATCGACGAACTGGCCGACGAGGCGGGCGTAGGCGACCGGGTCAGGGACATCACCGCCCGCGCGATGAACGGCGAACTGGATTTCGAGGGCGCATTGATCGAACGGGTCGGCCTGCTGCGCGGGCTGGACACGGGCGTGATCGACCGGGTGCTGGACCAGCGCATCACGCTGATGCCCGGCGGGCACGAACTGGTGGCGACGATGAAGGCGCGGGGCGGTCACGCCGCGCTGGTCTCGGGCGGGTTCACCGCGTTCACGCAGGCGGTGGCGTCCCGGCTGGGCTTCGATGAAAACCGCGCCAACACGCTGCTGGTGGCCGATGGCCGGCTGACGGGCGAGGTCGCCCGCCCGATCCTCGGCCGCGCGGCCAAGGTCGAGGCGCTGGACGCGATCACCGCGCGGCTGGGCCTGTCGCAGACCGACGTGATCGCCGTGGGCGACGGCGCCAACGATCTGGGCATGTTGTCGCGCGCGGGCACCGGGGTGGCGCTGCATGCCAAACCGGCGGTGGCCGCGCAATGCGAGGTGCGCATCAACCACGGCGACCTGACCGCGCTGCTGTTCCTGCAGGGCTATGCCAAAGAGCAGTTCGCCGGCGCTGCGGCCGCCTGATCAGAACAGGTCGAGCCGCACCGGGTTCATGGCCCAGTAGACCCGCGCGGCCTGCAACAGCCGCGCCGTCGGATCGGAGCGGGCCGCGGACGGCACCTGCATGCCGTATTCGGCGCTCGCCGCCTCCAGCGCGCCCAGCGTGGCCGGGCCGATCTGGCCATCGACCGCCACGGTCTGGCCGACCTCGTTCAGCACCATCTGCATGGCGCGGTTCACCGCCTCGGCCGGCAGCGACTGCAGCGTCTCGCGGGCCTTTTTCGCGGCGCCTTCATCGGTCAGGCCGACCGCCTTGGCGGCCCGCACCGCCGCATCCGCCGGGCCGCGTCCGGGCACGTCGCCCTTGCCGATGATGATGGCGCCATTGGCCCCGCCCCAGCCGTCGCCGCGTTCTAGCGCAAGGTCATACCAGCGCAGCGCCTCGACCGTGTCGCGCCCGCCGACCTGGCCGCGCAAGATCATCCGCGCGATATTGGCCGGCGCCGTCGGATGCCCGCCCTCGGACGCGGCCTGGAAATAGCCCAGCGCCCTGTCATAGTCGGTCGGGTTTCCATCCAGCCCGTGCAGCGCCACGAAGCCGAGGTTGTTGTAGCCATAGATATCCTCGCGCAGTTCCGAGGCGCGCAGGTATCGCATCCCGCGTTCGGGGATGTAGTGGTCGGTGTCCCTGGTCAGGAAATAGACCCCCAGTTCGTTCATCGAAAAGGTATGGCCCAGTTCGACCGCGCGTTCGAGCAGTTCGAAACCGCGCTTGCGTTCGGTCTCGGTTTCGCCTTCGCGCATCAGCCGCTTGCCCAGCCGGTGCAGCGCATAGGGGTCCTGCTGGGCGACGCCCTCTTCGAGCAGCGCGAGCGCCAGTTCCGGATCATGAGGGATCCCGGTCACGTCGCGGTCCAGCCGATCGGTGTCCAGCAGCACCGACAGCGCGTGTTTGGCCCGCATGTGTCCGGCGTCGGCGGCGGCGCGGAAATTGTCATAGGCCGCGTCGAACTGACGGGCAGCCTGTTGCAGGCGGCCCAGCTGATAGCGGAACCGCACGACATCCGGGTCACGCTGCAGCGCGGCCTCGCAGATCGGCAGGCCTCTGCGCAGATCCAGTTCGTTGGGCAGGCGGAACACGCCGACCCCGTCGAGATCCAGCGTGTCGCCCGCTTCGAGATCGCAGGCATCCAGCGTCAGCTCCAGCGCCACCGAAACCAGCCGGGACGGACCGGAACCGGGCGTGACCTCGATGGTGAACCGGTCGCTCATGCTGCGGTCGGTGACATCCAGCGCGCGTATATCCGCGATCTCGGGCGCATAGGTCACCATCCCGTCCCGTTCCGGGTCGTTCAGCGCGACCACCCCGTTTGCGGGGGCCTCCACCAGCCGCGCCGCGCCGATGGGCTGGCCCAGTTCCGCCGCGATCGCCGCGTCCAGCGACACCGCGCGGTCGAACCGGCCGGCATAGGAGACCGCAACCGGTGCCGCGTCGGCCACGGGATCCGGCGTGGCATCGGAGGCGGGATCCGGCGTGGCATCGGAGGCGGGATCCGGCGTGGCGTCAGGGGTCAGCTGGGCGAGATGGAACGGACGCACCAGCGTCGAGCTTTCCCACGGAACCTGCCGGCCCTCGGTGGCGGTATGCACCCGTTCGCGAATCAGCGGGAACAGCTGCTGGATGTTTTCGGTGGGCGCCTCGCGCGCGATGCTCAGCACCGCCGAGGTATAGGGGCTGTTCTGGCCGATCTCGCCGTCCATCGCGGTGGCGCCGGGCGAGGTCGAATAGGCCACGATCGAATTGATCGGGGTGCGAAACACGTCGAACCCGACGCGAGTCTCGAACAGGTTGGCATCCAGGTCGGCGGCCAGACGGATGTTCTCGAACGGGTTGTCCCGGCAGGAATCGAGGATCGCCAGATGCGCCGCGCCCCGCGCCGCCAGGGTGTCGATCACCCGGTCCAGCGTCATGGTTTCCAGCGGCACGTCATAGATGCTCTCGAATTTCGCATCCACCGGCAGCAGATAGTTGCGCCGGCCGATCTGGATGCCGTGGCCGGCATAATAGAACACCACATCCGCATTCTGCGGGATGTTCAGGACCGCGGTCCGCAGCAATTCCTCGAATTCCCGCTTTTCCAGGTCGAACCCGTCGAAGACGTTGAACCGGAACTCGCGCAGCAGAGCGGCGATGTCTTCGGCATCCTTGCGCGCATTGCCCAGGTCGGCAACGTTCTCGTAGTCCTGGTTGCCGATCACGATGGCGATCTTGGGATGCGCGGCGGTGCCCGGCGCCTCGGCTCCGGCGCCTGCCGGGAAGATATGGGTCAGGCCGATCAGGGCGACAGCGGCGGCCGCCCCGCGAAACCTGTTCATTCGATGTCCGATCGTCATCGGCTTACCTGCCGCCTAGCCCCAACTGGAGCCGCCACCATCATCACCGCCGGTGCCCGAGTCACCGCCCGAGTCGCCACCGGAATCACCGCCGGCATCACCACCAGCGTCACCGCCGGAATCACCGCCGGCACTACCACCGCCGCCGCCGCCACCGTCACCGCCATTATAGCCGACGCCGGCACCGCCCGCACTCGTGCCGCTGCTGCCACCGGTGCTTGCGCCTGAACTGCCGCTGGAACCACTGCCAGTGCCGCTGCCGGCGGACACTTGCGCGGCGGGCTCGGGCGGCTGCGGAGGCGTGCATCCCGCCAGGACAAGAAGCGCCCCGAGGGTCGAATAAACTAGGCTCCGCAACATGACGGGTTCTCCTGCAAATTAGTCAAAAAAACGAATCAAGCATGCTTATTTTAGCGGCAAGGCCCGAATCAAGTCTACACGGCACCGCGCCGGGGCGGTCGCAAATGGGCGTTGCTTTATTTAACAATCATGTTAAATAGAGACATGACGACTTTGCCCAAGCTGTTCTCGGCGCTTGCCGACGACACCCGCCTGTCGATTGTCGAACAGCTGATCCAACGCGGCGAATCCCCGGCCGGCGGCCTGATCGCGGGGCGCGGCATGACCGGGGCGGCGATCTCGCGCCATCTCAGGGTGTTGCGCGAGGCGGGCCTGGTCACGCGGCGCGCAGAGGGAACCCGGCGGCTCTATTCCGCCAACCCCGACGGGTTGCGGGCGATTGCCGACTGGACCCGGTCGCGCCGCGCATTCTGGGAAACCAGCCTCGACCGGCTGGAAGCGGTGATATCGGAGACCGACCACACATGACAGACCTGCATATCGAAAGAGATCTCGCGGTGGCGCCCGACACGCTGTTCGCCTGGGTCACCCGAACCGAGAACCTGCTGCGATGGTGGGGTCCCGAAGGGGTTCATGTGCCGGACCATGAGCTGGACTTCACCCGCACCGGGCCGTGGTTCTCGGTGATGGAGAACGGCGAAGGCCAGCGGTTCAAGGTCTCCGGCCATGTCACCCATGTGGACCCGCCCCGGTCGGTCGGGTTCACCTGGGGCTGGCATGACGACGACGACCGGCGCGGTCACGAAAGCCATGTCACGCTGAGTGTCGAGGCCTCGGACAAGGGCGCGCGGCTGATCCTCGATCACCGCGACCTCGCCGACGGGGAAGCGGGCGACAACCACGAACGGGGCTGGACCTCGTCCCTGCGCAGGCTCGAAGCCCTGCTCTGAGTCCCGCCCCGGGCCCCGTGATCTGAAGTTTCATCAAGGAGGAAGGACGATGCCACAGTTTCTGTATGTCTATCACGGCGGCGGCAAGCCGGAGACCCCGGAGGACGGAGCAAAGGCCATGGCCGCCTGGCAGGCATGGATGGGCGGCATGGGGGACGCGCTGACCACGCCCGGCGCGCCGGTCGGGCTGTCGAAAACCGTGACCGGCGCGGGCGTGACCGGCAATGGCGGCGCCAATCCGGCCTCGGGCTATTCGGTGGTCGCGGCGGACGATCTCGAAACCGCCTGCGAAATGGCCAAGGGCTGCCCGCTGGTGGTCGATGGCAGCGGCTCGGTCGAGATTGCCGAGATCATCGAAATGTAGGGTCAGCCCAACGCGGCGGCGGGGCGGATCGACCCGCAGGCCATGCCCCGCCGGTTCAGCAGCGGCGCGTTCAGATAGGCGCGCGCGGCGGGGCTGGCGGGGTCGATCACGCCCAGACCGGCGAGGATCGCGGTGATCGCGCATTCGCTGGCGCGGGTCGCGCCATCGGTGATCTTCACCGCGACGCCCAGGCGCTTTTCCGGCAGGATCGCGGTGAACACCGCCTCGGCGCCGGTCTTGACCGCGGCGCGGCCCTCCATCGCGCGCATCAGCGCGGTGCAGGCGCGGCCTTCGCCCGCCACGAGATCGGGATGCGCGATCATCGCCCCGGTCAGCTGCGCCGCGGCGGTGCTGGCCCGGTCCGACCGGTCATGCGCGCTGGCGAACCGGGCCATCGCCCGGGCGAGCCCGTGCAAGGTGGTCGCGAAATTGGGGGCCGAACACCCGTCGATGCCATAGCCGGGACTGTCCTCGCCGGTCGCGTCCTCGAAGGCGGCCAGCGCCGCCTGCTGCACCGGGTGGTCGATCTCGACATAGTCCGGCCCGGCCCCCATATGCGCCGCCAGCGTCAGGAACCCGGCATGTTTGCCGGAACAGTTGTTATGCACCTGGCACGGGCGCTCATGGGCCCGGATCAGCGCGTCGCGGGCGGACAGGTCGGCCGGTTCCTGCGGGCCGCAACGGAAATCGGCATCGCCCAGCCCCAGCCGGTCCAGCCATGCCGACACCCTGTCGGTGTGGATCGCCGCGCCATTATGCGAGGCACAGGCCAGCGCGAGCTGCTCGGACCCCAGCCCGTATTTCGCCGCCGCCCCCGAGGTGACCAGCGGCAGCGCCTGGATCATCTTGCAGGACGACCGCGGATAGATCACCGTGCCCGGATCGCCCCAGGCACGCAGGATGTCGCCATCGGCACCGCAGATCACCGCATGGCCCGAATGCAGGCTCTCCAGCAGATCGCCGCGCCAGATTTCCACCATCGGAACCGGTTCGCCCAAGATATCACCTCACGGTTCGGAGAAGTCGGGGCTTTCGCCCTTTCGCTGGACTTGAAAACTAAGCTAGACTTGTGCAATCGGCAAGCGAGGGGCGACCGCGAACAGACGGGTGTCAGAACCCGCAACCCGCCCCGGAACTGAGGCAATGGACGGTCTGGAGGCTGGACTGATGGTATCGAAATTCGGCTGCACGCTGGCGGCCCTGTGTGTGGCCGGGCTGGCCACCACCGCAACCGCACAGGACAAGCAGGGAACGAGCACGAACAGGGTCGCGGCCAAGACCGACTGGAGCGTGTTCGTCGAGAAGGATCCGACCGAGTGCTGGAGCGTATCGGCGCCCAAGAGCACCAAGAACACCCGCGGCGGCCGCGAGGTCGCGGTGCGGCGCGGCGACATATTGCTGTTCGTGTTCTACCGCCCCAAGGACAAGGTAAAGGGCCAGATCGCCTTTACCGGCGGCTATCCCTTCGCCACGGGGTCGACCGTCAACATGAACATCTCGGGCAACAGTTTCGAGCTGTTCTCGGACGGCGAATGGGCCTGGCCCGCCACGGCGACGGATGATGCCAAGATCATCACCGCCATGAAACGCGGGGCCGAGGCGGTGCTGACCGCGCGGTCGGCGCGCGGCACCCAGACCAGCGACACGTTTTCACTGCTGGGCTTTACCGCCGCGATCGAGGACGCCGAGAAACGCTGCAACCAGTAACCCGCCCGGCCTGACACCCCTCCCCTGCCCCGCCGGGGTAGAAAGGCTTGGACGGGAAGGTCTGGACGGGAAGGTCTGGGCGGGAAGCTGGGGGCGGGATACGTTTTTTCGTTCAAATCGGCCGCGGTTTGCCCTATATGACCGTCTTCACCGCAACGGTAGGCCGCGCCATGACCCAAACCGCCCCGATCACGCAGGATGTCCTGACCATCCCGCGCAAGCTGCCCGATGGGCCGGTCAACCTTGTCGGCATGACCCGCGAGGCCATGCGCGAGGCGCTGATCGCCACGGGCACCCCCGAAAAACAGGCGCGGATGCGCGTGGGCCAGATCTGGCAGTGGATCTATCAGTGGGGCGTGCGCGATTTCGCGGCGATGACCAACCTGGCCAAACCCTATCGCGCCCTGCTGGGTGAACGGTTCGTGATCGAGGTGCCCGAAATGGTCAGCCGCCAGGTCAGCGCCGACGGCACCCGCAAATACCTGGTCCGCATCGCCGGCGGCCACGAGGTCGAGGTGGTCTATATCCCCGAAGAGGATCGCGGCACGCTGTGCGTGTCGAGCCAGGTGGGCTGCACGCTGACCTGTTCCTTCTGCCACACCGGCACGCAGAAACTGGTGCGCAACCTGACCGCCGGTGAAATCGTGGGCCAGGTGATGATGGCGCGCGACGACCTGGGCGAATGGCCGGTGCCGGGCCAGCCCAAGGACGAAACCCGCCTGCTGTCCAACATCGTGCTGATGGGCATGGGCGAACCGCTCTACAATTTCGACAATGTGCGCGACGCGATGAAGATCGCGATGGACCCCGAGGGCATTTCGCTGTCGCGCCGCCGTATCACGCTGTCCACCTCGGGGGTGGTGCCCGAGATCGCCCGCACGGCCGAGGAAATCGGCTGCCAACTGGCGATTTCCTTTCACGCCACCGATGACGAAACCCGCAACGTGCTGGTGCCGATCAACCGGCGCTGGAACATCGACGCCCTGCTGCGGGCGCTGGCCAGCTATCCCAAGGCGTCGAATTCCGAACGCATCACGTTCGAATATGTGATGCTGGACGGGGTCAATGACAGCGACGACGACGCGCGTCGGCTGATCGCGCTGATCCGCGAACACGGCATTCCCGCCAAGATCAACCTGATCCCGTTCAACGAATGGCCCGGCGCGCCCTACAAACGGTCGTCGAACAACCGTATCCGCGCCTTTGCCGACATCATCTACAAGGCCGGCTATGCCAGCCCGATCCGCACCCCGCGCGGCGAGGATATCATGGCCGCCTGCGGGCAGCTGAAATCGGAAACCGAACGCGCGCGCAAATCCCGGCGGCAGATCGAGGCCGAGGCCGGCCTCGACCGCTGAACATCGGGCGCCCCGGTCCGGCGCCCGTTTCAGCGTCTAATTCAGCGGCCGGGAATTTCCGCGCGCGCCGGTGCCATTTTCCAGCCGTCGATCACCTCGACCGCCTCCTGCGCCGAGTCCACGAACCGGAACAGGTCGAGATCCTCGTCCGAGATGGTCCCGGCATCGGCCAGCGCCTCCCAGTTGATGATCCGTTCCCAGAACGTGCGGCCGAACAGCAGGAACGGAACCCGCTCCATCCGCCCGGTCTGGATCAGGGTCAGGGATTCGAACATCTCATCCATGGTGCCGAACCCGCCGGGAAAGACGGTGATGGCGCGGGCGCGCATCAGGAAATGCATCTTGCGGATGGCGAAATAGTGGAAGTTGAAACTGAGATCGGGCGTGACATAGCCGTTGGGCGCCTGTTCATGCGGCAGCACGATGTTCAGGCCGATCGACACCCCGCCCGCATCCGCCGCGCCGCGATTGCCCGCCTCCATCACGCCGGGACCGCCGCCGGTCACGATGATGTTGTCGCGATTGCCGCTGGCGACCGCGCGTTCGGTCATCAGCCGCGCGAACAGGCGGGCCTCGTCATAGAAACCCGAAAGCTCCGCCAGCGTTTGCGTGCGGGCGCTGTCGCGGTTCGCAGGTTCCGGGATACGCGCGCCGCCGAACATGACCACGGTGCTTTCGATGCCCATCTCGTCCAGCAGCAGCTGCGGCTTGAGCAGTTCCAGTTGCAGCCGCACCGGGCGCAGTTCGTCCCGGCACAGGAAATCGTCATCGGCAAAGGCCAGCCGGTAGGCCGGTGCGCGGGTCTGCGGCGTATCCTGAACATGCCGCGCCGTGTTCCGGTCCTCATGGGCGTCGCGGAACGGGCTCAGGCGGTCGTCTCTCATCGGTTCAATCCTTGCTTGCGCGTTGCCTCCAGCCCTATAGGTTCCGCCTGACCAAGACCAGTAGCGGCGGGGGCCGGGATGATCGAACGGGCAGAGATCGATGCGGCGGCAGAGCGCATCGCGCAACATGCGGTGCGCACCCCGGTGATGATGCTGGAACACCCCGCCCTGCCCGGCCCGGTCGAGATGAAACTGGAACTGGCCCAGCATACCGGCAGCTTCAAGGCACGCGGGGCGTTCAACACGCTGTTGTCGCAAGAGGTCCCCGTGGCCGGGGTGGTGGCGGCCAGCGGCGGCAATCACGGCGCCGCCGTGGCTTTTGCCGCGCGCGCGCTGGGCCATGCCGCGCATATCTTCGTCCCCGAAATGGCCGGTGCCTCGAAAATCGCGCTGATTCGCGAAACCGGCGCCGACCTGACCGTGGTGCCCGGCGACTATGCCAACGCGTTGCAGATGGCGCGCGACTGGGAGACCCGGAGCGGCGCGATGCAGATCCATGCCTATGATGCGCCGGCAACGGTTGCCGGACAGGGTACGCTGGCACGCGAATGGGAAGACCAGGGGCTGCGGGCCGACACCGTCCTGATCGCCGTCGGCGGCGGTGGCCTGATCGCCGGGGCGATGGCCTGGCTGCGGGGCGCGCGCAAGGTTGTGGCGGTCGAACCGGAAACCTCCTGCGCGCTGCATGCCGCGCTGGAGGCAGGCCATCCGGTCGATGTCGATGTCTCCGGCATCGCCGCCAATGCCCTCGGCGCCCGGCGGATCGGCGATATCTGTTTCGGCCTCGCCCGGGCCCAGGGCATCGCGTCGGTTTTGGTGCCGGATGCCGCCATCGCCCAGGCGCAGGCCCTGCTCTGGCGCGGGTGCCGGCAACTGCCGGAACCGGCCGGGGCAACCGCGCTGGCGGCGCTGCTCTGCGGCGCCTACCGGCCCGAACCGGGGGAACGGGTGGCGGTCCTGGTCTGCGGCGGCAATGTCGAACCGGACCCGCTGCGCCCGTGACCCGCGACCTGCCCGCCCGTTTCCGGCCGGGCGCCGATGCTGCGCGTTGCGCGACTGTCCCTGCCGGTCTATAGGCGACCGGAACAGCCGCAACTGCAGGAAGGGATACCCGATGTCGAACGCCCAGCTTGAAACCGCCATCGAAGCGGCATGGGAGGCCCGCGACACGATCAGCCCCGCCACCACCGGCGAGGCGCGCGAGGCGATCGAGGATACGCTCGATACGCTGGACAGCGGCAGGCTGCGGGTCGCGGAACGGCAGGCCGACGGGCAATGGCACGTCAACCAGTGGGCCAAGAAGGCCGTGCTGCTGGGGTTCCGCCTGAAGGACATGGAAATCCAGCCCGGCGGCCCGCAGGCCGGCGGCTGGTGGGACAAGGTGGACAGCAAATTCGCCGGCTGGGGTGAAAACCAGTGGCGGGCCGCGGGCTTTCGCGCGGTGCCCAACTGCGTGGTGCGCAGATCGGCCTATATCGCGCCGGGCGTGGTGCTGATGCCGTCATTCGTCAATCTCGGCGCCCATGTCGATGAGGGCACCATGGTCGACACCTGGGCGACGGTCGGATCCTGCGCCCAGATCGGCAAGAACGTGCACCTGTCGGGCGGCGTCGGCATCGGCGGCGTGCTGGAACCGATGCAGGCCGGCCCGACCATCATCGAGGACAATTGTTTCATCGGCGCGCGGTCCGAGGTGGTCGAGGGCTGCATCGTGCGCGAGGGCTCGGTCTTGGGCATGGGCGTGTTCATCGGCCAATCCACCAAGATCGTGGACCGCGAAACCGGCGAGGTCATGTATGGCGAGGTGCCGCCCTATTCCGTCGTCGTCGCCGGCTCCATGCCAAGCAAAAACAACATCAGCCTCTACTGCGCGGTGATCGTGAAGCGCGTCGACGAAAGAACCCGGTCGAAAACCGGCATCAACGAGCTTCTGCGTGACTGACCGCAAACCCAGGAAACCGTCGCGCCAGCAGGTGTTCACCCTGCTGGTGCAGATCGGCCGCAAGGACGGCGACGGCCTGCCCGCCGATGCCACCGGCGCGGCGCTGATGTGCTATGCCTCGGGCGTGGACGAGGCCGAGGCCGTGCGTGAAACCGTGGCGATCCTGAAACAGGCCGATACCGCGCCGCTCGATGTGACCGGATATGGGACGCTGGCCGAACGCGAAGCGGCCGGTCACGACATCGGCGACGAGGAACGCGGGCTGATGGACCGGGCGCTGGCGGAAAACGCGGTGATCGTGGCACAGGTGACCCCGTTCTTCGGAGAGGCCGGCGCGGCCGCGGACTAGTTCACGCGGCCGAACCACTTGCGATAGATATCGTCATAGGTGCCGTTTTCACGCAGCGCCAGCAGCGCCCGGTTGACATCCTCGACCAGCGGGCTGCCGGTCGGAAACAGGATGCCGTAGTTTTCGCGCCGGAACACCGGGCCGACCATCTTGGCCCGCCCGGCCCCGGCATGGGTCGCGTAATAGGACAGGACCGGCGCGTCGAACACGACGGCGTCGATCTTGCCCGCCTCGAAATCGGCCAGCAGCTCGTCCAGCGTTTCATAGTCGTCGAACCCGATCTCGCGCCGTTGTAGAAAGGCGGAAGCGGTCGAGTCGCGGATCGTCGCGACCTGCTTGCCATAGAGATCGTTGACCGAATTGACCGACCCGCTGATCGCCTCGACCGTCATCACCGATGAAATCCGCGCCACGAAGACCGATACGATGAACAGCGACGACACCACCAGCACGACCCCCAGCAGCCGCCCCAGCAGCGTGCGCGGCATCCGTTCCTCGAACCCGCCATTGACCACCAGGTTGAGCGCCCACCAGAAGGACGGGAACCAGGCCTCGCGCGATGGCCGGTCGAAATAGGGCTGCGCCTTGCGTTCAAAGACCCACATCAGCATCCCGCCGCCCAGCAGCAGGACAAAGGCGATGCCGATGGCCCGGAACAGTTCGGCCGACAGCACCGCCCGCCAGATCGGGATCGGGCGGTCCGAGTCGCTGCTGACCATGATCTGCAGGCCGGATTCGAAAATCGGCTGGGTAAAGTCCATCACCGATTCCCGCGCCGACGTGATCGAGATATTGGCGATCGCCATGTCCGCGCTGCCATCCTGGACCGCGGTCAGCATCCCGGAAAACAGCTCGACCCGGTTCAGTTCGGTTTGCCAGCCCAGCGCCTCGGACAGCGCGGCCAGAAGCTCGATCGAGAACCCGGTATCCACCCCGTTCTCGACCTGCGAAAAGGGCGGGCGGGTTACCGTGGACACGGAAAGCGTCTGGGCCCGGGCAGAACCGGCCAACACCGCCACCAGGACCCCGATACCAAGGATCAGTCCGAAAAGTTTCTGCATGTCCCCCAAGGCCCACCGAAAGCCGAATGTTCCCGTCTGATCCGTCGGTGCATGATGTTGCCCGCACAGGTCAAGGTCAAACCCGGCGATCGCGGCAACCTGTACCCGGAACGCACCGCGTTTCGGGCTTGTCGCCCAGCCGGTTTCGGCCCAAACCGGTGACGCGCACCCAGCACGAGGAAAAGACGCCATGACCGCCACGGACCCCGCCCGCCTGACCGCCGACCTGATCCGCTGCCCCTCGGTCACACCTGCCGAGGGCGGGGCGCTGGTGCTGTTGCAGGAGTTCCTGGAACGGGCCGGGTTTGCCTGCACCCGCGTGGATCGCGGCGGGGTCTGCAACCTGTTCGCGCGCTGGGGCGAAAAAGGCCATGCGCGCAGTTTCGGGTTCAACGGGCATACCGATGTCGTCCCCGTGGGCGATGAAGCCGCCTGGACCGTCGACCCGTTCGCCGCCGAGGAACGCGACGGGCGGCTTTACGGGCGCGGGGCGACCGACATGAAATCGGGCGTGGCCGCTTTTGCCGCGGCGGCGGTCGATTTCGTGCGCGACACGCCCCCTGACGGCGCGGTCATCCTGGCCATCACCGGCGACGAGGAAGGCGACGCGATCGATGGCACGGTCGCGCTGCTCGATCACATGGCCGCCACCGGCGAGGCGATGTCGGTCTGCCTCGTGGGTGAACCGACCTGCCCCGACCGGATGGGCGAGATGATCAAGATCGGTCGGCGCGGTTCGCTGACCGCCCGGTTCACCGTGACCGGAGTTCAGGGCCATTCCGCCTATCCCCACCGCGCCCGCAACCCGCTGCCGGCGATGGTGCGGCTGATGGACCGGCTGGCCAGCCACGACCTGGACACCGGCACGGATCATTTCGACGCCTCGACGCTCGCGGTCGTCACCGTCGACACCGGCAACCCCGCCAGCAACGTGATCCCGGCCCAGTGCCGGTCGACCGTCAACATCCGGTTCAACGACGCCCATTCCGGCGAGACCCTGACCGGCTGGCTCCGCGACGAAGCCGCCGGCGTGGCCGCAGACTTCGGTGTCGATATCGCCGTGGACGTGTCCATCTCGGGCGAAAGTTTCCTGACCCCGCCGGGGGCGTTGTCGGACCTGGTCGCCGCCGCGGTCGAGGCGGAAACCGGGGTCACGCCGGTCCTGTCCACCTCGGGCGGCACCTCGGATGCGCGGTTCGTCAAGGATCACTGCCCGGTGGTCGAGTTCGGGCTGGTGGGAAAGACCATGCACCAGGTGGATGAAAGCGTGGAAATCGCCCAGATCCACCAGTTGAAAGCCGTCTATGCCCGCATCCTGCGGGATTACTTTGCCTGACGGCGCCCGGCCGTTCGCGCGGCTGTCCGGCGGCTGTCCGGCGGCGTATTTTTCACCATGACGCGCTTGCGCACCCATGCTAGGGCGAAGACATGACAAGGATCCCGACCAAGCCGGAAATCCTCGACTGGATCGCGGCCAACCCGACCCTGACCTCCAAACGCGACATCGCCAAGGCCTTCGGGATCAAGGGGGCCGCGCGGATCGACCTCAAGCGGCTGCTGAAGGAACTCGAGGCCGAGGGCCATCTCGAAAAGCGCAAGCGCAGCTATCGCGACCCGGACCGGCTGCCGCCGGTCAGCGTATTGCAGATCAAGGCGCCCGATGGCGATGGCGACCTGTTCGCCCGCCCGCTGGAATGGCATGGCGAAGGGGTCGAACCGCTGGTGCTGGTGATCCCGCGCGCATCCGACCCGGCCCTGGGCGAAGGCGACCGGATCCTGGCCCGGCTGACCCCGGTGCAGGAGGCCGATCATAATTACGAGGCCCGGCTGATCCGGCGCATCGGCACCAATCCCAAACGCGTGCTGGGCGTGTTCCGCAAGGGTGCCGAGGGCGGGCGTATCGTGCCGATCGACAAATCCGCCAGCACCGAATGGCTGGTGGCCGACGCCGCCCGCCACGGTGCCAAGGACGGCGAACTGGTCGAGGCCGAACAGGCCGGGCCGCGAAATCGGCTGGGCCTGCCCAAAGCCCGGATCGTCAACCGGCTGGGCGATCCCTCCGCGCCAAGGGCGGTGTCGCTGATCGCCATCCACCAGCATGGCATTCCCGACGATTTTCCCGACGCGGTCATTGCCGAGGCCGATGCCTGCAAACCCGCCGGGCTGAAGGGGCGCACCGACCTGCGCGACCTGCCGCTGATCACCATCGACCCGGCGGATGCGCGCGACCATGACGACGCCTGCTATGCCCAGCCCGATGACGACCCGAACAACCCCGGCGGGCATGTGATCTGGGTCGCGATCGCCGATGTGGCCGCCTATGTGCGCCCCGGTTCGGCGCTGGACCGCGAGGCGCGCAACCGTGGCAATTCGACCTATTTCCCCGACCGGGTGGTGCCGATGCTGCCCGACCGGCTGTCAGGCGATCTGTGTTCGCTGCACGAAGGCGTTCCGCGCGCCTGCATCGTGGCGCGGATGCGCATCGATGCCGAGGGTATGCTGATCGGTCACGATTTTCACCGCGCGCTGATGCGCTCGGCCGCCTCGCTGCATTACGGCGAGGTGCAGGACGCGGTCGACGGCACCCCCAACGACCGCACCGCGCCGCTGCTCGACCCGGTGCTGACGCCGCTGTTCGCCGCCTATGACGCCCTGAAACAGGCGCGCGCCCATCGCCAGCCGCTGGATCTGGACCTGCCCGAACGGCGGATCGTTCTGGGCGAGGACGGCAAGGTGCAGTCGGTCGCCTTCCGCGACCGGCTGGATGCGCACCGGCTGATCGAGGAATTCATGGTGCTGGCCAATGTCTGCGCCGCGCAGACGCTGATCGCCAGACGCTCGCCGCTGCTGTTCCGGGTGCACGAGGAACCGTCGCCGGAAAAGCTCGACGCGCTGCGCGAAACCGCCCGGGCGGCCGGCCTGACGCTGGCCAAGGGGCAGGTCCTGCAGACCCGGCACCTGAACGCGCTGCTGAACGCCGCCGCCGGGACCGACGATGCCGAGCTGATCAACATGTCCACCCTGCGGTCGATGACACAGGCTTATTACAGCCCCGAGAATTTCGGACATTTCGGTCTGGCGTTGCAGCATTATGCCCATTTCACCTCGCCGATCCGGCGCTATGCCGACCTGGTGGTGCACCGGGCGCTGATCGCGGCCCATGGCTGGGGCGGAAACAGGGACGGGTTGCAGCCCGACGAGATCGACCGGCTGGAGGACACCGCCACCCATATCTCGGATACCGAACGCCGGTCGATGATGGCCGAACGCGACACCACCGACCGCTATCTCGCCGCCTACCTGTCGGAACGGGTGGGCAACGAATTTACCGGTCGGATCAGCGGCATCGCCCGCTTCGGCGCCTTTGCCAAGCTCGACGAGACCGGCGCCGACGGGCTGATCCCGATCCGGTCGCTGGGGCGCGAATATTTCCATTTCGACCGCGAGGCCGGCACGCTGATGGGGGCCGATACCGGGCTGACCATCGGCATCGGCCAGCGGGTCACCGTGCGGCTGGCGCAGGCGACGCCGGTGACAGGCGGGCTCGAACTGGAGCTGCTGTCGGTTGACGACAAGACGCTGCCGCGCGGCCCGACACCGGCCCGGCGGAAAGGAGGCCCGCGACGCGGCACCACCGGCGCCAGGCACAAGGCCGACAAGCTGAAGCGCAAGCTCAGGCGGCGGCGGTAACCCGCCCCGGCAGCGGCCCGGTCACGAGACATCTTGCCCGGACCGGATGCTGGCGTAACATGGCGGCGAGGAACTGAGCGGGATCGCACCCATGAATGACCGGATCGGCATCGCGTTGGCCGTGACCGTGCTGGCCACGGGCGCACAGGCAACACCCACCGCCGTCGCCCCTCCGTCAGGGGCCGGGACTCCGGCGGCATTGCTGCTGGCGCAATCCCCGCGCCCGGTGGCCCGGCCGGAGATCGTGATGACGACAACCGCAACCACCGACCAGGCAGGCGGCGGATTTGGCGACTGGCTCGCGGCCTATCGCATCCACGCGCAGCAACAGGGCATCGACGGCGCGACGCTGGACCGCGCCCTGCCCGGCCTGAGCTATGACGCCGAGGTGATCCGCCGCGACCGCCGGCAATCGGAATTCACCAAGACGATCTGGGACTACCTCGACACCGCCGTATCCGATGCGCGGGTCGCCAACGGGCGCAAGGCGGTGGCGGCGAACGCCCGGACGCTGGCGGCGATCGAGGCGAAATACGGCGTGAACCGGCATATCGTCGCCGCGATCTGGGGGCTGGAAAGCGCCTATGGCAGCTATCGCGGGACCGACAGCACGCTGCGGTCGCTGGCCACGCTGGCCTATGATTCCCGCCGTGGCGCGTTCTTCGAGGAACAGCTGACCGAGGCGCTGCGGATCCTGCAATCCGGCGCGGTGGCCCCGGAAAACCTGCGCGGTAGCTGGGCCGGCGCGATGGGCCATACCCAGTTCATGCCGACATCGTGGCGCGATCACGCGGTCGATTTCGACGGCGACGGCCGGCGCGACATCTGGGGCGACGACCCGGCCGATGCCCTGGCCTCGACGGCCGCCTATCTGAAGAACCACGGCTGGGTGAGCGGCCAGCCCTGGGGTGTCGAGGTGGTCCTGCCCGAAGGCTTCGATCACCGGCAGGCCGATCGCCGGATCCTCAGGACGCCCGCCGAATGGGCCGCGCTCGGGGTGCTGCCACCCGATGGCAGGACGCCGGACAGCGATGATGCGGCATCGGTGCTGCTGCCCGCGGGCGGGAATGGCGCGGCCTTCATGATCTTCGGCAACTTCGAGGTGCTGGAAAGCTACAACACCGCCGACGCCTATGTGATCGGGGTGGGCCACCTGGCCGACCGGATCGCCGGCGGGCCGCCGATCCATGGCGGCTGGCCCCGTGGCGACCGCGCGCTGACCTATGACGAACGGATCGAATTGCAGGAGCGGCTGACCAGCGCCGGGTTCGACACCGTCAAGATCGACGGGCGCATCGGCCCGCTGACCATCGACGCGGTGCGCGCCTACCAGGTCGCCACCGGCCTGATGCCGGACGGCTATGCCTCGCCCCGGCTGCTCGACAGCCTGCGCTGACACGGCCACCGGGGTCAGGCCAGCCTGACTTTTCCGCGCGCGCATGCGTGCTAGACTTCCGTCATTGCTCGCGAATCAGATTGGAGAAACCGATGGCCGACAAGGGTCTTACGGAAAAGGACAAGAAGAAGATCGAGGTCCAGCTGAAGGACATCAAGAAGTTCATCAAGACGATCGAATCCATGGGCGGCGAGGTGCCCAAGCCGCTGAAGAAGTCGCTGAAACACCTGGAAACCGCGCTGAACACCGGCAAGGACCTGGCAAAGGCGGCGGAAGAGGCCAGCCGCGACCTGAAGGCCTATGAAAAGGACCTGATGAGCGCCTGCAAGACCGTGGACCAGGAAATGCAGATGGTCTGCGAGGCAAAGGTCGCCCGCAAGTGGCAGGCCCGCAGCGTGAAATGGACACTGGACCCGAAGAACGAGAAAAGCGTGATTTCGAAGTTCATCAAGAAAACCGTGCAGCGCTACACGCCGTCGGTGATCTGCAAACACTGGGATTACTGCGCCAAGACCGAAAAGAAGGCGGCGGCGAAGTAACGGCCCGGCCGACCCGCGCCTAGCGGGACGCGGCCATCAGGGCGCGGGCGCGGGCGCGGCCCAGTTCGATCCGGCAGGACCGGATGGCAATGCCCGTGCCCGATCCGCCGCCATAGGTCGCGCCGATGAACTCGCAATGGGCATCGCGATAGGCGCTCCACGCGGCCTGCCCCGCCTCCAGAGCCCTGACCGCGACGTCCCGGCCGGTGGTCTGATCCAGTTCCCGTGCCGACGCGGTGGCAAACCCCAGCGCAGAGGCAACGACACCGTCCACGGTCTCCTCGACCTTTGCCAGACAATCGGCGATTTCGATCTGGCTGCTGCCGCCGCACTCCATGTCCGGGCTCGCCATCGCCCCCACGGGCAGCGCCCACACGGCCAGCGCCGCGACCGACGATACAGGTTTCATCCGCAATCCCCCGTCTCTTTCCGGGCCGATCAGCCCGGGCTCATGCCGCGCAGCCGTTCGGACCGGCGGCGCAGGAGTTCGACCACGCTCAGCAATGCGATCGAGATCGCGACCAGGATCGTCGCGACCGCGAGTATGGTGGGCGAGATCTGTTCGCGCAGGCCCGTGAACATCTGCCAGGGCAGCGTCTTCTGCCCCGCCGAGCCGACGAACAGCACCACCACAACCTCGTCGAAGGAGGTGATGAAGGCAAACAGCCCGCCCGAGATCACGCCGGGCAGGATCAGCGGCATCTGCACCCGGAAAAAGGTCGTCACCGGGTTTGCGCCCATATTCGCCGCGGCCCGCGTCAGCGACCGGTCGAACCCGACCAGGGTGGCGGTGACGGTGATGATGACGAACGGGATGCCCAGCGCCGCATGGGCCAGCACCACGCCGAAATAGGTGCCCTGCAACCCGACCCGCGAATAGAAGAAATACATGCCGGCGGCCGATATGATCAGCGGCACGATCATCGGCGAGATCAGCACCGCCATGATCGCGCGGCGGAACGGCACATGGGGCTGCGACAGCCCGATCGCGGCCAGCGTCCCGAAACAGACCGACAGCAGCGTCGCCATCGGCGCGATCAGCAGCGAATTGCGCAGCGCGTTCTGCCAGTCCGCGTTGGAAAAGAAGTCGCGGTAATGCTTCAGCGAATAGCCATCGGGATCGAACCGCAGCATTTCCGGCGTGAAGGTAAAGAAATCCTGGGCGTTGAAGCTCAGCGGCATCACCACCAGGATCGGCGTGATCAGAAAGATGAAGATCGCCCCGCAGATGCACAGGAAACTGTATTCCCACAGCACCTGCCCCGGCGTGAGATAGGGCGCCAGCCCGTCGCGATACCGGCCCTGCCAGATCCAGTAGGCGAACCAGCCGAAGAACCAGCCGAACAGCGCGCCGACCACCGCGCCCGACAGACCGGCCATGGCGAACCCGGTGCCGAGAAACGCGGCCAGCACCACCCATCGCACCCGCCGCTCGCTGCTCTCGGGCAGGCGCGTGACGACAAAGCCGATCACGGCCAGCAGCACCGCACCGATAACGACCCCGGCGCCACCGTTGCCCTGCGAGGTGCCGACGAACAGACCCGCGACACCCCCGGCGGCGGCGCAAACGGCGGCGACAAAACGGCCGGAGCGCTTTTCGATCGTGGTCAGCTTCATGGCCCTATCCCAGCTTCACGTTGTCGATGCCCACGATCTTGTCATAGGCCCAGTAGAGGATCAGCACGACCACCAGCAGGATCGTGCCCAGCGCCGCGGCCAGCCCCCAGTTCAGCGATGTCGAGACATGGAACGCGATCTGGTTCGAGATGAACACGCCCTTGGTGCCGCCGACCAGTTCCGGGGTGATGTAATACCCGATCGACAGGATGAACACGAGGATCGAGCCTGCGCCGATGCCCGGCACCGATTGCGGGAAATAGACCCGCCAGAACGCGGTCCAGTTGGTCGCGCCCATCGACTTGGCCGCGCGCAGATAGCTGGGCGGGATCGTCTGCATCACCGAATACATCGGCAGGATCATGAATGGCAGCAGGATATGGGTCATCGCCACGATGGTGCCGAACTGGTTGTTGATCATCACCAGCCGGCTGGCATCGTCCACCAGACCCAGCCAGACCAGCGTGTCGTTGATCACGCCCTGTTGTTGCAGCATCACCTTCCAGGCCGATGTGCGCACCAGCAGCGAGGTCCAGAACGGTAGCAGCACCAGGATCAGCAGCAGGTTGGCCTTGCGCGAGGGCAGGTTGGCCAGCAGCCAGGCCACCGGGTATCCCAGCGTGATGCAGCACAGGCAGATGATCAGCGACATGAACATGGTTCGCGCGAAGAGCGTGAAATAGATGCGCTCGTTCTCGGGGCGCAGTTCGGGCCCGTCCGGCGTCTTTTCCATATCGACGGCATTCAGGAAATAGCCGTTGGTGTAGCGCGGCGAATAGGACTGGATGGTGCGCCAGATGCCGGGGTCGCCCCATTTGTCGTCCATATCCAGGAACTTGTCCCTGAACGGCCCGTCGGCGGCGATATCCCATTTCTTGACCTTGCGCCCGGCCTTGCGGAACAGCGAGGAAATGCCGGGGTTCTCATAGTTCAGGCGCGACCCGACGCGGGTGTGCATCTTGGCCTCTGCCGCGATCTGCAGGTCCTCGGCCAGCGCGGCATAGACCGGTTCGCCGGGGGCCTCGCCGCTGTCGGCATCCCAGTCGGCCAGCGCGACCACGGTGCGCGGCAGCGTATCGGACACGATCTGGTTTTCCAACGACCGGAACAGCATGTCGGCGATCGGCAGCAGAAAGGTCAGCAGCACGAAGACCAGCAGCGGCGCGATCAGCGCCAGCGCCCGCATCTTCTGCATCCGCAGGGCGCGGCTGAGGCTGCGTTTGAGCGGCGTCCCGTCGGCGGCCAGAACCGGGCCGGTCTCGCTGGCGTCGCTCATTCAGCGCCCTCCACCACGATGATCACGCTGTCGGCGCTGCGGCGCCGGATCTCCGCGACTTTCTGGTATTCCGGGTCGTGATAGGCGGCCCTGGCCGCCGCGTAGGTCGGGAACTCGATCACGACATGGCGGTCATGGCTCTCGCCCTCCGGCACATCGGACGGGCCGCCCCGGACAACGAACCGGCCGCCCAGCCTCTCGAGGATCGGCGTGTCCAGCCGGATATAGTCCTTGTAGGCCTCAGGATCGGTCACGGTGATATGGCCGATGATGTATCCTTTGGGCATGGGTGTCTCCTGCCGGTCGCGGGGGTCGGAACGGGCCAAGATCGGCCCGCCCCGCTGTCATGCTCGGATAGGTTTACTGCGCCAGCCACGACTGGAACTTGGCGTTCAGGTCGTCGCGGTTGTCGGCCCACCATTCGTAGTCATAGATATGGGTGTTGCCCGCATTGGCCGGGTCGGTCGGCATGTGCGGCGCCATGTCGATGCCCAGGTCGGCATGCTGCCCCACCAGCGGCGCCGAGGATTTCCGTGCCGGCCCGTAGGAGATGAACTTGGCCTGGTCCGCCAGCCGCTGGGTGTCGGTGGCAAACTTCAGGAAATCCATGACGCGGGCATGGCGGTCGGCGGGCAGGTTCGCGGGCACGACCCAGCCGTCGAGGTCAAAGCTCTGCATGTCCCAGAGCATCCCGATCGGCTGGCCCTGTTCGGCAATCGCCGAGAACAGGCGGCCGTTATAGGTCGAGCCCATCACCACCTCGCCATCGGCGAGTAGCTGCGGGGTTTCGGCACCCGCAGACCACCAGACGACGCTGTCCTTGATCGTGCCGAGCTTGGCCAGCGCGCGGTCGACGCCCTCGTCGGTGCTGAGCACGTCATAGATCTCGTCCTTGTCGACACCGTCGCAGTAGAGCGCCCATTCCAGGTTGTCGATCGGGCGTTTCTGCAGCGCGCGCTTGCCGGGGTATTTCTCGAGGTCGAACACGTCGCAGACACTGCTGGGCGGCGTGTCGCCCACCATGTCGGTGCGATAGCCGAAGGTGGTCGAATAGACGATCTGCGGCACGAAACAGTCGCTGACCAGCAGGTCGCCGAAATCCTCGGATGCCGATGTGCCGTCGGGTGCGGCGGCCAGCACCGCGTCATGGTCCAGTTCCTCGATCAGGCCTTCGTCGCACATGCGCATCGCGTCCGATGCAACCGCATCGACGAGATCCCAGGTGACATTGCCCGCCTCGGTCATGGCCCGCATCTTGGCGGTCGCCTCGGCAGAGCTTTCGTCCCAGACCACCTTCACCTCGGGATGCATCTCGAGATAGGGCTCGACATAGGCCTTGACCTGGCTGGCCTGATAGGCACCGCCCCAGCTGACCAGCGTCATCTCGTTGGCCATCTCCTGGGCAAAGGCCGGAGCACACAGCGCCGTGCAGGCCGCCAGTGCAGCTATGGGTTTCTTGTACATCTCATACTCCCTGTATTGATTTTCACTTACCACCGCGCGGGGCCGTTCAGGCATCCAGCGCGCGGCAATCCTCGGGCAGCCAGCCGATTTCGATCTGCTGGCCGGGTTTCAGACGGTCCACGTCGGGCGCGTTGCGGGTCTTGATGACGAATTCGTCATTGCCCGCCACCTTCAGCCGGGTGCGGAAGATGTCGCCCATGTAGATGAACTCCAGCACTTCCGCCTTCAGCGTATGCACGCCGTCCTGCAGGCGGTCGCGATTGTATTCCACCCGTTCGGGGCGAATCGACACGCGGGTGCGTTCGCCGGGCTGGCTGACATTCACCGGCTTGCAGTCGATCAGTTCGCCATCGTCGAGCTGCACCACGGCCACGCCGCCGTTGATTTCCCGGACCACGCCTTCAAGCGTGTTGTTTTCGCCGATGAACTGGGCGACGAAACTGTTCTCGGGCGCCTCGTAGAGCTGGTCCGGCGGGGCGAGCTGCTGGATCACGCCGTCGTTGAACACGGCCACCCGGTCCGACATGGTCAGCGCCTCGGTCTGGTCGTGGGTCACATAGACCACGGTGATGCCCAGATCGTCGGCGATGCGCTTGATCTCGAACTGCATATGCTCGCGCAGCTGCTTGTCCAGCGCGCCCAGCGGTTCGTCCATCAGCACCAGCTCGGCCTCGAACACCAGCGCCCGCGCCAGCGCGATACGCTGCTGCTGGCCGCCCGAGAGCTGCGCCGGGCGCCGCCCGCCGAACTCGCCCATCTGCACCATGTCCAGCGCGCGCCGGACCTTCTGCTCGCGCTCGGATTTGCCCAGCTTGCGCACTTCCAGCGGGAAAGACAGGTTCTCGGCCACGGTCATATGCGGGAACAGCGCGTAGTTCTGGAACACCATGCCGATCCCGCGCTTGTGCGGAGGGATGTTGTTGATCGACACGCCGTCCAGCCGGATATCGCCATGGGTGGCAGTCTCGAACCCGGCCAGCATCATCAGGCAGGTGGTCTTGCCCGATCCGGACGGCCCCAACATGGTCAGGAACTCGCCCTTGGGCATCACGAGGTTGAGATCTTTGACGACCAGCGTCTCGCCGTCATAGCTTTTCTGAACACGCTCGAATTCGACGAACGCTTCCGGGTTTCCGGTTTCGGCCAAAAGGCGGCTCCCCTGTTATTATCGTGCGGTTGCTCCGCATCGTCTGTGGGTGAGTGTAAGCACAGCAAAGGGCATGGTTGCAACCGGATCGAATATCGCGGCCAATTCCGGGGGCCGCAGAGGCACGGGGGTCGCATGATGACCGGCCCACTTGACTGGCCCCGCGCGGCCGCCGCACGACCTGGCAACCAGATGGAGACATGTCATGCCAGCCACCGCATTACCCTTCGAAACGGACGAGTATGCCACCCGGATCGCCAGGACGCGCAGGGCGATGGACCGGGCCGGGTTGCAGGCGCTGGTGATCAGCGATCCGTCCAACATGGCATGGCTCACCGGCTATGACGGCTGGTCCTTCTATGTGCATCAGGCGGTGGTGCTGCCGGCCCGGGGCGACCCGATCTGGTGGGGCCGGCGCCAGGACGCCAACGGCGCCCGGCGCACGGTCTGGATGGCTGGCGACAACATCCGGTCCTATGCCGATCACTATGTGCAGTCGGCCACCTGCCACCCGATGGAAGATCTCGCGCGGCTGCTGGCCGATTGCGGCCTCGGGTGGGCGCGAATCGGGGTCGAGATGGACAATTACTATTTCACCGCTCGCGCCATGGCGGTGCTGACCAGGGAACTGGAGGGCGCCCACTGGCGCGACGCCACGGGGCTAGTGAACCGGCAACGGGCGGTGAAATCCGCCGCCGAACTGGCCTTCATGCGCAAGGCGGCGGCAATCTCGGAAAAGGTAGTCGACGGGCTGCTGGAACGGGTCGAGCCCGGCCTGCCGAAAAACGAACTGGTCGCCGAGATCTACCGCGACGCGATCCGGGGCACCGGCGAGGCCTGGGGCGATTATCCGGCCATCGTGCCGCTGCTACCGTCGGGGGCCGATGCCGCCGCGCCGCACCTGACCTGGGACGGGCGGCCCTTCGAGACCGGGGCGGCAACCTTCTTCGAAATCTCCGGCTGCTATCGCCGCTATCACGCGCCGCTCTGCCGCACCGTGTATCTGGGCTCACCGCCCGATCATATCCGCCGCGCCGAGGCGGCGCTGGTCGAGGGACTGGAGGCGGGCCTGCAGGCCGCGCGGGCCGGCAACCGCGCCTGCGACATCGCCGCCGCCCTGGCCGCGCCGCTGACACGGGCCGGGATCGAACGCGGCGCGCGCTGCGGTTATCCGGTGGGGCTGAGCTATCCGCCCGACTGGGGCGAACGCACCATTTCACTGCGCGACGGCGACGAAACCGTGCTGGAACCGGGCATGACCTTTCACTTCATGCCCGGCCTGTGGATGCAGGACTGGGGGCTCGAGATCACCGAAACCATCCTGATCCGCGACAGCGGACCGGCCGAAACCCTGTGCGACCGACCCCGAAAGCTGTTCGTCAAACCCTAGGCCGCGGATTGCAGCAGCCCCTGCGCGGTGACCGCATCCAGCGTTTCGTCCAGCGCCTTGCGCGCGCGTGCGACCAGTTCGTCGATCTCGGCCGGGGTGATCACCAGCGGCGGCGATATCACCATCCGGTCGCCCACATGGCGCATCACCAGGTCGTTGGCGAAACAGCGTTCGCGGCAGATCAGCCCGACCGTCCCGGCACCGGCGGCGAACCGGGCCCGCGCCGCCTTGTCCGGCGTGAGCGCGATCGACCCCATCATGCCGACGATCCTGGCCTCGCCGACCAGCGGATGATCGGCCAGGCCCTCCCAAGCGGCCCGCAGATGCGGCGCGGCCACGTCGCGGACATGGTCGATCACCTTTTCCTCTTCGAGGATGCGCAGGTTCTCGAGCGCCACCGCCGCGGCCACCGGATGCCCCGAATAGGTATAGCCGTGATTGAATTCGCCCCGCGCGATCACCTCGGCCACCTCGTCGCAGACCATCGACCCGCCGATCGGCGCATAGCCCGACGACAGCCCCTTGGCGATCGACATGATATGGGGCCGGATACCCAGCGTCTGCGACCCGAACCAGTTGCCGGTGCGCCCGAACCCGCAGATCACCTCGTCGGCGATCAGCAGGATCTCGTACTTGTCGCAGATCCGCTGGATCTCGGGCCAGTAGCTGTCGGGCGCGACGATCACCCCCCCTGCCCCCTGCACCGGCTCGGCGATGAAGGCGGCGACGCGGTCCTCGCCCAGTTCGAGGATCGCCCGTTCCAGTTCCCGGGCGCGGGCGATGCCGAATTCCTCGGGGCTCATGTCGCCCCCTTCGGCCCACCAGTCCGGCTGCGGGATATGGTGAATGTCGGGGATCGGCAGGCTGCCCTGTTCATGCATCGGAACCATGCCGCCCAGGCTGGCCCCGCCCATGGTCGAGCCATGATAGGCGTTCTCGCGGCTGATGATGATGTTTTTCCGCGGCTTTCCCTTCACCGACCAGTAATGGCGCACCATGCGGATATTGGTGTCGTTGGCCTCAGACCCCGAGCCCGCGAAGAAGACGTGGTTAAGGTCGCCCGGCGCCAGTTCGGCCAGCTTTGCCGCCAGCGCTATGGCCGGGACATGGGTGGTCTGGAAAAAGGTGTTGTAATAGGGCAGTTCGCGCATCTGGCGGGCCGCCGCCTCGGCCAGTTCGTCGCGGCCATAGCCGATATTGACGCACCACAGCCCGGCCATCCCGTCGAGGATCTCGTTGCCGTCGCTGTCGGTCAGGAACACGCCGCTGGCGCGGGTGATGACGCGCGCGCCCTTGCCGGCCAGTTCCCCGCCCGCGGTAAAGGGGTGCATGTGATGCGCCGCATCCAGCGCTTGCAGGTCTTCGGTGGGCAGATGATTGGTGATGACGGTCATGGCACGGCTCCTTCGGCGATTTCGCCCATAATATGATCAAATTTTCCAGCGTCAATCGAATCAGTTCGGGCCGGTCAGCACCGCGGCCACCTGCTCCATGCCGTCCTCGACATCGCTGACGATCGCGCGGGCGGCGGCGGTTGCATCGCCATCCGCCAGCGCCGCCATCAATTCCTTGTGGCGGTCGGGCAGGTTCTGGGTGCCGAACCGCCCGCAGACCACCCGCAGCGACGGCCCGAACCGCAGCCAGAGCCGGTCGGTCATTTCCGCCAGCACCGGGGCCTGCGCCTGGGCATAGAGCACCGCGTGGAACTGGTAGTTGCGCCGCAGGTATCCGGCCACATCCCCGGCGGCAATGGCATCGTCGAGCCGGGCATCAATGCGCGTCAGCTCGTCGATCACCGCCGGTTTGACATGCCGGGACGCGCGGATAACAAGTTCACTTTCCACGGTTTTTCTGAGAAACAGGAGCTGGTCCAGATCCCCCGCGCTCAGCGTGGGCACGCTGACCCGGCGGTTGCCCTGAAACGCCAACGCCCCGTCCGAGATCAGCCGGCGGATCGCCTCGCGCACCGGCGTCATGCCGGCGCCCAGCGCCTCGGTCAGCCCCTGGATCGTCACCGGCTGGCCGGGGATCAGGTCGCCGAACAGGACCTGTTCGCGCAGGCGCCGATAGACCTGTTCATGGGCCGGCGCGGGCCGTGCCGCGGGTGTTTTAGGTTGCTGTGTCACGGTTTCCATTTGCCCTCCGATCGCAGGGGCGGACCGCTGCCGCCCAGCCCGGCGCCAACGGCTCTTGCCTGTTTTCCACTTGCATGTGAACATATCCGCTATTGCCGAAACAGGCAAAACTTGATCAAATAATTATGCCGGGACACACCCGGCCCAACCTGGGAGAAACCAACAGGATGAAAACCGGAACGCTTTGCCTGACCGCCACGCTGGCACTGGCCGCCGCCACCGCCGGCGCCGACGAGGTGCGGGTCTACAACTGGTCCGACTATATCGACGAAGAGCTGCTGGAGAAATTCGAGACCGAAACCGGCCTCGATCTCGTCTATGACGTGTTCGACAGCAACGAGGTCCTGGAAACCAAGATGCTGGCCGGCGGATCCGGCTATGATGTCGTGGTGCCCACCGGCACCTTCCTGCAGCGCCAGATCAGCGCCGGCGCGTTCCAGAAGCTGGACAAGGACCAGCTGCCCAACCTCGTCAACATGTGGGACATGATCTCGGAACGCACCGCCCAGTACGATCCGGGCAATGAATACGCGATCAACTACATGTGGGGGTCCACCGGGCTCGGCCTGAACATCGCCAAGGTGAAGGAAGCCCTGGGCGAGGACGCCCCGCTGAACAGCATGGACCTGGTCCTCAAACCCGAGAACATGGAAAAGCTGGCCGCCTGCGGCGTGCATTTCCTCGATTCGCCGTCCGAGATCATCCCGATGGCGCTGAAATACATCGGCGAGGACCCCGACAGCCACGATGTCGACGTGATCGGCAAGGTGGAAGACGTGCTGATGGCGGTCCGCCCCTATGTGCAGAAATTCCATTCGTCGGAATACATCAACGCGCTGGCCAATGGCGACATCTGCGTGGCGATCGGCTGGTCCGGCGACGTGCTTCAGGCACGCGACCGCGCCGACGAGGCCGGCAACGGGGTCGAGATCGGCTATTTCGCCTTCAACAGCGGATCGCAGATGTGGTTCGACCAGATGGCGATCCCGGTCGATGCGCCCAACCCGGACGGGGCGCATGTGTTCCTGAACTTCATCATGGATGCGCAGAACATGGCCGCCGCGTCGAACTATGTCTACTACGCCAACGGCAACAAGGCATCGCAGGAGTTTCTCGACGAGGAGGTGATTTCCGACCCGGCGATCTACCCGGACGAGGAAACGATGGCGAACCTCTACACCACCACCCCCTACGCACCCAAGGTGCAGCGGGCGGTGACCCGGCTCTGGACCAAGATCAAGTCCGGCACCTGAGACGACACGCGGAAGGCGGGCCCTGTGCCCGCCTTTTTGATGCCAAGGAAGGAGCCGCCTTTGCCAGCCGACATCTTTGCCCCCTGGGATGATCCCGCAGCCAGCCCGCTGATCCGGTTTCGGAACGTCACCAAACGGTTCGGCGACTTCACCGCGATTGATGATCTTTCGATCGACATCTTCGAACGGGAGTTCTTTGCCCTGCTCGGCCCTTCGGGCTGCGGCAAGACGACGATGATGCGGATGCTGGCCGGGTTCGAAACGCCGACCGAGGGCGTGATCGAACTGGACGGGCGGAACATCGCGCCGGTGCCGCCGAACAAGCGCCCCGTGAACATGATGTTCCAATCCTACGCGCTGTTCCCGCATCTCAGCGTCTGGGACAACATCGCCTTCGGGCTGCGCCGGACCGACATGGCCAAGGACGCCATCGCCGCGCGGGTCGAGGACATGCTGAAACTGACCCGGCTGGAACGGTTTTCGCGCCGCAAGCCGCACCAGATCTCGGGCGGCCAGCGGCAGCGGGTGGCGCTGGCGCGATCGCTGGCCAAGGCGCCCAAGCTGCTGCTGCTCGACGAACCGCTGGGCGCGCTGGACAAGAAACTGCGGCAGGATACCCAGTTCGAACTGATGGATATCCAGGAATCCACCGGGACGACCTTCGTGATCGTCACCCACGACCAGGAGGAAGCGATGACCGTCGCCAGCCGCGTCGCGGTGATGGATCAGGGCCGCATCGTCCAGGCCGCCCCGCCCGCGCGGATCTACGAGGAACCGAATTCGGTCTATGTCGCCGATTTCATCGGCGAGGTGAACATCATCGACGGCAACGCCGCCTACCAGGGGGACGACAGCTATCGCATCGACTGGGCCGAAGGCCTGGAGCCGCTGACGGCGCATTCCGGCCGCCGGATCGAAAGCGGGCGCTGCCATCTGGCGATCCGTCCCGAAAAGATCGCGATTTCCGCCGAACGCCCCGCGGATGCCGCCAACGCGGTGCAGGGCAAGGTGCATGACATCGCCTATCTGGGCAATATCTCGACCTATCACGTCGCACTGCCGGGCGGTCAGCTCATCAAGGCCCAGACCGCCAACAACCGGCGGATCGCGCGGCGCAGTTTCACCTGGGAAGACCCCGTCTGGCTGTCCTGGACCGCCACCGCCGGCGTCCTGCTGGCCGAGTGATGCGGCGGTTCCTTCTCATCGCGGTGCCCTATCTGTGGCTGCTGGCGCTGTTTCTGGTGCCCTTCTTCATCGTGCTGAAGATATCGCTGTCGGATACGGCGCTGATGCGCCCGCCCTACCTGCCGCAATTCGACTGGGCCACCGGCATCCGGGCCTTCGTGAAGGACCTGGATTTCGAGAATTTCTGGTTCCTGACCACCGATGCCCTCTATTGGAAGGCCTATCTGAGCAGTCTCAGGATCGCGCTGATCTCGACCGTGCTGACGCTGCTGGCCGGATATCCCATCGCCTATGCCATGGCCCGCGCCCCCGAGGAATGGCGCCCGACGCTGATGATGCTGATCATCCTGCCCTTCTGGACCAGTTTCCTGATCCGGGTCTATGCGTGGATGGGGATCCTGTCGAACGAAGGGTTCCTGAACCAGTTCCTGCTGTGGACCGGGATCATCTCCGAACCGCTGACGATCCTGAACACCAGCACCGCGGTCTATATCGGCATCGTCTATACCTACCTTCCGTTCATGGTCCTGCCGATCTATGCCGCGCTCGAACGCATGGACGAATCGCTGAACGAGGCGGCCGAGGACCTGGGCTGTTCGCGGCTGTCCGCCTTCTGGCTGGTCACCGTGCCGCTGTCGCGCAACGGGATCATCGCCGGGTCGTTCCTGGTGTTCATCCCGGCGCTGGGTGAATTCGTGATCCCGTCGCTGCTGGGCGGGTCGGGCACGCTGATGATCGGCAAGGTCCTGTGGGAGGAATTCTTCTCGAACCGGGACTGGCCGGTGGCCTCGGCGGTGGCCGTGGTGCTGCTGCTGATCCTGATCGTGCCGATCGTGCTGTTCCAGCGCAACCAGCAGAAGCAGGCGGAGGCCGACCAATGAGGCGGCTGAGCTGGTTCAACACCGTTTCGCTGACGCTGGGATTCGCGTTTCTCTACATCCCGATGATCATCCTGGTCATCTACAGCTTCAACGAAAGCAAGCTGGTCACCGTCTGGGCCGGGTTCTCGACCAGGTGGTATGGCGAACTGATGCAGAACGAAGCGTTCCTGAACGCCGCCTGGGTCACGCTGAAGGTGGCGGTGTTCTCGTCGTCCATCGCCACGGTGCTGGGCACGATGGCGGCCTATGTGCTGGTGCGCGGGGGCCGTTTTTTCGGGCGCACGCTGTTTTCCGGCATGATCTATGCGCCGCTGGTGATGCCCGAGGTGATCACCGGTCTGTCGCTGCTGCTGCTGTTCATCGGCATCGGGCTGGACCGGGGCGTGCTGACCATCGTGCTGGCGCATACCACCTTTTCGATGTGTTATGTCTCGGTCGTCGTTTCGTCGCGGCTGGTCACGTTCGACCGGTCGCTGGAGGAAGCCGCGCTGGACCTGGGCTGTTCTCAGGCCGAGGCGTTCCGGCTCGTCACCCTGCCGATCATCGCGCCGGCGGTGATCTCGGGCTGGCTGCTGGCCTTTACCCTGTCGCTCGACGACCTGGTGATCGCGTCCTTCACCTCGGGCCCCTCGGCCACCACCCTGCCGATCAAGATCTTCTCGGCGGTGCGGCTCGGCGTCAGCCCGGAAATCAACGCCTTGTCGACCATCCTGATCGGCATCGTCACCGTCGGGGTGATAACCGCCTCGCTGGTGTCCAAGCGGCGCAGCCTGCGCCTGCAGAGCGAAGAACGGGCCGCAGAACGGGCGCAATGAGGCGTATCTTTCCTGACTATGCCTACGGGCCGGGGCCACGCGGCAATTGCTGGTGGGACGACACCGCACCCGCGCCCGACTGGCCGACGCAGGCGGAATCGGACCGGGTGGACGCGACCATCATCGGCGCCGGGTTCACCGGGCTCTCCGCGGCGCTGGCACTGGCCGAAGCGGGTGCCACGGTCGCCGTGCTTGAGGCGGGACCACCCGGCTGGGGCGCGTCGGGCCGCAATGGCGGCTTCTGCTGCCTGGGCGGTTCGCGGATCTCGGAACGGGCGCTGGCGCGGCGTGCGGGCCGCGCCAGCGCGGCCGCCTATTGGCAGGCCGAGCATGACGCGGTGGATCGCGTGGCCCGCGTTCTGGCACGTTACGACATCGATGCCGACACCCATTCGCAGGGCGAAACCATCCTGGCCCACCGGCCACGGCACATGGCGCGGCTGCGCCGCCAGGCCCGGACCCTGGCCGCCGAGGGGCAACCGGCGCAGGTTACCGAACGCGAGGATCTCGTGGCGCAGGGGATGGGCGGGCCGTTTCACGGTGCGCTCACCCTGCCGGTGGGTTTTGCCCTGAACCCGCGAAAATACCTGTTCGGCCTTGCCCGCGCGGCGACCGCCGCCGGCGCCCGCCTGTATCAGGACAGCCCGGCAACCTCGCTCCTGCGCGACGGGGCCGGATGGCGGGTGACGACACCGCGCGGCAGCATGGCCGCCGATCAGGTGCTGGTCGCCACCAATGGCTATTCCAGCGAGGATCTGCCCGACTGGCTGTCCGGGCGCTATCTGCCGGCGCAATCCGCGGTGATGGTGACCCGCCCGCTGCGCGATACCGAGCGTGCGGCACAGGGCTGGACCAGCGGCCAGATGGCCTATGACACCCGCAACCTGCTGCACTATTTCCGGCTGATGCCCGATGGACGGTTCCTGTTCGGGATGCGCGGCGGGCTGCTCTCATCGCCCCGCGCCGATGCGGGCAACCGGCAGCGGCTGCGGCGGCATTTCGACGCCATGTTCCCCGCCTGGCGCAACGTAGAGGCGACACATATGTGGGCA
Source organism: Pukyongiella litopenaei (assembly GCF_003008555.2). Classification (NCBI taxonomy): domain Bacteria; kingdom Pseudomonadati; phylum Pseudomonadota; class Alphaproteobacteria; order Rhodobacterales; family Paracoccaceae; genus Pukyongiella; species Pukyongiella litopenaei. The sequence goes on along the minus strand of NZ_CP027665.1, from coordinate 2,666,458 downwards.
GGTTTCGTGTGCATGACGGCGGCACGGACACCCTTTGCCGGGCCGGTGCCCGACCGCCCGGGCCTGTTCGCCGCGCTGGGTTTTCACGGCAACGGGGTGGCGATGGGCAGCCATGCCGGGGCGCTGGTGGCCGAGGAAATGGCCACCGGGCGTGCCGCACCGGACTGTCCCGACGTGATACGCCGACCGCCCGGCCGGTTCCCGCTGGGCCGGTTCCGGCGCCTGCTGATGCCACCGCTTTACGCCGGGCTGGCGTCTACCGACCTGTGAACGGCGGCGTTGACAACGGGCAGGCCGTGCCGCATCCCGGTCCCGGTTCGGGGTGAAGGGTTGAGACATGAAGATTGCGATGATCGGCACCGGCTATGTCGGGCTTGTTTCCGGTGTGTGTTTTTCGGATTTCGGCCATGACGTGATCTGCGTCGACAAGGACCCCGGCAAGATCGAGATGCTGCGCGCGGGCAAGGTTCCGATCTACGAACCAGGTCTCGACACGCTGATGGCGCGCAATGTCGACGCGGGCCGGTTGTCGTTCACCGGCGATCTGGCCTCTGCCGTGGACGGGGCCGATGCGGTGTTCATCGCCGTCGGCACCCCCACCCGGCGCGGGGACGGCCATGCCGACCTGAGCTATGTGATGGATGCCGCGCGGGAAATCGCTGCCGCGCTGACCGGCTACGCGGTCGTGGTGACGAAATCGACCGTACCGGTGGGCACCAACCGGCAGGTTCGCGAAACCATCGCCGGGGCCAGCCCGGGGGCCGATTTCGACGTTGCCTCGAACCCCGAATTCCTGCGCGAAGGCGCGGCCATCGACGATTTCATGCGCCCGGACCGGATCGTGGTCGGGGTCGAAAACGACCGCGCGGCCGAGGTGATGGCCGACATCTATCGACCGCTCTATCTGCGCGATTTCCCGGTGCTGACCACCGATCTGGAAAGCGCCGAGATGATCAAATACGCGGCCAATGCGTTCCTGGCGACCAAGATCACCTTCATCAACGAAATCGCCGCGCTGTGCGAACGGACCGGGGCGGATATCAAGAAGGTCAGCCAGGGCATCGGGCTCGACGGCCGGATCGGCAACAAGTTCCTTCACGCCGGGCCCGGCTATGGCGGGTCGTGTTTCCCCAAGGATACCCGTGCGCTGGCGCGGATCGGACAGGACCACGGGCTGCCGATGCAGATCACCGAAACCGTGATCAAGGTGAACGACGAAACCCGCCGCCGCATGGTGGACAAGGTCATGGACCTGTTCGACGGCCGCGTCGCGGGCCGCACGATCACGGTGCTCGGGGTCACGTTCAAGCCGAATACCGACGACATGCGCGAGGCGCCGTCGCTCACCGTGGTGCCCGCGCTCATCGGGGCCGGCGCCCGGGTGCGGGTCGTCGATCCCCAGGGGCGGCGCGAGGGCGAGGACCTGCTGCCGGGCGTGACCTGGTTCGACGATGCCTATGAGGCAGCACAGGACGCCGATGCGGTGGTGATCCTGACCGAATGGAACGAGTTCCGGGCGCTGGACCTGAAGCGGCTGGCAACCCGGATGGCCAATCCCGCGATGGCGGACCTGCGCAACATCTATTCCGCCCAGGATGCCCATCGCGCGGGTTTCACTCATTATGTCTCCGTGGGGCGACAGGACCAGATCGCCGAGGCTGCGAAAATCGCGACAATAATCTGAGGCCGGTCTTGCCGCGGGCAGCACCCGTGTCGCGCCGCAATCGTTGCTACGGTTGCCGCAACGCGGTGACATCGGTCGCCTGCACGACCTGCCCGTCCTCCAGGATCAGCACCGCGCTGCCGTCCCGGATCTGTGTCTCGGTTACCCGGCCATAGAACTGGGCGGCGGATGTCGCGATGATCTCTCCGGCCGCGTGGCTCTCGACGGAAAAACTGTAGGTGCCATGGGCCAGCGGCTGGCCGTCCGATGCCACCCCGGCCCATTCGACCGGGTCGGACGATACCGGGATCGCAAGCCGCTGGACCTCTCTTCCATCACTGTCGGCAACGATCAGAAAAGCCTCCTCGGCGCGCGGATCGGGGTTCGGCGACACCGTGATCGGAACGCCCCGGAATCCGGCCACCGCCGGCACCCGCGCCTCCATGCCGACCCACCCGGCCAGTTCCGCCAGTTGCGAGAACCCCGGCGACCCGGCCAGCCTGGCCAGCGTGTCGTTGGTCTGGACCTGCTGTTCGACCATCGAGAACTGCGCCAGCTGCGCCGCGTATTCGGTCGAATCGATGGGTTCGAGCGGGTCCTGGTAACGTGCCTGCGCCGTCAGCATCTTCAGAAAGGTTTCGAAATCCGATGTCAGCGCAGGGCGCGCGCCGGTTTCGGATCTGGTCTGGCTACCGGCCTGCGCCGCCTGGACCGGTGTAGCTGCATCCATTGTCATACCCTCATATCCACGCCGGACGACATCGCGACGCGGGCGACCGGAATCGCGGCGGAACTCTCGGCTCCGGTCACCGTACTCTGGTCATGCGGGCGAAATCTGTCGTCCTGACCCTGTTTTTCAGCATCCCCGCCAGAAAACTCGAACCCGGTGCTGTCATAGCCCAGACGCTGGAACTCGGACGCGAGTTGATCGGAATGGCGGCGCAGCAGGTCAATCGTCTCCTGCCGCTCTGCGAATATCTGCACGGTCACGCCCTGCTCGGACGGCATCAGCGACATCCGGACCCGGCCCAACTCTTCAGGGCTCAGCGCGATCTCGAACATCCTGTTGTGGTTCCGCGCGGCGACCTCGACCACGGTTTCGAACCGGAACGGCGCATGGCCCGCCCGGGTTGGCGGGGCATCGCTCGTCGCCGGTCGCACCCGCTGGCCGGCGGCATCAGCGGCCTCGGTCACGCCACGCAGCTCGAGGCCCGGCAAGTCGTCGGCCGGGGCAATATCACTGTCGCCGATGCGGCTGAAAATCCGGTGCAACGTGTTGAAATCCGGCGCTTGCGCGGCACCAACCGGTCGTGACGCCAGCGCGTCAGCCTGACCGGCAACTGGCGTGTCAGGCAGACGCAAGCGGAGCCGATCCGTGTCCGCCACCCAGGGTTTCGCACTGATAGTGTCCGTATGACGCGCCGGGGCACCTGTAGCCAACTGCGCGGAACCATCGGCCTGGTGCGTCACGGTCTGGCCGGTGGCGCGACCCACGCCGTGATCGACGGGCGGTGGCGTCACGCCTTCCTCCGCGCGGCTCACCGATGGGCGGGCGTCAGCCGGCGCGGCACCAGCGGCAGCAACGATCTCGGCCACCGAACGGATGGCAGGCCTTGCCGCCGTTTCCGGGCGGTCCCCGATTTCAGCCTCAGCCCCGATTTGCGTGTCGGTGTCCTGCCCGGCCGGTTGCCGTTGCAGATCCCCGGCGTCAGGCGCGGGGCGAACATCGCGGATCTCACCCGTGTCGGGATCGCGCGCCCCGTCATCCGCACACTGATCTGCGGCGTCGGGGGCTTCGGCAACCTGCACCTCGCCGTCCGTCAGGCCCGGCAGGTCCGCCGCCTCTGCCTCCGGCATGTCGTTCCCCGCGTCTTTCTGACGAGACAGAACAGACCCGAAATCCTCGCCTCGCGGCCCCTCGCCACCGGCCCGGGCCCGCGGTGCGGGTCCGGACGCGATCATCTCGGCCACGGCACTCAAAACTGGATCAGTCACGATCGGTCACCTGTTCGTTTCGGGTTCGCCCACCATTCGGCAGAGCGGTTACGTTTTTTTTAACCGTGGGCAGGCAGTTTCGGAAAAATCGCAGCAATTCGAGGAATCGCACATGATCCCGGCATCGATATCGCCACCGGTCCGAGCGCCCCACCACAACGGCAACACCCCGCGCATGGCCGATCCGCTGAAGGACGCGGCCATCGACCTGGAGGCCGCGTTCCTGACCGAAATGCTGAAATCGGCGGGGTTCGGCGAGCAACGAAAGAGCTTTGGCGGCGGCGCCGGAGAGAGCCAGTTCGGTACTTTTCTCGTGCGTGCCCAGGCCGAACAGATCGCCCGCAGCGGCGGCATCGGGCTCGCCGAATCACTCTACCGGGCATTGCTGGAGGCAGAAAAATGACGCAGGCGGACCCCGACAACCGGATCGAGCAGCTGGACACCCTGCTCGATTGCGAACGCGCGGCGCTGATCGCGGGCGATTTTGCGCGCCTTGAACGGCTCGTCAGCGAAAAGGAAAACCTTGTCGCACAGATCGACGTGACGCAGGCGCAGCCCGGCGACCTGCCGTCTCTGCGCGAAAAAATGGCGCGGAACCAGGACCTGCTGACCGGCGCGATGGAGGGCATCCGCGCCGTTGCCCGACGGCTGTCGGACCTTCAGCAAGCCAGGAAGGGAACCGATGTCTACGACGGCAAAGGCCGGAAAACGCATCTTTCCGCGCGGGTCGCATCGTCCGTCGAAAAACGCGCATGACGCGGGATTTGCCGAAAATTCGAGCCATTCACACCTGCGCTCTTAGCATTCCATTAGCACATGGCGGTCATCGTGACCGGGCACCTCCGATGAGGTGGCGCGGCCCCGGCACACCGGCGCCGCAAGTGTCAGAAAGACGTTCGGTCCGTCCACAGGGGGCGGGATGAAACCGGGCGAAACCGCCCAAGTCTGAAGGAAACATGCTATGTCCAGCATTCTGACCAACACCAGTGCGATGGTCGCACTGCAAACCCTGAAATCGATCAACACCGATCTGGGCAAGACCCAGAACGCGATTTCGACCGGCAAGGACGTTGCCAGCGCCAAGGACAATTCCGCGATCTGGGCGATTTCGAAAGTGATGGAATCGGACGTGTCTGGCTTCAACGCGATTTCGGATTCGCTGGCACTGGGCGAATCCACCGTCGCCGTGGCCAGCGCCGGGGCGGAACGGATCGCCGACATCCTGACCGACATGAAGGACAAGGTGATCGCCGCGAACGGCGAAAATGTCGACCACGCCAAGCTCGAGGCCGAAGTCAATGAAATGAAGCTCGAGATCACGTCGATCATCAAGGGGTCGCAGTTCAACGGCAAGAACCTGCTGAACACCGCGGGCGGCGACATGACCGTCCTGTCCTCGCTCGACCGCGACGCCGCCGGGGCGGTCACGACCGGAACCATCACCGTGAAGTCGGTGAATTTCGAAGCCGGCCTGGACCTGACCACCGTGGTCATGACCGACGCGACCACGGCAGCGGCGTCGATCGACGACATCGAGGCGCTGATCCAGACGGCGGTTGACGGGGCTGCGGCGCTTGGTGCGTCCGCCAAGCGGATCGAGGGTCAGAATGTCTTTGTCGGCAAGGTGATGGATGCGATGAAATCGGGCATCGGCACCCTGGTCGACGCGGATATGGAGGCGGCATCGGCCCGCCTGCAGGCCCTGCAGACGCAGCAGCAACTGGGTGTCCAGGCGCTGTCGATCGCCAACCAGGCACCGCAGACGATCCTGTCGCTGTTCCGGTAAACACCCTGACCGGGGGGCAGCGAATGCCCCCGGTCGCTCCAGCTCACAGCTTGATCGAGGCGCAAATTGAACATCCGGACCCAAGCCATGCAGGCCTATTCGTCGGCAGCCACGCCCACGCGAACCGAACGCGACAGGGAATACGAAGCCGTTGCGAAGATCACCCATCGTCTTCGCGCCGAAGCCGACAGGACACCGGTCGATTTTCCGGCCCTGGCCGAAGCGCTGCATGACAACAAGAAGCTGTGGCAGATCTTTGCGACCGATGTGTCGGATGCCGCGAACCCGTTGCCGCAGGATCTGAAGGCCCGGATTTTCTATCTGGCGGAATTCACCCATCAGCACACGAGCGAGGTCCTGGCCCGCCGCGGCGATGTCGCCCCGCTTCTGGACATCAATACCGCGGTCATGCGCGGCCTGCGCGGCGGAGCGGCCTGACATGGGTGGCCTGATCCTGAAACTGGCCCCGAAAGAGCGGGTTCTGATCAACGGGGCCGTGATCGAAAACGGCGATCGACGCGGCCGGCTGGCGATCATCACCCCGGAGGCGAACATTCTCAGGCTGCGGGATGCGATCCACCCCGAGCAGGCCAACACACCGGTTCGTCGCGTCTGCTATGCCGCACAGCTCATCCTGTCCGGCGACAGCCCGGCCGAACCGGCCAGAATGTCGCTGCTTCGGTCGATCGAGGAACTGAGCCAGGTGTTCACCGATTTCGACAGCAGAACTTCGCTCGCCGAAGCCACCGACGCCCTGCTCCACGACCAGTATTACAAGTGCCTCAAGGCGCTCCGGCGGCTGCTGCCGAGGGAAGAGCGCCTGTTCGCCTTGCGTCCGACATGACCTTTGCACCGGTTGTCGCCGGCAGCGGGCTGGTGGCCTGGCGGTTTCTGACCCGGACCTATGACGCGCAGATCGATACCTACGCCAGGTCACCCGCGGTTACACGCGACACCGGGTATTTTCTGGAAAAGATCACCGAGGTCTCCACCGCCGCCGACCTCGTGGCGGATCGCCGGCTTCTGCAGGTCGCTCTTGGCGCCTTTGGCCTCCAGGACGATATCGACGATCGCTATTTCGTAAGGAAGATCCTCGAAGACGGAACGACGAGCGACGACGCCCTGGCCATTCGGCTCACCGACCAGAGATACCGCGATCTGAGCGACGCGTTCGGCTTTGGACCGGGGCAATCACCGAACACCGGCGACATCGGCGCAATGACCGATCTCGCCGATCGTTTCCGGGTGCAGATGTTCGAAGCGGCGGTCGGCGAACAGGACAATGACATGCGGGTCGCGCTTTATGCACAACGCGAACTGGCGGAACTGGCCGCGGACGCGGTCAGCGAAGAAACCAAATGGTACACGCTGATGAGCCTGCCGCCGCTGCGCAACATGTTCGAAACGGCGCTGTCCCTGCCGTCGTCCTTCGGCCAGCTGGATATCGAAAAGCAGATGGAAATCTTGCGCGACAAGACAGCCGGTGTGCTGGGCGACAACACTGTCAGCCAGTTTTCAGACCCGCAGAAACTGTCCGATTTCACCGACCGCTTCCTGATGCAGGCCCAGATCCGCGATGCCCGCCAGGCCGCGTCACCACAGGCCGTCGCGCTGTCACTGCTGCGCGCCAACCAGGCCTAAACCGGACAGAGGCCGGGCACTGTTGCCCCCCAATCGACACAGCCGGAAACTTCACTGGTCATCGTGCCTGTCCAGAACATCGCCGGATCGTTGGTCCCGTGAATGGTCGTGCCAGGTCCAGGTGCACCGGCCCATCACATCGAACACATGCGTTTCCCGGGCCACATGATCACAGATACGGACCGCGTCAGAACCACGCGCCTCGGCCTCGCGGCTCCGGTCCCGACACGGTCATTCGTCCTGACGCGCCAGGTTGGTGATCAGAACATCCGCGACGCTGTCACCCAACTGCATCTGAGCCACCTCGAGCAGTGCGGTCCTCAACAAGCCCAGGGTCTCGGCCTTCGTGAACCGCCCGTCAAAGCCGCCCATGTTGGCGTGATCGAACAGAACCCGCAGGAATGCGTCCCGCAGCTTGGGCTCCTGCCGGTAGATCCACTCTCGCTGACCGGTCCCGGCTTCGAGACTCAGTGAAATCACCACCAGCGCATCGACGCCATCGCCCTCGATCACGGGGATGACGAACTGATTGTTCAACTTGACGAATTCCGTTTCGCCTTGCTTGGTGTCCTTGCCCTGCGCATCCGCGCGCTCGACCCCGGGTTTCGCGCCATTCGGCGGCGGCGCGCCCATCCAGTACGCGGCTCCCATTCCCGCCGAGGTTCCGACGAGCGCAAGCATGAGAGGGAGGATCCTGGAAAACATGATCATGCCTAGAACGGGAGCACCACATCCAGGATCTGCTGGCCGTATCGCGGCTGCTGCACATCCGTGATCTGCCCCCTGCCCCCGTAGGAAACCCGGGCGGATGCAATCTTGTCATAGGTGATTTCGTTCTGGCGCGAGATATCCTGGGGACGAACGAATCCGGACACCAGTAACTCGCGCAGCTCGAAATTGACCCGCAATTCCTGCGAGCCGGAAATCGACAACACCCCGTTCGGCAGAACATCGACAACGGTGGCGGCGACGCGCAGCGTGAGCTTTTCCTTGCGCTTGACGGACCCTTTTCCGTTGCTCTGGCTTTTCGAACCGATCGTCACCGCCTCGGCCATCGACGCCCCTGCGGGCAGGTTCTGATCGACCCGTTGCGGAAGCCCGAACAGTTGCGGGATCTCCAGTTCCTCGGTTCCGTTGCGCGCCCTGGCGCTGTCATTCGAGATCTCGGCCTTTTCGTCGATCTCGATCACGACCGTCAGAATATCGCCCTTTTTCATCGCGCGCCGATCCCCGAGCAGCGATTGCTGGCCCCCGCTCCACAGCGACGACCGGTCCACCGCGCGGTGCGGCTGCGCGTGCATCGGCAACCCCGGCCACAGCATCGCCACATGTTCCGGCGTCTGCTGGTTGGCGGAGAAACTGGGCGGCTTGCCGAGATGATCCATGCGCCCGCAGGCGGACATGGCCAGCATGGCGATCAGAAATGTTGCCGTCTTTTTCATCATTCCACCTCGATGGATCCATCGGCCGTCACCCGCCCGAAAACCGTCGTGCGCGAGCTCAGGTTCATGACCCGCAGCATTTCGCCCTCGGCGCCGCGGCCCAGTGCCCGCCCTTCGACCACGATCCGCAGCCCGCCGCGCAGGAAGACCAGCGGCACGATGTCGTTGCGACCGACGAGCGCGGGTTCGGCCGTCTGCGCGACCAGGATCGGCCGGCCGGCATAGAGCGTGGTCCGTGCCTCGCGCCCGATCACGCGATCGGGATCGTCCACGGCCCCGGCAAAGGTTTCGGGCACAACCCGGATATCGGCCGGCCCGATGATTTCCCTGGCCCGGATGGTGCGCGCCGGCACCACCGTTTCGGCGACCGCCGGCAGCGCGGCGAGGATCAGCATTGCGGCCAGCCTTGTCATCACCGGACCTGCGTAGTGGCGGCCATCATCTGGTCGGCCGCGGAAATGACCTTGGCATTCATCTCGTAGCCGCGCTGGGCCTCGATCAGTTCGGTCACCTCGCGCACGGCATCGACCGAACTGTTTTCGAGATACCCCTGCCGGAGCGTCCCCAGCCCGTCCTCGCCGGGCGTCGCGGAAAGGGGCGGCCCCGAAGCTTCGGTTTCACGGAAGAGATTGCCGCCCAGCGCCTCGAGCCCCTTGGCGTTGCTGAACCCCGACAGGGTCAACTGGCCCAGGGATTCCCCTTCCGCGCTGTCCGAGAAATAGGCGAAAACCTCGCCGTCGCCATTGATCGAAATGCTGGTCGCGTCGGACGGGATCACGATCTCGGGCGCGATGGCAAAGCCCTCGGAGGTGACGATCATGCCATCGGCGGAACGCTTCAGGCTGCCATCACGGGTATAGGCCGCATCGCCCGATGGCAGCAGAACCTCGAGATACCCCACCCCTTCGATCGCGACATCGAGATCGTTGCCCGTCGCGCTCAGCGCCCCCTGTTCGAGATGCACGGTCACCGCAGCGGGGCGGACCCCCAGCCCGATCTGGACCCCGGTCGGCAGCAGGGTGCCGTCGCTCGCGCTGATCGTGCCTGCCCGCGATGCCTGCTGATAATGCAGATCGGCAAATTCGGCGCGGCGCGCATTGTAGCCGGTCGTGTTCATGTTGGCGAGGTTGTTGGAGATGGTCTCGACCCGCAATTGCTGGGCCAGCATCCCGGTGGCGGCGATTTTCAGTGCGCGCATGGTATCCTCCTGTTCAGATCGTTACCGGACAAAGACCTTGACCGCCTGGCGGATCCGTTCGTCCTCGGCATTCAGGAAACTCTGCCCCAGCTCATACCCGCGCTGGATCTCGACCATCCGCGCCACTTGCAGGATCGGATTGACGTTGGACCCTTCCAGGAAACCCTGGAGCAGCCTGATATTCTCTGCGGGTTCGGTGCCGCCATCGGCCCGGAACCTGACCCCGTCCTCGCGGACCAGCCCCATCGGATCGCCGGGAACCACGACCCCGACCTGCCCGATCGTGCCGTCCCGGTTGCTGATGGTCCCGTCAAAGGCGATACGCAGCCCGGTGCTGTCCGGCGGCACGATGATCGGCGCGCCGCCGGCGTCCAGAACCCGATGGCCATCGGCATTGACGAGCTCGCCGAACGCATTCGGAGCGAAGCTGCCCGCCCGGGTCAGCCGCTCGCCGCCCGGCGTTTCGATCAGGAAATACCCGTCGCCTTCGATGGCGAGATCGAACGCCCCGCCGGTTTCGGTGAGGGCCCCCTGCGCGCGCGACGTGTTGCGAATATTCGCCTCGGCCATCGACAGCGACGACCGGCCCTCCCCGGCATCGACATATTCCGAGAACACCAGGCCCTCCTGGCGATACCCGGTGGTCGCCGCGTTGGCGATGTTGTTGGCGACGACGCGCATTTCGTCGATCAGGCCCGACTGGCGCGACAGCACCACATATCCGGCGTTTTCCATCAGGTGCCCCCCGCGATCGCCGGGATGACATGACCGTCGAAGAATGCCAGCAGCATCTGCGTCATGTAGCCCATGGTCGCCCAGAACACGATCACGATCGCCGCGAGCTTGGGCACGAATGTCAGCGTCATTTCCTGGATCGAAGTCAGCGCCTGGAACAGGCCGATCACCAGCCCGGTGACGAGCGCGACCGTCAGCACCGGCGTCGACATCATCACCGCCGACCACATGCCCTGGCGCAGGGTGTCATAGAACAGGCTTTCGCTCAGCATGTCACACCGGCATCCGCAGGATTTCCTGGTAGGCCTCGACCACCTTGTTGCGGACCGTGACCACGGTTTCGACCGCCAGTTCGGTCTGGGCCAGCGCCAGCACCAGCGAATGCGGATCCGCATCGCCGGTCATCGACTGCATCGCCCGGGTTTCGCCCTGCGCCATGGTCGCGGCGAAATCCTGCGCCATCGCCGATGCGAGGCCGAACGGCGAAGAGGACTGGCCGCCGGGTTCGGTGGCCGGGCGCGCCGACGCATAATGCCGGGCGGCGGAAAGGCTGCTGACATCCATTCTGGAGCTCCTTATTTGCGCAGAAGTTCGAGCAGCGACGACGACATCTGTCGGGTCTGGTCGAACATCTTGAGATTGGCTTCGTAGGATCGCTGCGCCTCGCGGGCATCGGCGATCTCGATCATCAGTTTCACGTTCGAGCCGGAATAGTGACCGGTCTCGTCGGCAAGCGGATGCGACGGGTCGAAATGGCGCGCCAGTTCCGACCGGTCCAGCCGCACCCGGCCCACCGACACGTTGGCGGTGCCGTCCCTGGCGGCGGTTTCGAACGCCACCAGCTTGCGCCGGTAACCGGGCGTGTCCGCGTTCGAAATGTTCTCGGACAGGTGCCGCAGCCGTGTCGCCTGTGCCTGCAGCGCGCTCGCGCTTACCCCGAGGGCCTTGGAAAACTCGTTCATGATGCCGCCCCGACCTAGCCGCGCCCGAGACTGGTGCGCAGGATGTTCAGGGACGACCGGTAGATGGCAACGGCGCGATCATGCTCGCGCTTGGCCTCGACCGATTTCATCATCTCCAGTTCGACGGAAACCGTGTTCCTGTTCGGATCTTCGGCGGTTGACGATGCCTGCGGCACCCGAGCGGCCCCGGAGCGCACGGCGCCGTGCAGATGGCCCGCCCGGCTCGACCGCATGGCGGTGCCCAAACTGGTGCCCAAACTGGTGCCGGCCAGATGATCACGAAATGTTCCGATATCGCGGGCCTTGTAGCCGGGCGTGTCGGCATTGGCGATGTTCGCGGCGATCACCGCCTGGCGTCGGGCGGCATGTGCAGCCTGCGCGCCGGCGGTTCGGAATATGTTCAAATCGGCATGCATCGGGGTTCTTCCTCGATCGGTTTCAATCAAGGCTTAACCCCGATTCGTTTAGAAACGGTTTTCAGAAAAGGACGGGATATTCGCCATGAACGCGGGCTTCGATCTTCTCGCGCAACAGATTTCCGAACTCGGCCTGGGCAAATCCGCCGGGCGCGTTTCGTCGGTTCGGGGGGGAACCATCGGGCTGGCGGGCCTGGCCGACCATGTCGGTGTCGGCGACCGCGTGCGGATTCGCAGGCAGTCGGGCCCGCCCCTGGACGGGACCGTGATCCGGATCGCGGATGGCGATGTGAGCCTCCTTCCCGATGGCGGCACCGATGCGGTCGCGATCGGCGATGCAGCGGTCCGGCTGGACAGGCGGACCTTTGCGCCGGGCGATCACTGGATCGGCCGGATCGTCGATGCCGAGGGCGCGCCGCTCGATGACATGCCGCTGTTTCGCGCAGGCCCCGCGCGCCCGCTCGAAACCGCGCCGCCGCCGGCCGCGGGCCGGGCCGCGCTGGGAGACCGGCTGTCGACCGGGCTCGCGGTCTTCAACACCGTCCTGCCGATTGCATCGGGCCAGCGCATGGGGCTGTTCGCGGGGTCGGGGGTCGGGAAATCGACGCTGCTGGGCCAGTTGGCGCGCGGCATGGCCGCCGATGTCGTGGTTGTCGCCCTGATCGGCGAACGCGGGCGCGAAGTGAACGAGTTCATCCGCCACACGCTGGGGCCGGACGGGTTGCGGCGCTCTGTCGTTGTTGCCGAAACGTCGGACCGGCCCGCCACCGCGCGCCGGCGCTGCGCCTGGGCGGCGATGGCCGTGGCCGAGCATTTCCGCGACCAGGGCCGGAGCGTCCTGCTGCTGGTCGATTCCGTCACCCGCTTTGCCGAGGCGCATCGCGAGATCGCCACCGCGTCGGACGAATTGCCCGCTTTGCGGGGCTATCCGCCGTCGCTGGTCCCCCTGATCACCGCGCTGTGCGAACGCGCCGGGCCGGGACTGGAGGGGGCGGGAACGATCACCGCCGTTTTCAGCGTCCTGGTGGCCGGATCGGACATGGATGAACCGGTCGCCGACATCCTGCGCGGCGTTCTCGACGGCCATGTGGTGCTGGAGCGCGCCATCGCCGAACGGGGCCGGTTTCCGGCGGTCGATGTGGGGCGATCGGTGTCGCGCTGCCTGCCCGATGCGGCAACCGACGAGGAAAACCAGATGATCGGACAGGTGCGCCGGCTGCTGGGACTCTATGAACGCACGGAAACCATGATCCGCGCCGGCCTCTACAGCGAAGGCACCGACCCGGAACTGGACGAGGCGGTGCGTCTCTGGCCGGATCTCGACGCGTTCTTTGCCCGCCGGGAAACCGGCGGTATCGGCGACAGTTTCGACCGGCTCGGGGTGCTTCTGCGCCGGATGCGAAACCGGCCCGACCCGCATCCCGGCTGACACCCACCGGCCCGACCCTGCCACGGGCGGGCAAGACCCCGCGACGGCCGGTCAGGCCAGGAACCCGGCGAGATCCTCTGACGCCACGACATGGCAATAGATCATGTTGATGATCTCCAGTTCCCGCCGGTGCAATTCGTCCGTTGCCGCCGCACAGGCATCGTGGACCACCAGCACCTCGAAACTCTCGTCGGCCAGCGACCGGACGGTCGAACTGACGCATTGGTCGGTGAAGATGCCCGCGACGATCACATGGGTGATGCCGATATTGTGCAGCATCAACCGCAGGTTGGTCCCGGTCAAGGCGCTGTCCGTCGTCTTGGTCACGACGATCTCGTCGCCCCTGGGGGTCAGCGCGTCGACGATCTGGCTGTCGTCGCGGTTCTTCGGCAGCAGGAGGTAGTTGAAACCCGGCTTCTTCTGGCTGAGCGAGCGGTCGCGCCCGTCCTCGGTCTGGCAGGCGATGCGGGCAAACATGACCTCCAGCCCCGCACCGCGCGCCCAGTCCAGCAGCCGCGCCGTGTTCGGGATCACCGCGGTATTCATCCGGTCGAAGAACGGCTGCCAGCGGGCGGCCTCGGCCGGATCGTCGGGCGGCTCCAGATAGGTGTTCTGGATGTCGATCACCAGGAGCGCCGTCCGGCGGCGGTCGAGCACGATATCGGCCGGGTCCTCGGCGGTCTCGTAGTAGAAGCTGCGAAAGGCTGTCTTCCAGTCGCTCATGTGGGTCCCCCCGCGTTCACGCCCCGATCCTGTCCCCGATACTGTCCATATAGGCCTGTCCCAACCGCGCCGTGGTGGCGGCAAAGCCGGGCGCGAGCGCCTGTGGCTCGGGCGCTTCGATATGGCTGCCGATCCACGCCAGCAGCGCCATCCGGCGAAGCATCACGAACGTGTCGATCTCGGCTTCCTCGGCAGCACTCAGCCCGCGCACCGAACGATAGCCGCGCACCCATGCGGCCTTGAGGTCGGGGATTCGCGGATCGTCCTCGATGAAGCTGATGCTGGCCGCGAAATCGTAGAGGAACCAACCCCAGCCGCAATCGTCGAAATCGATCAGCCGGGTGCCGTCCGGGCCGATCAGCAGGTTCGCCAGCCGCATGTCAGCATGGATCAGGTTGAACCGGTCGGCGGTCTTGCCAAAGGCGGTCAGCCGGTGACAGATGGTCTGCTCGACCCGTTCCAGCACCTCGGCCACCTCGGGCGTCACCTCGGGGGCATCGCGCCAGTCGCCCCAGGTCGGTGAGGTGCCGAACACGGCCGTTTCATCCCAGGTCAGGCGTTCGAACCGGTCGGGTTTTGGCCAGCTCAGCACATGGTCATGGCAGCGGGCCGCGATCGCGCCAAGCTCCTCGAACCCGCCGGTCATGTCGCCGCTTTCATCCGGGGCGTCGCCTTCGACGAAATGAAACAGCACCATGTATCTCGGCGCGTCCAGCCCGTCGATGCGCCCCTGCTGGATCGGATCGCCGTTCTTGCCGACATGAAAACCCGGCGTTGCCACCACGCCCGCCCCGGCCAGCGCCTGCAGCCAGCCCAGTTCGCATTCGATCGCCCGGTGGGTATGATAGTTCTCGCGATGGATGCGCAGCACCGATCTGTAGCCGCCCGGCGCCTCGACCAGGTAGGTCGCGTTCTCGGAGACGTTGATCAGGCGCGCGCTGGCCCCGTCGGGCATGTCCCACAGCGACAGTGACAACCGGGCCAGCCTGTCGAGATGGCCCAGCAATTCCTTCAGCGGCATGTCAGATCCGGACATCGAAACCTCCTCGCCGCCGTCAGATTTCCTGGATCGCTTCCAGCGATTCGGGAATGATCTGGCCGCCATCCACCACGATCTGCTGGCCGGTGATATAGCCGGCCTCGTCCGAGGCAAAGAACAGCGCGGCGTTGCCGATATCCTCGACATCGCCGAGACGTTTCAGCGGGATCGACGCGGCCATGGTGTCCAGGTAGTCCTGCCCGAGATCCTGAAGACCCTCGGTATAGATGTTGCCCGGCATCACCGCGTTGATCGTCGTGTTGTAGCGCGACAGCTCCATCGCCGCCGTCTTCAGGAACCCGAGCTGGCCGGCCTTGGACGCGCCGTAATGCGACCAGCCGGGATAGCCCGTGACCGGCCCCGTTATCGACGAGGTCAGCACCACCCGGCCCTTGCCAGCCTTGTCGAAATGCGGGATCGCGGCCTTCACGCACAGGAAGGACGACCGCAGGTTGGTGGCCATCACCTGGTCCCACTCGGCGGGGTCCATGTCCACCATCTTGGTCTGCGGGAACGCGCCGGCATTGGCGCAGACCACGTCCAGCCCGCCCTGCGCGGCGGCGGTGCTGTCGACCATTGCCCTGACCGATGCCCAGTCGGACACGTCGCAGACCTCGTAGCGCACGTCGCCCTCGATCCCGGCGGCGGCGGCGCTGAGATCGGCCTCGCCGCGCGCGGCGATGGTGACCCTGGCGCCCTGGCGGGCAAAGACGGTGGCGATGCCCCGGCCGATCCCCTTGGACCCGCCGGTGACGATGACGCTTTTTCCCTTGAGTGACGTAAGCATGATGACCTCCCGATTTCGTGCTTGTGTTTGGCGTATGTTCAGTTCCGTGCGGCGCGGGCTTCCCTGTTGACGCGGACCAGCCAGGCGACTGCAAAGACGGCGAGGATCAGCAGGAACGACCCCACCACCGACATCACTCCCAGTGTCGGCACCAGCGGCGAATAGCCCGACACCATCTTGGCGTAGAGCCATTCCGGCAGCGTCGAATCCGCGCCGGTGGTGAACAGCGACAGCGGAAAGTTCCCCCAGCTCAGCAGAAAGGCGAACAGGCCCGCCGAGAGCAGCCCCGGCATCAGCAGCGGCAGGGTAATCTCGCGCAGGATCGTCCAGGTCCCCGCCCCCATGTCGCGCGCCGCCTCCTCCAGTGCCGGGTCGAAGCCGTAGGCGCGGATCGACACGATCAGCGTCGCGATCGGCGCGATCCAGACGAGATGCGCGACAACGGCGGTCTTCCAGCTGGGGATCACCCCGAGCGAGTTGAACCACATCAGCAGCGCCAGCCCCAGCACGGTCTGCGGAAAGAAGATCGGCAGCAGGATCAGTTTCTGGAACGTGCTTCGATAGCGCCAGTCATAGCGGGCAAAGGCCAGCGCCCCGAAGAATGCGACCACGACCGAAATGACCGTGACCAGGACGGCGACCGACAGCGAGGTTGTCAGCAATTCGCGCACGGTGCTGCTCTGCACCGCGTCGGCATACCACCTGGTCGAGTAGCGTTTGATCGGAAAGCTCAGGTAGCGGGCCCGCGACACCGAGGCGAAACCGACCGAGACCAGCGGCAGGTAGAGAAAGGCGATGACCAGCAGGCCATAGGCATAGAGCACGATCCGGGTCGAACGGCTGGTCGGCATCAGCGCTTCCTCCCCATGATCGCGTCCAGATCGACCCTTGAGACACCGAACAGCGCCAGCCCGCCGATGATGACGATCAGGATCATCGACAGCGACGACCCCAGCGGCCAGTTCTGCCCGAAGGTGAAGGCGGTTTCGATGTCATCGGCGATGGCGATCACCGCCTGGCCGCCGAGGATCTTCGATTCCGCCAGCGCCCCGGCGGCCAGCACGAAACTCAGCAGCGATCCCACCACGATGCCGGGGGCCGCCAGCGGCACCTCGATCTGCCACAACACCTGCCAGCGCGTCGCGCCGAGATCATAGGCGGCCTGCCGGGTGTCGTCGGGCACCATCGAGATCCCCTGCGCCAGCGGGAACAGCATGAAAGGCAGGTAGACATAGACGAGGCCGAAAACGATGATCGGAACCCCGTAGAGCGGGCTGTCGAAGCCGATGCCGGTCCAGGCCCGGACATGCCCTTCGATCAGGCCGCCCTTCATCAGCGTCAGCACCCAGCCGAACAGCCGGATGTTCTCGGACACGAACAGGCTCATGACCACGGCAATGGTCAGAACCAGCGTGAACCGCCCGAAAACCTTGGCCATCCCGTAGGCGAGCGGCCAGCACAGCACGAGCAGGATCAGGGTCGAGGCAAAGGCCATCCCCAGCGACCACAGCAGCGACTTGTAGTAACCTTGGGCGAAAAACACCGAATAGGCCGAGAAATCGGGCGTGTTCGCCAGCGAAAAGACCTTTGGCGGCATGATCGAGAACAGCGCCACGACCACCAGCGGCGCGAGGAACGACGCCACCAGCACCACCGACAGCGGCAATGCCGAGAGGAACCCCAGTCTGCTGTCCAGCGATTTCATGACGCGTCCCGGATGAAATGGGTGTTGGCGGCATTGAAACCGACGGTCACGTCCTGGCCTTCGCGAATGTCGAAACGATCCTCGCGCAGCTTTTCGACCGTCACCATGCCCTCCGGGGTCTCGATTTCGTACTGGATCCGCGACCCCAGCGCGTATTCACCGTGCAGCACCCCGCCCAGCATGAAATCGAACGGCGTCGCGCTGTCGGCGATGCGCATGTATTCCGGCCGCACCATCAACAGGCCGTTGTCGTCGTCACCCACCCCGTCCAGCGTGGCACCGGGCGCGATCTGCAACGCCGCGCTGTGCAGGCCGCCATTGCGGGCGGCGACGGGGAACAGGTTCACCTCGCCCATGAATTCGGCCACGAAACGGCTGACCGGCGTGCTGTAGATTTCATCGGCCACGGCGATCTGTTCGAACCGGCCGGCCTTCATGATCGCGATCCGGTCCGACATCACCATCGCCTCTTCCAGCGAATGGGTGATGTAGACAAAGGTCTTGCCGGTCCGCGCGTGAAGGTCCTTCAGTTCCTTTTCCAGCGTCTTTCGCAGCCGGTAATCCAGCGCCGACAGCGGTTCGTCGAAAAACAGGATCTCTGGATCGAAGGCCAGCGCCCGCGCCAGCGCGACGCGTTGGCGTTCGCCCCCCGAACACTGGGAAATCCGTTTGTCGTAATAGGATTGCGGCAACCGCAGCAGTTCCAGCAATTCCTCGGCGCGCGCGCGCCGCGCCGCCGGGGCAACCTTGCGCAGCTTCAGCGGGAACTCGATATTCTGCCCTACCGTCATGTGCGGAAACAGCGCCAGCGACTGGAACACCATGCAGGTCGGGCGCAGGTTGGCCGGCGTTCCGTCGATGCGGTCGTCCCGCAACCAGATCTCGCCGTCGGTGACATCGTCCATCCCGACCAGCAACCGGATCAGGGTCGACTTGCCGCTCCCGGACGGGCCGACGATGGTAAAGAACTCGCCCTCGTGGATATCGAGGCCGATATTGTCGAGGGCGGTGAAGTCGCCGAATTTCTTGACCACGCCACGCAGGCGCAAAAGTGCCGTGGAGACCATGCTCTCGCCTTACAGAATTGGAACACGCGGATCGAAACCCCGGGCGCGGGCGCCCGGGGTCGCGGGCGTCACGAACGACGTTCCTGCGTGTAGATGTCGATCAGCGTGTCGTAGGAAGACACGACATCATAGTCGAGCGACCGCGCCATTTCATCGGCGAGGCTGTCCATCTGGATCGCGTCGAGCTCTTCCTCGTCAAACTGCGCCATGACCTCCGGGTTGCCCATCTGGCTGACCGGGTTGTAGGTCCCTTCGGTAAAGGCCACGGCCTTGGAAATCTCCGGGCTCTGGACGAACTCGAGGAAATCCTCGGCCAGGTCGCTGGGATCGGGATTGTTCACCGCCGAGGTCAGCTCGACCCAGACCACGCCGCCCTTGCCGTCGACCGGGCCCGAATTCGGGGTGATCGCACGCACATTGGTCGCGCCGTCATAGCGCGCCGGCGAGGCGGTATAGGTGCCACCGGTGAAATAGGCGTCGATTTCGCCGTTGATCAGCGCGGTGTTCATCGCCACCAGGTCATCCGTCAGCAGCTTTGCCCCGCCAAAGATCGCCTTTGCGGTCTCGCGGAACTTGTCCACATCCGCGCCCTCGATCGGCGCAAATGGGTTCAGCCCAGCGGTCAGGCACATGTGGATCACGTTCCAGTTGTCATAGGTCAGGACGCCATAGCGGCCGCTCATGTCGGGATCGAGAAACAGGTTCCAGCCCTGGTCCTCGGCCGTTTCGCGGCTGATCACATCGGTGTTCACGACGAAACTGAACGGCCCGTAGCGCTGCGGCATCCCGATCAGTTCGCCATCATCGGCAAAGGCCAGCGGATATTCGGCGAACTCCGGCAGCATCTTGTCGAAATAGGGCGCGAACCGGTCCTTGTTGAGCGGCTTGATCAGCCCCTCGGGATAGAGCTGGTCGCGTGCCCAGGGCTGGTTGACGTTGATCAGGTCCCAGACCGACGTTTCGCCGGCCCGCAGCTTGTTGATCATGTCGGGGTCGGATGTGCCGCTCTCGGCGCGCACCGTCGCCCCCGAATTGGCGCCGCGAAACGGGCCCAGCACCTGGTCCGAGTTGTAGCCTTCCCAGCACAGGATGTTCATCCGGTCATTGCGCGCCGCAAAGGCGGGGCCCACCGGTCCGGCGGCGGCCAGGCCGGCCAGCGCCGCGGAGCGGCCGACGAACTGTCTTCTGGATAGTCCTTTGGTCATTGTCTTTACCTCCTGTCGGTTATGTCCTTGGCGGGGGTTTTCCCTCTTGCTCTTGCGCCCCGGTCAGCCGGAGCGGCCTTCGATCCCGTCGAGCACCTCGGTGATGCGGTCCCTGGCGCGCGTCATTTCCTCGACGGTCCCGGACATGAACACGCGGCCCGACGCGCCCATCATCTGGACGTCGTTGATCGTCGCGCCGGGTGCGACCTTCTCGGCCTCGTTCGCCGCGACGCAGGCAAAAAGCGCCGGGGTCATCTCGTAGATCAGCAGCGCCACCCTCGGCACCAGGATCGACCCGTCGCGCGAGCGGTTGAGTATGATCGCGTGCTGGTCCGAGAGATCCTCGATGATGTCGTGATACAGGACCTTCGGCGCGAGCTGGTCGCCGGGCCGCGCCCCGATCCCGTTCAGGATCGCCGCGCCCGCCGCCTCGAGATCGGCCATGTCGTCGGAATGCAGCTCGAGCAGGCCGAACTGGCGTTCGGTGAACAGGATGCCCGGCTCCATGTCGGGGGCGGTCTTGAGCGCAAGGTCGGTGATCCGGTGAATGCTCAGGGCCGGGGCCACTTCGATGATCAGTGAATTCTGACCCCGGAACGGCGGATAGGCGCGGGCGCGCAGGGGCGAGGACAGGTAGGCCGCGAATTGCGGCTGCAAATCCTCGATCGGCAAGTAGACGCGTAGCTCCGTCATCTGCGGTTACCTTCTTCCCCTGCGGTTTCGCCGGTTACTTCGCCGTCGCGGCGGAGAAATGCTTGCCCAGGTCCGCATGCGGGCGCGGAATGACATGCACGGCGGTCACTTCGCCGACCTGGCTGGCGGCCTCCGCGCCGGCCTCGGTCGCGGCCTTGACCGCGCCCACGTCGCCGCGGACCACGACCGAGACCAGCCCGCCGCCGACCTCGTTGCGGGCGACGATTTCGACATTGGCGGCCTTGACCATCGCGTCCGCGGCCGACAGCGCGGGCACATATCCCTTGGTTTCGATCATACCGATTGCCAGATTTGCCATGGTTGGTTTCCTCATGAGTTGACTTCGTTCGTTTCGTCGATTGAGCCGATGATCAGGGCATCGACCGGGGCGGTCCTGCCGGTGAAATAGCCTGCCGCCACCGACCCCTGGGTGATCAGCACCGCCTCGCCGGTGTTGCAGCCCAGCGGATCGAACGCGATCAGCCTGCCGCCACCGTCGGTTTCAACCTCGAGCAAGGCACCCGGCGGCAGCGACGCGACGCGGCGCGACGACCAGATCTTGCCTATGACGCGACCCTGAATCATCTCTCAGTCCTTTCGATCCTGATGCCCCGCCGCCGCGCCTCGTCGCGCGCAAGCGGCGTCAGCCGGCTGCGGGCCGAGATCCGAAGGCTGCGCGCGGCATTGCCGAGACCGGCAATGTCGCGTTCGGTGATCAGCGCTTTGTCGACCGTCTCGGGTGCGGCCCGGGGCGGCCCCGTGACCACCGGCACCGGCATAGACACCGGCACGGGCACTGCCCCCGCCAGCCGGAAGACGATCTCGCCACGCGACACCCGCGCCGCGAAATCCGGGTCGGAGGCGCGGCGCACCAGGTCCTGCGCGAAACCGGTCAGATCGGCGCTGGACGCGATGCGCACCTGTTCGGTCTCGGGCCCGGCCGGGCGCGGCTCGGCCATGAGCGCAGAGATTTCCTCGCGCAGGATCGCGCGAATCTCGTCCCGAAGGCTGGACATCATGCTGCTCCCGCATCACGCAAGGCGCTTTCCGCCGCAGTCCGGGCATTGCGGACATCGGCCTCGGTTCCCGCGAGGTAGAGCCGCCCGTTGGCCCCGATCATCCGCATGTCGATGAGCTTCACATCCGCTTCCTTCTCGGCCTCGTTGCAGGCGAGAATGGCATAGGCCGCGGACTGGCATTCCAACAAGTAGATGCTGTCCCCGCCGATCACCATGGACCCCAGCTTGTTCCGGTTCATCAGGAACGCGTGCTGGTCGCCGATATTGGTCACCAGTTTCGACGCGAGGATTCTGGGCGGCGCGACATCGCTGGCGGTCTTGCCGAGCGTTTCCAGGATGGCCGCCGCGCCGGACTGCACCTCGGCGGTCGAATGCGAATGGAACTGAAGCGTGCCGAACTGGCGCTCGACCACCAGAAGCCCCGCGCGCACATCCGCGCTCTTCAGCACGGTGTCGGTCAGCGCCTCGACATCGAGGCCCGGCGCAATCTCGACGATCTGCGCCGCCATGCGCAGCCGCGGCAGCGTCCCGCGCATCCAGGTCGAGATATAGGCCAGGGTCTGCGGCTGAAGCTGGTCGATGAAGATGGACGCCCGCAGGTCGGTCATTTCAGCTCTCCCCGCAGGCTGCGCAGTTCTTCCAGGATCAGCTGGCGAAGATCGTCGCGGCCAAAGCCGCCCGGCGTGGCAGAGCGGTCGGGCGCCACCTCGTGGCCCGGCACCGGCGCCGGTGCGGATCCCGTCGTCAGCGCATCGAGATCGATCCCGTCGAGATCGGCGGGCACGTCCTTGCCATAGGCGACCTGTGTCCATTGAACCAGGTGCTGCGGGCCCAGGTTTTCGCCGATCGAGGACCGGCCGGCAAAACCGGTGCCGATGGTGAACGAGGGCGGCAGATGGGTGGCAAACCCCGCGGCACCCTGTGAACAGGGCGCGTTCACCACGACGCGATAGACCGGCACCTCCTGCGCAAAGGCCGCCAGCCGGGCCCCGTCCTCGCCGTGGAAGGCGGCGGAATGACCGGCACCGCGTCTCGCGGTGTGGCGGGCAAAGGTCAGCGCCTGCTGGAAATCGACCGCCGATGTCAGTGTCAGCACCGGGCAGAGCTTTTCCCTGAACAGCAGATCGTCCTGGCCCGGCGCGGCCACGACCGGCACCAGCACGCGGGCCGACGGCGCGACGCGGATGCCCGCCCGCTCGGCGATCCATGCCGCGCTCTTGCCGATGGCCTCGAGGGTGAAACCCTCGCCGCCGAACAGGTATTCGCGCAGCCGCGCGGTATCGGCCTCGTTGCAGACATGGGCGCCGGCCGAACGCAGCGCGCGTTCCATGTTGCCGCGGTTGCTGTCGAGCGTCAGCACCACGCTTTCATTGGTGCACAGGATCGAGTTGTCGAAACTCTTGCTTTCGACCAGGCAGCGGGCGGCGGCATCGACCCCGGCGGTCGGGTCCACATAGGCGACCGCATTGCCCGGCCCGACGCCCAGCGCCGGGTTGCCCGAGGAATAGGCCGCGCGCACCATCGCGGTGCCGCCGGTGGCGACGATCACGTTGATCCGGTCCGACGACATGATGTCCTGCACCAGCGGAACCGACGGCTCTTCGACGCATTGTATCAGCCCCGAAGGCGCCCCGGCCGCTTCGGCCGCCTCGGCCAGGTGCCGCGCCGCCGCGGCGGATACCGCCTTGGCCACCGGGTGCGGGCTGAGAACGATGGCGTTGCGGCTCAGGATCGCCAGCATCGCCTTGTAATAGACGGTCGCGACCGGGTTCGTCGCCGGCGCGAGGGCAAAGACCACGCCCGCCGGCTTCGGCAATTCGACGATCTTGCGCGCCGCGTCGATCCGCGGCGTCACCAGATCCATGTCTCGGTAATAATCCAGCAGATCGTGGGTGCAGAGCCGGTTCTTGATCGCCTTGTGCTCGACCACGCCAAAGCCGGTTTCGGCGACCGCCTGATCGGCGAACTCGTCGGCCTTGGCATGGCCCGCACGCGCCACCGCCTCTGCAATCTTCAGCACCGCCTCGCGGCTGAAACTCCTGTAGTAGCGCGCGGCCCAGGCGGCGCGGCCCACCTTCATCCGCGCGCTCGAAAGCGCACGATCGGGCATGTCCAGCCTCGGGGCTTCGATCGTCACCTGTTCGTTCATGCCACCCGCCTGCCAGGTTTCAGGAGTTGCCGTGCCCGGGGCATGGACGCGTCGAACCGGTCGAGGATTTCCTCGCAGAGACCGACATCGAGCACGACCCCCGGCTTGAACTGGAGGACGCGCTTGTCGAGCGACGAGAAGATCGCCCAGACCCCGTTTTCATAGAGCGCGCGCGACACCGCCACGGCGCCTTCGGGGTGATCGAATTCCAGCCCCAGAACCACGCCGCGCTGGCGCACGCCGACAAAGATGTCGCTGTGCCGTTTCATCATCTCGGCCATGCCCCGGGCAAAGAACTCGGCCACGAAATGCACGTTCGAGATCACTTCGGGCCGTTGCAGCATCTCCAGGACGTGATGCCCGACCAGGCAGCCCAGCTCGGCGCCGCCCGAGGTGCTGATATGCGCCGCGCCGTCCTCGACCAGCCAGCGCCCGCACTCCTCGGTCACGAGGCAGGCGCTGATCGGGTAGATGCCGCCGCCGAGCCCCTTGCCGCAGACGAACATGTCCGGCGTCAGGCCATAGCCCTGCCAGCCCCACATGACGCCGGTGCGCATCAGGCCGGTCTGCACTTCGTCGGCGATGAATTTGGTGCCGTATTTGCGGCAGAGATCCTGGCAGGTCTTCAGATACCCGTCATGGGGCATCGGGAACCCGTAGGTGGCGGGAATGGTCTCGACGATGAACGCGGCCACATCCCCCGCCTTCAGCACATCCTCCAGCGCATCGGCGTCGTTGAACGGCACCTGGATGAACTCGTCGGGCCGGTCGGCCAGGAAGATCTTGGAAAACCGTTCGTCGCCGGTCGCGACCGACAGGCCTGAATGGCCGTGATAGCCCTTGATGATCGACACGATCTTCTTGCGCTGGGTCGCGTAGCGGGCGGTCTTGAGCGCGATCTCGACCGCCTCGGCGCCCCCGGCCCCGAAGATCGCGTATTTCATGTGCGGCGCGGTCTTGACCAGTTTCTCGGCAAAGGCCGCGCGCGCGACCGACGGGAACCAGTGGTTGCCCATGTCGAAGTAATCCAGCCCGGATTTGAGAACCGAGACCAGTTCGGGGTGGCGGTGCCCGAAATTGTAGGTGCCGCCGTTGAGATGAAGGTCGATCAGGCGTTTGCCCGACATGTCGTAGAGGCAATAACCCTCGCGCCGGTCGATCACCATCGGCGTGCCCGCCTCGGTCCAGAAACTGACCTTTCCCGGATTCCAGTACTCGGCAGCTTTGCGAAGGAGATCCTCCTTCGAGTCAAAAGCGAAATAGCCGTAGTTGAACACGTGATTCCCCTTTGCAGTCGGGAGGAAGCTAGCATGCAATTTTTGTCTTACAACATTTTTTGACTGCTTTCGGTCATTTTTTGCCTAGTTTTTTGCGACCACCCACGATAGGGATCAAAAAGACGGCACGGCAGAAAATCACGATGTCCAAGAAATCCAGACGCCATGACCAGATCCTCAGGCTCGTCGAGGCGAACCCGTCCATTCGCGTGACCGAACTGGCGGCCGATCTGGGGGTCTCCAGCGAAACCGTCCGCCGCGACCTGACCGAACTGGACGAAACCGGGCGGATCAAACGCACCTATGGCGGCGCTGTGCGCACGACCTCGTTCGAGCCCGCGCTGGCGGAACGGCTGAAGCTTCATATCGAGGCGCGGGAGACAATCGCCCGCATCGCGGTCGCGCGTCTCGGCGATGCCGACAGCCTGTTCATCGGCGGCGGGGCGACGACGCGGCTGTTCGCCCGCGCGCTCCGCGGCATCGACAGGCCGCTCACCGTCCTGACCCCGGCGGTCAATCTGGTGACCGAATTGGCGCAGAACCCGCTGATCCAGGTCATGTCCCTGCCCGGCATCGTCGAACCCAACGAAGGGCTGGTCTATGGCGCGGAAACCATCAAGTGCATAAAACAGTTCCGCACCCAGGTCGCGGTGATGGGCGCCTCGGGCGTCGACGAAGACGGGGTTAGCGAGGCGCTGCTGAACTCGGCGCAGGTCTATTCGGCCATGATCGAGGCCGCGGACCGCACCATGATCCTGGCCGATGCCTCGAAATTCAACTCCAGGTCGCTGCAGCAGATCATCGGCTGGAACGACGATGTCAGCCTGATCGCCGAACGGGAACCACCGCCGGCGCTGCGCGACGCGATCCGGAAAAGCGGCGCTGAGATGATCACCGGATCCTGACACCGGCCGGGGCTGCCCCGGCACAGCCGCATCGCGACCGGCGCGAGGGAGGCGCCCAGACTGATGACTGACACCCCCGGCCACGGGTCCAACCGCTGGAAACGTTTCGACGACTGGGACGACCGCCCGCTCCGGCGGGACCAGTTCGCCGTCGAGGATCCGGAGAACGGCTTTGCCGCCTTTGACGGTGCCGCCGACCCCAGGCCGGGCCTGACCTTTGCCGACGGACGGGTGGCGTCGATGGATGGTGTCGCCGCCGAAGATTTCGACCTGATCGACGCCTTCATCGCGACCTATCACATCGACCCGGACATCGCCGCAGAGGCGATGGCGATCCCGTCATCGCAGCTGGCCCGCATGCTGGTCGACATGAACGTGCCGCGCACCGATCTGACCCGGCTCGCCCGCGGTCTGACGCCGGCCAGGCTGGCCGAGACCGTGGCACAGCTCAACGCCATGGAGATCGCCTTTGCCTATTCCAAGATGCGGGCCCGGCGCACGCCGGGAAACCAGGCCCATGTGACCAATGCCAAGGACGACCCGCTGCAACTGGCCGCCGACGCCGCCATCGCCGTAGCACTCGGCTTTGACGAGATCGAAACCACCATGCGGGTCGCGCAGAATTCGTGGTCGAACGCGCTGGCCTGCTGCGTGGGTGCCGCCGTCGGCCGGGGGGACACGCTGTTCCAATGTTCCAGCGAGGAAGCCGAAGAGCTCGAGATCGGCATGAGCGGTTTCACCTCCTATGCCGAAACGGTTTCGGTCTACGGCACCGAGAGCGCGTTCGTCGATGGTGACGACACGCCGTGGTCCAAGGCCTGGCTCACCGCCGCCTATGCCTCGCGCGGTATCAAGATGCGCTGCACCTCGGGCGCGGCGGCCGAGTTGCTGATGGGCTTTCACGAAGCCAAGTCCCTGCTCTACCTCGAAGCCCGCTGCCTGTGCCTGCAACGCGGCATGGGCGCCCAGGGCACCCAGAACGGCGGGATCGACGGCGCCCCGCTCGCCGCCTCGATCCCCGGAGGCGTGCGCGAAATCCTGGCCGAGAACCTGCTGGCGGTGTGGCTGGATCTCGAATGCGCCTCGGGCAACGACGCGCGCCATTCGGAATCCGAGATGCGGGTCGCGGCCAAGGTGCTGCCCTTCCTGATCGGCGGGTCGGACCTGATCTGTTCGGGGTTCGGCAGCATCCTGAAATACGACAATTCGTTCAACCCCTCGTCCTTCAACGGCGAGGAGCTCGAGGAATTTCTCGTTCTCCAGCGCGATTTCGAGGCCGATGGCGGCCTGACCGCGATCGGCGGGGACGCGGCGCTCGATCTCAGGCGGCGGGCCATCGACGCCCTGTCGCATGTGCTGCGGGATCTCGGGCTCGCGCAGGCCAGCGACGCGATGAAACGCTCGGTCGCGGTCGCCTCCGGCTCGAACGAAACCGACAGCTTTTCGCCGCGCGACGTGGCGGTGATCAGCACACGGATCCGCGAGGCGGGCATTTCGGTTCTGGATGTGATCCGGTCGCTGCACCGAGGCGGGTTCGTGCCCGAGGCGGAAAACCTGCTGTCGCTGGTCAAGCTGCGCGTCTCCGGCGACTACCTGCAGACCTCGGCCATCATCCGCGACGGCCGCGTGCTGAGCGCGGTCAACGATCCGAACAATTACACCGGTCCGGGGTCCGGGTACCGGCTGACCGAACATCGGCGCCGGGAACTGGCCCAAATCCGTGGCGTGCTCGACCGCGACGAGGTCCTGCGCGCCGAGGCGGCCAGCGAAATCCGCGAGGCGCGCGCGATCCGGTATCGGACCATGGGCCCCGCCACGGCCGGCACCGACCCGCAAGAGATCGTCGTCGGCATCAGCCCCGCCTTCGGCACCCGGATCTTCCGGACCCTCGCCGGGCACCCGCTCAGCGCCGTGCTGCGCGCGCTGCGTGCGGGCATCGAACAGGGCGGCGGCCGGATGCGGATCGTCCGGCTCCTTCATACCGCCGACACCTCGTTTCTCGGGCTCAGCGCCGCGCGGCTGTCGGGGTCGGGCGTGGGCATCGGCATCCAGTCCAAGGGCACCGCCGTGATCCACCGCGCGGATCGCCTGCCGCACAACAATCTCGAACTGTTCTCGAACGCGCCGATCACCGGGCTCGACCATTACCGGGCGATGGGGGTCAACGCCACGGTCTATGCGCGCGGCGCATTGCCCGAACCGGTGGTCGTGCCCGCGACGGGCGACGCGCTCGGCGCGCGGTTCCACGCCCGCGTCGCCCTGACCTATGCGATCGAAACCTCGATGACCGAAGACGACGCCGCGCCGGAGACCGTCGAGATCACCTTTCTGGAGGACCGCGCATGAGCGACCACCGCCCGACCGCCCGCGACTATCCGCTGGCCGAAACCGCGCCCGACCGGGTCACCGGCAGCCGGGGCAGGACGCTGGACGAACTGACGCTGCAGCGCGCGCTCAGCGGCGAGATCGGCATGGAGGATCTGCGGATCACCGCCGGCGCATTGCGGGCGCAGGCGGATGTCGCCCGCTCCGTCGCCCGCGACGCGCTGGCTGAAAACTTCGAACGCGCGGCCGAGATGACGCGCCTGCCACAGGACGAGATCATGGCGATCTACGAATTGCTGCGCCCGGGACGGGCCCGGTCGCGCGACGATCTCGCCGCCGCGGCCGCACGCCTCAGGACCGAGTTCGACGCGCCACGGCTGGCCGCCTTTGTCGACGAGGCCGCCGGGCTCTACCAGAAACGCGGACTGTTCCGCACGCGATACTGACCGCGCAAACCTCGCAACGGGAGACCGACATGCTGCTTGATGACAGGGTGGCCTTCGTCACCGCCGCCGGGTCCGGCATCGGTGCCGCCGGTGCGCGGGCGCTGGCCCGCGATGGCGCCCATGTGGTCGTCACCGACCGGGACCGGCGGGCCGCCGAAACCGTTGCCGCCGCGATTCGGCAGGCGGGCCACCGGGCCGAGGCGCTGGCGCTCGACGTGACCGATGACGCCGCCCTGCGCGCGGCCATCGCCGGCACCGCCAAGCGCCACGGGCGGCTCGATATCCTGCATTCCCATGCCGGCCTGCAGATCGAAGGCAGGCTCGAACAGGTCACCGCTGACGAGATGGACGCCTCATGGGCGCTCAACGTGCGGTCCCATTTCGTCGCGGCACAGGCGGCGCTGGCGCCGATGCGCGCCCGCGGCAAGGGCAGCGTCATCATCACCTCGTCCAATTCCGGCGTGCAGTATGACCGCGAAATGATCGCCTATTGCACCACCAAACACGCCGTGCTGGCGATGGCCCGGCAGATGGCGGCGGATTACGCGCATGAGAACATCCGCTTCAACCTGCTGTGCCCCGGCTTCATCGACACCCCCTTCAATCGCGGCTTCGAGGCGCAGATGGGCGGGCGCGACAAGCTGGAGGACTATGTCTCGACCGCGATCCCGATGGGGCGGTTCGGCACGGTGGACGAGATTGCCGAGGGCATCGTCTATCTGGCGTCGGACCGGTCGTCCTTCATGACCGGCCATGCGCTGGTGATCGACGGGGGCGAATCCGTCTGAGCCCCGGCGCGTTGCAGATCGTGCTGTTTCCGTCGATCCAGCTGTGTATTCTGGTTGTCGCGGTGAACATGCTGGGCGACTGGCTGCGCGATGCGCTGAACCCGAAACTTCGATAAGGGACCGTGCCGATGTCTTCGCTCTTGATACAGAATGTCCGCATCATGGACGGCGAAGCCGCCGATATCCTGATCCGGGACGGTGTCGTCTCGCGGATCGCGCCGGGTATCGAGGCCCCGGACGTGCCGGTCGAACCCGGCGGCGGCCTTATCGCCATTCCCGGCCTCGTCGATGCCCATACCCACCTGGACAAGTCGCTGCTGGGCTGGCCCTGGTACAAAAACGATGTCGGCGGGGCGAGCCTGACGGCGATGATCGAGAACGAGCGCAACATGAAGAAATCGCTCGGCCTCGACCCGCATGTGCAGTCGATGCGCCACGCGCTGAAGACCGCCGCGCTGGGCACCACGCTGATCCGCAGCCATGTCGACATCGACACCGATGCCGGCCTGCGCGCGATGGAAGGGGTGATGGAAACCGCCGCCCGGCTCGCCGATGTGGTCGAGATCGAGACCGTCGCCTTTCCCCAGTCCGGGCTGATGATCCGCGAAGGCACCGCCGAACTGATGGACCGGGCGCTGGCCATGGGCGCCGACCTGGTCGGCGGGCTGGACCCCTGCGGCGTGGATCGCGACCCCAAGGGCCATCTCGACACCGTTTTCGGGCTTGCCGACAAGCACGGCAAGGGCATCGACATCCACCTGCACGAACGCGGCGAACTCGGGATGTTCTCGATGGACATGATCCTCGACCGCGCCGCGGCGCTGGGGATGCACGGGCTGGTGACGATTTCCCATGCCTTCTGCCTCGGGATGCCGGATTTCCAGCGTGTCGAGGCGATGCTCGAACGGCTGGCCGCGCTGGATGTGCGCATCATGACCACGGCGCCGACCTCGTCGCCCGCCCCGTTGGTGAAGCAGCTCGACGCGCATGGCATCCGCATCGGCGCCGGCAATGACGGCATCCAGGACACCTGGGGCCCCTACGGCAACGGCGACATGCTGGAGCGGGCCAAGTTCGTCGGCCTGCGCAACAACCTGCGCATGGATGCCGAGGTGAAACGCGCGCTCGACATCTGCACCGGCGGCGGTGCCGAGGCGATGGCCAGGCCGCGCCGCGCGCTGGAGACCGGCGCGCCGGGCGACGTGGTTCTGGTCGCGGGCGAAACGGTGGCCGAGGCGGTCGTCACCCACGCCCCGCGCAAGCTGGTGGTCAAGGGCGGGCGCGTCACCGCGCGCGACGGCGCCACCCTGGTCGCGGCCCCATGACCCGGTTCGCCGACATCCCCCTCGGCACCCGCCCGCGGGGCCGCTGGGCCATCGCGGCGCGCTGGCTGGTGGCCGATACGCCATCCGGGCGCCGTCTCGTCCGCGATGGCGAGGTGGTGATCGACGGCGACACCGTGATCCATGCGGGCAACCGCTTTGGCGGCGATGTCGCGGCGCGGTTCGACATGGGCGAGGCGCTGGTCGCGCCGGGCTTCGTCGATCTCGATGCGCTGTCGGATCTCGACACCACGCTGCTGGCCTATGACAACTGGCCCGGCGAACGGAAGGGGCGGGTCTGGCCGCGCTCCTATGTCGAGCGCGGCCCCTACGAGATGTATACGCCCGGGGAACTGGCGTTCCAGAAACGCTATGCCTTTGCCCAGCTCCTGCTGAACGGGATCACCACGGCGGCGCCGATCGCCTCGCTCTTCTACCGGGAATGGGGCGAAACGGCGGCCGAGTTCGAGGCCGCGGCCCGCGCGGCGCAGGATCTCGGGCTGCGCGTCTGGCTCGGCCCCGCCTACCGGTCCGGCGGCATGGTGGTCGAGGCCGATGGCCGGATCACCGCCGAATTCGACGAGGACCGGGGGCTGCGGGGGCTGGCCGAGGCCATCGCCTTTGCGGAACGATGGCAGGGCCACGGGCTGGTCAGCCCGATGCTCGCCCCCGACCGGGTCGAGACCTGCACCGAACCCCTGCTGAGACGGACGATGCGGGCGGCGGAGGATCTGGACTGCCCGGTGCGCCTGCACATGGCGCAGGGCATGATGGAGCTGGACACGGTCCGCGCCCTTCACGGCAGGACCGCGCCGGACTGGCTCGGCGGGCTGGGGCTGCTGAGCCCCCGCCTGCTGGCGCCGCACGCCACCGTCGCGACACCGGACGACCTGCGCCGCTACGCCGATGCCGGCGTGACCGTCATCCACTGCCCGCTGGTCAGCGCCCGCCACGGCAGCGCGCTGCGATCCTTCCGGAAACTGCGCGACATGGGCATTCGCGTCGCCATGGGCACCGACACCGCGCCGCCCGACATGGTGCTGAACATGGCGGTCGGCATGATGATGTGCCGCATCGCGGAAAACGACATCGCCGCCTGCACGGCAGCGGAGTTCCTCGACGCCGCGACGCGGGACGGGGCCGCCGCCCTGGGCCGCGACGATATCGGCGTGCTGCGCGCCGGCGGCAAGGCGGATATCGCCGTCTTCGACCTGGCCGATCCCGCGATGGCGCCGACCATCGACCCGGTGCAGACGCTGATCCTCGGCGCGACCGGCCGCGTCACCCGCGCCACCATCGTCGACGGGCGCCTGTCGATGCGCGATGGCCGGGTCGCCGGGCTCGACATGGCCGGGGCCCGCGCCCGGGCGCAGGCCCAGTTCGACGGGCTGCGCGCCCGATACCCCGACCGCACCGCCGGGCATCCCCCGGTAACCGAAATCTTCCCCCCCGCCTATCCGCCCCTCGACACACAACAAACGTGAAAGGGCCCGGAACCCTCCGCATCGGGTGATGCGTGTTTCCCCTCTTGTCGCATGGCGGTTGATCCGCCCACCGGAACAGGCGGAACCGCGTGGGTCACGCTGCGGCCCGGTGGCGGCCGCAGCCGGTGGCATCCGGCGGCACAATATGTCGCAGGCTTTCCCGGCAAGCCTGCCGAAAGACCGGTTGTGGCTGGCAGGCCAAAGGCTATGACAGGCTGAACCGACCTTTTTCCCGCATCAAGGAGACGACCATGCGTACTGGCGCAAAACTTCCCGATGTCACATTCCGCACCCGCGTTCGCGACGAATCCGTCGGCGGACCGAACCCCTATCGCTGGCAGGATGTCACCACCGGCGATCTCTTTGCCGGCAAGCGGGTTGTCCTGATCGGCCTGCCCGGCGCGTTCACCCCCACCTGCTCGACCCGGCAGCTGCCCGGCTTCGACGAACAGGCGGGGGATTTCCGCGCCGAGGGCATCGACGAGATCTATTGCGTCTCGGTCAACGACGCCTTCGTGATGAACAAGTGGGCCGAACATCTGGGCCTGAAGACCATCAGGATGATCCCCGACGGCTCGGGCGAACTGACCCGCAAGCTGGGAATGCTGGTGCGCAAGGACAACCTGGGCTTTGGCCTGCGGTCGTGGCGCTATGCGGCGGTGATCGAAAACGGCACCGTCCGGGCATGGTTCGAAGAGCCGGGCCTGTGCGACAACGCGCCCGACGATCCCTATGGCGCCTCGACGCCCGAGGCGGTTCTGGACTGGCTGCGGACCGCGCAGACCGCCGACGCGGCCTGAACCGGCATCCGGGCGGGCGGCTGTCGCGGCCCGGCATGATCGACCACGCGGCCGGCGACATCGGGTTCGCCGGCCGCGCGCTTCAGGCGGATGTCGCGTCCCGCCTGCCGCGCCAGAGGATGAACAGGCCGGACAGCACGATCAGGCCCGAGCCGACCAGCATCGACGCGCTCAGGCTCTCGCCGAAGAACGCGATCCCGAAACCCACGCCGAACAGCAGGCGCGAATAGCGGAACGGCGTGACCGCCGATACCTCGCCGGTGCGCATCGCCGTCATCAGGCAGGAATAGCCCACCACCCCGGCCAGCACCGCCGCCGCCAGATGGCCCCACGCGCCGGTCGCGGGCACCACCAGGGGCGCACCCTGCCAGGCCGAGTAGATCGCCCCGGCCAGCACGATCGCCAGGAAACCGTAGAGCCCCAGGATGCGCGTGCTCAGCGCGATCGGCGCCGCGCGGCTGGCCAGGTCGCGCCCGGCAAAGCCGATCATGCCCAGCACCGCCAGGATCGACAGCGCGGAAAAGCTGTCAGTTCCCGGCTGCACGATGGCCACCACGCCGACCAGCCCGGTGACGATGGCCAGCCACCTGCGCCAGCCGACCCGTTCGCCGAACACCAGCGCCGCGCCGGCAACGACGACCAGCGGCGTCGCCTGCAGGATCACGGTCGCGGCCGACAGCGGCGTCAGCGCGATCGCCAGCCCGTAGAACAGCCGGCCGACGATCTCGAACACGGCGCGGATGCGCATCGGGCGCGACAGCACATCCGGATCGAACAGCGCTTCGCCGTTGAACCGCGCCAGGGTGGCGAACACCGCCGCGCCGCCCAGCCCGAACAGGATCAGCACCTGCCCGATGGGCACGGTGATCGACGCCGCCTTGAGAAAGGCGTCCTCGATCGCAAAGGCGGCCATCGCCGCGACCATCCAGATGCTGCCCAGCAGGTTGGCCCTGCCATCGGTCCTGATGCCAACCGTCATGGATCCGCCCCTCGTTCCCCACGCCCTTAGAGCGATTACGGACGGGCCGGGCAAGACCCGTTTGCGGCCGCCGGGGCGGGCCGTGATCCGCGTTCAGGGATCGATCACCGCACCGGGAAAGTGTTTCTCGCGCCGCGCCTGCAGGTTCAGGTCGATCTCGCGCAACAGGCCCTCGCGGCGCAGCCGCGTGACCAGTTCCGGGCTGGCGGCGGCAACCTCGTCGAAAAAGGCCCGCAGACCGGCCTCGCCTTCGCTGCGGGCGATCCGATCCAGCAACGCGTGCAGCGTCGCCCCGTTTTTCGCCGCCGGCGGCAGCTCGGCGCGATACGCGCCCCGGTCCAGCCGATATTGGAACGCGGCGATCCAGGCCTCCCAGTCCCCGGCATGACGATGACACAGCGCCAGCGCCTCCCCGGCCTCGGCCTCGCCGGGGTTCATCACATCGCCCTGGAACGCGTTGT
Organism: Pukyongiella litopenaei; assembly: GCF_003008555.2. Lineage (NCBI taxonomy): Bacteria > Pseudomonadati > Pseudomonadota > Alphaproteobacteria > Rhodobacterales > Paracoccaceae > Pukyongiella > Pukyongiella litopenaei. Next base: position 2,632,017 of record NZ_CP027665.1, on the reverse strand, counting down.
GGATCCGGAACGCGATACCGTCGAGCCCGGTGCGCAGAAACACCTTGCCCGCGACGTGGCTGAGAAAGCCGCCGGTGACGAAGGTTCCGAAATTGGGGTAGAGCCGCGCCACGGTGGGCCGCCGTTCGGGCCCCGGCGGGATGAACGCCTTGAACATCCCCTCGCTGCCCGCCAGCGCCTCCATCGGACGCATGCGCGCGGTCAGCGTCCCCGGCGGCAGCGCCGCGAGCGCCGCCGCGACACTGGCCCCGGGCGCCAGGAATTCATCCACGTCGATATGCGCCAGCCAGTCGACCTCGGCACGGCGGGCATAGGCATGGGTGGCATTCACGCTCTGCCGGACCTGGTGCTTGTTCGGCCGCCCCCCGCGCCGGCGCCACCACCGGTCGTCGCACTCCGTCACCCGCAGCTTGGGATGCGCCCCGAGCACCTCGCGGGCCGGGTTGGGAGCGTCGAGATAGAGGTAGATCCGGTGCGCCCCCAGGTCGAGATGATAGGCCGCGAAGTCGAGAATTGCCCGCGGCGATGCCTTGATCGTCGCGACCACGCCCCAGCGGGGCAGGTTCGGCTCCGGGCTCAGGTCATCATCTCCTTGGTGGCCGACAGGCGCAGCTCCGGATAATCGCGTTCGATCCGGTCGATATCCCATTGCAGGCGCGTGAGATACACCACGTCCCCGTCATGGTCATGGGCGATATGCTGCTTGTTGACGGTCATGAACCGGTCCAGCGCCGCCTTGTCACCCGTCACCCACCGGGCCGAGGTGAATTGCGACGCCTCGAACCGCACCGGCAGCCCGTATTCCAGTTCGATCCGGCTGGCGAGCACCTCGAATTGCAGGGCGCCGACCACGCCGACGATATGGCCCGCCCCGATGGCCGGCTTGAACACCTTGGCCGCGCCTTCCTCGGCGAACTGCATCAGCGCCTTTTCCAGGTGCTTGGCCTTCATCGGATCGCCCGCACGCACGCCCTGCAGCAATTCGGGGGCAAAGGACGGGATGCCGGTCACCCGCAGCGCCTCGCCCTCGGTCAGCGTGTCGCCGATGCGCAACTGCCCGTGGTTCGGAATGCCGATGATGTCGCCCGCCCAGGCCTCTTCGGCCAGTTCCCGGTCGGCGGCCAGGAACAACACCGGGTTCGACACCGCCATCGGCTTTTTCGATCGCACATGGGTCAGCTTCATGCCCCGCCGGAAATGACCCGAGGCCATGCGCAGGAACGCCACGCGGTCACGGTGCTTGGGATCCATGTTGGCCTGCACCTTGAACACGAAACCGGCCACCTTGTTCTCGTCGGGGGAAATCTGCCGCGGCTGGGCGCGCTGCGGCTGCGGTTCGGGGCCATAGGCGGCAATGCCGTCCATCAACTCCTTCACCCCGAAGGAGTTGATCGCCGAGCCGAACCAGATCGGGGTCATGTGACCCTCCAGCACCGCCTGCGGATCGAGCCGCGGCAACAATTCGCGCGCCATCTCGACCTCTTCCAGCAGCGTATCCAGCAGATGCGCCGGCACATGTTCGGCCAGCTTTGGATCGTCCAGACCTGCAATCTCGATGCTCTCGGCCACCTTGTTCCGGTCGGCCCGGTCCATCAGTTCCAGCCGGTCCCGCAGCATGTCGTAGCAGCCGATGAATTCGCGCCCCTGCCCGATGGGCCAGCTGGCCGGCGTCACGTCGATCGCCAGCATCTCCTGGATCTCGTCGATGATCTCGAACGTGTCGCGGCTCTCGCGGTCCATCTTGTTGCAGAAGGTCAGGATCGGCAGATCGCGCAGGCGGCAGACCTCGAACAGCTTCCGGGTCTGGCTTTCCACCCCCTTGGCGCCGTCGATCACCATGATCGCCGCGTCCACGGCGGTGAGCGTGCGATAGGTGTCCTCCGAGAAATCGCTGTGCCCCGGCGTGTCCACGAGGTTGAACCGGAACGACCCGAAGTCGAAGGACATCGCACTGGCCGATACCGAGATGCCGCGGTCCTTTTCCATCTGCATGAAATCGGACCGGGTCCGGCGGGCCTCGCCCTTGGCGCGGACCTGCCCCGCCATCTGGATCGCGCCGCCGTAAAGCAGGAACTTCTCGGTCAGCGTCGTCTTGCCCGCATCCGGGTGCGAAATGATCGCAAAGGTGCGGCGGCGGGCGATTTCCGGCGGCAGGCCGGGGCGATTGGGAACGGCGTCGAGCATGACCGCGCGTATAGGTCGGGGCCGGTCCGCACGCAAGATCGACAAACCGCCGGCACCGTCAAATATGGCCCGCGTGGGCGGATATCACAGCGAGGCGGCCGCCCGGCTCGCCTGATCGTAGAGCCCCGACAGCGCCCGCAGATGGGCCGCGACCTCGCGCAGTTCCGCGCCGGCGATACCGGTTCCCGACAGCACGTCCGTCAGGCACTGGTCACGGACCTCGCGATAGCGGTCGCACAGGTCCCGCCCATCGCCCGAGGTCGAATAGAACACTTCCTTGCCGCGCTTGTCCGAGGCCAGCAGACCCAGCCTGAGCAGCTTGCGCAGCGCATAGTTGACCGTATGCGTATCCTCGATGTTGAGCAGGAAACAGATATCCGACAGCCGCTTTTCGCGGCCCCGGTGATTGACGTTGTGCAGCACCAGGATTTCCAGCGGCGACATATCGGGAACGCCGGCCGCGCCCATGCAGCGCTGCACCCAGCGGTAAAACGCGTTGTGCGCGATGATCAGCCCGTATTCGAACTCGGACGCCTCCCATCCCTCGCCTTCCGCCAGATGGCGCGAGGACACGATGCGACGGGTATTCTCTGCAGGCTTGGCCACCCGAACAATCCCAACATTTTGCCAGTATGATACCGCCAAATTGACCGCGAAAGCCGCCGAGATCAAGCCGTCGCGGCCCGTCCCAGGACAGTCGCCAGCCTCCGCAGCACCATTTCGAAACAGCGGCAATACTCGATATCGTCGAATCTCGGCTCTGCGGCCAGAACGCGTTTGCGGGCCGCCGACATCAGCGATCCGTTGCCATAGAGCGGGTGCACCTTGCCGGTGCGCTGCATGTGGGCATAGGCTTCCCCGGCTTCGTGGACCAGGCGCCGGCACAGGCGCGCCCGCGCGCTGGCGGGCACATTCAGCAGCGCCCGCGCGGCGCAGCTTACATCGCCATGCATCAGGGGCCGCATCACGCGGCCCCGCCAAGATCCAGCCCGGCAAACGGACCGGGCCCATAGCGGGCCGAGACCTGGGCCACTTCGATCCGCAGCGGTCCCGCGTCCCGGTCGGCCTCGATCTGCGCCCCGGGATAGGTCCAGCGCGTTTCGCCGACGCTGGCTTCGCGCAGCACCCGGCCATCGCCCATGACCCGCACCAGATACTCCTCGCGCTCTTCGCCCAGCGGGATCTCGCGCAGGTCCCAGCCGTCCCCGTCGATGCGGCTGCGGCGAATCCAGCTGACGCGGCGGCCATCGCTGACGGACCAGCTCTTGAGGTGGCAGGGGGCGTAGGGCCGCAATCCGTTGCCGTCAAAGGCCTCGACCTTGTGCACATAGGACGGATCGTCATATCCGCGCCGCGCGGGACCGATGCGATAATGGCGCGCGATCCGGCGCTGGTTCGCCTTCAGGCCGATCTGCTGCGGCTTGCCATCGAGCAGCACGAACCAGGATCCCTTGGGCCAGGTCTCGGGCATCACCCCGTCGCTCCCGGCCTGCCCGCGCAGACGCCCGCTCAACAGGTAGCTGTTGGTGGCAATCAGATCGGCGCTGCGGAACTGGAACACCTCCCACCGCCCGCTGGACCCGTCACCGATGGCGGCCAGGTTGGCGCCATTCAGGATCGCCGCCGCGTTGCGGGATTCCAGCGCGCCGTTCATCAACCTCACCTGCAACGCCGGGCCTTCGTCCCAGCGTCCGGACGGCGCCCACCCCAGGGGCGACTGCGTGACACCGACGACCGACCGCGATGCGATGATCTCGTCCAGCGCATAGTTTTCGTCCGACGCCGACGCATACAGCGCCACGGTGCCCGGCCACGGCCGCGCGGTGACCGCCAGATAGGGTGCGTGCGGCACTTCATCACCGCTGAGCAGCGGCAGATCCATGAACAGCGGCCGCACCGGCACCGGCGCGACAAAGGGCTTCACCGGGGGCAGGTGCTCGGCCATGTCGGACGGCGTATAGACCGCCGGTTCGATCCTGACCGCGTCCAGAACCTGCATTTCCGCCTGCTCGACGCGGTCGACGCGGTAGAGCCCGGCGCCGTCCTCGTTCGCCAGTTCGACCACATCGCCGGCCCCGATCTCCAGCAGCGATGGCGGCAGCGCAAATCTGGCCGTGTCCCTCGATACCCGCGCCTCGGCCAGCCAGCGTTCGACCACCACGCGACCCTCGGCGCGCGTCATCGACAACGGGATCTCGCTGGTGGACACGGCGTGGGTGGCATCGTCGGCCAGCACGGCCTCTTCGGCCACCACCTCGTGATCCGCGCCCGACTGGACGAACCGCAACCGCACGCGCCCGGACATTTCCGCCTCGGCCGCCCGCGACCGGTCGATCAGCCCGTCGGTCTCGCCGGTATCCGCCAGACTGCCTTCGGGTATCCGGATTGCCCCGCGGCCGTCCCGCATCCAGAACCGCAGCACACCGTCCCGTTCCACCGCATCGAACGCATAGCGCAGCATCAGCGGTTGCAGCCCCGCCCGCGCCGCCTCGACCCGGTCCACCACATATCCCCGCACCGCCCCGTAGAGGCGTGAGGTATCGACCTCGCGCAGCCCCGAACGCCGGCAGACCTCGTCCACCACCGACGCCAGCGTCCGCGTTCCGACCCGCCCGTTCAGCCAATGGCCGCGCCCATAGTTGATGCCGTCGCTCCACAGCTCGGTATTGTTCGGAAACGACGGGAACGGACGCGCGTCCCAGGCCCAGACATAGGCATTGTCCAGGTCGATCATCCGGCCGTCATAGACATCTGATCGCGGGTTGTTCGACGACCGCAGCCAATAGCCCAGCATCGCCCGCAGATAGGCAATCTGGATCAGGTCGTCGCGCGTGCCGTTCGAGTATTTCGGCAGCTTGGATTCCGACGATTTCGGATCGAGGAACTTGTTCGGCTGGTTGGTGCCCCTGTCGACCGCCGCGCAGCCGAGTTCGGTGAACCAGATCGGCTTGGACTGGGGAACCCACGCCGTCGGTGTCTTCTTCCGCTTGCCGCCAACCCTTTCGTGATGCCGGTTCGACCACCATCCGCGCAGATCCTTGTAGCGCCAGATCCAGGGCTCCCCGTGTTCCTCGTCGGTGATCGGCGTGCGGATCTGCGCCGCTTCCGCCTCCGGCGAATGGTAGAACCAGTCGAACCCCTCGCCGCCCTCGATATTGGCCTCGAGATAGGCGACCTCGTGGATGTTTTCCCATCCCGCGCGCAGATCGGCATGATCGTCGCCTTCGCGCCAGTCCGACATCGGCATGTAATTGTCGATACCGACGAAATCGATATTGTCATCGGCCCATAGCGGATCGAGATGAAAATACCGGTCGCCGCTGCCGTCCTGCGGCTGATACCCGAAATATTCGGACCAGTCCGCCGCATAGCCGATCTTCACATCGGCCCCGAGCAGCTTGCGCGCCTCCGCCGCGATCTGCCGCAGCTGCGCCACCGCGGCAAAGCCATCGGCGCCACGGATCTGGGTCAGGCCGCGCATCTCAGACCCGATACAGAACGACGCGACACCGCCCGCCGCCGCGCACAGCGCGGCATAGTGCAGTATGAAACGCCGGAACCCCCATTCTTCGGGGCCGGAATAGACCACATGCCCATCCTGCACCGCGAAATCCGCGGCCGTTGCGGCGCCAAAGAACGCCGCCACCTCGGCATCCGCCTGTGCGGTTCCGTCCACCGACCCATCGGTTCCCGGCGCCTTCGAAAGCGTGATCCGCCCCCGCCATGGCAGCTTGGCCTGCTCATCGGCGCCGCTCCAGGGATCGGGCAGCCCGTTGCCGCTCATCTGGTCCATCAGGATGAACGGATAGAACATCACGCGCTTGCCTTGCGACCGCAGATGCCGGATCGCCTCGACCACCGATGCGTCCGTGGGCGTGCCGCCATAGATCGGCCTGTCATTCTGCCGGGCTATCTCCTTGGCCGTGCCGCGCGAAACGCCCGAAACCGTCCAGGGCATGTTTTCGCCATCGAACTCGGCCTTCGCCACCTTCGGCTCCAGCACGCATTCCCCGCAACGCAGATCACCGCCGAACCAGGATACCACCATCGACACCGCGTCACAGCCGGGCAGCTCCTCCGCCAGCGTCTCGGCCGACGCGACGAAATCGGGTTTGCCCGAGGGCGAGTTCAGATTGGCGGCCCACCGGCTTCCCGGCCCGTCGGAGTAATAGACCGGCGTCGTCGCAAGGCTGTATTCCCCGGTGCCGGGGATCAGCGCCACGCCCTTCACGATCCGGGCCAGGTCCACATCGTACTCCCGTGCGCCGGGCTGTTCCGCCCGCACCACCTCGAAGGAAAACTGCGGCACCCTGTTGCCGAACCGCTCGAGCCCGAGATCCTCCATCACCACATAGGCGGTGCCGCGATAGGCCGGCACCCTGCCCGTGCCCTCGACCGCCTCGATCACCGGATCGGGAAGCTGGTTCTTCGTGCCGCGATAGACGCGCATGTTCAGATCGTCGCGCGCCACCTCTTCGCCATCCGCCCAGACCCGGCCGATCGACGCCACTTCGCCCTCGCATACGGCGATGGCGAGAGAGACCGAATAGCTGTAGCTCGTCGTCGCGGGCTGCGATCGGGATCCCTTGCCACCGCCACCGCTGGTGGTCGTCGTTTCCTGGAAATCAGAGGCCCAGATCACCTGGCCTCCCACCCTCATCCTGCCATAGACCTGCGCCAGCGGCGCCCCGTCGCCCGCCTGCGTCAGCCGGAACTTGTCGACCTTGCCGGTCTCGATCGGTTCGCTCCCCGATCCGAGCAGCCGTTCGTCGATCATGCGCCCCGCGACGGCCCCGACCGCGCGCCCGATGATGGCCGTCGAAAGCCCCGCCACCGTGCCCCCGATGGAACCGCCGATTGCCGCGCCGGCGGCTGCAAGAACAATGGTTGCCATCAGCAAACCTCCTTGGGAAATTCGAACACAGCGACGATGCGCCGCCGCCACGGTCCGCTCAGCGGGCTTTCGACCACGCCGTGACCGGAATAGGCGTGGATGAAACTGGCATCCTCCCCGGTCCGCGCGACGATCCCCAGATGCTTGGCCACGCCCCCGGCGCGCATCCGGAACAGGATCACGTCGCCGCACCCGGCCACCGAGCCGGCCTCCCGTTCGACCAGGTGCCGCCGCGCCGCCTGCCACAGCCGCTCCTCGCCCTGCGGCTGCGACCAGTCCATGGTATAGGCGGGCACGGCCTCGGGTTCCTCACCGACCAGTTCGCGCCAGACGCCGCGCACCAGCCCCAGACAATCCGTCCCCGCCCCGCGCAGGGCGGCCTGGTGGCAATAAGGCGTGCCGATCCAGCCGCGCGCCACGCGCACGATATCCTGCCGCCCCGCATTCATCTGAGGCTGCCGCCGGTATTCGCCCCGCTCTGTTTGGGCACCGCCATCATCCAGTCTTCGTCGGGGATGTCGGGAAATCCCTGGAAATTGACGAGGTTGTTGAACTTCAACCGGCAGGTCTCCATCCGCTTGTCGCAGCCCGTGTCCAGCCGGACCACATCGCCCGCCCTGATCTCGGCGCGCAGCGGTTCCCACAGTTCGATCACCCGCTGCCCCGCCTCGACGCGGTCGCGCTTGATCAGCCCCCACAGCCCCTCGGCGGCGCCGGACTGCATGGTCAGCCGGCCGCGCGCGAACCAGCCGACCTCGAAGCCGTCAAGACTGTCCCACCGGAACACCCGCCCGCCGTCGATGCCATCGACCGTGCGCTGGTCGAAATAGCCGGGCGTATCCAGCCTGAACCGGCAATTGCCATCGCCCAGCACCGCCGTGCACGGGCGCTGGTAAACCCGCCCCACCGGCCGGTTCAGCATCTCGGTCAGACCGCGCAGCTCGGCCTGAAACGCACCACCTGCCCGCTTGATTTCACCGATGGACCCGCGAAACTGCAGCCAGCGCATATGCGGCGCGGCCCAGTTCACGATCCAGGCCTCGACCTGCGCCCCGTCGAAACGGCCGGCCTCCACATCGGCCTCGCTTATCGAGGCGTCGCTCAGGGCACCGATGGCTTCGGAATTGTCGACCGCGAGCCCCGTCCCCTGCTGCAGGGCCATCGCCGTCAGGCCGCTGTCCGCCTTGAACCTCGTTCCGGCAAATTCCAGATCGCGGTCGTGATCGGTGAACCCGAATGTTGCGCCATCGGTGCGGGCAACGGTCCAGCAGCGGCAGACCGTGGTCAGGCCGGATTGCAGATGCGCCTTCAGTTCTTCGTTCAGCCCCGCCATCAGACCCGCACCTCCACGACCGGCACGCTTGGCACATCCCCGGCCTGAAAACTGGCGACGCTGGTCTGGATACGGTCCGTGTCAAACCGCACCGGCACATCGAACTCGAACCCGGCCGTGATCTGCATCGTCGCCGCCGGCGGATGCGAAAAGGCGATCAAGCCCGTGGTCAGATCCACGTCGAATTCGACGCCCTCGCGCATCTCGTCCTGTTCGACGCCGACGCGCACGGTGCCCTCAACCGGTTTGACGATCGGGCGATCATAGCTGACGCCCCCCGAACGATAGGTCTTGGTCAGGGCAAAGGTGGATGTCTGCCCGTCCGCCACCGCGATTACCTGATCCCGGAAATCGACCTCGGCCGAGGCCTTGCCCGACTTGTAGTCGGACCAGTCCTTCCAGCGGAACCCGTACATCTGCCCCTGCCGCGCCTCGAAGAAGGCGATCAGGGTTTCGACGTCGTCCAGCGACCGCATCCCCACGCCCGCATCATAGCGCCGCCGCGAATGCGCCCAGGGCGTGTTACGCTCCTCGAACCCATTGGCCAGGGTCACGACATCGGTGCGGCGTTCCGGTCCCCCGATCGACCCGAAACTCAGGCTGGCCGGGAATCTCACCTCGTGAAAACTCATGTCCCCTCTCCTTCTTGCTGCTCAGCGGTTCCGGTTGCCGCGCCCCAAAACGCGGCTCATCTGCGCCGCGATCTGCCCCTGGCTGCGCCGGAAACCCTCGGCGTCAGGGGTCGAGATGTTCATCACCACCTGCACCGGCCGCCCGCCGCCCTGGCTGCGCACACCGAGCCGGCCATCGGCGCCCCGCGCCAATGGCATGATCGCTTCCGGCCCGGCTTCCCCCATCAGGCCCATGCCGCCGCGCATCGGGAACGCCACCGGCCCGCTGACGACACCGCCATTGGCAAAGGGCATCACCCGGCCCTGCGAAAAGCTGCCACCATCGGCAAAGGGCAACAGGCCGGACACGATGCCATTCACGCCCAGCGCCAGCATCCCGCCGAGATGGTTCGCCACCGGCTTGACCGCGGCCGAATAGGTGGTCTGGATCATCGACCGCGCCACCGTTTCCAGCGCGTCCGACAGTTTCATGCCGTCGAATGCGACACCGTCGAACGCGCGCCGCAACCCTTTCGACAGACCGCGCTCGAGCGTGGCGGCATCGCGCCCGGTGCCGGCAAAGGCTTCGCGGATCCGCCGCAGTTCGGCGTCGAACCCCGCCGCCATGCCCGCCGCCGCACCCAGGCTGTCGCCCAGCGCATCGGCACGGTCCTCCAGTTCGGACATTCCCTCGCCATCATGCATCCTGCACTCCTTCCTTGAGATCGGGATAGGCGGCGATCAACGCCTCCAGCCCGTCACGGTTCAGCGGCGCCAGTCCCGATGCCTGCCCCAGCATCAGCCGCAACTCGGCGGGCGTGAGCGACCAGAACGCGTCGGGCGTCAGCCGCAGCCCCTGCATCCCGGCCCGCATCAGCGCGGGCCAGTCGAACCGGTTCATGTCTCGCCGGGCAGCATGAAGGCTCGCGCCAGCAACTCCGCCGCTGCCCGTGCCGCCGCCATCGGGCCACCCTCGATCTCCGCGCTCAGCAGATCGCCGCGTGCGATGTCATGCCCGCCGCCACGCAACCCCGCGACCACCAGCGCCAGCACATCACCGCTCGAAAACCGCCCGCTCTCGAAACGTTGCACCAGGTCGACCAGCGTGCCGGTCGCCAGGTCCTGTTCGAGCTCGGCCAGCGCGCCCAATGTCAGCTTCAGCACCCGCCGGTTGCCATCGACTACCAGCGCAACCTCGCCCCGCCACGGATTGATCATGGCTCAAAGCGCCGTGAAGCTCAGCGCGCCCGCGCTCGCCAGCGACATCTCATAGGTCGCTTCGCCATTGTGGCTGCCGGCATATTCGATCGACGTGACCTGGAACGGCCCCTCGACGATCCCGAAATCGGGGATGATCACCTGGAAATCCGGCGTTTCCCCGTCAAAGAACAACTGCCGCGCGCGTTCATCCGTATCCGCATCGCGGAACACGCCCGACCCCGAGATCGAGGCCGACCGCACGCCCGCCCCTCCCAGCAGCTCGCGCCAGCCGCCCTGGCTGTCCAGCGTCGTCACGTCCACGCTTTCAGCGTTGAAACTCACTCGCGTGGCGCGCAGCCCCGCGATCGTCTGGAACTGGCCATCGCTGGTCATGTCCACCTTCACCAACAGATCCTTGCCGTTCTGGGCACCCATAGCGTTTCTCCTGGATATCGTTGTCAGTCGTCTTCCACATGCGCGCGGAACCGCAGATCGATCCGCCGCACCTGCCCCGCCCGGCCGCTGCGCCGGGCGCTGGCCCGCTCGAACCAGAGCCCCGCGAGCCGTCCCCGGCCCAGTTCCAGATCACCGGCCGCAAGCGTATCGGTGATCGCCGCCGCGATGCCCTTGGCGCTGCAAAATCCCGCCTCGGTCGACACGACCGACACCGTGAAGCGATGCGTGGCCGCCGGCCCGCTCGCGTCCGATGCATCGCGCACCTCCTCGGGGCCGAGGCTCACATAAGTCCGGGGCAGATCCCCCGACGGCAACGCGTCGAACACCGCCGTTCCGACCAGCGCCTGCAACGCGGCATTCCCCAGCAACCGCTGGTAGACGGCCCTCTGCAGGGATGCGGACATGCCATAGCTCATGCCGCCACCTCCTCATCCGCGAAACAGGTCAGGTAACGGCCGGCCGCGCCCGCGTCGGCCACCGCCCGGATCGTGAACAGGCGCGCCCCGAGGCGGAACCGCTGATCGGGCAGCGGCCGGGCCAGCGAGCCCACCGGGGCCGCCCGCACCGTGATCCGATACCCGACCTCGGATACGGTCCCTCCCCCCGCCGACCGCTCGCGCCCGGTGCGCGCCGTGAGCTCTGCCCACAACGTGCCCAGCGCCACCCAGTCGCGGGAAAACCCACCCGCCCCGTCGGGCTGGCTCATCGGTGCCTCGAGCACCAGCTGCCGGTTCAGCCTGGGCGCCTTCATTGCAGCACCCCGACGCTGACCCGCAGCGGACGATACCGTTGCAGCAGGCTGGTCACGCCGAACGGCATGCAGCCATAGCCCAACGCGGTCTCGTCCCGGTATTCATAGTAATGCGCCGCCAGCAGCAGCACCGCCTGGCCGAGATCGGCCGGCAGCCCGCCCCAATCCGCCGCCATGCCCGCCAGCAGGCCGACGCGCACCGATCCCCCCGGCGGGATCGACGGCAGGTGACCCGACACCGGCCGCAGCACCGGGCGTTCCGCATCCCGTTCCAGCCGGAAGGTCGCCGGGACGACCGGCGTTTCGGCGCCCCCTCCATCCACGACCGTCACCGCCGTCACGGCCTGAACCGGCGTGACCGGCAATCGCTGGCCCGCCGCGTCGCGCCAATGGTTCAGGGTCCAGCCAAAGGCGCGCTCGATCAGCACCTTGCCGGTGCGGGCCTCGACAGCGGCGATGGCCGCCCGCAGAAACCCCTTCAGCACATCGTCCTGCAGCCCGTCCTCGCCGAACCCGGTGCCCAACCGCAAATGCGCCTTGAACCGGGCCACCGGCAGGGCTGCGTCCGGTATGGCGGTCTCCTCGATCAACATCATCCTGTCACTCCGCAATCTGCGCCCCCTCCGGGCCGTGGTCGTTCCTGGGTGTCGGCGGGCGCGCGCCGCTCCACGTCGCTCGGACGGAGGGGAGCAGCTAGACAACATGGAGTCCCATCTCGGAGACGCACGCCCGCCACGGGACCGTTTACCGGCCCCGCATCCGGCGCCCTCAGGCGGCGCCGAATTTCAGCAGCTTGATCGCGGCAAAATCGCTCACGTCACCGCCCACGCGCTTGGTCGCGTAGAACAGCACATGCGGCTTGGCGCTGAACGGATCGCGCAGCACCCGCAGGTCCGGACGCTCGGCCACGGTGTAACCGGAGGCGAAGTCACCAAACGCGACCGAAAAGCTGTCGGCGGCAGGGTCCGGCATGTCCTCGGCGATCACCACCGGATAGCCCAGCAGGCGCGCCGGTTCACCGGCAGCGAGACCGTCCGACCACAGGAACCGGCCGTCATTGTCCTTCAGCTTGCGCAGCGCGCCCGCGGTCTTGGAATTCATGACAAAGCAGCCATTGGCGCGGTATTGCGCGTCCAGCGCATATACCAGATCGATCACCGCATCGCCGGTCACCACCCCATCGATACCGGTGGGCACATAGCCGATATTGCCCCAGGTCCAGACATCGTTGTCCACCTTGGCATGGCTCAGGAACCCGCGCGGCTTGTCCACGCCATCGCCAGTGACAAAGGCCTCGGCCTCGGCACGGGCAAACCGGTCGGCGATCCGTCCGGCCAGCCAGCCCTCGATATCGAACGCACTGTCATCCAGCAGGCGCTGCGATGCCTTGGGCAGCGCGCTCAGCTCATGCAGCGGGATCGAAATCCGGTCGATCTGAGGGGTGCCGGTTTCGGTCCGGGCATCGGTCTCGGTGGCCCAGCCGGCACCGGCGTCGGAATGGTCCACCAGCACGTCATAGGACGTCGCCTCCACATGCACCACCGATGCGATCGCACGGATCGACACCGCCGATTTCAGCACCGACTGGACGGTTTCCGAGGTCTGCGGATCGACCAGGAACCCGCCATCGCCATTGACGGCGGTGGACATCGACTTGGCATCGACCTCCAGCCCGCGCAGCGCATCGTCATCGCCATTGCGCAGATAGGCGTCGAACGCCTTCTGATGCGGCGCGCCGGTATCCGCCTCGGCGGCCAGATGCGGACGCGCCGCGATTTGAGATTTGCGATCCAGCATGGTCAGCCTCTCTTCCGTTTGCTGAAGTTTCGATTTCATGTCGTCCTGAAAGCCCTTGAACTCGCTCACAAAGCCGGCAATCGCCTGTTTGACTTCCTGAACCGCGGGCACAGCCCTCCCGCCCAAGGCCGAAATTTCGGTCCTGCTCATCGGCACATCCCTCTGGGGTTGATGTTGAGGTTTGGTATTCGGCGCCTAACCGCGCGCCAGCTCCAGCCGCGCGCCCGAAAGCGCCGCCGCCAATTCACGCAGGGCATCGTCGGCGCCGGGCGTTTCGCCCTTTGCCGCCACCCGCGCACTGGGCAGCATCGGAAAGGTCACCAGAGACACTTCCCAAAGCTCCAGTTCCTGCAAGAGCCGCCGGCCCTTGTCGTCTTTCGCAGCCCGCTTGGTGCGATAGCCGATCGACAGCCCGTCGATCGCACCCGCCGCAACCAGCGCCGCCGCCTCGCGGCCCAGACGCGTGCTCTCCAGAAGGCGTCCCTTGACCCACAGGCCGCGATCGTCCTCGCGGACCTCGTCCCAGACCCCGATCGGCTGCGCCGGGTCGTGCTGCCACAGCATCTTCACCTTGCGCCCCGCCGCGCCCAGCGCCGTCAGCGATGCGGCATAGGCGCCCTTCTGCACGAGGTCGCCCCCCTGGTCGGCCACACCGAACAGGCTCGCATAGCCCTCGATCGCGGCATCCGCGCCCAGGGTCAGCCCCTCGCCGGCACGGGCGAATTTCGTTTCCAACCCGGTTTCGTAGCTCATTGTCATCTCTCCCGTCTTGCTTGCCGTTCCGGGCTCATCCCGCCGCCGGGCCGGCCATCAACACCATCCGCACCGCCTGCGTCAGGATCGCCGCCGCCACGCCGTAAACCGCCAGCCACAGCCGTCTTTCCAGCCGCTCCATCAACTCTTCCAGCCGGTCGAGCCGGCGGTTGAGGTTCTCGTGATGGATTGCGCTGACCCGTTCATGGGCGGCAAGCCTCAGTCCCGGCGCGCATTCGAACGTTTCGAACCGCCCCCGCAGGTCATCCATCGGCCCCGCCTTCCGGCAATGCCGGCAGGCCCAGGATCGCCCGTTTCTCGGCGTCGGTCAGGAATTCCGCCGCCGCAACCCGCGCCCATTGCGCGTCACGCTCGGCCGCGAGTGCGGGCACCTGATCCAGATCCGGCTTCAGTTCCAGCGCCTCGCCGGCATAGCCCGACAGCCAGTCCGACAGCGCCGCCGCCACCCGCGTCGCCAGCGGCAGCACCGTGAGGCGATAAAAAGCCCGGTTGGCCTCCTGATAATTGGCATAGGTCGCGTCCCCCTGGATGCCCAGCAGCATCGGCGGCACGCCGAATGCCAACGCGATTTCCCGCGCCGCGGCATCCTTGGTCTTCTGGAACTCCATGTCGCTGGGCGAGAACCCCATCGGCTTCCAGTCCAGACCGCCTTCCAGCACCATCGGCCGCCCCGCATTGCGGGCGCCCTGGTAATTGGCGGCAATCTCGTCGGACAGGCGGTCGAACTGTTCCTGCGCCATCACGCCCTGCCCGTCCGCGCCTTTCCAGACCAGCGCGCCCGACGGCCGCGCCGCGTTGTCCAGCAACGATTTCGACCAGCGCGACGCCGCGTTGTGGACATCCACCGCCGTCGCCGCCGCCTGCATCGGCGCAAAGCCGTAGTGATCGTCCTGTGGATGGAAACTGCGGATATGGCAGATCGGAGACAGCGCCCCGGAGGCATCGAACCGATGCTTGCGCGCGCCGACGCTGTATTCATAGGCCACCGGCCAGCCGTCACGCCCGGGCACCACCTTCATCCGGTCCGACCGCAGCACATGCAGCTCGACCGGAACGCCACCCTCGCCGCCCACCGCCTCGACATAGGCATCGCCCGACAGCAACAGCTGTCCGAACAGCGCCTCCAGCAACTCGGCGCGCCCCTGGGCCGGGTTCGGCCGGGTCACCAGCGACAGCAGCGGATGCGTCTCATAGCGGCGCTCGCGGTCCTGCAACACCAGCGGCAGGGCCGAGGCCGCCTCGGCGATCAGCTTGACCGACCGGAACCCCACCGGGTTGCCCGCGAACCCGGTGCGGGTCAGCGACGCGGTGTCGCGCGCGCTCCACGCAACCCGGCCCGCGCCATGCCAGGCAACCACCGGCCCGGTGGCGCTCGCCTTGGCTTCCGGCGCGCCCTGCCCGGCTCCGCGACGCAAGAAATCAAATACCATTCCCGATGCTCCTGTGTGATCCCCACGGCCCGCCAAAGCCGCCTTCCGGCCCTTCGCGAACCCTTTTGCCTGCAATTCCGGAAGATTTCCGAAAGCCACCGCGCGGCGCTTTCGCAACACCCCGACCGGGTGTGTTCAGAGGGCGCGCACCCGCGGCCTCTTCCACGCCGCCGCCGGCGCGATCATCAGGTCGTGCAGCGCCCAGACCAGCGCGTCCACGCGGTCGGGCGATCCGGCACCTTCGAACCCGCGCAGCGTCATCAGGCACATCTGGTCCTCCAGATCGCCCAGGCCCGCCGCGTGCCGCACCCGGCCCTGTTCATAGAGCGCCGCGACCGGCTCGGCCCGCGCCACCTTTCCGCGACTGGCGTGAACCGCGCGATAGGGCACCAGCGGGTCCACCTGCCGCAGCACCTCCTCGACCAGCCGCCCGCCCTGGTTGACCTCGGCCACCAGCCGGTCCGCGCCGTGACGCTGCATCGCCGCCACCGCCGCGCGGGCCCAGCCCAGCGGGCCCTTGCCCTGCACCGTGCAATCCTCCAGCACCCAGGCGCGCCAGTTCTGCGGCGGCCCCTGCATCTGCACCCCGGCCACCACGATGCCACAGGCATCCGCGCCCGCGCCGCTGCTCACCGCGGGGTCCAGCGCAACCACGACCCGGTCCAGCGCCGGGACCCGTTGTCCCTTTGCGGCTTCCAGCATCGCCCCGGTCCACAGCGCCCCTTCGGCCTCGGCCACCAGCACCCCATCCAGCTCCTGCCGCCCCAGCCGCGTTCCGGCATAGCGCGCGCGCACTTCCCTGAGGAACCCCGCCGCCAAGTTCGCGCGGTTCGCCTCGGTGGGCGCATGGGTGGTCACCGTCGATGCGGCGGCCAGCAGATCCTTGAGCAGCGCCACGTTGCGCGGCGTCGTGGTCACGCAGACCTGCGGGTGCTCGCCCAGCCGCAACGCGAATTGCAACATGTCCCAGGTCTCCCCGGCCTTCTTCCACTTGGCCAGCTCATCGACCCAGGCGGCATCGAATTGCGGCCCTCGCAGCCCCTCGGGATCCTGCGCCGAAAACACCTGCGCCTCGGCACCGTTGTCCCAGATCAGCTTGCGCTCCGACGCCTTCCAGACCGGCCGCCGGTCAGGCGGCGAACAGGCCAGGATACCGCTGTCGCCCTTGATCATCACCTCGCGCACCTGGTCATAGGTCTCGCCCACCAGCGCGACCCGCCGCGCATGGCCCCGGTCCAGCGGCCTAGCGCCCTCGACCTGCGCGCGCACCCATTCCGCCCCGGCGCGCGTCTTGCCCGCGCCGCGCCCGCCGAGAATGACCCAGGACCGCCAGTCTCCCGCCGGCGGCAGCTGGTGCGGCAATGCCCAGAACTCGAACAGGAAAGGGAGAGCGCATAGCTCTCCCTCGCTGAGTTCATTCAGGAACGCGTCCTCCGCCGTGGCACCTGCGGAGGCGACCAAGGCGGCACCCGATCTCAAATCGAGCCTGCACAAGGTCGAGCGCGTATCCGCCGCGCGCAATTCCGGCCTGTCGGTGTTGCTGTTCGACAAAACACTCCTCCACCTTCTGGCAGGATCGGATCAGACCAACGGTCTGCGCCACCTGCCGGCTGCTGCCTGTGATATCCGCTTCCTCCCCGTTCTCGAGCTGCCGTTTCAGGTCTTGCGCCATCTGCCGCAACTCGCGAATCGAATTCTGCAGCGACTGAAGCAACTCGGCCGTCTGCGAAACCCGCTCCTCCGGGGTAATCAAAGTCATGTCTGCTCTTTGACCTCATGCGAGAGTGATCTCCGCACGAGAGAAATGAAAAACGGCCGACGGGAGGTCATCCCGCGGCCGTTCACCCACTTCTTCTAGCTTGACACAACCTATACGCGAAACCGCGCGACGAGTCAAGCGGAAACGCAACAGGCGCAACGGTTAACCGTCCGCCATGGTTGAGAAAATCTTAATCGCTTGCCCGCTGTGCCTCGATCTCGCGCCATTTGGCGACATTGCGATTATGCTCTTCCAGCGTTTCGGCAAAGGCATGGCCCCCGCTGCCATCGGCCACGAAAAAGACATAGGACGTGCTGTCCGGATCGGCCGCCGCCTCCAGGCTGGCCTGTCCGGGGTTGGCGATCGGTGTCGGCGGAAGGGCCGGAATGACATAGGTGTTCCAGGGCGTTCTGGTGCGCAGCTCGCTCTGCCGCAGCCCACGGCCCAGCACCGCCTTGCCCTTGGTGATACCATAGATCACCGTCGGGTCGGTCTGCAGCCTCATGCCCTGCTCCAGCCGGTTGACGAACACGCTGGCCACCGCTCCGCGTTCCTCCGGCACCCCGGTTTCCTTTTCGATGATCGAGGCGAGGATCAGCAACTCCTCCGGCGTGCGCAGCGGCAGCCCCTCGGCGCGGCTCTCCCAGGCCGAGTTCAGACGCAGCTGCTGCGCCTCCTGCATCTGGCCCAGCAGCGCCGCGCGATCGGCACCGGCCGTCACCTCGTAGCTGTCCGGCGCCAGCATCCCCTCGGGCGGCACCTCGTCCACATCGCCGGCCAGGAATTTCGCCGCCTTGAGCCCCTCGGCCACCTGCCAGCTCGTCACGCCTTCGGCCATCGCGATCCGGTACCGGGTATCGGGCTCCGCGCGTTTCTCGGCAAAGACACCCGGCTCGTCCTCGGCCAGGGGATCAAAGGCGGCAACCTCGGCGAACTGCCCCGTTTCCGGATCGAGATCCCGCAGCTGGGCGGTCACGCGCGTCACCCCGATCCGATAGACGATCTCGGTGCCACATGTGCTGGCGCCACCACGGGTCACGGCATCGACGATCTCCTCCATCGACGCCCCGGCCGGCACCAGGAAACTGCCCGCCTTCAGCCTGCCGGCCTTGTCGTCATAGTCGGCGCCAAGCCGAAAGATCATGCCGTTCGTGATCGCGCCCTGCGCTTCCAGATCACGGCTGACTGCCTTCATGTTGCTGCCGCGTTCGACACGCAGGCAGATCGCCGCATCGAGCGGGCCGGTCGTTTCGTATTGGCGCTGCCCCCAGAGGATCAGCCCGCCCAACAGGAACAGCCCGACGATCAGCAGCGTCAGCGTGTTCGACGCAATGCTGCGCCACATCAGCTGGCCTTTCCAAACAGGACGCTCGCATTGGTGCCGCCAAAGCCGAACGAGTTTGACAACGCGACATTGATTTCGCGTTCCCTTTTCGCGTTCGGCGCCAGGTCCACCGGCGTTTCAACCGCCGGGTTGTCCAGGTTGATCGTCGGCGGCGCGACCTGATCGCGAATCGCGAGGATCGAAAAGATCGCCTCGATCGCGCCCGCCGCGCCCAGCAGGTGGCCGGTGGCGGATTTGGTCGAGGACATGGTGACCTTGCCCGCGGACTGGCCCAGCAGCCGTTCGACCGCCGACAGTTCGATCACGTCGGCCATGGTCGATGTCCCATGCGCGTTGATATAGTCGATATCCGCCGGTTCCAGCCCCGCATCGGACAGCGCCGCGCGCATCGACCGTTCGCCGCCGTCGCCGTCTTCGCTCGGCGCGGTGATGTGATAGGCGTCCCCCGAAAGCCCGTAGCCCAGCACCTCGGCATAGATTTTCGCACCGCGCGCCTTGGCGTGTTCGTATTCCTCCAGCACCACGACACCCGCGCCCTCGCCCATCACGAACCCGTCGCGATCGGCGTCATAGGGACGGCTGGCAGCCTGCGGATCGTCAGCCCGCTTGGTGCTCAGCGCCTTGCAGGCATTGAACCCGGCAATGCCGATTTCGCAGATCGCGGCTTCGGCGCCGCCGGCCACCATCACGTCGGCATCGCCATACTTGATCAGGCGCGCGGCATCGCCGATCGCATGTGCCCCGGTCGAACAGGCGGTGACCACGGCGTGGTTCGGGCCCTTGAAGCCGAACCGGATGCTCACCTGGCCCGAAATCAGGTTGATCAGCGCGCCGGGAATAAAGAACGGCGACACGCGCCGCGGTCCCTTGTCGCGCAGCAGCAGCGTGGTTTCGGCAATCGAATCCAGCCCGCCGATCCCCGACCCGATCATCACGCCGGTGCGCAGCCGGTCTTCTTCGGCCTCGGGCGTCCAGCCGGCATCGTCCACCGCCATCTGTGCCGCGGCGACACCGAACAGGATGAACTTGCCCACCTTGCGGCGCTCCTTGGCTTCCATCCAGTCGTCGGGGTTGAAAGATCCGTCGCCACCATCGCCCGTCGGCACTTCGCACGCATAGGTGGTGGCCAGCCCGGACGCATCGAACGAGGTGATCGGCCCGGCGCCGGATTGTCCGTCCAGGATGCGAGCCCAGCTTTCCTCGACACCGCTGGCCAGAGGTGTCACCAGCCCCAGCCCCGTAACAACCACTCTGCGCATCAACTGCCCCTTCAGCGTTTTCCTTGAACACTGCTCATATCAAGCTGTAACCCGCCGGGGCAAGTGCACAAAGCCTTGACGGTCAGCCGTTTTCGGCCATCTTTTGCCCGCCCCGTCCCACGGCTCGCCATTCGACCGCTACCGGAACCCGGCGACCGGTTCGGGTTCAGGCCGCGCGACGGCCAGCGCCTCACCCAGCGTGAAATCCCTGCGGAACAGCGCCCGCCCGATCAGCACGCCCGAGATGTTGTGCACATATTTGAGCCTGGCAATGTCATCGACGCTGCGCACCACGCCGGATGCGATCACCGGCGTGCGCGCCCGCGCGGCCAGCCCCGAGATCAACCCCAGAGGCGCTTCGATTTCCTCGACATCCGCGTCGATGTCGGTGACGATGATCCCGGCCAGGGGGGCCTCGTCAAAGGCGGCGATGAAGGTATCCGGTGCAAATGCGCTCGCCCTGCGCCAGCCCTCGGTCATCACCTGCCCCTTCCAGACATCGACCGCCAGCACGATCTGGTCCGGGTGGCGCCTGGCCAGGTCGCTGACAAGGTCGGGCTCGATCGCCGCCAGCGTGCCGATCACGATCCGCCCGGCGCCCCGGTCGATCCAGTGCTCGACATGCTCGCGGCTGCGGAACCCGCCGCCCAGCTGCACGGGAATGCCGGCGGCGCGGATGATCCCGTCGACCAGCGCGGCGTTGTCATCCCGGCCATCGACCGCGTCGAGGTCGGTCAGGTGCATCCATTCGGCCCCGGCGGCGGCAAAACCATGCGCGGTTTCGACCGGGTCCACATGCCAGATCGTCGCCGCATCCAGCCGTCCCCGGTCCAGCGTCACGCAACGCCCGCGCTGCAATTGCATTGTCGGATAGATCAACATGACCTTGCCCCCTCGCTGATGGTCACATGGGTCGATCATAGCACAGATACGCGGGCGCGGGCGGCGATCCACGCGAATTTGACACCGCCTGTCCCGATTGCCGGGTGACGCCCCGCCGCGTCGCTCAGATCCAGCCGGGCGGCCCGTCGCGGCGCAGCAACAGCACCGAATCGCCGTTATGGTCCGTCTCGCGCATACCGCGATACCCCAGCCGCGCGGCGACATGCCGGGACGCGACATTGTCGGTGTTGACCATCGCGCAGAGCGGCCCCGGCATCACCCGGTCGAACCAGTCATGCGCGGCCCGCACCGCTTCCAGCCCCAGCCCCTGGCCCTGGGCCTCCGGTGCGAGCACCCAGCCCGCTTCGGGGCAGGCGTCGAAATCCTCGCCCAGATCGCGGCCGCCGTGGAAAAACCCGGTTTGCCCGATCATGCGGCGGCTTTGCCGGTCGACCACGGCCCATTGGCCGAACCCGGCCATCGCCCAGTGACCCGCGTTTTTCGTGAAGGCATCCCACGACCGGGCGCGGCTGCGCGGCCCGCCGGTGAACCGGGTCGTTTCCGGCAGGGTCCAGATCTCGGCAAACCGGTCGAAATCCTCGGGCCGCATCCCGCGCAGGGTCAGCCGGGCCGTGTTGATGCCGGGGATGCTGCGCATCATGATCGCGAACGCTCCTGTCCCGGTGGGGTCTATACCTGATTCCGCAACGAAAGGTTAGCGCGGCCCGGGCGAAAACGAAAAACGGCGCCCACCGGGGCGCCGCTCTGAATCCGGTCCTGTCCGGGAAGGATCAGGAGGCTTCGGTGATGAACTTGACCGCATCGCCAAAGGTCTGGATGGTCTCGGCGGCGTCGTCGGGAATCTCGATGCCGAACTCTTCTTCGAAGGCCATCACCAGTTCCACGGTATCAAGGCTGTCGGCGCCCAGATCGTCGATGAACGAGGCGGCTTCGGTCACTTTGCCTTCTTCAACACCCAGGTGCTCAACAACGATTTTCTTCACGCGGTCTGCGACGTCGCTCATGTCGGTTCCTCATTCCATTGCGGGCATTCCGCCCATTGCTGCCCGGACCCGCCTGGGCCGGACGTATTCGCCCGCAGCGGGCAGTTGATCCCGGGATCGCCGGGGAAGGTGCACCGGAGCACACGGCCCGGCCACCCAAACATGCGCCGCCTATAGCACACAAGCCCCCTTTGGCAAACGCTTTCGCATCGGCACGGCCCGCGCGATCATGCGACACCATTTCGCTACCGCTGACAGATAGGAAGCCCGCGGTCGCCCGACAATGGCGAGGCGCGAAAACGGCACGGGTGACGCGGCGCGACCGGGGCGAAACAACCAGCCTTGCCAGGCGGTTACATCATCGCCATGCCGCCATTCACATGCAGCGTGCTGCCGGTGACATAGCCCGCCTCGGGACTGGCCAGATAGAGCACCGCGGCGGCGATCTCGTCGGGTTCGCCCATCCGGCCGGCCGGCACCTGGCCCAGGATGCCCGATTTCTGGTCGTCGGTCAGCTTGTCGGTCATCGCGGTGGTGATGAAACCCGGCGCCACCGCGTTCACGGTGATGCCCCGGCTCGCCACTTCGTAGGCCAGCGATTTCGACATGCCGATCATGCCCGCCTTCGAGGCCGCGTAATTGCCCTGCCCCGGATTGCCGGTCGCCCCGACGACGGACGAGATGTTCACGATCCGGCCCCAGCGCGCCTTCATCATGCCGCGCAGCACCCCGCGGCACAGTTTCATCGTCGCGGTCAGGTTCACGTCGATCACGCTCTGCCATTCCTCGTCGGACATGCGCATGAACAGGTTGTCGCGGGTGATCCCGGCATTGTTGACCAGAATGTCGACCGACCCCAGCGCCTCGGCCGCCTGTTTCGGCAACGCCGCCACGGCGTCGGCGTCGCTCAGGTTGCAGGGCAGCACATGGGCGCGGTCGCCCAGTTCGTCGGCCAGCGCCTGCAGCGGCTCGACCCGCGTGCCGGACAGGCCCACCGTCGCGCCCGCATCATGAAGGGTCCGCGCAATCGCGCCACCGATACCACCCGACGCCCCGGTGACCAGCGCCGTCTTTCCGTTCAGATCGAACATGTCCCGTCTCCCTGCCACGCTCCGGCGGCATAGCTAGTGTTTGACACCCCTGCGGGATCTACCCCGCAGAAAATCCGTCCCGCCTCAGCCCAGGTCCGCCGCCGCGGCCTGCGCCTCGTCAGGCGTGCCCACCGCGCGGCTGGCGATTGCCCGGTCGATCTTGCGGATCATGCCCGACAGCGCCTTGCCGGCGCCGATTTCCCAGGCTTCGGTCACACCCTGCGCGGCCATGAACATCACGCTTTCGCGCCAGCGGACCGACCCGGTGACCTGCTCGACCAGCAGCGCCCTGATCTCGTCGGGGTCGCTGACCGGCGCCGCCCGCACATTCGCCACCAGCGGCACCGCCGGCGCACTGATTTCCACCTCGGCCAGCGCCCCGGCCATCACATCGGCGGCAGGCTGCATCAGCGCACAATGAAACGGCGCGCTGACCGGCAACATCACCGCCCGTTTCGCGCCCTTTTCCTTGGCGATCCCGGCGGCGCGCTCGACCGCGGCCCGGGTGCCCGACACCACGACCTGCATCGGGTCGTTGTCATTGGCGGCCTGGCAGACCTCGCCCTGCGCCGCCGCGTCCGCCACCGCGCGCACATCCTCCAGCCCGAGGCCGAGAATGGCCGCCATCGCGCCCTCGCCCACCGGCACGGCCTCTTGCATGGCCCGCCCGCGCGTGCGCAGCAGCCGCGCCGTATCGGCGATCGACATCGCGCCCGCCGCGGCCAGCGCCGAATATTCGCCCAGCGAATGCCCCGCCACGAAATCCGCCGCGTCGATCCCGACCCCTTCGGCCTCGAGCGCCCGCATCGCGGCAAGCGATGTCGCCATCAGGGCCGGCTGTGCATTCTGCGTCAGCGTCAGATCGGCGATGTCGCCATCCCAGATCAATGCGCTCAGTTTTTCGCCCAGCGCGTCGTCAACCTCGTCGAAAACAGCCCTTGCCGCGGGATAGGCGTCGGCCAGCGCCCGGCCCATGCCGATGGTCTGCGCGCCCTGACCGGGAAAAACGAATGCCCTGCTCATCTGCCCTCTCTTGATCCCAGAGTTTCTGACCCGGCATAGCCCGCAGGACACCAAAGGGCAACGCCCGGCTCCACCGTTCCAGGCCCCGGCGGGGCAGCCGGTTCCCGCAATTGCCGCTTGCCGTGCTTCCCGCGACACCTTGCCGAACACGAATTGTGCGCCTGCACGCAACGCCGCCGCTTGAGCCTGACGCCATCGTCCATATCCTGACAGGCAACGGACAGGAGCGACGCGTTCATGGGTTTGCACAACACCGCCGCGCAATACGGGAGCCTCGCGAGGGCGCTGCACTGGCTGACCGTCCTGATGATCCTGGCGATCATCCCGCTGGGCATCGTCGCCAATGACGCGGCTCACGCGGTGCGCGCGCCCGGCGCCACGCCCGGCGCGCAGGACCTGGCGCGGGCAGCGATGCTGTTTTCCCTGCACAAGACGCTGGGCGTGGCGATTTTCCTGACCGCCCTGCTGCGCGTCGCCTGGGCTGTGGCCCAGCCAAAACCGCGGCCGCTGCACCCGGACCGGCGGGTCGAGACCTGGCTGGCCGAGACCGTGCACTGGCTGCTCTATGGCTCGATCCTGCTGGTGCCGCTGGCGGGCTGGGTCCACCACGCCGCCACGACCGGTTTCGCGCCGATTCTCTGGCCGCTGGGGCAGTCGCTGCCCTTCGTCCCACGGAACGATGCTCTGGCGGCGCTCACCGCCGGGCTGCATGTGGTGCTCGAGCGGGTTCTGGTCGTCGCCATCCTGCTGCATGTGGCCGGCGCCCTGAAACATCACCTCATCGACCGCGACGACACTTTGCGACGGATGCTTGCAGACCGGGGCGATCTACCGGTGCCACCGAACGGGCAGCGGAACCGGCTCGTCGCTCCGCTTTCGGCACTGGCGGTCTGGGCGGTCGCGGTCAGCATCGGGGGCGGGCTGGGGCTCTATTCCCCTGCCGGGCGGTCGGCAGCGTCAGGCGCGCCCGCCCCGGCCCTCGCGCCCTTGCGTTCGGACTGGCAGGTCGAGGAGGGGCTGCTGTCCATCACCGTGACCCAGCTTGGCTCGGCGGTCGAGGGAAGGTTCGCGGACTGGACCGCGGCGATCCGCTTTGACGACCCGGCCGCGCCCGGCCCCGCGGGGCAGGTCACGGTGCAGGTATCGATCCCGTCGCTGGCGCTGGGGTCGGTCAGCGCCCAGGCGCTCGGCCCCGATTTCCTGGATGCCGAACGCCACGCCACCGCCACCTACGAGGCCGCGCTGTTCCGGCGCGAGGCCGGCTATGTGGCCGAGGGGACATTGGAGCTGAACGGCAACCAGATGCCGCTGACGCTTCCGTTCGCGCTGACCATCGACGGGGACAGGGCCGTGATGACCGGCCAGGCCACGCTGGACCGGCGCGATTACGGCATCGGCGACGGCATCCAGGACGAAAACACGCTGGCCTTCGCCGTGCAGGTTTCGGTGGCGCTCACGGCCCGGCGCGGGGGCTGAGCCGTCCCGCGCCGCGACCGGACGTCACTCCTGCGCCTTCAGCTCGGCGTTGATGACGATACGCACCCGGTCCGAACCGATCGGGACGAACGTGCCCATGTTCCACTCCGACCGGTTGATCTCGGACACGGCGGTTATCCCCAGCCATGTGCCCTTGTAGAAATCGAACACCTGACCGACGGGATGCGGCCCGATATTGTGCAGCGTCACGTCGAAGGTCGCCGGTTTGGTCACGTCCTTTATGGTGAGATCCCCGGTCACCCTGGCATTGCGTTCGCCGGTCTGCTCGACGGCGGTCGAGACAAAGCGGATCTCGGGATAGTTCTCGACATCGAAGAACGTGCCGCCGCGCAGGTCGTTGTCGAACATCTCGACCCCGGTGACGACGCTGGCCACGGGGATCACGAAATCGGCGCTGGCACCGGCGACATCGCCTTCGGAATAATGCAGCGTGCCGGTAAACTCGCCGAACTCGATCGATTGCTCCGAGAACCCGGCGTGGTTGTAATAGACCCGCACCTCGGTATGGCCGGGGTCTGCCTGCCAGCTGGCCGCATGGGCCGCCGGGATACCGGCCAGAGGCAGAACCGCCAGGGCTGCGGCTGTCAGTGTGGTTTTCATGGTCGCGGTCGTCATGGTCGCGTCTCCTGTCTTCGCGCTCGGCTGTGGTGCCAGATTTCACCACCGGCAGGCTGCCATGCAACTCCGTGTCTGCCCACAGCGCCTGTGACGGCACGAACAGCACCGGCGCCCGCCGCCCGTCTGCCCCTTATCCCTTGCCCCTTGCCCTGCGCGGCCAAGCGTGTATATGGGGCCATCCTTTCGCATCCATGTGAACCGCGCAGTCTCTCGTGGCGGGGCCGCGAAAGGGATCTGGCCCCACCTTTGAAATGCGCCTTGATAGAAACAGGAGTAAACATGCCGCTTTACGAGCATGTCATGATTGCCCGCCAGGACCTGTCCAACACGCAGGCCGAGGGTCTCATCGAACATTTCGGCGCCGTCCTGACCGACAATGGCGGAAAGCTGGTCGACCAGGAATACTGGGGCGTCAAGACGATGGCCTACAAGATCAACAAGAACCGCAAGGGGCATTATGCCTATCTGCGCACCGACGCACCGGCGCCGGCCGTGCAGGAAATGGAACGCCTGATGCGGCTGCATGACGACGTGATGCGCGTGCTGACCATCAAGGTCGACGCCCACGAGGAAGGCCCGTCGGTCCAGATGCAGAAGCGCGACGAGCGCGACGGCCGCCGCGAGCGCCGCTGAGAACCCGAGGAAAGGACACCAAACCATGGCTGCAAAACCGTTTTTCCGCCGCCGCAAGGTCTGCCCCTTCTCGGGAGACAACGCGCCCAAGATCGACTACAAGGACACCAAGCTGCTGCAGCGGTATATCTCCGAGCGCGGCAAGATCGTGCCCTCGCGTATCACCGCCGTATCGGCCAAGAAGCAGCGTGAACTGGCTCGCGCCATCAAGCGCGCCCGCTTTCTCGCCCTGCTGCCCTACGCCGTGAAATAAGGAGCAGGACCGATGCAAGTCATTCTTCTGGAACGTGTCGCCAAGCTGGGACAGATGGGCGATGTCGTCGACGTCAAGCCCGGCTACGCCCGCAACTTCCTGCTGCCGCAGGGCAAGGCGCTGACCGCCTCCGACAACAACGTGGCGCAGTTCGAGGCGCAGAAGGCGCAGCTCGAAGCGCGCAACCTGGAATCCAGGAAAGAAGCCGAAGCGCTGGCCGAGAAGCTCGACGGCCAGCAGTTCGTGGTGATTCGCTCCGCCTCGGACGCGGGTGCGCTCTATGGCTCGGTCACGCCACGTGACGCCGCCGATGCCGCCACCGAAGCAGGCTTCTCGCTCGACCGCAAACAGGTCGCGCTGGCCCGCCCGATCAAGGATCTGGGCCTGCACGACGTGCATGTGAACCTGCACCCCGAGGTCGACGTGGTGATCAAGCTGAACGTCGCCCGCTCGGAAGAAGAGGCCGAGCTGCAGGCGTCGGGCAAGTCGATCCAGGAACTGGCCGCCGAGGAAGAGGCCGCCGCGGAATTCGAGATCGCCGAACTGTTCGACGATATCGGGAGCGCCGCCACGGACGACGAGAACCTTGCCCCCGCCGCCGAAGCGGTGGCCGAGGACGAGGCCGGCGACAGCACCACCAACGCCTGATCGGCGCTGCCTGTGCAACAGGGGGCCGCGCGGCACACCGCCGCGCGGCCCTTTTCCATTGGCGATCCTTTGCCGGTATCGGGGTCGCGGGCGGCGGGGTCTTGTGCCCGGCGGCGCGGTGGCTAGGCTGTCGGACGCCGCCGAAACCGAAACCGGATACCCCGATGACCCTTCTTTCGCGCCGCAGCCTTCTGGTCCTGCTCCCCCTCGCGCTCGCTGCCTGCGGCGATGCGGATGTCGCGTCCCGCAACAAGATGCCCGACCCGGTCGAGCCCGCGCTCTATCCGAACGAAACCCCGGAACTGCGCAAGAAGATCAACCGCTGGGCCGACCATTACGAGGTGCCGCGGCCGCTGGTGCACAAGGTGGTCATTCGCGAAAGCACGCACCGGCCCAGGGCGGTGAACCGGCCCTATTACGGGCTGATGCAGATCCTGCCGGCGACCGCCCGGTCGATGGGGTTCAGGGGCAGCCCCGGGGACTTGCTGGACGCCGATACCAACCTGCAATTCGCGGTGAAATACCTGCGCGGGGCGTGGCTGCTGTCGGATGGCAGCTACGATACCGCCGTCAAGCACTATTCCCGCGGCTATTACTATGAAGCCAAGCGGCGCGGGATGCTGAAGGAAACCGGCCTGCGGCCCTGAGCCGGGGTTCGGGAGGTTCGGGGGGGGGGAGTCCGGGGGCGCTGCCCCCGTCGCGGCAGGCCGCGACTCCCCCGGGATATTTCCGGCAAGAGGAATACGGGGCCGCGCGATACGGCCCCGCCGCGGTTTCAGTCGTCGCTGCCGATCAGTTTCCAGATCACGGCGCCGACGGCACCGCCGATCAGCGGCGCCACCCAGAACAGCCAGAGCTGCGCGAGCGCGGGCCCCTCGGCGAAGAGCGCCACCCCGGTGGAGCGCGCCGGGTTCACCGACGTATTGGTCACCGGGATCGAGATCAGGTGGATCAGGGTCAGCCCGAGCCCGATGGCGATCGGGGCGAAGCCCGCCGGCGCCCCGGCCGAGGTCGCGCCCAGAATGATCACCAGGAACATGGCGGTCAGCACGATCTCGATCACCAGCGCCGACATCATCGAATAGCCCTGCGGCGAGGCCTCGCCATAGCCGTTGGTGGCGAAGCCGCCGACACCGGCAAAGCCGGGCGCGCCCGAGACGATCACATAGAGGACCGCCGCCGCCGCGATGGCGCCGATCACCTGCGCGATCCAGTAGGGGATCAGTTCCCTGCCCTCGTGCCGGCCGGCAATGACCAGCCCCAGCGTAACCGCCGGGTTGAAATGCCCGCCCGAGATGTGGCCGACGGCGAAGGCCATGGTCATCACCGTGAGACCGAAGGCCAGCGCCACGCCGAGCCAGCCGATGCCGACATCGGCGACACCGGCGGCCAGCACGGCGCTGCCGCACCCGCCCAGCACCAGCCAGAATGTGCCGAAGAATTCGGCCAAGAGTTTGTTGGTCATCGTCTGTCTCCCGCAATGATACGCGAGGAAGTTACCACAACATCCTGCGTTGCCCTAGAATATTTGGTATGTGGCCGGTTCCCGGCACCCAGCCATGGCGTCCGCGCCGGGGCGCGGGGCCGGCAATCTGCTATTCCGCTGTCATCTGGCGATGCTATGGTTGAGGCATCCAACCGACTGATGACGGGAGACCTGCCGTGCCACATCATCTCAATCGCCGGTCCTTCCTGGCCGGAAGCGCGGGGCTGATTGCGCTGCATCCGTTCTCGGCCAATGCCGCCGCCAACCAGGCGCATCTGCGGCTGATGGAAACCACCGACCTGCATGTGCATGTCTTTCCCTATGACTATTACGCGGACAAGCCGCGCGACACGGTGGGGCTGTCGCGCACCGCCTCGATCATCCGCGACATCCGCGCCGAGGCGACCAATTCGCTGCTGCTGGACAATGGCGATTTCCTGCAGGGAAACCCGATGGGGGATTACATCGCCTATGAGCGCGGGATGAAGGACGGCGACATGCACCCGGTGATCGCCGCGATGAACGCGGTCGGTTTCGATGCCTCGACGCTGGGCAATCACGAATTCAACTACGGGCTCGATTTTCTGATGAAATCGCTCGCCGGGGCCGGGTTCCCGGTGGTCTGCGCCAACATCGCCAGAGCACAGGGCGCCGATCCGCGCGGCGACGACACCCTGCTGCCGCCCTATGTCCTGCTCGACCGCGACCTGACCGACGGGGCCGGGGAAACCCACCCGATCCGCATCGGGCTGATCGGGTTCGTGCCGCCGCAGGTGATGAACTGGGACCGCCGGCACCTCGACGGCAACGTGCAGGCCCGCGACATCCTGCAGGCCGCCCGCGCCTTTGTGCCCGAGATGAAGGAACGCGGCGCCGATATCGTCATCGCGCTGTCCCATTCCGGCATCGGCGACGCGCAGGAAACCGAGGGCATGGAAAACGCCTCGACCCCGCTGGCGGCGGTCGACGGCATCGACGCGGTGATGACCGGGCACAGCCACCTTGTGTTCCCCTCGTCGACCTATGACGGCTTTGACGCGGTGGACGTGGCCGCGGGCACCATCCATGGCAAACCCGCCACGATGGGCGGGTTCTGGGGCAGCCACCTGGGCCTGATCGACCTGGTGCTGGAACGCGACGGCACCGGCTGGCGGATCGTCGGCCATGAATCGGCCGCGCGCCCGATCGCCCGGCGCAACGAGGACCGGTCCTGGACCGCGCTCGTGGAGGACGATGCCGAGGTGCTGGCCGCGGTGCAGGCTGACCATGACGCGACGCTGGCCTATGTGCGCCGCGCGGTCGGCAAGACCGACGCGCCGCTGCACAGCTATTTCGCGCTGGTGGCGGACGACCCCTCGGTCCAGATCGTGTCGATCGCCCAGAGCTGGTATATCGGCGAGATGCTCAAGGGCACCGAACACGAGGGCCTGCCGATCCTGTCGGCCGCCGCCCCGTTCAAGGCCGGGGGCCGGGGCGGTCCGGACTATTACACCGACGTGCCCGTGGGCGACGTGGCGATCAAGAACGTGGCCGACCTGTATCTCTATCCCAATACGGCGCGGGCGGTGCGGGTGACCGGCGCGCAGGTCAAGGACTGGCTGGAACGCTCGGCGGGTATCTTCAACCAGGTTAATCCCGGCGCGGCGGACCAGGCGCTGCTGAACCCGGCCTTTCCGTCCTACAATTTCGACGTGATCGACGGGGTGAGCTATGAGATCGACCTGAGCCAGCCATCCAGGTTCGATGTCGATGGCGCGGTCGTCAACCCGGACGCGAATCGCATCGCCAACCTGACATTCGAGGGCGCGCCGATCGACCCGGAGGCCGAGTTCATCATCGCCACCAACAATTACCGCGCCAGCGGCGGCGGCAAATTTCCCGGCACCGACGGCACCACCGTCTTTGAGGGTCCCGACACCAACCGCGACGTGATCGTCCGCTATATCGTCGAAAAGGGCACGATCAGCCCGCGTGCCGACGGCAACTGGCGGTTCGCGCCGCTGGACGGCGCCACCGTGCTGTTCGACACCGGACCGAAAGCGGCCGATTATGCCGAGGACGTGCCGGGCGTTTCGCTCGAGGCGGCGGGGGACGGGCCGGACGGATTTGCGCGCTATCGCATCCGGCTGTGAATGCGCAGACGCCGCACGAGCGCCGGATTTCCCGCATAGGGGGAAAATTTGAGAGATTCTCTCGTTGTGCGACAGAAGATTCGCCTTATGTGAATTCCGTTGCCAGCTTTCGCTGGGTTATGCAATATGACCTCGTCACCGGTGGTGTTACTTCGCGTAAACAAGGCGCGAGTGGACCGGATACTGCGGAGCCACTGAGAAAGACGCTACGCGGATGGAGGGGTACGGAACAGAGGTAAGACATGAACACTATTGATTCTGTCGTGGGCAAACGTATTCGGGCATCGCGCAGGGCGCTGGGAATGAGCCAGGCCGATCTCGGCCGGGCAATCGGCGTTCGTTTCCAGCAGGTCCAGAAATACGAAACCGGCGCCAACCGGGTCAGCGCATCCCGCCTCTGGGCGATTGCCGATGTTCTCGGCGTGGACGTGACCCAGTTTTTCGACGGAATCGAACCGGTCGTCGCCAGCGGTGTCGGCAAGGACGCCCGGACACGGGACACGATGAGCTATCTGTCCGATTCCGAGAAACTCGAACTTGTCGAACTGTTTAGCGCATTGCCGTCATCGCAACGACAGGCCGTTCTGGCCATTATCCGGTCCATGGCCGATTCAGAAGCGCACGCGGCGCTGGCCGCTGTCACCTGACAGGCCACGCCGGCCCGGGAGGAGAGGAAGACGTGAAGCTGATCGATCTGAGCGCGCTGCCGGACGCTGACCAGCATGCGGAAGAGTTCCTCGACGAACTCTGCCAGACGCTCGAGTTTGACTTTGCCTCTTATGCCACCGCCAACCCGGTGAATGGCGATGTTCAGGGTTATGCGAACTATCCCGAGAACTGGAAACGGCATTACGCCAAGCGCGGTTACCATCATTTCGATCCGACGCTCTATCGGTCGGTGCGCAGCATTGCGCCGGTCGACTGGAACCGATTCGATCACGACGACAAGTTTCGCAAGGTGTTCCGCGACGCCTGCGATTTCGGCATTTCCGAACGCGGCCTGACGGTTCCGGTTCGCGGGCCCTTCGGCGAATGCGGCCTGCTGAGCGTGACCCGAGACTGTTCGCAGGACGAATGGGACAAGCTCAAGAAAAACGTCATGGGCGACCTGCAGGTTTCCGCCGTTCACCTGCATGACAACGTGATGCAGGCGGGCGTCCTGACCAAGGTCATGTCGATGCCTTCGCTGTCGTCGCGCGAAGTCGAGATACTGCAATGGGTCGCGGTGGGCAAATCGCAGCAGGATATCGGCGACATCCTGTCGATTTCGCACCGGACGGTCGAGGTTCACCTGAGGTCCGGCCGGGAAAAGCTGGGCGCGCTGACAACGCCGCAGGCCGTCGGGCGTGCGATCGGGCTCAACCTGGTGATGCCCGGCTGAGGTTGCGCAGGCCCCTGATCCCTGTGCTGGCCCCTGTGCATACCCCTGCGAATGCGAGATTTTTCGCCGCTACGGGAATCCCCCAATAGATCGTTTTCTTGGCATCTGTAGTTTCGATTGCAGAAAAAAACTAAAGGGAACGGCAATGATTATCACGATTGATGCGCTGAACAGGCACAGATTTGCGCCTGTTCTCGACGAAATGTATCGCTTGCGAGCCAGGGTCTTCCAGGATCGCCTCGGATGGGATGTGGACGTCAAGGACGGCAAGGAAATCGACATTTTCGATAACCTCGACCCGGCCCATGTCGTTTGCCTGGATGACGATGGCGATGTGGTGGGCTGCATGCGCCTGCTGCAGACGACCGGTCCGCATATGCTGGCCGATGTGTTCCACAGCATTCTCGATGGCGAGGCCCCGCTGCGCAGCGCGCAGATCTGGGAAGCGACCCGGTTCTGCGTGGACACGGTCAAGCTGACCGGCAGCCGCAAACGCAACTCGATCTCCTATGTCACCTCCGAAGTGATGATCGGCGCCTTCGAATACGCCCAGAAGGCCGGGATCCTCGACGCGGTGGCCGTGATCGACCCGGTCATGAACAGGGTCCTGAAACGGTCGGGGAATGCGCCCTATGACTATCTGGGCACCCCCAAGCCGATGGGCAAGGTGACCGCGATGGCGGCGCTGATGGACTGTTCCGACGAACGCATCGCCAGCATCCGCGAATTCGCGGGGATCGACCACGATGTCTTTGCCAGCGAAGAGGACGTACTGAAACGGTTCTCGCGCCGGGCAGGCCCGTCGCGTTCCGGCGACAACGACGCGCCGGCGGCCGAGCTTCGCGAGTATTTCGCGCAGCAGCTTCGCGAAGCATCCAACGATGACGAGGCGCGCGCGGTGCGTCGCCTGATGACCGCCGTCACCGAACACCTGCCCCAGGAAGCGCAGGACGCCCTGAGACGTATCGCCTGACCCCGTCAGGCGCTGCGGACCACCACGAACACAAAAGGACCAGACGACCCACCACTCCACACGACCAACGACCACAATACCCGAGCCGCACACACACTCACACACACACCCGCGCGCTCACCACGACATACTAGATACTACCCACGACCCACTACCACACACGAACGACCCACACTCACACACCAAACCACAAAGAGCCGCCCCGTTCGGGGCGGCTCTTCTCGTTTCGCCGCGATCCTGAAACCGCGCGTTGCCCGTGTCGGGTTATTCGTCTTCCAGCGCCTCGACCGCCTTTTGCAGGTCATCCTTGCCGACTTCCTTTTCGGCGACATCGGCCAGTTCGAACGCGTAGTCGACGACCTTGTCCTCGAAGATCGGCGCGCGCAGCTGCTGCTGCATCTGCTGGTTCTGCTGCACGAATTCGAAGAACTGGCGTTCCTGCCCCGGATATTGCCGGGCCTGGTTCATGATCGCCTGGGTCATTTCGGCGTCGGACACTTCGATCTCGGCCTTCTGGCCCAGCTCCGCCAGCAACAGCCCCAGGCGCACGCGGCGCTCGGCCAGCTTGTTGTGGTCGTCGGACGGCTCGATCTCGCCGTGATCATGGCCTTCGACATCCGGGTTCTCGTCATGCCACAGCTGGTGCGCGATCTGCTTGGCCTCGGTTTCCACCAGGCTCGGCGGCAGGTCGAAGGACACGACCTCGTCCAGCCGGTCCAGCAGCGCGCGTTTCATCACCTGGCGGGCGGCACCGGCATATTCGGCTTCGAGCCGTTCGCGGATCTGGCCCTTGAGCGCGTCGAGATCCTCGGCGCCGAATTTCTTGGCCAGCTCGTCGTCGATCTCGGCGGCGACCGGTTCCTTCACCTCTTTCACGGTGCAGGTGAACACGGCCTCTTTCCCGGCCAGGTGCTCGGCCTGGTATTCTTCGGGGAAGGTGACGGTGACCTCTTTCTCCTCGCCGGCCTTCGCACCGACCAGCTGCTCCTCGAAACCGGGGATGAAGCTGTTCGACCCCAGCGCCAGCGGGTAATCCTCGGCGGACCCGCCTTCGAAGGCCTCGCCATCGACGCGGCCGACAAAGTCCATCACGACCTGGTCGCCGTCCTTGGCTTTCGATCCCTTGCGGCGCGCCTTGAAGTCCTGCGCGGTCTCGGCCAGGTTGCCCAGCGCCTCGTCCACGGCCGCGTCATCGGCCTTGACCACCATCTTCTCCAGGCTCAGCGCCTTCAGGTCCACCTCGGGGATGGCCGGCAGCGCCTCGTAGGACATCTCGACCTCGACATCGTCGCCTTCCTTCCAGTCCTCGTTGGTCATCTTGACCTGGGGCTGCAGGGCGGGACGGTCGCCGCTGTCCTCGAAATGCTTGCTCATGGCGCCGTCGATGGATTCCTGCATCGCCTCGCCCATCAGCCGCTGACCGAACTGCTTTTTCAGCAGGGCCATCGGCACCCGGCCCTTGCGAAAGCCCTTCATCTCGATTTCGGGCTGCGCCTCGGCCAGCTTTTCATTCACCTTCTCGTCCAGCTCGGCGGCTGTGACGGTGATCGCGTAGCCGCGCTTCAGACCTTCGTTCAGCGTCTCGGTGACCTGCATGTGATTTCCCCAACGGATTCGGGCGCGCCGGGGCGCGCTGACAACATTCCGGGGCCTTCTATGGCCCCGCAGGCGCGTGCGCAAGGGGCTTTCCGGCGCGACCGGCACGCGGAGCCCCGAATCGAAACACGCCCCGCAAAGGGGGCGTGTCCGTGACGTTTTCGCAGCAACGCGGGATATCAGAATTTCCAGCGCGCGCCGACCAGGATCGCGTCGATATCCGCGTAATCCGTGCCCGGCTCGGAATATTCGTGGCGGCGGTAGCCGAGGTAGAACTGGGTGTTCAGGCTGTCCACCTGCTGGTTGATGCCGATGCCATAGGCGGTGGATTCCGAACCGCTGACCACGAAGTCCGACCCGCGATAGTAATCCACCGCGAACGAGGTCGCGCCCGCTGCCAGCCAGTCGGCCTCGTAGCCGACCTTGCCATAGCCATAGCTGCCGCTGTTCTTGCGGCTGCCGCCGGCGACGGTGAACACCAGGCCAGACTGCAGCTTCACGTTGAACGACCCGATGGTGTCGTCCACGTTCGGGCCGCCGGTTTCGGGGTCGCGGCGCGAAAAGCCGATCGCGCCGGTCACCTCGGTGCCGTTGAAGTCGTTGGCATAGCGCAGCGCGACGTCGTAATACTCGTCGTTGTTGGTCTTCGAGAGCACTTCCTTGCCCCAGGCCGCCGACAGCGAGAAACCGGCAAAGGACGGGGTGTCATAGCGGATACGCGCGCGACGGCCGCCGTCGAGGCTGGTGAACGCGTCGGAGATGCTCACGCCCGACAGCGCCCCGTTGGGGCCGCGGAACAGGAAATCGCCGGCAAAATCGGGGATGCCGTTATAGGTGGTCATGCCGTTGGAGCCGAGATCCGCATTGGCAACGCCGTCCGTGGCCATCGACCCCTGGCCGGCCGAGATCTTGCCCCAGCTGTTGGAGGTATAGGCAAAGTCGATCTTGCGCAGCTTGGTGCGGTCCCACTCGGCCCCGTTGGGCGTGAAGGTCTGGCTGACACCGTCGGACGACCGCAGGCCCAGCGCGGTTTCGAAGTTGAACGAAAACTCGCCGCCGGCATCGGGCTGCCGCACCCACAGGCCGACGCGGGTGTTGGAATGGGCGTTGTCCACCCAGGTGTTCTTGCGGTCCTGCCCGTCATCGACGGACTGGTAGGCCGGGCTGAACTGGCCATAGATCTTGACCGAACCCCCGGTGGCGTTCTCATATTTCAGCTCGGCGGCTGCGGGGAGCGCCAGGGCAGCGGTTGCGGCAACGGCAAGCGGTGCAACTAGTTTCTGGGTCATGTGATTTCTCGTCTTGTTGTGGGGGCCGAGCCCCCGGGGGGGAGGAAGACTGTGCTTCTCCTAGATACAACCAGAACTGGCACCGAATGCACAGAGACCGAACGCCACGTCACGAATTCACTGGCAAGAAGACGCCGGACCGAAACCGGCCTGGCCCGCCCGGCGTGGCCTCAGGCGGTGCGGCTCAGCCGCTCTTCCAGTATGTCGAACGGAACACCGGGTTCATCCTTGGCGCCGCGAATGACCAGCGATGTCTTGACGCTGGCCACGTTGGGGGTGGTCAGCAATTCGCCGGTCAGGAAACTCTGGAACGTGCTCAGGTCGGGCGCGACGCATTTGAGGATGAAATCCACCTCGCCGTTCAGCATGTGGCATTCGCGGACCAGCGGCCAGGCGCGGCACCGGTCCTCGAACGCGACCAGTTCGGCCTCGGCCTGGCTGTCCAGCCCGACCATCGCAAAGACCTGCACCTCGAAGCCCAGTTCGCGGGCATCCACATCCGCGTGATAGCCGCGGATCAGGCCGTTCTCCTCGAGCGTGCGCACCCGCCGCAGGCAGGGCGGCGCGGAAATGCCGACACGCTTGGCCAGTTCGACATTGGTCATGCGCCCGTCGCCCTGCAGTTCGGCCAGAATTTTCCGGTCAATCGGATCCAAACGTGTGACGACCATGCGATGCCCCTGTTTCTTTGCGTTTCTTATAGCAGCGCCGCGAACGTGCGCAATAATGTTTCGCCCCAATGCGGCACCGCGGCATGGGCCTGATCGAATCGGGGTTTAAGCCGCTATGCGCGGTGTCTATACCCCACACTCGGCGGACCTCTCCGCCGGTTGTCGAGCGGAGAAAAACATGGCTGAATCGCGTCACACCAGGGTTCTGATCATCGGTTCGGGCCCGGCCGGATACACCGCCGGCGTCTATGCCGCGCGGGCGATGCTGGAACCGGTGCTGGTGCAGGGC